>CAWBTP010000016.1:0-54796 GCA_963791795.1 uncultured Acidimicrobiia bacterium
AAGCGCAAAACCGCCCAGGCTTTCCAAAAGATTCTTGACTCCTTCTTTCAAGAGATTCCAAAGGAGGGTGTCTCTTAATTTGTTTGTCTCACACCAGGGGGCAAGCCCAGTGGAAGTCGGGGGAGCAATCCCTTCTCCCAGGGCAAAGCAATGAACAGTGGTTGTTATCTCGGGACAGCAAACCTCCAGAAGACGCGTTCCGCCGAGGATTCTCGGGTGTTCATCGTCAAAGATTCACCAATTTGCGTGGTTCAAAAAGCCGTCGTAGAGTCGCTTGAGATAAGGCGTGCAGGAACGTAGCAGGCAGAGGCACTAAGCCTTAGTAAAGCAGAAGAAGCGGAAGCCGAGATCCGCAAAGGAAGGAAATATGAATGCAGATCCAGAACCCAACATCCGCAATTTTCAGCCGGGGAAACTGGCCTACTCTAAGAAAGAGGCGGCGGCGGCTACGTCGCTCTCTCTGCGGACTATTCAATACCTGATCACTCAAGGAGTGCTCCGAGTGCATAAGATCGGTAAGCGGGTCATCATCCCATCCCGAGAGCTGGTTCGTTTGGTTGAGCGCGGAGTGCCGATGAAGGTGGACGCAAAACAACGACAAGCCATCGAGAATAGTAACGAAAAGTTTGTGGGGCTCGAAGGCACTAGGGTAGGATTACAGCGGCCCGCCGGCTGAGGTTCCCAAACTCGAAACGAGCTGTTGAAACAATCATGGTTAAGCCTCGTTTGCCGCAAGACCCAGTTGCCCTACTCCAGCAAATCTCAGAAGTGCAAGACAGGCAGATCTCCGAGTTGAAAAGGCAGCTTGCGGAAGCGCTTGCGGCACCGCAAAATGTCGGATCTTCCAAGCCCAAACGCGCCCGCAAGCGCCCCGATTCGGGGAAGAAGTTGCGGGGCGTCTATGAGGATCCTCCTGGCAGTGGTATCCATTGGATACAGTACTTTGATCAGAACGGCAAAAGACATCGCGAGAAGGTTGGTTTGCGCTCGGCCGCGATCGCCATCCGCGAACAGCGCAAGACCGAAGTCAGGCACGGCAGGTTCGATCCTGATCACGTCAAGGGTAAGCACCGCAACGTCACAGTTTCAGAACTCATTGACGACTTTCTGCTCGCCCTCGAGGCTCGCGGGCGGCGCGACTTGCGCAATCCGAAGCAGAGG
Organism: uncultured Acidimicrobiia bacterium; assembly: GCA_963791795.1. GTDB lineage: Bacteria > Acidobacteriota > Terriglobia > Versatilivoradales > Versatilivoraceae > VFZK01. The sequence goes on from CAWBTP010000016.1 coordinate 1,162, forward strand.
CTCGCTTGGTGGCGACAGCAGTACGGGGACACTTCGGCTCGAGCAATCACGCCTGGCGATCTCGAACAAGCTAGGCTGAAGCTAGCACGGTCGCGGCATCAGTCGAACCATAAGAGACAGGTGGACAAACCTCTTGGTGAAGCCACCATCAACCGCTACTTCGCAGCGATCAAAGCCGCATTCGGCTGGGGCTTGAAAAACGAGAAGATTGAGAAGAACCCATTCACAAAGTTCCAACTCAACGACGAAGACAACGAGCGCGTGCGTTACTGGACAGAGGATGAAGAGCGCCGGTTCTTCGCGGCCGCGCCGCAGCAGGACCACGCCATGGTACTGTTCGCCCTGCATACTGGCATGCGCAAGTCAGAACAGCTCAGGACCCGCTGGGTCGATATTGACATTCAGCGACGATTCATCGCCGTGACGACGACTAAAGGTCGCAGGATTCGGACAAGGCATATTCCCATCAACGACATTCTCTATGACCTGCTAAAAAAGATTCCACGCCGCATCAAAAACCCTTATGTGTTCCCGGGAGAAAAACCCGGCAAGGCCCGCACGGATCTCCCAAAAAGTTGGGAGCCCTCGCTACAGAAAGCTGGGATCCAGGACTTTCACTGGCATGACCTTCGTCATACGTTCGCAAGCCGCCTGATGATGAAGGGAGCAGACCTCTACGAAGTCATGCGACTGCTGGGCCACACCAATATCGAGACCACCCAGCGATACGCCCACCTTTCTCCAAAGCACCTACAGGGTGTCGTAGCTCTTCTAAACAAGAGCACTCAGTAGCAATCCCAACTGCCATTAGAACTGCCAGTAGAGCAATTGGCCAGTGTGTCTGATCTGGGTAAGTCTTTTGGAATGTGGTGCGCCCGGCCCGACTCGAACGGGCGACCTGCGGATTCGAAGTCCGACGCTCTATCCAACTGAGCTACGGGCGCGTGGTTTGAAATGAACTACTTACGGCGAAGGAGTTTTCAGCGTTAGCCGCTGTTGTCAGTTCTGGTGTCACTTATACCACTGGAACGGCCAGCACATCGACGGCATTTTGCAGGAAGTCGGGCGCAAGGTGAGCGTATCTCTCGGTCATGTCCAGACTATGGTGCCCAAGCAATCTGCTAACGATGTACAAGTTGATTCCCTTCATGACGAGCCGTGAAGCAAGAGTGTGTCTCAAGTCATGCCAGTGGAAGTTTTCAATCTTGGCTTCCTTGAGATACCGTTTCCAATCCGTGTTCTTGATTCCGTTCTTGAGGCGCTCTCCACGGTTGCGGCCATAAAAAACGTAGGGATTATGGAGCATCCTCGGAAGGCTTTGCAAGGTTTGAATAACCACGTGTGTCGAGCCTCGCCGAGGCCGTGCCACGGCTCAGACTATCTCGCTGGGTGCGTTTCCGCGACGAGCGAAGCTATGAGATCAGCGACCACATCATCGTCCTCGCCAAGTCCGTAGATTCCGCTGTGACATTCACGTTGTGGAAGGGGTTCGTGCTGGACAGTGAGGGCTCGACCGGGAATTTGCTCCGAAACAGTTTTGATTAGCGTTTCCACTTTCAGCACTGCCAATTTGGCCTGGGCGCCGAGATTCAGGAAGTTCCGCAGAACATTCCGTAGGGCCTCGATCTTTGCCGTTTGAGGTTCTTCTTCAAAGTATTCCAACCAATCAACAGAAAGATAGTCTTCCAAGGTTCCATCTCGCACCTTGAGCCGAAAGGCGACGCCAGACGGGTTGCCCTCATCGTCAAGCTGCGTAAATGAACAGTAGTGCACGACGTGATCAGACGCCGGAATAGGATCGCCCTTCATCAGACATCCAATCGTTCACTCCGTAAAATTCTATGGTATTTAAGATTCGATCTATTGAACTCCATCCCGAAACCCGAAGTATCTTGCTATGAGCGAATTCATCAGGTGCAAACAGAACAAACTTGCAATCGTTTTCTTTGAGGAATTCGAGTCCCAAGAATTTGTCTGGCCCCTTTTTCCACTCTGCTCTCACATTTCCGGAACTCGTCAAGACCAAGTTTGGCGCAGGCAAAGGATTTTGCTTCAGGAATCGGACAAAATTCTTTAGCGAGTCAACAGACAGAAAATTGATCCCGAGTTGTTCTTCTTTAACGGCTTCGAAGATCTTTTGCAGACGAGACGCAAGCCTTGAAGAGTAGTTTCTTTGAACGAATGTGACTAAGTCATTTAGTCTTTGGGCATCATCCTTGGCTTCTTCAAGTTCCTCAAATGGACTTTCGCGACCAACCAAGTCGCATAGATCTACTGCTTCAAAAGCAGGATTTCGCGGCACGATGACCCAGCGTGTTTTCGCCAGCACTCTTGCGTTAAAAGCCTTCGCAATCTCTCCTGTTCCACTGGAAACAATCAACGTTTCTCCAGTTTGGTACGAGAGCATTCCGCGAAGGACTTGAGTTGATACGTCGGTTTCTGCAATCTCAGACACGTTTTCTCCAAATGTCAGTTTGAAGGGATTCATTTGTAACATCTGCAAAGCTCCGAACAATCCATTCGTGGGCAAGCTCGAACCACTCTATAGATTTATCGTTCCCGATGCCCTTGGCAGTTAGATCGACTGACAAGACTGGCAATTCGTCGATTGCACGCTTGCCTTGGCTGATTTTCAAGACGAGAGTTCCCTGGTTCCCAGGTAGAGGAAAGACTAACTGATGGGCTTGGCCCGTCGGAGGCTTCAAAAACCTACCACGTTCAGCCCGCCAACCCAAATCTGGTACAACTTTTTCTATCGCTTGGCCAGGCTCCCAACCCTCGCCCTTGAGTAGATGATTGACATAGGTCAATTCGTAACGGCGTGGGTCTATCGAACCGATGCCCATCTCACCAAGGAAGCCTGAAAACTGGTTGAGGTTGTCTTTGAAGCTCTGAAAGACCGTTTTGAAACGAGGATATTCAACTTCAGATTGCTGCCTCCGCCAATTATAGAAGAATCTGTCGGTTTGGATCTGAAGTAGGTCATTTGAGCTCTGGCCGACCAACCAGATTCTTGGCAACAGCAAATTGGTCGTTGAGTCGATGTTTTCTAGATCCATCGGAGCTGCATGCTCACACAACGGATAAGCAGTTCTGATCTTGCTCCAGAAAAGACCTACGTGAGGGATTTTGAGTTTTTCAAGTTGTTTATAGATGACCCCAAACGCTACTTCCGCAAGCGGAGGGTTATCGTACTCAGGTAGTGCTGACTTTGAGATCGGCTCAGACATTGATCCTCCCAGCAGGATGCAAAATTATGAGGCATCCGCGTCAGTATATCAATGTTATCAATTCTGGAAGCGATCAATGGCGGTGTCAGTTCTGGTGTCACTTCGATTCTGCAAGTTGTGCGCTAGTGGGCGAAGGGATGCAATAACCAAAACTCTCAAAACCATTGTCTGACTTGGGTTTTGAGAGTTTCGTGATTGAATCAAAAAGTGTCGCGGAATGTTCTTTTTCGCCTTCGAAGTCCGACGCTCTATCCAACTGAGCTACGGGCGCGTGGGAAGGGTTGAACGACCTTTGGAAGGTATCTTGAGATCTTGCAGCCGACTTGTTGATCCTGGTTCGGACTAAGCGTTGCTTCCAAGGTGCAGGGATTATGGAGCATCGTTGGATAGCTTGCAAGGCATGATCGCCTGTACCCGCTGCTCCAGCGTGGCCTTTCCTTACGGCGTTACTTCTTCAGCCCCAAGCGCTCACGGCTGTATTTGCCTTCCAATACTTTCCGGCACCATTCGCCATTCTCCAGATACCATTCGATGGTTCGCGCAATCCCTGAATCGAAATCGTACTGAGGCGTCCAGCCGAGTTCGCGGCGGATCTTCGCGGCATCAATCGCATAGCGCCGGTCATGTCCCGGCCGGTCGGGCACAAACTTCTTTAACGATTGATAACTACTGAGACTCTTTTCCCGCAAGGCATAGTTCTTGGCGGCCGGCACCTTCTCTTCCAAGCAGCTGCAAATCCGATCCACAATTTGAAGATTGGTCCGCTCGTTGCCGCCACCAATGTTGTACTTCTCCCCGAGCCTGCCCTTTTCGAGCGCGGTAAGAATCCCGCGACAATGGTCCTCGACATACAGCCAATCACGAACGTTACCCCCATCCCCGTAAATCGGGAGCGGCTTGCCCTCCATGGCATTGAGCAACATCAGAGGGATGAGCTTTTCCGGAAACTGAAAGGGCCCATAGTTGTTCGAGCAATTGGTAATCACGACAGGCAGTCCGTACGTTTCATAGTAAGCCCGCACCAAGTGATCCGAGCTGGCCTTAGAGGCAGCGTAGGGCGAGTTGGGTGCATAGGGTGTCGTCTCCTCAAACAATCCCGTCGCTCCCAAAGTTCCGTAAACTTCATCCGTTGAGATGTGGAGGAAACGAAATGCCTGACGAGTGGCAGAATCCAAGCCCATCCAATGTCGGCGTGATGCCTCCAGAAGTTCGGACGTGCCCACAATGTTGGTGTTTACGAAGGGACGAGGGTCGTCGATGGAACGATCGACATGGGTTTCGGCGGCAAAGTTTACCACCCACAGCGGGTGGTGCTGTCGGAAGACGGTATCCACGCAGCTCTTGTCGGTGATGTCGCCCTCCACAAAGGTGAAGTGGGGATTCGAGGCGACGGATTCCAGACTGCAAAGGTTGCCGGCGTAGGTGAGTTTGTCCAGAACCACGACTTTTAACTTGGGTTGAGACAGGGCCAATCTAACGAAATTGCAGCCAATGAAGCCGGCACCACCCGTCACCAAAATCGTATCCATGCGTCCGTTCCTTTCGCTCTTTGGTTTTGCTGACGAAGCTCGCAGGGCAAGATCACGTGGCCCGTACGAGTGACCGCACCAAGATAATACATCCGATGCCAAGGTAGAACGAGGTTTCGCTGGACAGTCCTTCTAAGGGAATTTACGAAGGCAGCCGAGGTGGGCGCCCCGGCTTCAGACCCACCCCAGGGCCTGATGGCCCTTTCCCCTCCTAGGAGGGGACTTCACTGGGTAACCCTTTCACATTGCCCAAAATGCTGCTGCAGCTCGCTGAAAGATATTCCCCCGAAGCGTGAACAAATTCAATGGTAGGGGCGTGCTGCTGCGCGACCGCGACGAGCAACCCAACACGGACGCGGAGCACCGCGTCCCTACCGGATGAGAATTCGACTTAGGGAAGGTATCCCTCTTTCGCCCGAATCTTCGTTTCTTTCTGTTCTGGAACGGTGACTTCAATTCTTCGCCAGCGAGGACTCTCTTGTTGCGATGGGTAATACGCCAGCAAGTAGAGATGCTGCAGGTCAGCGCCGATTCGCCTGAACGCCTTGGCGATTTCATCGGAGGCTCGCACCTCAAAAGACATCCCGGCTGTCACTTCGGAAAGCTGTTCGAGTCGTTTGAGCATGACTTTGTTTGCCAGGGCAGAACCCTGCGAGACAGCATAGATCGGGATGCCATGACGTTTCACGGTTTGCAGCGCCTGGTCCATGGAAAGCAGGCTGCTGTTGTCGTCCCCATCGGTGAAGAGCAAAATGGCTTTCTTGCCGTTCGTTCGCGACAGCCCGGTGGCGAGTTGAGTCAGCGAATCGAACAAAGCCGTGCCGCCGGCCGCGCGGGTCGCAAGAAGGGCCTTCAGGACGGCCCCGTGGTCATGAGTGATTGGCTGAAGTACCGTGAAGCGATTGCGAAACGAATAGAGCCCCAGGGCATCTTCCGGCTTTAAGCCAGCAATCAGTTGGGCGACGGCGTTTTTGACATGGGGCAGAACCCTTGCCATGCTGCCGGAAGTGTCTACCAGCAAGGCCAGTGTGAGAGCCGAGGATTGAGCCTCAAAAATTTGCACTGACTGAACATGGCCATCTTCTCTGACGCGAAACTGATTTGCATTCAAACCACTCAGATACCTCCCGCGACCATCCAACACCGCCGCGTGAACTTCAACCAAGCGCACTTTGACTGACAGACCCGATCCTATCTCCTCAAATCTCTGTCCACTCGCATCTGGCAGCAAAACCCCGAGCGTCAGGTAAAGCCCCATAAAAAGCCACCAAGCGTTCATCGCAGTCACCCCTCATTTCTGCACGGCGAGAATCAGCTCTGGAATGCGAACCTGCGCAGCGCTTTCGATCACCGCCATCCAATCATCTCGATCATTCATTGTGGCGTTTTCAGCGAGTTCCCGGATGGCCGGCTCGCCGACCACGGCCAGCGCCTCTACGGGAATTCCCAGCCGATCCACGGATTCGGCCAAATCGAGCAGGAAGTGGCCGAGACGCTCCGACATGACGTCTGACAACCTGAAATATTCATAGTCTTCGTACGGTCTCAACGGTGGGAGATGGTTGTGCAAGCAGCCAAACGTCCTGAGGTGCGGTCCTCCGAAATAGTCCGCGCTGGTCCTCGCACCATCCCTGTTGATTTGCTGCATGGCTACTGTCGTCGGATTCTCACCCAGAGTCTCCGCCCCATGCTTCCGCCAGAATTGCTCTCCCAGGAAGTACAGGTCAGACGAACTTAACAACCTCAAGGCGCCTTCAGCATCGTATTTGCCCAAGGCAGACAGTAACTGCGTGCGGCGAGCTAGACCGATCAACCCGAGGGTCAGTTGGCCCACTTCACTCCCAAGTTCCGGCCTTAAGGAAGCCGCCACCACTACTTCCCTGGCAAAGCGCAACGTGACTCCAACTGCATGAACGTCACTCTGCGTTAGCCTGGCCCATGGCATGGCACGGACGCCGGCGATTTGCGTCTGTGTCAATGCCTCTGTCGTCGATTTTCCCCTGAAAGATGTGCCTGCTTCGACTTGGGTGAGACCAATTCTTCCGGCCATCAAACTGAGCTGAAACAATACCCCTCGAATAAATGTGCCAGGCCCAAGCGGATCGCTTTGTTGCGAGGCGCCGGGCCAATATCTCCTGTGCTGCAGGTCGCTTTCGAAAAACTGATGCCTGCGAACAAGGAACGGATCCATTGCAACTACGAGATCCTGTGGAGAGAAGTAGTAGGCGTAGATCCATGCGACCAGCGAATTCTTCACATAAGGGTTAAGCTGCTCCCAGAGTTCAGTGGTGATTTCATGAAGTTTCTTCGGGTCTTGCTTTGCTGCCTCTACACGCAGCTTGGCGGCCTGCGCGAGGAGCTCTTCGGGTCGGCCGAACACCAGCTTCTGCCGCGCACTCGCGTGCAGTGTATTCTGCGTTCGGACGTCGATCTCTTTCAGTTGGGGGATGGCATTCTCAATCTCTTCGATGTTGCGAAGAATTTCACCTTGTCCCTGCAGCAGCCGCGAAGCTGCTTCGTGGATGCGCAGCAGCGTGTCGAGTCGTGTTGCCAGTTGCAAGTCCAGAACTTCACGCATCTTTTCCCGCTGGAGGGACGGACGGTCAACCGCATACTCGGAATCCTGCACGCGAAAAACGACTCGTTTTGTCGGCCCCGAGAGCGACGACAGTAGCCTTTCATCGGGTGTTGCTGGATCGTCTATGCGAGTGCCAGTTGGGTTTTCGGCTGCGGAGGAACTGGTCGCCCGCTGATGGCTCGGCTTCAACGCATCGAGAATGTGCTGCAAGGACTGCAGGGATGCTTGTGCAAACTGAAACGGTTCCTTGGCTCTGGCGAAAAGCTCACAAGTCGATGTGACAGCCGTGCCGGCAGCCGAGTCCTCCAAAGCACCGCTTTCGAATAGCAGAGCCGCAAGCTGTAACAACGCCTGGAACTCACCCAGGGCCAGGTTCAGCAGTCGCTTGTCGAGCGACTCCAGGTTCCGGCATGCCTGGAAGAATGACGTCAAGTCGCGAAGGGAAAGGTCCGGGAGAGCGGCAAAGAATGGGTACACTTCCCGATACCGCGGGTAGTTATCAGCTAGCAGAAGCGCACTGGCCTCGTCCAGCGGCTGGGTTCGATGCCGATCGAGACGGACGAGCGCCAGGAAGGTTTCCACCTGATTGAGTCTGGTACCGTCCACTCTGCACAATGTGTTCAGCATCCGCAACAAGACCTCGTCTTCGACTTCCGGCAACAGCTTCTTTGAGGCATCTCGCGGCTGATTGGGAACCTGACGCGCGATGCTTCCCTCACCCTTGGCACCCAGCCAGATGCGGACACTTCCCGGGAAACGGATGTTTCCTTGATCGTCCAAAGGTAGTTCGTAAGCCAAGTCGCGGAAATACTCATCTCTCCGAATTACGGCGTGCCGTTTCAGGTCTTCCTTCTCCGTAAATGGGAACGCTTCGTAGAAATTATTGAGTCGACCTGTGCTTCTTGTGAAAAACCCCTGCTGGGAAGGAGGCAAGTTTGTGAGCAGGTGAAAGAATGCCAGCGCCTTGCCGTCATCGCGCGCGAGCAGACTGCCGATGAAGGCGCTTGGATCCTCGGGCTTGCGGCCTGTGAATTGGCACCAAATTGGGGCGGCATTGTCTCCTCCAGGCACCAATACCCGGCCATTGACTATCGACAGAGCGGCTCCGTAGGCAGACAAGAGATCGGCACCTCGGTCTAGGAATTTCTTCAGTTCAGCCACACGAACCACCTGGTTCTGAGTTTCCTCGTTCATCGCAGCCAGACTGGAATAGAACCGGGCAGCGCCAAGGTTCTCCGACATGGCTTCGAGCAGCCCGACCTGAGGCCTCGGCACCTCAGGCATTCGTTCGAGCCAGAATTTTTCATCGAAGATCACGGGAACGTTTTGGTCAACGAGCCGAAGCGTAAACGGAGTACCGTTCTCCAGCGACGCCTTCATGTGGACTTCATCCACTCCCAGAGCAGAGAGGTAGGTCTGCTTGGCTGCTTCAGACTCATCGGTGCCTACCTCAAGCAATACCTTCCTGCCCGATCGTTTCATCCTCCAGCCGAGCAGCTTCAGAACCTTTTCGGTGCTGTCTAGTTCTGGGCCGGAGGTACACAAGACAATCTCAGCGCAGTTGCCATTTGTTTTGGCGAAGGTCTTCAAAGACGACAGAGTTTGGAAGTAGTCACGGATGGGGTTAAGGTAGGCTTCCCGAGATTTTTGGTTGCGGCCGCGGGTGTGCCTGGCAAGGGAAGCGGCGTACTCGGCAACAAACCGCTCGGCTCTGACATCCTCCTGCATGAGCGCCGCAAGTGCCAACGCTTTCATCCCGCCGGACACAGTCACAGTCTTGATGTTGGAGGAAACCAGATTTGAACGGTTGAGGTCGGGCACGTCGATAGCTCCCAGCTGACGAAGGCGCTGCGCAAACTGCACAGCGCGATCGCGTTCGCCGTCACGCAGCGAAACGACGAGTCCTCGGTGGAGGGCTGCCTTGACTACTGTTTGAGGAGCCTGGTCCCGGGTGAGCACCGTAGCGAGTGCTTCGTAGGCTTCGGCCGCGCGATCGCCATGTGCGTCGCGCATGGCAGCAGTCTGACTGACCACAGTTCGATCATTCGGGCTGAGACGACACGCTTCTTCCAGTGCCTGCCGCGATTCCAGCCCTCGATCCAGCCGCGAAAGAAGATCGACCTTCAGAAGCCACAGTCGAACGGAATCCGGGTCGCTTTCCAACCCTTTTTCAACGACTTCTAGCGATCTGACAAACTCTCCTCGGTTCATCCACATCTGGACGAGACCGAAATGAGCCGTCTCAGGCGCCGGGTTCCCTTCCAAGCCGAGTTTGAACAATCGCTCAGTCTCGTTGGCCGCCGCCTTCTCTGCTGGCTCGACATGCCGCAGCCGTAGCGGGGCATCTCCCTCTGCCCTCAAGCCGGGCACAAAAAGACTTTGGAGCAGAACAAACCCAATACCAGCCGACGCTCGCTTCCAGAAGCATCGCGGTCGAAACTCTGAATGCCATTTCGCGCGTACCATGTTGCGACTCCAGGCAGATTGGGCCTCAGCTACCGCGAATGCACTCGACCAGCCAACCGGATGCAAATGACGAATCGCTGTAAACCCTTGTAGAGCAGCTGAATGGAGAGTTGAGCGCGGGTTGTTGCAGGGCGGGGTTCAATCCGATTGGATAGTCCGGAAGCTTCTTGGCGAGAGTGTTGGATAGGTATGAAGCTACGCCGACAGGAAGAAATATCTTTTGCGATTGTGCTTGGGACATGGAGCGAGATCCTAACCGTGCGGTTTCAAAAGGGACCTCCGCTTGAGTCTTCCAGAGTCACAGAAACGCCAGGGGCTCGCCATCTCCGGCCAGCTTGATGGGACGGCCGATGTTGCTGACAAATTCTTTGGAGTAGTCGATTCCCAGCTTGTTATATATCGTGGCGACGAAATTTTGAACTTCCACGGGATGGTCCTTCACGAACATGCCGTCCTTGTCGGAGGCACCCCAAACACGCCCGCCCTGGATGCCGCCTCCCGCAATGGCGAGTGAAAAGCAGTTCGGCCAGTGGTCGCGTCCGGCGTAAACGTTGATTTCAGGCGTCCGGCCAAATTCGCCAGTTACCAGGACAATTGTTGTCTCCAACATCCCTCTAGCCGTGAGATCCTCCAACAGAGTTGCAAACGCCCGGTCGAGTTCGGGCAGGAATTCATTCGCCAGATTTGTAAAAACACTGGTGTGGTGATCCCAGTTGCCGCTGCTGACGGTGACAAAGCGCACGCCAGCCTCGACCAGTCGCCGGGCGAGAAGACAGCCCTGGCCCAGTCCTGTTCGGCCGTACTTCTCGCGCAGCGGCTCGGGCTCTTCAGCAATGTCGAAGGCCTTCTTGGCTCGAGGTGAACGCATCAGCTCAAGAGCATTCCGGTAGTAGGAATCGATCGACTCGAAAGTGTCGGACGTGTCCCATTTTTGAATTTTCGAATCGACCAGCGACAACAGCGAGTACCGCGCATCCATTCGCGACCAGTCGATGCCCATCGGGAGATCGAGATCCCGGACGGCGTATTTCGGCACGTTTGGGGTGCCGGCATGAAACGGATTGTACCTGGGGCCCAGGAAGCCGCCCTGACTGTAGCGATTGCTCTGCGGAATGGCGACGTAAGCGGGCAATTCGTTGCGAGGACCGAGTTCCTTACTGGTCACTGCCCCCATGCCAGGATGCCGCACCGTGGGCAACAACTCGTGGCCTGACATCATCAGTGCCATCGCCCCTTCGTGAGACGCCACTTTGTGCGTCATTGAACGGATCACCACATATTTGTCCGCTTGCCGGGCAGTGAGCGGCAGGTGCTCGCAAACCTGCAGCCCATCGAGGTTCGTGGGAATAGCTTTGAAGATACTGCGAAATTTTGGATTGCAATCAGGCTTGGGATCGAAGCTGTCAATATGACTCAGCCCCCCGCCCAGCAGAAGATGAATGACGGAGAGGTCAGACTTCTTGCTGGCGGCGCGGAGAACGTCACCCCAGGACAAGAAACCGAACGGTGCAATCGATCCGATCTTCAAAAAGGCGCGGCGATCGAAACGTCTCACGATGAGCCTCCTCAGTGGCTGTACATGAACTCTTTCGAGTTCAGGATCGCCCACAACAAATCTTGGAACACCTGGCCGCGATCTCTTGTCTGGATTGCCCCCAGCACGCGATCCCGCTCTGCCGCGTCGGGATAACGTGCCAGCGAGGACAGGAAAATGCGATTCAGCTGCTGCTCGTTGTTGAGAGCTGCGTCGGGCTTCCACTGGGCGAGCTTTTTGTGGATGGTGTCGCCGGAAATCAAGTGCAACGTCTGCACGATGTCTGGCTGCTGATCCCGTTCGCAGATGATCTCACGATTGAGGCGGCCGAATGTCGAAAGCATATAGTTAGGCGCGCCGACGTAAACCTGCATGGCACGCGTGCCGGGCGGATAGCCCTTATACTTTTCAGGAATGCCTGTCACCTGGGCGATCGTATCCAACATTTGCTCGGCCATCAGCCGGCGCAGGAAATATCGCGAGTAGTTCAGCGAATCGCTGCGATTCGAGTCGTTCGGTTCGGCGCTCAACTGGTAGGTGCGCGAGTTCAGGATATTGCGGATCAAATGCCGCAGATCATATCCATGCGAAGAAAGGTCTGCCGCGAGCGCATCCAGCAGAGCGGGGTTCGTCGGTGGGTTGGTAACTCGGAAATCGTCCACCTCCTCCACCAAGCCGCGGCCCAGGTAGTGCTTCCAGATCCGATTGGCAATGGCCCGGGAAAAGAACGAATTCTTTGGCGAAGTCATCCAGGCGGCCAACGGCGCGCGAATGTCTTTCTCCGGTTCGTCGGTTTCGCAATTGCCATCGAGGTACTTCGGCGTCACAGCTTTCTTGGTCTTTGGATGGACGACAGTTCCTTCCTCGGCGTAGTAGTGTCCATTCTCGTCGTTCTGATAGACCTCCTTCTTGCCAACGCGGGCGAAAAAAGCGGCAAACCCGTAGAAATCATCCTGCGTCCACTTTTCCCACGGATGGTTGTGGCACTTGGCACACTCGATGCGGACGCCGAGAAAAACCTGGCTGATATTGGTTGCGTGGTCCGGAGCATTTGAGTCGCGGCTGATGTTGTAGAAACTTGTGGGCGCCGGCCCGAAGAGATGCTGACCCTGGCTGAGAAGCAGCTCTGTCGCGAGCTGGTCATAGGGCTTGTTGGCCAGAAACGACTGTTTCAGGTAGTTGTAAATGATGCGTCCTGCCTTCGCACCCCCTTCGTGGGTGCCGACGCGAAACGTCTCGGTGAACTTCATGGCCCAAAACTCGGAGAACTCTGGACGAGCCAACAGGCGATCGATCAATTTTGCACGCCTGGACGGATCTTTCGAACTAAGGAACTCGATCGCTTCGGTCTCCGTTGGCAATAGGCCAATGGCATCGAGATAAACGCGACGCAAAAAGTGCTCGTCGCTCGACAGCGCTGATGGGGTAAGGTTCAGGCGCTCCAGCTTTGCGAAGACGTGTTTGTCAACGTAGTTGTGAGGTGCAGTTCGCTGCGCGGAGACAGCTTTCGCGGGCGACGGCTGGGGCACATAGATTTTGGAAGCCACCGCCTGTCCCAGGGTTCGCACCATGACAGCGGTTTCGCCGGCTTGCAGGGCTTTGATTTTGCCGTCGGCCGAGACTTGCACGACGTCGGGGTTGTTGGAGGAGTATTGAACCAGGTGCGTGACGTCGCGGCTCGTTCCATCGGTGTACTTTGCTGTTGCGATGAGCTGATGGGTGGCTCCAGCGCCTGCGAGGATACGCTCCTCAGGGAACACCGAGAGCGAGGCAATACGCGGCGACCCGGCACTGTCAAACGTGGCCCCGCCTCGAATCCATTCCAGAATGGTTCGGTACTCCAGCGATCCCACCGCAAAGCGGATACCGCCTCCATGTTCGACTTGGAATGTCGCTTTGCTTAGGATCAAGCTTTTCTCAGGATTGGCCCGGTCGATGCGGGGGAGAATCGCTTCATAGTCGATGTCTGGCTCGTAGCCAAACAGCGAAAGCTTGAAACCCTTCTGGCCCCGGATGGAGCCATGGCAGTTGGAACCGGCGCAGCCTGCCATGGTGAAGACCGGTACCACGTCCTTGACGAAACTGAGTCTGGGGGCTCTCACCAGCCGCGGCTACCGAAACTGGCACGTTACTCTGGCCTTCCTTGCAGACCACGGTCAACGCTGTCTTTCCGTCAGCTGCAGCGGTCACAACTCCCGTCTCCGAAACCGAAGCGACGGCCGGATTCGCGACGCGAAACGAGCATTCAGCGGTGATGTCGCGCTGGCCTGAGTTGACCAGCAACACCTGCGTGGCTTTCGGACCCTGCAATTGAATGGTTGGGGGATAGACGGAGATCTCTGCCGCCAAGGCAGACTGCGAAAACGCCAGCACCAGAGAAGCGATTTTCAAGTGGCAAGGGACGAGTGGCCAGTGACGAGAAATGAGTGGATCTACCGTTCGCGCGTTTGTTCGAAGAGCATCGGCTTCCCTCTCCCCAGCGCGGGAGAGGGGTTGGGGGTGAGGGGGAGGCTCGATGTAAACCGAACACACGCTGCAAAAACCCCCCTGAAGTCCCCTCTTGTCCAAGGGGGGACGATCGCTTTCCCCTCGTTGCTGCGTATCGCTCGCCACTCGCCACTCTTCACTCATCACTGTCATTCGCCTCCTGCGACGCAGTCTTGCCGGACGGATCGATCACGATCGGATGCGACTTCCCCAGCAGCCTGCCGTCGGCTTTGCCAACCAGGACGACGGAGGCAGGGTGGTCCATCGTTGAAGTGACCTTGACGACTGCGGTGGTGGCACTTCCTTGAACAATGGCAGGTTCCACGGAAATCCCCTTGGGAGCCTCGGCCGCAATCTCAATAGGAATATTACCCGCATCGAACCGATCCACCAGAACCTTGATCGATGCAACTTTGCCTGCGGCCACATTGACCTTGTCTGCAGCCGACAGAACCAGTTCGGGAGGATTGGCGATCGTAACGTGAAGCCGTCCCGTCTGCGCATCGCCCATAACCTTCTGGTTCACCCGCCACCAGTAGCGTGTGTAGGCTTCGCGTTCAACGGTCCGGCCCTCCATAAGGCCGCGCCCCTTGAATCGAATCTGGCTCAATGCCAGCGGGGCATTCGCCGAAATTTGAAGAGGCACCTCAACGTTGGTGCCGTCCAGGATGTGCTCCTCTCCGCAGGTGTTGCGAAACGGCGTATTCACTGGTTGGACGACGATCTTCGGAGACGTCACGCCCTCCGGCAGATCCTCCGCCCAAACCTCCACGGGCGTGTTCCAACCTTCGAGGCGCCGGACCCGTAAGGTCACGATGTTCTCCCGGCCCCGAAAGATCGTCTCGTCAGTGCCAATCACTTTCAAACTAAAACTGGGTTCGGCGCGCTTAAGGGTCAGACGGTACGCGTAGGTTGGGTCGCCGCGAAACGCATTGTCGCGCACCATCGCGGTGTATCGGCCCGGCTTGGCAAGAGCCACCACCAGGTGGGGGTCCATATTTGCGGGATCTCTGCCAGTATTTGTCGTTGGTTCGTCCTGATAGGCGATCCGTCTGCCAGACTCGTCGAAAATCGCCACCAGCGGGTCAAGCATGAAGCCAAGCTGCATGGAATCGGCGCTCAGCAGCAAGGTTTGAGGTTCTTCGATGCGAAACGAAAAATAGTGAGCGACGTTCGGTTTGTCGAGGACGCCATTGGCGATGACGGGGAGGGTGACTGGAAATGCCTCCTGCTTGTTCCGGCCGGCATCGCTGCCCAGCGTGACCTCTGGAAGGTCTGAAATCACGAAGGGTACGGGGAGCGTCGCGCCGGCTACATGAAGCCGATAAATGCCGGCTGAAGCGTTGTCCGGAATCTTGAGCCGAACGGTTGCTGAACGCGGGTTGCAAGAGAGGATCTGACCTGCCGCCAGTCCGTCTCCCAGAACCACTTCCTCGATATTGGAGAGATTCACACCGGAAAGACGAACTTCGACCTCCCTGCCGCGCTGCCCGCCCATCGGCGTGGCGTGGTCAACCTGGGGCATCTCTCCCGCCGTCAAGCGATAGTCTGAAGTGTCCGATCCACTCTCACCCGTGCCATAAACACGCAAGACATAGGATCCAGCTCTCTGAAACGTGTGGACGATATGCGCATCTTTGAACGGGTAATAGTCGTCGGAGTAAGCGAGTTCCGTCCCAGCCTCGTCATGCAGACTGATTACCGGATCCAGGGGCGACCCATTGCGCGTGGCGTTGAGATCGAAGGTCAGTGTCTGGCCCTTTCGAGCCACAAACCGGTAATGATCGTAATCGGCCGCCTTGATCGTGCCGTTGACCAGAAGCGGAAAGTCCACGGATTGAGGCTTCGCAATCGAGTCATTCGGCTCCTTCTCGAATGACTCAGCACGAGTGCTGACATCAAACCACGCGATGGTTGAGCCCTGCGGCGCAATGAGACGGAAATCGTGACGTCCCGGCTCCGCAGAAGGGTCAAGATGGAAGCGGACGCGGACGAGATTGTGGGCGACGTCAACAATCTCGGCTCTCAGCTTCGGACTGACAAACCGGATCTCGCTTGTGTTGTGAAGGTCTTTGCCTTTGATTGAGACTTCGAATTGTGTGCCGCGCTGGGCTCCGTGGGGGAACACACCCTGAACCTGCGGTCGGATAGCCGGGACCTTGGGAGCACCGGCCAGCACTGAAGCAAGCACCCACAGGCAAGCCGGGACGCAAATCAACCGACCAAAGATCTGTGTGCCTACTTTGCGATACCCTGGCATTACGAAAAACACCTTTCCTGATGGGACTCTGGGCTTGGTGAACAAAGTATATCCCGATACTTTTTGAGGCGCCCAGACAATTTCTGCGTTGCCCAACTCAGGTTGAAGGCCTGGCTTGTCCAGCTTCTCAAGAACTACGATTCGCTATCTCGCAGCAGGGGTGCTTTTGTGTAGTGCTCCGGCAAGGATACGACGTGTTCTCCCAGTGCCGTCTGGTTGCGGCGACCCACCAGGCGGACGTATCCCAGGTAACGGCCACAATCCATTTCCAGTGCTTTGATTTCCGTTGCATTGTCGGGAGCTACCACCTTGTGCCAGTCCAGCCAGCGTTGCCAGCCATCGGGCATGGCGTCCGCCACCTCAATGTCCATGATGCCTGTCCGCTCCCAGTGCCTGCGCCACCAAGCCGCCGAATGGAGGCACCACACATCTTGAGTCCACCACTCGCGCAGATGCTCAGGAACGGAACCCTCGACTTCCTGCATCAACCCGGCGCCAGCAATCCCCACCGGGGAGCCCGGTTTCACGAACCGGGCCAAATAGTTCAGGTACAGGTCATCCGTTCCGTAGTAGAAGAAGGAATCGATGCATACGATTGCGTCGAAGAACTCCGCGGCGAATGGAAGAGACCGCGCGTCCGCGTGGATGGGGAACACGCCGTCTTCGACGCCGGCATCGCGGATGCGCTGGATATTCTCTGAGGCGCTGATCCACAGGTCGGTGGCCCAAACCTGGACGCCAAACTCGCGGCGCAGGAAGATGGAGGTAGGAAGCCCTCCCGCAACCCAGGTCCAGTACCTTCATGCCGGGCTTCAAGTCCAGAGCTGCCGTGAGCCACTCGGCCAACCAGAGCGAATTGGCGCCGCCGCTGGCACTCGCGACGACCCATTCGGGATGGTACTTTGAAGAGCGAGGAAAGCGCTCGGAGAGGAGGCGATTGTCTGAATTCATAGATGCTCTCTTGCCGAATCAGGGTTCACTGGTTTGAGCTTTGTTATTGACGCTTGCAAATCGTCGGCTGCTCATGCCTGCTCCCTCATCCAACAGCGGCCCCCCTCGCCCCAACGCGGGAGAGGGGTTGGTGGTGAGGGGACGATTCACGGCACGAAAGCTCAGCCGGCCTCCGGAACACCATCGAAGAAATCCACCACTCCAGTCTCGAGGCAGTACTCGGCACCCACGATCAGGAGCCCATTTCGTTGGATCAACTGCTCCAGAACGTCTGATCCGTGTCGCAGGTGATCCGCTGAGAAGCGGATATTGGCCCGAACGGCCTGTTGCACGAGTGCGGCCCGGTCGTGCTTCAGTTCTGTCGCGAGCAGGGCCTCCACCGATGGCCGGACGCGATCGACAATCGAACGGAGGTTCCTTGATTGGTCTTGCGAAGGACGCCCCAGTTCTTCCAGCGTGGCCAGGATAACTCCACAATTCGAGTGTCCCAGCACCACGACGAGTCGTGTGCCGAACCGTTCCGCGGCGAACTCGACGCTGCCGACTTGAGAGGGAGCCACAATGTTTCCGGCAACACGGATCACAAACAGGTCGCCAAGACCTTGATCAAAGATGATCTCAGCGGGTACTCGTGAATCGGAGCATCCGAGGATAATGGCGAACGGTTCCTGGCCCGCTGCCAGCTCACGGCGACGCGTCTGGCCTGTGAGGGTGCCTTGACTGCGAATTTCGGACACAAATCGACGGTTTCCCTCGCGAAGGCGTTCGAGCGCTTCCTGGGCTGTGATCATTGATGGCGTATCCTCGTGTCGTCGTTGCGATCTCGTGATCTCTGATCCCCTAAAACACCTTTCCCTGGTCGCGTTTTCTCAGCAGCGGCCGGGGAGCGCGTATAAGCCGCTGCCATTGCCGCCTCACTTCAAACCCAGCTTCTTGCCCGCCGCAAGCATGCTGATTGCTTCCTGCACTCGTCGCATCTTTGTCTCTTGTTGCTTCGCAGAATCGATCCAACCGATGTAGTTTCGCCGGTAGGACGGCGCAAGACTCTCGAAATGACGCCACGCTGCCGGACTCCCTTGGAGCGCCTTCAGAATGTATTCCGGGATCGTCGAGCGTGATGGCCGCGCATCATAGCTCCGATCCGTTGGCGCTCGGTTCAGCCCAGGTGGCTTCAATCGTCCGCTCGCTTTCAGCCGCGCATAGTGTTTCCGGTTCACAGTCGACCATTTGCTGTCAGGCTTTCGCGGTGTGAACTTGCGGGCATAACGCGCTTCGTCGAGCCGCTTGATGAGGCTATCGACCCATCCAAAACAGAGTGCCTCGTCGAGGGCATCCTGGTAGGCGATCGATGGCCGCCCGGTGTGACGCTTGTGGAAAACCAGCCACACCTCCGACTCAGAGTCGTGATGATCGGCAAGCCAGCTTCGCCACTGCTCAAGAGTCTGAACATCCAGGGTCTTCAAAGTCTTCGGGCGCGCCATCTGATTACTCGTGCCGCATTTCTGTCCAGAGAAATGATCTGTCCACGATAACCGAGAGGCCTGCGTGTTCAACAGTACTGCTGCTGCCACTCCCAAGTTCTGCCTCTGCCAGGTGGATTCATAGTCTAGCCTCTCCCGCTGGTTTTCTTCACTCCAAAACGTTGCACTATTACGGGCAGAATTGAGGTGGTTCGGTGTATGGTTTATAGGATTTCGAGGTCATTGATCGAGTCATGATTGGTCTGCTTTTGTCATTGGCGATGGTAGCCCCCCAACTTGAAACGCTGGAAGGGTACGTGTTTCGAGAGACCGACGGCGGGCCGCCGCGACGGCCTGTCACGGTGGAATTGATCGAGCAGGGGCGGGCGAAGCATCGCAAGACCACAGAGGCTGACGGTAGTTTTGTATTCCGCAACGTGCGGCCTGGAAGCTACGCAATCCGGGCTCGGTTCAACGACTTCGTCATGGCGGACGATGCCGTCACAGTGACAAGCGCTGGAAAGAACTTCGCCGCCGTGATGCTGCCGAAGCGGCGTGCTGGGGCGCGAACATTCAGGACCGTCACCGCCGATCAACTCGCTGTGCAATCGGATCGCGACCTGCAGAAGAAGCTGCGACAGGCGGCTGAGTTGATTGCCAAGGAGGATTTTGCTGGCGCCGTTCGGCTGTATGAAGAAGCCGCAGCCACAGGGAGCCAACCCAACGTCTGGGATGGGTTAGGTCTGCTTTACTCTCAGATGGGCAGGAAGGACGACGCATTTCGTGCCTTCAGAAAGGCCATGGAGCAGGATCCAGAATCTCTCCTACCTTACGCACATTTGGGCACAATTTACCTGGAGGAGGGAAAGTACAAGGAAGTGCTGGTGGTCGCCAAACGCGCTTTGGCCATTGACCCGAAGTGGATGACCGCATATGCCTTCCTGGGGGAAGCGCAGACGAATGCCGGCGATCTGGAAGCAGCCCAACGCTCGGCTGAAATGGCCTCAGAGTTGACGCAGGGGAAAGCGCCAGGGCCCTATCTCCTGCTGGCGAAAGTCCGGTGGGCTCGGCGGGACTGCCCTGGTGCGCGCAGGCACATGGAGCGTTATCTCGAATTGAAGACGTCGGCGCGAGAGATTCCGCAGGTAGTGAAGTCCCTGGAAATCCTGCGCGGGTGCGGACCGGTTCCCTGACACAGGTCTGGCCCGGCTGAGTGTGTAATGGTTCAGGAATCACCGAGCGAGAACATTGCGTTGAGCAGGGATAGCTCGCGAGGCATATTAAGCCGTGGCGTCGCTTGGTAGGGCAACTAACTGCGTTTGTCCGAGTAGTGCGAAAGATTGAACCGGAGAGCATCCGAGTCGTGGCTATACCTGTTGTTGACACCGCGTGGGAGGATCGGCGATGGCCGCATACACACTGACTCGCCGCGAGCTGCTGCTCCATTTGGGCGGGGGCGCCGGCGCATCTTGTCTATTGGGGAGCACAATGAAAGGTGCTGAACAATTGGTAAACGCGCGCGCTGCGGTGGATCACTTGCTTCTCGGCGTATCAGATCTGGATCGTGGAGTTGCAGAGATTGAGAAAATGACGGGAGTTAAGGCCGTTATTGGTGGGAGCCATCCCGGTGTTGGCACGCGAAACGCCCTCATCTCCCTGGGCGGGAAGCAATACCTGGAAATCATAGCTCCCGACCCGACTCAGAACGCCTACAATTTTCACATTGATGTGCGAACGCTCAGCGCGCCACGATTGATCACCTGGGCGGCAATGACGACCGACATCAACGCAGCGGCAAGGCGCGCTCGCGCAGCAAGCCATCAAGTCTTTGGCCCTCGCGACGGGTCTCGGGCAAGACCCGATGGGAAATTGCTCAAGTGGAAAACCCTGGGAGTACTGAACAAATTCGGTCTGCAGAGCGTCGAGCCGGTTCCATTTTTCATCGAATGGGCAGCCGATTCGGCCCATCCATCACAGGATTCGCCTAAGGGTTGTGCGCTTCAAGGTTTTGAGATCGAACACCCTGATCCTGAAAGCTTGATCGGGGCCTTGAAAGGGCTCGGCATCGAAGCAGAAGTCAAAAGAGGGGACAGCGCCAGACTGACAGCAAGGCTTGAGACACCCAAAGGAAACGTGGAATTGAGTTGAGCAGTCCATCCACAGCGCCACGCACGAAAGGGGCTGGGGCGAAAAAATTCCCCCTTCGTAGTCCTGACTTTTGCGGGTCAACGCTGCTATCCAAAAATCCCCTCCAGGGAGGGGTGGCGCGAAGGTGAAGTCTTGAGAAGACTTCACGCGGTCGCGGAGCGCCGGGGTGGGTTCTTCGTCATCAACGCCCACCCCGAAGCCTCCGGCTTCCGCCCCTCCCGGGAGGGGAATTCGAGATGCGACAGCGGTCGCATTGCCCCTTTTCTCAACCGGAGGCTCAGGTCCATGTCTTCACGGATACCAGGTCAGGCTGGCGTTTGCGTATCCGCGCTGGGGCCATAAATCCCCGGCACTTTCCCGCCCATGGCCCGCAGGTACGAGCTCAATTGGCCACGGTGGTGAACCGAATGCTTGATCATGAGTGACAAGTAGGCGATGCCAGGCATCTTCCACATCCCTAGAAAATCAATTTGCCCGCAGAGCTGCTCGCCGGACATTGCCCGAACGCGCTTGATCGCCGCAGAAATCTTCTCTTTGTAACAAGCGATGGCATCTGCCGGAGTCATGATGCCGCAGGCATCGGAATCATTTGGCGGCGGCACAAACGCGCCATCCGCCGTACAGTTCAATAACCATTCGTCTTCCAAAGTAATGTGCCGGAGCAGCCCGAGAGCGGTCTTCGAAACCGGGTCGGGCCGGTAGTCGAGCTTCCCATCCGGAACCGCGCCAAACACGCGCAGGGTCGTCTGCATTTCATTCTCAAGATCGCCAATCAGAAAATTGGCTACAACTTTTGCTTCCTGGGGTTCCATAAGTTCTCCTTGAGTTGGTTAGCTTGAAAAACAGAACGTGGCTTCGATTCTATACTGGACCCACCCTGCGGGCAGGAACTTAGGTTACGCGTTCGTTGGACAACAACTTTTACATTGTGGACTTTTGATTCCTTTCCTTCGGCTCTTGTGTCCGAATCGCCGCCCTGCACCGGTTTCCTGACCGTCAAGCTTATCCTTCCAGTGAAACGCTCATTGAGCTGAAGGCTCACGATGTCCTGGAATGAATGTTTGCAGCACGGCCTGCCGCAGCAACGCGGGTGGGAGCAGGCCCTGGGCCAGAATGAAGTCGTGAAACGCTTGCTTGTCGAAGCGCTTGCCTAACAACAGCTCGCTTTCAGCGCGCAGCTCCACCAGCCTGAGATATCCATTGAAATAGGAGGTCGCCTGCCCGGGACCGCGAAATGTATAGCGCTCGATCTCGGCACGTGAGAGCGCATCCGAAAGAATCAGGTCGTCTTGAAGAACCCGCCGAGCCTCTTCCCGGGTGATTGTGCCGGCGTTAAGTCCGGGATCGAGGAAAGCTCGGGCGGCTCTCACCATCCGGCTCCACAGCGTTGCAAACTGCCCTTCCAATGGAAGGTAGGGGAGCATCTGTTCCTCCATGTAGAGCCCCCAGCCTTCGACGTTGACACTGTTCTCGGCAAAGATGAGCCGGGCCTGGGAAACGCCTTTCTCCACAATGGAGGCGTACTGCAATTCGTGTCCAGGGCGTCCCTCGTGGGCCGCCAGCGGCCATGAAGCAGCCTCGTGCGTGAAGTCATCCATCTGCTTGACTGAGCCGTCGCTGCCTCCAGCCAGCCGTAGCGGTAGCACGAACTCTCCATACTCACCCGTGTTTCCGATCAGGCGAGGCGGGCTCATGAATGGGGCGGGTGCACGGGCACTCTCCGCTTCGGTGGCCAGCCGGATCCGAAGGTTGCGAGCGGGTAGCGTAACAATGCGTTCACGCTGAATGATCTCTTCGAGCCTTTTGTTCAGTTGCTGGTAGTGCGGCAGTATGGTGCCGCCGCTGAGCTGTTGCGACTTGAGCGCGCGCAGCACGTCTCGATAGTTGCTGGAGGCTAGTTTGCGCTCCTGCGCGATGCGGGAAGCCAGGGCCTGAAGCTGATTTTGAAGTTCCTGAAATGCTACCGAAGCCCGGCGCCGCAATTCATCCAGCGGCATGTCGACTCCATACCGTTTGAGCCGGAAGGCGTAGACCTCGTCGGGGAGCCGGAACTCATTTCGCGCGCGGGGAAGAATATCCTGCCTCAGAAAACGGTTGAAGGCCGCGACCTGCTGAGTGAAGGCTTCGTAGTCGGCTTCGTATCCCTTCAGCCCGTACTGCCGAAAAAGCTCTGCAATCTCCTTCACGTAGTTTTCGCTGGTGTTCAGGTTCCTCTCAATTTCTCCCCGAAACACCGGCAGGCGCCCAGGCTTGGCCCATTCGCTTCGCATGTAGGCTTCCGCTGCCTGGGCCAGTGGTTTGTAGCCGGCTTCGCGCCCGGCGTACCTCTTCAGGCGCGTCAGTGCGGCTTGGCGGCGTTCTGGTGGAATGCGGTCTTCGAGGAGATTGCGAATTCCCTCGTAGATGATGGCAGGGGCATTGAAATAGGGCAGCAGGTGTTTCTCGTCCAGCCGGATCTCTTGCAGTTCGTCCTCAGCACTGCCACGGAGGATTTCGAGGTCTTGCCTGACGGGGCCGTTGGCCTCTTTCGATAACAAAGCTTGAAGCTGCGCGCGCGCCTCCTCCAAAGCACCGAATCCTTCGCTCCGTGAAGCCCGGCGACAGGTCGAGAACCTCGGTGTCAAATCCCTGCACGCCCAGTCGACCAGCTTCCTCGGGCGAGAACCGGGCAAGGACGCGGAGCAGAATCTGCGAGTGCTCGTTGCTACGCTGCACCCACTCCGGGGGCTCCGGAGGTGGAGTTGCAGCAGCGCAGATCAGGCTTAACAGGACACACGGAACAAGGGTCAAGAAAGAAATCATTGGACGCATAGGATTCTCAGAGCCGTGCCTTCACGCACGTACTACTGTTCGCTGTCACGCTTGCAGAAACCGGCAAGCTGATTTGTGCTTCCGATCAAGTTGAAACTCCGGGATGACCTCGCTCAAGACTTGGTGCCACGCGCCAAAACGTCCTGACTGTAGTGTCATGTGGAGGTGGAGTCGCTGCTTTCGTGCGCCAGCATAATCGTTGAGGGCAATTCCGATCAAGGTACGAATGCTCGGCATGGGCTAACGATACTTCCATTCAAGGGTGGGGCGAGAAGCTGGTTGGGCGGCCTGGAAGACCGATGTTAAGTAACCTTGACATGCCGAGCGCGGTCGGCTATTGTAAAGCTAACTTTACATAGGAGGGATGCTATGCCTTGGGACGGTTATCCTGCGAGAAAGTGGGTTGGTCTGCCTCCAGAGTATTGGGTAGGGATGCTCTTGTACGTCTTGTTCATGCTGGCTGCTGTCTCAATCTCGCGGTCCAGTGAGGGACTTGGTGGCTGGTCCTTTGCGGTCGGACTATTGCCAACGATCCCAATGCTCATGATAATGCGCGGCTATTTGCGAATGGTGCGCCACCAGGACGAGCTATACCGCCGCGTTCAATTGGAGGCCATCGCGATCGCGGCAGGCATTACGATCGTATTCTGTTTCACGTCATGGTTCCTGGAGACCTTCAGCGGGTTTCCGCATCTCAGCATCCAGTGGGCTGGTATGCTTCTCATCTTTTCGTATGGGGCAGCGGCTGGCGTCTTGATGCGGCGCTACACGTGAGAAATCGCGTGCGCGAGCTGCGCGAAGCCAACGCCTGGTCTCAACAAGAGCTCGGCGAGCGACTTGGGGTGTCGCGACAGACGATCATTTCGATCGAGAAGGAGAAGTATGATCCGAGCCTTCCGCTGGCTTTTGCCCTGGCGCGTCTGTTCGAATGCCAGATCGAGGATGTGTTCATTCCCGATAGGGACTAAAGAGGAATCCTTATAACCGCTGATTGCAGACTTGTGGCCACGCTCTACCAGTCCCTGGTCACGGATCTTGGTGCAAAGTTGGGCTCGTGTGGCGAGGTAAACCCCTGCCTCAAGCAAGAGACTCCTGGCTGAACGCAGTTCAGCTAGCGCTAAAACGTCAGCTTGAATTGGCCCAAGCCGCGTCCCGTTCTCATCAGTCTCTCAAGCCGGCTGCGTTGTGCGCGCAGAACTCGTTGCGCGGATCAGATCCAGTTGGGCACGCGATTTCTTCTGCCAACTCGCTGCTCCGGATCCTGGCTTAGCAGATGGGTAAAGATACGTTCCGCTTGCTGTGCATCGCCAAGATTGAGGTAGTGCTTCCCGAGATAAAAGTAGGCTTCACGGAAGTTGGGGTCAATCGCAATGGTTTTCTCGAACTCGCGGACGGCCTCGTCATCGTAACCCTGATCGGCTAGCAGGTTGGCTAGAAAATAGTGGCCGTCCCGGTCGTCGGGTTTCAATTCGACAAAGTGGCGGATCTGGTCGAGCGCTTTGTTGACAAGACCCAACTGTGCGAGGGTCACCCCAAAGTTGAAACGGGCATCGGCGTCCTGCGGGTTTTTCGTCACCTGTTCGGACTCTGCCAGGACAAGTTCCGAGGTCAACGCTTTATTAAAGTAGTATTCCTCTTTGTACGGCGGCACCCCAGACTTCCAAAACTCAAGCGTGCGCTGCCGATCGACAAAGTCGACACCCGCGTCCGTTTCAAACAGCTTGCTCTCCAGTTCGTTCTCCACCGGTTCCGGTAGCGAGTTCAGTTGATCCAGAATACGGTCGTAGGTGGAACTGCCTTCCTCAAGCTTGGAAAGAGCCACGTTAAGATGATATCGGGCCTGCTGATGGTCGCCCGCTCTCAGCGCCTCAAAGGCGCGTGCTTCCGCATCTTCATGCTGTTTTGCAGCCAGGGCATCCATTCTCGTGTTGATGTCTTCCCGTTGCTCCGTGATCGAGGGTCCGGCGATCTCCAGCGCCCGCTCAAGTTCAAGTTGCGCCATCCCCAGTTTTCCTGCCCGTTCGTACCGCTCAGCTCGTTCCAGGTGGGCAGCCACGTCGAGGCCAAACAATCTCTTAATCAGGGACATATTGCCTCCTTGTCGCTAATTTAGGAATTGCGTTCGTGGAACTTGCGCAACACCGCGCGGCAGGAATCCAGGAACCAGGCAGACCAACGCGATTCGACGCTAACCCTTGGCTTGAGCTACCCACGAACCTCAGCAGAATCGAGGCGGTGCCGCCGGATCTTGACGCCTGCCTGTTCGAAGAGTTGAAACGAGGTGTCGTTCAGCGGGTAGTCTACGTTGAAAATTACCTCGATGATTCCGCTATTGATGATCATCTTGGAGCACATAAGACACGGGGCGAAGGTGGTGTAGAGGATGCCATCCTTGACACTGGTGCCATGGTAAGCGGCTTGCGTGATGGCGTTCTCTTCGGCGTGGGAACACAAGCATTCATCCAGTCGAGTGCCGCTGCTCGCCAGGCTGTTGCAGCGCGGGCAGCCTCCTTCATTGCAATTCTTGGTGCCGCGCGGGGTTCCATTGTATCCCGTCGATACAATCCTCCGGTCGCGGACAATGACTGCTCCTACTTTGCGCTTGATACAGTTCGAACGCATGGAGGCAACCTGGGCGATCTTCATGAAGTATTCGTCCCAGCCGGGCCGTTCCTGCCGTCGCATTGCCCCGAGAATCCACTCGTTCAAGGTCTCCCGTGCGTCCGTTGCAGACGTGTCGTCGACAATGACTCGTTCGCCGTTTTCAGGAGTCGGTCCACTGCGCCCAACCCACACGATGAGCGATCGTTGCTCTCGCCACGGTTGGAGACCAGCGAGTGATGCAGCCGCATCGACGACGTAGTTCTTATCCGGTTCCAAGCCATCGAACTCCTGTCCGCCTCGCAGATAGAAACTCTTTTCCAACAGGTGTTGCGTCAAACCTGTCTTGAGCGGCCCTTCTCCACAGAGGACAACGATCATGGTTCTGTCTACCCTCTCTTTGTGTCTTCCAACCGAAATCAGCCTAGCACAATCTGCAGTAACTCGTGAATCGCTCACGGCCTTGACAGACAATGGAATACGCCGAGGCTTTCGAGACTGGTGATACAATCTCGGAAAAGGACGATCGATGAGCTTAGAAAAAATTCCAGATGTCCTGCGAGCCCTGGCTGACGAGCGCGTTGACTATGTTTTGATCGGTGCGGTGGCCATGATGGTCCATGGTCTGGTTCGGGCAACCGAGGATCTGGATTTCTTCGTGCGGCCTGACCCAGAGAATATAGGGCGGTTGCGGGCGGCGCTGCGTCGAGTGTTCCCGGATGATCCGGCCATCGATGAGATCTCCCACGAAGACTTGGATGGAGACTATCCCGCGGTTCGCTACAACACTCCCGACGAGTCGTTTGGGATAGACATTCTGACTCGGCTCGGAGACGCATTTGCTTACGAGGAGGTGGAGTTTCAGGAACAGCTCTTCGACGGAATCCCTGTTCGTGTCGCGACACCCGCGATGCTCTATCGGATGAAGAAGGCGACCGTGCGTTGGAAGGATCGGATCGATGCCCAACAACTTCGGGACCGGTTTGGATTGGAGGATTAGGGTGCCAATTCAGAAGTTTCGTTCGCTCAAAGACATTGAATCACCCGCTTGGGTCGAACCGGGCACAGCGCAGCATAGTCGCTCTCTAAGAGCGATTCTGTGGATGGTGTCGTGGTTTGCACCGAAGAGAGATCTTCCACATGGTGTCTTCCGGTTTCGGTCTGCAGACGAGGCTTTTGCTCAACGGGTTCGATGGGAAAATCAGTCCAGCAAGGATGCCAGTCCCTGACAAGATGATTAGGATAGGCCCCTTTTCAATTGACTTGCTCGAGACTGGCCGTTTTTGGCTCGACGGCGGTGCTATGTTTGGAGTGGTGCCCAAGACCATGTGGAGCCAGCTGAAGGCCAGCGACGAGAAAAACCGCATCGAGATGTCGATGAAGGTGCTGCTGATTCTTTACGAGGATCGCAGGATCTTGGTTGATGCCGGAGCCGGCCACAAATTCCCGCAGAAACTGCAGGAAATCTATGGGCTTGACTACAAGCGCTTCACTCTGAAGTCGTCCCTACAAGAGCAGGGGCTGCAGCCGGAAGACATCACGGATGTGATTCTGACGCACTGCCACTTCGATCATGTGGGAGGCGCAACTGAGCGGGATGGCGAGGCGCTGAAATTGACCTTCCCCAATGCGACTCACTACGTTCAGGAAAGCCATTGGAGATGGGCGCTCAGTCCGTCTGAGAAAGACCGTGCCAGTTTTCTGAAAGAGAACTTGGAACCCCTCAAGCAGAGTGCCCGGGTGAAAATCCTGCCAGGTGAATGCGAGTTGTTCCCAGGGTTGCAGTTGCTGATTTCCAACGGACATACCGTGGGACTGCAAATGGTAAAGATTCAAGACTCGCCGAACATACTTTTCTATTGCAGCGATCTGATGCCCACGGCTGCGCATGTGCCGTTGCCCTATATCATGGGTTACGACCTTTATCCGCTGACGACCCTGGAAGAGAAGCGACGGTATCTGAGCCAGGCATGCGATGAGAACTGGCTTATCGTCCTGGAACACGATGCCGAAGTGGATGCAATTCGAATTGAGCAAAGGGACAAGCGGATCGGAGATTCGGGAGACCGTGACGATCCAGGCTTGAACGGGACTGACCGAATTCCTTCTCAACGAGTTGCGGCGCCGATTGAAACCTCGAGACAGGTGGAGCCTTGGGCTACCGATGGCTGGTTGTCGGGATTTGGCAAAACTCTCAAACCGAGGACGAGAACGACGACGAGGACGATTGTGCGCGATCAGTCTTCTTCCTCTTCCTCAATCCGATACACGACTTTAGTGGTGTGGTCTGATGGCACTGCCTTCCCGTTCTCAAAACCTGGAGCAAAGTCCCACCAGTTCTTTACCTCGTAGACGGCTCGTTCGGTCAGACCGAACTCCAATTGGACATCGGCTTTGGCGTCGGTTACTTCACCTTTGTCGTCCAGCTTGACGGTCACCTCGACTTCACCACCTCGTTTCTTCTTATAGGCCTGTTCGGTTTGCTTCGGGAACGTACTCAGAAGCGTCACTGGGCCGCGTGTGCCATCGCTTGTGGGAGCGACGTTCACCTTCCGATAGCGTACAGAAGAGCCGTAGATGTTGGTTCCGAACTTCACCCGCAAATCGAAGATCTTCAAATATTCGCTGGCAACTTCAAGGTTCAGCTGATTGACCTTTCGGGAAAAATCCTCAAACTCCGAGGCACTTACCGGTTGCAGCCGGAAGGCCTGGCTTCCCATCAAGAACACCGCTTTTCGCACTTTCTGGGGAAAGTGAAGGTGTATCCCAACTCCCATTTTCGCCGCGTTCGCTGCCGCGTGCAGGCTTTGTCGCCTCCCTCGGTCTTAGACTTGCTGCCATCGTACAAAAAGGAGTCTGGTCTCAAGACGAGACCCTCCTCCGTCCGGAAGCTGATGTTCTCAATCGAGAGGCAACGCCGCGTGTCACCCATGTTAACCACTTCGAGAAACAGCTCCTTCTTTGGGGTGAATTCCAATGAAAAAATGACTTTGGCGTCGATGTAAGCATGGTAGGCGCTGGCTGTGGGGATGAAATCGGGAGTCGCGAGGGCCTCAGGAGACAAGACAAGAGCTGAACTGAGGACAAGTACTGCTACTGTTGCGTGTCTAAGCATAAGATTCATCGGGATCAGTGAATCACAAGTTCAAGAGTGAGTGCCAACCTCCCTGCTGCTGCAACTAGAGCTGAGCGACGACCCGCGCGTCCCAAGTCACACTTCAAAGCAGCTTTCATTTTACGCTGAACTTCTTGAGTTTTGCCCGCCGATTTCCTGCTGCCCAGGAAAAGCAGAAACGTGACCGTATTGATGAGGTTGAGACTTCCTTGGATTCAAAATCGGGTCTTGATCTGGAATGTGATCTGGCGTCCGGGCGCGAGCGCTGTTCCCGAGAACAATCCGTGAAGTTAATGACGTTCAACCGGTCCGTGGCATTTCTCACGTCAAACTGCACTGACACCGATTGGGCATCCCGCTCCCACAACCGCAGCCCAGCGGCAAAGTCCAGGCTGAAGTTGGGCCGGATGCGGCCACGCTCGAAATCTACTTCGTCAAGAATGGCAGGTGAGATCGGCTGAGGCGGGTTCTCGTCGTCATCAGGTTCGTCAGCCTCGTCCTCCAGTTCCACCGGCAGGCCGCTTCCATAGCGGATGCCGGTCATGAACCAGAATCGCCGATGGGGTTCGACCTGAACCTGAGCCGCCACGGTGTTGCGCTGGTCCTGGCTGATCGGAAAACGTTGAACCACGTCCCGAAGCTCCTCGGCTTCTCCTCCCTCGATGAAGAGCCCGCCGGTAACTGGAGACGAGGCCACGCCGAGCATGTTGGAGTAGCTGACATAGGATGAGATGCTTCGCCAGCGCGGCATCTCCAGCCGGATCTCTGTTCCCTGAACACGTGCTGTGTCAAACGTGATTGGAAAGGAGAGGCCGGTGTTCAGGAAAACATCATCGTCAATGGAGTTGCGGAACGTTCGCCAGTAATGACTGACATCTGCGCGCAGGTGATTTCCCAAGGGCTTGCGGAAGCCAACCTCGAAAAAATTGGCGCGACTGGCCGGCACTGCCAGAGCGCCTTCGACATCTTCGAGGCCGAATCCGGCAGCCGCACTACTAAGCAGAAGGTTCTCCATCGGTGGAGGCTGGAAGATCCGGTCGTAGCTTGCTCTCAGCAGAAGGTCGGCACGTGGCACGTAATAGCTCAAACCGACGCGTGGGCTGAAAGCGGTGTCCTCAATCAAGAGACGATAGTGATCCACCCGGATTCCGAGAGTGGCAGCGAAGTTTCCCAGCCGGATATGATCTTGGACGAATGCGGCGGCTTCGGTGCTGCGCCGGCGTTCGTTGAAATCAAGGTCGAACTCCGGAAGTTCATCCGGTTCAGCGAAGCGAAAGCTTTCCCGGATGTTGTTGATGCGGAGGTCTCCGCCAAACTTCAGCGTGTGGTGTTCGTGTTCAATGGTGAAGCTGCTGACCAGAGCCCCTTCCCGAAAGCCCCGGTTCTGTTCCACGTAAACAGGCGTGGACAGCGTGTTGCTCCAGAGCTTCGCGGTCAGGTCTCGCACCATGCCGCGGACCGATGCCAACGCGTGCGATGAGAAGGTGTGCTGGTAGTGGACCTGGCCGGCTGTTTCTTCGGAAGTGCGATCCTGACGCTGGCCCGCGGCCTGTTGCACCAGATCATTCGGGACCAGAAAACCCGTGTGGTTCTGGCGGAAATAAAAGGTCAGCTGGTCGCGGTCGCTTAGATCCCGTTCGAGTCGTGCGTTGAAGCCGCTGGCGCTGGCCTTGTTGGTGAAGTTCTCGAGAGAGGGTGGATCCAGATACCGTTCGGTGTGGCCGGCATGTATCCCGAACGAAACAGCCGTGCGATCCGCACGATACTGATGATTCAGCGAACCGATGTAGGTTCCATAGCTCCCCGTTTGAAAATCAAACCCGGTCGCATGTCCTGGGTTGCCGATCCGTCGAGTATCGAGAGCAATGACACCGCCCAGACGTCGTCCGTACTCGGCAGGAATGCCTGCAGTCATGATGTTCACGGCTTCCAGTTCGCTGTTTTCGAACGCTGGAGCAAAGGCAATCGACCGGTTGTCATAGAGGGGCATGCCGTCAATGACATACTGAGTGTCGTATTCGGATCCCCGGGGATGCAGGACGGCGTTCGCCTCCAGCAGCCAGCCGGGCATCGTGGTGATGACATCGACAGTGCTTCGGCCCAGGGTGGTTCCGAGAGTCTGCTGCAGCTGCTCTCGCCCGGCCTGCATCACCTGCCCTGGCTGCAAAGGATCCATCAATGGAATCTTTGCCTGGACCGTAATCTCCGTTGTTACGGCTGCGAGGGTGAGCGTAACTTCTCTTTGCTGGGGTACCGCAGACCGGATCTCAACCGTGTCGACGAACTCCTCGAATTGAGCGCTTTTCACCACGAGACGGTAAACACCTGCGGGCAGTCGCAGCAACCGGACTTGACCCGCAGAATCCGTTTGGGCTTCGGTTCGAAACTGTGGATTTCGGCCCGCCAGTTCGATCCGAGCGGCTACGCCACGACCGGAAGGGTCGCGAACCGTGACGCGCAGTTCGCCCTCCATGATCTGCGCCGTCCCGGTGCTCATGAACGCAAGCGCCATCCACAAACCGCAAAAAGCTCGTCGCATCGATCGTCGCAAAATTCTCAAGAGCAAGACTCGCGCGCGGTCATTCACGCCTCTTTCAATCTTGCTATGCCCTAGATGGTTGCGCGCGTAGCCCCCTTACTGTAGCACTGTCTTCTTAAGAGGCTGCGCGAATGGGACGCGGAACCAGGCCAGGGAAGACGACACTGCAGTTGGAGGACCGCCGAGGATCGCCTGGGCAGGTAAGAGGCTAAGCAGATTTGCGGGCGAGTCTGTCGCAGGTGCTTATCTGTCCAACCGGTAGAAGCGTTGCGCATTGAGCCCCATGAATTGATCCCACTGCTCCTTGCTGGCGCGGGGCTTAAGGATTTTTTCTGGCAGCTCCAGGACTTGACCGTAATTGCCTGCAAGCAAGCAGACGGGCCAGTCGCTGCCCCAGCAAAGCCGATCCCAGCCGAAGACCTCCACTACATGCTCGAGGTAGAACCTGAAGTCGTCGGTCTTCCATTTGGCATGATCGGCCTCGGTGATGAGCCCGGAGATCTTGCAATAAACGTGCGCTGCCTTGGCCAGCTGTCGAATCTGAGCCGCCCATGGTTCCCGCTTGCCCTCTTTGATGTAGGGCTTGGCAATGTGGTCGAGGATGATCGGCATGGCAGGAAGATGGTCAATCAGTCGCAAAGCGGCATCGAATTGATGTGGCTTGATCAGTAGGTCGTAGGTCAGCCCCGCTTCATGCAACGTGCGCAACCCGCGCATGACTTCGGTTTGCAGCATCCAGTTGACATCCGGTTCGTCCTGAATGATGTGACGGACGCCTTTGAACTTCTTGTGCTTCTTCAAATCCGTGAGCGTTTTCCCGAGTTGCGGATCCTTCAAATCCACCCAGCCGACCACGCCCAGGATGAGGGTGGACTTTTCAGCCAGTTCCAACAGCCAGCGGGTCTCCTCAACACTCTGATGCGCCTGCACCACCACCGTGCCAGTGATCTTGAACGGAGACACTGTCTTGACGAGGTCTTCTACCAGAAAATTCCGATAGATCGGCTTCAAGTCACTCGACATCCACGCGTAGTTGCGTTTCTTTAGATCCCATAGGTGGTGGTGAGCGTCAATGTTCATGATTCCTCTGGATTCCAGCTCGCGCTGCGGTTGGCTGTGCGGCGCAGCAGCATAACAATATTCAGTAAATTTTTGAACTCAACCGCCGATAGCACTTTGTGCCCGGTGCTTTCGCGGCGCGGCATTCGCAACGAGGTTTGAACCGATGACCAGGATCGTGTGGACCGTGCAGGCAGTGAACGAAGGATACCAAGGTTTCGTGAGAGTGAATAGTGCTGTGCTCAGCGAAGCCAACGGGGCTTGGTTCTCTGTGAGCGAACAGCCATTCGCAAGTGAAATTGCCGCCCAGATGGCGGCTGAAGACGCTGCCTACCGCCTTGGCGTCAAACTGGCCGCGAAAATACCCAACACTCTTCCCAGCGACATCACCATCGAAAAGGCTTGATCAACCCCAAGAATCGCCCCGTCTTCCTTGATCCAATACAAATGCACCATACAACTTGACAGCGGTGAAGCTCAGAGTTCGGTCAAGTTTGTGATTTAGAAACAACCGCCAAGAACGCCAAGGACGCAGAGCATGGAGTCAAGCGGCCATCAAGCCCAACGGAAACCCTTACTCCACTTGACGAGGTGGCTTGGTGGTCCCCTTTTCTTGGCGTTCTTGGCGCCCTTGGCGGTTTGTCAACTTGCTGGCTACTAGGTGCGGCTATGAATCACTCTTTGGAGCGCGGCGTAGTCAAGGGGCGTGACAAAGTAGTCCAGAGCGCCCAGGTTCATGGCGAGGAGGTAGGGTTCCTTCTCATATCGTGCAGATATCACGACGCATGGAGTTGTAGAGCCTTTTTCCCTCAGGACATCCAGAAGCAATAGCCCGTCGATTCCTGGCGTTCCGTAAGTAATTACGAGATCGAAGTGTTTCTGAGAGACTGCAAGCAACGCCTCGATGAGGCTTCCGCATGCGTCCACAATGCATCCGTCTTCGGTCAGCAGCGCTTTGAGCATCAAACGAAAATCCAGATCGGGCTCGACAAGCAGTACGGACTTCTTTCGGAGGCCATATCCCATTGGTTGGTGTGTGCATTCCTGGAGGCGTTCCAAGCTTTGCATAGATATCTCCCTTTGCGTTTCCAGCTCATCGAATGAAGTCAAATCCCAAAGTCGAGGCTAGAGGCTCGTTGTAAATAGCCTATGTCGCTCGCATGAATTACACGTGAACTCGCAGATTCCCTTGAGCAGCACCGTCGCACACGCGACGGGCCAAGTGGTGGTGGTACAATCGCTCGCCCGAAGGTCAGGTAGCGAATGATCGAACCAAAAACTGCAACTCGGAGCGAGTGAACTCCTATGCTGAAAGGCTCAGATAGAAAACACCTCAGAGGATTGGCCCATCACTTGAAGCCTGTGGTGCAGGTCGGGAAACAGGGTGTCATTGAGAACTTAATCACCAGCGTGAGCCAGGCATTGGATGCTCACGAGCTGATCAAAGTGAAGTTCGTTGATCATAAGCAGGAAAGGGAAGAGTTGTCTCGCGAAATTGCCAACCGGACAGAGAGCGAGCTTGCCGGCCTTGTCGGCAACGTCGCCATTCTTTACCGCCAGCATTCAGACGCCGAGAAGAGGAAGATTCGTTTGCCGCAACGTGCGCGATGAGAGGACTGATCCATGAGATTCATCACAGGACTTGTACTTTTGTGGCTTTCGATGCTCTGCAGTGCCCGAAGCGCTGTTTTGCACGTGGTCGGGGATGAGCCGGTTCCAATGCAGGCACTGAAAGGAGTACTGGAGAGCGGGGGCCACCAGGTCACACTGTTCGAACAGAAGGGATTTGCCTCGTCGGGTACCCAGAAACCGGCGGCGATCCTGATGTACGTGCACGGAGTGCTGGAAGAAGCTGTCGGGAAACGATTGATTGCCTTCACGCGTGACGGGGGACGGCTGCTCATCCTGCACCACGGGATTGCATCGGCAAAAAACAAAAGCCCCTATTGGATGGAGTTTGTGGGCATGGAGATCCTGCCGAAGAACGCACCTGAATACCCCTGGGCCGTTCTTTACGGCGTCGAATTTGAGATGGTGAATCTGGCGCCGGGTCATCCTGTTACTACTCAACAAGTGAGCTACGCAGGCAATACGAGCTATGTGCGGAGCGAGTTGCCGCAAAGCAAGGAGCAGAAGCTCTCTTCATTTGTCGTTCCGAACACGGAGGCTTACTTGAACCAGCGATTTCGCCCGGGATTCCAACGCACGCTGCTGTTTGGGATGAAGTGCAAGGATCCGGTTGGCGGCGCTGTCTACATGCAGGACACCGGTGGGTGGGTGATGCGGGCCGGCAAAGGCTGGGTGTTTTATCTGCAACCCGGCCATTTTGGACGCGACTTCGAGGTGCCGCAACTGCGGCAGGTTTTGCTGAACTGCCTGAGTTGGAAAGCACGGTGAAGGTTCGACTTTCCCGTCATTCCGGCCAAGCGCAGCGCGAGCCGGAATCCAGACGGCTTGGCGGCAACGGCTTGAATTCAATCAAGAACGGTCTCGATTCCCACCCCGGCTCCGGCGAATGACTCGCGTTCTGTTCGACTGCGGCAGGATGGCCGAAGCCACACTTAGTTCGAGGTGTGGAAGAGAGGGCCTGCCTCGACCGGTTTGCGTCGCGCGAGCTTCATGGCAACTCGGGCGCGCCGATGTTCCCACTTCTTGAGCGCTGCGCGGTCATGCAACTGCGTCAGGGCGCGCTCGCTCAAACTGAGGGCTTCTTTCAAATCACCTTGGCGGTGCTCATAGTAGATCGCGAGCTCTTCTTGGACATCTTCGAGAAAGCCTTCGGATTGCTGGCTTAAGTCCCGCCAAAGTTCGGCCGCCTCCGAATACTTCTTCTGTTCCTTCAGCCGGGCCGCCTTCGCTTTCTTGGCTTCCACCTCATGGTCTCCGGCTAAGCCGCGTAGCAGTGCCTCTTCATTCCAGGAAATCGCCAGCTCCCGCTCTCCCAGAGCGTGTGCGTATCTTCCCGCACTGAAGAGGTCCACAGGCGCCAGTTCCTCGCTCGCTTGGCCGGAAAAAATCTCGCCCATCCGCAGCGTCAGCCGTGCCAGCGTTTCAATGTCCTGGCGGTTATGGCTCAGAATGCTGCCGACTCCTTGGGGGTTGCGTGTACGGACATACCGAAAGTAAACCTGAGGAATGAGGTGTCCCGGGATATCGTCCTCTCGCTCGATGCCTAAAATCTGGCTCTCCAGGTTCCCAAGACTGCAACCTCCTAACCGCAGTTTCCAAATCCGCCGGGCTGGATGGAGCAAGTCGAGATGCACTGCACCAGCCAGCGGCCAGCGCTGCCGCGCGAGCACAAAGCGCGACTGTAAGAGTGGAATATCGAACGCCTTCCCATTGAACGTCACCAGTACCTCGGTGCCCGCGAGACTCTCTCGCAAGCCAAGCAGCATGGCGCGCTCCTCGTGGTAGTCGCGCATCAAGTATTGCTCGACAGTAAAACCGGAAGCGGACCAACGTCCCACTCCGACTAGAAAGGCAACCGTTCCCGTCCCCCCCGAAAGCCCAGTGGTTTCTGTATCCAGGAAGACTACTGATCGAGGGTCATAGGCTCGTTCCTGGGCGCAAAGAAGTTGAACTAGACGCCTGATGCACAGCGCTTGCTGCGGGTCATCGAGCCCAAACGGCGAATGAGAGATGTGGGGCAGGAATGCTTCATTGCCGTCGCCTTCGAGAACTCCAGCAGGCGTGTCGCGCTGCTGGTCGGACACATTGGAGCCGGCCGGACCCTCGGCCGGCTGGGAGATTCTGAATCTGCGGCGGAGTTTTTCAAGACCAGACTCAATTGTGGAAGGCTCGCTCGGGTGTAGGTCGGATGCAGATTCTTCGATAGCTTCAACCGACGGCGAGCTGAAGCGGGCTTCGTTGCGAGACTTAAGCACTTGCTGCTGTGCCAGCTTCTTGGAGAGAGTCATGAAACGAGACTAGTGAACGAAAAACAAACCGCGAAGGGCGCGAAGGACGCAAAGAAGTGACTGATCACTATCCATTCAAGACGTCAACATTATGATCTCTGGAACCGTCTTGACGTTGTAGCCCAGATAGGACAGAAAACCCAGCACATAAGCGGAATCATAAGTCCAGAACAGAACGAAAGGCTCATGCTCGGTCGAATTGTGAATAATCTCGATACACACCGACAATAACGTGCGCTTGCGTCGAATGAGTTGAACACACTGCTTCTTGATTCGAGCAATTTCTTTTCGGTGTCGGAAGTCACATAGCTCAGAACGAGTTCTTCCGAATCTGCTTCAAGAACCACTACGGGCCAAGTCGCATTCTCCGCAAACCAGCAGGACTGGCCATAGCGGATTCCCCTCTGGTTCTGAGCTTCGCGCGAAACATGTCACTCCCGAAAAACACTCGCGCCCCAACTTCGCGTTCTTCGCGCCTTCGCGGTTGAGTTTTCCTATGCCCCGACCTCTGCTACAAAATCGCTCCCAGAATCTCCAATGCCACTTGCTTGCCTAGATCGCCTGTTTCACCGCGCGGCCCGACACAACTGGGACATCCTTCCTGGCACGGGCAGGTTCGAATGAGCCGGGCTGTCTCCTGCAGCACGCGGTCGTGCATGTCATACAAAGGCTGGCTGAGTCCGATGCCGCTGGGATAGTTGTCGTAGATGAAGATGTTCGGCTCGAAGATCTGGCTGGGAGCTTCTCGACCCTTCTTAACTGGCCTGATTGCCGGAGCTGAAGTCTCTCCAACAAGATTTTCTTCAATCGTCACCCCAATATCGCGCGGGTCGCACATCAGAAAGAGCGCAGCCATCTGTCGCATGGCTTGGGCCAGGCCGCGGACGCCGTTCAACCGGACCGACGGTAGATAGGGCAGGGAATCCATCAGTGCCTTGGGCAGCGTGAGCCAATAGGACGTCGTATGCATTTCCTGTTCGGGCAACTCCAGATCGCCCGCGCCAACATTTTCCAGCGTGTAAAACTTGATCTTCTTGAAGCCCACGACTTGTGTCGTGAGGTGAATCTCCCCGGATTGTTTCACGCTGTTCTTGAGCGGCTGCGACTCGAACGTATCCAGAATACGAACCTGGGTGTAAGAAATGGCGTCGGTGAAGTAATCCAGGTCCACCTTCTTGACGTGTGCCCGCCGCTCTTTATAGTCGAGCTTCTCAACGAAATACTGCTGTCCCTCGTGAATGTAGATGGCTTTCTCATGCACCGTGGTGAGCGCGCTGGGGAAATCCACCTTGCTGATGATTTTTGGTTCTCCCGTCACATCGAGCACCACAAAGTTGTCCGAGCTCACCGATCTGAGGCTGACCACATCGGCGGGATAGGCTTCACTGGTCCAGTGCCACTGCCCTCCGGCGGATGGACGAAACCGTTCTCTTCGAGAAACTTCAGAATGTCTAGCGTTTCGACGCCACCGAACTTCTCTCCATCGGTGAATGGCAGCTCGAACACTGCGCACTTCACATGGTTCAGCAGGATTTCCAGGTTGTCAGGATTGATCAGCCCATGCTCGGGAGACTGCCCGAAGAAGTATTCCGGATGCTCGACAATGAACTGATCCAGTGGCGCACTGCTGGCCACCAACACGGCGGCCGAAACGCCGCTGCGCCGCCCGGCGCGGCCAGCGCGCTGCCAGGTGGAAGCGATGCTTCCCGAATAGCCTGCCATGACGCAGACTTCCAGGCTGCCGATATCCACCCCCAGTTCCAGCGCGTTGGTAGCCACCACCCCAAGAATCTTGCCTTCGCGCAGCCCCTTTTCCACCTCGCGACGCTCTAGAGGCAGGTATCCTCCTCGGTATCCGCGTACCAGGTCTCGCGAGAGAACATTTCTTTCCAAAGCATCTTTCAGATAGGTAACGAGTATCTCGGTAACCAGCCGGCTGTTGGCAAAAACCAGCGTCTGCAGTCCTCTCTTCAGGAAACTCAACGCCACAGAACGAGTCTCGTTGACGTAAGACCGGCGAATCCCCAATTGCTGGTTGACCACGGGCGGATTATAGAAGATGAAATACTTCTCGCCCCGCGGCGCGCCGTTGTTGTCTACGAGCTCGACGTCCTCTTCCAGAAGTTTTGCAGCCAGCTCCTTGGGATTCGCTATGGTTGCAGAACAGCAGATGAACTGCGGCTTTGATCCGTAGAAAGCACAGATCCGCTTCAGACGTCGCAGCACGTTTGTCAAATGACTTCCGAAGACGCCCCGGTAACTGTGCAGCTCGTCGATGACAACGTATTTCAGGTTCTCAAAAAGCTGCACCCACTTGGTGTGATGCGGCAGGATGCCGGCATGCAGCATGTCGGGATTGCTGACGACCACGTGCCCCTGCGCCCGGATCGCCCGGCGTGCGTCCTGGGGAGTGTCGCCGTCATAGGTGAATGTCTTGAGGTCTCGGCCCGTAAGCTGGATGAGCTGGTGAAGCTCTTCCATCTGGTCCTGCGCCAGAGCCTTCGTTGGAAACAAATACAATGCGCGCGCGTCGGGATGGGTCAGGAGCGGTGTTTAGCACCGGGATGTTGTAACAGAGGGTTTTGCCCGAGGCCGTGGGCGTCACGACCACAACGTTCTTTCCGGCCAGCGTTTTCTGAATTGCTTCGGCTTGGTGCGTGTAGAGCTGCTCAATGCCCCGTTTCTTGAACACTTCGACGACGAGCGGATCGAGGCCTTCTGGAAAACCTGCATACCTGGCATCCTGCGCAGGAAAATGTTCGACGTGCGTAATGCACTGCTGCAATCCGCGCGACAGCTTCAGTTCCTCGACGATACGGGGTATCGAGAGCGACGTTTGAGTTCCTGAGATTGAGAGGCGATGCCCAGACATGGTTAGCCGAGTCCTGTTGAGAAGTTATCGCCGATCCAGTTTGCGTTGCGAAAATGGCTCCCCTCGCCCCAACGCGGGAGAGCGGCTGGGGGTGAGGGGGCACCTACGATGTGAATCCTTACTGCAAATACTTACCCAGCCACTCCAGGAATGTCTTGTACCACAACTGGCTGTTGGCCGGCTTCAGCACCCAGTGACCTTCATCCGGAAAGTAGAGCATCTTGGAAGGGACGCCAAGACGCTGCAAGTAGGTGAAAAGCTGAAACCCTTCGCCAATTGGGACCCGGAAGTCCAGCTCGCCGTGGATCACTAGCATCGGTGTCTTGAAGTTCTTTGCGAAGTGGTGAGGTGACCACTTTTCATAGGACTCTCGATTTGTCCAGGGTGTCCCCTTGAATTCCCACTCGTCAAACCATAGCTCCTCAGTGACACCATACTCGCTTGTGAGGTTGAAAACACCCGCATGCGAGATGAGACATTTGAATCGATCCGTATGGCCCGCCATCCAACTAGCCATGTATCCGCCATAAGATCCGCCGGCGGCCGCCAGTCGGTTTGGGTCCACGTAGCCCAACGTAAGTGCATAGTCCACGCCCTTCATCAGGTCTTCATAGACCTTGCCGCCCCAGTCGTCGCGGATATCGTCAATGAACTGCTGTCCAAAGGTCGTGCTGCCTCTTGGGTTCGGCATCATGACCACATAGCCTTGAGCGGCAAACACCTGACCGTTCCAGCGGTAACTCATCGCGTCGCCCCAGACTCCTTGAGGCCCGCCGTGGATGGCCAGAAGCAGGGGATACTTTTTGGACGGATCAAATCCGGGAGGTTTCAGTATCCAAGTCTGCACTTTTGCGCCGCCAGCTCCGGTAAATACTACCGACTCCGGTTTCTGCAGATCCACCTGCGACAATAGCTCCCGGTTCATGGCAGTCAGCGGCTTCAGCTGGCTGCCATCGCTTGACGCGGTGAAGATCTCAGCCGGAGTCGACAGGCTCTGGTATGAAAAAACCAATTTCTTACTGTCAGGTGATAGCTGAACGTCGTCGATGGTATGCGAATCGAGAACCTTCCGCACCGGACCGCCAGCCAGATCCACTTTGAAGACGGGTTGGCGTGCTTCGTCTCCGGCGATGAGAAACAACGCCTTGGAATCCGGAGTCCATAAAAAGCTCTCAACGTGACTGTCAAAACTCTCCGTCAGGCTTTTGGTTGTCGATGAGGTACGGTCGTAAATCATCAATCGCCAGCGATCCGATTCAAAACCAGCCCGGGCCTGCGCACGGAAAGCGATGAATTTGCCGTCGGGCGAATAGAGTCGGAGAACTGTCGGCTGCCGGGTTCGTGGTTAGTTTTCTGAGCGGCTTTACTCCCGTCTACCGGGACCACAAACAAGTCGTTGTTGGTGCTGGTCGCTTCATTGCGATCTTCGTTACGCACGAAGCAAAGTTCTTTCCCATCGGGCGAGAATGCATAGTCGTCCGGACCTCCGAGCGAAAAGGGTGGGGCATCGGCGTCTCCCGGCGTCAGGTCCTTGGGAGTGCCGCCTTCCGCGGGCACCACAAATACATGGCTCCGTTTCCCATCCTTCCAGGCGTTCCAATGCCGGAACATCAGCTTGTCGAGCAGACGCGCTTTCACCGGACTGGCCTCTCGCTCCTTTTCTTTTTTCTGATTGCAAGCCAGATCCGGGCAGTCCGGGTAAACGTCAGAAACGAAAGCCAAGGTCTTGCCATCGGGCGACCACATAACTCCCGACGCTTCCAGCCCCTTTGTGTCCACAGGAGCTGCCTCGCCGGCGTCAGTCCCGAGGATCCAAATCTGTGACGTTCCCGAACGTGTCGAGACGAAGGCGAAGCGTTTGCTGTCGGGTGCCCAACGGGCGCGTTCGTCTGCTTTTGGGCTCCGCGTCATTTGCCTAGGCTCACCGCCTTCCGATGAGACCAGCCAGATATCGCTGTTACGGCTGTTGTTTGCTACATCGTAAGTGGTTACCGTGAACGACACCCATTTGCCATCGGGAGACAACTGCGGGTCAGCGACGCGCTTTACCTTCATCATTTCGTCGAAGGTAAAGGGTCGCTTTTGCGCAGAGGCGGTTGTCGAAAGAAACACACACGCTAGAACGAAACTGCAAAGTCGAGTTGGTGAGGCCATTCACATTCCTCTTTCGTCCAGGAATCCGGCTGAATCCGTTTATAATCGACCGCCCTGAGCCTGTCAATTTTTGAGACGCGCTGGGGGCCACTCTGTGAGCACGTCTCTCAGGTTGCCAGCCTGGCTTTCCCAGGGTTAACGCCGCGGAATAAAGTTTCGCCCGGACCGGGAGGCCAACCGATCAACCACTCCACCGGACTCCAAATCACCGCTTTGCTCCTTAGGAAGTCTTCATCACTACAAACATTGCTATCGTTGGTCTCTCCGGCAACCGAATAGATTTCGGTTGGGTTAGCTGGTTTGAAGAAACGACTGTTGAAGCTGGATAAAGGAGCAAGGTCTTGAAGTATCTTTGCATTGTTTTGGGTCTGCTGGCCACGTCGCTGAACCTCTACGCGGCGGGCAACGGCACGAGAGTCCTCACTGGGATCGACATATTGGAATCGGAGGGCTTTTCACGGTTGAACGGCCTGCGAGTGGGCCTGATCACCAATCACACCGGGCGAAACCGCGCTGGCAAGAGCACGGTGGAAGTATTTCGTGAAGCGCCGGGGGTCCACTTGGAGAGGCTCTTCAGTCCCGAGCACGGACTCTACGGCGACGTGGATCGCAAGGTTGCCTCGTTTGTGGATCCGAACACTGGCCTGACGGTGCACAGCCTGTATGGACAGACCCGACGGCCCACTCCGGAAATGCTGGAAGGGCTCGACGCCCTCGTCTTCGACATTCAGGATATCGGGGCACGTTTCTATACCTATATCTCCACGATGGGCTATGCAATGGAAGAAGCTGCGAAAGCGGGCATTCGGTTCATCGTCCTCGACCGGCCGAATCCCATCAATGGCGTTCAAGTTGAAGGGCCGATTCTGGAATCGCATCGTTTGAGCTTCACAGGCTACTTCGCCTTGCCGGTAAGGCACGGCATGACGGTCGGCGAACTGGCGATGCTCTTCAACGAGGAGAACCAGATTGGTGCAAAGCTCGAGGTCGTCAAGTTGGAGGGTTGGCAGCCGTTCCTTGTGGCTTGACGACACCGATCTGCCTTGGGTAAATCCGTCGCCGAACATCCGCAATCAGCGCCAGGCGACACTTTATACGGCTGTGGGGCTGCTCGAATCCACGAATGTGTCGGTCGGGCGGGGCACGGAAACTCCGTTTGAGATTCTTGGTGCGCCGTGGATGAATGCCAAGCAACTGGCGCGGACGCTTCAACGTCGCAAGCTTGCAGGAGTGAAGTTTACTCCCACCCACTTCACTCCCAGTGCCGACCACTACAAAGGAAAACGCTGCCATGGAGTTGCGCGTCGAGTTGAAAGATAGAACTCGTTTCCAAACAGTCGCCGCAGGTCTGGAAATGGCCCGGGCAGTTTCCCGCTTGTATCCGCGACATTTTCAGT
This sequence comes from uncultured Acidimicrobiia bacterium, assembly GCA_963791795.1. Taxonomy (GTDB): domain Bacteria; phylum Acidobacteriota; class Terriglobia; order Versatilivoradales; family Versatilivoraceae; genus VFZK01. Next base: position 44,270 of record CAWBTP010000016.1, read on the forward strand.
TGGAGAAACTGGTGGGCATGACCGGGTCAGAGCCAGTCGTGAAGGCAATCCAACGAGGCGATTCTGTGGACCAGATCGTCGAAACTGGTCGGGAAGAGTTGGAGAAGTTCTTGCTGATCCGGCAGAAGTATCTGCTGTATCCGTAGAGCAAACGAGTGCAGTGCTGAAAAGGCCAAGACAGAAAATCGTAAGTGTCTAGTCGCTAGACCGATTTGGTAAAGGATTTGCCTCGTCGCCGGCGTATGCAAAGGCGTTGAAGGGGTGGTGTGAGACCCTTCAGACCTACTTTGCAGTGGAATATTTAAGAGAGTGGCTCTCTTTGAAAGAGCCAACGCTGGGCTCTAATGATCCTCCAGCTAGAATAAAACGCCGTCCCAAAGAGCAGCCAACCAACATCGCGACAAAGAGCCACGCGATTGTTTGTGGTCGGTTCTGCGCACAAGCACTCAACGTTCAGATTCAGTAGTAAATTGGGAAGCACGAGAAAGATGTAAGAGCAACAATAGTGGACATTTAAGAGGTCTGACCACCCATCGACTGACTTCTGGACCTTGTAGACTGTTTCGTCGCTTGGCCTCGCACGTCGAAGCCACCGCTGCCTATCCAGCTCCCATGCAGTTGTTGGTGCTGTTTCGATGTCGGAGAGGAAGGTTGGCGCCGAACTCCGCAGTCCATTGCAATGGCAGCCAGTTCAATATTTTCAATATGAAAAAGATTAGGTGCGCAACCACATGCACCACGAAAGCGATATGAATGAGGTAGACCAGGAGTCCTACGAGAGCCGCGGCAAGTAGAATCAGTTCGAGGGGATATTTTCTAGCGAGCAGCGTCTGATGCAGCGATGGGCAGACAAAGTTCAAGACGAAGTAACCGACGATTCCAGGTGCGAAATACCGAAGGATCGTCCCCAACTTGTCGAGAAGTCGATCAAAAACTGCAGCTGTTTCGGGCAACTTTCAAACCTCTCTCAGAAGTCGCAGATCATACCTTAAATACCTCAGCCAATTTCCGTTTTCGCTGGTCCCAGTTTCCCGCACGTGACTGTCCGCTTACATTCATCAGAAGCAGTCAGCCCGAAGATTTTCGATTGACTTTCGCTCAAGATGTTAGTAATTACTTACATACTTTAGCCGAGAAGCTCATTGCTTCGGCTCACAGAGGATGGACTAGACAGGATGTTGGAAACACAAACGAAGACGAGGACCCGGAAGTTGCCGGCCGCAGACCGGAGGCGCCAGATCATTCAAGTGGCCATGGCGCTCTTCTCAGCCAAAGGGTTTGAGGGCACAACCACGCGCGAAATTTCAAGGGCCGCCGGTGTGAGCGAGGCCATTATTTTCAGGCATTTTGCCACCAAGGAAGATCTTTACGCCGCCATCATCGACTTCATTATCCAGGGACACTGTGAACAGTTCTATACGGAACTGACTCAGGCCATGGACAAGCGCGACGACGCGGTTATCTTCGAGACGCTCGCCTTCCGCATTCTGGAGACCCACCGGGAAGAGCCGGCGCTGCTTCGACTGCTCCTGTTCAGCAGTTTGGAAGGCCACAAACTTTCGCAGTTGTTCATGGAGAGCCAGGTGCGGCCAGTTTACGAATTGCTCAGCGGTTACATTCGCGAGCGCGCCCGCGAAGGAGCTTTCCGAAAAGCAGATGCCATGGTGCTGGTGCGCGGATTCCTGGGCATGGTCAGTCATCATTCGCTCATCACTTTGATCTATGGCGATTCATTCCTGCGCAAGAGCAATCGGGATATGGCGCGTGAATTCTCCAGAATTTTCTTGCAGGGTATTTGTAACACCTCTCATAAGAAACAATAGGTGCTCTCATGATTGATCACTTCCAACCAACGGGAAGACACCAGGCGACCCCTCCGCAAAAACGCGACTTCGGCCCTTGAGACATGGCTGATATAGATAGGTACTCCTGCCGCAGACGAACGGCGTGCGATTTGCGCTACGAGACTTGCCACTGGACTCTTACTCAGCTTGATGGTCGCTCACCCTTGCGGGTTGCTCAAAGCGCAAAGACGAAACCGTGCGAGCGGATGCAGCACAGGTTCCACCCTTGGCTGTGAAGACTGCTTTGGTTGAGGAGCGCCCTGTGGAGCGTAATGTCGAAGTCGTCGGTTCTCTGAAAGCTGATCAGGAAGTGGTAGTCAGCAGTGAGGAGAAGGGCAAGATCGAGGAATTGCCCGTAGACCTGGGTAGCGTCGTTCGGCGCGGCCAGGTCTTGGCGAGGCTGTCACAGCGTGAAGCGCAGCTGCGTGTCGACCAGGCCCAGGCGGCGCTCGACCAGGCGCGCGCCCGTGTAGGTTTGCGCAGCGGCAACTCTCGCCTGGAAGCCGAGCAGAATTCAGAAGTGCGCCAGGCCAAGGCCGCACTTGATGAGGCCCGTTTGCGGTATGAGCGCGCCAAGACACTGATTAAGAATGGTGACATCTCGCAGGAACGCTTCGAGGAGGCGGAGATCCAGCATCGCAGCGCCGAAGCGCGTTACCAGGCGGCACAGGACAGCTTTCATAACCAAACCGCTTTGGTCGATCAGCGTGCCGCCGAATTGCAGTTGGCGCGCAAAGAACTTCAAGACACCGTCATCGTTGCCCCCATCGACGGCGCAGTCAGCGCCCGGCATGTCACACGCGGTGAGTACATCCGCGCGGAGGCGAAGATCGTGACATTGGTCCGGTCCAACCCCTTGCGGCTGCAGGCCGTCGTCCCTGAGGTGGCGGTTGCCTCGGTCCGCGCGAACCAGACGGTGACGCTTTCGGTGGACGCTTATCCTGGCAAGACTTTTTCTGGCGTCATCAGCCGCATCAGCCCCTCACTGGATGAGAAAGCCCGCACGCTGACGTTGGAAGCTACGGTCCCGAACGCAAACGGTGAGTTGAAGCCCGGGCTCTTTGCTTCCGTGCGCCTTTTGGTGGCCAAGGAATCGCCTGCCCTTATGGTGCCTTCAAGCTCGTTGCTGTCATTTGCCGGACTGACCAAGGTGTTTGTCGTGGAGGGTAACCGCGCTGTGGAGCGTGTGGTGAAGACTGGCCTGCGTGAAGGCGGCTACGTTGAGATCTTGGAAGGAGCCAAAGCTGGAGAGCGCGTGGCAGTTGAAAGCCTGGGCAAGTTGAGTAACGGTCTGCCGGTAATAGGGAAGGAGTCGTAATGCAAAAGTTAGCTGAAATCTGCATCCGGCGCCCGGTTTTTGCCACCATGCTCATCATGGCTTTGGTCGTAGTGGGCGGCTTCTGCTACACGAGACTCGGCGTTGACCTTTTTCCAAAGGTTGATTTCCCCACGGTAACCGTTACGACGGTTCTGCCCGGAGCGTCACCGGAGGAAATCGAAACCGAGGTGACCAAGAAGGTTGAAGAAGCCGTCAACACCATCAGCGGGATTGACGAGCTACGCTCGGCTTCCAGCGAAGGTATCTCGCAGGTGTTCGTGACCTTCATTCTGGAGCGCGACGGAGACGAAGCGGCGCAGGATGTGCGCGACCGTGTGGGCCGCATCATTGGAAATCTGCCGCGAGAGATTGACCCGCCCGTGATTGAGAAGATCGATCCCGACGCGCAGCCGGTCGTGTCGATTGCCGTTTCAGGAAACAGCCCGGCGCGCGAAATCACTGAGATTGCGGACAAGCAAATCAAACAGCAGATTGAATCGCTCAATGGTGTTGGACAGGTCCGCTTCATTGGTGACCGCAAGCGCGAGATCCAGGTTTGGCTGAATCCAGAAAAGCTCATGTCCTATGGGCTCACCATCGACGAAGTACGAAGGTCGCTGGCAGCTCAAAACATTGAGATTCCTGGTGGCCGCGTGGACGCTGGCATTCAGGAGCTCACGCTGAGAACCCTTGGCCGGGTGAAGCAGGTTGAGGACTTCAACCAGATTGTCTTGAAGGTGGTCAACGGTTCACCAGTGCACGTCTCCGACATCGGAAGCGTGGAAGATGGCATTGAGGAGCCACGCTCGTTGGCACGGGTCGACGGCAAGGAAGCGGTTGTGCTCGAGGTCCGCAAGCAGTCGGGCACAAACACTCTGGCCGTGGTCGAAGGAGTTAAAGAGCGGTTGGCGGAGATCAAACCCTTGTTGCCGCCCGGCTTGCAGATTCGGATCGTGCGGGACCAATCGGTTTACATCCGCAGCTCGTTTGAATCTGTTCAGGAGCACCTGGTACTGGGGGGATTCTTTGCTGCGTTGGTGGTTCTGCTCTTCATCGGCAACTGGCGGGCGACAATCATCGCGGCCATCGCAATTCCGACCTCGATCATTTCGACATACACCCTGATGTGGGCGATGGGCTTCACGTTGAACAACATGACCATGCTGGCGCTGACGCTGTGCGTGGGCATCGTGATTGATGATGCCGTCGTCGTGTTGGAAAACATCTTCCGGTTCATCGAAGAAAAGGGCATTGAACCGATGCGCGCCGCCAGGGAAGCCACCGCCGACATCGGCCTCGCCGTCATGGCCACGACGATGTCGCTGGTGATCATCTTCCTGCCAGTTGCTTTCATGGGTGGCATTGTTGGCCGGTTCATGAGCAGCTTCGGCTTCACCTCAGCCTTTTCCATCATGATTTCGTTGTTGGTGAGTTTCACTCTGACGCCGATGCTTTGCGCCCGCTTCCTCAAGGCGAAATCGGAACCGGCGGAACACAAGAAGACCGCCAAGAGCAGCCGCTTCTACAGCTGGATTGACCGGAGCTACATGGGCATGCTGGTCTGGTCCATGAAACATCGGCTTGCCATGACTCTCATCTCTTTGGGAACCATTGTGGCGATTGTTCCGACGTTCATGCTCACAGGCAAGGACTTCATTCCGCAGGATGATCAGAGTCAATTTGAAGTGAATGTTCGAGCGCCTGAAGGCACGTCGTTGCAGGGAAGCAGTGCCTTGGTGACGCAGCTTGAAGGTGAGCTGAAGACCTTGCCCGGTGTCGAGTTTGTTCTATCGACCGTAGGTGCTGACAGCCAGCAACGGGTGAACTTCATCACCCTGTTCATGCAGTTGACTCCTTTGCACGAACGCAAGGAAACACAGCAGGAGATCATGCAGCAGGCGCGACGTCTGATGGCGAAATACAGCACCGATCTGAGGGTCGCCGTCCAGTATCCGGCTGCGATCTCCGGCGGAGGCGTCGCCAACGCCGACTTGTTGTACACGGTGCGCGGACCCGACCTGCAGAAACTTACCGAGTATTCGGAAAGGATCCGCCAGGTAGTGAAACAGATCCCGGGCGTGGTCGACGTTGACAGCTCGCTGGAGGTTGGCAAGCCGGAGATCCGGGCGCACATTAACCGGGCGAAAGCGGCCGATCTGGGCATCAGCGTTCAAGACATCGCCTCAGGCCTCCGAACGATGGTTGCCGGCGAGGAAGTGTCCTCGTTCCAGGAGGGCGACGACCGCTATGAGGTGCGACTGCGTGTGGCGGTCGAAAACCGGCGCAGCGCCGAGACTTTAGGGCGGCTGTATATCCCATCGGAGCGCGGCGGCAACGTGCAGCTGAGCAGCGTGGTGATGCTGGATGAAGGCGTCGGTCCGGCACAGATCCAGCGCTACAACCGCCAGCGGCAGGTGACGATTAGCGGGAACATTGATAAGGGCCAAGCGCTGAGCGAGGTGCTGGCACGGCTGGAGCCTGAGGTGCAAAAGTTGGATATGGGCCCCGCTTACCAGACCGGGTTGCTTGGGCGCAGCCGCGAACTGGGACGCGCCGGCTCCGCTTTCGTCGTGGCTTTCCTGCTCTCATTCACCTTCATGTACATGATTCTGGCGGCGCAGTTTGAAAGCTTTCTGCATCCCGTCACGATTCTGCTCAGCCTGCCGATGGCCATACCGTTTGCGTTGCTCTCGCTGCTGGCCTTTAGCCAGACGCTGAATGTGTTTTCTTCATTGGGCATTCTGATGTTGTTTGGGGTAGTCAAGAAGAACTCGATTTTGCAGATCGATCACATGAACAACCTGCGGCACGAAGGCATGCCGCGCTATGAGGCGATCCTCCAGGCTTGCCGCGACCGGTTACGGCCAATTCTGATGACGACGTTCGCGCTTGTGGCCGGAATGTTGCCGATGGCATTGGGTACGGGCGTCGGTTCTGGCGTCCGGCGTTCAGTGGCAATTATCGTCATCGGCGGCCAAATGCTTTGTCTGCTGTTGACGCTGCTCGCCATCCCAGTGGCTTATTCTCTGTTTGACGATCTAGCCACTTCGCCGATGTGGGCGCGTTTGGCAACCGCTTGGGATGCCGTCGTGGGACGTTTTCGCCGGCGGTTGGCCGATGCGGTTTCTTCATTGTTTGGATGAAGAATCTCCATCGCCGTCACTCACTCTGATTGCGGCCACTTGCCCTTTCAATGTGTGAGCCGGCCTCTGGACGGCGACCCCTGACGACCGTGCGATGCATCGATCGCCGTCCGGAGGCCGTCTCCCAGTTACCAAAGCACGCGTAGGTGTCATGCAGGATGGGGACTTAGGGGTCTACTCAGATCACGATTCTTATCCTGTCACGTTCAATCACACAGCATTCCAAGAAACTCAATCAATCCTACTGACATGAACAACACCACAAAGCTGATCGCATTCGTTGTGCTGCTGGCCATTCTAGTCCAGCCAGTGTTCGCTCAAGAGCAGGTGACGAGTCGACAGATCCCCTTTGAGCTTGTGGGGATCGATGTTTCGAAGGAGAAGTTGCTGTCACTCCAGGAAGCTGTTGAACTAGCCCTAAGGAACAACCGCGACCTTGAAGTCGAGCGGATCAACGTGGAACTTTCGGAGTTTGGCTTGAAAGGCGCCGAGGGGCGTTATGATCCCGTGTTCAGCTTTGGCCCCAGCTTCACCTCCCGCACGATCCCCATTGCCAGCCTTCTGGGCGGCGGGCCGAACGCCACGGTGTCCAGCGACTCTTACTTCTGGAATGCCAGACTGCAGCAACGTTTTACCAGTGGCGCTAATCTCGATGTGTTTTTCAACAACAGCCGTGATGCTACCAACAATGCCTTCAACGTGCTGAACCCGCAATTTAACAACACACTCGGGTTCAACTTCACGCAACCCCTTTTCCGCAATCTCAAGATCGACCCCTTCCGCCGTGAGATCCGCATCTCGAAGACACAAACCTCACTGAGTAGTGCCCAGTTTCGCCTCAGAGTGATTGAAACTGTGACCGGGGTCGTCCAGTCCTACTGGGATCTCGCCTATGCATACAGCGATCATGAGGTTAAGCAGGAAACGGCGCGGTGGGCGCTGAGTCAGTTGGAGATCAACAAGCGTCTGGCGGCGGCTGGAACTTTGGCCGAGGTGCAAATCGTGGAAGCCGAGGCCGAACTGGAGCGACGGGAGGGCGACGTGCTGGTAGCAATGGAGAACGTCAATCGCGCTCAGAACGTGCTCAAACAGCTTCTGCTGCCTGACCGCAAAGACACACTCTGGTCCCAGAGCTTCAAGCCATCCGACAAAGCCGATCTGAAACCGAACTCGATTCATCTCGAAGAGGCCCTGCAGAAAGCTCTGGCGACACGGCCCGAGTCGAGCAGATCGACCTGCAGGGGGAACTGAACGCGATCGATGTGGCTTACAACCGGGATCAGGGGAAGCCCCAGGTTGACCTGCTGGCTAACTATCTGAGCACAGGCCTGGCTGGCACCCGGCTGGAACAGACCAACCCCTTCACCGCGCAGAATCAGCTGGTCTTCAATCGGCTGAACGAGCTCTCACAACTCGCTGGACTCCCGCCCATCGCGCAGCCCGTTCAGGGCAGCCTTCCTCAGAACCTTGTAGGCGGTTATGAAAATTCGCTAAGCAACTTGTTCCAGCAAAAGTACCGGACCTTTGAGGCCGGATTCTTGATTAGCCTGCCTTTGCGCAATCGCACCGCGGAGGCCAACCTCGGCCGCTCATTGGCGGCTGGACGGCAGCTGCAGACACTCAGGCAGCGTGTGGAGCAACTGGTTGAAGCCGACGTGCGGAACGCGCTCCAGGCGGTTGCGACAGCCGAAAAGCAAGTCGAGTCAGCCCGGGCAGGGCGGACCGCCAGCCAGGCACAGCTCGACAGCGAGGAGCGCCGTTTCCGCGTGGGTGAAACCACCAACTTCTTCGTCCTTACTCGCCAGAACCAGCTATCAGAAGCCCGCAGCCGCGAGATGCGCGCTCTGGCCGACCAGAACATTGCAGTAGCGCAGCTCCAGCGCGCCATTGCCACGACTTTAGAGGGTTTCAATATTCAGCTCCAGAAGTGATCTCCTCTTCTCCCCTTGCGAAGCGTATAAGGGGGATGTCATCCCGGCGGCTAGTAAGCCGGGATCAAGAGGGGTTTGTGTGGCCAGCGTCCTCGAAGAACCCAGAACGAGGCATCGCTTCCATAGGGCGTGACGCCCTTGACAGCAAGAGAACTCTTCCCCCAAAGCAGCGAGCGTCGTTCAACTCTTGAGCATGGCTTCGTGTCCTCTTCGTGAGCTTCGTGGACGCACTGGGTGATCTAAACGCCTGATTTGTTCTTGACATATCAGCTCCCTGCAAAGATACTCCCGCCATAAAATACGTCTCAAACTCAAGAGTCTGCGCGGTCTGTGGCCACGGTGAGACCAGATCTGTGCTTCGGGAGGATTCCAAATGCGTGTGTCACGATTGTTCGCCTTGGTTTTTCTGCTGTCTGCCTCCACCATCCTTGCCCAATCAACGGCGGGCGAGATCTCCGGCGTGGTCACCGACCCCAGCGGATCGGTGGTTCCAGGTGTGAGTGTTTCTCTGACTAACCCCTCAACCAACACTACGCGTTCTGTAAAGACGAATGAATCGGGTTTGTATGTGATCCCAGCCATTCAACCGGCTGTCTATAACATCAAGGTCGAGTTGTCAGGCTTCCGAGCTATCGAGCGCAAGGAGATCGCGGTCCAGGTGGGAAGTTCCAATCGAATCGATTTCACTTTGGAGGTCGGAGAAATCACCAGTGTTGTCGAGGTTTCCGGTGGCGCTCCGGTCCTGCAGACGGAAACGACCTCAGTGGGAACGGTCATCGAGAACCGACGCATCGTGGAACTGCCTTTGAATGGCCGCAACTATTTGCAGCTGGCTTCGTTGATCCCCGGCTCTACGACCAACGGACCTGCATCCGCACAAGGCCAGCAGCGGATGGGCGGACAACGCAACAGCTTTGCGCTCAATGTGAGCGGTCAACGTATACACTTTAACCACTATGCTCTAGATGGGATGGAAAACACCGATTTGAACTTCAACAGCTACATGCTGCTGCCATCCATCGATGCCTTACAGGAATTCAAAGTTGAAAGCGGTTTGTTCGCCGCAGAGTATGGCCGGGCCATCGCGCAGATCAACGTCTCGACCAAATCTGGAACGAACCAATTGCACGGATCGGTCTTTGAATTTCTGCGCAACTCGGCGCTCGATGCCAAGAATTACTTCGATCGGCCAACCGACAAGATCCCACCCTTCAAACGGAATCAATACGGTTTCACGGTGGGCGGACCAATCATGCTCCCAAAGTTGAACGGCAAGGATAAGCTGTTTTTCCTCGCCAACTATGAAGGATTGCGCGAGCGCAAAGGGCTCACCCAGACTCCAAACGTCCCTTTGGCAGCAGAAAGAGCGGGAGATTTTTCAGGGAATAGCGCGATTATTTATGACCCGGCGACGCGTGTTTTTGACGCCGCGGCAACGTCTTGACGGCCCCTACGCCGTTCCCCAACAACCGTATTCCTGACAATCGAATCAATTCAGCTTCACGAAAGCTGCTCGAGTTTTTTCCGCTGCCTCAAACGCCCGGCAGAGTTGCGAACTTCATTAACACTGAGGCCCGTCGCGTCAATGCCGCTCAATTCACCGGCCGCGTGGATTGGAATCAAAGCCCTGCAGCCAACTGGTCTTCCGCTACAGTTGGTCGGGAGAGTCAGATATGACCCCCGAGCTATTCCGGACATGGGGATCAATACCGACACCGACGTTTATCAGGCGTTGGTGAACAACACCCGGGTGTTCGGAGCGACGAAGGTGAACGAAGCGAAGTTTAGCGTGAGCTACCTCTACAATGGACACGTTTCGCCTCGCGCGAACACGGAAAACGTCGTCAAAGACCTTGGGCTTGGTATTCCCTCAGACAACCCGCTTTACTGGGGAGTCCCCAACATTGGTATCACTAGCATCGAAGGGCTTGGAGAGGAAAGCGACGCTCCATTCCTCAACTACGATACAACCATACAAGCTCTGGACAATTTTTCCTGGACCAAAGGGAAGCACGGTTTTAAGTTTGGTGGGGAATTTCGCAGGGTCCGTTGCAACCAACTGGGCGGTGTTGTTACCCGAGGCCGGTTTAACTTCGACGGGCGCTACACCCAAAACATCAACACCGCAACGAGGTAGGCATAGCCGGAACCGGCGCTCCGATGGCTGATTTTCTCTTGGGGCACATGAATAACTCAGAAGGCCAGATCGGCGCTCCGATTGCCAATTTCCGCTCGAACTACTTCGCGCTTTACTTGCAGGATACTTGGAATGCGACTCCAAAACTCTCTGT
>CAWBTP010000017.1:0-213029 GCA_963791795.1 uncultured Acidimicrobiia bacterium
CAACTGGATCGCCAACTTCATCTGGGGCATCGCCGACGATGTCCTTCGCGACCTTTACGTCCGGGGCAAGTACCGCGATGTAATCCTGCCGATGACGGTTCTGCGCCGCCTCGACGCGGTACTGGAACCGACGAAACAGGCCGTGCTCGAGATGAAGGCGGCCCTCGACAAGGCTGGCATCACCAATCAGGACCAGGCCTCCGGCAGGCTGCCGGCCAGGCCTTCTACAACACTTCCGGTTTACGCTCCGCGACCTCGTTCCCGCGCCAGCCAACAGCAGCTCAAGGCTGACTTCGAGGCCTACCTCGACGGCTTCTCGCCGAACGTCCAGGAGATCCTCGACAACTTCGAGTTTCGCAACCAGATTCCGCGCTTGTCCAAGGCCGACGCGCTCGGCACGCTCATCGAGAAGTTTCTCGATCCGTCCATCAATCTGAGCCCAATCCGGTGCTCAATACGCGACGGCTCAGTGAAACACCCAGGCCTCGACAACCACGCGATGGGCACGATCTTCGAGGAGCTTGGTCCGCCGCTTCAACGAGGAAAACAACGAGGAAGCTGGCGAGCACTGGACGCCGCGCGATGCCGTCAAGCTCATGGCAAATCTCATCTTCCTGCCGATCGCCGACCAGATCGAGTCCGGCACTTATCTCCTTTACGACGGCGCCTGCGGCACCGGCGGAATGCTGACCGTTGCCGAGGAGACGCTCCAGCCAGCTCGCGCGGGAACACGGCAAGCAGGTCGCCACCCACCTCTACGGCCAGGAGATCAATGCCGAGACCTACGCCATCTGCAAAGCCGATCTCCTGCTGAAGGGCGAAGGCGAGGCGGCGGACAACATCGTCGGCGGGCCGGAGCACTCCACGCTCTCCAACGATGCGTTCCCTCGCGCGAGTTCGACTTCATGCTCTCCAATCCGCCTTACGGCAAGAGCTGGAAGAGCGACCTGGAGCGCATGGGCGGCAAGGACGGCATCAAAGACCCGCGTTTCGTCATCGAGCACGCCGACGATGCGGAATACTCGCTCATTACCCGTTCCAGCGACGGCCAGATGCTCTTTCTGCCAACATGCTCTCCAAGATGAAGCACGACACGCCGCTCGGCAGCCGCATCGCCGAGGTCCACAACGGCTCGTCGCTCTTTACCGGCGACGCTGGCCAGGGCGAGAGCAACATCCGGCGCTGGATCATCGAGAACGACTGGCTGGAGGCGATCGTCGCCCTGCCGCTCAACATGTTCTACAACACCGGCATCGCCACTTACATCTGGGTGATCACCAACCGCAAACCCGAGCATCGCAAAGGCAAGGTTCAGCTCATCGACGCCACGCAATGGTTCAAGCCGCTGCGCAAGAATCTCGGCAAGAAGAACTGCGAGCTCTCCGAGGAAGACATCCAGCGCATCTGCGACACCTTCCTCGCCTTCAAGGAGACCGAGCAGTCGAAGATCTTCCCCAACGCCGCCTTGGCTACTGGAAGGTGACGGTCGAGCGGCCGCTGCGGCTCAAGGGCATCGACTCAGAGCGAGCCTACACCCCGAAAGAGATCAAGGCACTCAAGGAGACCGCCCAGCGCGACGAGGCCGCGCCGCCGGTCATCAGAAAGATCCACAAAAAAGGCACGAGCCCGACCCCTTGCGCGGGCTGTTTGAGGCCGTTATCGGCGGCAAGACTTCGTCGTCGAGTACGAGCCCGACGCCGAACTCCGCGACACCGAGCAGATCCCGCTGCTGGAGGACGGCGGCATCGAAGCCTTTCTGCGGCGCGAGGTGCTGCCCCACGCCCCGATGCCTGGTACGACCCGGCAAGACTCAAGATCGGCTACGAAATCAGCTTCACGCGCTACTTCTACAAGCCGCAGCCTCTGCGCACGCTCGAGGAAATTCGCGCCGACATCCTGGCGCTGGAAGGAGAGACCGAAGGGCTACTGAGAGATCATTGGGGGAGGTACGAGATATGAAAGAGATCCGCACTATCGATGGTAAGGCCAAGACCGTCCGCGAGTTGCTCAAGGGCGTCAAGTACTCGATCGACTACTACCAGCGCGAGTACAAGTGGCACGACAAGCAGATCCGCGAGCTGGTGGATGACCTCACGCGACAAGTTCCTGGAGGAGTACGAGCCCGAGCCACGCCCGCAGACAAGGTCGCCGACTATCCGCACTACTTCCTCGGCTCGATCATCATCAGCAGGAAGGAAGGCGCCAGCTATCATCGTGGACGGCCAGCAGCGGCTGACCAGCCTGACGCTCCTGCTGCTGTCTTACTACGCAACCTGCAAAAGGCGCGGGCGGAGCAAGTCAACGTCGATGAGCTGATCGTCTCCGAGAAGTACGGCCAGAAGTCATTCAATCTCCATGTCGACGAGCGCACGCCCTGCGATGGAGGCGCTCTACGAAGGACAGCCCTTCGATCCCACCGATCGCCCGGAGTCGGTCCAGAACCTGTGCCAGCGATACCTGCGACCTCGAGGCAGCCTTCCCGGAGGAGCTGCGCGGCGACGCCTTGCCCTACTTCATCGACTGGCTGCTCGAGAACGTCCACCTCGTCGAAATCACCGCCTACTCCGACGATGACGCCTACACGATCTTCGAGACGATGAACGACCGCGGGCTCTCGCTCACGCCCGACGGACATGCTCAAGGGATACCTGCTCGCCAACATCGACGAGGACAAGCGCACTCGCCGCCAACGCTCGCTGGCGTGACCGCATCCGCGAGCTCAACGACGCCGGCAAGGAAGTCGAGCCCGACTGCTTCAAGGCATGGCTGCGCAGCCAGTACGCCACCAAGATCCGCGAGCGCAAGAAGGGCGCGAAGCCCGAGGATTTCGACCGCATCGGCACCGAGTTCCACCGCTGGCTGCGCGACGCCGAGCGACACGTCGGCCTCAAGACCGAGCGACGACTTCTTCCAGTTCATCGACTCGCGACTTCGACTTCTACAGCCGCCAATACCTGCGCCTGATCGAGGCCTCGCAGAAGCCCGTCGCCGGGCCTGGAGCACGTGCTCTACAACGCCCAGCACGGCTTCACTCTGCAATACATGCTGCTCCTCGCCCCGCTCGAGCCCGAGGACAGCGAGGCCGGTGGTCCTCCAGCAAGATTCGGCCTGGTCGGCGCATTATCTCGACATCTTGCTCGCGTGGCGGCTGTGGAATTTCCGCAGCATCGCCTACTCGACGATGCAGTACGCCATGTTCATGGTCATGCGCGACATTCGTGGCCTGGCGCCTGAGCCGCTCGCCTACAAATCTGCATCGAGCTCTCGAGCAAGGAAGAGGAGACCTTCGCCAGCAACGACCGGCTGCGAGTCCACCAGCAGAACCGCTACGCCCTACATCGCATCCTCGCGCGGCTGACCGACTACGTGGAGACGCAGTCCGGCCAGCCCTCGCACTACCTCGACTACGTGAGCGAGGGCAAGACGCGCTACGAGGTGGAGCACATCTGGGCCGACCACCCGGAGCGCCACACCGACGAGTTCGGCCACCCGGCCGACTTCGCCGAGCACCGCAACCGCATCGGCGGCCTGTTGCTGCTGCCCAAGAGCTTCAACGCCAGCTACGGCGACCTGACCTACGCAGAAGAAGCTGCCGCACTACAACACCCAGAACCTGCTGGCCCGCTCGCTGCACCCGCAGTGCTACGACCACAACCCCGGCTTCCTGCGCTTCGTGCAGGAGAGCGGCTTGCCCTTCAAGGCGCTTTCGCAGTTCAAGAAGGCCGACCTGGAAGCCCGTAGCCAGCTTTACCGGCAGCTCGCCGAGCGCATCTGGAATCCCGATGATCTGTTGCGGATAGAACGAGCATGATCGCTGATCTCAAACCCTATCCCGTGATGAAGGACTCCGGTGTGCCTTGGCTGGGGAAGGTGCCGGAGCATTGGGAGATTTTGCGCGGCGTGGCGGCATACAAAACAAGACAAGTAAAGACATCGGCATGACGAGAGAACGGTGCTGTTCTCTCAGCTACGCAGAATCAGTTGTAGAAGACCTGAGGAAGCGGCGTGGGCGGCGTCGCAAGACTATCGAGACTTATCAGGTCGTCGAGTCCGGCAACTATCGTTCGCACTACGGACTTGCAGACGACCGCACCAGTCGGAGATTGCCGATCATCGCGGCGAGGATCATAGTCACATCGGCCTATATGTGCCCGTGACCACGGTCCAAGGCTGTGAATAGTTATGGTCTGTCATTCCTCAAGCATATGATCTGCAGAAGATTCTATGGCGTCGGCTCGGGTATTCGTGCATGGGACGCTTGGACTTCGACGCAGCGTTCAAAAGGATGCCTGTCCTGGTCCCACCCCTCCCGAACAAGCCGCCATCGTCCGCTTCCTCGACCACGCGGACCGGCGGATCCGGCGCTACATCCGCGCCAAGCAGAAGCTGATCAAGCTGCTGGAGGAGCAGAAGCAGGCCATCATCCACCGGGCCGTCACCCGCGGCCTCGACCCCAACGTCCGACTCAAGCCCTCCGGCGTGGCGTGGCTGGGGGACATGCCCGGGCATTGGCAGGTCGAACTCTCGGCCAAATCGCGATTCGTTCCGCACTGGGCCATTACGGAAGCATACCATCGAGTCCGACTACGTGGAGGGAGGCACGCCGCTCGTCAACCCAACGCATATGACCACGGGAGAGGTGGACCGACTACGCAGCATCCAGCGAACACGTCGCAGAAGCAGTCACAACGATCATGCGGCGTGCTCCCGAAGATCGACGACTTGTCTGACGACCGAGGCACCACTTGGGCGGTGCGCTCTTGTCGAGATCGAGAGGATGTTGCGTTAGCTCGGACGGCGGTATTCGCTTCCGATTAGACCCTGCGGTGCTTCGAGCCGAGGTATCCCTGTTTCGATCCTATCGCCCTACTTCCAGAACCAATTGCTCTATCGCGGGACCTGTCGACGGCCCTCGGCATCAAGGCGATGCAAGCTGCCCGAACTCCAAATCCCGCTGTCCGCCGCTGAGACGAGCATCCTCAATTCTGAACATATCGACGCAAGGAGCTTCCAGGATCCGACGCCTGATAGGACGAAGCGCGCCAAGATCTCCCTACTCGGTGAGTACGGGACGCGCCTGATCGCCGACCTGGTCACAGGCAAGCTCGATGTGCCGAAGGCAGCAGTGCGGTTGCCGGTTGAGGCTGCGGAGCCGGAGCGGGAAGTCGAAGAGGAGGCGAAAGCTGAGGAAGGGATTGAAAATGTTGACCTGATAGCTGCGGCGGAGCAGGCTGGCGATGCCGAATAAGTCCCAGACCGAACAGACTGGTGCCCGTCGGGGGGCATCCCACTGATGGGCCTCCCAGTGGGAAGCTTATCTTCTATCGTTCGCCTGACGGCAAAGTCCTCATCGATATAAAGCTGGAGAAGGAGACAGTCTGGCTTAGCCAGAAGCAAATGGCTCTTCTGTTCGGCAAGGATGCGGACACCATTGGCCTTCATATTCGTAACGCCTTCAAGGAAAAGGAGTTGGATGAGCAGGCAACTACCGAGGAATCCTCGGTAGTTCAAAAGGAAGGCAGACGGTCCGTGCGACGGGCAGTTCGCTTTTACAATTTGGACGTTGTGATTTCCGTGGGCTACCGGGTCAAGTCCAAGCGCGGTACACAATTCCGCATTTGGGCCACGCAGGTGCTGCGGGAACACATACTCAAGGGCTACTCAATCAATGAGCGCCGGTTGGCCGACCTTAAGCAAACGGTCCGTCTGGTCGCGAGAATGACGGAACGCCGGGAACTTTCCAGCGACGAGGCAACCGCTCTGCTGCGTGTCGTAGGCGAGTATGGCCGCGCGCTGGACCTCCTAGACGATTATGATCATCAACGGCTTCCAGCCCCCGAAACGGGAGCCAAGCTGTCCGTGCCTTGAGCTACGAGGAAGCTGTGCGTAATTGTGGACCACCTCCGCGAACGGTTTGGCGCCTCGGCGCTCTTTGGCAAACAAAAGGACAAGAGCCTGCAAAGCAGCCTCAGCACGGTCATGCAGACCTTCGGGTGGCCAGGATCTCTATCCCAGTCTTGAAGAGAAGGCCGCAAACCTCCTTTACTTTTTGGTGAAGAATCATTCGTTCGTCGATGGTAACAAACGCATCGCCGCCGCCCTATTTCTCTGGTTTCTGGAAAAAAACGGTGTCCTTTACGGAAGCGACAATCAGCCGCTTCTATCCGATATGGCCCTGGTAGCTCTCACATTGCTGATCGCCAACAGCTCTCCCGCGGAAAAGAACACCATCATCCGCCTCAGCACTCATCTACTGCGCCAACCTTCCTCAGAGGCCCTGTCATGACCAGCGATACCAGCGAGAAGGGGCTTGAAACCCTGATCGTGACAGCACTGACCGGCCGTGAAAGCCCGACTACGGCGCAATCAGGCGCTGTGCATTACACCGCCCCCGGTTATGGTCGGGTGGTTACACCGAAGGTGATGCTCGCGACTATGATCGTGATCACGCGGTAGATTTGGTAAAGCTTCTCTACTTTCTGGAGGAAACCCAGCCGAAAGCCGTAGAGCAGCTCGCCATCAGGGCGGACGGCCCCAAGAGGCAACAGTTCCTGGCCAGGCTGCAAGGCGAAGTCACCAAGCGCGGCGTCGTCGACGTGCTACGCCATGGCATCAAGCACGGCCCGCATGCACATTGATTTCTTCTACGGCACGCCGTCACCCGGCAATCCCAAGGCAGAAGAGCGATACGCCGCCAACCGCTTCACGGTCACCCGCCAACTGCGCTACAGCCGCGACGAGACGCAACTGGCGCTCGACCGGGCCTGTTCATCAATGGTTTGCCGATCGCCACCTTCGAGCTGAAGAACAGTCTCACAAAACAGACCGTCGAGGATGCGGTGCGAGCAGTACAAGCGCGACCGCGATCCGCGCGAGCTGCTTGTTCCAGTTCGGTCGTTGCGTGGCCCACTTCGCCGTGGATGACCATGAAGTGCGCTTCTGCACCCAGCTGAAGGGCAAGGGCTCGTGGTTCCTGCCGTTCAACCAGGGTTGGAACGATGGGGCTGGCAACCCGCCCAACCCGGACGGGCTCAAGACAGACTACCTGTGGAAGCGGATCCTGACGCCGACGAGGGCTGACCGACATCCTGGAGAACTACGCCCAGATCGTCAGAGAAGAATCCGAAGACCGGCAAGAAGAACTCGAGAGCAGATCTTTCCGCGGTATCACCAGCTTGACGTCGTCCGGCAACTGCTGGCCGATGCTGAGCAGAACGGCGCGGGCAAGCGTTACCTCATCCAGCACTCGGCAGGCAGCGGCAAGTCGAACTCCATTGCTTGGCTGGCCCACCAACTCATCGGACTGAAGCAGGACGACGGAATGCGTCTTCGACTCGGTCATCGTCGTCACCGACCGGCGCATCCTGGACCAGCAGATTCGCGACACCATCAAGCAGTTCGCCCAGGTGGGCGCGACGGTCGGCCACGCTGAGCGTTCGGGGGACCTGCGCAAGTTCATCGAGAGCGGCAAGAAGATCATCATCACCACCGTGCAGAAGTTCCCGTTCATTCTGGACGAAATCGGCGTCGAGCACCGCGGACGCCGCTTCGCGATCGTCATCGACGAAGCGCACTCCAGCCAGGGCGGCCGGACGTCCGCTGCCATGAGCACGGCGCTTTCGGAGGCTGGCGCCGAAGGAGGAGGACGAGACGGCCGAGGACCAGATCAACCGGATCATGGAGGCCCGCAAGATGCTTGCCCAACGCCAGCTACTTCGCGTTCACGGCAACGCCCAAGAACAAGACGCTGGAGATCTTCGGGGAGCCATACAGCGAGGACGGCAAGGTGAAGCACCGGCCGTTCCACAGCTACACCATGAAGCAGGCGATCAGGAGGGCTTCATCCTCGACGTGCTGAAGAACTACACGCCGGTCAACAGCTACTACAAGCTCGTCAAGACGATCGAGGGCGATCCGGAGTTCGACACCAAGCGCGCAAACAAGAAGCTGCGCCACTACGTCGAGAGCAACGACCATGCCATCCGGCTGAAGGCCGAGATCATGGTCGACCACTTCCACGAGCAGGTGCATGGCTCTGAACAAGATCGGCGGCCAGGCGCGGGCGATGGTCGTGACCGGCGGCATCGAGCGTGCCATCCAGTACTTCCACGCCATCCGGGACTATCTTGGAGAACGCAAGAGCCCGTACGGGCCATCGTGGCCTTCTCCGGCGAGCATGAGTACAGGGGCCAGAAAGTCACCGAGGCAGCGCTGAACGGCTTCCCGGCAAGCCAGATTGCCGACAAGATTCAGGAGGACCCGTACCGGTTTCTGATCTGCGCCGACAAGTTCCAGACCGGCTACGACGAGCCACTGCTGCACACGATGTATGTGGACAAGCCGCTGTCCGGCATCAAGGCGGTGCAGACGCTGTCGCGGCTCAACCGGGCTCACCCGCAAAAGCACGACGTCTTCGTGCTCGACTTCATGAACGACACCGACACGATCCAGGCCGCCTTCAGCCGACTACTACCGCACCACGGTTCTCAGCGAGGAGACCGACCCCAACAAGCTGCACGACCTGAAGGCCGACCTCGACGCGCTATCAGGTCTACGCCGACACGCAAGTTGACGAGTTCGTGGAGCTGTACCTCGGCGACGCCGACCGCGACAAGCTGGACCCGATCCTTGACGCGTGCGTCGCCGTCTACAAAGAGCGACCTGGACGAGGACGGCCAGGTCGAGTTCAAGGGCAAGGCCAAGGCGTTCGTCCGCACCTACGGCTTCCTGTCGTCGATCCTGCCGTACACAAACGCCGGCTGGGAAAAGCTGTCGATCTTCCTGAACTTCCTCGTTCCCAAGCTGCCGGCGCCGAAGGAGGAGGACCTGGCCAAGGGCATCCTCGAAGCCATCGACATGGACAGCTACCGCGTCGAGAAGCAGGCCGCCATGAAGATCGCGCTGCCGGACGAGGACGCCGAGATTGAGCCCGTGCCGACCAGCGGCGGCGGCTGCAAGCCTGAGCCGGAACTGGATCGGCTCTCGAACATCCTCAAGACATTCAACGAGCAGTTCGGCAACATCGAGTGGACACGACGCCGACCGGGTCCGGCGGCTCATCACCGAAGAAATCCCGGCAAAGGTCGCGGCCGACAAGGCGTATCAGAACGCCAAGAAGAACAACGACAAGCAGAACGCCCGAATCGAGCACGACAAGGCGCTGGCGCGGGTGATGACCGGCTGTGCTGAAGGACGACACGGAGCTGTTCAAGCAGTTCAGCGACAACCCGTCTTTCCGAAGTGGCTGACGGACACGATCTTCACAATGACCTATCAATAGGAGTAGCAGGCATAGGAGAGATTTGATGGCTGACTCAACCCATCTAGCAATTCTCAAAGAGCCTGACTGGCGTCATACGTCACTCATCATTCGTTAAAGTTCGGCGGGAATTCTCCGGCCGTGATGGAACAATCCAGCTGCCTTGCGCGTATTGGAGATTGAGCCAACGATATGGGATCAGCCAAACAAGCACTCCCCGTGCAGGCCATGGTTATGACCCCAACGGGATATCCGGCCGACGCCGAAGAATGCGGCGACGGTGGAGAAACAGAGCATCCGCCGCAGAATCCGGACCCATTTCAGGGAGAAGGTATGAGAACGATCCGACGTCTCTTTTTTCGTGTGCTCTCGGTCTTCCGATCCGGTCGTGCCGACGCCGATCTCGCGGGACCGACGCACCGCACTCTCCGGCAAGACCTCCGCAGCCGGCGAAGGAGAGCCAGCACGACGCGCGATCGTTCCGGGCACTCGATTCCTGGTGGTTGGATGTCAAGCTCGGCTTCCGGATGCTGATCAAGTACCCCGGTCTTGCGCTGGCCGGGGGAGCCGGCATTGCGGTGGCCGTCGCGATCGCCGCCGGCGGGTTCAGCCTCATCTATGGCAACTTCCTGGCTTCTTCGCTGCCCCTCGAGGAAGGCGACCGCATTGTCTCGATTGAGATCTGGGACTCGGCGGCAAGCAATCCTGAACCGCGCATCCTGCGCGATTACCACGTCTGGCGCGAAGAGCTGAAATCCGTTCAAGAGATCAGCGCATTCAGAATCCTTACGCCAAACCTGATCGCTCCCGGCGCACAGCCGGAGAGCGTCCGCGTTGCGTCGATGAGCGCCTCGGGATTCAGAGTGGCCCGGGTCCGGCCGCTGATGGGCCGGTATCTCGAGGAGGAAGACGAGCGCGAGGGCGCGCCTTCCGTGGTCGTGATCGGCGAGAACGTCTGGCGGAATCGGTTCGCGGGTGATCCCGCCATTCTGGGACGAACCATTCAATTGGGAGCCACTCCGCATTCCATCGTCGGCGTGATGCCGAAGGGCTTCGCCTTCCCGGTCAACGATCACTTCTGGGTGCCGCTGCGCGCGGGCTTGGCGCCGCCCGAGCCACTGACGGGGCCGGACCTTATGGTGTTCGGGCGGCTCGCGCCCGGCGCGACGCTCGCAAGTGCGCAGGCCGAACTGGCAGCCATCGGCCAGCGCACGGCCCTGGCGTTTCCAAAAATCTACGCGCCGCTGCGGCCCCAGGTGATGCCTTACCCTCGCCCTTTTGCTTGGCATCCACGGAACCAAGGACGTGACCGGTCTCCTCGCGATGCAGGGTATTTTTCGTTGCTCTGCTCGTGCTGGTCTGTCTGAACGTCGCGATTCTCGTGTATACGCGCACGGCGATGCGCCAAGCGGAGATCAGCCTGCGCACCGCGCTGGGCGCGAGCCGCGGCCGCATTGTTGCCCAACTCTTCATAGAGGCGTTGGTTCTGTCTGCTGTGGCGGCTCTGGCGGGAGTCATGATCGCCGCGCTCGCTCTCCGCTGGATAGCCACCGCCACGCTGCCCCTCGCCTCCTTGCTGCCCTTCTGGGTGTCGTTCCGCCTCTCGACGGAAGCGGTTTTGTACGCCGTGGTGCTCAGTGTGTTCGCAGCGGCGATCGTGGGCATCGTGCCTGCGCTCCAGGCAACCAGACGCGGGTTACAGACCGGCTTCAGAATTACCGGGGCGGAGGTGGCATGCGGCTCGGAAAGACCTGGACAATCCTGATCATCGCGCAGGTAAGTTTCGCCGTGGCGCTCTTGCCCCCAGCGCTCTCCAGCGCCTGGGAAAACCACGCGGGACGGGTTTGCCGGTCTCGGATTCGCTGCAGAAGAGTTTCTCTCCGCGGAGTTGGGAATGGACTCCGTGCGGGGAACGGGCGAAACGGCGGCCGGCGGTACGCGCGAGTTCACCCGCCGCTTTGCAGGCCGGCAGACCGAGCTGATGCGCCGATTGGAAGCCGAGTCCCGTGTCTCCAGCGTAACGTTCGCGATGTTCAATCCCGGCGACGAAGCCAACGCCCGGATCGAGGCAGAAGGCGTCTCCCTCTCCCGTCGCAATCGGAGGCGGCGACGAGCGGCTCTGCCATCCGATCGGAAACAGAAGTCCACGAGGTGCGGTTTAACCGCGTGGATGTCAACTTCTTCCGCACCTTCGAGGTTCCGATCCTGGCGGGCCGGGGGTTCGAACCGGCAGATATCGCTTCCGCCGGAGCCGGGCTCAGCCTCCAAGAGGGACCGCCCGAAGGCGGAGCGGTCGTGGTCAACCTGCCGTTCGCCCAAAGGATTTTCGGCGGCAATGCCCTCGGCCGGCGCATCCGTTACGTCGACAGGAACAGAGGCGCGGCGGCGCAAGATGTGGAGTCCGGGCGCTGGTACGAGATCGTCGGTATCGTCAGCGATTTCCCCACAGGCGCAAGCCCCGGAATGCGCGACACCGAGCAGCTCAAGGTGTACCACGCGGTCGCGGCCGGCCAGGTGCAGCCCGCGGCCATCGCGATTCGGATGCGCGGCGGCGCTCCCTCGACTTTCACTCAACGGCTGCGGGAGATCGCGGCAGCGGTCGATCCCGACCTCCATCTGCGCAGATATACGCGGTCTGGACGAGGTCATGCGCAGCGAGCAATGGATCAGCCGCATGACAGGCGGCGGTGTTCGTGGCCATCACGGTGAGCGTCCTGATGCTTTCGTCGGCGGGTATCTACGCGCTCATGTCGTTCACCGTGTCGCAGCGCCGGAAGGAGGTCGGGATTCGGATGGCGCTGGGCGCGGACTGGAAACGAATCGTCACGAGCATTTTCTCGCGAGCGTTTCTACAGCTTGCCGCCGGAGCGGCGCTCGGCGCGGCCTTGGGAATCACGCTCGAGAAGGCATCCGGGGACGTTCTCATGCGGGGCAACGCGGCGGTCGTGGTGCCTGTCGTGTCGTTCGTTATCATGGTGGTCGGCTTCCTGGCGGCGCTCGGCCCCGCCCGCCGCAGCCTGCGGATCGAGCCGACTGAAGCGTTGAGAGAGCAATAGGGCGTATCCTACTGTCAATTCTGCTAACCCGACACAAGATTCGCTGGTCGTACACATTCTATCTTGCCTGCCTCGGCCTCTATCGTTGTGCTGATGGTCAACCTTTCGCCATAGCCACGCGAGTGGCAAAATCGCCCGAAAAGCGTCTATGCGCAAGAAAGCAAACGAATCCCAGTCCTCAACTGTCCTTTCCAGAAGAGCCGCAGCTATCGACTGTCTTGGAGTTGCTCCACAAGGTCCTGTTGAACGGAACAAACGAAAACCGAAGGTACTGCAAGTACTGCAAAGCTAAGATGATCATGCCGGTTGAACTCCATAAGGATGATTGCACTGGGCGTCTTGCCTGGAAGCTCGTCAACGAAAACAGATCGAAATAAACCGACATTTTCTGACTGGCTAATCTTTGGTTCGCAGATGCCGAAATGAATGGGGAACCGAACTGGAGAGTTTCCTTCCTCATGAGCATCGATTGCCGAACCATTGCACGTAAGGAACCGCGATTTGAAGTCAGGATGCGAGTCATGGTTAGTGGAATGGGCAATGACGGCCACTTTTTCAGTCGCGCTGCCCAAACCTTAATGGGAGCACTGAAGGAATGGGATTACTTTTGGACCACGGGTTGTATCCCACAACGCCGTTGGTAATTTCCATTCGGCGTGAGGAGCAGGTTCTTGAGATTCAATCCGAAGTTCGTCACGTTACACGCTTCGACGACCATAGCAATTTGGTTGGTGTGAGATTTCAAGAGATGGCCTTCGTTTGAAAGTTTCGTGGAGCCCAGTCCCTTTCCATTTTGCTTCCCTCCATCGCAAATGCTCCGAAAAGTAATGGCTCTTGACAGCCAATCTTTCCTCCCGTTGTTTTAGCCAGAGTCTAACAATCAATTCCGCAAACCGATTCCGCTCCAGCTGAGCAAACCCACCAACTGACACCTGCTGACGTCACCTCGTTGTGCAAAAGCCAAAGACGGTGTAGATTCACTCTTCCTTAAACACTGATCCCAGAACGATGCCAATATTTTGTATAGGAGAAAGCCATGCCAGTTCAGCAAGAAGGAAAAGCAAA
This sequence comes from uncultured Acidimicrobiia bacterium, assembly GCA_963791795.1. GTDB lineage: Bacteria > Acidobacteriota > Terriglobia > Versatilivoradales > Versatilivoraceae > VFZK01. Next base: position 13,381 of record CAWBTP010000017.1, read on the forward strand.
GGCAACCGAAAGGGTAAGATTCAACGCGGTCCAAGGAGCTGCAGAGCTATTCACTCCCGACTTTGTTGAGTATTTGGCAACTCTGCACGATCGCTTCAACGAGCGAATCCTCACGTTGAGGGAGAATCGAGCTAAGGTCCTCCAGAAAGCTCTACACCAGGGAATCCCGCCGGCCCACCTTCCTGTGAGCCAGGCGAATACCGGGGACTGGAGAGTTCCTCCCGTTCCGGAGGACCTCCAGAAGCGAGGCATCGAGATCTCCGGCCCGGCTTCCGTCACGGGAATGTTTATCAATGCGCTCAATCCCGGCCCGGAAGGAATGAGAGCCGAAGGAGATCTGGACGATGACGAAGATTCGGCGGGACACCGGCTCGAGGACACGGTCAACGCCGCCTGGAATAGAAAAAGAGCCATCGAAGGTACGCTGACGTATTTCGACCCGGAAAAACGAAAGGAGTACAAGCTTCAGGCCGGAGGGCTTCCTTTCTTCATGCATCGGGAACGCGGACTCCATCTGAACGAACCCGATGTGACCGTGGACGGCACTCCCATCTCCGCCAGTATCCTGGGAGCAGCTTTGACTCTGTTCCATGCAGGTCGGGCACACGTGGAGCACGGTCAGGGGATCTACTTCTACCTCCCCAAAATGGAGGCAGCGGAGGAAGCGGCCTTCTGGAGGGAGTTCTTTGATGCCAGCCGGGAGCATCTGAACTTCCTGAATAATGCAACCATCAGAGCGATTGCCCTGATCGAATCGCTTCCCGCTGCCTATCAGATGGAGGAGATTCTGCAGGCGCTCGGGCCATATGCGGCTGGCTTGAATGCGGCGCGCTGGGACTTCCAGGCGAGCATTCTCGAATTCGTCATGAATGATCCGAGTTCGGTGTGGCCCGATCGCTTTGGCGTTGATATCAAGAAAACGGACTTCCTCGGAAATATCTTCAGGCGCCTCGTGGCAATCTGTCTCAAGCGAGGGGCCGTCCCCGTTGGCGGGATGGCGGTCGCCCTACCCAGCAAGGATGATGAGGTGAACCGAGCGGCAGCAGCGGCGATCCGAGCGGATAAAGAGTGGGAAGCCCGACAGGGTTTTCTGCGCGGGTGGGTCGCCCACATTTTTCACATGAAGGCTGCAGCCGACCCGTTTAAAGAGCTGCAGGCTTCGGGTTGGAAACCGACTCCGGAGATGGCGAATCCCGACAATTATCCAATCGAAATCAAAGTTCCCGAGGGTCCCGTTACGATTGAAGGAACGCGGCGCAACGCCAGGATGCTGCTGGAGTATCTGGAAGGATGGCTGACCGGCAGAGGCGCCAAGGGAATCGACAGTTTGGCTGGCAAGCCAGGGACACACCCGGCCTTGATGGAAGATCTAGCGACGGCGCGGATTTCCGTGGCGCAGATTGCCCAGAGAATTCTCCATCAGGCCAAGACGACCGATACCGCTGAGTCGCACGATTATCCCCTGGTCAAACGGCTGCTGCAGGAGGAGACGGAAGATATTCTGGCTCGATTACAAGCAACGATTGGGGCTGGGGACTCCTTCTCTCAAGCTGAGGTGAGATACCGAAAATCTCTCAAGATTGCCCTGCGCTGGATTCGAAACTATGCGGAGCTGAACTTCCGAAGCTTGGGATCCTACACAAGGGCCGAGTTAGACAACATTGCTAGTCAGAGTGACGCCTTTTAGACGCGTTTCAGGAGCGGACGTGGCAAGTGCGATGCCACTCGCGATGAGCATGTCCGTTGAGGCGGCCCTTCACCCTGCGCCATTCCCCTTGAGAGAGGGTGGCCTTGAAGAGTCGGGTGAGGGCTGCGATGGAACCTAGACGACGCTGTGTGATAGACGCGTTTTCAGGAGCCGGTCGCAGTGTGACCACGTCGACGAGATCCGGCTATGAAAATGGGAAACGGTACTTTCACGATTCCCCAGAAGGGGCGAAGGCGCCGGAGGTTGTGTTGAACTCAAGCGAGTCTGGAGATGGGCACGGCTTGCGAAGCGGTTCAATGAATTTGGGTTTCCGTTTTTGGGAACCCCGACGGCTGCGACCGCGGCGCGCAGCCGTCGCCCCCTTTGCTAAGGGGGAATTTTTTGCGGCTCGCGTCTCTCAATGAGAAATTTCTAACTGAGCTGGGGATGGCCTCAGCCACTTCTCAAACCAACTGATGGCAAGCTGAAGAGCCGGGGCTGTTACCTTATGGCCGGTGTTCTCCTGTAAATGCAGCATAAATTTCTCGTCGGCCTTCTTGGCGGCATATGCCTTTCGGGCAGCCTCGGCACATTCCATGACTCCAGGACGCGGCGTGCGCGGATCGGAATCCCCGTTAATTGCGAGTAGCGGGCGGGGAGCAATCAGCGGGAGCATCTCCGGGCCATCGAATTGACTGTAGATTCCAGGAACGACGCGGTCATAGAATTTGCGTACGAAATCGGGCGTTACCTCAGTAAGGCCTGCCTCTTTTGCGGCTGCGTCAATGGCGGCCTGAAATGTCTCAACGCGGGATTTCCAGGCGCCATTCTCAAGAGCCCAGCGAAAGCTTTGCACGCCGATGCAAGGCACTGCGACGGCGATGCGAGGTCCACGGCCGCTGCCAGATAGGTCTCCATGCCGCCTTTGGAAAAGCCGATCATTCCGATCCGGCGGGAATCAACGTCCTTCCGAGTTTCCAGATAGTCTATCAGCCGCATCAGGTCCCAGACGGTGTCATAGAGGAATGGGTGTTCCTCGCCGGTTCGCCAGGTCCGCAGAATCGCGTCAACATACTCCGCCGATCGAGCACCTTTCGCAGCGCGCTCCCCATGGTAGCGTCCGTCGATAGCCACTGCGGTGAAGCCTTTCCCTGCTAGTTCCTTTAGCAACGGCAGCTGGCCTTCTTTGTTCCCACCGGTACCATGCAGCACAATAACCGCTGGTTGCTGCGTTTTCAGATTGGACCGCTTGACCAAAAGACCGGTCACTCGCTGAGAAGCATCCGCTGCAAACGTGAAGTGCCATTGCTCCAGACCTTCGCTTTGAGACAATTGCGCAACGGAAGTCGTCAGCGGCACGCGGGGCCGATCAATCAACTTGAGAAAGGCTTGCTGTGTCGATTCGCGTTTCTCGGATGAGACTGCGAGGAGATCGGAAGAAAAAAGGAATAGGAAAACCAACAGAGTTGCGAATCGAGTTCGCCACATGCTCACCAACCTTCCCGCCGTGCGAATTTGCCGCACACGACAGTTTCCGGGAGACTCTGAAGAGTTCCTGGACTTCCAGGTAGTCCTCTGTTTGAATTAACTGAGGACCCAATTGTCACAATTGGATTCAGCAAAGTAAACAAGATCGTCCTCACGGATCGTTTTTTCGGGACAGCATTCGGTGCTGGGCAGGAAAACTGCTGTCGAGAGGGTGGGCAATTCTGACGCCGTGAGACCTGAAAAGCGGTCAAGCCCGTCTCACCAACTCACGGCGTCGGCGGGTTCGGTGCTAAGGCACAAAGACTGAGGCGGCGCACAGTGTGCCGTCATTGGACTGGAGGACGGGCTAGTCATAGAATTCAAGCGACTTGCCGGCAGATAGCACGAGAAATAGGGGAGTCGAAAACCAAGTAAATCCAGTGAAAGGCTTTGACCAAACCAGCGGTGCCGAATACGCCCCCGACCATCATTGACTTCCAGCGTCTCCTGATTCCGGTGCCACCGATGATCGAAGAGGCTCTCGGGTACACTGGGATCCTCGCGTTTCGTAGCGTTCTATTGGAAACCGGATCCGTCAGGCTTCTGGTGGTGCGATTCTCATGGGTCGAAACAAAGCGCCTTTGGAAGCGTCTGGAATGTTTTCGTTCAGCACCGACGGGTCCATCCGTTTATCCAGCAATTCAATCTCGATGGCTCTGATTCGGATGCTGACCAATGGTTGTTACTCGACCGCGTAAGGCGTCAGTTTCTGGTTGGCAAAGGATCCCAAGTCGCTGCCTTTCTTCGCTCTATCCCTCATGAGATTCTCTCGGCGGAAGGTGACGGAACAGATTCGGAGTATTCAAGCATTATGCAGGTGGCGATGTGCGCAATGGTTGGAGACTGGTTGGATCAGGACGCCTAATGCAGAGTACCCGGATGGCAGAGTTCCTCGATCGATCAATTCTTAAAGAACACTAAAGAAAGGCAGCTCTATGGAAACAGTGAATCTCAAAGGCACCGATTTGACCGTTTCTCGTCTCTGTTTTGGGACGATGACTTTTGGAGGGCAGGTGGACGCGGCGGGCTCGCAGGCTATGGTGGACCGCTGCCTGGAGGCGGGCATCAATTTCTTCGACACGGCCAACGTGTACACTCAGGGTGCCTCTGAAACCATCCTAGGGCAGGTATTGAAGGGCAGGCGCAAGCAGGTGGTGCTTGCATCGAAAGTAGGCATGACGGGACCAGAGGTTCCGGCTGAACGGCGGCTCTCTAAAGAAGCCATGCGGCAAGGGATCGAAGACAGTCTTCGCCGATTGCAGACCGACTATCTGGACCTTTACTACCTGCACCGGCCGGACTATTCGGTCCCGATCGAAGAAACGTTGGAAACAATGGATGAGTTCGTGAAGCAGGGGAAGGTGCGCTACCCAGCGTGTTCCAACTACGCAAGCTGGCAGATCACTCGCATGGCCTGGCTGGCGGACAAGGCCGGTTATCGTCCCGTGCGACTGGCGCAGCAGATGCACAACCTGCTGGCGCGCGGGCTTGAGCAGGAATACATTCCGATGGCGCAGGAGTTTGGCGTCTCCACCGTTGTCTACAATCCGCTCGCGGGCGGATTGCTGACGGGCAAACACCAGCGCGAACGGCCTATTGCAGGCACGCGGTTCGACGGCAACACGATGTATCTGGATCGTTACTGGCATCCGGCGTATTTCGATGCCGTGGAAGAACTGCATATGGTGGCTCGTGAGGCCGGCCGGTCGATGGTGAGCCTTGCCATCAATTGGTTGCTGACTCAGAAAACCGTCGATGGTGTCATTCTGGGAGCTTCCAGCCTTTCGCAACTGGATCAGAATTTGAAAGTGGCTGATGAGGGGAATCTCTCGCCCGAGACGATGACTGCTTGCGATGCGGTGTGGCAGAAGCTACGTGGTGTAACGCCGAAGTACAATCGGTAGGCAGAACCCAACCCGAAAAAATCACCGCAGAGACGCGGAGAAAACAGGGACACGATTCCTTTGAGTAGAGGGTTTCTTTGAGGTCTAATCCTGGTTATGTGGACTAGACAACGAGGCAAGACGTGGCCCGAATGATATTGGTTAGCCTTTGCGCTTGGATTGGCGGACTTGTCGCGTACGAAAGTTGGCTTCATTTAGCGTGGGGGCAAACGATGGGAGGGGATTGGAAAGCCGTCGTTTTCTGGTCCGGCGTCGCATTCGCGATCGCAGCTTCCGTCGTGTACGCGCCAGCAATGTTCCTACTCCGGAAGATTCTCGGTGGCTACAAACCCGTTGTATGGTTCCCCATAGTTGCATCGATGCTTAGTGTCGTGCCTACTGCGATCATAATGATTGTGCATGGTGGCAGCCTTGCCGATCTGCTTTCGCCGGAAGCGAGAGTCTTTTACGTGATGTTCGCTTCGGTTGGAGTCATATTCGGCCTCGGCTACGCTATGAATCGCGAGGCCGCCGGTGTAGCCGACGGCAAAAAACAGCGCGGCTGAGGCGGGATCGTTACGCCTCTGCAGGAAGTTAGTCTGCATGATATCCTAAACAGCAAGAATCCCTCATCAGTCGGGTTGGAGAGTCGGCATGAATTTCACAATCGAGCTTGAGGAAGAGATTGATGGTCGCTGGATAGCGGAAATCCCGGAACTTCGGGGCGCCTTGGTATACGGGCAGACCCGACAAGAGGCAATTGCTAAAGGACAAGCTCTTGCACTGCGGGTTCTTGCTGAACAGCTCGAGCATAACGAAGCAAGCTCCGATCTTGTACACGTTACGTTCAACGCTGCATGAGCCAGTGGCCATCGACGAGAGCGAAACGAGTTCTTGCGGCACTTCTCCGTATTGGTTGGACGATCAAACGTCAGTCGGGCTCACACCGGACGCTGGGACGCGTTGGCTGGCCAGACATGGTATTTGCTTTTCATGACAGCTACGAAATAGGCCCTCGAATGTTGGCGAGGATCTCCAAACTGTCTGGACTAAAGCCTGAAGACCTTTAGCGATTCCCTCGAATTCCCCAAGCGGAGGCCGAACCCTGCGCTACAGCCGCCGTCGTCCTCGTCAGTTCGTTCCTCGACCGCCGGCTTCACGCCAACCCCAGCAGTTGACGGGTAAACTCACCCTCACCATGGACGTCCGTCAGACGCTGGTCGCGGCCCTGATAGAAGTAAGTCAGCCGCGTGTGATCCATTCCTAGCAGCCGAAGCAGAGTTGCGTTGATATCGTGGTTCACAATGGGATGCTCAATCGGACGAAGACCGAATTCGTCGGTGGCTCCGTAAACACGTCCTCCTTTCACACCAGCACCGGCAAACCAGACCGAAAACGCATATGGATGATGGTCGCGACCGTTGCGCCCTTCCGCGAGAGGTGTGCGGCCAAACTCGCTGCACCAGAGCACCAAGGTCGAATCGAGCAAGCCGCGCGCTCTCAGATCAGTGAGGAGGGCCGCCACGGGCTTGTCCGTCTTTGCCGCCATCTTGTTGTGCGATCCGGTCAGATCATTGTGCGCGCCGTCCCAGTCGTCGCCTAGATGAGTGCCGGAGTATAACTGCACAAAGCGTACTCCGCGCTCCACCAGGCGCCGGGCCAGCAGGCACTTGCGGCCGAAGTCGTCAGTCATGGGCTCGTCAATGCCATACAACTTTCTTGTTGCCGGAGACTCTTTGCCCACATCCACGGCCTCGGGTGCTGTGGCTTGCATGCGGAACGCAAGTTCATAGGCCGCCAGGCGCGCCTCCAGGTCGGAATCTCCAGGACGGCCGACGAGATGGCGGCGATCCATTGCGTTAATGAAGTCGAGTGTGGTCCGCTGTGCGTCTGCAGCAACGCCCTCGGGCGTGGCCAGATCCAAAACAGGATACTGCCCACCCCTGAACATGGTTCCCTGGTAGACAGCCGGCAGGTACCCTGCGCTATAGCCCTGTGGGCCCGATTTCATGGCACCATCGGTCATCACCACAAAAGCGGGCAGATTCTGGTTTTCCGTTCCAAGTCCGTACACAGCCCACGACCCGAGACAGGGTTTGCCCGGGAATTGAGAGCCGGTACTGAGCGAATACATTGCTGGCGCGTGATCAAACGCATCGCCATGGCAGGAACGCACCAGGAAAAGTTCGTCGGCATGCTTTGAGATCTCCGGAAACAGCGTGGAGATCTCGATGCCAGACTGCCCGTGCCTTCGGAAGTCCCACGCAGCACCGCGAGCCAGCGCTTTGGTGAAGTCGATGCGGCTCGTCTTCAGGCCCTTCACAAAACTGCCGGGCAAGGTGTTTCCTGACAAACGGGCTAGCTCGGGCTTCGGATCCCAGGTGTCAACGTGGGAGACTCCGCCATGCATGAAAAGACAGATGACACTTTTCGCGCGGGGAGATTCGTGCGGTGACTTTGGGGCCAGCGGATTCGGTGTAGCGGCTTCCAGCAGCGAACAGGCCGCCGCCGAGCCAAACCCCATACCCATGGTGCGAAGGAATTCTCTTCTGGATTTAGTCCACATAAAGAAACTCGTTCAGATTTAGTAGACCACGAACCATTTCAACCGCAGCCGCCTGGCGGCCTCCGGCTATCGTGGTTTGTTTAGCAAGAAACTGCGTCGCCAGTTTTGTGTCCTCGGTATCCGGTTCGCGAGCCAAGACCCGCGACCAGGCGGCCCGAATGAGTTCTGCGTCGGAAGTGTGTTTCGCCGCCAACAGCTTTGCAAAGGCCCGAGACTGGTCCATGACGAACGCTCCATTGAGCAACGTGAGAGACTGCGGGGCCGTGGTGGACGATTCCCGGCGCGGACAAGTGACCATCGGTTCTGGGGCATCAAACACTTCCATCATCGGAAGCCTGAAAGTGCGTTTCTGCAGCAGATAGAGGCTGCGTCGATCGTACTCCGTGGTGTCTGCGGTAACCACCCAGGCATCATCAGGGCGTTGAGTGAGGCTCTTAAGTTCCTCCTGGCTAAGCGGAGTCACTACAGGACGGCCGCCGGCTTTGCGGTTCAGCCGGCCAGTGGCGGCCAGCACGGAGTCGCGGATCTCGTCTGCGTTCAGCCTGCGGCGCGAGAAACGTGCCAGCAGCAGATTCTCAGGATCCTTCTCGAGAGCCAACGGCGAACCGACAGAATCTTGCTGGTAGGTCGCAGAATTCAGGATCAGCCGATGCAGGTGTTTCACCGACCAACCCTTCGCGACAAATTCGGTCGCAAGCCAGTCGAGCAACTCCGGGTGGGTGGGCAAGCGACCGCGTGTCCCAAAGTCGGAGGTTGTCGCCACAATGCCGCGTCCGAAATGATCCTGCCAAATGCGGTTCACCATGACCCTGGCTGTGAGCGGGTTGTCGGGTGTAGCGATCCAATCGGCCAGAGCTCTGCGGCGGCCAGTTGTCGGGTTCAGCGGAATAGGACCCGTACCTTCGCGTTTCTCGGCCGGTGGGGGCACGTCTCCTCCGCCCAGGATTGAGAAGAAGCCGGGCTGAACCTCTTCCCGCTGGCGCGAACCGCGTGCTGGGACATAGGTCCTCGGAGAGACATACCCGATATCGGTGATGCCGTAGGCGAAGGGTTTCGCCCGATACTCGGCAAACATCGATACCAGGCGCTTTTCGATTGCATGGATTTGCGCGGTTTCCTCGCTGGTGAAACAGGCACGCAGGTCATCATCGGCGACCCGCGTTTTGCTCACGTACTGAGTAACGAGTTCCCGTTGCCGGGCGCTGCGTTGCGAGTCCTCGAGGCGGAGCGCTTCCTGGACATCCGCCGGAAGCGCGTTGAGCTTTGCCTCCGAAAGTTGTTTTCGACACCGGCTCTGAACTGCGCGAATCTGTTCGCCGATCTCGCGAAGCTTGATCTCGCGAACGTTCTCGGCGGTTTCGAAGCCAAGCGACGTGAGGCGGTCCAGCGGCACGCGGGTTTTCACGAAAGGCGCGAATACAGCCTGAACGCGGTAGTAGTCGCGCTGCGAAATGGGATCGAACTTGTGATCGTGACAGCGCGCGCAGCCTGCTGTCAGACCCAGAAACACCGAGGAAGTGGTGTCGACGAAGTCCGTCAGCGTCTCTTCGCGGTTAATATCCGACTGATCGGGGAACAGGTCGCGGTTGGGACCGACACAGAAGAACCCGGTGCCCGTTTGCGCGACCGGATCTTCAGGAAAAAACTCATCACCCGCGATCTGCTCACGGATAAAGCGATCGTAGGGTTTGTCGTTGTTGAATGACTGGATCACCCAGTCACGATAGCGCCAGGCATCGGCAATGTATGAATCCAGCTCGAAACCCGCCGTGTCGGAATACCGAACCAGGTCGAGCCAGTGTCGTCCCCATTTTTCGCCGTAGTGAGGCGAGGCGAGCAACTGGTCGACCCGCTTTGAATAGGCGTCTGGTGAGGGGTCTTCGACGAAGGCACGAACTTCCTCGGCGGTGGGCGGCAGGCCTGTAAGATCGTAATAGAGGCGCCGCAGCAAAGTGGGACGGTTGGCCGGAGGCGCCGGTTTCAGGCCATTCTCAGCCAGCTTCTTGAAGACGAACTCATCGATGGCATTCCGCGACCAGGCCTGGCCAGAGGTCGGCACTTCGGGACGGAGGGGTTTCTGGAAAGCCCACCACGTCGAGGCTGGTGCCGAACTGGCCTTTGGCTGAGCCCAAGTCGCGCCGGCCTCGATCCACTGCCGGAGAACCTCGATGTCAGCCTCCGCCAGGGGTTTGGTTGGCGGCATCGCCAATGGAGTCGTGCGCCGCACTGCCTGATACAGACGGCTGTCGCCAGCACGGCCGGGCACAAGTGCCGGACCGCGCTGTCCGCCTTTGAGCGCCGATTCTCGCGTTGAGAGATCGAGCCCGGACATGATCGTCGCCTTGGAATGGCAAGCCAGACAATGATCGCGAAGAATGGCCAACGCACGATCCTGCGTCTCATCGGCCGCTGCGAGATTTGTAGCCACAGCTAAAAGAACCCAAAGCGCTCTCAGAACCGGGTTCATTGCGGAGCACAACCTCTGAGAGTCAATATCTTTGCTCGCCGCCAAGATCTTCGTTCCAAGCGTGGTTCTGAGCATTCCGGTTCTTTCCAAGTGGACGAGGCCCCTCGTCAAGTTTTGGAGCAGGCACGGCAAAACTCCAAGAGAAGTGATTCCCTGAGTATAACCTAGCCATCAGTGCACACCAATGCTAGTTCGCGAATGCGTCCTTTTATATAGCAATGCGGCGGAGGATTCTCAGAAAAGTATCATCATGAGTCAGGAGGCCCGACCGGCCTGTGTAGGTGGACTGTGGAGACCCGAAACGTTATGCTACGGCCCGCCTTTCTTCGCTACTACTCCAATTTGCAATTCGAGAGCGACAAGCTTTTGTCCTGGTCCCGCCTTCAGCCGGAACGTCGTGAGTTTTTAGGAGATCCTTCGATGAAACAAATCTGCGCACACGTGTCTTTCTTGATGATCGCTTTCGCCCTGGGTCTCACGGCCCTTGCCGCGGACAACCGGCCGATCACCGCGCAAGACCTGTGGGCCTTCAAGCGCCTCGGCGCGCCAGCCGTTTCGCCTGATGGCCGTCTTGTCGTCTTCACCGTTCAAGAGTGGTCGGTTGAAAAGAACAAGAGCACCTCCAACTTATGGCTGGCTGAGACCGCCACGGGGAAGGTGAGACGACTGACCCGAGCCAACGCCTCAGATGGCGCCCCAGCTTGGAGTCCAGACGGAGCCCGCATCGCATTTGTTTCGAAGCGCGGAGAGGACGAGAACGGCGGGCTTTATGTGATTCAACCGGGTGGTGGCGAAGCCGAAAAAATTGTGGAATTGCCCTTGAGCGTTACAGGGCCCAAGTGGATGCCTGACAGCAAGCGGGTTGTCGTTGCAACCACTGCGATTCCTGAGCTTGCCGGAACGTTCAGCAAGAGCGATCAGGCCGCCATGCGCAAAGAGATAAAACGGCGCAAGGACTCCAAGATGACGGCCCAGGTTACGGAATATCGCCAATACCGATACTGGGATCAGTCACTGACGGACAATCTTGCGCACCGACTTCTGGTCGTGAACGTGGAGACCCGGGAATTGGCTGACCTGATGCCAAAGTGGGATCGGCTCTTCAGCCCCAGCGCCGAAGCCATCTTCGACGTAGCTCCCGACGGCCGGCACGTCGCGGTTGCCATCAACAGCGTCGCTCCGCCCTATCGCGAGAGACCTAACGGCGACATCTATCTCATCCCCACGAACGGCTCGGGTGAGGCGAAGAACCTGACGTCTGACAATCGCTTCGAAGACGATCAGCCGCGGTACTCTCCGGATGGAAAGTCGATCGTGTTCTATCGCCAGGCCACGGCTTCCCTAGGAGAAAGCCGCCGTCTGTGGCGTCATGAACTGGAGTCAGGCAGGAATCTACCGCTGACCCAGCCGCTGGACTACTCGTTTGATCAATACGCTTTCTCGCCGGACAGCCGTTCTCTGTGGCTGCTGGCGGAGGAACGGGGTGTGCTGCCTCTGTTCAAGATCAATCTGGACGGCAGTGGTTTTACCAAGACTTATGGTGAAGGGACCAGCACTGGCCTGGATGCGGCGGGGGGCGTTGTCGCGTTTCTCAATGAGACGTTCAATCGTCCCGTTGAGCTGTTCGTCTTGGATGCTACTACTGGCAAGGCAAGACAACTCACGCACTTCAACGATGACACACTGGCTCAACTGAACCTCGGCAAGGCGGAGCCGCACACGTTTGCTGGAGCGGATGGTCGCGACGTACAGCTCTGGCTCATCTACCCACCGGGTTACGACTCCAGCAAGAAGTATCCACTCGTTCAATTGCTGCACGGTGGACCGCACACCATGGTGCGCGATGCGTTCAGCTACCGGTGGAATGCGCATGTCTTTGCGTCGTCGGGATACTTTGTGGCCTGGGTAAACCGCCACGGCTCGACCGGCTTTGGGGAGAAATTTGCAAAAAGCATCCTCGGAGAATGGGGCGAGAAGCCCTTGGCTGATGTCCTGCAAGGCACCGATTACTTGCTTGGCAAATTCCCCAGCATCGATCGCGACCGTCTGGCCGCAGCGGGCGCAAGCTATGGGGGTTATCTAGCCGCCTGGATCCAAGGGCATACGGATCGGTTCAAGTGCCTCGTGGACCACGCCGGTGTGAACAACTTCTACACCCAGTACGGTGGAGACCTCACCAACTATGTTTTCACGGAGGAAGTCTTGGGTGGCACTCCATGGAAGAATGTGGAAGGCATGCAGCGGAACAATCCGATGTTCTACGCCAGGAACTTCAAGACACCGATGCTGATTATTCACGGCGAGAAGGACTATCGAGTGCCTTACGGCAACGGACTGGAGCTTTACGGCGTTCTGCAAGCCATGGGAGTGCCTTCGCGGTTGGTGGTCTATCCGAATGAGAACCATTGGGTGTTGTCGCCTCAGAACTCCATTTACTGGAACTATGAAGTTCAGAGCTGGTTGGCGCGCTACATCGGTGGCAAGCCCATGGAGAAGCCGAAGTTCGAGACAGCTGAAAAGCCTGAATGAAGACGCTCTGCGTCTCCCGCGATCGGCTTCCGCCAGTTCACTTCATTGCCTGTTCGATCTTCTTCGAATACGACCTGATCTGCTGCAGATATTTTCGGCACAGCCCGCAATTCGTGGCCAGGTAGTGGTCGTCTTTCACGATGTGTTTGTGAAAGGCGATGACGGCTCCATTAAGGCGCGCATTGTAGACGGGAACGTTGCGCCGTTCACCTGCCTGCCAGACGCGATACTCCATTTGTCGCTGCTTGAATTCGATTCCCAACAATTGGGCCTTCAACAAGTCGAACTGCGTATCAGAGCAACAGGACTGTGAGCGCAGCCCTGCCGGCCAGAGCGCGAGGAACAACGGGAGAACTGCGGTGGATATGGCCTTTTGCTTCCTCATCGAAACCATAAGCACATCCTTTCTGTGGCTGGCATGCATGAATCGTTCCAGCTGCGGAAGGGGCAACGGTGGAGATCCGGGTTGACCGTTCCGGCTGCAGAAGGATCGCTTCAGGGCGTCCTCAGAATGGACCGGGCCGATGTTCTGGCCCGGTGGCGATGACAGGCGATGCTACGCGGCTGTGAGTGCGGAGCGAAGACTGCGGCGACTCGTGGGCGGGCAGAAAACTCCTTTGAATCCTTATGCCAAAGAACAGGGAACGTTTCAGGGAATGCTATTGATGTTTACAAATCACAGTGACACTTTGCCTGCTTTCTTCGATTGAAGCTGGCCCCTCACCCCGCCTCCGCGACCGCCGTCGCTTCGGCTACCCTCTCCCAATGGGATAGGGGCTGGGGGTGAGGGGTTTGATTGTCTGTAATCTTCAATAGTAACCGGCGGGGGTAATCGATACGATCGGGGTATCGCGGGCGATAGTATCAGTGACGAACACTCGTTGCTCAGAACCGAAGGCCTTTACGGAGCTGTTTTAGCGCAGGCCTGAGAATCGGTTCCAATCACGCGCCGCCCTTCTCGCGGCGATGTGCTGCAATAACTATTCACTGGAGCTCATCTTCTTGAATTCGGTGGCCAGGATAATGGCTTCGGCAATGTCTTTCATCGGCTTGCGCATTCGCCGGCTTTGCTGCTGAATGCGCTTGTAGGCATCCTCCTCAGTCAGCTGGGCTTCGGATTGTAGAATTCCTTTGGCGCGCTCGACGAGCTTCCGTGTCTCCAGAGCTTTTTGCGCGGCCAGAGTCTCGGCCGCGAGCCGGGTATTCTCAATCGCAAGCCCGGCCTGGTGTGCGATGCTGGACAACATCTGAATCTCTTCCTTTGTCAACTCGTGTGCCGAGGGCGTGTAGCAGTTGATGACGCCGATGACTTCTTCCTTCACAATCAGCGGCATGGCGACGAGAGAACGCAATCCCTCCTTCCTCGCGAGTTCTTGGTATTGATAGTCGGGATCTTTGGACACATCACGAATGATCAACATCTGACGCTCACGCACCACGCGACCCAACAGGCTTTGGTGGATTTTCAGCGGGGGTTTCTTGACATATTCCTCATTCGAGCTGCTGGCTGCTTTGAGTACCAGTTCCTGACGCGTCTCATCTACGAGCATGATGGAGCAGATTGAGGCGTTGATCATGTCTGCACAAAGCTTGACCACCAGGTTAAGCATTTCTTCCAGGTATTTCTTGGACGAAACTGTTTCGCTCACGCGCAAGAGACTCCCAATTTGCTGAGCGCGCCGTCTCGTTTCTTCGTACAGCCGGGCATTTTCAATGGCGCTTCCCACCTGCTGGCCAATGATGGAGATGAGCTTCACCTCGGCAGGTCCATGCGAGTGCGGCTTGCGGTGCTGCACGTTGATGACTCCAATGACTTTGTCCTTCGCCGTGACGGGAACCGACAGAAAGGCCTCGTAGCGATCCTCGGGAAGACTGAAGAAGAGCTTGAAGCGGGGGTCCCGGCTGGCATTCTGAGCGATAGCCACCGCCTGCTGTTCCTGTGCTACCCAACCGGTAATTCCTTCTCCAAGTTTCAGCCGGATGGAGCCGATGTCCTCGGGATGAGGATCCTTGGATGCTTGCAGCACCAGCTCCTGGTTCGAAGCGTCCAAGAGGTAGAGAAAGCAGGCGTCGCCCCGAGTCAGTTGATGAACCAGGCCGATGATTTGATTCAGGACTTCGTCAAGTTCGAGATGACTGCTGATGCTGGAACTGATCTGGTAAAGGACTTCCAGTTCCTGTTCGACGGAGCGTCCAGCGATGGAGTTGAAAGAGAGCGGAGTCTTCGTTTCGGTGTCCTGTTTCAGCGAGTTTTCCATGGTCTCCTGTTGATGATCTGCGTCTGAGCGTAATCCTCAGACCGATGGGGCTGGCTCCTAAAACAAAAAAGCGTCCTGGAGTGGCCGCACGTGGCCTACAATCCAGGACGCCTTTGTCCAAATTCGTATCTTGAAGAGACGGGTTTTACAACCGCGTCGGCGTCAATACATCTGAGTATCGACGCGGCTGAGTGTAGGAGACCGGTACAGGTGAGTCAAATCTATTAAACTAATCACCGGCATAAGCATTCCTTATGTGAATGTTGGTTTGGGTGAGTCTGAGTGTGTTTTCACGGTGCTATCCAGTGAAGGAGGTTTCGATGGTTTGGTCTTTTGTTCTTAGCAGACGTGCCTCGTTCTTGCTCTGCTGCGCCACTCTGCTTTGGATCCCGGGGGCGGCCTCGGGTCAGAATCCAGCGCGTTATGAGGGGATCCAAAAAGGCGAGTTCATGAGGCGCTGGCTGGTGCTGGGACCGATTCCCATTACTCCAGATAATGCCTCAAAGCCAGATGAAGAATTCCAGAAGAAGGCTTTTGCAACCGACTGGCTGGCACCGCACGGAGGCGAAGCAGGAACCGCGCCAAGCTTGAGCGCGCCACTCACCATCTCTGGCAAGTCGTTTCGTTGGCAGGCAGTCGAATTCGATGCAAACGCGGTAAGTCTTGAGAATCTCTTCGGCAAACCGAACTACGTGGTGGCTTACGCAGCGAGCGAAATCGTCATGCCTGAAGCGGCCTCGGTGCTTCTGGCTCTGGGCAGCGACGATGGCGTGAAAGTCTGGCTCAATGGGGAGAGAGTACACGATCACTGGTTGTTGCGTGGCGTTGAGACCGATGCCGATCTGGTCCCGCTCCAGTTGAAGAAAGGCCCAAATCGGCTCCTTCTGAAGGTGCAGAACGCAGAACAGGGTTGGGGTTTTGTTTGCAGAGTTCCCAGCAACCAGGTTCTGGAAGAAAGGGTGATCGACAGTGCTTTGAAGGGTGACCTAAAGGCACTGGAGGGCATTGCTGGGCAGGGTATCAACCTGAATGCGAAATCCAAGTATGGGCTGACCGCTCTGCACGCGGCGCAAATCCACGGACATGAGGACGTCGGCCGTTGGCTACTTTCCAAAGGTGCTGATGCCACTTTGCCGATGCCGCTCAAGGAACAGCTGGTGGATGCGCTGCTGAAGGAGGTCATCAAGGACCACTCGCCCGGGGCTGCCGTGCTCGTGGCGCAAGGTGGAAAGGTGCTCTTCAAAAAAGCCTACGGCTACGCCAGCCTTGAACATCTGGTGCCGGTCACACTCGACACGAAATTTCGCATCGGATCGATCACCAAGCAGTTCACAGGAGCTGCCATTCTGCGCCTCCAGGAGCAGGGGAAGCTGAATGTTCGCGATCCGTTGTCAAAATTCATTCCAGACTATCCGCGGGGCGGGGAAGTAACACTGCACCACTTGTTGACGCATACATCCGGCATTCATAGCTACACCGGCAAGCCGGGTTTTCTGGAGACTGCATCGTCCTATACGGCGCCCGAGGATTTGATCAAGTCCTTCAAAAACGACCCGTATGACTTCGATCCAGGCAAGAAATGGCTCTACAACAACTC
Organism: uncultured Acidimicrobiia bacterium; assembly: GCA_963791795.1. Classification (GTDB taxonomy): domain Bacteria; phylum Acidobacteriota; class Terriglobia; order Versatilivoradales; family Versatilivoraceae; genus VFZK01. Next base: position 29,895 of record CAWBTP010000017.1, read on the forward strand.
CGGCTATTTTCTGTTGGGCCAGATCATCGAAAAGGTGTCTGGACAGTCTTATGGCGAATTCCTGAAACAGCAGTTCTTCGGGCCACTAGGGATGAAGAACACCGGGGTGCATCACTGGAGCGACATTTTGGAACATGAGGCTTTTGGCTACGCATATGAAGAAGGGAAATTCAAGAAAGCCCAAAACTGGGACATGTCGCGCGCAGGTGCCGCGGGAGCTTTGTACTCCACAGTGGATGATCTCTATCTTTGGAATGAAGCGCTGTTCGGCGGCAGGGTGCTCAGCGTTGAAAGCTTGAAGGCAGCCTTCACGCCGGTGAACATGAATATCGCCGCCTTGGGGCCAGACGAAGGGTACGGATATGGATGGGCCGTGGCCTCACTCCGAGGGCTGAAAGAAGTCCAGCACAGTGGCGGGCTCCACGGATTTCTGAGCCACCTCAGGCGCTTTCGCCAGGAGCAATTCACCATTGTGGTGCTGAGCAACAGCTCTCCATCTGCGCCCAAAGTCGATCCCGGCTGGCTATCACGAGAAATTGCGCAAATCCACCTGCACGAGAAAATGGAGAAAGCCCCCACTGCGCTGACGTCGATCTCTCAAGAGATTCTCGAGGCTTATACGGGGAAGTATGACTACGGAGCGGCCGTTCTGACGGTCACACGCGAAGGCAGCCGGTTGTTTGCCCAGTTGAGCGGGCAACCCAGCTTTGAGATCTTTCCCAAGTCAGAAACCGAGTTCTTTTGGAAGGTCGTAGACGCTCGGGTTCAGTTTGTGCGTGACGAAAAGGGGCTGGTGGCGAAAGCCATTCATCGACAAGGTGGCCAGACCATTGAGGCTCCCAAGATGAAGGAGCAGACGGTTGCTGCGGTCGATCCGGCAACGTTCGATGCCTTTGTGGGCAAGTACGACTATGGTCAAGGCAAAGCGATCCTGACAGTGACGCGTGAAGGCAACCAGCTGTTTGCTCAGCTCACCGGACAGCCAAAGTTTGAGATTTTTCCCGGCTCTAACACGGAGTTCTTCTGGAAAGTGGTCAACGCGAAAATCACATTTGTGAAGGATGCATCCGGGAAGGTAACAAAGGCGGTTCACGAACAGGCAGGACGGCAGCAGGAAGTTCCAAGGATCGAGTAGGTAGCGCAGACCTGCGTTTCATGCGGGTCTGCGGCTTCTCGTGGCAGACCCAGAGAGTTTCCCGCAAACCTGCCGGGGTGACCTTCTCTAGTGGAACTAACGCAAGAAAAACCTTCAGCCCGTCTGCCCAAGCTCGGCTGAAAGCAGGTCGGACATGGCACGGACAGCGGCGGTGGCGAACTCAGATTTCAACGTTACCAGCCCGAGATGCCGGCGCAGTGGATGATTCGCCACGCTGATGAGGCGGACACGCGTGTCTTCGCCCTGAGCGCTCACCGCATGTTCGGGTAAGACCGAAGCGCCCAACCCCGCACCCACGAGACTCTTGATGGCCTCAATGTTCTCCATCACCATGACGATTTTTGGTTCCACACCGATGCTGGTAAAGAACTGGTCAATCAAGCGGCGCATTACGGTCTTGCGTTCGTAAAGGATGAAGGGAAGATTCGCCACCTCCTCAGGAGTCACAGTACTTTTCTCGGCCAACGGGTGCTGGCGGGAAATCGCGATCTTGATTTCTTCGGCACAAAGCGGCTTCACGACGAGATTGCGGTCAGAAACCGGAAGCATTCCGAGAACCAGGTCGAGACGTTGTGCTTTCAAGGCCTCGACCAGAACATCCGTTGTGTCGGTCATGATTACCAGCTCGACATTTGGATACTTCATTCGAAACTTTTCCAGTACTGGCGGCAACTGATAGATCAGCGTAGTTGCCCCGCTGCCAAAACGCAGGTGTCCCCGTTCCAGCCCATTGGACTCCCGGATCGCCATCTCAACACTCTTCAAATCAGCGAAGAGCTTTTCGCAGTAATTCTCCAGCAGTTTGCCGCTCTCAGTCAGCAAAACCCTCTTCCCAACCCGGGTGAAAAGCTGGCAATTAAGCTCGCCCTCCAAATGCTTGATGTGTTGGCTAACCGTAGATTGGGAGATCCGAAGTGCCTGGCTGGCACCGGTGAAGCTGCCCGTTGCAACTGCGGAGTGGAAAACTCGTAGCTGGTGGAGATCCATTCTATTATCGCTTTTATCGATGTGAAGCTTTCATCGTATGTATTTTACAAATGTAAACGCTCTCTTGTACAGTCAGGATAAAGCAACTCAATCGGATCCAAATCTCTGCAGCTGAGAGACCTAAGAGTCAAGTGCTGGTGGGGATTGGTCCAAACGCAAACGCCCGTCTCGACCTCGCCTGCTCACTCGCCCTGAGCGGGCGAGACAAAAGGCAATAAGACATGGAGAACGGACTCCGGTGCACCTCGGTGCGCACAAAAACACGTTTGTTCAGTTGTTTGGAGGCTAACCCTATGAAATCGAATTTTTGCGGAAGAATCCTGACGATGCTAGTGCTCGCCTTGGCCTTCACGGATCCACGCTCCATGCTGGCACAGGAATCGCGCGGAACCATTACCGGTACGGTGACCGACTCGGCAAAGGCCGTGATCCAAGGGGCTTCGGTCAAGGTGACCAATGTGGCCATGGGGACCACCTTGTCGATTGCTACCAACGACTCGGGCTTGTATCGGGCGCCTTATCTGATTCCGGGAACGTATCAGATTGCGGTCGAAGCCGCCGGCTTCAAAAAGTATTTGCGAGACGGAGTCACGATCAGGATCAACGATACGATCGAGATCAACGTGACCTTGGAATTGGGCGAAGTGCAGGAGACCATCACGGTGACCTCGGACGCTCCGTTGCTTGAGACGACGAGCGGATCAGCAAGCCAATCCGTCGATGCGCGCCGTGTTTCCGAGCTACCCATGCCCCACGGCCAGCCCTATAACCTCATTGGTCTCTCCACAGGCGTGGCCTTTGCCCGCGACCCGAGACTCGATCGTCCGTTTGAACCCACCCACATTGTTGGTTTCACCATGGATGGAACCCGAGCTAACCGGAGCGACCTGACGATTGATGGCGCTCCGAGCACTGCGACGGCAAATGCCAATGAGGTGATTTCCACCTACGTTCCGCCGCCTGACATGGTGGCTGAGTTCAAGATACAGACTGCCACGTTTGACGCCAGCTTCGGGAACACGGAAGGCGGAGTCACCAATATCAGTCTTAAGTCGGGAACCAACGATCTTCATGGCTCGGGCTATTTTACGAAGATGGTGCCTGGACTCTTCGCGAACGATTATTTTGCCAACGCCAATCGGATTGCGCGCCCGGATTTCTATTACAACCGCTGGGGAACAGTGCTCAGTGGCCCTGTGTACCTGCCAAAGCTTTACAAGGGACGCAACAAGACCTTCTTTATGTGGGGTTATGAGGGCATCAATGAAGCGCGTCCACGCAATGACATTGGCGCGAATGGGACGGTACCGACAGAAAAGATGCGGAACGGCGACTTCTCAGAATACCTCGGGATAGCGAATGGGTCTTCCTACCAGATCTACAACCCCTTCACGCGGCGGGCTGTGGGGAATGGCCGCTTCCAGCAGGATCCCTTCCCGAACAACATCATCCCTGCAAATTTGATCAACCCGGTCGCCCGAAAAATCGTCGATACCTACTGGCCCAAGCCGCTGACGGCTGGCAACGCGGACTTCACCAACAATTTGAATGATCCAACTCTGAGGGAGACCATCACCTATTACACTCACACGATCAAGATCGACCACGTCGTCAGCGACCGCCAGAGGGTCTTCGTGAGAGGAAGCTGGTACAAGCGCGCCAGTGACTACAACAACTTCTTTGGGAATGCCTATACGGGCACCGTGTTCCAGTTCCTGTCACGAGCTGGCACCATCGACGATGTCTACACATTCAATCCCACGACGGTTCTAAACGTACGGTATGGCTATAACCGGTTTGTGCGTGTTCAAGATGGCAATCCCGAGGCCTATGGAATGGATCTCACTACTCTCGGGTTCCCTGCATCTTTTGCCAATGCGACCGCACCTGAGATTCGCAGAATGCCACGCTTCGACATCACCGGATACTACGGCAATGGCTTCACAGGGGAATGGAGGCCGGTAGACACACACTCCATCAATGCAACACTGAACAAGTCGAAGGGTAACCACTCACTGAAGACTGGTCTGGAATTCCGCTCCTATCGCGAAACGGACACCTTCACCTCCAACGACCAAACCGGACGTTTCAATTTCGATTCGACCTGGACACGAGGGCCGTTCGACAACTCCGCGAACTCGCCCGGCAGCCTCGCCCAGTCCTTTGCAGCTTTCCTGTTGGGACTACCCACGGGTGGGAACAACGGCTATCTGGCCCGAACAGCATCCTACGCGGAGCAATCACTGACTTGGGGCATATTCGTCCACGACGACTGGAAAGTGAATTCTAAACTCACCTTGAACATTGGATTGCGTTACGAGTTCGAAAATCCACTGACGGAGCGCTACAACCGGAGTGTTTCGGGACTCGATTTTGCAGCAGTTCAGCCGATTGAGGCAGCAGTGAGGGCGAGGTACGCGGCGAATCCGACGCCCGAGATTCCTGCAGGCCAGTTCAATGTGCGAGGAGGATTGCTCTTCCCGGCAGTGGACGGCCGCTCCCGCGGTTTCTATGAAACGCCAAAGAAGAACTTCATGCCGCGCTTCGGTCTTGCCTACAAGTTGACCGAGAAAACGGTTGTTCGGGGAGGGTACGGAATCTTCTTCGGATTCCTCGGGCAACGGCGGGGCGATGTTTCGCAGCATGGATTCAGCAGGAATACCAACTTGGTTCCAAGCACCGACAACGGCTTGACATTCCGAGACACGCTCTCGAATCCATTTCAGGGCGGCATTCTGGAACCAGTCGGATCGTCACAGGGCATCGAGACTTTCTTGGGCCAGAGCATCACATTCTTCAATCAAAAACCACTCCAGTCGTACCAGCAACGTTGGGAGCTGGGTTTTCAACAGGAATTGGGAGGGGGCTTCGTGGCCGAGGTCAGTTACATTGGCAATCGAGGAACCCACATTGAAACCTACCGCACCGCAACCGAATTCCGAAACCTGAATGTGACACCCCAGCGGTATCTGAGCACCAGCCCTGTCCGTGACAACGAGAGGGATGCCTACTTATCCGCGAATGTGCCCAACCCGTTCTTCGGCATTCTGCCTGCTTCGACGACGATTGGCGCCTCAGCCAACATTGCTCGTGAAAGACTTCTGCGGCCCTTCCCGCAGTACGACCAGGTCTTCAGCACCAACAATGATGGATACTCGTGGTACCACTCACTCCAGATGCGGCTGGAAAAGAGGTTTGCGAAGGGTTTGACAGTGCTGGGAAGTTACACCTGGTCGAAGTTCATGGAAGCCACTCAGTACCTGAACCAGGACGATCCTCGTCCCAGTGAGGTCATTTCTGATATGGATTTCACTCACCGATTGTCGGTCAGCGGAATGTATGAGCTCCCATTCGGAAAGGGCAAGCCGTTCCTGAACAGTTCGAATTCGATTGCATCAAGGATCGTGGGTGGATGGCAGATCTCTGGGATCTACTCGTTTCAAACTGCAGCCCCGATCGGCGGAACCAATGGCTGGGCGCCTGGAAACGTTCCAGGATCAGGCGTCATCTTCAATGGAGACTTCAAAGACATTGTTCTACCATCCGATCAGCGGACCATTCAGCGTTGGTTCAACACCGATGCCGGATTTAACAAGGTTGCAAATCAGCAGAGAACGACTCGCCAGGTGCGTACCTTCCCTCTAAGGTTCAGTTTTCTGCGCGGTCACGATATCAACAACGCGGACCTCTCCTTGATCAAACGCACCGAGATTCGCGAAGGCAAGAACGTGGAGTTCAGGGCAGAGTTCATCAATGCCTTCAACCATCCGCTATTCAACACGGATCAGATCGTGATCGATCCAACCTCTGCCGCCTTTGGCAGGTTCAATTCTCAGACCCAACGAAACTACGCTCGCCGCATACAGATGACTTTGAAGTTCACGTTCTGAGAAGGTCAACCCATCAGCCAGACAGGGAGTCGTTGCTGCGGCACCTTCGACCTCCCTGTCTTTCCATCCTCAACCCCCCCCAATTCAAATATCTTGTGAGCACGGACTGAGCACGCCATCGCAGGGCGTTGCGAGGAATCTCTCACAACTGGAAGCCTTTTCCTTTCTCGGACTAGCCAACTGTGGGAGAATCCAATCCTCTCCCCAAGGTTGATGTTTCCAGAAGCTCTGATGGGCGTAAGATCCTTCGAATTCGAAGACGCTGCCAGCTCAATAGTGTGGTGTTTGTGCGGAAAGAAGGGCAGGTCGGCTTGACGTTGCGAAACACAGGTTTACCGGCCAGAGCGCCGATTGTTTTCTATTTCAACAATTTGGAGGAGGAAGACGATGAACAAGAAGTTCCTGATCTCAGTGGTTGCGATCTTTGTTCTGTCGATGGCTCTGGGTTTTCTGGTGCACGGTGTCTTGCTGAATCAATCCTATACTCAGCTGCCAGGCTTGTTTCGCACACCGGAGGATGCTCAGGCTTATTTCCACTTCATGTTGCTGGCTCATGTCTTGATTGCCTTTGGGTTTGTTTGGATCTACCAAAGAGGCAAGGAAGACAAGCCCTTTCTAGCGCAAGGCATCCGCTTCGGACTGGCTGTGGCGGTGCTCATGACAATTCCGATGTATCTCATCTACTATGCTGTGCAACCCATGCCGGCTGCGCTGGTGTATAAACAGATCGTTTTCGATACATTGGGTGTCCTTCTGATGGGCATCGTCGTGGCGTGGATGAATAAGTAGGAGCAGCGGAACTGCAGCCTGGAGTGCGGGCGTCCCGCCCGCACTTTTGCGGAGCGGATAAGGGGGAGATCAAGGGGGTCTTCCGTCCGACCCCCTGCCGCAAAGGGCGCGGCGTCCGCCCTTGGAAAAGGGGGACAAATGTAGAATAAAAACTCCAAGTGCGGCCGGAGGCCCCCGCGCGTTCCCAAGGCCTACTTCACGGCCAGCATCGCATCCACTGGTTGTCCTGTCCTGCGGAATTCAAAACTCGAGAAACCGGCTGAGCGTGTGAGACTCTCGTACTCCGAAGGAGATCGCTCTTTTCCTTCTGTACACAAAAGCATGTTCAGCGACTGAAGATAAGCGCTGACAGGCCCGTCGCGGTCCTCGTTCAGCAGCCGCTCACAGATAAGCAGCCCTCCACCAGAGGGCAGGTGCTCGCAAATCCTTCTCAAAAGGAATCGAACCTTGTCCTCGGACCAATCGTGCAGGATGCGACCCAGGCTATAGAGGTCCGCAGTGGGCAGTGGATCGGCGAAGAAATCGCCGCTTTGAATCTTGATCCTTTGTTCGAACCCAGCCTGCTCCACATAGGTGCGCGTAATGGGCGTGACGGTACCGAGATCAAATACTGTGGCCTGCAATGCCGGATAGCGCCGGCAGGCTGCAATCACAAGATGGCCCGTGGCGCCTCCGAGGTCTACCATCTGGCGAAAGCGGCTAAGATCGAAAGCCGCCACCACGGCCGGCGAACTCAAGAGACCATGCCCGTTCATTCCCGCTAGAAAGGTCTGCTTGTCCTTCTCCGTGGCAAACAGATGGTCGAAGATTCCTTCGGTGAAACCGAATTCCTGCTCCCAACGATGGCTGCCCTCGCGAACAGCATCTTCAAGATGTCGCCAAAGCCGGAAGCTCACGCGGTCCGAGTAGAGAATATAGCCACTCAGTGTCTCGGGACTTTCAATCCGCAGAAAGCGGGTCGCCACAGGCAGGTTGTGATAACGTCCACCATCACGTCGCAAGAGTTGCAATCCGGTGCACGCCCCCAGTATTCGCTCCAGGGCATCGGAGTGACATTTCAAGTTCTGCGCCAACTCTTCGCAGGTTGCGGAAGATTCGTGGAGATGGTCGAACACTCCCAACGACACAGCAGTAAAGACGGCTTTTGAGGCGCGAAATCCATCCATAAGGCTCAGGACAGTCTGCGCGTCGGGATCGGGTTCTGGAAGGTTGGGCTTGTCGGACATGGTTTTGACTCTGGTTAGGATTTCGATCAGCGGGAATTGAAGCGCCTCCGCTGATACGCGTCGGGGACCAAAATTGCCGGCTCATCATATTGACGAAGTCATTCAAAATCTAGATCGAATCATCGACTGGGCAGCGGGTAGCGGAAGCCGCCTCGGCTATTTCCCAGCGTTGTACCGCAAAGTCACTTTGCAGGTGGCACGGGGAATCAGCCACGGTCAATTCGAAGACCCGAGTCGCATGGAGCGCCTGGCCGTTTCGTTCGCCAATCGGTATTTGGAGGCCTTTGGACGACACCGGCAAGGTCAAACGGTGTCGGCCTGTTGGCGGCTCGCATTCGAAACGGCGACGGCGTGGTGGCCCATTGTACTGCAGCACTTGTTGCTGGGAATCAACGCGCACATCAACCTGGACCTGGCCGTCGCAGCGGCGGCGACTTCTCCTGGACCTGCGCTGCCCGTACTCAAGAACGATTTCAATCGAATCAACAGCATTCTTGCTGCCCTGGTAGACGACGTGAAAACAGAGCTTACGGCGGTTTGGCCTCTGCTCGGGTTGCTCGACCGCCTTTCCGGCCGCAGCGACGATGTTCTGATCAACTTCAGTATGACGAAGGCTCGCGATTGTGCCTGGCAGGCAGCCGAGCGGCTGGCTGCAGCAAGCCCCGCAGAGCACGACGGCCTCGTGAAGCAACTCGACAGCCGGGTGCTTGCGCTTGGCAGTCTTGGTGCGGCGTCCCGGAATTCTTGCAGGCGCGTCCACGCGGCTGATTCGACTTGGCGAACGCAAAACGGTGGGTCAGGTGATCGAGATTCTGAAATGATCCCCTCTGAACGAACGGCGAACGCAATCCATTTCTTCAACGGAGGTTACTACCTTGAGAGTCTTCTTCGGTGCGTGTCTGGTGTCTGTCTTGCTGACCGTGAATGTTGAGGCCGCGGATTTTCCGCAGGCTGAGATCTCAAATGCGCGTGTCCGTGCCAAACTCTATCTTCCGGATGCCCAGAACGGCTACTACCGCGGAACCCGCTTCGATTGGTCGGGTGTCATCTCCAGCCTGGAATGTGAGGGACACAGCTACTTCGGAAAATGGTTCGAGCGGTACGACCCGAAACTGCACGATGCCATCACCGGTCCGGTTGAGGAATTCTTTACCAATGGGGCGGGCCTGGGCTACGACGAGGCCAAGGCGGGCGAGACGTTTGTCAAAATTGGGGTCGGAGTGCTTCGCAAACCCAACGAACCGCGTTACAGCTCATTCAACACTTATGAGATCGTCGATTCAGGCAAGTGGAACGTGAAGAAGGGAACGGATTGGATTGAGTTTACTCATCAACTTGCTGACAAAACCGGCTATGCCTATACCTACCGCAAGAGAGTGCAATTGCCAAAAGGCGAGGCGCAACTTGTTCTTGAACACAGCCTGAAGAATACCGGGCGGAAGCCAATTGCCACCCACACATACAACCACAACTTCTTCATGCTCGATGACCAGCCCTCAGGGCCGGACTTCGTGGTGAAGTTCCCGTTCAATTTACGCTCGACGCTTGATTTGAAGGGACTCGCAGAAGTTCGCGGGAAGGAACTTGTCTACCTTCAGGAGCTGCAGAAAGGGCAAAGCGTATTCACAAACTTGGAAGGGCATGGCATGAGTGCCCAGGACTATGACATCCGGGTCGAGAATCTGAAAACAGGCGCAGGTGTGAGGCAAACGGGTGACCGGCCCTTGTCGAAAGTCGTGTTCTGGTCCATCCGCAGCAATGTCTCGCCGGAACCGTATATTGAAATGAAGATCGATCCGGGGAAGGAAGAAAAGTGGCGGATACAGTACGAGTTCTACAAAGTGCCGACCAAATAATAATAAGGATCAAAATCAAATAAACCTGGTGTTGACACGGTCGTCATTCCGGCCAAGCGAAGCGCGAGCGGAATCCAGCCTGGATTCCCGTTCCCGGGAATACTGCAGGCTGGAAGCCTGCACCACAAGTTGCTTGCCTTTGTGGTGCAGGCATCTTGCCTGCACTGACTTACCTGCTTAAGATGTCCGATCTCCGGATTCCCGCTTCCGCGGGAATGGCGGACTAATGCAAGCACCAGACGGCTGCTCTGGCCTACTCTCCCCCTCCAGCTTCCTTCGCAATCTGGCGATATCGATCGATCGCAGCCCAGAAAGTCTTGCGCGCTTCTTCCCGTTCCTTGAGGCGCGATCTTTTCGTTGCGAGCCCGCCACAGCTGCTCGATCGCGGCGATGCACCACAGTGCGCTTTGTCGCGAGGCGCGAATAGGCTGTCCGCCAACAATCACGTTGACCGGGTTGGTATGCATCTGCGGGAACTGTCGCACCGCCACCCAGCTGCTCCGATTGATTTTCGTCGAGAACTCCACTATATGCGCCTGACCATTCGCAGGCACTTGTTTCGAAGAGACCGACTTGACCATTGACCACCAACTCCACGAGCCTGACACCCGGATCATCCTGCCGGCGCATCGGTCGCCGCAGAATCTCATGATAGTTCACCGTGTCGCCGACTAGCCTTTTCCCGCCGACAGGAATTGCATTGCCGTAGGCAACCTCCAGGGGCGTTTCCGGCGAGAACGCGACTTTGGCGTTGATCTTCACCGTGTCTGGCCCTGAAAGCTGGACCGCGTCACCTGCAGGCTTGCCGTTGACGCTAAACTCCAGCGCATGGGCGTATCCATCCGAAACGTACGAACGTCCACGTACCAGTCCCTCGCACCAGGCCTTGAAATCAAGGCGATCCACTTTGCCAAGCTGCACGTATGATCGCCCCTGCCCCACGCGGGTACCGCTCATGCAAGGGAAATCCGTTTCTCCAGCGGCTTTCAGAGACAGGCCACAATTCAGAAGGTGATACCAGCAGTTCCATTCCAGCAATCGCGCCGTGTCCATTGCGCTGATGAAGTCGCAGATGCCGAGGACGGCGGTGACAAAGATTTCTTGTGCGCCAACGCTGTTGAGCTCAGGAATCGCCAAATTGGGGAGCTGATCTGAGACCCGATCGACAGACCTTCTCAACTCTTCCTCGCTCAAGCTTCCATCCTGACCCAGGTCGATGCTCGCCAAAGATTCGGGCAGTAACCCCCTTTCAGCTTCCTGCGCGTCCAGCCGTCCATCCTGATTGGCGTCCAATTCCAACATCAGGCGTTTGGCAGCGTTCGTGGGATTCACCTGCAGACCGCTGCCCGAGTGCGCGTAGCCGGTCACCGCGCCTTGCGCCTTGGCCCAACGCAGCACCGGTGTTGTCCAGGTCGGCCAGCCCTTGCTGAGTTCCGCACCCGGATAAACCTGCTCTTTCAGGTTCAGCAGGCAAACATGGCCCAAGGCCTCCGACCCGAATCCGCTCACTTCGATGTCGTACTTCATCAGGCAAAAGGGGTTACTGAGACGATCGACCTCCGGAGAGAAGTATTGCTGCTGATGGTTGAAGCCTGGACCCCAGGTGAGAATACTTCCGACATTCAGCCCCTCGCCCATAACTTGCCGGAACATGTCCTTGGGGGGAACGCCTTCAGTAGGTGAGGTGTAATGCGCGCAGCCGGCGGCATGAATGTGATGGTCGCCACTGTAGTAGCCATAAGCCATCGGATGAACCCAGCGTTCTAGCTGGACTTCGATTCGTTCGTCACCTTTCGACGGAATCGTGACGGCCCTTTTCAGCCAACGGTATTCTGGGCCCCTGCCGTAGTACATCGTGAACTGCCCCGGCGGCAGCAAGACCGTATCGCCGTCGCTCCGGTAGATTTGTTTTTGGAAGAAGAGGTCGGGAGCCAGACGCTTGACTTGTGGCGGATAGACGTGACCGGCGCGGTCGAAAAACGTAAAGCGACCTGTCGTCGGCTGGCCGTCATGATCTCGAATGGCGAGACGCACAGGAACTGCGGGACGCACGTTGAACAGGACGGGCAATTCTCCTCTGAATCCCAAGTCCTGAGTGCCCTGGCCGGCATCGAACCCGATGATGGCTTCCCGCTGGCCCGCTTCGCTGCTGTAGATCAGCGCCAGGGCGTATTCCACCTTAAGGCCGCTCAGGTTGCGAGTCATGGGCGGCTCAGAGAACATTTCAACTTGAAGAAAGCGTTCATCCCGATTGACATTCTCGTTCTCACGCAGATGCTCTTGCCGCTCTCGCTGCATGCTGAGCTTGGCCACTCCGGCATAGACAGGCCCTGACTGGGGACTGGTGATTCTGATCGGTAGAGTGGACGTGCTCTCATTGACGACTTTGACCAGGAAAGGTGTGAAACCGCTTTGCTGGAGAATCGCGGGCGCCGGCCCTCGTGTGACTTTGACTCGAACTTCAGGATTCAAATGAACGGCAAAGAGAACGATGGCGATCCAGCAACTGTTGCATCGTTCGAGCATCTCGAGCCCGACCCGCGGCTTGCAGGCCCCTTCGAGTTTCGCCAGGAAGCGGGGTTCCCAGCAGCTCCAGCGCTTGAATCAAACGCTCGACGTTGGACGCGAGTGGTTGGCCTTCAACTTCGACCGGCTCCAGATTCTCCGCCGCTGTTTGAGGGACGGCGCCGAGGCCCTGTAGAATCAGCTGGGCCGCTATAGCGAAGAGTCCAACCGCGGCCAGACGCACCCAATTCCTATTCATAATCATCCACCTTGTTGTTTAAGGAGAAACAGCTCGAAATCCACTCAGCCCTGCTATGTATGGTGCGCAGGCCGCACCCATAGAACTTCTCTGAAAATCCCCTTGGAGGGGTGGCGCAGAGGTGGAGTCTTGAGAAGACTCCACGCGGTCGCGCAGCGCCGGGGTGGGTTCCGCGATCGACAACCCATACCAGGTTGTGAGTTATGCCCAAAACCCCCCTGAAGTCCCCCCTTGTCCGAGGGGGGACGCTCTTTTCACCAAAACTCTGAAAATGGCTTAGCTAGTGTGGGAGGCGCTGTGCCATCGGCGACCAGGAGCTCATATCATCGAAGCAAGATCGCCGCGCGGAGCGCGCCTCCCACATTCGCTTTCGTCCTAGCGCTGGTGATTTTCCCTCGGAACTGCCGTATTTCTTGATAAAATTCGCGCTCTTCTCAGTCTCATCGTCTCAGTCATTCTATGAATCTCAGGACGAGTAAGCAACGAAGGTACGAAGAAGCCCTACGAGTGACGAGTGCCGTAGTCTGTGGATTGATGTTGGCAGCGTGTTCAGCGGCGTTCGGGCAGAACGTTGATGTCTCCAAGCTGCCCGCCGCAGTCACCCGTCCGGTCAACTTCGTCAAAGAAATTCAGCCTATCCTCGAACAGTCGTGTCTGAAATGCCACAACGCAGAAGTGTCCATGAGCGGTCTGCGCCTGGATGCTCGTGAACAGGCCTTAAACGGGGGTGATCTGGGGGTGGACATTGTGCCCGGTCAGAGTGAGCGCAGTCGTTTGATCCATTTCGCCGCCCGTCTGGTTCCAGAGCTCGAAATGCCTCCCAAGGGTCAGGGAAGTCCCCTGACCTCGGATGAGGTCGCTCTGCTGAGGGCGTGGATCGATCGAGGCGCGGAGTGGCCAGCGGGAGTCGTCTTGCAATCCCGAGAGAAGGTGAGTGGCAGCCCACAACCTGCAAAAACCGACGAAGTGAGCAGTCTCCCTCTACCTCCTCCGGCCTCCCGGAAAGTGGATTTCGTGAAAGACATTCGCCCAATTCTGGCCGGTAAGTGTTATTCCTGCCACGGGCCAAACGAGCAGATGAACCAATTGCGATGGGATGTGAAGGCGATTGCTGCCAAAGGGGGCTTGTCGGGGCCGGCCTTCAAGCCGGGGAAAAGTGCCGAGAGTTTGGTTGTTCGCTTGGTCGCGGGTGTGCAGCCGGATCTGGTCATGCCGCTCAAAGGAGAACAGCTCTCGCCTGCGGAAGTGGGTTTGATGCGGGCCTGGATTGACCAAGGTGCCATCTGGCCAGAAGGTCTCGACCCCAAGGGTGATGCAGCCCAGCCCGTTCACTGGGCCTACCGGCCGCTTGCCAAGACAGTGCTGCCTCGGGTGAAAGGATCCTCCTGGATCCGCACGCCCATCGACCGTTTCATTCTGGCCAAGCTTCAGGAAAAGAAACTCCAGCCTTCACCGACGGCCGACAAACGCACTCTCTTGCGTCGCGTCACGTATGATCTGACCGGGCTTGCCTCCGACGCCGGCCGAGATTCAGGCGTTCCTCACTGACGACGCTCCAGATGCCTATTCGAAAGTCGTGGATCGCTTGCTGGCCAGCCCGCGCTACGGGGAACACTGGGCTCGGCACTGGCTGGATGTCGTGCATTATGCGGACAGTCACGGTCACGATCAAGATCGACCGCGCGACAATGCCTGGCCCTATCGCGACTACGTGATTCGTTCGTTCAATGAAGACAAGCCTTATGCGCGCTTCGTGAAAGAGCAACTCGCCGGCGATGTTCTGTTTCCAGACCAGCCGGACGCCGCCGTTGCCACAGGTTTCATCGGGACGGGACCGTTTGACGAGAGCTCAATGATGTCCATTGTGGACGATACGCTTGACAAGAAGCGGGCCCAAACGCTGGATCGGGACGACATGGTGATGACGACGATGTCCACCTTCGTCAGCTCCACTGTTCACTGTGCGCGTTGCCACAACCACAAGTTCGATCCTATTTCGCAGAAGGAATACTATCGGCTTCAGGCGGTTTTTGCAGGCGTTGATCGCGCCGAACGACCTTATGATCGCGATCCGGCCACGCACGTGAACCGGCAGACCTTGCTGCGGGAAAAACGAACCCTTGGATGAGAGACGGGGCAAGATTGAAGAAATGGCAGCCAGCCTCTCCAGTCCGGAACTGCAACAACTCGACGCCAGAATCCAAAAGCTTCAACAGGATCTCGACACTCTGGAGAAGCCGGAACCCCAGCTGGCCAGCAAGAGCCTCGGATACCAGAGCCAGGTCTCTTCTCCGGCCGACAAAGCGAAATGGGTGCAGATCGATTTCGGCAAGTCGGTTTCCATCGATCAGGTCTACCTGGTTCCCGCACAGCATGCCTCTGTGCCGGGTTTCGGATTTCCAGCACGATTTCGCGTGGATCTTTCGAATGATCCCTTGTTCGTGAGCCGCCACACGCTCGCCGATCACAGTCTGGAGTCTCTTCCAAATCCCGGTTCTACGCCATTTCCAATTCAAAACATTCGGTCAGTCGGGCCGGTATCTGCGGGTGACTGCATTTCCTCCATCGGACGGTGGCTCAGGCTACTGGTTCTTCGCGTTGGCCGAGCTGCTCGCTGTTCTCGGGAGAGAAGAACGTTGCGGCTGAGGCGAAAGTGACTGCGCAGGATTCGGTCGAGAATCCACCGCAATGGAGCAAAGCCAGCCTGGTCGATGGGGCGTCCAGCCTTTTGAAGCTGACAGCAGCGAACGGTGACCCTGCTCCCTCGGCGGATGCGTTGAAGTTCCTGCTCACCTCCAGCCAACGCTGGGAATGGGATCTTGATCTCAAGAAATCCAAAGAAGCTCGGAAGAAGCAGGCCGTTGCCTTGCTGGAGCCCGCAGCTGCGGGCTGAGCTGGGCGACGTGGAGAAGAGGTTGGTTGCGATCAGCCAGCAGTTGGCGGAGTTACCTCCATCGCAAATGGTTTACGCGGGAACGAATGACTTTGCGGATGCCGGGAACTTTCATCCCACGCGAGGGGTGCCCCGGCCGATTCATCTCCTCAAGCGAGGCGAGATCACGACCCCCGGTGAAGAAGTTTCGCCCGGTACGCTGTCGATGCTGCCCGGGCTCGGAGCCGACTTCAAACTGGAAGATATCAATCGTGAAGGCGAACGGCGCGCGGCTCTGGCGGAGTGGATCACCGATCCCAGAAACGCTCTTGCTTGGCGCTCCATCGTCAATCGGGTCTGGCACTATCACTTTGGCAGGGGCCTGGTGAACACACCCAACGATTTCGGTCGCATGGGCGGTGCGCCGAGTCATCCCGAGTTGCTGGACTGGCTTGCGACCTGGTTTGTCGAGAACGGCGGGTCTTTCAAGAAACTGCACCGTCTGATTCTCACCAGTTCGGTGTACTTGCAGTCATCGCAAGGCAACCCAGCCTACGCGCAGGTGGATGCTGAGAATCAGTATTTGTGGCGGATGAATCGATCGCGGTTGGACGCGGAGTCGGTGCGCGACTCGGTCTTGCAGGTGACAGGCAAGTTGGACGTCACGATGGGCGGACCGCCGGTGAAACAGTTCTTTTACGATGACCCCAATGTTGGTGTGACACCCATCATCGACTACAACCGTTTTGACGTGGACAGCCCAGCGAGTTTCCGCCGGAGCATCTATCGTTATGTTTTCCGCACGGTGACCGATCCTCTGATGGATTCGCTGGACTGTCCCGATGCGTCGCAGCTGTCGCCGGTTCGCAACATTTCGGTTACCGCGCTCCAGGCTCTCACAATGTGGAATAACCGTTTCATCGTTCGGCAAGCCGAGCATTTCGCCGAGCGCGAGTTGGCAAGATGAGCTCCGATCTGGCCGGACAGATTGATTCGGCATGCGAATTGGCCTGGGGGCGCCCACCCACAGCGACCGAAGCCAAGGCTCTGTTGGGCTATGCCACGAAACACGGCATGGCTAACACCTGCCGGGTGCTGCTGAACGGCAATGAATTCATGTTCGTGAACTGACTGGGCGATGAAGCTGGCTCTAGTCATCGTCCCCCCTTGGAGAAGGGGGGACTTCAGGGGGGTTTTAGAGAGGTAGCCACGCAGAAAACCCATCGGTCTTCCCAAATCGTGACGACAACCCCCGGAAGGCTCGCGCCTTCTTTCGCCCCTTTGTTAAGGGGAATTTGAGGAGTCACTATGTTTGACCAGTTGAGCAAATCCCTAACGAATCCTAATCCTCGCACCCGTCGCCAGTTTCTTGGATCGATTGGCGGCGGATTCGGAGCTCTCGCACTCTCGCACTTGATGGCGCAGGACGAATTGCGGGCTCAAGCTGCACTGGGTGGCAGACCGGATCTAAACGGAGGACTCCACCACCGCGCCAAAGCAAAGCGGGTCATCCAGCTTTTCATGAACGGTGGCGTGAGCCAGACGGACACCTTTGACTACAAGCCGGGACTCATCAAATACAGCGGCCAGAAATTTGATCCGGGCCCAGGGCAGAAAGTGGAATCGGTGACAGGCTCACCCGGATTCATCGTGATGAAGAGCCCTTATACCTGGAAGCAGCATGGCCAGTGCGGGCGCTGGGTGAGCGAGGTGCTCCCGCAAGTTGCCACCTGCGTGGACGACCTGGCTTTCCTGATGGCGATGACCAGCAAGACCAATGTTCACGGCCCTGCCGTGTATCAGCAGAATTCCGGGTTCACACTTCCTGGCTTTCCCTGCATGGGCGCCTGGCTCTCCTACGGGCTGGGTAAACTGAACGAAAATGTGCCGGCGTTTGTCGTACTGCCCGATTCGCGCGGACTCCCTTACAACGGCCAGGGGAGCTTCTCTTCCGGCTTCCTGCCGGCGGCGCATCAAGGCACGCTGGTCCGGGCCACGGCTCCTGTCCCGATCAACGACCTGTTTGCCCCGAAATCGGCGACCTACATCACCAAAGAGAGCGAGGAAGAGGGTTTGTCACTCCTGGGTGAGATCAATCGCGAGCATCTGTCTCACTGGCAGGGCGACTCGCGTCTCGAAGCGCGCATCGCTTCTTACGAACTTGCTGCCAAGATGCAACTGAGCATTCCGGGTGTCTTTGATATTTCGAAAGAATCGGCTGAAACACGTAAGCTCTACGGCCTGGATGAGAAGGACACCGAGGATTTCGGCCGCAGTTGCCTGATCGCTCGCCGCATGCTGGAACAGGGTGTCCGCTTTGTTCAGGTCTGGAGCGGCACCAACGGCGCTTCGGGCAATTGGGACAATCACAGCAATATCGTTTCCGAGTTGGGCTTCATTGCCAAACGCACCGATACGGGCGTGGCGGGACTATTCAAAGACCTCAAGGCCCGCGGCCTGCTGGAAGATACGCTGGTGATCTGGACAACCGAATTCGGACGGATGCCCTTCAGCCAGGGCAGCTCCGGGCGTGACCACAACGGCGGCACTTTTGTCACCTGGCTGGGTGGCGCAGGAATCAAGGGAGGCGTGTCCCACGGCCAGAGCGACGAATGGGCCTGGAAGGCTGCGGAGAACGCGACGGCCTCGTACGATCTCCATGCCACCATTCTCCATCTCATGGGCATCGATCATCAGAAATTGACATACCGTCACAACGGCATCGATCGCCGGCTGACCGACGTGCACGGACACGTGATCCGGGAAATTTTGGCGTAGCGAAGGGAGCCACAGAGCACAAGGGCCCTATGTTTCCGCCTCAAAGAAGGACTGTCCATGATCGATCTTCAACGGAGAAAGTCGGCACCCCTCGCCCCAACGCGGGAGAGGGGCCGGGAGTGAGGGGGCCTCTACGCGGTGATCGGCTGCTCATCCAGTCAGCGTTTTCGCTCTCGAGTCGGAATGTTGTCGCGAAGCCTCTTCGCACTACGAACTTTGCTATTCACTCCAAAGAATGAAAGGACAACCATGCTCAAGAGACTTGTCTCCTGCCTGATCCTGAACACCACACTCATGTTTGCCCAGACAGCGGCACCACCCAGCGGTTCGTCAGATGTCCTGCCACCGGGTTCAAAGCTTGAACAGTTGTTCACAGGCGGTGTTCTCACAGAAGGAGCAGCTGCGGCCCCGGACGGGACCATTTACTTCAGCGACATTACCTTCACTGCGATCTCGGGAATGCAGGCCGGCCACATCATGAAGTTCGACCCGAAGACCGGGAAGACCTCGGTGTATCCGCTCTCCCAGTGGCATGTCCAACGGAATAAAATTCGATGCTCAGGGACGGATGGTGGTGGCCGAGGGGGCAGACTACGGCGGACGCCGCGTGACCCGCACCGATATGAAGACCGGCAAGAGCGAGATTCTTGCTGCTCTCTTCGAAGGCCGCCCTTTGAATTCTCCGAACGACATTGCCATCGATCTGAAAGGCAGGATCTACTTCAGCGATCCCCGCTATCTGGGGTATGAGCCCGTGGACCAACCGTTTTATGCGGTCTACCGAATTGATCCGGACCGCTCGCTGCACCGCATCATTACTGACGCCGGCAAAGCCAACGGCGTGGCGATCTCGCCCGACCAAAAGACGCTTTACGTGGTTTCCAACGACAATGGAACCACCGGGATGTTTCGCATTCCAGACGGGACACCGGTGCTCAAAGGCCGAATGGCGCTGCTGGCTTATGATCTCGCTGCCGATGGAACAGCCAAATTTAGGAAAGTGTTCATCGACTATGCTCCCGAGGATGGACCCGACGGTCTGGTGACGGACGTAGACGGCAACCTCTACGTTGCAGTCCGTGCCATCAGCCGCCCGGGTATCTATGTGTACTCTCCAGAGGGCAAGGAACTGGCTCGCATCCCCACGCCCGTGCTTCCCACCAACGTCGGTTTCGGCCGCGGTGATGACAGCAAGACGCTATACGTCACTGCCGGCGGGAATCTTTACCGAATCAAGATGAACAAGGCCGGATATCAACTGCCGGCGCAATAGAGCTACAAAGAGAAGCGCGGTCGGCGCGACAGATCAATATCCCACGGCATAAGCCCGTGGGATGGCTCCAGCGAGACGTATTTATGCGAAAGCGGGAGCCGGAATCTGAATGACGGCTTGTGGAAGTGGTTTTTCTGTCATTCCCGCGAAAGCGGGAATCCAGGCTGCCTTTACTTACTGGAAGGGGTAGTCGTTGCCACCAAACCATTCTGGATTCCGGCTCGCGCTGCGCTTGGCCGGAATGACCGTGGTGGAGCCAGGACTTGGGTGTGATTTTCGGCACCTTTGGCTCTTTTGACCGTCGCTTGGCCCGATTAGTTTTCCCATTTACGGACTTCTTATGGCGTTTGATGTTTGTGTCATCGGATCCGGACCTGCCGGAGGCGTTTTGTCCAAAGAACTGGCCGAGGCTGGAGCCAAAGTCGCGCTCGTTGAAGCGGGGCGGGTGATAAAGTTTGAAGAATTTCAATACCACGCCTGGCCTTACGAGCTGCCATTTCGCGGCATGCGAAGGCCGGGAACGCCACCACCGGCTTATCCGAAAGAAGTTCGAGAATCGATTCGCTATCAAGACTGCGACAACATCAGCGTCGATCGGATTCGTGCCGTTGGTGGCCGCAGCATTCACTGGAATGCGGTCTGCCTGCGTTTCGCGGAACGGGACTTCCGGGAACGCAGTCTCGAAGGCATTGAAGAAGATTGGCCGCTTAGCTATCAGGAATTGGCGCCGGACTATTCCCACGTCGAGAGAATGATCGGCGTCACCGGCTCGCGTGAGAATCTGGACATCATCCCGGACGGGGAATTCCTGCCCCCGTTGAACCTGCGCTGCAGCGAGCAGATTGTGAAACGCGCCTGCGGCAAGATGGGCATTCGCATGATCCCGGCCCGCAAGGCGGTTCTCACCCGCCCGTATGACAATCGGCCTCCCTGCCACTACTGCGGTCGCTGCATGGAGGGATGCGACGTCGGCGCGGTGTTCAGCACGCCGGTGTCCATGTTTCCGAAGGCGACGAAGACGGGGAATTTCACACTCCTCGCCAACAAGATTGTGCGAGAGCTCCGAGTGGATCGCGAAGGCCGGGTGAAAAGTGCCTCGGTCATCGATGCTACGACTCGAAAGGAAGAGGAAATCGAGGCCTCCATCTTTGCAGTTTGCTGCGGAGCACCGGAGTCCGCGCGGCTGCTGTTGAACTCGCGATCGCCACAGTTTTCTCACGGCTTGGCCAATTCCAATGACATGGTGGGCCGCTACCTTCACGGTAACGTTGCCGCCAATGTCGTCGGCTATCTGCAGGATTTGGTCGGAACCAAACCTGTCAACAACGATGGCGCAACGGACCACACCTACATTCCACGCTTCAATCACCTTTCAGGGAGGAAGAATGGCTACAGCGGCGGATTTCACTACCAGCTCAACTACGCCGGTTTCTTGTTTCCCAATCACTCTAAGATTGCTCGAAGGCTTTGGCGGCGCATACAAGAAGCAGGTCAGAGACATGCAGCCGGGCTTCGTGCAAATGGGAGGTTGGGGGAAGGCGCAGGCGCGGCCGGAGAATCGAGTGACCGTTGATCGCAATCATCTGGACGCCTGGGGAATTCCGATTCCTGTTCTCCATTTTCGTTTTTGCGAGAATGATGTCGCGCTGTGGAAAGACACGGTGGAAAAAGCGCGCGAGATCTTGCATGCGGCCGGCGCCCGCCTGATTACCAATACACTCGATGCACCAGCGGGTTTTGGCAGCCATGAGGCCGGAACGATCCGGATGGGCCTCGACAAGCGGACTTCTGTTCTGAACTCGTATTGCCAGGCGCACGAGGTGAAGAATCTCTTTGTGGTTGGAGGGAGCGCGTTCACGACCTATCCCGAAAAAAACCCCACGCTGACGATCATGGCGCTGGCGGTCAGAACCGCACGCTACATCGCTGAGGAGGTTAAGCGCCGCAACCTCCGGGTTTGAAATGCGGTATGCGCCGTTCGAAATGTGAGAGCCGGCCTCCGGACGGCGATTGGGAATTCATGACAACGCAGGTCGCCGTCCAGAGGCCGGCTCCCACATTCTCCCAGAAGCCGTGATATCTCCATTTTTAAGAGTGATTTGAGAGGACCAATCATGAAAACTGCGAAGAACTCAATTCAACGATCTCTGACTCGCAGACAATTTGCTCGCAGTACAGCTGTGATCGGCGCCGGACTGACGGCCAGCTCCTGGAATAAGGTTCTCGGCGCCAACGATCGTGTCCTCCTCGGCGTCATCGGTCCTGGAGGGCGAGGCCAGTCTGTGCTCCAGAAATTTGTGAAGAATGCAGACGTGGAAGTCACGGCTCTCTGTGAGATCTATGACGACAATCTGAAAAAGACTCAGACGCTCCTGCCGAAACCGGTGAAGGAATTCCTCGACTATCAAAAGTTGCTGGAGCTGCGCGAAGTGGATGCAGTCCTGATTGCCACGCCCGACCATTGGCACGCGGCGATGTCGATCGATGCTTGCAATGCAGGCAAGGACGTGTCGTCCCAAAATGATAATGACCGGTTTGTCCAAAGTAGAAATGTCCTCTTAGAAGTGTCTACTCTGTTCGTTTTGTTGAAAGGAGAACAGGGTGGACGGAGAGGAGCTACTGAGGATGAAAGCGCGAGATCAAGCGACTCCACCTGGTTTATCAAGCTTTGGAGAAAGGATTAGTCAAAAGCAAGCGGCTGAAGTAGCGGGTGTGAGCTCGCGACAGATGCGGCGGCTGATGAAACGAGTTGAGACAGAGGGGACCGAGGCATTGTGCATCGGCGACGGGGAAAGCCCTCGAACCGGCGGATTGCCGACCAGACCAGGCAGAGAGTGCTGGCGCTGTTTGAGAAGCACTACGCCGACTATGGGCCGACTTGGCCAGTGAGAAGTTGCAGGAGCGTCATCGGATTGAGATTCATCCCGAAACCCTGCGGTTATGGCTGCGCCAAGCGCGCTTGCCCTATAAACAGCGGAAAGCCAGACCGCACCGGCAGTGGCGGCCGTGGCGGAGCTGTTTTGGCGAGATGGTGCAGTTGGACGGATCGCACCATGACTGGTTGGAAGGGCGCGGCCCGAAGCTGGTCCTGATGGGTTACATCGACGATGCCACCAGCACGGTCGAGGCGCGTTTCTACGATCACGAGGGGACGATGCCGG
Source organism: uncultured Acidimicrobiia bacterium (assembly GCA_963791795.1). Lineage (GTDB taxonomy): Bacteria > Acidobacteriota > Terriglobia > Versatilivoradales > Versatilivoraceae > VFZK01. The sequence continues at coordinate 52,647 of CAWBTP010000017.1, forward strand.
CTCTGGATAGCTTTCGGGGTTGGGTCCAGCGCTACGGGATTCCCTGCAGTGTGTATCTGGACAAACACACGACCTATCGATCGCCCCAAACACCCACGGTGGAGGAACAACTGCAGGGGCTGAACAGTCCCAGAGCCAGTTTCAGCGAGCGATGAGTGAGCTGGGAGTGGAAGTGATCCATGCCCATTCGCCAGCGGCCAAGGGGCGCGTCGAGCGGTTGTTTCAGACCTTGCAGGACCGTCTGGTCAAGGAACTGCGTCTGGCTGGAGCTGCGACGCTGGCGGAGGCCAACCAGGTTCTGCAACGCTATCTGCCGCTGCACAACGGCGTTTCGCGTCGAGGCAGCTCAGCCCACGGACCTGCATCGTCGGGTGCCGGCACGATTGGATCTGAATACGGTGCTTTGCTGAAAACCCAACGGCGGCTCAATGCCGATTCCACGGTCCAGCACGAAGGCCAAGTCTACTTGGTCGAAAGATCGCGTCAAGCCCAAACGGTGACGGTCCACCAGCGTCTGGACGGATCGATCCATCTGCGCTGCGACAACCGTTCGCTGAGTTATCGATTGGTGCCGCAACGACCGCGCAAAGCGCAACCGAGCGATGAAGCCGGTGCTTGCCAAGACAACTCATCGCCCGGCGGCAGAGCACCCCTGGCGAGGCTCCTACAAACGACTGAGGCCTGAGAGACACTCTAGGGCTCCGATTCGGGCGCTCGCCAGAGGTGCTCTGTCGCCCTTCCCGAACTCCGTCGAACCGCCTGAGGCTTCCTGCAAACCCTGATGAGTGTTGATATCCACAAACCGGACACTTCTACTTTGGTAACAACGGACAATGCAGGCAAGGACGTATACGTCGAAAAGCCGTTGACGTACACCATCGACGAGGGTAAAGCGATCATCCGGGCCGCCCGGCTCAACGATCGCGTGTTTCAGGTGGGGATGCAGCAGCGCAGCGGGGTCCACTACATGAAAGCCAAGGCCGAGTATTTCGACTCGGGCAAGCTCGGCAAGATCACCCTGGCCCGGACCTGGTGGCATGGGAACAGCTACCATTTGCGGAAGGCGCCTTTCAAAGACAAACCGGCCGGTCTGGATTGGAAGAAGTTTCAAGGCTCCCGCCCCTGGCGCGACTGGGATGTCCAGCAATTCTGGAACTGGCGCGCGTACCTCGATTTCGGCGGCGGCCAGATCACGGACTTGTTCACGCATTGGATCGACGTGGTGCAGTGGTTTATGAAGGAAGACCTTCCCAAGGCTGCGGTCGCCTCCGGCGGCGTCTATCAGTACAAGGATGGGCGCACTGCGCCTGACACCATACACGTGCTGCTCGAATATCCGGGCGAATGGACGGCGACGTTCGAGGCTACCTTGGCTCCGGGAATTCGAGGTGCGGGGATTGAGTTTGTTGGGACACAAGGCCGGCTGGAGATTACGCGTGGCAGCTATACATTTACGCCTGTGGAAGGATCACCGGTAAAGGAACAAGGCGACCGTGGCGACGGGATGACGGGCGATCACGTTCGTAATTTCCTCGATTGCGTCAAGAGCCGCCATAGACCAAACGGCGACGTTCTGGTCGGTCACCGTTCTGCTCTCGCCTCTCATCTGGGAAATATCGCTTACCTCGAACGGCGTCGCATTGAACTGGACCTGGTCCGCGAGGAGGTACGACCAACTTAAGGCTGCCTGCTGCGATCACGCTTCGCTGACTTTTGGACCCGCCTGTGTTACAAATGCGTCTGTCACCGACTTCAAGCTCCTTTGAATTTCGTTAAAACCTGAGAGCCAATCATGACCACTAGAATTCTGAACGCTGAAGAACTCGCCCAACTGCGCAAGGTGGATTCTCCGACGGTTGCCAATGTGATCGAGCTTTTTGATATTCGATCGTACGTCGCGGGCTACACCAATCTGACGCTGAAGGCAATTTATCCGAAGCTGCCGCCAGCCGTGGGGTACGCGGTAACGGCTACGTTTCGGGCGGCTTACCCTGCTGAGCGCGGCGACTCGTACGGAGGCATGCCACAGTTGATCGCGGATGCAATGTCAACGCCGGCGCCGAGGATCGCGGTGTTTCAGGATCTCGACGATCCGCCGATGGCAGCCACCTATGGCGAGGTGATGGTGACATCGTTTAAGGCATTTGGTTTCTGCGGGCTGATTACCAGTGGAGGAGCGCGGGATATCGAGCAGGTGGATCGGCTGCAGTTTCCTTGCTGGGCCTCCTCGGTCATCGTTGCGCACGGCTACTGCCGATTTCCCGAGGCGAATGTCCCCGTGCACGTGGGCGGGTTACAGGTCAAGCCAGGAGATCTGTTGCACGCGGATGCCAATGGAATCGTGAACATTCCGCATGAGATTGCTCCCGCCGTAGCGGAGCTCTGTGAGCCCTACATTCAGGCTGAAGAGATCATTCTCTCGTATTTGAGAGGCCAACCTACTGTGGAGGGCTATGGAGAGTCTGTGCGCAAAGCGAAACAGAGAATGAGTGAGCTGAGAGAGCGAGCCCGGGAATTGTGGAAAGGGAAGAGTTGAAGGAGCAATCCCCCTTAGAAGGGGGGAGCGCATAAGGCGCGTGGGTTGTCTGTTTGGTCTTCCGAGCTCCGTCATGACAACCCTTGAAGGCATAGTGACTCCCGTCACTATGCCTTCTTCTCCCCCTTGTTAAGGGGGAATTGTTCCTCCGTGCCATCGGCGCAGCGAAGCACAGTTGAATTCAGTTAGAGCACATCTAAATGCCCCTATTTCAAGCAAAGAAGTTAAAGCAAGTCAGCAATCAAGTCTTCCTCGCAGCCGGTGCTACGGCTGACGAATCTCGGATTGTTTCCGATGCGCTGGTGAACGCCAATCTTGCGGGGCACGATTCGCATGGCGTGATTCGTATCCCTGAATACGTGCGTTGGATGGAACAGAAGCTGGTCACCATCGGCGCTCACATCCAAGTTGTCCGCGAATCCGATTCGTTTGCCGTGGTTGATGGAGGCTGGGGCTTTGGCCAGGTGATTGGACGGGAGGCGATGGAGGTGGCTATCCAAAAGTGCCAACAAGCCGGTGTCGGTACCGTCGCCATGAGCCAGTGTTGCCACATTGGCCGGGTTGGCGACTACCCGAGGATGGCTGCGGACAAAGGGCTCGCCGCGGTCATGTTCGTCAACACCCACGGAGGTGGAAAGCTGGTGGCGCCCTGGGGTGGCCGGGAACGGCGCCTTGCAGCCAACCCGATCTCGATTGCCATTCCGCGGAAGAATGCGACACCGATTGTGGTGGATATTTCCACCAGCGCCATCGCGGAAGGCAAGGTGCGTGGGATGTTCAATCGCAAGGAACCTGTTCCACCCGGAAATATCATGGACGTGAACGGTGTGCCCACCACAGACGCAACGAAGTTCTATGGCCCACCGGCAGGCGCCTTGTATCCTTTCGGCGGGCATAAGGGCTTTGCCTTGGGACTGGTCACAGACATTCTGGCCGGTGCCCTTTCGGGCGGAGGCTGCAGCCGTAAAGATGCCGACAGGGTTGGCAATACGTTTCTCGTCTTTGTCGTCGACATCGATCGGCTACGCGGGAATGATCCGTTCTACGCGGATGTCGAGCAACTGGTCGAGTACGTCAAGAGCAGTGCACTGGCTCCTGGTTCCGATAGGATCCTGATCCCGGGTGAACCAGAATCGCTTGAAGAGACGCGACGCAGCCGCGAAGGCATCTCGGTAGACCCGGAAACCTGGCGCCAGATCGCGGAAGTGGCTACGAGGTATGGGGTGAGCGTGGCTTAGTGAGGAAGAGTGGACCGCTGTGAAATGACGGGGCACTCTTCTGGATCATCGGCTTACTGTAATTTGCGATCATCAATAGGTCCCTCAACCCCCCTCTGAACACGCCCCGCTTTTCTGCCTAGCTTGAATTGTTTGACCTTATTGAGAGCGGTCTCGTGCTACCATTCCGAAGTCTGAACCCTTTCCGAACCGAACCTCAACAAGACTCCTTCTTTGTGTGCGCCGGCAAACCCTTAGCGTTTTTGCTTTGGCTTTGCCAGCGTTTTGATCGGAGCGGATTGCGGGGTTGGGCTGGACTTGCCGGCCGCTGCAACCGCGCGGTGGCCATGGTGTATTGGTACTTCGTGAGAGGAGAACCTATGGTACTCAAAAGTGTCGGTGTGATCTCGTGCGCCAAGATTGCTGGTACGTTGTACGCGTTAATGGGTGTGTTGATTGGAGGGATCCTGGCCTTGGTTTCTACTCTGGGATTAGCGCTGGGCCAGGGAGCGTCGGGTGACGCGCCTCCGTGGCTCGGTGCGATTTTTGGTGTCGGTTCCATCGTGTTTTTCCCAATTATCTATGGAGTGATGGGATTCGTTGGGGGACTGATTACATCCGTCTTGTACAACCTACTGGCGGGCTTCGTGGGGGGAATCGAAGTGGAACTGCAATAGTCGATCATGCAGCCTGGTGTGTCGAGAGTTGGACCGCATCGTATCAAGGGTGCTGCCTGTTTTGTCAGCAGTGTTTGACGGGAGAATCTTTGGTAGCCACAAGAAACGCGCCGGGTGCTTTTGTCGCGGACAGATGTAGCTTTCGAAGCGCCCACGATCAGGGTACTCTCTCCACAGGGTTCATTGGCTTTCTCAGGTCTCCATGATTGAACCGTACCATCGGTCGGGAATGCTGGAGAGCATCGCCGTTCGGGGGCCGGCTCCACCTTTCGGAGTGTCGGGTGCCCAACGGAAGCAAGTGAGTTTCAGAGGGTTGTGAACCTTCAACTCGCTGATACTGCATCGTGGAGAAACAAAGCAACCCAAAGACTGTGCATTTCAATCTGACTGGTTGTATACTGGTTGCAGTTTTGACAACAGAGATAGATTGCAGACTCATTTACGTTAAGCTCCGCTCTTTCTCAATGAAATCGATCAAGATTTTGTTGACTCGCAGTGCTTAATTCTCTTTCCTGTTTTCCCCGGCAGTTTTTCTACATCCCCGACAAGAAAATAGGCAGGGCAATAAGCGCGCCAAGGCCGCGGGAGGGCATGGTGTCTATGGCTGAAACCAAAACAAGCGTTCTTTCACTGATCCATCAAGGACAAAACAGCGAACACTTTCGCGAACTGAATTGGGAGGGATCCTTCGAGGAGTACTTGGAGGTCGTTCAACAGAATCCCCGGGTGACGCGCACGGCATTTCAGCGCATTTACGACATGATTCTTGCTTGTGGGAAGGAAGAATACTCGGAATACAAACGTAAGATCATCCGTTATAACTTTTTTAAGGATCTGCCGAACAACGGACGGGACGCTGTATACGGGCTCGACATTCACCTGTCGAAGATGGTGGACATTTTCAAAGCAGCCGCACACCGCTACGGAACGGAACGGCGTGTGCTGTTGCTGCATGGCCCGGTTGGGAGTTCCAAGAGCACCATAGCCCGCCTCATAAAGAAGGGACTCGAGGAGTACTCGAAAACTCCGGAAGGAGCTCTCTATACCTTCAACTGGACGCAGGTGGCTCAGCAGCACGAGTCGGACAACCTGCGCTCGAGCGATGACATGCCGTGCCCGATGCACGAAGAGCCGTTGCATCTCATCCCAGTGGAATTTCGCGAGCAGGTTCTCGCCGAACTCAACCGGGGCAGCCGGCATGAGTATCCCGTAACCATCGACGGCGACCTGTGCCCGGCGTGCCGCCAGACCTACCGCGAGCTGAGCAAGAAATACGATGGCGACTGGTCGAAGGTAATCTCGCACGTCAAGGTCCGCCGCCTGGTGCTGTCCGAGAAGGATCGCATCGGCATCGGCACGTTTCAACCCAAGGACGAGAAAAATCAGGATTCAACCGAACTGACGGGCGACATCAACTACCGGAAGATTGCGATCTATGGCTCAGACTCCGACGCACGCGCCTTCAACTTCGACGGCGAGTTCAACGTAGCCAATCGTGGTGTGATCGAGTTCATCGAAGTGCTGAAGCTTGACGTGGCTTTCCTCTACGACTTGCTGGGCGCGTCGCAGGAACACAAGATCAAGCCGAAGAAATTTCCTCAGACTGACATCGACGAAGTCATCATCGGGCACACCAACGAGCCGGAGTATCGCAAGCTGCAAAACAATGAGTTCATGGAAGCCTTGCGCGACCGTACCGTGAAAATCGATGTGCCCTACATCACCAAGCTGTCCGAAGAGATCAAGATCTATCAGAAGGATTTCAACTCAGAGAGAATTCGCGGCAAACACATCGCACCTCACTCGCTTGAAATGGCGTCGATGTGGGCTGTGCTGACTCGATTGGAGGAACCCAAGAAAGCCAACCTGACGCTGCTGCAAAAATTGAAGCTGTACGATGGCAAAACACTGACCGGCTACACGGAAGACAGCATCAAGGAACTGCGCAAAGAAGCGGTGCGTGAGGGCATGGATGGTATTTCTCCGCGTTACGTGCAGGACAAGGTGTCCAACGCTCTGGTGAGCAACGAGCTGACGAGTTGCATGAATCCCTTCATGGTGCTCAACGAGCTGGAGAGCGGATTGAAGCATCATTCGCTGATCAAGAGCGATGAGCAGCGAAAGAAGTACCGCGAGTTGCTCTCTGTGGTGAAGCAGGAGTACGAAGACATCGTGAAGAACGAGGTGCAACGAGCCATTTCAGCGGACGAGGAAGCGATCGGACGACTCTGCAGCAACTACATCGACAACATCAAGGCCTATACCCAGAAGGAGCGGGTGAAGAACAAGTATACAGGGCAGGACGAAGAACCGGACGAGCGCTTGATGCGTGCCATTGAAGAAAAAATCGAGATTCCCGAGAGCCGCAAGGATGATTTCCGCCGTGAGATCATGAACTACATTGGCGCTCTGGCGATCGAAGGGCGCACGTTCAACTACAAGACCAACGAGCGTCTGTTTAAAGCGCTGGAGCTGAAACTGTTCGAAGACCAGAAGGACTCCATCAAGCTCACCAGCCTCGTCGCCAACGTAGTGGACAAGGACACGCAGGAAAAGATCGACGTGGTGAAGAGCCGTATGGTGAAGAATTATGGATACTGCGATATTTGCTCGACCGACGTTCTGAACTATGTTGCCAGCATCTTCGCGAGAGGAGATTCGAAGCGGTAACCTTTTCTATGGCCACCCTCAAGATCGAACAGGACCACAATCGCTTTCGTCAGATCGTTCGTGGCAAAGTCAAACAGGATCTCCGGAAATACATTTCCCATGAGGAACTGATCGGTCGCAAGGGCAAGGACCTCATCAGCATCCCAATCCCGCAGATTGACATTCCCACCTTTCGCTTCTCTCCTCAAAGCCAGGGCGGTGTCGGCCAGGGTGAAGGCGACGCCGGAACACCGATTGCCTCCGGCGACGATCCCGGAGTGGGTGAAGCCGGCAACCAGCCCGGGGAACACCTTCTCGAAGTGGACATCACTCTGGAAGAACTGGCTCAGATTCTAGGCGAGGAACTGGAGCTGCCGAAGATCGAACCGAAGGGAACCAAGAAGATTCAGGTTGAGAAGGACAAGTATTCTGCCGTTCGGCGCACGGGACCAGAATCCTTGCGGCACTTCAAGCGAACCTACAAGGAAGCCCTAAAGCGTCAGATTACTTCCGGGATTTACAATCACCGCAACCCTCTCATTCTCCCGATTCGCGAAGACAAGCGCTTTCTGTCGTGGAAAACCAAACCCACACCTGAGTGCAATGCGCTGATCGTGTACATGATGGATGTCTCTGGCTCGATGGGAGACGAGCAGAAGGAGATCGTTCGCATCGAGACTTTCTGGATCGACACCTGGCTGCGCTCTCAATACAAGGGATTGGTGACGCGCTACATTGTTCACGATGCGGCGGCGAAGGAAGTGAATGAGGAGCAGTTCTACCACTTGCGCGAGAGCGGCGGCACGATGATCTCCTCGGCTTACAACTATTTCAACAAGATGATCGACGAGGAATACGATCTGGAGCAGTGGAACATCTATGGATTCCATTTCTCCGACGGCGACAACTGGTCGGGAGGCGATACCGACAAGTGCGTTACGTTACTGGAGGAACAGTTGCTGCCGAAGGTGAACCTGTTCTGTTACGGACAGGTGGAAAGCGCTTATGGCAGCGGTGAGTTCTTGCGGGAGCTGGATGAGAGCTTCGATTCGGCGGAAAACCTCGTGACGTCGAAAATTCAGTCCAAGGACGACATCTACGCCTCGATCAAGGATTTCCTGGGAAAGGGGAAATAGATCCGACGGCGGCAGGGAATTCCACCGCATTGAAGAGAGCCGGCCAAAGGTCTTTCGGCTTCAGGGAGATTCTGATGAATTTGCCACCAGATCTCGAAAGCATTCGGCAGGAGATTGAAGGCTACGCGCGGGATTACGGCCTCGATTTCTACGAGACGTTTTTCGAGATCCTGGACTTCAAGCAGCTCAATGAGGTGGCGAGCTTCATGGGATTTCCAAATCGCTATCCGCACTGGCGATTTGGCATGGAGTATGAGCGACTCAGCAAGAGCTTTGCTTACGGCTTGCACAAGATCTACGAGATGGTCATCAACAACGACCCTTGTTATGCCTATCTCCTGCAGTGCAACAACTATGTGGACCAGAAGATCGTCATGGCCCATGTTTATGGGCACTGCGACTTCTTCAAGAACAATTTCTGGTTCTCCAAGACGAATCGGAAAATGATGGACGAGATGGCGAACCACGCGACGAAGGTCCGCAAGTACATCGACAAGCATGGCTACACGGAGGTTGAGAGCTTCATTGACATCTGTTTATCCATTGACGACCTCATCGACCGGCATTCGCCATTCATCGAGCGGCGTAACCGGAAGCCTTCATCGGTGCTGGAAAACGGCGACGACGATCAGACGGTCAAGAAAATGAAAAGCAAGGACTACATGGATGAGTACATCAATCCGGAGGGGTTCTTGCAAGACCAGCAGCGAAAGCTGGACGAAGACCGCCTCAAGAAGAGGGGTTTTCCGGAAAGTCCGGAGAAGGATGTGTTGCTCTTCCTCATCGAAAACGCTCCCCTGGAAAATTGGCAGCGTGAGATTTGCGAGTTAATTCGCGAGGAAAGCTATTACTTCGCGCCTCAAGGCCAAACCAAGATCATGAACGAAGGATGGGCCAGCTACTGGCATTCGACGATCATGACCCGGAAGGCATTGCGGGACTCAGAGGTGATTGACTACGCAGATCACCATTCCGGAACCGTGGCCACACAGCCGACGCGCGTCAATCCCTACAAACTTGGCCTGGAGCTCTTTAAGGATATTGAGGATCGGTGGAACAAGGGCAAGTTCGGCAAAGACTACGAAGAGTGTGACAGTATCGAAGAAAAAAAGGATTGGGACAAGAACCTGGGCTTGGGGCGGGAGAAGATTTTTGAAGTTCGCAGAATCTACAACGATGTGACGTTTATCGACACGTTCTTGACTGAGGAATTCTGCCACGCGCAGAAGATGTTTGCCTACAAATTCGATCCGGAGCAAAACGCCTACGTCATCTCGGGACGCGACTTCAAGAAAGTGAAACAACAGCTGCTGTTCTCATTGACCAACTTTGGACAACCGCTGATTTATGTCCGCGAGGCAAACTATGAGAATCGCGGGGAATTATACCTGGAACACCGCCACGAGGGCATCGATCTCAAGATGGACTATGCCAAAGCGACTCTGGAAAACATTCAGAAGGTTTGGTCGCGGCCCGTTTGCCTGGAGACGGCAGTTGAGGGTCGAGGCAAACTTCTGAAGTTTGATGGAGAGAAACACCTGGAAAAGAATCTAGGACCGTGAGTGAAGGACGAAGGTCGAAGTTCGAGTATCGAAGACGCTCACCTGCCTGTGAAACAGTTTCCCTGCCTGCAATCGTGACCTTGGTCTTGTGGTCAGTCATTCCCGCAAAAGCGGGCATCCAGGCTTTTTCGTCGGGGGCCCCTGGATTCCGGCTTTCGCCGGAATGACGCGGACGGTTTTGGTGCTCGCGTGATCTGAAGTGCCCAGCCCCTCGGACGCAATCGCAGCGAAGCATCGCCAATCAAAAGACCTAACAAAAGGGATTCATGCCTGACCCTGCCAGTTTGAATCTGTCTACACAAGTCACGGCACATCAGAGATTCTTGTTTGGGTCTATCTCCCGGAGCCGTGTCGATGGCGAGCTGCTGGCTGCCATGGGCAAGCTCGGAGACGGAATGGAGAACTCGCATTTCATGAGCGGCCAGCCGTCTGAATCGGCACTTCAGCGTGGCTGTTTCCAATTCCTGCGTGCCGAGACTCAACACAGTCGCGAGCGAGATCTCCCTCACCCTTCTTTGCTTCAATCACAGTTCCTCGTACGTCTCGAAGCAGCGACCGAGGAAGCATTCCTCCATTTCGAGACTCAGTTACGGATGTTGATTGAGCATCGCCAAGGGTCGATCACAACACTGGCCGGCGTGCAAAGGCCTCGCAGCTATACCAGTCAGGCCATGAGCCAGTTCGCCTATGCCGGCGCCTTGCAACCTGGGCCTGGAAAGCAGTTTCCGCTCGGCGTGGTAACGCCGCTGAACAAGACCGAAGAGTGGTGGTCGATGGATTGGATGCGTCGGGAGAGCTTCTTCCTGCCGCGCTATGATCCTAAAGGTGCAGTGGTGGCCCGGGGACATGCATTGGCTGCAGAGCCTGGGATTCCCCATATCGTGCGTCGACTGGTGCATGCTGCCGGCAGTTACAGTCGGAAAGACATGTACGATTTCATTGGCTATTTCGAATTTGCAGAAGAGCAGGCACCCGTGTTCCGTGCCGTGATGGCTGCGTTGCGCAATGTTGAGCAAAATCCGGAATGGGCTTACGTGCGAGAAGGTCCCGAGTGGTGGGGCCGAAGGGTTTCACAGGCTGCGGAATTATGGGATCAGAGTTGATAGACGTGCTTTAGGTCATTCCCGCTTTCGCGGGAATGACGTTATTAGTAAGTCGCCCGTCCGCCGCTAATGTCGACGCAGGCGCCGTTGGTGAAACTACAGTCGTCACTCGCGAGGAAATGAATGAGGGCGGCGACTTCGGAGGGTTTGCCCACCCGCCCCATGGGAATACGGCTCGTCATGTAATCGATTTGTTGTTGGGTCAACTGCTTCAAGATGGGTGTTTCGATCACGGCAGGCGTCAAACAATTCACGTAGATGCCTTGCGTGCAGACTTCTTTGGCCAGGGCCTTGGTCAAACAAATCACTCCAGCCTTGGTCGCGGAATAGGGCGTCAAGTTGGGGTTGCCCTCTTTGCCAGCAATGGAAGCGATGTTGACAATGCGTCCATAACGATTCTTCAGCATGACTGGCAAGACGGCCTGACAACAGAGAAACACTCCCTTCAGATTGATGTCGCAAACCCGGTCCCACTCCTCTTCTGAAACCTCCACCAGCGGCTTGTTGGGTCCTGCAATCCCTGCATTGTTTACCAGAACATCGATGGTCCCAAACCGCTCGACCACCTGCAGCGCCATGGCCTCGGTCTGAGCTCGCTTCGTCACATCCACGGCAACGACCAGACTTCGTTGTCCTCCGTTGTCCAGTTCACCCGCGGTATGCTGCGCCGCCTGAGCATCTGCATCCGCGAAGACAACCCGAGCTCCCGCTTTCAGGAACCGTTCCGCAATGGCAGCGCCGATGCCTCGGGCTGCACCAGTGACGATGGCAACTTTGTCTTGAAGGGAATAGAAGGAATCGGTAGACACGATGACGACCTCTTTCAGTGCACCTCGTGGAGAATCGAGGGTGCGTTTTCAGGTGCTTTGGACTGTGTTTGGTGGCGCCCGTGCGCCGATGCCATGCTGGCGCTCAGTCCATCATCCCGGCGAAAGCCGGAATCCAGAGTTTTGTCGCAATATATGAGATCCTGAGACGAAGTGCGGCGCGAGGTTGCTTAGCTTGCTTGTCCCTGCACTGCCGCACCGTACTTTTCGTTCAGCCGGTCCATGAACTGCTTGCATGCCGGTGTTGCTTCCCATGATCCTGGCCAGAAACATAGATCGATGGCCCACCAGGGTGAATTGCAACCACTCTGATTCAATACTGGCATGATGGCGTCAAAATCCAGCATTCCTTCGCCGAATGGCCGGTGCGTGCTCGTCTCGTCGTTGTGCAGCGTTCCATCCGAATCGATCAAGTGGATGTGGCCAATCTTGCCCTTCAACATCTGGATCATTTCAATGACTCCGCCTTTGAGCCGCTCTGGCTGGCCTTGATGGCGAGCAGCGACCACGGCGGACATGTGGGCGTGCGAAGTGTCGAAGAGGATCTTGAAGTTCGAATGCCCCACTTCGTTTACCACGCGAAGCACCTCTGAAGGCTTGTTGAAAGCAAATCCCGGCTCGAATTCCCACGCCATCAGTACTCCAGCCTTTGCGGCCAATTCAGCGCAACGCTGCCAGGTGGGGACAACGCGCTTGAGCGCGGCATCCAGGCTAACTTCACCAAGGATCGTCGGCGGATCGATGCTGTCCACACGCATGGCTGGTATTTCGAGGTCACGGGCAAAGCTCAGGTTTTTCTCAAAGGCCTTGATATACCCCGCATGCTCGTCGGTGCGGATAAGGCTGTGTGCTGTGAAGTCCGGCGCGTAACCGGAAATTTCCAAGCCGAGGCCGGAAATCAGAGCTCGCAAATCTTGCCGGTGACTGTTGCTGGCATAGTCATCGGGATGTGGGTGCGGTCGGAAGCCGATGATTTCCACTCCATCGAACTTCAATTCAGACAGGCGCTGAACCACCTTTTCAAACGGAATAGGATTGTCCCAGTAGGGGCCGAACACGTAGGCCCAGCTACCGATTGAGATCCTCTTTTTCATATATCCTCCCGAGAAATCTGTTGGCTGTCAGTCGTCGCCTGTCTTCAAACAACAACTGAAACCAACAGCAATTCCCGCAAGATCCTAGGACTCAACCTTGCCAGAGCTGGAATCCCACTTCATCTTCCGTTGCATCTTGAGCGACAGATTCCCGATGTGCGACGTTCGTGCTGCTTCGTGAGCCACTCGAATGTTGGCCGAGGGACTCTTTCGGCTCCGGATGCAGTCCAGAAAATTCTGGAGATGAGCCGACGTCCCATCACGTTGTGAGCGAACCAGAATCTCCGGTTCCGGAGCCTGCGTTCCCGGCACATTGCGGGTTTCCTCGCCGTAGAATGCCAGGTGCTGGCGGTCCACCTTCAAAGTTCCGGCAGTGCCCCGTAGTTCGAATCCACCGTCATCAATTCGGCTGGCCATTGTTCCTGTGTAAACGACGCTATAGTCCTTTGGGAACTCAAGCACGCAGTTCAGAGTGTCGGGGCATTCCCAGGTTGAAGCATAGACTTTGCCCGTTGCCAGAGCAGACTTAGGCACAGGCGTACCCATATACCACTGAATGACATCGATCCAGTGGGTCATCAAGTCGGTCAGCGCGCCACCTCCAAAGTCCCAGTACCAGCGCCACAAGAAAAAGCGTTCCGGCCTGATGGGCTGATCCGGAGCGGAACCCAGCCACTGCTTCCAATTCAGCTTGCTGACGTCCAGATCCGGAAGCCGTTTCCGGGCCGCATAGTTTTGGTACCAGTAGGCTTGGCCAAAGGTGATCTGACCGAGCTTTCCCGAGTCGACAATCTGTTTACCCAGTGCGAAGTGTTCCCAACTTCTCTGTTGAGTTCCCGTTTGCACCACACGTCCCGAAGACTCGACTGCCGCGACCATCGCCTCACCTTCTTCAATCGAGTGTGAGATAGGTTTTTCTACGTAGACATCTTTGCCGGCTTTCACAGCGTCGATCGTCATCTGCTTGTGCCAGTGGTCCGGGCTGCCAATGACCACCGCATCAATGTCTCTGCTATCGAGCATTGCCCGGTAGTCGCTGTAACGTTTTGCCCCGCTGCCAATGAGGGTGACGGCCTGGTCGAGGTTGGGCTCGTAGACATCGCATGCAGCGATTTGGTCGTTGCCGGGCAGATTCTTCAGCAAACCCATCAAGTAACGTGTGCGCCCGCCTGTGCCGATCGCGCCTATGCGAACGCGGTCGTTGGCCCCCAGAATCTTCGTGGCAGAAAGCGCTGAGCTTGCCACATACCCGGCAACCAGACGGGCCGAGGAGTTCCTGAGAAACCAACGGCGAGTCAAGATGTTCATGTGAAAACGCTCTGCGCGGGATGATTCCCAGAGGGATTTGGGTCTTCAGTTTTTGCTGTAATGCACGGCCATTGTACGAAAAAAGGGGGGGGTGTCAAGGAGTCTGAGCTACTGCGAAGCCCTGTTGAGATGTCATTCCCAAAAGACCTTTCTTTGCTGATTCTGTCGCCAATTTGGGATCAGAATCCCTGCATTGACCGTAACACTGGTTCAAGCACCTTCCAAACATTGCCAGCGACTATTCGATGGCCCGCTGCATTGGGATGAATTCCGTCGGGGAAATTCAGCTCTGGTTTTCCTCCAACTCCCTCCAAAAGGAAAGGGATGAGCCCAGCCTGATGCTTTTTGGCAAGCTCGGGGAAGAGGGCTCTGAATCCGTTGAAGTACTCGCGTCCCCAGTTAGGTGGGATGAGCATTCCGGCGACAATCAACTGGACACTCGGGATTCTTCGCGCGGGTTCGCGTCAGAATCTGGTCGAGATTCTGACGGGTGGTTTCCAAAGGGATGCCGCGAAGAGCGTCGTTTGCTCCCAGGGCGAGAACCAGGACATCAATCCGGCGCTTCTGGACCCAATCGAGACGACGCAGACCCCCTGCAGTGGTTTCTCCGCTGAGGCCGGCATTCACGACTTTGAACCTCCATCCCAGGTCGTCGATCTTCTTTTGTAGCAACGCTGGATAGGCCTGCGACGGGTCCAACCCATAGCCGGCCGTGAGGCTGTCACCCAGACAAACCACAACTTTCGGCTCCTTGGATGCGTGCACATCTGTCTTCGCGGAAGAAAGTGAAAGTCCCCCGCACATGATGACCAGCCCAACAGCGCACCCACGAAAAGCCGTGGACATTCCAGTCGAGAACTTTCATTGTGCCCCCAAAATAGCTGGCCAGGTCGCACGTAGGAAGATGCTTGAATCTGTGCCACAATGCTGTTCGCCGGTTTGCTCCACTGTCTCGCGAATGCCGATGTGGTACCAGCGATCAACAGAGGACGACCGAGCACCAACTTCCGGAGCCCATCTGTTTGCCGACTTCGCACCAACCCTCTTCCGTCGTCCTTAGTGTTGAACAACTGACCAAAACCTACAAGAGCGGAGAACGCACTCTGACTGTTGTCAAAGAGATTTCTTTCTCGATTGCTGAAGGGTCTACCTGCTCCATCGTCGGGCCCTCAGGCAGTGGCAAAACGACGTTGCTTGGTTTATGCGCAGGTCTTGATCGCCCGTCGTCGGGGACGGTAAAGCTGAACGGGATAGAATTGAACTCACTGAGCGAAGACGATCTGGCGGAGATTCGCAACCAGCAGGTGGGATTTGTTTTCCAAACCTTTCAGCTGATCCCCACTCTAACGGCGCTCGAAAACGTAATGGTTCCTCTAGAACTGCGCGGTGAGACGCAGATCGGTAGCCGCGCCGTCGATTTGCTAAGGCAGGTAGGTCTCGAAGACCGTTTGCATCACTACCCTGCTCAGCTCTCAGGAGGTGAGCAGCAACGCGTGGCGTTAGCGCGGGCTTTCATCAACCATCCGAAGATTCTGTTTGCCGATGAGCCCACGGGCAACCTTGACGCGGAGACCAGTCAAAGGATCGTTCACCTCTTGTTCGAGTTGAACGAGGCTTTCGGAACCACGCTGATCGTTGTCACGCATGACCTCGATCTGGCCGGACGAACGCAGCGCATTCTCAAGCTTCGTGGTGGGGCAGTGGTTTCGGACGAAAGAGTCGAAGATCCCGTAAGGGCAGCCAAGTACGAGTGACGAACTTCGAATGTCAAAGTTCGAAACTACGAACTACTAACCTTTTTGCATCGTGAATGAAAATCCCCTTAGGAAGGGGCAGACTTCGACAACTGTCGGTCTTTAGGCAACCCACAATTCTGGGGTCAGATACTGAGGCAGGCCTCTTAATTCGTACTTCGCACTTCGACCTTCCGAATTCCCGTCGACACACTAATGTTGGATTCATCTCCATCCTGGATCTGGAAAATGGCCTGGAGGGACAGCCGCGCTAGCCGCCAGCGGCTGTTGTTGTTTGTCTCGTCGATCACCCTCGGGGTTGCCGCGCTCATGGCCATCAGTTCCTTTGGTGTCAACTTGCGCCAGGGGCTGGACTATCAGGCGAAAACCTTGTTGGGAGCCGATCTTGTGATCCGGGCGCGGCAGCCCTTTAGCCAAGCGGCCGAAGAATTGTTCCGCGCGATTGGCGGCGAGCAAGCCCGCGAGACGAGTTTCTCTTCCATGGTGTTGCTTCCAAAGACCAGCGCAACACGCCTGGCCCAGGTGCGCGCACTCGAAGGAGGATTTCCGTTTTTCGGCGAGATGGAGACGGAGCCGGTGAGTGCAGCTGTGGATTTCCGGCAAGGGCCGTTGGCCTTGGTGGAAGACGGCCTCATGCTTCAGTACAATGCCGCGGTGGGCGACGAGATTCGCATCGGCTCATACTCCTATCGCATTGCGGGCCGCTTGAGAAAGGTTCCTGGTGAGAACGCGACGGCGGGCCTTCTTGGCGCTCGCGTCTACATCCCGAAGGAATACTTGAATCAGACGCGCCTGCTCCAACGGGGTAGCTCTGCCACCTACAAGATCTCCTTCCGCCTGCCTCCGCGTGTGAATGCCGAAGAACTGGTCAAGAAGCTGGAGCCTGAGTTCATCCGTCTTCGACTGGATAGTGAAACGGTTGAGGAACGCAAAGCCAACCTGGGACGTTCACTCGAAAATGCCTACGACTATCTGAACCTGGTGGCCTTTGTCGCGCTGCTGCTGGGCAGTATTGGCGTCGCCAGCTCAGTGCACGTTTACATCAAGCAAAAGGTGAACACGCTGGCGGTCTTGCGCTGCCTGGGCGCCAAGAGCCGCTCGACATTTGCGATCTACTTGATCCAGACATCCACACTGGGCCTGGTAGGCGCCATCAGCGGGGTCCTGCTGGGCCTGGCCGTTCAGTATGTGCTGCCTCGCATGATGCAGGACTTCATCCCTGTCACCATTCCATTCTTTGTTTCCTGGGCGTCTCTTGGAGTAGCGATGGTGACTGGATTCGGTATTTCACTGTTGTTTTCTCTACTGCCTTTACTTGGACTGCGACGTGTTTCTCCGCTGCTGGCGATTCGCGCCTCGTACGAGGAGGGAACCACGGCGCGGCGCGATTTGTGGCGTTGGCTGATTTGCTCTCTGATCCTGATAGCGGTAGCAGCTTTCTCTATCGCGCACACGCGGCGCTGGGTTCACGGGATCTGGTTCACGCTGGGGCTGTTGACGTCGCTGGGAGTGCTGGCCGCCGTCGCACGGCTCGTTCGTTTTTCGGCCAGGTACATCGTTACGCGCTCTCAGAGCTACATCTGGCGGCAAGGTATTGCCAACCTGTACCGGCCCAACAACCAAACGCTGGTGCTCATGCTCTCGATTGGATTGGGCACCTTCCTGATGATGACCCTCTACCTTATCCATGGGGTTCTGGTTCAGGAAGTCTCACTGCTGGCGAGCGGCCATCAACCCAATATGGTCTTTTTCGACATTCAGACGGACCAAAGGGACGATCTCGGCAAGCTGGTCCGGTCGCAGAACGTTCCGATCCTCCAGGAGGTGCCGATCGTCACAATGCGTTTGACATCGGTGCAGGGAAGAGCCGTCGAGGACATTCTTAAAGATCCCAAAAACGCTATTCCGGAATCGGCATTGCAACGTGAGTATCGGTCGACTTATCGCGACAAGCTGATCGGTACGGAGAAACTGATTCTCGGGAAGTGGCAGCCGCGGGCATCGCTCAGCGATGGCCCCATTCTGGTTTCGCTGGAGGAGGGCATTGCTCAACGCCTTAGGGTGCGACCGGGTGATGAATTGGTGTTTGATGTTCAAGGCTTGCCAGTGGCCACGCGCGTCGGCAGCCTGCGGAAGGTTGAGTGGGAACGCGTTCAACCCAACTTCTTCGTGGTGTTTCCGGCAGGCGTCCTGGAAGACGCACCGCAGTTTTATGTCATGGTGGTCAAAACGACCGGCAATGAGGAATCGGCGCGATTGCAGCAAACGGTGGTGCAGAGATTTCCCAACGTGTCAGCCATCGATCTGGCGCTCGTCGTGAACATGATCGACACGATCTTGAGCAAAGTGGCCTTCGTTGTCCGCTTTATGGCGCTGTTCAGCATTTTCACCGGACTCGTGGTGCTGGCGGGGGCGGTGGTTACGGGAAGGTATCAAAGAATTCGGGAGAGCGTGTTGCTTCGAACTCTAGGTGCGAGGAAGCGCCAGGTCCTCCACATCATGCTCCTTGAGTACCTTTTTCTGGGTATGCTGGCCGCATTGACAGGTCTTCTGCTCGCCTGGGCTGCCAGTTGGTTGCTGGCTCAGTACGTGTTCGAAGCGCCTTTTGTGCCATTTATCCTGCCAAGCCTGCTAGCACTTCTCATCATGACTCTTCTAGCGGTCGCAATTGGAATGTTCAACAGCCGGGGTATTGCCAATCGACCTCCGCTGGAGGTGCTTCGGGCAGAGGGGTAAAACTCCCGGCACGACTCATCAGTACTGGCCAACATGTCTGCACTCCTTGCAGCAAGAGCTCCTTCTCCGCTCGCGTTCCTGCTGCCAAGTAAGACTCTTGCATTCATCGTTGTTTCCATGCCTTCGAGCGCGTTAGGAAATGAGGCTGCGCTTGCAGCTCATCCTCCCGCTCTTGAAAGCTCAGTCTGAGCCCTATTCCTCTCGCAATATTTTCCTATTGCCATTCTATACGAACAGTACATATCTTCCTATAGAGTTTCTATAGATAACCATGTCGGACAAACAAATCAATCTACTTCAGGGAACTCTCGACCTGCTGATCCTGAAGGTGCTTGCGTTGGAGGAGATGCACGGGCTTGGTATCTCACATCGCATTAAGCAGGTCACGAAGGGAACCTTCAGGTCAAGCCAGGCTCGCTCTTTCCGGCATTACACCGACTGGAGCAGGCAGGCTGGCTCGTTTCCTCCTGGGGTGCATCAGACAACAACCGCCGGGCCAAGTACTATCGGCTCACCAAGGCTGGCCAAAGACACCTTGAAACTGAAGCCGCGCATTGGAAACGCATCTCATTGGCGATGACAAACGCGCTGGAATCTACATAGGGAGGAGGCCTAGAGTCCCATGCCCCTGTTATCAAAACTCTCCAGCTTTTGGCGCAACCTGCTTCACAAGACACAGATTGAGCAGGACCTGGATGAAGAAGCACGTTCTTACATCGAGATGCTCACCGACGAAAAAGTAAAGGCGGGTGCGACCCCTCAGAGAGGCACGGCGAGCGAGCATTGATCGAATTTGGTGGATTGGATCAGGTCAAGGAGCAAGTACGAGATGTACGGGTTGGAGCGTTCCTTGAAATCCTATGGTACGACACGCGCCATGCAGCTCGCTCTCTCGCTAAAAACCCTGGATTCGCCGCCGTGGCAGTGCTGACACTCGCTCTTGGCATTGGTGGCACCACCGCGATCTTCAGCGTGATTTACGGCGCGCTGCTGAATCCCTGGCCCTATGCGGACAGCGACCGTTTGGCGGTGCTGGTTGCTCATGATCTGAAAAATCGGCGCGACCGTTGGGCGCGGGTCAGCCCCGCGGAGTTCCTGGACTATCAGGAACAGAATCGCGTCTTCGACCAGGTATTCGGCAACCTGTATGAGCGCGTTCTGCTAACTGGGCGGGATGCACCCGCGAGTTGGGATGGGTTCCGGACGACACCCAACATGTTCCAAACTTTGGGAATGTCCCCAGTCATCGGTCGGACTATGACTGAGGACGACGCTCGGCCCGGGGCGCCCCCCGTTGTTGTCCTGAATTACGGGGCTTGGCAGAAGACGTTTGGCGGAGACCCCGGTATCGTTGGTCAGACTCTCATATTGAACCGCCAGCCCACGACAGTTATTGGTGTGATGCCGCCGCGGTTCAGGTTCTTTGGAGGCGACTGTTGGCTTCCTGCTGTATTTTCGAGAGCCGAAAATGTTGCGAACACTACACCTTTCATTGGGCGCCTCAAGCCGGGAGTAACGCTCGAGGATGCTTCTGCCGAATTCGAAGTCCTCGCCAAACGTCTGGTGGCCTTTTATCCGACCTCTCATCCTCCAGAGATCGCATTCTTGCTGAAGTCCCTCACCGAGGCAACCGTCTCCGCGGACTCCCGCACCACACTCGGCCTTCTTATGGGAGCGGTGGGTCTCTTGCTGCTGATCGCCTGTGCCAACGTTGCCAACCTCCTTCTGGCACGAGCGACCGCACGCGAGAAGGAGATTTCGATCCGAGCAGCTTTGGGTGCCAGCCGCGGCCGGGTGGTCCGTCACTTCCTGATTGAGAGTTTACTCCTGGCGCTAGGCGGGGCTCTCCTCGGCTGTCTGCTGGCCTGGAATGTGTTGGACGCTTTAGTGGCCATCATCCCAGCGCAGTTGAGCACAGTGGAAGAGGCCGCGATTCGTGTCAACGCTTGGGTCCTGCTGTTTGGCTTGGGTGTAGCGGTGGTCTCGACTCTGCTTTTTGGCCTGGCACCGGCGCTACTCTCGGCATGGGGAGACCTCCAAGCACCCTTGAAGGCCAGTGGGCGTGGCTCGGGCGAATCTTCTCGTCATCATCGGCTGCGTGCTTGGCTGGTGGTGAGCGAAGTAGCCCTTTCATTGGTGTTGCTGAGTGGTGCAGGTTTGCTGATGCGCAGCTTCATCACCCTCCAGCGAGTGAAGCTGGGCTATAACTCTGAACATACCTATGTGGTTGAAGCCGACTTAGAGAGTCGATACACCCCTGAGAAGCGTGCTCAGTTTCCGTTGGAGTTTTTGCGATCGATACGAGCGGTACCAGGCGTGATGGCCGCCGCTCTGAAATTTCCTGGTCCTCTCCTTGGGTCTGGGTCTGGCATGGAGACCGCGGTTCAGATCGATGGTGAGCCTGTGGTTGAAGAACTGCGTGCTTCCTTCTTGAAAGTGGGTGACCGCTTCTTTGAGACCGTAGGCATTCCTATGGTGCGGGGTCGAGATATTTCTGAGGAGGATTTAGTCAGTCGTAGGAAAGTGGCGGTCGTCAATGAGGCATTTGCCAGACGATATTTTGGGACGAAAAACCCACTAGGACGCCAGGTCAAGGTCGTGGCTTTGGAAACCAGGGAATGGGCAGGGAAAGATCAGCTGAAAGACCCGTGGTTTGAGATTGTCGGCGTGGGCGGGGACACCGTGGCGTCGAGATGGCTGGAATCTGAGGATGGCCCCAGGTCCCAGGCTGATATTTACACCTGCTACACAGCGGGCGGCATAAGATTCGTAAACGTGACCGTGAGAACGGGCAGAATGTCGATGGGTCTCGAGCAATCACTCCGTCGGGCAGGCGCCTCCTTGGACAAGGAGATCCCCCTGCGTATCCGATCGATTGACGAAATCCATCAAGGGCTCTTCTATGGCATACCCCGATTCTTGACAACAGTGTTGTCGACCTTCGCTTGCCTCGGCTTAGTTCTGGTTTCCGTCGGCGTCTTTGCAGTGCTTTCCTACGCCGTCTCGCGGCGGACGCAGGAGATTGGCCTTCGGATGGCGTTGGGAGCCGAAGCAACCGACGTGCGGTGGATGGTGATGGTGTCAGGTCTCAGATGGTTGCTGATAGGAATCGGGATCGGTGTACCTGTCAGCATCGCGCTAGCGAGGATTCTCCAAAACCGAATCTGGGGAATCAAATCCGCTGACCCATTGACGCTGGTTGCGGTGTCGCTTGTGCTGACAGTAGTCGGCCTGGCAGCCTGCTATTTCCCGGCCCGCCGGGCCACGAAGGTCGATCCGATGGTGGCATTGCGGTGTGAGTGAACCAAATTACGGATTTAGAGTTGTGGATTGCAGATGGAGTTTCCTTCGCTGGGCCAGCCAGTCAGCTTAGCCGCGAGAGTCTTCTGTTTCGACTCCAAATTTGCCCAATTGTATCTGTTAGGAGGGATAGCAGTCCTGATAGCCTGTCCCTATCGTTTGCGTTGCAACGTATGGCGCACAGATGCACGATTGTTCCAGTTGAAAGCGGGGCACAGATCGAACAGGTTCGAACACTTTTCCGCGAGTATGGTGCTTCGCTGGGGTTTAGCCTCTGCTTTCAAAGCTTCGACGCAGAACTGGCCTGTCTGCCGGGAGAGTTTGCGCCCCCGGATGGGCGGCTCCTTCTCGCATTGTGCGATCGGACGCCCGCAGGTTGTGTAGCGTTGCGCAAGTTGGAGGATAGGATTTGCGAGATGAAACGGTTGTATGTCCGGCCGCCCTTTCGAGGGTGTGGGTTGGGCCGAGATTTGGTTCTAACCTTAATCGCGCAAGCGCGACTATCCATGTACGCGAAGATGCGGCTCGACACCATTGCCGCAAGCATGACAGAAGCAGTCAGCCTGTATCGGTCGCTGGGATTCCGTGATATTGCTCCCTACTGCCCTAACCCAATCCCCAGCGCACTTTGCTTGGAGCTGGATCTGGACAGCCGTGATACGAGATGAGTGAAACGCGATCTTTGAGCACTCAGACTCACTGACCATCGCAGTACTGAGTACTGAGCACTCAGTACTCAGCTTTCCTCACTCAGGAGACGTTCATGAAAATTCCGATCTACCAGATCGACGCCTTTGCTAGTGAAGTCTTCCGTGGCAATCCCGCTGCTGTCTGCCCGCTGGATCATTGGCTCGACGATGCCTACCTGCAGGCGATTGCGGCCGAGAATAACCTCGCTGAAACGGCCTACTTTGTCCTCGAGGGAGATGCATATCGCCTGCGCTGGTTCACACCACAGCAAGAAGTAGATCTCTGCGGCCACGCGACGCTGGCATCCGCCTACGTCATTTTTCAGTATCTGAAAACGGAGATGAAGGCTGTCACATTCAATTCCCAAAGCGGCCCTCTATACGTCACCCGCGAAAGCGACTTGCTGTGTCTGGACTTCCCGGCCCGGGCCCCGGTAGCTTGCTCTGTGTCGGAAACTCTGGCGGCGGGGCTGGGCACGCCCCCTCGCGAAGTGCTCTGCTCCCGAGACTACCTGGCAATCTACGATGCGGAGGATGAAGTACGCAAGTTGCAACCCAACTTCGAGGCGCTGAAGACGCTCGATCGTCTGGGCGTCATCGCTACAGCACCTGGGAAGACCGCCGACTTTGTGTCGCGCTTCTTTGCGCCAGGTGCCGGAGTTCCGGAGGATCCGGTGACGGGATCAGCTCATTGCACCTTGACGCCTTATTGGGCAAGGCGGCTAGGCAAGACCAAAATGCGCGCTTTTCAAGTGTCTGCCCGAGGTGGTGAACTCTTTTGCGAGCTTCGCGGCAATCGCGTGCTGATCACCGGGCGCTGTGTCAAATACATGGACGGAATCATTTATGTGTAGTCCGCCCACTTTGATCCGGAAACACCCGAACCATGTCCGGCGCATACCGAATTTGTCGTTAAGGTGAATCGTCATTCCGCGTGGAAACTTGGAGTGGCGTGTGCCGACGACTGGATTCGACTCGCGCATCACGTGCCGAAATGCGGACCCAGGCGGTGACGGATCTCAGTGGAGTGATGTGGCCGCAAAGACAGCCACAAGGTTGACGGCCCAAGCCTGCTTCCTGTATCTTCTTCCGTCCGGAATCATTCGCAAGACTTAATCCGGGAAGGAGGAAAAGAACCAATGGCTGAAAAGAAGATCAGCAAGACGGCCCGTGCCAGCTTGGGAGACAAAGGTGGCGCATTCACGGGCAAGCTTTGTCCCAGCTGTGGAGGGGCGATGGTGGCGACCAAGTTTATCAAGTCGGAGGAGCGGCCTGGGGGGATGTATTGGGTGTGCCCCAAAGACGACCAACGCATTCGGATTTGAAGACTTTTGAGAATTGCTGCATGGAAAAGGCAGGGCTTCGGGCCCTGCCTTTTTTTGTGGCACGAGTCGGGGGAGTTGAAAAAACAGTGCGCCATCTGCGCGGCCTAGTTAGCCAGGCAGACAAAAGCGGCTCGGCAGAAAAGACTCAAGGATCTTGGGAATGTTGCCTGTGACGATAACTTCGGACAGCAGTTTGGCCGTAATGGGTGCCAATAACAGGCCATTGCGGAAATGCCCCGTCGCGAAATATAGACCGCCTAGTTCTGCCGGACCGAGCACGGGCAGGCCGCCTTCGCAGAAAGGCCGCAATCCGGCCCAGCATTCGATGAACGTCGACGAACGCAATGCCGGGGCGAGCGATAATGCCGAGGCCGTGATCTGTTGCACGCCGTCCAGAGTGACCCGCTTGTCGTAGCCAACCCATTCGACGGTACTGCCGAGAAGAACTCGACCGTCTTTGCGCGGGACAATATAAGCGTCGCAACCATAAACAATGCGTCTCAAGCCAAGCTCAGGCATCTTCACAGCCACCATTTGTCCACGGGCCGGCCTGACTGGCAAAGCATAGGGCAGTCCGGTCGGGATCTGTCCCGACCAACTTCCAGCGGCAACCACCACCCGCTCCGACGCAAAGAATTCTGAAGTTGTTTCCACGCCGCATACCTTGCTTTGTTCGGCCTTCACTGCCAGAGCTTCACATTCCGGGATAAGCCGTACTCCTAGTTGCAGGCAAACTCGAAGTAGCGCTTCGACAAGTTGCCGATTGTCCACATAGCCTTCTTCAGGGAAATGCAAAGCCGAGAGGAGCTCCGGGTTCAGGCCGCGTTCCATTCGAAGCGTCTCTTCTCTCGAAAGCGACTGCACTTCCAGTCCGAGTTCGATCTGCTGCTGCTTCCTTCGATCGAGTTCTACTTGCTGTTCAAGATTGAGAGCCACTAACAGCAAACCCGAGACTCTGAAGTCGATGCCGACACCCGAACGGCTTGAAACCTGTCTTACAAACTCTGAATAGATCTTGCGGCCGGCGAGAAGCAATTGCGCCAAGGGGCCGGCCTCCCGCATTTCAGCCCGTGGGGCTAGCATCCCGGCACCTGCCGATGAGGCCTCCTGACCCATTTGGCCTCGATCCAGAACAGTGACGCTGAGTTTTTGCAACGCCAACTCTTGAGCGAGAGATAGGCCGATGATACCACCTCCGATGATCACAACATCTTGAGTTGAGTTGAGGGTCATGAAGATGCAGTCGGGCCGGTGGAGCACAATCTCAGGCGGGCCCCCACAAAGCAGAGAACCACTGCCCGTATTTTACAAGTTTTCAAAGCTGCGGATCACGACATCGGGACGGGAGAAAACGGAAGGGTGCAGGTCCACACCCAGCCCAGGTTCCGAAGGAGCTTTCAACCAGCCGTTGCTTGAAACTCCGGTGTTGGTGACGATGCCTTCATACTCCTTCAGATAGTGGCGGCGTACGGATTCGAGGATGAACAGATTAGTGACGTTCATGGCGAGATGCATGGATGCGAAGTGGAGAATGGGCCCCCCGCAATTGTGAGGTGCGATGGGAAGATAGTATGTTTCAGCCAGTGTCGCAATTTTCTTGGCTTCGGAAATGCCCCCGCACCAGCAGATGTCGGGCATGACGAAGCGGGCAATGCCCTGTTCGACAACTTCCCGGAACTGGTAGCGCGTCATCAGCCGCTCGCTGAGACAAAGCGGAATCCGTGTTTCGCTGGCGAGCTGCCGGTAAGCTTGCATGTTGTCCTGCGGCAGCATCTCTTCAAGCCACAGGATGCTGTAGGGCTCCAGTGCTTGCGCGATGCGGATAGCAGACGGCAGATTCCAATAGCCATGAAACTCCATCGCAATCTCCATGGAGTCGCCCACTGCTTCGCGGATCTGTTGGACGGGTTTGAGACATTCCAGGATCTCAGCGGGTGTAATGAACTGGCCCTGGTTTCGCAGCGCAGTAGCATCGAAGGGCCAGATCTTCATCGCGCGGACGCCCATCGCGAGAAGGTCCTGAGCTAGTTTGTCGGCATCCTGATTGAAATCGTAAACGTGGTCGTAGCAGGTATTGTAGATCCGGATCTGATCGCGAGACTTGCCTCCCAGCATTTGATAAACCGGTTGTCCGGTTGTCTTGCCCAGCAAATCCCACAGGGCGATATCAACGGCGCTGATGGCCCGCATCTCGGCGCCGGCCCAACCGTGGTATCCCACTGCCAAGAGCATGTCAGCCCACAACCGGTCGATTTCGCGTGGATCTCTTCCCAACAAAACCTTCGCCAGCGAGTGCGCAATCACTGCCTCTGCAGCTTCAGCAGCAGGGTAGGTTTCCCCAAGCCCGACGATTCCGTCGTCTGTATGAACCCTGACCCACAGCCAGTTTACTGAGCCGGCATGAACCGTGATCCCCCGGTTAAAGCGAATGGTTTCAATTTTGGCGATTCTCAAGCAGGACTCCCAGGCAGCGTGAGCTGAGCCATAGGATGATCGACGGCGCGCTGAATTGTTTGTCAAGAATTGGTGCTGCAGAGTCGAAGAACCGGCGTAGTGCCAGACCTACTTTTCAAGCGATGCCAGTGAGTCGTGCTAAACCTTCATAGCTGCAAGGTGCTCAATTGAACTCTTGGCTGAAGGGTGGAGGTGAGTAAACTCGACGCCCATTCCAACCCACTTTAAACTGTGCCTCACGACTCCAACTGCGCGATAGAGTTTGCCGTCGGGTTCAAGGCGAAGCCGCAGCTTGACTTGCTGCCCGGTTGGCAGTGGATCTTGAGTCTGAACAAAAACGCCAACTGAACAGATGTCAGTCCAACGAGCAGCGATCTGCTCGTGACCTTGTTCAAAGAAAACGTCGTTGATCAGATCGACCCGTTCATACCTGCGGGTATTGGGAGAAAGCATGTGGTGCCTCAGAGAAGGGGGTAGCCGAAAACTTCAACATTCTAGCTTTCCAGGCACGGGTTGTCCATAAAGACCTGATGCAAACTAAGGTAAACAAAAGCTGTTGGCGTCAGCTGGCGTGCGCAACCAGCTGGGAACTTAGGTAGACTTTCAAAATCGGGATCTTCGAGCACCGGGGAGATAGGAATGCTTGATGAACCTAAGCCCAATTCGCCGGAGTCGAAGAGGACTTGGCCGGACTGACGGCATTTGCCTGACACGGTTCATAGCTTTCAGCATTAGCGACAGCAGCGCCCAATTGAAAAACAGGCCCATCTGAATCGACAGAACGGTAATCGCTAAAAGTGATGCAACTCTGATCAGATCATCCATGATCTTTCTCCCTGAACCTATGTCAGGAACGACCCGAATGCAGCCAGGGCAATTCCGGTTACTTCGCAGCCTGACTTTTCGGCATGTGCAGGCAATTCTTCACAACGAAAACAGAAAGTTCATGTCGTATTGGCATACCAGGTGTCGCCGGGAACCCGGGCGGCAGGCTTGACTCTGAAAAACGTGTCCAAACTTTTCTGCTTAAGTGGATCTGGAGCTGTGAAACAATTGAGCTTATCGGGAGGACGAGGCTTTGCAACTTTTCGGGATGAGAAGGCCCGCGGCTGGTGGCTCGGCAGGAGCCTGGACAACCAGATTGCTTTTATGGGCCCGCGAAGGATCTTGTGAATCTCACAGAAATTAAAAGACTTTACGACTACAACAGTTGGGCTAATGAGCGTGTCCTGGAGTCATTGCGGCGGATCAGCCACGATGCCTTCGTGAGCGACAGGGGAGCCAGCCACGGTTCCGTTCGAGGCATCATCGCGCACGTTGCTGGGGCCCAATGGATCTGGCTGGAACGTTGGAAGGGAGTTTCACCCGTCGCCCTCTTACCCGAATCAGAGTTTGAAACCGTCGAGATCGCGACTGAACGTCTCGCTAGAATCGACCACGATCTGCAGGATTTCACCGGCCAGCTTACACAGGCAGATATTGATGGGAGTCGTGGATATAGGACTACAGAAGGCAAGCCGTACTCCAACATCCTGGGTGACATGATGCTCCACGTGGCAAATCACTCGACCTACCACCGGGGGCAAATCACCACTCTGCTTCGTCAGTTGGGAGCCGTACCGCAGTCTACCGACTTCATTTTGTTTCTTCGATTGAAGGGGTAGTCAACTGAGAGGTCAGTCGATTTAGGGACGCCAGAAATTCGACTGTGGGCTATTTGCGCTGGTTTCGAGAGAAGTCGGGGCCCATCCATCCTCCCATATCAACCTGCCATGGATGCTGTTTCCATGAGGGCCGAAAATGAGTTCTCGATTTACCGATCCGGTCGAGCTGCAACGAGTGGACAATCTGCAATTCCAGTTCGGCTTTCGATCCCTGGAAAGGAAGGTGATCTTGGTTCCGGGAGGCACCGGTGGGCTTGGCGCTTGCCTGGTTGCTCTACTCCTGTCCGAAGGGGCTGTACCCGTGGTTGGCTACCGGTCGAATCGCACGCGCGCGGAGTTCGTAAAATCCAGTCTCGAATCGAGATTCGGTGGGAGGGTCCACCTGGTTGAGGGAGATCTGAACGACGAAATGACCCGCCGCTACTATTTGGAGGAAGCGGCAAAGCTCACAGGCTCTGTCGACGGCATGGTCAGCTTCGTGGGCGATCCGGCGCGGGTGCCGTCCGAGGGCCTGACGGCCGGCGACCTTGCGCGATCGTATGAGTATAATTTCATCGCACCCGTGCTCCTTGCGAAGTCAGTTGGGGAACACATGATTGCCCGTAAAGCATCCGGAAGCATCGTGTTGTTGTCCTCGATGCAGGGAGTGGGAGTATTTGAAAACAGCCTGAACTATGCGGCTCCCAAGGCCGCGCTCGTTCATGCTTGTCGAATTCTGGCAAAGCAGTGGAGTGGGCGTTCCGTTCAGGTCAATGTCGTTGCTCCTGGAGCGACGATTGCTGGAATGGCGGCCAGTTCAGTGAATTCTGGAAAGTATGATCGATTTGTTGAACAAGGAACCGTAAGCCGATTTGGCCGCCCGGAAGATGTGGCTCGAGCGGTCCGATTCCTTCTGGAACCCGACTGTTATATCACCGGACAGGTCCTGCTGGTTGATGG
Organism: uncultured Acidimicrobiia bacterium; assembly: GCA_963791795.1. Taxonomy (GTDB): domain Bacteria; phylum Acidobacteriota; class Terriglobia; order Versatilivoradales; family Versatilivoraceae; genus VFZK01. The sequence goes on from CAWBTP010000017.1 coordinate 81,617, forward strand.
AGGAATGAGCTCTAAGGCTTGAGACATGGAGAGCCGACTTGGGTTTCTAGATCCAACTACGGCCGGGCTGGAGCTGATTTCTGGCGGTCGGGATTCGTGGTGATCTTAACCTCGCCTGGTTTCACCATACCCAGTTCTTCTCGGGCAATTTTCTCGATTGCCTTCGGATCGGATTTCAGCGCACGGATTTCGCTTCGTATTTCCTTGTTTTCTTGGCGTAACTCCTCGGTTCTTGACTTCAGTTGCTGGTTTCTCGCCTCACGCCGTCTCAGTTCCAAGTAACCATTATTTCCCATGATGGCGTAGGCGAATGCCAACACGCTGACGACACCGACCATCAATAAAGAGAGTCGCTGGAAGAAGGAACGTTGCTTGGGTTGTGACATGCCTTAGTTCTCGAGTACAAATTTGCGCGCTGTTTCGGTCAACTGGTTCAGCTCATCGAGAGCGCGGGCTTCAACATAGCAGCGAGCGACCGGCTCGGTTCCTGAAAGTCGGAGCAGGATCCAAGAGCCATTCTGCAGCATGAACTTGAGGCCATCAGTACGGTTGAGTTCCACAACCGGCTTCCCCCCGAGTGTTGTTGGAGGACTCTCCAGTTTTGCCTTTACCGCCGCCTTGAGGTCCGGCGTCAAATGCAGGTTGAGGCGGACGGTGTGGAACTCCCCAACTTCGCTTTCAATCTCAACAAGCTGTTGTCTCAGATTCTTGTTGCGTTGAGCCATCATTTCGGCCACCAGCAAACATGCCAGTATGCCGTCCTTTTCGGGCACGTGACCTTTGATGGTGAGCCCGGCCGATTCCTCCCCACCAATGACGATGCGGTCTGCCTTGATCAGCTCACCAATGTATTTGAACCCAACCGGAGTCTCGTGCAGCTCGCGCTGATGCTTTTTTGCCACCGCATCCAAAAAATGAGAAGTCGCCACGCTTCGCGCGGCTCCGCCGCTCCAGCCGCGAGTTTCGATCAGGTAGTCCAACAGAAGAGGAATGATCTGATTGGGTGTAATGAAGGCGCCACCCTCGTCCAGTATGCCAAACCGGTCGGCGTCGCCATCAGTGGAGAGGCCGAGTGTGGATTGATGCTGTCTCATGTCGGTTCGCAGATCCTCCAGGTACTCCTCAGCCGGCTCTGGAGGATGCCCCCCGAACAATACGTCACGGTAGTCATGGATGGTGCTGACGGCAATGCCCGCATCTCCGAGGAGTTTGTCGAGATACCCTCGGGCGGTTCCATACAGCGGGTCGTAGCTGATTCTCAAACCGGACTTCCGGATTAGAGGCAAATCGATCTTGGCGGATAGAGCTTTGAGATACTCTGGTGCGGGATCAAACTTTTCAATCAAGTCGAGTTTCGGAATCCAATCATTCCAAATCGTGGGACCGGCCTGGAGCTCCCGAATGTTCTGCTCGATTTGCCGGGTGATCTCGGGCAATGCTGGCGCGCCATCAGCACCTGAAAACTTCAAGCCGCAGTACTCACCGGGATTGTGGCTGGCTGTGAAATTGATACCGCCGTCCAGCTTGCGCCGGATAATTTCGAACGCAATCGTGGGCGTGGGTACCGGATCCTGGCAATAGGAGACACGAACTCCCCGGGAGGAGAGGAACTCCGCGCATTCCCATGCGAACGTGTCAGCCTGAAAGCGGGTGTCGAATCCCACAATCACATGCGGTTGTGAGCTGGATTTCTTGAGCAGTTCAACAATTCCAGCGGTGGCCAGACGTACATTTTCGAACGTGAAGTCAGCGGCGATGATTGCCCGCCAGCCCGAAGTGCCAAATTTGATCTCGGCCATTCGAAATCCTGAGAATTCCTCAGAACCCTTACGCAGTGCGGGTCTTGAGCAGAAAGGAGCCGTTCCCCAAAGTAGCGATAGTTTAGATCAAAACCCAAACATTGCAAGCAGATTTATTGAAGTCCAGCGGCCGGTGGCGACTGTTGAACCTATGGACGAAGCAAAATTGGCAACTGAGGATTACTGAACAGACGGTCTGGGAGACCAGCGGCACGGCCGGCAATATGAATACGACCAGAGCGCCAGCCGAATCTTGACAGTCCACACCTCTCTGTCAGATAGTACCGGTTCGCTTTCACGGTCTTTTCCTGTTCTGTTCGGCCTTCTGAGAGGAGGCATTCATGTCACCGTCCAGACTTTTGCGAAGTGTTGTGCTCCCTCTGATGTTGTGCTGGTTCTCTGGTTGTTCCCAATCGTCGCATGCTCCGGAAGAGCGATACTTTCTGATCTCCACCAACATCCAAATCCCTTACTGGCAGGCAGCCGGAGCGGGCTTCAGCCGGGCAGCCTCACAAATGAAGGTCCGGGCCGAATTTGTGGGGCCCAACTCTTACGATGAAAAAGCCCAAGTTGCCGAGTTTCAGAAGGCCGTTCGCCAAAAAGCTTCGGGCATTTTGGTTTCACCTGCAGATCCCGTGCTCATGAAACCCGAAATTGATGCGGCGATTGCGGCTGGAATTCCGGTGATCACCTTTGATTCGGATTCGCCCGGCAGCCGGCGACTCCTGTTTATCGGTACCAATAACTATCAGGCCGGAGTGATGGGAGGCGAGGTAGCAGTGAAGCGTCTGACGGGCAAAGGCGACGTCATGGTTTTCACAATGCCCAACCAGGCCAACCTCAAGGAACGGCTTGAAGGCTACAAGTCGGTGTTTGCCAGCCATCCCCAGATCAAGATCGTTGAGGTGGTGGATGTTCACGGTGACCCGCGCATTGCTTTCGACAAGACCATGGAGGTCATCGACAAAGGGAGACCTAAAGTGGATGCCTTCATTTGCCTCGAAGCGCAGTCTGGCAAGGAGGTTGCCGAAGTCCTGCACCGTAAAGGAGCAACGAGCAAGATTGTTGTTGCGATGGACACCGACCAGGAAACACTTGAGTGGATCCGTAAAGGGGTGATTGTCGCAACCATTGCCCAGAAGCCTTTCACGATGGCTTTCTTTGGATTGAAAGTGCTTGACGATTTACATCATCAGCAGACGAGCACTCAGGGCTCGCCTGCTGCTCAGGACCCCTTCGCCAGTTTGCCGCGGTTTGTCGATACTGGTGCGACCCTCGTTGACAAGTCGAACCTGGATGAGTTCTTGAAGGCGCGCGATTCGGTTACCACAAAGAACCCGAGTTAGGGTGTTTAGAACGCAGATCACCCACGCTGCAGGCTTCCAAGAACGCCTTAGTCATGAGCTCCCCAAAACCCCTTCATTCTGCTTCAAGACGGCAGCGACTACCCGATCAGAAAGGGCACAGGACGACAGACGCTCTTTTTCGGGCGCTTTCTGAGAATGCACCCGTGGGAATTACTCTGGCTCGAGCAGGGCGGACGCTTTATGCCAATCGAGCCTATCTTCAGCTGTTTGGCTACGCAGATGCATCAGCCGTGCTCGGCCAGTCGCTGCTAAACCAGATTGCTCCCGAGTGCCGAAAGCAGATTGCTGACCACGTGCGGCGTCGTGAACTGGGTGAGGCCGTTCCAACCACCTATGAAACGATCGGCCTTCGCCAGGATGGTTCAACCTTTCCGTTTCGGGTTGATGTGGCGCGCATTGAACTCGAAGACGGTCCCGCTAATTTAGCCTTCTTTACCGACGTAGGAGAACATCGCAACACCGAGAGAGAGCTGATCCAGGCTTTGAAGCGCGAGCGGGCGGCCCGTGCAGAGGCCGAAACGGCCAACCGGATGAAAGACGAGTTTCTCGCGACGCTCTCGCACGAGCTCAAGACTCCACTAACCGCCATGTTGGGTTGGGCAAGGTTGTTGCGCAGCGGAGAACTCGACGCTGATACGGCTGCTCGTGCCATTGAAACTATCGAGAGCAATGCGCGTCTCCAGGCCCAACTCATTGAGGACCTGCTAGACGTTTCACAGATTATCCTGGGGAAACTCTCGCTCGGCGTTCGCCCTGTGGAACTGGCTCTGGTTGTTGAGGCTGCATTGGATGCGGTTCGTCCTGCTGCTGGAGCCAAGTCCATCCGCCTCCTGCGCAGTTTGGATCCAGGGACTGGACTGGTTTCCGGCGATCCAGATCGGCTGCAGCAGGTGGTTTGGAACCTGCTGTCCAATGCTGTCAAATTCACCCCCTCCAAAGGGCAAGTGGAAATCCGGCTCGCCCCGATGGGGCGGTTTGCTCAAATCGCCGTCACGGATACAGGCAAAGGTGTCTCCGCTGAATTCCTTCCATTTGTATTCGATCGTTTCCGCCAGGCAGACAGTTCCAGTACGCGCATTCATGGAGGGTTGGGGCTGGGACTGGCATTGGTGCGACATCTTGTTGAACTGCACGGCGGCTCAGTACACGCCGCGAGTGCCGGCGATGGAAAGGGTGCCACGTTTACTGTACTGCTTCCTCTCTTGAGCACAGAAGAAACCCACGATTCCTTGGCGCTTGGCTCCGATGGGAGCGACATTGATGAGTTCGACGATGTTCGAGCAGATCGGCTACAGGGGCTGAACATCCTCGTCATGAGTGATGAAGGGGCCGAGAGAGAACTATTGAAGGCCGTCTTGATGCGCTATGGGGCCCGTGTGACGGCCGCATATTCGATGGCAGAAGCGCTCGCCCTGCTGAAACGTAAGAGGCCCGATGTTTTCGTTGCTGATTTTGAAATGGCGGGCCACAACAGTGCCGGCTTAGTTGAAGCCGTAAAGGGAGAAGGCAAGAGCGCCATTCCGACCCTGGCGATCGTGAACGAAGCGCCCTCCGACTCGAGTGACAAAGCGCTTCTTGCACAGTTTCAGAGATACATGACCCGACCTCTAGATCCGGTGCGGCTGACTGACTCGATCCGAGCTTTGGCAAATGGTCCCCTAAGAAAGCGAAAGCTTCCTAAGACTCCGCTGACTTGAAGCTATTTGATTGCCGAAAGAAGAAAGCCCGAATCTGCCTTTTCCTTCGACAACGCCTCGCCTCACCATCCGACTCTTCTCCACCCTCTCTAGATGGAGCAGAATGAGTACGAATTCGCTGTCCTTTGACTTCCCCCTGTGTCCTCAGGCGGCACGGTTCCTTGACAAGACTGGGGGCTTCAAACTATAAGTTGTTTGGAGCCTTAGTTGGTATTCTTCAGCGGTGCCGCGTAGGTTATGCCAGAGAAACGCACAGTCAAGATCGGTGATCCTGCACCCGATATCGTTTTCCTGACGCTTGACGGCCGGGAGTTGAGGCTTAGCGACTATCGAGGCAAGCGAGTGATTCTATTCGTTTGGGCTTCATGGGAACTATGCCGGGAGCAATTGTCAGCATGGCAGAGTTTTTACCTCAAGCATCAGGGAGAGCCTTTTGAGCTGATTGGTGTGGCGATGGATGGCCAAGGGCCGGACGTCGTTCGACCGTTTGCCATGGAGGCAGGTGTGACGTTTCCTGTTGCCGTCGATTCGGTTGACTGCCTCTGGGATTCCTATGGTTTTGATCATCTACCGAACGGCTACTATATCGACGAGCGCGGAATCATTCGGTATCTCAAGATTGGTGGGTTTGATATTCGTGAGACCCTGAACGCCAAGATTATTGAGGACCTGATTACTGAAAAATGGAGCAAGAAGCCGTTGCGGTTTTCAGAGCGACCGAAACTCAATCTCAAGAAGGAAATTGCGGACCTGAGCCAGCAACTCAAGTCGATAACGCGCGGTGTTGAGAAAAGGCTAAGACTGGCAGACTTGCTGGTGAAGACGGGTCAATACCGCAAAGCCGCCAGGGAGTACGACACCGTGTTGGCGCAGCAGCCCAGGAATGCCAGGGCACTCTTTGGCCGCGGCGTTGTTTTTCACCGCGAAAGCAAACGGCCGCAAGCTATTGTGTCTTGGAAAAAGGCCTTTGCTTCAGAACCTACCAATTGGGTCATTCGCAAACAGATTTGGGCGCTGGAGTTTCCGGAGCGTTTTTATCCAAGGATTCATGGCGAATGGCAGGGCGAACAAATTCGCCGCGAGGAAATTCAGCTTGCTGAAGAAGAGAAATCCAAACTCAAACCAAAAGCGAAAGCTCAAAAGAAGTAGCAACAAAATCGATCGCAGCTTCCAGTGTCTCCCTTCAGGCACCTAGCCTCGCTCCGAAGCAGCGAGAGCAGGGCGCTCAATCCCAATGTGGGATTGCCCCCGGCTAAATACCCTTCCTCTCACGATTTCTGATCTCGCTAATAGGTCCTCTAGTTCTGCTCTCGAATAGGCGGCTCGCACGGAATCGGTAAACAATCGCTTCATGACGCCTCCGTAGTGCCTTCCGTACCACGCGACGTGAAATGGAAACACTAGCGCAGAAGGCCGCCTCAAGTCTCGCAGCAGCAAGGCGCCCCGAGGGTGTGTGACGCGGGCCAGTTCGTTGAGTGTTGCCAGTGGGTCTGAGGCGTGGTGCAGAAGAGAATTGCACATGACCAGCTCGAAATGATGATCAGGAAACCGCAGCCGCCCTGCATCACCTGGTTCGAAACGAACTTGCCTCTCGACGCCGCCTGCCGTGGCGCTCTTCCTAGCTGTGGCCAGCATGGCGTCAGACAGATCGATGCCAACGATTTCAAGTTGAGGTAATTTGAGCGCGAGTTTGATGGGAATCTGGCCAGGCCCGGTGCCAACGTCGAGCGCCGACCCCGAACGCACACCCAAGGAGAGGACGTGATCAACGAAAGTATTGTCTAGATGGTCCAGGTGGGCGAGCCCTGCGGCTGAGCTGTAGGCTTCTACATCCTCGCAACTGTCCATTGCCTCGGGCTCAGGAACGCGAGGAAGAAAGAACCATTTTCTGGAAAGAGTCGCCATCACTCTCGCTTCCCGTTGCGTTCAAGCTCGTCTTCAAGCCGCCGGACCTGTTCCTTAAGCTTTTCGATTTGTTCCTTCATCTCCGGCAGTCTCCCAAAAAGCGCGTTCAGCTTCTTGTATTCGCGCAACGGCCGCACCGGAACACCCCAGTAGACCTCCCCTCCGCGGACAATCTTGCCAGGAAGTACTCCCGCTTTGGAGCCAATTACGGCGCCTCTCTCAACACGGGCGTGGTCGCCGAATCCCACTTGCCCGCCGATGACGGCGAAATCTTCGATAACCGTGCTGCCTGAAATCCCCGTCTGTGCAGCGATGACAACAGAGGGCCCTATCTGGACGTTGTGACCTATCTGGACCAGGTTGTCGATCTTGGCTCCGGCGCTGATTCTGGTTGTTCCGAGCGAGCCGCGATCGATGGTGGTGTTGCAACCAATCTCCACATCATCCTCGATGACGACTGCCCCGGCTTGCGGGAATTTGACTTGCTGGTGTCCATCAAACACATACCCGAAGCCATCGCCGCCAATCACTGTGCCGGCGTGAACGGTAACTCGATTGCCAAGCTGGGAGCCTGGGTACAGTACGACGTGAGGATGGAGAATGCAGTCATCACCAAGCACACACCCGCTGGCGATGACAACACCCGCGTGAAAGATGCATCCGCGTCCCACGCGAGCGCCAGCAGATACAGCGACACCTGCGGCCAGGTCAACCTCTGGTCCGAGGGCGGCCCCCTCCTCCACTGTCGCGCTTGGATGGCGCACTCCGGTGCCGCGGGGGCGGGGGAGAAGACGATTCGCAGCACGAGCAAAATCCAGCTTGGGGTTTTCAGACAGAATCGCAGTCCAACCAAGACCCACCGACCGGAGTGGAGCGATCACGCAGCCTGCCGGCGGGGTTGGTGCGGCAGAGGTCTTCCCATCGAGGAAAACCAAGCACGAGTTATCGGCTTCGCCCCAACTGGAAACGCGGGTTAGGACACGCGTGCCTTCGCCTTGGTACGAGAGCTGTAGAAGCTGGGCCAGTTCAGCGACAGAAAGCATAGGCCAACAAAAAACGCAGGCTGACAAAGCCTGCGTGCGTTCACGGTATCAATTGTGAGGGACACGGGAACTGAAGATTCAAGTCCCATGAGAAAGCTAGGGATTCTGAAACTCAGGTGTTCAGTGTTCTTACTGTTGCCAAAATCTCCCGATCCTTGTCCAGTAAACCGGGCGCACTGCTACAACACCCTCCGCTGCCTGTGGAGGCTGGCTGAATGATCGGAAGCGTCAGGTTGTGTTGTTTGGTTTTCAGCTGGACTGACTTGCCCTTGGCGAAAATCTCATGGCGCCCTTCGGTGCGGTGCCACTCAGCCAAGGTTGCCGTCTTGTGCATGTTCTCGATAATCTGCCGCCAGCCCACGCCCGTGTTGTAAGCGCAGAAGGAAATCTCGCCTTCCTGCGTGCCGTAAGGAATCACGCACATTTCGGTGCGGCGGAAATCGTAGTTGAACAGATCCTGAAACCACATGCCTTCGACGCAGAGCACGCGCCACATCGTCCTGGTCGTCGCTGCGCGGTCTTCATCCGGTCGTTGCGATCGGTGTTCGAGTTCGTGGAGGTGGGTTTGAACAGATTCACAATCTGTGAAATCGGAAATCCTTCGGGCGCCTTGTCAGCGTTGAAGTTGCGCATGATGGCCATGCCGAGTTGCGCAGACGTCAAAGTTTCTTGCCGCGCGCCGTGTCGGTGATGACGGCCACGTCCTTCATGAACTGTTCGTAGTCGAAGAACTCAAACAGCGACTTGAATTCGCCGGTTTTGCGATTCACCACCATCAACGTGAAGATGCCGCAGTTCGGATGGCAATTGCATGACGACCAGCCCCACGGGGCATCAGCACCCTGCAGCATGTCCATCACGCTCGTGAAGGCCTGAGTAAGAGGACAGAGGGAACCAGTCGCGCAGTGGCTGCAGTCGGCCGTTCAGCTGCTCCTTGAGATCGTGGGTCATTCTGCGCGAGCGTGTAGCGCTGCTGCATAGCGCGTCGCATCATCTACGTCTTCATCGCGACCGGTGAAAGAAACGGGTTGGAAGGCGATGGTCTGGACCTTGTCGATGTTCTGAGCGGCGAACTCGACAATCTGAGCCGATACCGTCGTTGTTGATGGTGTTGACGATGGTGGTAACGAGCGTGACCTTGATCCCGACGTTGGCCAGGTTTTCGATCGCCCGCAGCTTTACGTCGAACAGATTGCCAACGCCGCGATGCTTGTTCTTTTCTTCGCTCGACGCCGTCAAACTGCAGATAGACGCCGTGCTGGCCGGCTGCCTTGCGCGGCTTTGCAAAACTCAATGTCTTCGGCGAAGCGGATGCCGTTCGTGGCGGCCAGGATCCGGTAGAAGCCAATCTTCTTCGCATAGGCGACCGCCTCGAGGTAGTAAGGCGAAAGCGTCGGCTCGCCACCGGAGAAGAGAATGATGACCTGGCGCTTCGGTTTAAACGAAACGGCGCGATCGAGAATCGCTTTGGTATCTTCGAAGGTCGGCTCGATGAACATAACCAACCTGGTTCGCATCCATGAAGCAGGGATTGCACATCATGTTGCAGCGATTGGTCAGATCGACCGTCAAAACCGCGCCGCGACCAAACTTGATCGTGGAGTTCCCGTGACGATGGATATCGGCGTCTTCCGCGCATCGAAAGTCCCGGCCAAAAAACAGCCCTTCGATTCGCCGGGTGAAGTCGGGGCTCGTGGAGAGCACATCCTCGAAGGGACCGTGCTTGTCACACACCTTTCTCATCAGAATGCGGCCATTCTCTTCCAGAATGTGAGCCTTGATCTCACCTGGGTTCTCGTGAACCATCGTGGAGATGTCTCGCTCGCCGCTGATAATCGAGTTCCGTACTTCAGGCACGCACTTCGGACACAGCGAGTCGGTGACGCGCGGAAAGCCCAGCGTCGGTGCGGATCGCTCATAGCTCTTGAGCATCTTCCCGGGAGCCCATTTCGGGGCAGGCAATTCTCCTTCGGGTAAAGCGCGGTTCACGGCCTGAAACGCCTTCCAAAGGAGATTCGCTGTTCCGGAGACCAAAGACGACCCGGAGAAAACTCCGGGCACAGACTTGTTCTCTTTGTTCTGGAACATATGATCGGTATACATGCAGTGCCTCCGCAGGGTCAGGAGCGGGTTAGGAGGTCGTGAATCTCCTGCGTCTCTTAAAGGAAGTTCGCCACTACCAGCCACAAAACGTGCTACATTTCGGCAAATTCCGAACGCAAGGCTAACAGTATTTGTCCGGATCGTCTACCCAAATTTATGCGAATGTTAGGGTTGCAAAGGACAAGACGCCTTTCCCCTCGGCATTCTGGAGATTCCTCATGAAGAAGAAAATGGCTGTCCTGGCGTTGTTTGGTGTCTCGATCACGGTTCGGTTTGCCGTTGCACAGTCGACTCAGCCGATTCGAGTCGGGATCATTGGCCTCGATACGTCACATGTCATTGCGTTCACGAAAGTCTTGAACGATCCCTCCAGTCCTGACCATGTTCCCGGAATGCGGGTCGTGGCAGCCTTCAAGGGGGGAAGTCCCGACGTTGAGTCGAGTCGCACTCGGGTTGAAGGATTCACAGCAGAGCTTCGCGATAAATGGAAGGTGGAGATTGTTCCCGATATCCCGACGCTTTGCGGCAAAGTGGATGCCGTGCTACTGGAGAGCGTGGATGGTCGGCCCCATTTGGATCAGGTGAAACCGGTGCTGGCGGCTAAGAAACCGGTTTTCATCGACAAGCCGCTCGCTGCTAGTTATCGCGATGCCAAAGAGATTGCGCGCTTGGCGCGTGAAGCGGGTGTCCCCTGGTTCAGCTCTTCGAGTCTGCGTTTTTGGGATGAGACCAAGAGGTTGAAATCGGCCCCAGAGGCGGGGCGGATACTCGGCGCGAATGTCTACGGGCCCGCGCCGACGGAACCGCACCACCCCGATCTAATGTGGTACGGCATTCATGCGGTCGAAATGTTGTTCGCCGTAATGGGACCGGGTTGTGAGACCGTGTCGAGGGTTAACACAGATGGCACAGACATTGTGACGGGGAAGTGGAAGGATGGCCGCTTGGGTGTGGTTCGTGGCATTCGAAAGGGGAAGCAGGACTATGGGATTGGGATTTTTGGTGAAAAGGCGATTCTCCATTCAGAGAACAAACCCTCGGGATATCGGCCCTTGCTCGTGGAAATCGTGAAGTTCTTCCAGACAGGGGTCGCTCCGGTGAACCCGGACGAGACACTGGAGATGTTCGCATTCATGGAAGCAGCCGACGAGAGCAAGACCAAGGGTGGAGTGGCGGTGCCGTTGGCGAAGTGACCTGAGGTAGGGAGGGCGAGTGTCCGCGCGAGCCGCTTCGCGTGCGCGTCTTCCTCACAATCGGCTCGTGGGGACGCTCGCCCTCCCTACCGGATTGAACGAGGATGAGGTCCAGGTCGAGATTCAACAGGAGATCAGAGCTGTGAGACCAGAACAGACTCGGTGGTGCGTGGTTTCTGTTTTCCTGCTGTTCGCAATAAGTTTGACTGGTGAGGCCCAGTCGCCGAAGAGGAACGTACTGCTCCTCGTGGCAGACGACTTGAATTGCGATTTAGGAACCTATGGCCAAGCGCGCGTCCAATCGCCAAACATCGACAAGCTGGCTGCGCGGGGTGTCCGTTTCGAGAGGGCTTACTGCCAGTTTCCGCTTTGCAGCCCCAGCCGCAGTTCCTTCCTGACGGGAAGGCGACCCAACGTCACCCAGATTCGTACCAATCCACGAGCAGGCCAGTTTTCGACCGACTACAGGCCAACTCCACATTTCCGTGAATTCCTGCCCGACACAGTCACGTTGCCTCAGCTGTTTCGGCAGCAGGGTTACTTCGTGGCGAGAGTTGGGAAGCTCTATCATTATGGTGTTCCCGGACAGATTGGCACCAGCGGTCTCGATGATCTGGCTTCCTGGGAGTACTTTGTGAATCCGGCCGGTCGCGACAAAGCAGAGGAACACCGCATCTTTACGCTGATTCCGGCCAGTTACGGGGGCGTTTTGAGCTGGCTGGCAGCGGACGGGACAGACCTTGAACAAACCGATGGCCTTGGCGCCACGGCGGCGATTGGCTTACTGGAGCAGAAGAGAGACAAACCATTCTTTCTGGCGGTTGGTTTCTATCGTCCACATACACCTTACGTTGCGCCGAAGAAGTATTTCGAGTTGTATCCGCTGGACAAAATTGTGTTGCCTGCGCTCTCAGCGGATGACCAGACTCGGACGCCAGAAGCGGCATATGCCAGCGCGAGGAAGGAACAGGAAACATTGACGGACCGCCAACGGCGCGAGGCGATTCAGGCCTACTGGGCTTCGACGAGCTTCATGGATGCGCAGGTGGGCCGGGTGCTTTCGGCTCTCGACCGCCTGGGGCTTGCGGCAAACACCGTGGTTGTGATGCTGAGCGATCATGGGTATCACTTGTACGAGCACGGCCTCTGGCAGAAGATGAGTTTGTTTGAGAATTCAGCCCGTGTGCCCCTGATCGTTGCGGCGCCGGGCGCGAAGGGCAACGGCAAGTCTTCAAAGGCTTTGGCTGAACTGGTGGATCTTTACCCAACGCTGGCAGATCTCTGTGGCTTGCCTGCGCCAAAGTATCTTGATGGGAAGAGCTTGAAGCCGGTTCTCGAAGACCCTTCAGCCAGTATCAAGGACGCTGCTTTTACTCAGATTCGCCGAGGTAACGACTATGACGGTTACAGCATCCGCACGGCTCGCTGGCGCTACACACTTTGGGATAACGGCAGGAGAGGCGAACAGCTTTTCGACATGGACGCGGACCCACGCGAAGGAAAGAACCAGGCGTCAGATTCCAAACACGCCTCTGTCGTGGAGGACCTGAAGAAACGGGTGCGGGCTTATGCGCAGGGAGGGCCTTGAAGCTGCGCCGATGCCTTGCGAGAAACGGCGCACGTTACGAAAGCGTCTTCGCGATCCATGAGCCGGGAACTAGAATCGTATCTTCCCGATCGGGGCCAGTGGAGATGAAGGAGAATTCGGTTTCAGTGATATCGGAAAGCAGCATGAGGTAATCTTTGGCACGTTGGGGTAGATCGGAATAATTACGAATGCCTGCCGTTTTAGACTGCCACCCGAGAGCTGTTTTGTAAATCGGGTTCACCTGCTCCAGGACCCTGATCTCTGCCGGAAACTCACTGAGCTTTGAGCCCCGATACTCATAGCCCGTGCACACCTGAATTTCAGGAAATTCATCCAGAACGTCCAGCTTCGTCAGCGCGATCGCCTGCAGATTGTTGAGCAACGCTGAGTACTGAGTAGCGGGTCCGTCAAACCAACCGCAGCGGCGCGGGCGGCCCGTCGAGGCGCCATACTCGGCGCCACGTTGTCGAATGATCTCGCCCGTGTTTCCGCTCAACTCGGTGGGCAAGGGGCCTGAGCCAACTCGAGTCGTGTACGCCTTGGCGATGCCGATGGCGCCGGTGACCAAAGATGGAGCGACGCCTGTTCCCACACAGGCACCTCCAGCCGACGCGCTCGAAGAGGTGACGTATGGATAGGTGCCGTGGTCGATGTCGAGCAACGTACCCTGCGCACCCTCGAATAGCACTTTCTTACCTGTGCGTATTTGGCGATTCAGATAAGCCGCACTGTCGACGACGAACTCCTTCAGCTGAGCCGCGTAGCCCAGGTATTCTTCATAGATCGCCTGCGCGCTGAGAGTCTCACCTTTGTATAAAGTTTGAATGAGACAGTTCTTCTCTGCAGTGACTGCAAAGACGATTTCCTTCAAGGCCTCGGGATCAAACAGATCGACAACCCGTACGCCGCGCCGGCCGGTCTTGTCCTCATAAGCCGGACCAATACCGCGCGATGTTGTGCCGATCTTCTTGTCGCCCCGGGCTGCCTCCGCGGCGCTCTCCACGGCCCGGTGGTAGGGGAGGATGAGGTGTGCTCGATTGCTGATGAAAAGGCTGCCACGGACGCTTATGCTTGCGTCCTCCAACATCTTCACTTCGCTGAGAAAGGCTTTGGGATCCAAAACCACACCCGAACCTATGATGCAGACCTTGCCGGGATGCAAAATTCCCGATGGGATCAAATGCAGGACAAACTTCTTTCCCTTCACAATGACTGTGTGGCCTGCGTTATGCCCACCCTGATAGCGGGCGACAATGTCGAACTTTTCAGTCAGCAGATCGACAATCTTCCCTTTGCCTTCATCGCCCCACTGGGCGCCGATAACCACTATGTTTGCCATGACGTTTCCCTGGTGTTCAGCCGTCAGCTGTCATCGCTCTAGCGTCGAGGACTCTGGTTCTTGCGGTCGCTGGTTTTGAATTCGAACTGGACGCAAGCTACCACATTCAAAGATCCCTCCAAGACAAGGTCTACGCCACACGAATTTGAATGAGTTTGACTGCTGAGGGCTGACTGCTTCTTTAGAGATGCTTATCGATAATCTTTGAGATCGATTCCTTGGAAGTCGAACCAACAATCTGCTCCTTAACCATGCCATTCTTGAACAGCAGCAGCGTCGGAATTCCCTTGATGTTGTAGCGTGACGAAGTGGCGATGTTTTGATCCACGTTGAGCTTCGTGATTTTGGCCCGCCCCTGGTAGTCTTTAGCCACGGCGTCGATCGTCGGAGCGATCGCTTTACAGGGACCGCACCATTCTGCCCAAAAATCGACCAGTACAGGAACGCCCGCTTTCAGCACTTCTGTGTCGAAATTGTTGTCGGTCACTTCCACGGTGTTTGCGCCCACTGTAATTTTCTCCATTTCGTGAGTATTTGTTGAGTCCTACTCCGTGCGATCGTTCAAGCCAGCGACTGGTAGAGCTCCGCATAGCGTTGAGCCGATCGATGCCAGGAAAAGTCTCGCTTCATCCCGTTCTTGACCAGCTCCTTCCACCGAGCCGGGGTTCGGTAGACCTCCAAAGCCCTTCGCGTGGCGGTCAGCAACTCCTCCGGCGAATAGTCCTCAAACTTGAAGCCTGTGCCATTAAGTGATTGGGAATAGTCTTGGATAGTATCATCCAGCCCCCCGGTTGCTCTGACTACAGGCACGGTACCGTATTTGAGTGAATAAATCTGGTTCAACCCACAGGGTTCAAAACGCGAGGGCATGAGAAAGAGATCCGCACCTCCCTCGATCTTGTGAGCCAACCACTCGTCATAGCTGATCTTGGCGCCCACGTAGTTCGGATATTTTTCCTGCAACGACAGAAAGAACTGCGTGTATCGCTCTTCTCCGGTTCCCAGCACCACCATCGAAAAGCCATCGCGCACGATTGCATCCGCTACTGCATGAAGGAGGTCAAAGCCCTTTTGATCTGCCATGCGAGAAATGATTCCGATCAGCGGGCGATCCTGAGAGTTCTGAATCCCAAACTGATTCAGCAAATCAATCTTGCATTGCTGTTTGCCCTGCAAATCTTCCGCTGAGTAGTTGGAAACTAACCAAGGGTCCTGCTCTGGATTCCACTGAGCGTAGTCCACGCCGTTGAGGATTCCGGCTAGGTCTACCGCCCGCTTTTGAAGAATACCTTCCAGACCGCAGCCGAACTCCACGGTGCGGATCTCCTGGCTGTATTTTTCGCTGACCGTTGAGAGCTTGTCTGCAAAAACAATGCCTGCCTTTAACAGATTGATGTTGCCGTAAAACTCCATTTGTTCCGTATCATAGAGTTCGGGTGGCAGCCCAAGTCTTGGCATTGTGGAGCGTGGAAAGACTCCTTGATACGCCAGGTTGTGAATGGTGAGCAGTGTTTTTGTCTTTTCAAAGAACGAATCGTTGCGATACAGCGTCTTAAGGTAAACCGGTACCAAGGCGGTCTGCCAATCGTTACAATGGATGACTTGGGGTGGCAGCGGCGCCCGCTTGGCAAACTCCAAAGCGGCCATTGACAGCAAGGCGAAGCGCTCGGCGTT
The DNA here is from genome assembly GCA_963791795.1 of uncultured Acidimicrobiia bacterium. Lineage (GTDB taxonomy): Bacteria > Acidobacteriota > Terriglobia > Versatilivoradales > Versatilivoraceae > VFZK01. The sequence goes on from CAWBTP010000017.1 coordinate 97,325, forward strand.
GTCGGGGTAATCCTTGCCGGAGTGCCGGTACAATTCCTCGCGGTCGTAGAAATCCGGGAAGTCGACCAGAAAGAATCTAACGTCATCGACCGGCTCGGCCTCGTCGATGGCGCAAAACCTCAAGCTGTTTCCCAGCGGAATGGTCAAGCTGGGCAGCAGCGTTTTGCGCGACGCCACTCCCCGGTATTTGGGAATCAGGACGACGGCTTCATGTCCCAACTGCCGAATGAACTTTGGCAGTGCTCCAACGACGTCGGCAAGCCCGCCTGTCTTGGCAAAAGGGACTGCTTCCGAAGCCACATACAGAACGCGCATGCCTGTCCTAACCGACGACTCCAGCCGAAAAGCAACGAGGTAAGGTATCGAAATTGATTTTTTGATGCAACAAAAACCCCGATTCACTTTGCTTAGAATGAGCGGATCATAACTTTGTCTATCAATCCAAATGAGGACAGGTGAACCACGAACACATCTTCCCTAAGAAACGTCTGGGACAGAATTTTCTTCACGATCTGAATGTCATTCGTAGGATTGTTAGCAGCCTCGATTTGGCACCTACCGATGTGGTCCTGGAGATTGGTTGTGGAACTGGTGCACTGACCCAGCACATCGCCTCAAGGCCAGGGCACTTCATTGGGGTCGAACTGGACAGAAACCTGTTCCAAAAACTGAGTGTCCAGTACTCCTCTCCCTCTGTGGTGTTCTTGAATCAAGATATCCTGCAGCTCGATGTCGCAGGACTCCTGCACAAGCTCCCAGACCCTTCCCCCAAACTGAAGGTGGTTGGCAATCTGCCGTACTACATCTCCTCTCCAATCATTGAATGGCTGGGAAAACAGTCCGGACTGCTTGAGTCCGCAACCGTCATGTTGCAGGCTGAGGTAGCCGACCGGCTTTTGGCACCGCCGGGTGGCAAGGAATTTGGCGTGCTGAGCTTGATTGCAAGCTACCACTTCACCATATCAAAGCTCATGGACGTGCGACCGGGTGCGTTCCGACCTGTGCCGAAAGTGTCTTCGACGGTGCTTCGGCTTAAACCTAAGGTTCATAAAATATTAGGTTTAGAGGAGGAATCATCCTTCTTTGCCTTGATAAAGCAAAGCTTCTCGCAGCGGCGGAAAACGCTGTGGAACTGTTTGAAGGGGTCTGCAGAGAAGTCCAGTGTCGAAGAGATCCTGCGTCGACTAGGTCACGCTGCTGACAGCCGAGCAGAGGTACTGTCGTTGGAGGACTTTATCGGCCTATACCAGCACCTTCGATCCTCTGATGAATCCCGATGGCTTTGAGGCAGCTATAAACATTCCTTCAAATGTGGAAAAGTGTTAGACTTCTGCAAGTGTATGGAAAGAAAGATAAAGGCCAACCTTGACTCCTGAAACTATTGAAGCCATACCCTTGGGTGGTCTGGGCGAGTTCGGGATGAACATGATGGTCCTGCGTTATGGGGACCAGATGATCGTCATCGATGCGGGGTTGATGTTTCCGGACGAAGAGCTGTTGGGAATCGATATCATGGTTCCCGACATCAGCTTCTTGATTGAGAACGCATCGCAAGTTAAGGCGTTTCTGCTCACCCATGGTCACGAGGACCATATCGGAGGTCTACCCTTCGTCCTACCAGCATTGATGCATGTCCCCGTTTATGGAACCCGATACACGCTAGGGTTGGTGAAAGGCAAGCTGGAGGAACACGGCCTGCTCGCCCAAGCGAAGCTCGTCACGGTCAAACCCCGGCAAGTGGAACAGATTGGTCATTTTCGGGTCGAGTTCATCCATGTTACCCACAGCATCGTGGATGCCGTGATGTTGGCGGTTACGACCCCAGCCGGAACCATTTTGCACACCGGGGATTTCAAGATTGATTCCTCACCGCTTGACGGGCAGGTCATGGATTTGCCAACAATTGCAGAGTATGGCAGTCGCGGTGTGCTGGCCTTGTTCTCAGACAGCACAAACAGCGAGCGATCCGGGTTTACACCCTCTGAAACCACTGTCATCGAGCGGCTGGATGAGATCTTTCACCATGCGCGAAAAAAGGTGGTGGTTTGTTGCTTCACATCATCGATCCATCGGATTCAACTCGTCCTTGATCTTGCCCAGAAGTACAACCGCAAGGTAGTGCTGGCGGGTCGCTCGATGCTGGCGAACACGAAAATCGCGAGTGAGCTCGGCTTTCTGAAGATTCCCGATGGGATTCTAATCAAGCCTCAAGCGGCGCTCAAGCTTCCGAAGGAACAGGTAGCCATGTTGATGACTGGCAGCCAAGGCGAACCGATGGCTGCATTGCCGCGTCTGGCTGTGGACAACTACAAAAACATTGTCATCGAGCCCGATGACTCCGTGATTATCTCCGCGCGCATCATTCCTGGAAACGAGAAGACGATTTCCAGGATGATCAACCATATCTACAAACGCGATGCGCATGTCTACTACGACGATGGGTCCCTCCCTCCCGTTCACGTTTCGGGACACGCCTGCGCGGAAGAGTTGAAGCTGATGTTGAATCTGGTGCGTCCGAAGTTTTTTGTCCCAATTCATGGTGAGTATCGCCAATTGTTTCGACATGCGGAGTTGGCAAAGACCGTCCACGCAGTGAAAGGCAAAGTCCTGATCGCTGAAACCGGCGACCGTATCCAGTTCACCGCGGACGACGCAAAGATTGTGGGCAAGGTACCTGTTGGGCGCATCTTTATTGATGAGGGGAGCTTGGACGAAGTGGAAGAGGTTGTGGTACGCGACCGCAGGCACTTAGCGGAAGACGGCATCGTCCTGCCCGTGCTCGCTATCAACAAGGCAACTGGCAAGCTCGAGGGTCAGTTGGAGATCATTACCCGTGGATTTGTTTTCATTGATGGTGACGATTCGCTGATGAGCGACTCCAAGGAGCGCGTGCTGCAAACGCTGGCGGAATCAACTTTCGAAGAAGTGACCGACTGGGCGATGATTAAGGAGAAGATCCGAACAGATTTGCGGCGCTATCTCTTTAAGCAGACTTCAAAACGACCACTGGTGCTGCCGGTGATTCTGGAGATTTAGGCGAGGTTCGAATGTCGAAGGCCGAAGGTCGAACGTTCCGTTTGCCACGTTGCACTTCCAGGTTCTCGCTTCGCACTTCGATATGACCCTCGTTCAAGCCATCGTCCTCGGTGCTGTACAAGGAGTAACGGAGTTTTTGCCAATCAGCAGTTCTGCCCACTTGATCTTGGTCCCATGGTTCATGGGTTGGCCTGATCAGGGTCTAACGTTTGATGTGGTCCTTCATGCCGGAACTTTGATCGCGATCCTGTGGTTTTTTTGGAAGGACTGGCTCGCGATGCTATTGGGTGTCTTTCAACGTGACCGCAATTCACAAGATTCGCAGCCTGCCATGTTACTGCTCATCGTTTGTGGTACGGTGCCGGCTGCGGTCGTAGGGTTCTTGGCTCAGAAGACGATCGAAACGACACTGCGCAGTCCCTTCATCCTGTCGATAACCCTTATCGGGGTTGCGCTGCTCCTCTGGCTTGCTGAGCGGATTGCGAAACGCGAAAAGGATCTCGGGCAGGTTTCCCTTCCAGACGCGCTCAGCATCGGGAGTGCACAAGCTCTGGCTTTGATCCCGGGAACATCCAGATCAGGCATTACGATAGCCACAGGCTTGTTTCGAGGATTGACGCGGGAGGCGGCAGCACGATTTTCGTTTTTATTGTCTGCGCCCATCACTGCTGGGGCTTTGCTCAAAAAACTGCTGGATCTTCGAACTGCGGGAATCCCGGATGCTGCCAAATTACCAATGCTGTTTGGGTTTCTGTCGTCGTTAGTGATTGGGTATCTGACGATCAAGTTTCTGATCCGCTATCTGCAACGAAATACGCTGCAGATCTTTATCGTTTACCGCATCGCTCTGGGAGTTGTCATTTTGATGCTCATTCAATTCGCAGGATTCCGGTCATGAATCTCCTGGTTCCGACAAAACATCCAAGGGCAAACGAGGCAGTGGGGCTGGTGTTGTTCACCCTAACCACACTGTTGCTCTTGAGCCTGTTCTCGTACCATCCAACGGATCCTTCATTGAACACGTCGCGCAACCGTCTGCAAGACGGCACTGTGGAGAACCTCGTGGGCGAGTTTGGCTCGACACTCGCTGATCTCTTGCTTCAGGCGTTTGGATATCCGGCATTCATGTTGCCGGTGGTGTGTGCCATCTTTGGGTGGAGGTGGCTGCGCTCACGTGTTATCGAGAATCCAGGATTTAAGGCTGCAGGCGTGTTGGCTCTGTTCGGATCGGCTTGCGCGCTATTGGGATTGCTGTTTCCGAACTTTCTAGGGTTCGGCTGGACGCTGAAGCCGGGAGGGCTTACAGGTGATCTTCTGGCGGATTGGCTGCGCGCCCGCTTCAATTTGGCGGGATCCCTGATTATCACGTTGTCGTTCTTCCTTGTTTCGCTGTTCGTGGCGACAACGTTTTCATTTGCCAAATCGATTGTTGTCTTGCGAACCCGCCTGGCATTTCTCGAGTCTTGGAAGGAACGCTGGCAGGCCTGGCAGAAAGCACGGGCCAAAGAGAAAGAGCGAGTTGCGCTCGATAAGAAGCTAAAGCAGGATTCCGGCGTAGAGTCTCGACCCGCCACGCTGATCACTCAAAATGTGGCTGAGATGAAGGAGAAAGGAGCCGCTTCTGCGAAGCGCGTCCCCAAAGAGCCTTCCCCTCGAGACATGGACTTCTCCGAGCTGGGTCCTCAGATCACCGAGAAAAGGATTCAAGTCGAGAAAGCGCGTGTGATTGCCAGGGGCACACAGGACTTCGTTTTCCCAGCAGCAAGTATGCTTCGTCCTCCGGGCAGCCAGGAGGCGGTTGACGAAAAGGAATTGATGCACCGTGCCCAGCAGCTCATGGAGAAATGCAAGGAATTCGATGTTCACGGGCAAGTGCACCACATTCACCCGGGCCCGGTCGTTACAACCTATGAATTCAAGCCTGAGGCAGGTGTGAAGTACAGCCGAATTACGAATCTCGTCGACGATCTGTGCCTGGCTTTAAAAGCCGAATCGGTACGCATCGATCGTCTGCCAGGAAAATCAACTGTCGGAATCGAGGTTCCCAACATTCGACGCGAGACGATCTTTCTGCGAGAGATCATCGAGTCGGTGGAATTCCAAAGCTCCCATTCCAAACTCACGATGGCGCTGGGCAAAGACATTGTTGGCAAGATCGCGATTGCCGATCTCGCGAAGATGCCGCACCTCTTGATTGCCGGACAGACCGGTGCAGGGAAGAGTGTGGCTGTCAACGCCATGATTATTTCCATCCTCTACAAGGCCTCGCCAGAGGATGTGAAGTTCATCATGGTTGACCCCAAGCGGCTGGAATTGGGTTTGTACGAAGACATTCCCCATCTACTGACTCCGGTTGTCACAGAACCGAAGCGGGCTTCCAACGCTCTGAAATGGGCCGTCAATGAAATGGAAAGCCGCTACAAACTGCTTGCAACTGTGGGTGTGCGAAACATCGAGCAATACAACACGCTCATAAAGAAGCCCAAGACGCTCGACCTATTCCCGGAAGAGAACGGGGAAGAAAGAAGACCGCTCCCGTTCATCGTGATTGTGATCGACGAGCTGGCTGACTTGATGATGGTTGCTTCGAAGGATGTGGAGAACTCCATCATGCGCCTGGCACAGATGGCACGGGCCGTGGGAATTCATCTCATCCTCGCTACACAGCGGCCATCCGTGGACGTGCTGACAGGAACGATCAAGGCGAATCTGCCGTCCCGAATCTCGTTCCGGGTCGCCCAGAAAACCGACTCGCGCACGATTCTTGATCAAATGGGAGCGCAGCAATTGCTCGGTAAGGGAGACATGCTCTTCATCCCTCCAGGTACCTCCAAGATGATCCGAGTCCACGCGCCTTTCGTCAGCGAAGAAGAGACTGCTGAAATCGTCAACCATTTGAAGTCTCAAGCCCGCCCAATTTATAACGAAACCATTGTTGAGGATGGAGCCGAGAAGGGCGAGCTGACGGAGTTGGAAGGCGAGGCAGACGAGATGTACGACGAGGCGGTGCGCATTGTTGTGGAAATCGGCAAGGCGTCGACTTCCACGCTGCAGCGCCGGCTGCGCCTCGGCTATGGGCGTGCTGCGCGCCTTATCGACATGATGGAACGCGATGGCATCGTCGGCCCGGCGGATGGCAGCAAGCCTCGAGAAGTGCTCAAACGGAAGGATTACTTCAGGGAGATGGATGATGGAAGAGATCAGTGATGGTCAGAAGCGAATCGGCCCTTCACCGTCCTGAAGCGGCCGATCACTACTCTCCTCCTTTCAGCGATTCCTCAATCCAATTTAGATAATTCTTCGAACCCTCTACAATTTGGACTGCAATGATTTCGGGCACAGCGTAGGAATGCAGTCGCAGAACCTCTTTCTCAAGCGCTGCAAACTTGTCGCGTGATGTTTTCATCATCAACAGGACCTCCTGGTCCTGGTTCACTTTTCCTTCCCACCAATACCACGACGACACACCGGGAACAAGGTTAACGCAAGCCACCAGGCGTTTTTCAACCAAGCTCTTCGCGAGCAGGGCAGCGTCGCTGGAATTCCCCACGGCTACAAAAATCACAATCTTGTCGGTCATTATTTATTTCCTCACACTCGCTGGATAGCCGCTACTGGCAAGCCACAGCAGGGCGACGACAGCCTAAAACTCGAATACAGAAAACGCCTTGACGACCCCCTTGAGCCATTGTATAACCCCTCCACACCAAATAACGCGCTGGCCAGCAAATTCAACTCACCGAGGAGAGAACCATGAACAAAGCAGACCTGATCGAGCGAGTCGCTAAGGATGCCGGTATCAACAAATCTCAAGCGGAGGCGACGATCAATTCTCTAGTATCCGGCATTGAAGGAGATCTGAAGAAGGGGGGGCGTGTCACCCTCGTAGGATTCGGGACATTCTCCGTCGCAAGCCGAAAAGCCCGCACGGGTCGCAATCCTCAGACCGGGCAACCCATTAAGATTGCCGCCAAGAAGGTTGCCAAGTTTGCCCCCGGAGCGGAACTCAAGGGAGCAGTGAACAAGAAGAAGTAGTTTGATTTTCGTAATGCCTCTGGAGGCAACCACGCCGCTTTTTCCCAGTCTATCAGCGCCGCCACGCGCATGTGAGGTGCGGCGGCGCTTTGATCAGTTTGTTGCCAGATCAAGCCGGTTTGTCGAAGACCGGGACCACTCGTAGACACTCAGCTTTGTCCGAAGCTGATGTTTCTGCCTCCTTCTCGACCAATCCGTTATCTGACTTAGACACCCGATCTGAATTGGCCACCTCGCCGCCCGCATTGATGTCGCGCCAAAGAGTGATGAAATGCTTGATCGCTGTGGCGCGCTGGGTTTGTGCGGGCATCTTGCTGTATGCTGCGTGCCTTCAGATCGTTTCGGAATTGGGGAAACTGAAGGGCACCGAACTCAATCTTGATCTCAGGTTCCTTTTCGTAGGGGCATTGCTGTACACGATAGCGATGTTCTTGTTCGCGGCTTACTGGCGCCGGGTAGCGCTGAGCATGGGGGGAAGCCCCAGCAGACCGGAAGTACAGCGTGCGTACTTCGCGAGCCAGCTCGGAAAGTACATTCCTGGCAAAGCGTGGGTGATTCTAATCCGCTGTGGGCTCCTTGACAACCTGACCACGCCGACAGCTGTGATCATCGCTTCGACATTTTATGAAACCCTCGCCATGATGGCTTGCGGATCCGTGTTGGCACTGGCTACTCTGCTCGGGGCAGATAACTCCAGCCCCACAATGCTTGTTCTTGCAAGCGGACTGACAGTGGGGCTCCTTCTTGCGACACTACCGCCTGTGTTTGGCCCACTGACAAGATGGGTCGCCCGTTCTTTTCAGAAACCAGGTTCCATTCCCATGGCGACCATCACCTATAGGACTTGGTTCCAGGCATTTCAGTATTGCATTCCCGGTTGGGTAGCTGCGGGACTGAGTTTGTTGGCAATTATGGGGAGCTTGGGCATTTCGATGTTCAGCTTCGCTGGGTTTCTGCTCGCCTGTGGCAGCATTGCGCTAGCCATGGCGGGTGGTTTCGCCGTGATGATTGTTCCTGCTGGCCTCGGCGTCAGAGAGTGGGTCATGATGCAGAGCTTGGGACCTAGCATCGGAACAAGCAACGCGGTGCTCGTTGCGATTCTGACCCGGATCACCCACGTATCTGTGGAGCTATTTGTCGGGGGCTGCCTCTATCTGTTCGGAAAACGAAGAACTGCAAAATGATCAGCATCGTAATCCCTGTACTGAATGAGGAGCAGAACCTTGCGCCTTTGCATCGGGAAATTGACGAGGTCCTTCGAAGCAGCCGCTTGGATGCGGAAATGATCCTGGTGGATGATGGTTCTGAGGACGGAAGCTGGAACGAGATCACACGTCTTGCCAGCCTGGATCCCCGAGTCCAGGGCATCAGATTTCGGCGAAATTTTGGAAAAGCAGCGGCGCTAAGCGCAGGATTTGCATGCGTGCGAGGCGATTTGGTTGTCACCCTCGATGCGGATCTGCAAGACAACCCTTCCGAGATACCTGGCTTGATTGGTCGACTTGAAGCTGGATTTGATCTTGTCAACGGGTGGAAGCGAAATCGATATGATCCCTGGCACAAAGTGATTCCGAGCAGGGTCTTTAACTGGATGATTCGACTTGCGAGCGGACTACAGCTACATGACCACAATTGCGGACTAAAAGGATATCGGGTTCAGGTTACGCGCGAAATCAGGGTTTATGGAGAGTTGCACCGCTTCATCACGCTGCTTGCGCACGCCAGAGGGTTCAGAGTCACGGAAATGGAAGTTCAACACCGTCCTCGAATCCATGGCCAGTCAAACTATGGCGTGGAGCGGTTCGTGAAGGGCTTGCTCGACCTGCTCACGGTGCGAGTTCTGACCCTGTTCGGCGAACGTCCTCTGCACTTTTTGGGGGCCGCGGGTCTCATCGCCTTTGCCGTCGGCTTCTTGGGATTGGCTTATCTTGGTTGGCTTTGGTTGACGGGGCATCGCCCAATTGGTACACGTCCGGTTTTAATCTATTCGGTTGCGTCGCTGTTGCTAGGTGCGCAGATGATGTCTGCCGGTATTCTAGCCGAGCTGATAGTTTCCAGACTGGGTGGTAACGGCGACCCTTCACACAGTTATAGCGTTGCTGAGAGAATCGGGTTTCGATCGGGAGAATGAGAGAGACTGACATCAACGAACTTAAGTGGATTGCGATGCTCATCGCCCTGGTCGCATCGGGACTCATTCTTGGGGTGATGCTCAGACTGCAGATGGTCTCGGGAGCCAACGATGGTTCACGTTGGAACACGGTTTGGAGTCTGACCAACGGGAAGGGCTACGTGATTGACGAAGCCCCTTATTCTACAATCGACAAGGTACGGCGTGATGGCCACTTCTACTCCAGCAAGCCCCCCCTTATGCCCACAGTTCTTGCGGGGCTCGCCTGGATCATCAGAGCCACAACCGGATGGGCCATCCCACATCAGGCGCATATCGTCACACGGGTCATCCTGGTTTTGGTCAACATCGTCCCATTCTGTCTCTTCGTAGTTCTGTATGGCAGGTTGCTGGAACGGATGCAGATCGGGCTGGCGGCGCGATTGTTCTGCATCTCGGTTGCCGCCTTTGGCACGTATCTAACCTCGTATAGTGTGGCGGTGAACAACCACACTCAAGCGGGCTGGGCCGCATTCTTTGCGCTCTATTGTGCGATCCGCATACGCTATGACGGGCAGACAGCCTGGTATTACTTCGCGTTGTGCGGACTGTTCACAGCTTGGACCGTTGCCAACGAGATGGTGGCGGTCCTGTTTGCTGTTATCCTGCTGGGCCTGTTGCTCAGGTCTCACCCACGCGAGACGCTAAAGTATTTTCTGCCTCCCTCAGTCCTGATTGGCATTGCGTATCTTTACACGACGTATATTTCCACAGGTGGCTTTCTGCCTTACTACCTGTATTTCAACACTGCCTACTACCAATACGAAGGCAGCCACTGGCTAAACCCTCGTGGCATTGACGCCGCCAACGAGCCGAAGTGGTTCTACCTGTTTAACTTGCTTTTGGGGCATCACGGAGTCTTTAGTCTAACGCCCGTGTTCCTGATTGCTTTCTTCGGTATGTTGCAACGGAAGCCCGCGCTGGAGGCCATCCAGCGATTGGGACTGTTTTTGAGTATCGGATTGTTGATCTTCTACACCTTCAAAACGAACAACTACGGCGGCGTTTGTCAGGGTGCGCGCTGGTTGTTCTGGCTTATTCCGTTCTGGCTCATAAGCCTCGCTCCCGTGGTTGATCGACATTTTCATTCGCGAAAATTCCGAGCCTTTGCTCTTATCGCATTGCTGTTGTCGATCATGTCGGCCAGCCATGCGCTTAGCGGCAACAAGGACAAAGGACGCCCCGGCCCTTGGAGCCCTTCCTGGGTACAAATCCTCATGCACGATATGGGATGGATTGAGTACTAGAACCCGGCTCGATTCCTTCCCCGGCCAACGTAAGGCACTCTGCCGCTTCGCCTTCCAAAGCCCGAAACCCGGCCTATGCTTCGGGCCCGAATTGTCGATGAGTAGGTCTGATCTAAGATAGCGGGCCGGGGGTCATCGGACCATTTTTGCCGGTTGTGGCGAACCTGGGCCAGCCACTGGGGATTCTTGATGTTAAGTACTGAGCAACTGGTTCTTCAGGCAAAAAGCTCCTATCAAGCCAAGGATTATGAGACATGCATGAGTCTTACGAATGAAGCCTTGCGTGCCGACCCCGGCAACACAGAGGCCGCGTGGCTGATGAAAGAGGCTCGGAGGCAATGGGAAGACCAGCGTTCCCTCGAACAGCTTGAAATCTATGTCGAGAATCTGAAGAAGGAGGCCATGGATCTGTTCGACAAGGAACACTACGAGCAGTGCCTCGGCATGTTTCGATTCTTGTCAGAGCTCGAACCAGAAAACCACACGTTGCGCGACTACGTGAGACTCAGCCAGCAGATGTTTGTGGAAACGATTGGATCCAGGGCGCCAACAGCAACCGAGAAAGATGTTTTAAGTTCCGATCCAAGCTTGACGAAGGCATCGGAAGCGCCCGCTCTGGGCTCTCTGCCGCTTGAGACGCATAACCCAACCCACTTGCCACTAGCCCCGATGCCGCAGTTCGGGACGAATCCTCCTGAGTCCGATGCAACACCCGTGGTCTCAGAACCTGCAGCACCCAAGTCAGCTATGGAGGTTGACGGAATTCCGCAATCCGTGAAGGGTAAGATCATCCAAGACTATCTGGCCGCGACCCGACCCGCCCATCGAAGGCGGCTTTGGAATTTGGGTCTGACCGCGGCTTTGTTGTTCGTGACGACGCTAGGGGCTGCATCCTTCTGGATTTACTCGTCTCTCCTCGTAAGCCGCATCGAGATTCAATCGACTCCAGAAAAGGCCGTTGTTTTCATCGACAATGAAAGGATAGGCGAAACTCCCCTCCGCAACCGAGGCATCCCGACGGGCAGTCATGCACTGCGCCTCGAAAAATCGGGCTACCAACCGCATCGCTACAATCTTGTGATCGAACGCGCCCGCGCCATCATTCTTGCGATCCAGCTTGAAAAGGCTAAAGATGGACCATCAAGCATCCAGTCCACTGCGGCCCCCGCTATCCCAACCGAGAGCTCGGCTGCGCAACCTGAGGTCCCCGATGCGGTCGAAACGGAAGCGACGCCGGTTCCACGACCCGCTATCTCGGACCCGGTCGAGACGCAAGCACCCTTGGTGCAAATCGCCCAGTCGGTCATTCATCATCACCTGCTTGGATCCTGCACAGGAAGACTCAAGATTGATGGCGATAGGATTTCCTTTTGGTCTTCGGGAAATTCACAGGATGCCTTCACACGCAAGATAAATCAGATCACCAACGTCCAGTTAGGTGAGAAATTGCTCATTGAGTTTGGCGACAGCACCTATCGTTTTGAAGCTCTGGCACGAGACCCCCGAAGGAACCGTCGGCGGCTCGGGCCCTTCTATGAACAGATCAAGCTGCAGAAGTCCCCTCGCCGAAATCCTTTGTAAGCCAACGGGTTGCCCCAAATCTAAGCGGGCCGGTATGTGACACTCACCGACGTTGTCGACTTTCTCCTTTCTACATAAGCAACCGAACTCCTCCTCGGACAATCACAATACGAGTACCAAACCATTCTCAGTTACTGTGCAGCGCCCTCACAACCCAACTTGAACTCCTCAGACCCAAAGCAGGACTCCCTGCGATTGCGCCAGGTAACTAGGGCCGCCTGGGTGAGAACGGAATCGCTGGCTGCACTGCGAAATCAAAAGGAGAAGCTCGATGACAAGACTTGGAACTCGAACTCTGAGAGGCTGTCTGGCTTCAGCCTTAGCGATCTTGCTTCAGACTTCTGTTTGCTCAGCTGAGGTGCCAAGGAAACGAGTCAGCGTTATGGACTTTGAATTCGGCACCGTCCAACGGTGGTGGGATGGAAATTGGGACATTGGAAAAGGCATTTCAGATTTGCTGGTCGATCGGCTGCTCAGCGAGGGCAACTTTAGCGTCTTCGAGCGTAGAAAGTTGGACACGGTTCTTGCTGAACAAAACTTCTCCACCAGCGAGCGGGCCGATCCTTCATCGGCGGCGCGCATAGGCAACATGCTGGGTGTCAACGCCATCATTCTTGGCAGCGTCACTCAGTTTGGCACGGAGAAGAAAGACTTCAATGCGAGCGGGGTCGGCGGCGGCAAGGGAGGTTTGGGCGCTGGACGGATGGGGACGCGTGAGGGCAAGGCTTCTGTTGCCATCACGGCGCGCATCATCGACATCAACACCGGGGAAGTGCTCGCGTCCTCGACAGGCCGGGGTCAGTCTTCCCGAAGCGGGCTCCTGCTCGGAGGCCTAGTCATCGGTCACGGGGGTTTTGGAGCGGGCAGCGTGAGTATGAATAGCAGCCAGTTCCGAGAGACAATTCTTGGAGAAGCTACCCATGCGGCAGTGAATGATCTGTCGAGGCAACTCAACTTGTTTGCCCACAAGGTACCCGTCAGCTCACAGGATATTCGTGGTTTGGTGGCCGATGTCAGTGGGAACAGTGTGGTGTTGAACGTAGGTCGATCTCACGGGTTGGAGGTCGGTACGACCTTGAATGTGCTGCGGGTGGACCGAACTATCAAAGACCCTGCAACAGGGAAACCTCTGCGGGAAGTCGTTTCTGAGGTCGGAAGGGTTCGCGTGGATGAAGCTGACAATGAATCCTCGACAGGTACGATAATCTCCGGAACCGGAATCAAGTTGGGAGACCTTGTGCGCAATCGCTAGATCTACCGTTCCACATGCCTCTCAATCTAATCCAGGGCGGCCCAAGTTCCGCCCTGGAAGTCCCACACTGCGAACGTTACCAATCGACCACTGAGCCATCGTCTGCGTCGTAAGATTCCTGATTGCGCCAGTCATGCCCGATCTTGTCGGCCATGGCATTCTCGTCCAATTCAATCCCCAACCCAGGACCGGTGGGAAGATCCACATATCCTTCCTTCACCTTGAACGGATTCTTGATGTACCCATCTCCCATGCTCACCTGCTCCTGGCATAAGAAGTTGGGAATGGAAGCGGCAACCTGCAGACCGGCCGCTAGCGAAATCGGGCCGAGCGGATTGTGCGGCGCCAGTGCAGCGTAATAAGCTTCAGCCATGCCTGCGATCAGTCGGACCTCGGTGATGCCACCGGCGTGGCACAGGTCAGGCTGAAGAATCGTGGCGGCACCTTTCTCCAGAATTTCCCGGAAACCCCACTTTGTGAAAATTCGTTCTCCGGTCGCGATCGGCAAGTGTGTGCCGCGCGCGATATCTGCCATCGCTTCCACGTTCTGGCAGTTCACCGGTTCTTCGACGAAAAATGGCTGATAGGGTTCAAGCACCTTGATCATGAGCTTGGCCGTTTGAGGAGAAACTGAGCCATGGAAATCAATCCCGATATCTCCTTCGGGTCCCGCAGCCTCGCGCAATTCAGCAAATCTCTGAGCGACGTTGTCGACGTAGGCCTTGTTATCGACGATTCGAGAAAACCGACCTTTCAGCCGGGCTGGACCGGTCTTGAAGGCCGTGAATCCTTGCGCCCGAGCCTGCTTGATGCCTTCGGGAGTCCGCGCATGAGAATAGACGCGAATCCGCTGGCGTGTGGGCCCTCCCAGCAGCTCATAGATGGGCACGTCGAGTGCTTTCCCTTTGATATCCCAGAGAGCCTGGTCAATGCCACTGAGCGCACTGGTCAGAATCGGGCCGCCCCGGTAGAACGCATGGCGATAGATCGCCTGCCAATGATGGGCCACTGCGCGTGGATCCTTGCCGACCAGATAAGGCTCAATCTCCTTCACGGCTTCTGCACAGGTTTTGGCGCGGCCCTCAGTGATAGGCTCTCCAAGGCCGGTGATTCCCGCATTCGTATGGATCTTCAAGAACAACCAACGTGGTTTCACCAAGAAGGTTTCCAATTTGGTGATCTTGATGATCTCCTTCGCGGAGGGACGCTTCGCCGCAGTCGCTGCTTGTTGCGATGCAGCCGCAATTTTTGGGGTGGCCAATTGAGCTGCGCTCAACCCCAGCAACCCAGCAGCGCCCTTCAGGACAGATCGTCGTTGGAGTTCGGTCTTCTTTGGATTGGGTACTTTCTTCAAGGCTGCATCTCCTTTGACAAAGGCAATTAGAAGGCAATCAGTTGGTCCGCAAACACCAGCGCATCGCGTTCCGGATGAGACGTTGGGTCATTGGATGTCGAAGACCATCGGGTGTGTGGCCCACGGAGAGATATACCAGACGGCCCTTTCCCATTTCGCGCCACCAGCCCGGCTGCTGCCGCTTTGTTGTCGCGTGCAATGCTGCGAAGGAGTTGATGCTCGCGGTCGAGGTAGTACTTCCCCATGTGCTGCTCGTCGTAGATCTCATAGTCTTCGACACCTGCCGTAACTGGATGGTTTTTGTCTTCCACGCGAATCGTAAAGACAGCGGGATCAGGGTGGCCGCCGTAGTCGCCGCCAAACAGCTTGTAGTAGAGCCCGCCGGGAGGGTAAATGCCCTGAGCATTGTGTAGAGGAAGGAATCCACCCCCGTTGTGAACAAAATCCCAGATGGCCTGCTGTTGAGTTTCGGTCATCCATTTCACAGGCTCTTTCTCGTGGCCGTTGGGCCAGTTCATTCCATCGCGAAGAATTACCAGCAGTTGAAAATCCTTGAGGGAATCCGCGCTCAGGGCCTCAACGTTTTCGATGAAGGTGACTGGAATATTCTCGCGAAGAAAAGCCGGCGCCAATCCGTCGCGAATATAGACCGGACTATGATAGCGATCGCCAATTAGCGCCAGAGCCTGCGGGCGCTTCGCCGTTTGGTAAACAGAGGAAGTGTTCTGTGCCATTGGCCTGGCAGCTTGCAGAGACAGAAACACGAGGGCAGTGAAGCCCAAGATCGAGATTCGCCTCTTCACGTCAGCTCCTGAATCACTCGACTGCATAGCCTCAGCAGCCGTGACTTGGGATACATGTTTAGGACAGCAAGCTCAAGTTTGGATCGCGGGCTGCAAACTATTGTCTTTTTGCGTCAAAGTCAAGACGCCCGCACTCAGGGCTATGAAGTCCTTGCATTGCGCTGGAAGTCTAAGGAATACCTTGAGCGGCCGTCGAGCGCAGTGCGGGTTCCGCCTAGGAAATATACTTTTGAGCTAACCCCAGCCGATCCATCGGGAAACCGTGATTACACCGAAACGCCGCCCTGTTCGGTGTACCAATTGCACGAGCCTTGAAACGGGAATCATTGTGATCTGGGCAACCAAGCACGATGAGTGTCTTTCTAACCCTCCGAACTGTTTCGAAGAAACGGCGCCTGGTAGGTTGAGGAGCGCTGACAAAGGAGACACTGTCCATGAGAAACCTTAAGAGAATTCTGATTACCGGTTGTGCAGCTTCGATATTGCTTGGTGCGGTCGGAACGTTCAACTCATCCCACAGCTCTCTAGGAACGCAGAGCTTGTTGGCATGGGACCACCGCGACCAGGACTCCTACAATCGCGGATACCAATTGGGCAGGGAAGACGCAACGAGCCAATCGTCGGGCCGACTCGGGACGGCGATGGGATGCTGATTTTCGACGCGGATACGAGGATGGATACAATCGAGAGTCCAGGGGAAGGGACCGTTATGGCAGGAACGACGGATACAATGGCAACTGGGGCTCTGACCGGTATGGTTCACGAAACAGCGACGGCTACTACAGCGGTCCTGGCCGTCTGAGCTGGAGAGGCCGGGTTGACGACTACGTTGAGCTGAGAATTCAAGGCAACCGTGTTCGATCCATCGAACGAGGTGGAGCGCCGACCTACAACGAACAGGCTAGCTTTTCAAATCCGCTCCCGAGGGCTGACGTCAGAGTGGAGGTGAAGAAACGGGATGGTCGTGGGCGAGTGTCACTGCTGGAGCAGCCCAGCCGGTATAACAACTACACGGCGGTCATCAGAATTGATGACAACAAGGGTGGTGCCGACGACTACGAGATCGAAATGCAGTGGAGGTAAACACGCACATTCTGCACAGAGCCTTGAACTAGAGCAATGTTTGACTCAAAACAGGCCTCGTAGGCAGAACAGAAAGCGAATTCGCTGATGTTCACCTACGAGGCCTTTCTTGTTTGGCTTGTCCCATTCCAGCTGCAGAGCCACACCTAGAGCCTCCACTTTCCGCCGGCTCATTCGTTTCCTGAGCTAGCTCCTCTCAGTGTTAGCCCCTAAAGACTCAACTAGCGCCGGAACCCAATGACCTTGCGAAGCCATGACGGTCTTGTTGTTCGGTCTAATGTTTCCATGAACGCGGGTCGATGGCTTGTTTACTGGACAGGCTCTTAGACTGGGTTTTTGTAGGGTTCAATTCTCCCTTGGGAATGCGTTCTGTCTTGGCGGCAAGACCATCGCAAGTGATTGACAAGCTAACGGTACCTCCTTAGGATCAACCGTAACAATTTTTGTCACTTTTCAATAATGTAACTTTCTCGTTCTGCCGAGAATTCCTCTGGGAGAGTCAATCATGTCGTCAAAAATCGGCGATCTGCTCGTCAAAGAAAGTCTTATCAGCCAACAGCAGCTGAAGGAAGCGCTGGAGCATCAGCGAGTCAACGGCGGGCGGCTGGGAAATTGTCTCATCAAGCTCGGCTTCGTTACCGACGACGAGATCACTGCCATTCTTTCGCGCCAATACGGCGTTCCTTCGATCAACCTGTCATTTTTTGACGTCGATCCATCGGTCGTAAAGCTGATCCCAATAGAAACGGCACAGAAGTATCAGATCCTGCCGCTCAGTCGTGTGGGTTCGACCCTCACGATTGCGATGATCGATCCCACGAATGTGTTTGCGATGGACGACATCAAGTTCATGACCGGCTTTAACATCGAGCCTGTTGTGGCTTCGGAAACCGCCATCCGTGAAGCCATTGACAAGTACTACGGCACGACACACGCGATCGAGCTCAAGAAAGTGATGGAGGACATCGCTGTCGTTGATAACAAGCTAATGGAGGCGGGCGACGATACTTCTCTTGAACTGGCAGCGGAAGAGGAAGCGATTGATTTGGAGGGGTTGGAACAGGCCGCTGAGGAAGCACCGATCATCAAATTGGTGAACTTGATCCTCTCCAATTCTCTTAAGCGGGGCGCCAGCGACATCCACATTGAGCCCTACGAAAAGGAGTTTCGTGTCCGGTTTCGCATTGACGGTGTGTTGTGCAGCATCATGAACCCACCGCTGAAGCTGCGTGACGCGATCATCTCGCGTATCAAGATCATGGCGAAGTTGGACATTTCAGAGAAGCGCCTGCCTCAAGACGGTCGCATCAAGATCAAGATGAAGAACGAGGGCAAGATCAAAGACCTCGATTTTCGCGTTTCAATTCTGCCGACGCTCTACGGCGAGAAGGTTGTCATGCGTTTGTTGGACAAGGACAACCTGATGCTGGATATGACGCGTCTGGGATTTGAGTCTGAGTCTTTGAAAAAATTCGAGTCTGCCATTCTCAAGCCGTACGGGATGGTGCTGGTCACAGGACCGACGGGAAGCGGCAAGACCAACACGCTCTATTCGTCGATTTTCCAGCTCAACAAGATCGATACCAACATCATGACTGCCGAGGATCCCGTCGAATTCAACCTGCCTGGCATTAACCAGGTGCAGATGAAGGAACAGATCGGGCTCAATTTTGCCGCTGCACTTCGGTCGTTCTTGCGGCAGGATCCGAACATCATTCTGGTCGGCGAAATCCGCGATTTCGAGACGGCAGAGATTGCCATTAAGGCGGCGTTGACGGGCCACCTTGTGCTCAGCACGCTCCACACGAATGACGCGCCCTCGACAATCAGTCGCTTGATGAACATGGGTATTGAGCCATTCCTCGTGGCGACCTCCGTTCACCTCATCTGCGCACAGCGATTGATCCGCCGCGTTTGCAAGGATTGCAAGGAAGAGCACAGCACTCCAGCTCAAGCGCTGGTCGATGCTGGATTTGCGCCTGCGGAAGCCAAGAAGGTTGTGATGTATCGCGGCAAAGGCTGTGGCACATGCAATGGTACCGGTTACAAGGGGCGTGTTGGCCTCTATGAGGTGATGGAGATCAACGACGACTTGCGAGAGCTCATCTTGATTGGTGCGTCATCTTTGGAGCTCAAGAAGAAAGCGATCGAGAATGGAATGATCACTCTGCGAGCGAGCGGATTGCAGAAGCTCCGCGACGGTGTGACGACAATGGAAGAAGTTTTGCGCGAAACAGTGAAATAGCTCTAACGGTCAGCATCCGGCTTCGCACGGGGCTGATCCGTCATGTGTTGACAAGGAGAGGAACACGAATGTCTGCGCTGTCTCTGAGCGACTTACTAAAGAAAATGACTGAAATGGGCGGGTCTGACTTGCATCTGACCACAAACTCCCCACCGCAGGTGCGCGTAGACGGACATTTGCACCCGCTGACGGAATTTCAGCCACTGACTGCTCCCGATACGAAGCAACTTGCCTACAGTGTTCTTACGGATACTCAGAAGCATCGGTTCGAGGAACAACTCGAAATCGACTTCTCGTTCGGCATCAAAGGGCTATCTCGATTTCGCGGCAACATCTTCAATCAGCGCGGTGCTGTTGGCGCGGTTTTTCGATCTATTCCATATGAAGTCCGGTCCTTCGACACCCTCAACTTGCCACCGGTGCTCAAGACGATGTGCGATAAGCCCCGTGGCTTGGTATTAGTCACCGGACCGACTGGTAGTGGCAAGTCAACGACGCTTGCTGCAATGTTGGACAAAATCAACACCGACCGGCACGACCACATCATTACGATTGAAGACCCTATCGAGTATTTGCATGGGCACAAAGGCTGCCTAGTAAACCAGCGTGAAGTGCACGCAGACACTCACGGCTTTGCCAACGCGTTGCGGGCGGCTCTTCGCCAGGATCCCGATGTTGTTCTGATTGGTGAAATGCGCGATTTGGAAACCATCGAATCAGCTCTTCGAATTGCTGAGACGGGCCACTTGACTTTTGGCACTCTGCACACAAATTCGGCGGCCTCGACCATTAACCGTGTCATCGACGTTTTCCCGTCACACCAGCAGTCGCAGATTCGGGCCCAGCTTTCATTGGTTCTAGAAGGAATTCTCTGTCAGGCGCTGCTACCAAAAGCTTCCGGATCCGGACGCGCCATGGCCATGGAGATCCTGGTGCCCAATGCTGCAATCCGGAACCTGATTCGAGAAGACAAGATTCACCAGATTTACTCGGCTATGCAGACGGGTCAGGAGAAGTATGGGATGCAGACGTTCAACCAGTCGCTTGCGGCCCTCTACCACAGCAAACAAATCACGCTGCAGACTGCGCTGATCAGGTCGAGCAATCCGGACGAGCTCCAGGACATGATCAACCGCGGACCGGCGGCCCCGAGCCGCCCGGCTCCGACACCGATCGCTGGTCGCAGATAGCGCAGGTTTTCAGAATGAAGTTCGTCGAGTAGGAAGTCGCGTAGGGTATTTCAAAGAGCGCGTACCTGAGCGACGGGTTACACCAGTTGCGAAGGAGAGTTTTCATGCCGGTTTATGCGTACCGAGGAAAGTCCAGAGCTGGAGTGGAAGTTCGCGGCGAGCGGGAAGCGGATACAAAGCAAGCGTTGCTGGCGGCACTACGCCGGGAACAAATCAGTCCGCTGATGGTGAAAGAGAAAGGCAAAGAGCTTTCACTTCCCAAACTGGGCGGAAAAGTAAAAACCAAAGAGCTGGCGATCTTTACCAGACAGTTCTCAGTCATGATCGACGCGGGCCTTCCCTTGGTGCAGTGCCTGGAGGCTTTGGCACAGCAGCAGGAGAACAAGGTGTTCGCAGGAGTCCTGCAGGCGGTGCGAACTGAAGTGGAAGGCGGCTCAACACTTGCTTACGCCATGAGCCAGCATCCCAAGGTCTTTGACTCGTTGTACACCAACATGATTGCAGCCGGCGAAGCCGGAGGTATTCTCGACACAATCCTTCAGCGGCTTTCGTCCTACATCGAAAAGGCAGTCAAGCTGAAACGCGCCGTTCAATCGGCCATGGTATATCCAGTGGCAGTTTTGTCGATTGCCGTCGGCGTCATCATCTTGATCCTTTGGAAGGTGGTACCTATTTTCGTCAACCTATTTGCGAGTTTGGACGCAGGGCTGCCCCTACCGACGCGCATGGTTATCGCTATGAGCAATTTTGTTGGGCGGTACATCATTTTCATGGTTCCTGCCGCTATTGGGCTCGGTTACGCATTTCGCCGTTACTATCAAACTCCTCCTGGACGAATGACTGTTGATAGGTTGATGCTGAAGGTTCCTGTTCTTGGTAACGTGCTGCGAAAGATTGCAGTCGCACGTTTCTCCCGGACCCTGTCGACATTGATCACCAGCGGCGTACCGATTCTCGAAGGGTTGGCCATCACCGCGCGAACTGCGGGCAATGCTGTTATTGAGAAGGCCATAATGGAAACCCGAACGTCCATCGAACAGGGGAAGACGATTGTCGAACCTCTGCGCGAGTCGGGAGTGTTTCCGACGATGGTGACCCAAATGGTTGCGGTGGGTGAACAAACAGGCGCTCTGGATAATATGCTGACCAAGGTGGCGGAATTTTTTGAGGACGAGGTTGATGCGGCGGTCGCCGATTTGTTGACAGCAATCGAGCCGATCATGATTCTGGTACTGGGTGTCATTGTAGGCGGAATCGTGATTTCAATGTATTTGCCGCTATTCTCACTAATCTCAAAGTTGTCAGGTTGAAACAGGGTCAAAGGCCAGCAGTCAAGGGTTAAGGGTTTTCCTTGACCCTTTCGCCTGCGCCCTTTGACCTTTTTTGTTGCTCCTATGCCCCAGAACATTCATGACTGGCTTTCATGGCTCATCAAGCTCCGAATTGTCGTGGCGACGACTCTTCTCGGAGTCATCTTGGGCGTGGAGTCGGCCTCGGTTAACGCCGATTCGGCCGCGGGTTTGTTCCGAACGACTCTGTGCATCTTCGTTGTCGCCGCACTCCACTTTGCGCTGCTGCGCCTCAACGCCAACTATGTTGGGCAGGCTTACTTTCAGGTTCTCTGCGACCTTTGCTTCACGTCCGCCATCGTGTACTTCACAGGTGGCGTCGACAGTTACTTCCCGTTTCTCTATTCGCTGACCATCATCATGGCGAGCATTCTGCTCTACCGGAAAGGCGCACTGATAACGGCCAGCCTGTGCTCCGTAATGTTTGCGGGACAGTATGTTCTTACTCAGCATGGGATTCTTCCATCTACCGTTTACACACTGATCGAACCCAGGACGGTCAAGTACCTTATTGGGACGAACATTTTTGCGTTCTATGCGGTGGCTTATCTGAGCAGTTACCTGTCCGAAAGCCTCAAGCGCACTGGTTCGGAGCTTGAAGACAAGAGAGGCGAATTGGCAACGCTTCAAGCTTTTAACGAAAACATCATCAACAGTATGCGAGGCGGCCTTTTCGCAACGAACCTTGAGGGAGTCATTACTCTCTTTAACAGGTCTGCCAGCGAAATTACTGGTTACCGACATGACCGCATTGTGGGAACTCATGTTAGCGAGGTCTTCGGCCAGGCGAATTGGGCGGGAGCCGGCTCTCCAGAACAGTCCCTTCCTTTCCGCTTCGAAAAGACCATCAAGAATGGTCGCGGCACTGACACCCATCTTGGTTTCACCGTCTCACAATTCCTCTTGGACGATCAGCGGCATGTCGGCTACGTCTACACGTTTCAAGACCTGACAGAAATCAAGGCCCTTGAGGAACAGGTTGCCCGAACAGATCGCATGGCTGTAATGGGCAGTATGGCTGCGACCATCGCTCACGAGATCCGCAATCCGTTGACCGCCATATCCGGGTCCTTTCACGTTCTGCGGGCAGAGTTGCCGCTCGATGCAGAACATCAGCAACTCGCCGAAAACATTTCGGTTGAGATCAAGAGACTGTACCGAATCATCACCGATTTTCTTGCCTACGCCAAACCGCTCAATTATTCCCCCCGGGTTGTTGATCTGAGGGAATTGACTTGCGACACCATTAACTTGATCAAGAACAGTCCCGAGATTTCGAAGCGCCATCAGATCGAGTGCAATGTGGATTCGAAGCATTCATGGTATTGCCAGGGCGACCCGGATCTGCTCAAGCAGGTCTACTGGAATCTTTGCGGGAACGCTGTGAAGGCAATGCCTGACGGCGGCAGACTTTCGATAGAGCTGGAAGACGTACCGGAAGGATCGGTCAAGATCAGTTTTCGCGACACCGGCACCGGCTTGACGCAAGAAGAGCAGGAGAAGATTTTTCATCCCTTCCAATCTTCATTCAGTGACGGTGTGGGACTGGGTCTGACAGTAGTTTCCCAGATTGTTGCCGCCCATCGCGGTGCGATCGAAGTGACGTCGGCGAAGGGTGAAGGAACCACGTTTCAGATAACATTGCCCCGGCAGATGTCTCATTGAGGTCAGAAATGTCGAAACTTCTCATTGTTGATGACGAACGCTCACTGCGAGAGGTGTTGCAGGTAGTGTTCAAGAAAGAAGGTTACAGCGTTACTTTGGCTGTCGGTTACCAGGACGCCTTGTCGCAGCTGAAATCAAACGTGTTTGACCTTGTTATCTCTGACATCAAGATGAAGGATGGAAGCGGTATTGATCTGCTGCGCGACGTGAAGTCAGCGAGCGCCGAAACTCTCGTTGTCATGATGACTGCATATGCTACGACGGAGAACGCCATTCAAGCTCTCAAGATCGGAGCCGCAGACTACATCCTGAAGGACAATGAGAACTTTATCGATGAAATGAAGATTGCCGTTTCAAAGTCGCTTGAATTCTACAGACTTCGGCAGGAACACAGGCTGTTGAAGAGACACTTCAGCCACGAGAATGGTCTGAGTAACATGATCGGAAGCAGCGGGAAGATGAAGGAACTGTTCCATGCTATCGAAACCGTTGGTTCGACCCAAAGCACCGTTCTAATCACAGGTGAGAGCGGAACCGGCAAGGAACTGGCTGCTCGAGCCATTCATTTGCAGAGCAGCCGTTCGGACATGCCCTTTGTTTCCATCAACTGCGGCGCCTTTCCAGAAACTCTGCTGGAGAGCGAACTGTTTGGCTACATGAAGGGGGCTTTCACCGGTGCAACGATGAACAAGAAGGGTTTGTTCGAGGTTTCAGACAAGGGAACCATCTTCCTGGATGAGATCGGTGAAATGAGTCTGGCGATGCAGGTGAAGATTTTGCGCGTGCTACAGGAGAAAAAGTTCCGCCGGGTGGGCGGCACTGAAGAAATCTCGGTCGATGCACGCGTCATTGCAGCCACCAACAAGAATTTGTTGAAGCTGGTTGCCGAAAACAAGTTTCGAGAAGACCTCTACTATCGTGTCAGCGTCATTCCGCTCGAGATTGCACCCTTGCGTGACCGCAAGGAGGACATTCCGTTGCTGGCTGAGCACTTCCTCAAGAAGTTCAATGAGCAGATGCAGCGCTCCATCCTCCGCATCAGTGAGGAAGCTATGCGCTGCCTGGAGCAGCATGACTGGCCAGGGAATGTCCGAGAGTTGGAGAATACCATTGAACGTGCCGTGGCATTCGAGACCACCGAAGAAATCAAGGCCGAGCGCCTCCCTCCGAAGATCAGCCGCATGAATCCATCGGAAAGCAATGGCTCTGACAAGATCCCTGAGTCAGGAATCAACTTGGAAAAACACATCGAGGAAATTGAGAAATCATACATTGTTGAGGCCTTGAGAAAGACAGGTGGAGTTCAGACTAGGGCGGCAGAGCTTCTCAAGATGTCGTTCCGTTCCTTTAGGTATTTTGTTAAGAAATACGATATCCGATAGGCTCCCCCTTCTACAGTATGCCTCAGATGGCTCGGTCACAAGAATTGGCTGACGAAATGCGGCTGAATCTGTGTTAATATATGAGAGTTACGCGTGTGCTAACACGCGTCTACGCATTGAGGTTCGGAGATCACAGGCCAGTCTCCCCGCCCTAGACGGAGGTAAGCATGGCAAAGAATTCCACTGGATTTGCCCCAAATGAAAGAATCAATCACTCGATTTACGGGTTAGGAACGATCAGCGAGGTCAATGACATGCATACGGTCATAGACTTCGATGAAAATGGGCGAAGAAAATTTGTAACCAGCATCGTGCGACTCGAGCGGACGGACATCCTTGCCCCCGCACCCCCACCCAGGAAGGCCCGAGCCAAATCTGCCAAAACAACGAAGAGCAAGGCTTTGAATAACTGAGACCTGTCAAATCTGCGTTGAAGTAAAAAAGGCCCTGAGATCAGGGCCTTTTTTTATGGAATAATGCCCCAACTGAACAAGGCAACCTGACTCAGTAGCAACCAAGAGCTGGTCCTGCTGGGTTTCGAACCTGCGGTCGCGAGATAACTCATCACAACAAACCATCGACAAGTCTTTCTTAAGATCGAAAGGAATTTGGACCTATGAAGATGTTTCTTATGGAGAGTTGGCAGGATCGTTCTGAGAAGATCGAGGTCCTGAATCCATACGATGGCCGGACCGTGGATACGGTCCCGAGGGCTTCACTGGGTGATGTTGATACAGCTTTGAAGGCTGCGTCCCAAGGAAGCCACGTCATGCGCAAGCTTTCCGGATTTGACCGCTACAAGATCCTGAAACGGGCTGCCGAGATGGTCGAGAACCAGTTGGAGGACTTGGCGCGAACGATCACCCTGGAGGAAGGCAAGATTCTGGCAGAGGCACGTTTCGAGGTCTCCCGGGCTGCTGAAACGTTGATAGTTTCGGCTGAGGAGGCAAAGCGGATTGCTGGAGAAATGGTTCCCCTAGATGGCGCTCCCGGGGCGGGGAACCGCTTGGGTTTTACCTTGCGTGTACCCTGTGGAGTAGTCTTGGCTATCAGTCCGTTCAATTTCCCGCTCAACCTCGTGGCACACAAAGTGGGACCAGCCCTTGCGGCGGGAAACAGCGTCATCCTCAAACCGGCAACGGACACCCCCCTTTCGGCTCTAAAGCTGACCGCAATTCTATTGGAAGCTGGGTTACCACCCTCGGGCATTCAATGCCTCACGGGCAGCGGCGGTGAGCTTGGCAAGGCACTTTGCTCGGATGGGAGAGTGCGAAAGATCACCTTTACAGGCAGCCGCGACGTGGGGGAAGAGATCTGTCGCCAGGCTGGGCTGAAGAAAGTCACTATGGAACTTGGCAGCAATGCACCTCTGATCGTCATGCCCGATGCAGACTTGGACAAGGTGTGCCAGGCGGTGGTGGTCACCGGATACAGCAACGCGGGTCAGGTTTGTATCAGCGCGCAGCGCCTGCTAGCGCTGAAGCCGGTCTACGAAGAACTGATTGAGCGACTGACACCCAAAGTACAGGCAATTCGCACCGGGAATCCCTTGGATGAAAGCGTTGCCATGGGGCCGATGGTTCGTGAGGCTGATGCCATTCGAGTGCAATCCTGGATTCATCAAGCCGAGGCGGCGGGAGCTCGGGTCGTCTCTGGCGGCGAGCGTCAGGGTGCCCTGCACGCTCCGACACTCGTTGCGGACGTGAGGCCCGAGATGCGCATCTCCTGCGAGGAGCTTTTCGGCCCAGCCGTGGCCGTTTCTCCTGCTGCCACCATTGAAGACGCAATTGCTTTAGCGAACGACACGAACTACGGACTCTCGGCCGGAATTTTTACCAGGAACCTCGACTGGGCAATGAGATTTGCAAGAGAAGTGGACTCGGGGAATCTACACATTAATTGGGGACCCCAGTGGCGGGCGGATTTGATGCCTTACGGAGGGCTCAAAGAGAGTGGTTTTGGCAAGGAAGGCCCGAAATACGCCGTGGAGGAAATGACAGACGTAAAGATGGTCGTCCTGCATTTGAGCTAGGACGGCCATGAAAGCAAATGTTTTCAAATGGAAAATCGTTGCGGCGTTTGCGGCCCTCTACCTGATTTGGGGGGCGACCTACCTGGCGATTCGTCGATGGCAGGTGCCCGTTTTGTCGTTGCAGGAGTGGTCCTCTACGGTTGGACACGTCTGCGCGGAGCCGCTTCGCCCCGCCGCGGGCATTGGCCTCCAGCGTTGGCCATCGGAGTTTTGATGTTGCTCCGCGGCAACGGTGGCGTCGTCTGCGGGATGACTCTTCTGATCGCACAGAGCCGCTGTTGGTACTTGACTGGGTGAGGCCCGGCGGCAGGCGTCCGGCGTGGACTGTGACGGCGGGGTTGATTCTTCGCTTCTCAGGAGCAAGCTTGTTGTTTTCGCCGTTGGTACGCGACCGACACGGCCGCGTTCGATTGGCTGGGACCGATTCGCCGGTTCTTTCTACTGGCATACAAACGCTCTGCGGAGGCTTGTGCTTGCTATTCGTTGGAATCCTGACGGGCGAATGGAAAACGATAGACCTGGCCAATGCTTCCGTCCGTTCTTGGCTTGCTGCCCTTTATCTGCTCGTTTTTGGTTCCCTCATCGCTCTTACTGCCTATGTTTGGCTCCTGAGAGTAACAACACCAGCGCGAGCTTCAAACGTACGCCTATGTGAATCCTGTTGTTGCGGTGTTTCTCGGATGGCTGCTTGCTGGCGAGGCGGTCACTACCCGGATGCTTCTCGCTATGGGTGTGATCATTGCCGCCGTCGTCCTTATCGTTACCCGCCAAGGTGCGGCGGCACCCGAAACACTACGCCAGCCCAAGACTACTGGGCCCGGAGTTGACGGACTCTGTCCCTCGAAATAGCCGCCGAGTGGTTGCTGATTGTCTCTGCCCTCACTCCGTTTTTTGCGCGACTGCTTGTCACCCATCGCCGAAACTCGATAACATGAAACCAATGCCTGAATCATCAATCTTGAGCGAAGGCAGGACCGCATTCGTGAAAGGTTAGGCCATGAAGAACTCAGTTCCTCTATGGATGCTCCTTCTGATCGGCGTACTGGCTGCAGTCAGCCAAGTTCTTCTGGTTCGGATTAGTCGAAGGATTCGAGGCCGTCTTGGAAAGGATCAGCCCTTGGCCGGACTGTTCAAGGGCTTGGTGTCATGGGGATTCGGTTTGGCTAGCTTGAGTCTTTGGATACTCACGGTACTGGGCGTCCTCGAACTCGTACCCGAGACCGAACCTTTGTCGCATCGCCTGCTATCTCTCCTAGTCGGCGTGTTCCGTTCGCTTGAAAGGGTGATCTTCTCGCCAATCATTACGCGAGGAACCACCGAGATATCAATCTACACGGTCCTCCAAGTCATTGTTTTTGTCAGCCTCACTGTCCTTCTGGCGCGCGCATCCCGGCGAGTTCTTCTCAAGCGGATTCTGAGCAGGACGCCTCTGGATCTGGGGGTTCAGCATGCCGTCGCAACGTTTACCCAGTACCTGGTTTTGGCATTTGGTTTTCTTGTTGGACTACCAACACTGGGGATCAATCTCAGTGCGCTTTCTTTCTTGGCTGGTGCGATAGGCGTTGGCGTCGGATTTGGCCTGCAGAACGTTACGAATAACTTCATTAGTGGCATCATCATCCTTTTTGAACGGCCCATCAAGATTGGCGATCGCATTGAAGTCGGAGACGTCAACGGAGATGTTGTTCACATCGCCGCTCGCAGTACTACGGTACGCACCAACGACAACATCGCGATTATCATCCCCAATTCAAGTTTTATTTCTTCTAATGTCATCAACTGGAGTCATGGGGACTCAAAAGTTCGATTTCGTGTCCCTGTGCAAGTTGCTTATGATTCCGACATTCGGCTAGTCGAAAAGCTGCTTCTGGAAGTTGCGAAAGACAATGAGAACGTGCTTGAGGATCCTCCTCCACGCGTCATCTTCAAGGAGTTTGGCGAAAGTGCCTTGAAGTTTGAGTTGCGTGTCTGGAGCTCACGGCTGCTGCATCGGCGAGGTGTCCTCATCAGCCAACTCAATTTTGCGATCTTCGAAAAGTTCAAGCATGAGGGCGTCCGAATCCCCTATCCACAGCTCGACCTGCACTTGAAGGAGCTTGGGAACAAGATCCAAGAAACGGAGGTCGTGACCCCAGTTACTGTCACGATCCCCAACGACAGTCCGCCTTCGTCGTCGTAGATCGATCTCACCAGATACGAAATTCCACCGCAGGATTCAGAAATAAGCTCTTCTGACTACAGTTTTGTGACCGTTTGGAAGCCCTAATAAAAATAACCAGAAACTGGTAGGTGTATTGATTGAATATTTTTATATTGTTTTTAGATATTTACTATGTAATACAACATTATAATACTATTTAGTTTAGAAATCATTCCTGAACCTACAAGACTTCTCTAAAATGGGCCAATGATTGCGAAGAGCTGGACGAGGATTAGCTGGAGTACAACAATAGCGTGAGGTTCATCGAATGGCTGCCAGAATAAGTCCTAACCCACTCCGAGTCTTTTTGATCTTCCTATTTTCAATTGGAGCATTCAGCCAAGTCGGTCTTGCAGGATCGCTGCTGATTTCCTGGGACTCAGTCGGAGATAGTCGCTTGGCCGGTTACAAACTGAAGTATGGAACTGGATCAGGGAACTACATAACCTCTGTCGACGCCGGATTGTCCACCAGCCAAGTCTTGCCGAACCTCATTGATGGCACCCGGTACTATTTTGTCGTTGTGGCCTATGACGCGGCTCACGTTGAAGGAGTGCCTTCTCTAGAGGCTTCTGGGGTTGTGCTAGCGACGTCCAATGTTGCAGCGGTTTTGGTTGGAGCAACGTCTGCGGCAATCACCTGGCAAACGAACAAGGCCAGTGATGGGCAGGTGTTCTATGGGCCGACCACAGGTTATGGAATGTCAACTCTCCTAGACTCCACGGAGAGTGTAAGTCACAGTCAAACGTTGACGAATCTACTCCCTGAAACAACCTACCACTTCCGAGTAAAGTCTCGCGACGCCGGCGGTTCGGTTGCCCAGTCTGCAGACTTAACCTTCGTGACACCCAGCGAGGTTCTGATTTCTGCCCTCAGTCCGACTGGAGGGACGACTGGCACACAGGTAGTGATCAACGGCAAGGGATTTGGAGCCGTTTCGACTGCAGGAGTTGTGACGTTTGCTGGCGTTGCAGCCCCGGTGGTTTCATGGGGACAATCATCAATCACGGCCTCCGTTCCGAGCGGTGCAACCAGCGGGCCTGTCGTGGTTACTGTGAACAAAACACCCAGCAATGGTGTGAACTTCAAGATCAACGGGAGACTCGTTCCTCCTGGAAGGATCAGAGTGAAGAGATGAAACTGGGCGGTTAATGTGACGAATCCGAGCCCAGTGCCTTGGTGAGTTACGCAATTGTATTTAAAGGGGGTTCATCCTGGTTCGCAGACTCACCAAAGAAGCATCATTTTGTCGTACTACCATGTTGATTTAAAAGTATCAATATGTATTAAAAAAATCTAAAACATAAAATAGAGTAATTTGGACATGCCTTGCAAAGCTGCCCTTCGACGAAGGTGAATCTCTCGAAGAGTCGACTTTGCAAGGTCATATGTTCAAAAAGACAAGCTCCTCCTGCCTCGCTGCCTCAATCCTTACCATTGCAGTTCTTCTAACTGTTCCAGAATCCGTCTTTGGAGGATCATTACTTCTTTCTTGGGATCCAATCCAAGACAGTCGGCTGTCAGGATACAAAATCAAGTATGGAACTGCTTCGGGAGCTACTCCCTATCTGTCGATGTTGGGAACAAAACCAGCCACACACTTCAGGGCT
Source organism: uncultured Acidimicrobiia bacterium (assembly GCA_963791795.1). Lineage (GTDB taxonomy): Bacteria > Acidobacteriota > Terriglobia > Versatilivoradales > Versatilivoraceae > VFZK01. The sequence continues at coordinate 127,559 of CAWBTP010000017.1, forward strand.
TGACCGAAGGCGTCCGTTACTACCTCGTCATAGCCGGATACGACACCAACCGAGTTGAGGGAACCGCATCCGCCGAAGCTCTCTGGGTGGGTCCTTGCGGCTTCGGCCATTTCGACCAGTTCGCTGGCAACTAACTCTGTCAGTAGTCTCCTGGCAAACCAACAAGCCCGCTGACAGTCAAGTTGAGTACGGGACCACGGCGGCTTACGGCAGCATGACGACTCTGGACAGCACACGCTGGCGAGCCACAGCCAGACGTTGACGAACCTCCAGCCGGCAACCACCTATCAATTCCGAGTGCGCTCTCAAAGATGAGGGTGGCTCGACCGTGGTTTCGCCAAACTTCACCTTCACGACAAAAGCTCTGGATACAACACCGCCGAACGACGTGACTAATTTCACAGCGATCCCGAGCAACGGCCGCGTTTCTCTGAACTGGACCAACCCGACCGACGCTGATTTCAAAGGAGTGATGCTTCGATATCGAACGGACGGAATTACCCAACAAGCAAGACAGATGGCATTCTGGCGACTGACCGCCCGGGCGTAGCAGGAGCAACAGACTATTTTGATCACTTGAGCCTTATCAACGGCGTCACCTACTATTACTCAGCGTTCACCTACGACACTGCCTTGAACTATTCCAGCACTGCCCACACTCAAGCGACGCCCATCAGCCTCTCGATCACATCGCTGTCGCCAATCGGGGCTCCGCTGGCAACAGCGTTGTGATCACTGGTACGGGTTTCGGAGCTACACAAGGAACCAGCAAAGTAACCTTCAATGGTAGTGTCGCGCAAGTCTCAAGCTGGTCTGCAACTTCCATCACTGTGACTGTTCCGCAGAACGCTACTAGTGGATTAGTCATTGTCACAGTCAATGGCGCACAGACCAACGGTCTTGATCGTTCAAGGTTGGTGGCAGGCTCTGGCGCACCGGGAAAGCCTCGAATCACCGGCTGATTAGCAGTCTCAACGGATCTCTAAACTAGGCAGCCGAAGAAACGGCTGCCTTTTTTGTTTTCGGAAATTCCGGTTGGATAGGACGACTCTTCGGACTGAATAAAAAGGGCTGTTCATTTCTATGGAGCTCGAATCGCTATTTGGTTGGACTCAGTCCTAGGGACTCTCGCCCAATCCGGGGCGGCACCATGAATCCTCTTCTTCCCACTTCGTTCGAAACGAAAGCCCCTCTCATCGCGAATCTCCTCACATCACAAGGTTGAAACCAACCAGCATTCATTTCTCGAACTCCCTAAGACAAGAGTGTTACTAGATTTTTGTCCCCTGGCGCAGCCAAGTGAACATGCTTGGGAAACCGATCACAGATCTGTCCCCGGTCACAGTTACTTGAAGCCCAAACAGGGGTGATCTTACGCGATTCCAAGACCCCAGAGAGAAATTTAAGTTCTTTATTAAAAGTATCTTGAAAGAACATCTTTGCAAAAGAATACATCTGCAGCAAAGCAGCTCTATTTAGGCTTATCGGTTGCTTTTGGGGGGGCGAAGTTCAACCTACGACCAAAGGGCTACTAACGATGGGGAACCGATACTCTTTAACTTATCTTGGAATTATTCTTTACGCGATTTTCATGACAATGCCCAGTTCGTTGCTAGCGGAGACTGGAAGAGTGGGCCTGGCATGGGATCCGATTGAAGATCCTGAACTCGCCGGCTATACAGTTGTCTGGGGACAATCCTCTAGGGCCTACAGCGGAGCTCAAGATGTGGGCATGAGTCCCGAAGCCACAATTACCCTTGAGGCTGGGAAAACATATTACATGGCTGTTCGGGGAGTGGATAAACAGGGTGTACCCGGAGAGCTCTCTGAAGAAGTTGCCACGATTATTGGCGGACCCGACGCAGTGCCGCCGGTAATCTCTGGGGTCTCGGTTGTCAACATCACCTCCTCTTCAGCGGTTGTTTCCTTCAGCACGAACGAGGAAGCCTACGTTCAAGTTGAATATGGACAAAACTCCCTGCTGGGAAGTCTCACCGGCTTGACCACGGTGTCCAGCAAGTACCATGCTGTGACCCTGGCAAACCTTTCTGGCGGGACCAGCTATACCTACCGGATGATCGCAAAGGATTTGTCTGGTAACCAGGTTCTTTCTGAGATCCTCAGCTTTAAGACCAAAGATGGCAGCGACCCGAACGAGAATCCCGACGCTCCAATCAAGTTCTTGGAGATCACGCTTTCAAACGTAAGCAACACTTCTGTGACCGTCAACTGGACCACGGACAAGTCGTCAACCGGCTTCATCGAATATGGACCAGGTTACACCTATGCCTTTAATGGATTCGATCCATCCTCCGCCACAAACCACGCCGTGCAGTTGACCGGCCTTAGCCCATCGACGCTCTACCGGTATCGGCTCACAGCCGTTGATGCAAGCAATAATAGGGTGAGGTCTGGAGTGCTGATGTTCAAGACTTCCGACCGCGTCAGCCAGCAGGCGCGTCCGTCTCCAGAGGCCATCTTCATTCCTTCGATTGTCGAAAACGGCCGCTTCCGTACGAACTTGGGTATCAACAGTCTGTCCGAGACCCAGGCCAACGTCAGCTTGACACTCGTCGATGCGGAAGGGATGGTGCTTGGCGGAAAAACTGTTCAGGTAGAAGCGGAGGGGTTGAAGCAAATCAACAGTGTCGCCCGCTTCCTGTTCGAAGAAAGCGTTGGTAGCGACATTCAAGCCAACCTTTACTTGGAAAGTGATCAGCCGATCAGTGCTTGGGCATCACAGATCGACAATACCACGAATGACCCCAGCATGTTGCTCAGTAAGCGCACCGGAGCGACAAGAATTCTGATTCCTTCTTCAGCAAATATCGGCACATTCAGTTCATCGTTGGTTGTAATGAATGTTGGCGTGACTACTGCCCAGGTAGCCTTGAAAGCGTACGGAACTTCTGGACAACTGCTCGGACAGTCGAGCACGCCACTAGTAATTGGCCCAAATGGTGTCGTTTCATTTGAGAATGTTCTGCAATCGCTCGGCATCACGGATAACTATGGACCGATCGAGATTACATCCCTAAACAATGTCCCGATCATCGCCAGTTCCCGCGTGTCCAGCACCACGCGATCTGGAGGGTTCTTCGAAGGGTTGAAATACTCAGAGGCGTCGCTGGTGCAAACGATCGCACATGTCGTGGACAACAGTGAGATCCGTACCAACTTAGGCATCAACAATCCTACTGAATTTCCGGCTACTGTTGAGATCCGTCTGTTCGACAAAAACGGTAGGGAACTCGCTTCCACAAGCACGTTGGTCGCGCCCCGTGGGTTGACTCAGATGAATAACGTGGTCCGAACCTTGCTGAACCTCCCAGACGTTGCCAACGTTGATGGATACATTCAGCTGCAGTCCGACCAACCAATATTCGGGTGGGCTTCGCAGATTGACAATCTGACCAATGATCCTGGATTTGCAGTCAGCAAAGGGTATGGTGCTACTCGTCTCATCGTTCAATCAACCGCGAATGTCGGAAGCTTCAAGTCAAGCCTGGTGGTCGTGAACTTGGGTAGCGCTCCGGCGGTCGTAGACTTGATTTCGCGAGATTCAGAGGGCGTCGTGAAAGGTGAGTCGCGCGGCGTGATGATACCGGCATCCGGATTCTTCGGTACTGCAAACATCTTAGAAAGTCTTGGTGTTTCGAGCTACGGTCCGATTGAGATCATTTCGACCAACGGCCAACCCATCATCGCCACCTCACGGGTTTACAGCGCTTCAGGAACGAGCGGCTTCTTCGAGGGGCAGCCAATCGAGTAGACTGCCAGGCAGACAGTCCTCAAACCTCCAGCGGGAAGTGCAGAAATGCGCTTTCCGCTTTTTTATTGATGAATCAGCTCACTCTCACACATGACCAACGCTTGCGCAAACTCTGAATATCTCCAACGGATTAGCGCACGCGCTGAATATGGGCTCCAAGTCCTTTCAACTTTTCTTCGATTCGTTCGTAACCACGATCTAAATGGTAGACCCGGTCTATCAACGTCTCTCCCTGAGCCACGAGGCCTGCCAAAACCAAGGAAGCACTGGCCCGCAAGTCTGACGCGATCACCTTTGCGCCGGTCAGCTGAGTCTTGCCAAAAACAATCGCGCGATTGCCTTCGATCTTGATGCTGGCTCCCATGCGCACCATTTCGCTGGCGTGCATGAAGCGATTCTCAAAAATAGTTTCGGTGACAATCGACGTGCCCTCTCCCTGGGTCATTAAAGCCATATACTGGGCTTGCATGTCGGTGGCAAAGCCGGGATGTTCAACCGTGGTCACATCCCTGGCCTTGATTCCATGGGGAGCGCTCACCCTCAGAACCGAGGGGGCCGCTCGTTCAACCACAACGCCCGTCTCTTCCAATTTCTCAATGACAGCCGACAAATGCTCAGCCCGGCAAGAGCGAAGCTCCACATCGCCACCGGTGATCGCACCCGCGACCAGGAATGTTCCCGTCTCGATGCGATCGGGGATAATGGTGTGTTGGGCGCCATGAAGCCGATCCACTCCTTTGATGTGGATGACGCTGCTGCCATCCCCACTGATTTCTGCACCCATGCCCCTCAGCAAATCTGCCAAGTCAGACACTTCCGGCTCGCGTGCCGCATTGTTGAGTACGGTCTTGCCCTCGGCCAGCACAGCGGCCATCATCAGATTCTCCGTTCCGGTGACAGTAATGCGATCAAAAAAAATCTCTGCGCCTTTCAGTCGTCGCGCGCGCGCTTCCACGTAACCGTGCTCGATCGCAATCTCCGCTCCAAGTTTCTCGAAGGCCTTGATATGCAGATCGATCGGCCTTGCGCCGATGGCGCAACCGCCGGGCAAAGAGACCCGCGCTTTTCCGAAGCGCGCCAACAAGGGCCCCAGCACCAACACCGAAGCCCGCATTGTCTTTACCAATTCGTAGGGTGCCTCACAAGACGTAACGTCATGGGCGGACACGCGGCACGAATGGGTCGACTCCAGTGTTCTGAAGTCCGTGTCACATCCCAGATCCTTGAGCATCTGACCCGTGGTTTGAATGTCGCGAACACAGGGGACGTTTTGAAGGACAACGGCGTCACCCGTCAAGAGAGTGGCAGCCAAAGCAGGCAGCGCGGCGTTCTTGGAACCACTGATCTCAACCGTGCCCAACAAGGGGTTCCCGCCTTCGATGAGGATCTTGTCCATTAGTTTTGGTGCCTCTCGATACCTGGGGGAGGTTACGCTGCGTCCTGATGTACCAGCTTGCCTTCGCAGAAGGTTGCGTGGACGTGCATATCGTCGTTCAGCAATACCATGTCGGCGTCATATCCAGGCTGAATGCTGCCCTTGGTCTTTGCCACACCAATGGATTCAGCAGCATTGCGGCTTGTCATATAAACCGCTTCTTCCAGGGGGATGCCAGTCCAGCGCATCATATTTTGCAACGCCCGGTCCAAACTCAGAGTGCTTCCGGCCAGGGCTCCTTCGGGAACCCGGCACACTCCCTGCGAAACCTTAACCAATAAGCTCCCCAATTGGAAGTCTCCATCTGGCATTCCCGCGGCGCTGATGCCATCGGTCACAAGCAGAATCTTTCGGTGACCTTTGCACTTCAGCAGCATCTGAATCGCGATGGGATCGACATGCGCTCCATCGGCGATTAATTCAGTCCAAACAGTTGAGTCGGTGAGCACCGCACCCAGAACTCCCGGCTGGCGGTGACTAAAATCGCGCATCGCATTGAAGGTATGCGTCGCGTTGCTTGCTCCGGCCCGAATGGCCTGTTGCGCAACCTCATAAGTAGCGTTGGAGTGTCCCAAGGAGACCAGCACACCTTTTGAACGAATGTGTTGAATAAAGTCCAGCCCACCTGGAATCTCAGGTGCGACGGTAATGAGCCTGACGTGATCATTCGACATCTTCAGCAGCTCATCAAAAATTCGTGTCGACGGCGGACGAATATGTTCTGGCGGGTGCACACCTCGTTTCTCCTGACTGATGAACGGTCCTTCCAGATGCAACCCTAAGATTCTGGCGCCGCCAGTCTCATCGGGAACGATCTTGCCAAGGCTCTCAACCGCCTGAATGGTCTCGATAGGTGAGGCCGTCACAGTTGTCGCCAGATAAGAAGTCGTCCCGTGGAGGGCGAGATGTCTGGAAACCACTTCCACAGCCTCACGGGTCCCTTCCATCACGTCGCGCCCGCGAGCCCCGTGAATGTGGACATCGATAAATCCAGGCACCAACGTTTTCTGTTCGAAGTGCAGCGTCTCAAACTCGCTGTCTTCAAAGGCGACCTCAAAGCGATGGCCGACTTCGAGGATCTTCTTCCCTTCAACCAGCACCACACCCTGGGGAATGACTGTATCTGGCGTGATGATGTTCTTCGTAAAAATCGCGAACTTGGACATGTTAGGTTAGATTTCCTGGAGAGTGCGGGCGAGTTGTCCCCGTCATTCTGCCAAAGCGGCCCGAAGATTCAGGTGGGACTCTTTCAGCCTTCGCAAAGCTTCTTTGCGGCTTAGTTTTCGCTTCAGCATGACGATGGCGGTCTTAATGTCACCTTGGGCCTGCTTCAGAGCCCGGTCGGCAGCTGAGTAATCGGTGCCAGTTGCCGACATGACGATACGCCGGCCACGCTCCTGCAATTTCTCGTTCTTCATCTGAACGTGAATCATCAGGTTACTATAGACGTATCCGAGTTTGATCATGCTCGCCGTCGTGATCATGTTGAGCACCAGCTTTTGTGCAGTACCCGACTTCATTCGAGTCGATCCCGTTAACACTTCCGGACCGGGCACGGGTGCGATCGAGACATCCGCCAAAGCAGCCATCTTCGACTTGGGATTGCACGTGATGCTCAGCACCTTGGCCCCGATGCTCCTGGCATATTTCATCGCTCCCAAAGTATAGGGAGTTCGTCCACTGGCGGCAACGCCGGCCACAACGTCCCGGGCTGTCAATTTTCGTTTCTTCAGGGCAGCGGCACCGGCGCGCTCGCTGTCTTCAGAAGCTTCCACGGGCCTCACCGCGGCTTTCATACCTCCAGCCATGACGCCTTGAACCAGCTCGTGAGACACATTGAAAGTGGGAGGGCACTCACTGGCGTCCAGAATGCCCAGCCGTCCGCTGGTGCCTGCACCGACATAGAGGAGCCTGCCACCGTTCTTGAAGGCCTCAGTAACCAAGTCCACGGCTTCGGCAATTTGCGGAATCTCGGCCGCTACCGCAGCGGCCACCTTCTGGTCTTCCTGGTTGATAATGCGCAGCATCCCCTGGGTGGTTTCCAGGTCGATCCTCATCGACGCTGGATTGCGCTCTTCAGTCAGCAGGTGGTTTAGCAGCAGATTCATTTTTTGTTGACGATTGAATCGTTGACAAGTGGATCACTGAGTCGCAATGACTCAGTCACCCAATCGTCAATTCCTGTCAAGTCCTCACAGCGTTTTGGTTACCTTCTTCAGCGATCTCGGTCGGTCGGGGCTCAGTCCCTTCACTGCAGCCAACATCGCTGCAAATAACTGGCCGGGAATGATATATGGAATGGGAGCAAGAAACTCGTCGATCTTGACGGGGATTCGCAAAGCCCGTGTGGCTTGCTTAAGGATCGAAGCTTCACTGGAGATCACCAACGTTTCAGCTTTCAGAGCCCGTAACTGGTGTGTTAGACGTTTCATCTCAGTGAATGTCTTTCCCGGCGGTGCGAACACGATCACCGGGAAATCCGCCTCGATCATGGCCACGGGGCCGTGAAGAAAATCGGCAGAAGAAAATCGTTCAGATACCACGTAACACGTCTCCATGAGCTTGATGGCAAGCTCGTAGACGTTGGCATAAACCAGACCTCGGCCAACAACCAGACAGTGGTTAATGAACCGATAGCGTTCTACGAGGTTTTGAATCACCGGCTCAAGTTCCAGACACCGACTTGCCAATTCGGGAAGCTGTTGAAGCTTTTCGAGACCTTTGCCTCGCTGCAAGGCTGCAGCCAGCAAGTGAAACATGAGAAGCTGGCCGGTGTAGGTCTTGGTAGCAGCCACGCTCCGCTCCTTACCGGCACGGATCAGCAAGACCTCGTCGACCAGCCGGGCCATCGCGGAGTGCGGTTCATTGGTGATGCCCAACGTGAAAGCGCCAGCTTTTTTGGCGTTCTCGAGAACTAAGTTGATGTCGGTCCCTTCACCAGACTGCGAGACGCCCACTACCAGCGCATTCCTCAGGTTCAGCTTCGAATGGTACAACGTGTGGACGGAGGCCGCGGCCAACGAGACAGGGATGCGGGAGGTGATCTCCAGAAGATATCTCCCAAAGAGCGCAGCGTTGTCCGAAGAGCCGCGTGCGACAAGCACGATCAGCCGAATGTCGCGTCCAGCCAGAAATCGACTCAGGGACGCCACTTTTGAACCCTTCCTCCCGTAGGGTTCGAGCGAGCGCTTCCGGCTGCTGCTTGATTTCCTGAAGCATTAAAGACATATTCATTGAACCGTTGACTCATTGATTCATTGATATATTGAGATGAGTCTTCAATGACTCAATCGTCAATGAATCAATGGCTCAATGCTTGAAGGCTCTCGTCCACAGTTTTGACTACTCCATCGGCCACCAGCCGCCGAACCTCGCGGATGGCATTGTTTTCCCGCGTCGGATGCACTCGATTGGTCAGCAGAATGATGAAGAGCTCCCGGGTCGGATCAATCCAAATCGACGTGCCCGTGAAGCCCGTATGACCAAACGAATTTGGAGAAAGCAGGCTACCCGCGGAACTTCCGCTGGAAGGCGTGTCCCAGCCCAGGGCCCGGCTGCTGCCTTCAGGAAAGTTTTGGCGGGCAATGAACTTCTCCAGGGTGGTGCGTCGCACAATCCGCCGATGGTCGTATACTCCGCCGTTCAACAGCATCTGGCAAAAGGTGGCGAGGTCGCCCGTATTCCCAAAGAGCCCGGCGTGGGCTGAAACGCCACCCATGGCAAAGGCATTCTCGTCATGCACCTCGCCGCGCACTAGTCGGCCCCGCCAGGGATCGTTTTCAGTCGGAGCAATGACCTTCTTCCACTGCGGCTTCGGATTGAAAAACGTGTGCGCCATCCCAAGCGGCTGGAAGATGCGCCTCGCGGCAAGCTGATCGAGCGGCTTCGTCGCCAGTTTTTCAATGATGTCCCCCAGCAGAATCAGACCAAGGTCGCTATAGACCGCTTTGGTTCCGGGTGTTGATTCCAACGGAACGTGAAGGATCCTTTCAACGAAGGCTGGCTTCCCCTGGAGATCCTTGTAAAGCGGTAGATGAGCAGGCAACCCCGAAGTGTGTGTCAGCAAGTGTCGAATCGTAATCTTGTCGCGGCCCTCCGCAACAAAGCCCGGGAAGTAGCGACTGACGGGGTGCTCGAGCTTTAGCTGACCGCGTTCATAGAGCTGCATGGCGAGAGTTGTCGCTGTGATTACCTTGGTCAGGGATGCGAGATCATAGATGGTCTCGTTGGTCACTGCGGGCGCCTTGGCTGAATAGTCCAGTTTCCCGTAGCCCTTCTGAAAAACCAGATTACCGCGAAGTCCGACGGCCAGGGCTGCACCCGGAAACGCCCGCTTGCGAATTTGCTCGTCGATGAGCGGGTCGAGAACGCCTTGAAGCCGACCGTGCAGGGGATCCGATTTGGCTGCGGCGAAGCTGCCCAAAGTCATTACACTTCGCGCTCTCTCCAGGCCGCTGTGAAGGACCGCGACACCAGGCAGCGTCACCGGCAGTTTTCCTTTCACTGGAATCTCGCCAAACAGCGCCTTCACCGCAGCGGTCTGAGAAACGTCGGCGTTGCTGAATGTGCACAGATAGGTCGACACAGCCGGAAAGCCCTCGATGACATAGGGCGTACCCAAAGCAATGGTGACCACAGGTCGCTCGGTTTGGGAAAGCTTGACGATCCACTTGGCAAGCTTTTCGGGAAGGCCCACCGTTCCCGTGCCTGTCACAACGCGGGCAAAGACCGCACAGACCGACAATTCCGCACGGCGGGCTCTTTCCAGAGCTGCATCCATTTCTTGCTCAGAGGATGACATCGAGAGACGATCGAAGCTCACGGAGTCCAGCCGCTGCCGCAATTCCTTCTCGAAAACGCCAGTCTCTTCACCCTGGTCGCGGCTGAGCAACAGCACAGCGTGAGCCGACCGCAAACGCCGAACATCGAGCGGAACAATTCCAGATTGGTCGCGCACAAGCGTTACCGAGGCATCCGCCATCTGCTGGGCCTGCGCCTGCAACTCGGGATCGCTCACCACCTGGCTGATCCTTTGAAGATCGACGCGGCGCTTTCGATGGAGGCCAAGCCAGGCTTTCGCTTCCAGAATCTTGCGTACCGAGTGGTCCAGGCGCTCGCGGCTGATCTCACCGCTGTTGACTGCCCGAAGCAGCGTCTTGTAAACCGCATCCGGGTTCGGGGAATCGAGCAGGACGTCAACGCCAGCCTGGAATGCGCGTAGAGCTGCGTCGCCAGCCCAGTATCCTTCGGCTAGTCCGGCCATGGTCAACGAATCCGTAACCACCAGCTTTGAGAACCCCAGCTCCTTCTGCAGCAGTCCGTTCAGAAGCTTGTGGGAAAGAGTCGCAGGAACGCGCGAATCGGGCTCGATCGCTGGCACTGCCAAATGCGCCGTCATGACGCACCAAACTCCGCTGCGGATGGCTTCCTTGAACGGGATCAACTCCAGCGCATCCAGCCGCTGCCGGTCCATGTTCATCACCGGCAGGGCCAGGTGCGAGTCGACTGCCGTATCTCCGTGCCCGGGGAAATGCTTGGCGGTAGCCAGCACACCGGCTTCCTGAGCGCCACGGATAAATGCTGCACCCAGCTTCGCTACCAGCTCCGGGTCCTCCCCGTAGGACCGAATGTTGATGACCGGGTTGCCAGGGTTATTGTTAATGTCCAGCACTGGAGCGAATATCCAGTTCACACCAAGCGCTCGCGACTCCATTCCGGTCGCTTTTCCTTGAACATACGCCCAATGCTCGGAGCCCGACGCTCCAATCGCCATATTCCATGGAAAGGAGACGGTGTTCCGCAGCCGAAAGTTGGTTCCACGTTCAAAATCGGAGGCGACCAGCAACGGCAACTTGGAAGCGGCTTGGACCTTGTCAATCAATACCGCGGCTTCATAGACGTCTCCTCCAAACAGGATGAACCCGCCGACGTGATTCTGTCGAATCTGCCGCTCGATTTCCTGCATCTCCTCACTCTTCGAATGAAGATACACTGCCCGAAGCGCCGGCATGATCAGCTGACCCACTTTTTCTTCATTCGATAGCTTGGGTAGAATCTGATCTGCCCAGCTTCTGCGCGTAACTGTATTGGAGGGGGAACGAGAAGTCTGGGAAGTCATCGGTTGGCTGGAAGAAGCGAAGAGCAAGAAGGCTGGTAGGAAGATGCTGCTAACAACCCGGCGGACTGTGCGCGGGAGCATAGGAAACCGAGTCCATCTTTGAGGCTACCGATCGAGAGAGTTTACCCAGACAGCAAACGTTTGCTGCGAAACGCCGGTGAAATATACCACACGCCTACTGAAGGTCGCCAAAAAACAACCCTCAACGGGACGCACGTAGAAGGCGGAGTGCATCTGTAGAGTTTCTAGAGTATTGCCGCTCACCGATGCTGTGGCCCCCTTCCCGCGTCCACTCGATTTGTTCAGTATCCTCAATCAGAGTTTTACCTTGACTCAACCAGGCACTAAAACTATAAAAAGGACGCAGCTAATCCTCGTTAAATCAATTCAGAAGGCCGGTTGAGAGATCTCTGGGAGCTGGGTGTTTTGGGCTCGAGACTCTAACCGGCGCGTGTTTTGTTCAGTTCCGGAGGACTTTCACATGCGACACGTATGGAAAACATTCTGCATCGTCGGGCTGCTGGCCGGGCTCCTGCCTTTGAGCCTGCAAGCCCAATCTGAATTCGGAAACATCACGGGGCTGGTTAGCGATTCGAGTGGCGGCGTCTTGGCAGCCGCTGAAGTGCTTGTGACTAACATCGCAACCGGCGTCAAGAAAACCATGAACACCACGTCGGGTGGCGAATACAACGTGCCCGTTACGCCAGGGACGTATCAGGTTCAGGTCACCATGCCAGGATTCAAACGGCATGTGCGAGAGAACGTTGTGGTGACGGCTGCGACGACGGTTCGATTGGACGCGACGCTGGAAGTAGGTGAGGTAACCGAGAGCATTGAAGTCAGCGCCGACGTGGCGCAGGTTCAGACCGAGAACGCCAAGATTTCGACTTCGGTGCAGAACCGCCTGGTGGACGAACTGCCGCTGGTGGTCGGTGGAGCCCTGCGCAGTCCGTTTGACTTGGTCCGAATCACATCGGAGTCCCGCGGAACAGGCAGCGATATAGCATTGGGAGGAGGCCAATCCAGGTCTTGGGACGCGACCTTGGATGGTGTCTCGGTCACGACGAACCGTCAAGCCGACGCCGTTGAGATTGCCTATAACGCACCTTCATTGGAAGCCATCACGGAGTTCACCGTAGACACGAATGGCTTCAAGGCGGAGTATGGCCAGGCCGGCGGCGGTGTGATGACGTTCGTTTCCAAGTCAGGGACGAACGAGATTCACGGCACAGCTTTCAATTTCTTGCGAAATGATGCGCTGGATGCAGCCAGATTCTTCACGAACGCAAACAATCAACAGAAGGCAATCTATCGGCAGAACGACTTTGGCGCCAGCGTCGGTGGACCGATCTGGATTCCCAAAATCTACAATGGCAAGAATAAGAGCTTCTTCTTCTTTGCCTATGAAGGATTTCGAAATCGCGCAGGGTGCCACCGACATCATCCGCAGCGTGCCGACGCCCGAAATGTATCAGGGTGATTTCTCGAAGTGGGTCGATGCGCAGGGCCGACTGATTCCCATCTATGATCCCGCCACGACCCGGCCCAACCCAAATGGTACCGGGTCTATCCGCGATCCATTTCCTGGAAACATCATTCCGCAAGACCGATTCAGTGCATTCAGCAAGCAAGTGATGGCGTTTGGCGCCAAGACCACTCCGAATCGGCCGGGGCTGGTTCCAGGAACCTCAAACTGGGTGCGCAACAACTTCGTTTCGACGAGCGGTACGATCGAGGATCCCCAGACGAAATGGAGCCTGAAGATAGACCACGTCTTCAATGACAAGCACCGGCATTGGGTTTTTCACGAACCGCACACAGTACAACCAGAAAGTGGGGGCCGATGGACCGCCAGGACTGCCGCTTCCCTTGTGGGATGGGCAAGTCCAGGAGTTCAATACGGAAGCTTATCGAGGCACTTACGATTGGACGCTTTCGCCGCGCATGCTGAACCATCTTTCGGTAGGCGGCAACATGTTTGACAAGATCAGCCTCTCACCCAATACGCAAGAGGACTTTGGCCTGTGCTTCAAGAATTCCGTTGATTGCAAGGCAAACTTTCCTGGCGTGACGTTCACGGAGTTCAGCACGTGGGGCGGAGTGGCCGAGAACGGCACTTATCAGCCGTTGTGGGCCCTCAAGGATGATTTGAGCTACACAACGGGGAAACACAGCTTCAAAGCGGGATATGCATTTCAGAGCCAGCGTGCCAACGGATTTGGACAGCAGGACATCGCCGGCCGTGCGGGCTTCAGTTTCCAACGCACCAGCGTTCCTGGCGCTACCAGTGTCACCAGCGGCAGTTCTTTTGCTTCTTTCCTGCTTGGAGAAGCCAGCTCCGGTCGAACCGAAACGATCCGCCAGGTATTGCAACTCTACCGTTACCATGGTTTCTATTTTCAGGATGACTGGCGCGTGAATCGAAAACTCACCGTCAATCTCGGGCTGCGGTATGAGTTCACGTTACCGCCCGTGGACCTGAACGATCAGTTTTCAGATTTCACTCCGGATCGTCCGAATCCCAAGGTCAACAACTATCCGGGTGCCCTGCGCTTTGCCGGCTTCGGCCCTGGACGCGAAAATCGCCGCAGCCTCGTACCGGGCTACTACGGATCTGTTGGGTCCGCGAATCGGCATCGCCTATTCCCCCACCGACAAGATGGTGTTTCGCAGCGCCTTTGGACGGTCTTACAGCAAAGTGACTGTAGTGAGCGGTAGCGGTCATTTCGCCGGATTTATCGGCCAGTACGTGTTTGAGTCCGGGGACAACGGAGTTAGTTCTCTCTACAACTGGGACAATGGATTGCCCTCCTATCCGCTGCCTCCGCAGATCGATCCGAGCTTCTCCAATAACAACACCGTTGACCATTGGCAGTTAGCGGATGCCGCCCGGGCGCCTGAGTCCTACTACTGGACCTTTTCTGCTCAACGGCAGATGTCTACCAACACGGTATTTGAAGTGGCGTATAACGCCAATGTTGGAGCCCATCTGCAGACGGGACTCGTCAACATCAACCAGGTGCCCACTCCGATTTGGCAGAGCTATGTCGACAGGCTCGGTGTAACGCAGGCCGCTGCTTTGTTCAATGCCCAGGCAACATCTGCCCTCGCCCAGAGTAACGGTATTGTCTTGCCGTATCCCCAGTTTGCCGATCCGGCTATCCAAACCACTCAGCGGACTGTCGGCCAGGCACTGCGTCCCTATCCTCAATACCTGGCCATCAACACGGGCGCGCAAAGTGGCGACAAGAGCGGCCATTCGAGTTATCACGCGATGACGATCCGGATGGACCGGCGCTTCTCGCAAGGACTGACGTTTCAGTGGAACTACACATTCTCGAAGCTTCTTACCGATTCGGACACCTACAACGCCGGTAACGGTACATCCCAGGATCAGTACAACCGTGGCGCCGAAAAATCCATTGGTCAGTTTGACCAGACCCATGCTGTGAAGCTGAGCACCGTCTACGAACTTCCTTGGGGACGAGGCCGGAAGTGGATGAACAGCGGTTTGGCCTCGCATATTCATTGGAGGCTGGCGGGTCAGCGGGATTCAGACCTATTTGAGCGGATTCCCCGTAGCCCTGCAGCGCAACAATCCGTTTGGCTTCCTTTTCAATGGCACGACGCGTCCCACCGTTACAAGCTACGACAACTGGCGTGCACCGATTGCGGGGGATGAGTTTGATCCTGCTGTGGACCGCTTTATGGTTGCTTCGTCTTTCCCAACCCAACCCACAGCCTTTGGAAACGTGACACGCTACAACCCCAAAGTGCGGGCCTTCCCGGTTTTCAACGAAAACATCAGCCTCGCCAAGAGTTTCAACTTCACCGAAGACTTCCGGCTGGATTTCCGCTGGGAGATGTTCAACGTGTTCAACCGCCACGTCTTTGCGGTTCCGAACACGAACGTGCAGAATCCCGCTTTCGGGCAGGTGAATGCTACTGTTGGTGACGCTCGGCAGATGCAGGTTGGGCTGAAGCTATACTGGTAGGGTAGCGAAGGTTTGTATCGTTCTATAGCGCCTCTGCCCGTCAGGAGCAGCTATTCCACGATGCTCCTGACGATTCAATCTATTCAGTCGAAGTGCAGACCTTCGTTCAAGTCCTGAGAACCAGGCAGCCACTGCCACAAAGAAACCCGTTCGCGACTACATATTCGTTAGCCGACATAAGGAAAATACGGATAGGAACATAAATGTTTCAACGCGCTTTGCGCTGCTGGGGTTTTCTCGGCAGTTGCTCGTTACTGATCGCCATCTTGCTGTCCCCCCAGACGGTGAAGGCCCAGAGACAAGAGAAGGATTGGACCGCCACGGGCCAACGGATCGTCGAGCTAGTGAGCGAACATTTTTATGACCGAAAGCGCGCGGCGGCTTGGACTGCGGCAAACGCTCACTATCCAGATCGGGCAGAGAGTTTGGAAGCCTTCGTAGCCCTGACAAGAAAAGCCCTCGCCGAGTTGCAAGCCTCTCATACGGCTTTCTATACTCCCCTCCATCCGGAATACTCTGGTTTGCTGGCGATCTTCGCGGAGTTTCTGGGTGTGAAGAACGTGGAATACGAAGGCATCGGCGCCGACTTTAGCCCTGAACATTTCGTGCAAGTCCTCTTTGCCGGCGGGCCAGCAGCCCAAGCAGGTCTCCGCCGGGGTGACAAGGTACTCAAGGTCGACGGCAAGGATTTCGATCCCGTCCTTTCCTTCCGTGGACGGACCGGTCAAGCCGTAGCACTGACTGTGCAGCGGCGTACCGATGAACACCCTGTTGAACTGCGTGCAACCCCGCGGAAAGCCAATCCTAAGCGGGAATGGTTAGAGGCTCAGCAGTCGGGTGCACGTTTGATCCGCCAAGAGGGCAAGGTAGTTGCCTATATGCCGCTCTTCGCGTGTGCCGGCGAAGAGTACGAAGCGGCTCTTCAGGATGCCATTTCTGACCTGTTCCGGGACGCCGATGCGTTGATCATCGATTTCCGGTATGGCTGGGGCGGGTGCAATCCGAGCTTTGTAGACCTCTTCAACAAGACGCCACAAGTCCTGATCAGGGTCGGGCCTGATGGGAAACAAACGCGACTCGACGGGAAATGGCACAAGCCGTTTTACCTGCTGATCAACGCAGGATCGCGTAGCGGCAAAGAGATGGTTGCTTTCGCCGTCCAGAAGCACAAACTGGGTACCCTCGTAGGACAGCGGACGGCTGGGGCTGTCTTGTCTGGACGCTGTTTCCTGCTACCGGACCAGTCGTTGCTGTATTTGGCCGTTGAGGACGCTCTTGTGGATGGTGAAAGGCTGGAAGGCCGAGGTGTCAAGCCGGATGTCGAAGTAGCGGACACACTGACTTTTGCCAACGGCGCTGATCCCCAACTGGAAAAAGCAATCGAACTGGTGACCAGGTCGACGCGCCGTGGTGCTTGAAGGAAGGAACACCCTTAGTCGTCAGCTGAACCCTGATCCGCTCGGCTGATGAGCCAAGGACGGTGGGCCTCGAAAATTCCCGCGATCGTTCTCGTCCTCGAAAAGTTTAGAAGTCGAACAAGCGATGATTCTGGAAACGAGAACAAGTTCTCCGAGCGGAGATGAGCATCGGGACCAAGATGCCAAGCTCCTCCTGCCTCACGCGCCAAACTGCCGCAGGTGATGATCCATGTGCAGGTAGCCCCAGCGGAACCACTCCCACTCCGAAAGCTGTCCAAAGATGGGATGGGGCTGAAAGTGAAAATCTCTCTGTCTGGCCGTGAAGCGTTCGATCAGTGTAAGCAGTTGCGTGATGTCCTTCTGAAAGTCCAGGGGACGGGTGCAAACATCCCCCTCTTGATTGACTTCGGGTGGCGTTTGAAACCCCTTCGGCCATTGCAAAGGAAGCCGAAGCGCAATCCATTTGATCATCGTCTGATTGACCCGATTGGGTGCGAGGCGGGCAGGCTTCTCGCCTATGGCAACTCGGAATGCATCGCTGAGATGACAGATCATTTGATGTGAAGACATCCGGCCCCACTGGCGAGGGCTATCGTGGCAAATGGTTTTGAGGCGAAGAATGATGGCGGATTTGTCGCTTGGGTTGGCCAAGCTTTGCATGAGCGTCTTTATGCGCGTTCGGGATGGCTAGCGCTGCAACTTCCCGGCAGATGCGGATTCAGCTTTGGGATCATCCAGCGCCAAAGTCAGCGACAGGGTTGCCCAGCTTGTTGCCGCTGCGGAAATCCACTGATCCGGTCCGTGAGGGAATCCGCTTTCGAAATAGGGCTGCACCGGGTAGGAGCGTGTGTGGACGAGCCAGGTACCATCCGGAAGTTGGGTCTGGAGCAAATTTGCGACGCCCTTCCTGTAGGTTTCGTGAGTTGGGGACATGCCTCCGCCGATGCGGAGTGCGTACAGCGCCTGTCCGGTGGCGTACGCGTCCGACTCCAGCCCTGGCAACTGTGCCCAACCGCCGTCAGCGCGTTGACTTCGAATCAGGTCATCCACAGCCTTCATCAAGACCTTCTTGTCAGCTCCGGCCCAGCCGAGTCCCAGCAGCCGAAATGTTCGACCTTCATTGTCACGTGCAGTGGTTTGTTCCAGCCACCGTCGCGCCTTCGCAATGCGCAAGTTTCAAACTCCTTGCGCTTGGCGGGCGGCCCATAGAGTTGGAGGGCGCGCAAGCCAAGGGCAGTTCCAGTAAACGGACTATACTCGATGGGTGCGCGATGAGAAGGCAGATTCCAGCTTCCATCACCGAACTGAGAAGAAGCTGACCACAACGCCATCGCGTCGGTGAGAGCATCGCCCGGATACTTCTCGGCTGCTAACGCAATGAGCGTGTAGCCAGTAGTCATCGTCTCGCCAGGCACGTGGTCGAGCTTCATGAGATCCTTGGGCTCGAAAAAAGTCTTCGACGCCAGAGCCGCTTTGATGTTTTCTTTCCTGGCTGCTTCGTCCACAGCGAAACCCCGTTCGCTCGCCAGCACCATGGCCATTGAGGGAAGCGAGATGTTATGGCAGGAAATGCAGCCGGACTTCTGAAAGAAAATCGGCCCCGTCTTCCCGAGCAGCGGCAGGCTCTTGCGAATCGCGGTGCTGATCGGGTCAGGGGACGTTTCCGCTCTGACTGGAAGAACTCCAATGGTCAGGCTTCCCAGGATTCCCAACGCAATAATGGTCTGACGCTTCATGGCTTTCCTTTCTCTGCGGCCTGCTGCTTGTCGATGGCCTGAACGAGCAACCTGGCCACCTCCTCATAACCTCGTTCACGAGCAAGCTCCAATGGAGTTCGCCCCTGCTGACTCTTGGCGGCCGGGTCTGCGCCGCGGTCCAACAGCATCTTCACAATTTGTGGGTCTGCGTTGTAGGAGAAGCAGGCGAACACCAGGATGGGTTCTGGTCCGCCGAGCCCGGGAAAATCGCGTTCCCGCTGTTTTTCACTTCCGTCCCAGCTTCCAGCAGTGCTTTCACGATCTCGACATTGCCCTGAAACACAGCGCGGCTCAAATCCGACATCACCCAGGTTGGTTTTGGCACCTTTGGACAGCAAATAGCGAACGGCGGCTCCATGGCCAAAGACAACCGCAGACGCCAAAGGAGCCCGGCCACCTTTTGCGCTGCGCATTGACATCCGCGCCCTTGTCCAGCAAGAGTTTGAGCACGTCCACGTCGCCGCACTCGGCCGCGCGATGCAGAGCCGTGGCGCCGTCTTTGGTCGAGGCCTTAATGTTGGCGCCTTTATCGAGCAGATACTCCACTACTCGGGCTGCACCGGCTCGCCGCGCTGCGACGATCAGTGCGCTGTCGCCAGCCTCTGTGCGTGCGTTGACGTCCGCTCCGGCTTCCACCAGCAGTCGGGTGGTCTCGAGATTGTCTGTCGCTGGAATCAGAGCGGCAACCCCGCTGTCATTTTTGCATTAGGGTCGGCACCGCGGCCAGCAGTTCCTTTACTTCCGCAGCGTCCTGCCCAGTAGGCTGCGAGAATGAGCGGCGTCGAACCGTTTTCATCGACAGTACCGATCAACTTGGGGTCACGGTCCAGAATCCTTCGCATCGCCGAGATCTCGCCACGGCGAATGGCCTGGAACAGTTCCTTGGCTTCCGGAACCACCGTATGTTCCTTCGTGAAGGAGGCCCCAGAATCCCATGGGGCACCCTCGCGAATCCAGGTGCGAAGGCTTTCGATCTCCTTCTCGCTGAGAGCGCCGGTTGGCGGCATCTGCATGCCGGCTTCAGAGCCAGAGATTCGCCGGACGAGAAGGCTCTTCGCTTCGTCATTCTCCAAAATTGCCGGCCCTGATTTGCCGCCGCGGAGTATTTCGATCCGCGTGTCCAGGCGTAGTCCAGCCTGTCGCATCTTGGGGCCATGACAGGAGATACATTTATCCCGGAGAATGGGAACCACATCACGAACGAATTGCCCGCGGATCCTTTCGGGGGTTCCTGTGTCTGAGCGAATATCGTTGAAACAAAACACGCGAGCGTCAGCAATAGTGGTAGCGTCGAACGACCGTTCATGATCGTGTGTTGGAGAGGCTTTCTTTCTTTGAAGTCGATCCAAATCAAACTGAGAGTCCATGAGCCCAGGCTCCTTAAAAGAAGCACAGAATCTGTCGCGTGGGATTCTATTCCCGAGAAGGGCCAGATAATATCTCGTTCCAGCCAGCAAATCCCTTGAAAAAAGAGATACAATCGCTGCCATATCGGAAACAGGCGTGTCACAAGAACTAATACAAACGCACTGAAGAATGTTACAGATTGGGGCGAAATCCAACCACTGGCGTAAGCCAGGTGCACGTGGCGTTCTGGTTTCCCTTGGATACCGACCGCATCAGCGGTCGGAGCTTCACCTCAGCAGCAAAGTACTGAGCCTCCGACCGCTCACGCGGTCGGTATCCCCGCCTTCCCTTCGTCAACCACTGGCTCACGCCAGTGGTTGGATTCGACAATCAGATGTTACGCTACTTATCGGTTTGTATTAGTTGCCAAGTGCGATTGGGGATGAGCGACAGTAGGTTTTTACCAAACATCCAGGAAAATCGCATCCGAATGAGGAGGCCATGATGAAACGCAGGGAATTTTTCGGTATCGCCGCAGCCTTGCCAACGGTCGCCATGGCAGATTTGAGTGGGGTCAAGTCGCGCCAGGTTTCCAAGTGGGAGATCATTTACAAGAGCCCTCACGCCAAGCCCAATGACTTGAATATGAGCAGCGAAGGCATGTGGATTCTCGATCAAGGCCCAGACAGTTGGGTGTCGCTGGTGAACGTGGCCGATGGCAAAGTAATTCGCGAGTTCAAAACAGACGTCAACGCTGCCAGTGGCGTGACCGTGGACGAGCACGGCGTGATGTGGATTTCATCAACCCACAACAGCCTCATGGTCAGCTGCAGCCCCAAGGACGGGAAGACGATCGCGAAGTATTGGACGCCTGGTGCCGGCCGAATCTATCAGAAGAAGGGCGATGCTGCTGGACGGACCAGCAAACTCAAGCCGGCCTATCCAGTCGAAGCAAACCAGGGTGGCGGAGGAGCCCGCACCGCGAGCGAGCTTCCTTACGGCCAATTGCCCCTCAGCACGCAGGATGGGAACGGCGGAACCGGCGCACATGGAATCGTGGCCAAGGACGGTTTGCTTTACTTTGTTGTTCCTCCCGCCCGTTTCCTGGTGGTGATGGACCCCAAGACTTGGGTTGTTCAACGAACTTGGCCCGTGCCTGGAAACCGAACCCATGGGCTGACGTGGGACGAGAATCGCGAGACACTTTGGAATGCCGACTCAAATCTCAACGCTTTCTTCCGATTCGACATGAACGGCAAGATCATCGAGAAGATTCAGCTCACTGACGACTCGCCAGTGATCCACGGGGCAGCGCTCCATGAGGGCCATATGCTTTGCTGCGACGATGTCGGCTGGATTTGGCGCTTTAAGATGTGAGAGCGAAAACGTCGCATTAGACCTGAAACCGATCACTGGATTTCGAATCCTTGACGACCCGTTCAGATTAATTGTGAGGGAACATGCTGTCTCCAATAGCGATAGTGTCCGGCGTTCATCACAGGTTTCTTGCTGCTTGCCTGTCCAGCCACGGCTGCGGTCATGCGGATTGAAGTTCTGGAACGCACTTCAATTCTCAATGGCAAGCAGTTCGGCGCTGTCGGTCCCTACGAACGCATCAGGGCGCGCGTTTTCTTCGAAGTCGATCCCAAACTTGCGCCCAATCGAATCATATCCGACATCGACTTAGGGCCGAAGAATGCCCAGGGCCGCGTGGAATTTTCCTCTGACTGCTATTTGATTGCTCCGGTGGACAGCAGCAAAGGGAATGGGACTGTGTTGTTCGAGGTTTCCAATCGAGGTCGAAAGGGAATGCTCGGCATGTTCAACCGTGCGAGCGGCTCGCTCGATCCAAAATCGGAAGCTGAATTTGGAGACGGGTTCCTATTGGAACAGGGATTCACTCTGGCCTGGCTCGGTTGGCAGTTCGACGTTCCCCAAGAAGCCGATTTGATAAGGCTGCACGCGCCCGTGGCGAGTCAGGGTGGTAATCCGATTCGAGGGATCATACGCGCGGAGCATATCCCAGAAAGCAAGACTCGCAGTTTTTCGGTAGGAGACCGAACGATGGTTCCTTATCCGGCGGTTAATCCCAACGATGCTGGGTTACGCCTCACGGTTCGTGACCGTCGGGATGGGCCCCGGAAGACGATTCCCCGGCAGCAATGGCAGTTCGGGCGCGATCAGGACGGTAAAGCGGTTCCAGATAGATGGCTCGGTTTTCATGGCCTCTGGGTTCGAGCCTGGCCGGATTTATGAATTGGTGTACACGGCACAGTATCCCGTTCTTGTGGGCCTTGGCCCCGCCGGTATCCGAGACTTCATTTCGTTTCTAAAGCATGGCGCGCCCGACGAGGTCTCGAGGAGCCTATTCACCGGCGGTCCGCGAAAATTTTCTCAGGCCCTTGGGTTCGGGGTATCTCAAAG
Source organism: uncultured Acidimicrobiia bacterium (assembly GCA_963791795.1). Taxonomy (GTDB): domain Bacteria; phylum Acidobacteriota; class Terriglobia; order Versatilivoradales; family Versatilivoraceae; genus VFZK01. The sequence goes on from CAWBTP010000017.1 coordinate 149,825, forward strand.
CGGCCGCTTCCTGCGCACGTTTCTCTACTACGGCTTCAATCAGGATGAGCAAATGCGAAGGTGTTTCGATGGGTTGCTGGTTCATGTCGCAGGGGCAGGGCGGGGAAGCTTCAATCACCGTTTTGCGCAAGCCTCTCGCGATGGACATCCATTCATGAACTGCTTCTATCCAACCGACATTTTTCCATTTACGGACCTGGATCAAACCGATCCAGAGACCAAGTTAACCGGTGGCATTCTCAATCGTGCGATGAAAGAGAATGTTGTGCCGAAGATTTTCTATACGAACTCGTCCTACGAATACTACGGGCGCGCTGCTTCGCTGATCCACACGAGCCTCGACGGAATGCAGGATGCGGCCTTGCCAGAGAGCTCCCGAGTCTACATGTTTGCGGGAGGCCAGCATGGGCCAGCTGCATTTCCACCGTCGCGGCAACGCACCCAGCAGATGCCCAATCCCAATGACTTCCGCTGGTCGATGCGGGCGCTCCTCCTTGCGCTCAATCGTTGGGTAGCAGAGGGAAAGGAACCGCCTGTCTCGCGCTATCCGCGGTTGAAAGATGGAAATTTAACGGCGCTTCAGTCGTTGAAGTTTCCCAAAATCTCTGGCGTCCGCCTTCCAACGCGCATTCAAACTGCTTACCGCCTTGATTTCGGCTCTGACTTTCGTTCGAAAGGTATCGTTTCGATCGAGCCGCCGAAAGTGGGAAAACCCTTTCCAACACTTGTTTCGCAGGTCGATCAGGACGGCAACGAAGTCGCCGGGATTCGGCTGCCTGCGATCCAAGTGCCTCTAGCCACCTACACGGGCTGGAACCTGAGATCTCCAGACCTTGGCGCCGCAGACGAGCTCTACAGCATGGTTGGTTCGTTCGTGCCTTTTGCCCGAAGCAAGGCCGAGCGTTCGATGGAAGGCGACCCGAGGTTGTCAATTGAGGAGCGCTACCCAAATCGGTCGACTTATCTTGCAAGGGTCAAAGCCGCGGCTGACCTGCTGGCTCGGGAAGGTTATTTGCTTGAACCGGATATTGCCGACATTGTCAGCAGAGCTGGAACCGAGTGGGACTACTTGCAGGACTACCGTCCTTCAGAATCACGATAACCACTCACCGCTGGAAACCGAGAAGTCACTTCACCGGAAAGCCACGGTCGCGCATCAGAGCATTGGTGTCTACGTCGCGGCCCCGGAATTTTCGATAACCCTCCGCCGGATCGATGGTGTTTCCAACACTCAAAACTTCATCGTAAAAACGTTTTGCGACTGCCGGATCATAAGCACCCTTGCCTTCCAGAAACGCTTCCCAGGCATCGGCAGTGAGGGCGTCTGCCCAGAGATAGGAGTAGTAGCCCGCCGCATAGCCTTCGCCTGAGAAGATGTGCCCAAACTGTGGCGTACGGTGGCGCATCGGCAATTCTTCGGGCATACCAAGATCCGCCAAGGTCTTGCGCTCAAAAGCATCGGGGTCGAGGTCACCGGGATTCGCAAGACTGTGCAGCTTCATGTCAACCAGTGCGCTGGCAAGGAATTCGGTCGTGCTGAATCCTTGATTGAATTTATCCGCATTCTTGATCTTGCTCACCAGCTCCTTCGGAATTGGCTTGCCGGTTTTGTAGTGCAGGGCGAACTGGTTGAGAACCTCTGGGGTGGACAGCCAGTGTTCGTTGATCTGGGAAGGGAACTCGACGTAGTCACGGGCCACGCTGGTTCCTGACAACGAAGGATAAGTAACGCTCGAACTTAGCCCGTGGATCGCGTGGCCGAACTCATGGAACATGGTCTCGGCGTCGTCCCACGAAACCAGAACCGGCTCCCCAGGAGCGCTTTTCACGAAGTTCGAATTGTTGGAGACGATCGTCATCACTTCGCGGCCTAAGCGGTGCTGGCGTCGATAGGCGTTCATCCAAGCGCCAGAACGTTTGCCGGGCCGAGCGTAAGGATCAAAGTACCAGACTCCAACGGGCTTTCCGGCTCGAGTCACTTCCCAAACTCGAACGTCGGGATGATAGACGGCCACATTCGAGATCTGTTTGAACTCAAAGCCATAGAGTTTTCCCGCCGCCCACATCATGGCTTCCCGAAGCTTTTCGAGTTGCAGGTATTCTTTGATCTCATTTGAATCTAAATCGTACTTTGCCTGCCGAACCTTTTCTGCGTAGTAGCGATAGTCCCAAGTCGCGATCTTGATACTGGTCTTTTCCTTGTCCGCGATCGCCTGCATGTCCGCGACCTCTTCCTTCACTCGCGCGACGGCGGCGGGCCACACTTTCATCATCAAATCCATGGCCGCATCGGGAGTCTTGGCAACCTGCTTCTCCAACGCCCGCTCGGCAAACGTTCTGTAGCCTTGGAGCTGCGTGCGCTCGGCGCGAAGCTTGAGAATTTCAGTGATGATCGCGTTGTTATCGTAGGCGTCGCCGTTGTCGCCACGACTGTAGTATGTCCGCCATACTTTCTCGCGGAGAGAACGTTCGGTGGAATAAGTCAAGAAAGGATCCATCGACGAACGCGTGTTCAAGATTGCATACTTGCCGTCGTGCCCCTGCTGTTTGGCGGCAGCAGCGGCCGCTCCGACAAAGGACTGAGGCAAACCACCCAACTGATCCTTTGTCAGGTAAAGAACGTAACTCTCTTCATCGTGCAGAAGATTATTGCTGAACTTGGTGTACAAAGTGGCAAGGCGCTGATTGATTTCCGCGACTCGCTTCTTCTGTTCAGGCGACAACTTCGCTCCCGCTCGCACGAAACTGGTGTAGTAGTCCCACACGAGACGTCGCTGCTCTGCAGTGAGAGTCTTCTCATTCGAGTTGTAGATCGTTTCAATTCGCTTAAAGAGAGCTGCATTCTGGGTAATCTTGTCGTAGAAGGCGGCCAGCTTGGGCTCCATCTCCGCTTGCACCAACCGAAACTCATCCGACGCCATCGTCGAAGCCCAAACTCCGTAGATCGCATTGACTCGCTCAAGCGGCTCGTCTGCCAATTCCATCGCAACGATTGTGTTTTCGAACGAAGGAGGTGCCGGTGTTGCAGCAATCTTCTCGATCCTGGCGAGACTGTTCGTCATCTCCGCTTCAAGGGTGGGCTTGAATTCTGAGACCTTCACCTGATCGAAAGGAGGAACTCCTCCATGGGGTCCAACCCATTCCATCAAGAGCACTTTATGAACCTCCGAAACGGATCTTTTTGAAATCACACCCTTCTCGCTCCCAATCGCCTGTTGACAGCTCAGGGAGCAAACAAGCCCAAAAACGCACCAAGCTTCAAAACCATTTCATCACTTCCTCCATTGATTCGCAGAATAGCCTGAGGAACTTGAAGGGTCAAGATCACCAGTTCGAGGCTGCGCCTGCGCCCGGGTTTGGTCAGCACATGGGCACGAGGGTCTTTCTGACTCGCCGAGCAACCTTTCAACCTTGGTTGTGCTCTTAACTAGAAACATCAAAATAGGAGGCATGCACCACTATGCTGACACACACTATGTTATTGAAGCGGAAGGGCGCGGTCGTGGTGAGCACTCTGCTATTCGGCTGGATGGTACTGAACAGTTCGACCACGGCTCTGGCTGACAAGAGGAGGGACGACTGGAACCGGAGGTCCCGGTTTTCTGCCAGTTCGAACTGCCGCAACGATTCAAGACGAGACAGTCGGTTCTATCAACGGAACAACTACTACCAACGGGATAGGTACTACCGGGATCAGCGCGTCCGCTACTACCGGCCCCAACCTTACTATCAGCAATACCGACCTAGCCGGGTCCGCGGCTACAACGGTTATCAGAGCTACAACGGGAACTGGAACGACCGCCGTTATCGGGGATACGACGAGCGTAGCACCGGCTGAATCTGCCCTGATCATCGCAGGCAGCACTGGGGCAGGCGCGGCTGTGGGAGGCCTTCTTGGCGGGACGAAAGGCGCTGCCATCGGAGCTATCGCTGGAGGCGTTGCAGGTGTGGTCTACGATCAGCACACAGACAACCGACGTTAATTCAGGTCGGGAATCAACGTTGAAGGCCCCTGGTTCCTGGCTTCAGTCGAGGAACCAGGGGCATCTTGGTTCGCCGTAAGACGTAATGAGTCGTGTAGAGAAACCCCTCCTTCGGCAGTTCCCTCAAGACTTGGGCTTCTTCTTTTGTTTGCCAGTGTCGGGCCGGGCATCCGACACAAACCCATCTCGGTTGGGCATCTTGACCTTCGCGAGGGTTGAGGCGTCCATCACCTCGTGCTCTCCAATGATTCCATTCCAATGCAAGACCAGCGCTGAGACGGCATAAACCTGGTCGTAGGTCAGCAAGCCTGGGTTATCGAATGGCATGGCTCGATTGATGTAGTCGAAAAGGGTCGTGGCGTGCGGCCAATAGCTGCCAACGGTCTTCAACGGCTTTGGCGTTGCCAGCGTCCCCTGGCCGCCAACCAACGGCGCCTTCATCTTTTCCCTTGCCTTCAGAGCCATGACACGTAGCACAACGCCGGTCATAAACGGATTTCCCCTCAGCTGCGGTGCCTTTGCCAGGTGGCAACCCCTTACCGTCCGGTGAGACAAAATGATCTCGCTGGGCAATGTCGCCGGCCGTTGCCGGTTTCCCTACTTTGTACTTCGGCGATTGTGCCATTGCCAAACCCGCGGCCAGCACTACCAACACGGCTGCTCTAAACACTGTGCACCTCCCCGTCTGCTCCAATCCTCCAAATCTTTGTGCCGTTGTAGTGATAGTTGGAATTTAGTCCCCTGGCCTCGGTCAACTCCTCGCGCGAGGGTTGCACATAACCAGTCTCATCCGTTGCCCGGCTCATGATCTGCACCTCGCTACCATCCCATTCCCAAGCCATACGGAACCTTGTGAACGCCATAGCCAATCGTGGCTCCTGGAGCTGCGCGGCCTTCCAAGTGATTCCACCGTCAGTGCTGACGTCCACCTTCTCAATCCGGCCTCGTCCGGTCCAGGCCAGACCCCGGATCTCATAAAACCCAGGCCCGGAGAGTTTACGGCCACCGCTTGGATGGGTAATGACACTCTTGGCATCCATCTCAAAGGTGAAAAGCCGGGCTTTCCCATCCGGCATCAGATCCGTGTACTTTGAAGTCTCATCCTTGGCCATGTAGGGTTGGTCGACGACCTTCAATTGCCGCAGCCACTTGACATTGGTGTTCCCTTCATAGCCCGGCACAATCAACCGCACTGGATAACCCTGGCTCGGCCGGATGACTTCACCGTTCTGTGCATAAGCCACCAACCCGTCCTTCAAGACCTTGTCGAGCGGAAGGCTCCGGAATAGCTTGCACGCGTCGGCGCCTTCGGCCAGCATCCATTTGGCACCCTTTTGCAGGCCGGCTTCTTCCAAAAGGAGTCGCACCGGCACTCCTGTCCATTCGCTGCAACTGGCCAGCCCAAAACCTTTCTGCACGTCTCCTGCGCCGGGCGTTTTCCACTCGCGTCCGGAATTGCCAGAGCATTCGACGAAGTAGATGTGCGACTCCGATGGCAGCCTTTTCAATTCATCGATCGTGTAGACCGTGGGCCGGTCGACCAGGCCGTGAATCAGCAGCGTGTGGATGGCAGGGTCAATCTGGGGAACGCCCGCATGATGCCGTTCGAAGTGCAGCGACGCCGGCGTGATGATGCCTTCGGTATCTGCCAGAGGCGTCGTGGACGAACCAATTTCCGGCCTCTTCAGATCGGGAACGAGGCGCTTTGCTGTATCAAATTTCGATCTTTCGCCATAGGCGCTCAGTTTGGCGCCCAGGTCACTCGGCAGTTCCTTCTCGACGCTCGGCTTCTCTCTGCTGCACGCCGCCGACAAACCAGCCGCCGCCAAGCTCGTAGCCTTGAGAAATCTCCTCCGATCCATCGCGTTCAGCCGTCGTCTTCCATCAATCCTGATTTCATTTCTCCACCTTTCTTCGTCATCCTAGCTCCTTCTCCTTCGGGTTGACTGTCTGCTGGTCCAACCCTCGCTTGAGACGGGATGGCAGCCTATTGCTAGAAGGGCGACGCAACCATCAATGTTCATCCAGAACTCGGACCATGGTTGCCGTCTTCACCATCGCATGATCTGCGAAAGTCCAAAGGACTTTCTTGGCCCGATTGATCTCGAAGGCGTGAGCTCCTTTGCCTTCTTGGCCTCGCAGGAAGTTGCCTATGACGAAGTTGCCATTGCGCAACAATTGCAGACTGGTAATCCATGTCAGATTCAACTCAGGCACGTCCTGGGATGTGAGTTCCCAGACCGTTTTGCCACCTGGAGTCACCTCGATGACGCGCTTCTGGGTTCCACACGCCACCAGTGTATTCCCGTTCGGAAGGCGTAGCGCCTCATAGACATCCGCGAGTCCCTTGATTTCCCAAACTACGTTTCCGTTAGGATCAACTTCCCTGGCCGCACCTTCGGCTTCGATGGCTGCCAGCACGTTCCCATTCCTGAGCCGGTGAATGAGGCGAAGCTGGCGATGGAACGCTTGTTCGGCGTTGGGCACGCTCACAGAGGAAACCACTTGCCCCTTCGGATCGACCTCGACAACACGACTTGGCCCCTGCTCCGCAAGTAGCGTATTTCCGTTGGGCAGTCGCTCACCGGCCATCACCTGCGGAGACTGGCTAAGGTAGTCCCAGACGACCTTCTGTTTCTTGCGATCAATTTCCCGGACGCCAGTGGGTTTTCCGCCGTAGGCATAGAGCAGGCGATGGTTCGGCAAGATTTGAAACATCACGCATAGGCTGGGAGGCGTATGCTCCCAAACGAGCTTTCCCTCGCGTGAAACTTCAATGATTCGATTGCCCCCGGGGCCCTGATACTGGGCCACCAGGATGGCGTGGCTGTGCGGTGATGCATTGACCGCGAGCAAAGGCCCCGCACAGACCCACAAGCAAAGGAGTACCCATTTCCATCGCATGACGATTTTCATGGGGCGACTAACCTGCACGGACCACAGGCTGTATCGATGAACCGTAGATTCTTCCAGCCTTCACTGTAGCGACCGGGACCAGTTTACGATGCCCAAGACGGGTCTGCTTCACCGAATCCTCAAACTGAAAATCACCTTCTGCGAGCGAAAACAGGGCGACATCGGCCTCCGAGCCTACCTTCAAGGTTCCCAAACCTTTGGGAAATCCAAAGAGGTTCGCGGGATTGGTTGAAGCCCGCTGAATTACTTCCTCAAGCGAAAGCCCCAAGTGAAGGAATTTCGATAGGGTTGTTGCCAAGTCAAACACCGGGCCATTCACGTTGAATTGATGCACGTCGCTGGAAATCGTTCCAGGCGCGACGCCCTGCTTGAGGGCTTTCTCGGCCGTATCGAAGGCAAAACTGCCTGCGCCATGTCCGATATCCAGATGAACGCCTCGGGACATTGCGCCTCGAACCTCCTTAAGCACAACACCACGGTCATCCAGGATACCTCCGTTGCCTCCTCGGAAGCTGTGGGTCACAACGTCGCCCTTGGTCATCTCTGAAAGAATGGTCGGAAGCGGTGTGTGGGTGTCGCCGATATGAACCATGAGCGGCAGGCCGACGGCTGAAGCCGCTTCCTTCGCGAGTTTCAACGCTTGCAGGTCGTTCTCTCCGGCAATGGGTCGGGAAAGGCGCACCTTCACTCCTAGAATGACGTCGCGATTCTTCTCGATGGTGCGAATGGCCAGCTTTGGATTCGCATAGCCGAGGTTCAGCAGTTCACCGTGGGGGTTGTCCTGCGAGAGTGTCGATTGGCCCACGACGGAGATATTCAGCAGAGCGAACACTCGTGTGTCAACAACGTTGACCACGTGACGTCGGAAGCCTGGAAAGGTGTGGGCGCCAGCAGAACCGGCGTCAACTACGGTGGTCACTCCTTTCGCGATGCAGTTGGGATCGGCCGGGATTCCGAGCGGTGCCACTCCATCGTACACGTGAACGTGGACATCGATGAGTCCCGGCGTGACAACTTTGCCTCTCGCGTCGAGCACCTGAGTCGCTTGCGTTGCGGAAAGGTTCTCCGCCAGCGCAACAACCTTGCCATCACGAATCCCGATGTCGCGCAATGCTGAGAGGCCTTGCGAAGGGTCAACGACTTTCCCTCCCTTGACGAGCAGATCCCATCCCGCTTGCGGGGGCCTCGGCATCCCCAGCAAGCTCTGCCAGCCTTGTCCAAATGTACAGACCAGTGAGGTTCCGACAGCTGCCCGACGCAGGAACTGGCGCCGCGTGTGAGCGTGGACCTTGGTAGTTCCCATGCACATAGGTCATCCTCCGCAACAGGTCTCTCAGAATTGTATTTGAGCAAAGAGTTCAACGCAGGGAGCCAATAGTACAGCTTCTTTCATCAATTCTCAGCAAAGTAGTTCTTAGTCTCGACTTGCAGAGGCCCAGCCAAGCATCCCCCTCTCTGGGCCGCAATTAAGGCAAGACAACGGGAATGAGGCGCGATAATCTCATGGGAACGATCAAGGAGACTTGTATGATCATTTCCAACCGCACACCCCGCATCAGCTTGAGAAACGCTGGTTCCTTGGGCTCGCTTTCTTGCGCGCTTGTGCTTTGTGCCGCGTCTCTGGTTGCAAAGGATCATGGCACAAAGCAAGCTACCGCCGCCGGCCAAGAGCATTTTCGCTTTGAAGCCGTCAGCGACAAGTCGTTGAAGCTTTGGCAGGGCGAACAGCCTGTCCTTGTCTACAACCATGGAGTGATTACAAACCAGAGCGCGCCGAAAGCCCAGGGCCGATCGTCATATTTTCATCCGATCTACGGCCTTGACGGAGAGGTTTTGACCGACGATTTCCCCAAGGATCATGTGAACCATCGCGGCCTTCACTGGGCTTGGCCGCATATCAAGATCGGTGACCAGGAAGTGGATCTGTGGAGCCTGCGAGATATTCGGCATGAATTTCAGCGCTGGCTTGCGAAGGAAACAACTTCGAAAGGCGCCGTACTGGGCGTAGAGAATGGGTGGTTCGTTGGCGACAAGAGAGTGTTGCTGGAACAAGTCAAGGCTACAGTCCATCCAGCTTCTTCTCAAGGTCGCTTCATTGACTTGGAATTGAGCCTGACCGCAGAAGGGAGTCCCATTTCTCTTTGGGGCGCTGAAGGCAAGAGCTACGGTGGATTGACTCTGAGATTTGGTCCTCGCTCAAAAACAATCGTGACGGTGCCTTCAGGCAGATCCAAGGAGGATCTGCTCATCACGCGTCTTCCGTGGGCGGATCTGTCGGGAGATCTGGCAGGCAACAATGATCTGAGCGGCGCCGCGGTTTTCGTGCATCCCAAGCACCCAGACTATCCGCCGACCTGGATGACTCGAGAGTACGGACTGCTTGCAGTCGGTTGGCCTGGAATCACGCCGCAATCACTTCCAGCGGGCAAGACTGTTTCGTTGAGCTATCGGATCTGGATTCATCGCGGCGTTCCCGAGGCTTCGGAAATCCAGAAGGTCTACGACGCCTATCGCAAACAGCGATACTGATTGATCACGGTCATATGAAATTCCCGTTGCTATCGTTGCATAGTGGAGTGCCCAGGTCATTTGGGGTGTGGCTGCTTGCTGCCGTTTTCAATAGACTTCGGTGCCCCTCTCCCCAGCGCGGGAGAGGGGCCAGGGGTGAGGGGGAGAGTAGATGGCTGGAACTTCTCACAGTGTCTAAGATCCTCATCCAGAGCCGAGCTTCGGGGTTGATTCATGAGTTTCGTGGACGCTTCACTGCAATCTGGAATGTTCAACAAGTAATAAGGATCAGCTCACCGCTTGATCTGTTTCACGGTTCCAAAGACTCGACCCACCTTGACCTTGGCTTCGAACTTGACTGGCACGTCGGTAGGCATCATCGGAGAACCACACCAGAAATGTTCCACCGTCCTTGAACAGCCCTCCGAAGACCGAAACAGATTCGACTTTCCAGGCTGAAAATCGCCCCGCGATTGCCTCAACGGTTTCCCTTTCTTTGACTCTCACCTCAACCTGTTTGACCGTGCCATCGTCACTCACAACCAGCGGGAACTTACTTCCTGAGCGCATCTCGTGCAAACGAGTTACATAAATTCCGGAAAGGATGTCCTGTACACAGGGCGGGAGATCCTTGACTTCTTCGTTCTTCAGTTGCGCAGGGGGCGTCTTGGATGCGTCATGGGCAAGATAGTGTCCCGTGCCGCGCTCACCGTTAAACGTCAGAACAATATCGCGAAGTCTCTTCCCCTCTCGCAGTTTCTTAGTCATTTTGAGAGAGCAGAATTGACTCGCATCGACGAATGACTCAAAGGAGTCATCGACGGTGACCCCAGTCAATTTCGGGAAGAATCCAGAAGAGATGGCACGAGCCGTGATTTGGTGAACCGCTTTGCCGTCAAGTCGAGCCTCGTGCCGGAACTGAATCGTAAGTTCCCCAGCGCTGATCGTGGGGAGAAAAAACATCCAGGCAGGCGGGTCCCACCGAATTTCGAATACGAGTGTTTCTCCTGGAGGGATAACTTCAGACGGCGACCGCAGGTTGTCGGCCGCGAGAAGAGGTGAGAGCGAAAACGCTAGGACGGGCAATGCAAGCCGGTAACTGGACAATACCCGATTCTTAGCTCGGGATTTCGTGTCTTCCGAGGTCAAGAGGCCCGTCCGGCTACCGCGCAAATCGGAGGCTGTTTAGGATTCTCTGAAAAACCGGGTCGTAGTTCCGAGCTCTCCTGTTCAGGCACAATCGATGCAAGGTAAAACAACTCTCCATTTCCGAGGGAACTAGTTAGCACGGTTACCAGCTCGGTGCTTCCCGTAACAGGGGATCTCCCGGCAAGGCGCGTTGCTAATCCAGATCGGCCCCCGATTCGGACGCTCTGGGAGCTGCTTTGCTGCCGCAAATAGGGGTTTCCTTGTGACAGACTTTCCAAATACTGCTGAGTTGCCTGGCGCAAGTTGGAACTGCCCATCTGTTCGATGCCGAACAAAACCCCGTGAGTGAGCCCTCGCTCTCCGTAGGCGCCCTCTGGAACATACGTTACCCCTGTCTCTCCGCGAAACTCGCGCCAGTTGTCGGGAACAGCGAGCTGAACCCGGTTGGTCTGCACTTGACGGTAACTGGATGACGGAGGCTCAACACGGCCTGAGTAAGTGCCCTCGTCGGTAGGCTGCCTCTGGCCTTGCCCAGGCTGCCTGCCCTTGGGCGGTGCGGGCATGGCTCGCAACCGCTGCTGAATGCGTCGGAAGGTGGCCGTGTCGCGGGTGCGCTGAGAATCAACCCGGAGCAGCTTTGCTTCTTGCTCGATACGCTCGTACCGTTTGCCCGGGTCGGGATGGCTGCTTAGCCATTCCGGACCGCCGCGGCCGCCCTGCGCTTGAATTGTGCGAAACATGTTCGCCAGGTCGCGCGGGTCATACCCGATCTTCGCAATGAGTTGGGCGCCCAGGATGTCCGCCTGACTCTCGTATTTTCGACTGTATTTCAGCGCCCCGGCCCCGAAGCCAATCTGGCTTCCCATGCCGATAATCTCACCAAGACCCCCGCCAATGACGCCACCCGCGATCTGGCCCAGAATAGAACCAATTTGAAATTTCTGGGCTTCGGTTGCCTGGGCGGTTGCGTGGCGAAGCACCACATGGGTGATCTCGTGCCCCATCACTCCAGCCATCTCGCCTTCCGTTTTTGCGGCTTCAATCATGCCGCGATTCACAAACATCGGGCCGCCAGGAAGTGCAAAGGCATTGATCTCTCCCGCGTTGACCACCCTGAAGGTATAGCGGAACTGGGGTTGCCGGAACTCCGCCGGGATGGCTGACACAATGCGCTGGCCCACCTGGTTGACATACGACTCAATCTCCTCATCGCGCAGCAGCGGGAACTCCTTTTCTGCCTGGGCGGCGGCTTCGCGGCCCAGCTTCACATCATCTTCCACGGCATATTTGTTCTTGGGCATCTCCAGACGAGTGCCCTGGGCAAGCAACATTGCTGGCAAGACCGCTAACAGTATGACTAGACGGCTCGCCGTCCACGCCCTCCAACTCGAATGTCCATGTCTTATTTTGCTCATAAGTGCCACCCTCCGTAAGGACTACCGTTCGAAGGTGTCCGAAAAAGCATGCCGGTCCAGTATGATGCTGTTGACCACGAGAAGGTTCGATGAGGCTTGCGCCGATGCATTGGATTTGGCCGGATCGACGGAGGCCAGAGTCTCTTGATTCGGTCCCAGAATTTCGAGTTTCAGTTGAACAATGTTCACGTTCCGGTCCCACCTGTCCGATTTGAAAAGATCCACGCCGTCAGCAGCCCAGCCATCAGACTTTTTCAGTGGAAAACTCATGCTGTGCGCTTCATCGAATTCCTTCATGCCCTCGTACATCCAGAACACCCGGCCCGTGGCGCCCTCGACCGCACACTTGTAATTCATGATCAAGCTATCGAAGTATCGTGCTGGAACGTTCAGAGCAGGGCTCGCAAACCCCAGGTCTTTGGCAAAAGGCAACTGAATCTGGTCGCGCAGGTTCTCGGTTAGAAGCTTTGGCAACAAGGGTTCGGCCAGACTTTTGTTCCAGTTCCAGCGCTCAAAATCAGCCACTCGCGACCATTCCAGCAATACCGTGTTGGTTAGAAATAGTTGCTTGGCGCGATCGCCGACACGCTGGCTATTGAGTCCGTCGGAAAAAAGAATTTTACCAATGCCAAGAAGAGAAGCGGTCACTGCCTGCCCCACCGTCTTGCTGACCGCGCTTTCTGAACAGAGACTGCCCGGCTTGGCCGCAACGGTGGTCTCGGCCGACAGATAGGGGTTGTGCACATAGGTTCCGCCCCATCCTTCCACTTGTAGTTGAGCTGCAACCGCCTTTAGAGGATCGCGGAAGAAATCGCCTTTCTCAATCGGTCCGTCATTAGCTTGGTCCCAGCCCCAGGGTGGTTTGGCTGCACAGCCACCGATGGGTCCATTGAAGGCGCTGCCGATGAGCATAGTTTGCCCGCCTGGCAGTGCGTAGGAATCCCCGCAGCAGTACAGCGAAGTGGCACCAATCTCTGACCGCTTTGCCCAGAGCGAGTCTTCAATGGAGATCAAGTCATAGCTCACATCAGGATCGCTGTTGTTGCGTGGTACCTCTGCTCCGCGGCCAGCAAACCGATAGATGATGCCAGGGTGCTTGAAATCACCCGCGCGAACCTGCTCAGTAGCGGCCTTCACACCATGCCCTTCGGGCTCAATGTAGATGGCTGGCTGCTGGTGGTGGGTCGCGTCCACTTGCTTCAGAAACACGATGGATCCATCCAGGGACGAAGGGCTCTTACTCTTGCTCTTTTTCACCCGGCGATAGTTGGGATTGTCGTACTTGTAGAAATGATCATGCGCGAGCGCTTCCAGAAGAATCGGTTTGCCCCACGGCGTTTTGTCTTTTTCCACCACTAGCATGCAGCCTTCCATGTCGTTCTCATGCTCGGTCTTTGGAGCCATACCTTCCATGGGACGAGCAGTGAAGTCCCGGGGATGATAAAAGGCATAAGTGATGAAGACGTGGTTCGTTGATTCAACGACGCCGTAGTAGACATAAGCACGTAGTTCATAGCGGTACGCATTCCGCCAATTGTTGGAACCGTTCCAATCGCCGTCGTAGTCAAAGCGCGTGATGTAGTCCAGAATCGCCGATTTTGATTCCTGGTACACCACGGGCGCGTAGTATTCAGCCAAGGCCCGGTGTTCCGGTTTCTCGGCGGCCCAAAAGAAAGCTGCACGAGGCCATACAGATTGTCAGCAACATCAACGCTCGATACATGTTATCCCTCCGCTGAAGAACCGCGACTGCCAACGCCGGGATGTTTCAATTCGTCGACTCCGACGCGCAAAACTCGAAACTTCGTTTCGTTAGTCGATCGGAGGCGGAAGTATATCACCGAGTTTATGAGGCCCGAAACCGGTCCGGCTAGTGATCAAGACTGCGCGAGAACCGGTTCAATCTGTCGTGTGAAAGTTCCGGTGACCTGTCAGGTCTTCGAAGCTTCGTGTCGGAACCTCGCTGAGTTATCTTGCCCTTTCGGGCTCGGGAGAGCTGTTCGGAATTGCACAACACGTCTGGACTGGCCTGTCGGGCGGGGCAAGAGGGACTACCAGGAAAGGAGAGGAGAGTGCGAATCCAGGCGTGTGGCGCCGTGTTCGATGAAATGGTGGAAGCCGCTCGCGCGTCCGCTGACGCCCGAGGGATTGGTTGTTTCAACGGAGTCGTGAAGGCTGCCTCACAACTTGGCGACAGCTTCCCCAATGCGTTGAACCGCCTTCGCCAGATTTCCCATGGAGTTGGCGTATGAGATTCGAATGTGACCCTCTCCAAATTCCCCAAACGAACTCCCGGACAAGACGGCGACCCCGGCAGAATTCAGCAGGTAGTCGGCAAAGACGCCGCTCTTCATCCCAAAAGACTGGATGTTGGGAAATACATAGAAGGCGCCTGGCGGGCAGAGACAGCGAATGCCTGGAATCGAGTCCAAAGCTTTGGAAATGAAGTCCCGGCGTCGACGGAACTCACCCACCATCTCCAGGACATCGCCTTCAGCTTTAGCCAGTGCTTCAAGTCCGGCGATCTGTGTAAACGGGGCCGTGCAGGAAACACTATTCGTCACGAGCCGCGAGATGTGCGCCTGCAAGTCTGGGCGCATGACGCCATAGCCGAGGCGCCAGCCCGTCATGGCATAGGTCTTCGAGAAGCCATCTAGGATCACGGTCCTTTCGAGCATGCCGGGCAGTGAACTGATGCTGTTGTGCGTGCCGTCGTAAATGATGCGGGCATAGATCTCATCGGACAGAACCATGATGTCGCGTTCCACAGCGATCTCAGCGATTGCCTCCAGATCGCTCTTGGTCAGCAACCCGCCGGTTGGGTTTTGCGGGGAATTGATGATGATGAGCTTCGTCCGGTCGTTGACACGCTGGCGCAGTTCGTTCACGTCAAATCGAAACTCAAATTTTTCGAGCAGTGGCAGTGGGACTGGCTTCCCACCGGCAAAGTTGATCATCGATTCGTAGATCGGAAAGCCGGGATTCGGATAGAGAACCTCGTCACCTTCTTCCACGAGCGCCAGGATCAAGTAGAACATGATTGGCTTGGCGCCCGGGGTAATCACGACCCAATCGGCGTCTACTGGAATTCCACGACTCTCTCGAATGTCTTTCGCTACGGCCTCACGTAATTCGGGAATTCCGGCCGATGCACAGTAGTGCGTGTGACCCTTTTCCACGGCGCGTGTGCCTGCAGCTACGACGCTTTGTGGCGTCGGGAAATCTGGTTCTCCGATTTCCAGGTGAATTACTTCTTTTCCCTGCGCTTCGAGCGCCTTGGCCTTCACCAACACCTCAAAAGCGGTCTCTGTCCCCAGCCGACTCAAGCGTTTTGCGAGTTTCAATCGATTTCTCCTTTGAAAGGGGCTCCTCTCCTTGAAGGGAAGGAGAAGGGCGTCATCGGGCGCGCAACGGCATCTTCCTTGGGCATCCTGTCGGATGGCTAAGCGGAGGCGTATCACGAGCGGCCAAACTTCCATTATTTGAACCGCCAAGAGCGCCAAGAACGCGAAGGGGAATCCGAGCTGTCATTTGGAATTTAAGAATCTCAAATCACGGACCCAGATTCCTATGGCCAACCGAGTACTTCTTTAGAAAGGCTTCATCAGGCTAGAACTTGGCGTCTTTGCGGTTCCCTGTTTTGGGTCTCCCGCAGAGCCCACCTTCTGTTTCAGGAACTTCCCTCGTCTTCAACCAACAACCTGTAGAGCTCGCGTCGCGAGACGTTCATTTCCCGGGCGAGCCGTTTCACAGCCTCCGTCTTCATGATTCCGAGGTTCTGGGTCATTCCAACCACGCGTTGCCGCAAAGCTCCAATGTCCAGCGACTCCAAAGAGCCCGATTCGCGGACACCCGGCTCGATGATCAAAACAATCTCGCCACGTACCGGCTTTCTCGCGAAGTATTCTATCCCTTCCTTGGGTGTGCCGGAGAAGAGCTCTTCGTAAACCTTGGTCATCTCGCGGGCAATGGTCAGGAGTCGCGGACCTAGAATCGCATCGAAGTCTTGGAGCGCCTCCAGCAGCCGTTCCGGGGATTCGAAGAAAATCAGCGTTCGCTCTTCATCCTTTAGATCGGTCAGCAATGCAACTCGCGCGTTTTTGCGTGCCGGCAGAAACCCCAGAAAGCTAAACGCATCGCTGGCTTTGCCGGAAGCGCTCAATGCGGCGATGAAGGAGCAGGGGCCGGGAATCGGGACCACTCGAATCTGGCGTTCATGCGCCTGCCGGACAATACGGTAGCCCGGATCCGAGATACACGGTGTCCCGGCATCGCTCACCAACGCGATCTGCAGCCCGCTCTCCAGTTTCTCCAGAAGCAGACCAGCCTTTTCGTTCTCATTATGTTCGTGGTAGCTCGTCGTAGGCTTGTGGATGTCGTAGTGCGCAAGGAGCCTCGCGGTGTGCCGGGTATCCTCACACGCGATCAGGTCCACCTCGCGCAGCACGCGCAGTGCCCGCAGCGTGATGTCTTCCAGGTTTCCGATTGGCGTGGCGACCACATAAAGGGTTCCGGCCATGTCGAAGCCTACAGTCCCCAGTCGCGCAAATAGTGAAAATCATGGGTGACGCTGCGTGGGGACAGTTTGCAAATCACGGGCCCACGCCGCTTGAACTGTGAACCCTGAATCTTGCGAACGATCTTGTGCACGAAAGCTTCGTCGAAGCCCTTTTGGACGAGCTTTTCCGGCAAGCTTCGCCGGTCGATGAGTTCGTGCAGCAGTTCATCCACGGCGGCATAGGTGAATCCCAACTCTTCCTCGTCCGACTGACCGGCCCACAGATCGGCCGTGGGTTTTTTCTTGAGGATCGATTCGGGAACCTTAAGGTAGGCAGCCAGTTGAAAAATGTCGGTCTTGTAGAGATCGCCAATCGGGTTGATTGCAGAGGCCATATCGCCATACAGCGTGCCGTAGCCCAGCAGCAGTTCGGTCTTGTTCGAAGTGCCCAGGACGAGCGCGCGATGCTCCATCGATTTGTCAAACAGCACAATCATCCGGGCGCGGGCCATGGCATTGCCGCGACGGAGTGAACTGGCTTCGGGCTGGGAACCGAAGTAGCCATCAACGATGCGCGTGATGTCAACGGTCTCGCTTTGAATTTGGAACTGATCCACGACTGCTTGCGCATCGGTAAGGCTTTCCTGGCTGCTGGTCTTGTAGGGCATCATGATCGCGCGTACATTCTCGGGGCCGAGTGCCCGGGCTGCGAGCACGCACGAAACCGCAGAATCAATGCCGCCGGAAAGACCGACCACCACACGTGCAAAGCTCGCCTTGGAGAGTTCATCGCGGATGAAGCCTTCCAGAATGCGTGCCGTGAGTTCGCAGTTAATATTCATAAGGTCGAGTATGAACGTGGGAGCCGGTCTCTGGACGGCGATTCTGGCATCATGGCAAAGCCCATCGCCGTCCTGAGGCCGGCTCCCACACTCTCACCCCGATTTTCGGGGGAGATCAATGCGGCAGGTTGCGCTTGGCTGCGATCCGGGAGAGCTCTCGCAATGTGAGCTCCAAGCGCTCATCCCGCAGCACCGGAGTGAACAAACGTGCCCGGCGCACTTCCTCGATATCGAGCGTCGCAACCACAAAGTCCTCTTCAAAATACTTCGCCTGCGCAACCACTTCTCCCGACGGGCCAACAACCATGGATCCTCCCGGGAAATGGGCGCCATCTTCAAAGCCAACCCGGTTGACGTAGATGTTGAACACCGTGTGGAACTGCGACGTGGTTTTGAGAAGGTTTTCCCAGCCTTGAGAGGTTGCAAACAGCGAACCCTCACGAACACCACGTCCCGGGCTGCAGGAGATCGTGATCACGGCTTTGGCACCATCCTGGGCATGCAGATAGATCGTGGAAGGGTGCCAGAGATCTTCGCAGATCAGGAGGCCCAGTTCGCCGAACTGTGTCTGAAACGTGCGGAGATTCTCTCCCATGGCGAAAAAGCGCATCTCGTCAAACATGCCGTACGTCGGAAGGTAGAGCTTGCGATGGACATGCAGAATCTTGCCGTCAGAAACGTAGGCGGCGGCGTTGTAGTAGTTGAAATTGCTCGAAACCTCGACAAACCCGAACACACAGTCAATGCCACGGCAAGCGTCGAGCAGTGGCTGGAGGCGCGTGGCATCGGGCAGGGGAACGGCAATATCGGGCACCAGATCCTGCAGGATGTAGCCGGTGAGCGAGAGCTCGGGAAAGACGACCAGATTGGCGCCTGCCGTGCGGGCTTTCTCAACCCAACGCAGGTGGGCTTCGATGTTGTCAGAAAAATTTCCCAGCTTGGGTGCAAGCTGAGCCAAGGCGACTGAGAATTTCATAGTTGTTCAAGCTAGGCTGCGCTTTTTGAGCCGCGACCGCGTTTCCGCGTGCGTCGGCTGGAAGAGCTGATCGTGCCGTTTGCTTGGTCAGTACTAACAGGTATGCAGCGCGTCGTTGACAGCCTTGGACGTCGGAAATGCCTTGGCGATGGGCGGCTCAAGCAGGGCGACCGCCGTTCCTTTAGAGACCTCCGCGATAGAACTTCCCGCGCTCAAGCGCTGCGAAGTCCGAACGTTTATACTCCGGCCGCATTCCCTCCTTAGCTTTCTTCATACAGTTTCCTTTCACCGCGCGTTGCGCGACTCATTGATATTCGAAAGCACGGAGCCGGTCAGGTGATCGCATACGTGCAGTCGACCGAGACGCCGATAATAGCTCAATACGTAATGTAGCGAGTCGTCATCGAGAGAATGGTGCGGGATCAGTACCTGACACAGCCCTCGTGATCATTGGAACGACAGTGGCTCCTTCGTCGAACGAAACACCGTTGGGTTTGCTGCGAGATTGCTCTGGCCTTTATTCTGGTCCCAATTGAACTGCTTCATCTAATGGCCCGACGTAAAGCAATCAAGTCAAACGATTCCAAGCAACGCGTCAATCTCATCTCGAGCACTCAAGCATGAGATCAAGGATCTCCTCTCGTAGACAGATCGCTCTCATCGTCTGTCGTGCTCGTCAGACTTCGGAAGGAGCCATAGAGCCGACTCGCGGCCATTCATACGAGTCCGCCATTGCAGCTCAAGCGTTCGCTTCTTGCGATAGGCGCCCTCGAAACATTCGAACTAAGTGGTGCTGTCGATCACGGTATTCCTCTTGCGGATGAATGAGTATCGCGTCTGCTATCCGGAAGTGCCACGTCTGGTTGCCTCTAGGCGGCCAGCATTCTGCAGATATCGCTCGAGCCCAAGAGATCTGCGGACTCGACTGAACTCATGAATGCACCACCGCTCGGTACGATCCTCAGCGAATCCTCTCGAGTCAGCTCAATTGGCCGGCGAGCCTCTCCAGCTCCAGCGAAACGCTCCGCGTCCCTATGCCTTCGCGTCAATCCATGAACAGAAAGCTGAGGTTACGTCGACATTGCATAGCTGGCTGCCTTGAACAAGAAATAGACTTCAAGAAGGATAAGCGGTTAAGGTATATCAGCCGTTTGAGCCCTTCGGTAACGAAACGCCTCATCATCTTGCCATGACAAAACCACAAAAAGCACTGTTGATTTTCCTGATCTTCGCTCTTTCTAGTGCCGTGTGGGCTGTGGCGAAGGATTGCGATGAGGATGAGTTTGCAGTGTTTGAAGACGAACTGCTGGCTCTGTCTCAGGTAGGCGAACAGATCACCCTAAATCAGTTTTCGCTGAAATCTTTCCGTTGTCAGGAAAAGCTTTCGATTGTTGAAACTGATGCGAAGACGAAACTAACCCAGCAGCACGAATTCAGTCATCCCTACGTGGTGGCGCGCAAGCCGGATCGGCGAGTGAATGAAAAGTTGATATTTTCCGAGTCGCGTCCGGAACCGCCTGAGGGCAGCACTTCGGGTTGGGAGCCCTTTCCTTTGATCGAGCTGCCATTCACAGGACGGTGGACTCAAGCCTTTTCCTTTGAGAACCGACTCGGTAGCGACTTCAAGAAGCAACCGAAGGAAACGATTGATGGTAGGTCTTGTTTAGTGTTCTCTTTTGAGACCGTGCCTGAACTCACCGAGACCAAATTCTCCCTCATGGGAAAGGTTGTGAAGCTGCGGCAGCGCGGGCACGTCTGGATTGACGCCAAGTCGAACCAGCTCGTTCGACTGACTGCCCGGCAGACGAAACTGCCCAAGGGTTGCAAGTCCTATGAATATCAGATCGATTTTCAGTCGCGGAACTTATTTGGCCGCAGCATGGCGCTGCCTGCGCGGGCGGAATTGAAGGTGGAGCTCAAAGACAAGGCATTCGTCGTGCTGCAGGAGTACTCGCGGTTTGAGGAGATGTGAGATCCCTTGGAGCGTGGGAGCCGGCCTCCGGACGGCGAATGCCAAATTGAACATCTCGGTTCCTCTCGCCCCCGAGAGGGGGAGAGAGGTTAGGAGTGAGGGGGCGGTGCACGCTCTATCGATCCCGGAAGAGATGCCGAAGAAGCACGCTAGATAACGAAATACAGCCGCATGCTGTGACAGCGTGGTAATCCCCTCACCCCCAGCCCCTCTCCCGCGCTGGGGAGAGGGGAGCCGATTGTTCACTGAATCTCAATTCTTTCACAGCTCCCCTACCCAAGGGGGAGAGTCCTGAATCGCAGCTCGGGATGGTGATAAGCACCGACTTTGGGTTAGACGCCCTTTCCCACAACCTGCTTTTGCAGAGCCGGTTTTCTGTCAAAGAGCGATGAGAAGAGCAGCCAGCTCGCGGGCAGAAACACGAGGGAGTAAGTGATGAACTTCCCATACCTTCCGTCCGGGCCGTAAGGCTCGCTGACTTCGTGCCAGTAGTCGCTGTTGGGAAGCAGGGAAGCTTCGGCGAACTCATGGAAGGAATAAATGAGCAGCTGAACGACGAACACCAGGAGAAAAATTGCGGTGACTTGAAAGAAACGGCTGAGATTGACACGGTAGCCAAACCGCGTCCAAAAGAACGCCATCAGGACCGCCGCCAGCACACCGAGGACAGCTCCAATCAACATCGGACGAGTTGCCACCTGGAACATCAGTGAACTCAATAACAGCGCCGTTTCAATTCCCTCGCGTGAGATCATCAGCACGGTAAAGAAGAACACCGCCCAGTAAGCACCGCGTCCCTCTTCGCGGGTTGACGCCACTTCAAGCCGATTCTCAATGTCCTTCTTGATGGTGCGGGCGTGACGCCACATGTGGATGGTTAGAGACCCCACGAACACTGCGGCAACCAACGAAAGCATGCCCTCCCAGAAGGCCTGATTGAAGGCGACCTGATACAGCAAAATGCCGGCCGCAGCGCAGACCACCACGGCGGTTGCGATCCCCCAATGAACCGCTGATTCCAACCCTCGCCGGCCGCTCTTTCGCAAGAACGCGATTGACAATCCAACAATCAGGAAGGCTTCCATGCCTTCTCGCAACGTAATCATGAATCCTTCAAGCACTCGAACCTCCGCCCCTAAGGTGTTAGATTCCTAACTGCATCGACGTTCAGTTGCCTAATGAAAGATTACATAAAAATGAAAGTCAAGTTCATAAAGGCAATCCCGGACGCTGGCCCGCGGAATACCCAGCCCATTGCTCGGGGACGGCGACCCATACACTCCTTTCACACATCGACTTTCGGTGGATCGCAGGTTGAACGAATTCATAAATTTAGTTGCATCTGGCTTCGTCACATTATAGTATTCCGCCTCTAAGTGGGCGCGAGCCCACTTTTTTGTTGTTCCGAATGCTTGTTCTCAGCCAGTCTTCCCGCTAAGGAATTTTCACGTTGGTGGACCTGGACCGGACGAAAGCCCTTATTCAAGAAATTGTCGCCGCAGAAGAATTGGAACTGGTGGATCTGGAGGTCAAGGGCGGTTTGAACCACCGGATTCTGCGCGTCTATATCGACAAGCCGGCCGGGATCACTCATGCCGACTGTCAGCGGGTAAGCGAGCAAGTGGGAACAGAGCTCGAGGTGGAGGGTCTGGTTCCTGGAGCTTACACGTTGGAAGTGTCGTCACCTGGGTTGACAAGGAAACTGAGCGTGGCGAGGGACTTCGAGAAGTCTCGCGGTCGTCTGCTCAAACTTCAGACGAAAGAACCCATTGATGGCCAGCGGAGCTTTCGAGGGATCCTGACGGAGTTTGACGGGCAGGTACTCACGGTAGTGCAAAAGAACGGAACAACGACGCGTATCCCCTTGCTCGTGGTTTCCAAAGCCAATCTAGACGTTGATTTTTGAAAGGGAAGACCCTGGGGAGTGGCTTGAATGACAACCAGTGTTTTGTACCAACAGATTGACCAGCTCAGTAGGGACAAAGGTATTGACCCCTCGATTGTTGTGAGCGCTGTCGAAGACGCCGTGTTGGTGGCGACGCGAAAGTACTACAAATCCGTCGAAGATCTCCGGTCCACGTTCAACAAAGAGAGTGGCCACGTGGAAGTGTTTGCGATCAAGAAAGTGGTTGAGGAAGTCACCAACCCGGCCCGCGAGATTTCTCTGCCGGCTGCCCGGAAAATTGATCCTGAAGCTCAGCTCGATGGGGAAGTGAAGATCCAGAAACCGACAGACGTTTTGGGACGCATCGCTGCGCAGACGGCGAAGCAGGTGATCCTGCAGAAGGTGCGTGAGGCGGAGAGAGACAGCATCTTTGCGGAGTACACCGGACGGATCGGCGAAGTGATTACCTGTTTGGTGAAGCGGATGGAGGGTGGCGACCTCATTTTGGATTTGGGCACAGCCGAAGGACGACTGCCGAAACGGGAACAATCGCGATTGGAAAACTTTGCGCCAGGCGATCGCATTCGTGGCGCCATCGTGCGCGTGGAAAAGACGACGCGCGGACCGCAAGTCATCATTTCCAGAATTGATCCGGCGCTTCTGAAGAAGCTGTTTGAAATGGAAGTGCCTGAGGTTTACGACGGCACTGTCGTTATCAAGATGGCTGCGCGAGATACGGGCGAACGTTCAAAGATTGCAGTCTATTCCAAGGATAGGGATGTGGATCCGGTGGGGGCTTGCGTCGGCATGAAAGGATCGCGAGTCCAGGCGATTATCCGCGAGCTGCATGGGGAAAAAATTGATATCATCGCTTACTCCGAAGATCCATCACAGTTCGCGATGAACGCGCTCAGTCCCGCCAAGATCAGCCGGGCTAACATTATCGACCCAATCGAGAAACATCTTGAAGTCATTGTCGAAACGGACCAGTTGTCTCTGGCGATTGGCAAGAAGGGGCAGAACGTTCGCCTGGCAGCCAAGCTCACGGGTTGGAAGATCGACATCAAGAGCGAGGAAGAGAAGCGCGCCGAGATCGAAGAACAAATGGCCCAGTTGTCGGCGCGGACGCCACTTTCAGAACTGCCCGGGTTGACTGCTGCCCTCTTGCAGAAGCTGACGGATAGCGGTATGGAAACCATCGAGCAGTTGGCCGATACTCCCATTGCTGAATTGACGAATATCAAGGGCGTGGGACCCAAGAGCGCAGAGAAGATCATAGAATCCGTCAAGGAGTACTACACTCGGCAGTCAGAAGAACCAGCAACTGAAGAACCAGCAACCGAAGAACCAGCAACTGAAGAGGCTGCAGCGCCAGCCGCGGAGGGAGTTACGGAGGGTGCTGAGGTCGTGGCAGCAAGTGATGAGGTTTCTGTTGAATCGGCAGATGCAGGCGGTTCGACTGAGGCAGAGTCAAGTTCCAATATGGAGTCTGAAAATGCGATAGACAACAAAGCAAGCAAACAGGAGGAGTAACGCCCAGTCCAGAACTGTGGCGTGCAGAACTGTGTGGCTGAAAAGAAAAGAATCTTTAAGTTAGCGGAAGACCTCAAAATTGAAGCGCTGGAGATTATTGCCTACCTCAAGAGCGAGGGGATTGAAGGGATCTCGGCCGCCAGTTACGTTGACGGAGAGCGCGTTCAAGACATCAAGGATCACTTCTCCGGAAAGAAGCCCAAGAAGAAACCGGCGAAGGCGGAACCTGTAGCGGAACCCAAAGCCGAGACTGCAGAGGCGAAGCCGAAAGCTCCGCCTGTGGTTGAAGCGCCAAAACCTGTCGCTCCAGCGGCTGAAGTTGCGCCTAAACCTGAGCCCAAAGTGGCGGCAAAGGAGCCCGAGGCAAAGCCGGTTGAAGCCCCACCGGCTCCCAAGCCAGCAACCCCGGCGGTACCCGCGATTCCAACGCCCGCACCGCCGACGCCTGCGATCCTTGCTCCAGCAGCACCGAAGGTTGGCGATCGACTAATTGTCCGGCCAGCAGGTCCACCGGTAGCTCCTTCGGCGTTAGTGCATCCTCCCCGGCCTCGCCCAGGCGGACCCCTCGTGCCCGCAGCAGCAAAACCCCCTGTGGCGGCGCCACGCAAGCCTTTGCCGGGAGGGGCGGCGACCCCGACTGAAACGATTCGCCAGCATATTGGCATCAAGCCTCGCACCTTCACTCCACGTCCCGGCGCACCTCCGCGCCCGGGAGGTGCGCCTTTCCGTCCTCCGGCGGGTTCGCGTCCAGCGGGCGGTCCGGGAGGGCCACCCTCGGGCTTTCGGCCTCGTCAACCGGGATCTGCTCCACCCACGGCGGAAGGGGCGCCGGCAGCGGCACGCGACCATCGCGGCGGAAACGCGAGGCCGCATGGAGCCTACCGCCCACCTCTGAAAACCCAGGAAGGAAAGCAAGATCTGCGGAGAGGGGGAAGGGCGCCGATCACGACCATTGCCCGGCCCGCGCCGTTCCAGCCACTTCCGATAACGAAATCCATTACTTTGACCGAAGGCGTCTCTGTAAAAGAGTTGGCCGAGAAGCTGGATATCAAAGCGAAAGACATCATCAAGCGGTTGCTGGACAAAGGCATGTTTGCCACCTTGAATCAGGCTCTGGATGAGACGCTCGCCATCGATCTGAGTCACGATTTTGGCGCCGAAGCTTCCATCATCACTTATGAAGAAGATGCCGAATACGAAGCCATCGCCGAAGAGAAAACAGAGAACGTCCATCCGCGGTCTCCCGTCGTCACGATCATGGGTCACGTGGATCACGGCAAGACTTCGTTGCTCGATGCCATCCGTGAAACCAACGTAACCTCAACTGAAGCTGGCGGAATTACGCAACACATCGGTGCCTATCAGGTTGAGAAGAACGGCCGCACGATTACTTTCCTCGATACCCCGGGTCACGAAGCTTTCACGATGATGCGTGCTCGCGGTGCCAAAGTGACGGATATCGTCGTGCTGGTCGTGGCCGCCGACGACGGCGTCATGCCCCAGACTCTGGAAGCCATCGCCCACGCGCGCGCGGCAAAGGTGCCCATCATTGTTGCGATCAACAAGATCGACAAGCCCAACGCGCAAGTAGAGCGCGTGAGAAAAACGCTGGGTGACAATGGCTTGCTGGCGGAAGATTGGGGCGGCGACACAGTCACTGTTGAAGTCTCTGCAAAGTTGAAGACCAACCTGGATCTGCTGCTGGAGATGGTCTTGCTGGTAGCTGACATTCAGGTTCTGAAGGCAAATCCGCAGCGCACTGCCATGGGCACCATTCTGGAAGCCAAGCTGGACAAAGGGCGCGGCCCTGTCGCCACGGTACTCGTCCAGAACGGAACGCTGAATGTCGGCGACTCTTTCATTGTCGGCGCGGTCACTGGCAAGGTTCGTGCGATGTACGACTACCGCGGCACGCAGGTGAAGACGGCGGGGCCTTCTGTGCCCGTGGAAGTGTTGGGATTGGAAGCTGTGCCGCACGCCGGTGATTTGTTCCAGGTTCTGACCGATGTTTCAAAGGTGAAGCAGATTGGCAGCTTGCGTCAGTTGAAGCAGCGCGAAAGCCAGCTCGCCAAGACCTCAAGGCTTACGCTGGAGGCTTTGCACGAGCAGATGAAGGCTGGCGCTATTAAAGAGTTGCCGCTGATTCTCAAAGCTGACGTGCAGGGGTCAGTTGAGGTGCTTTCTGAAACACTGAACAAGCTTGGCAAAGACAAGGTGAAGGTGAAAACCATCCACAAAGGCACCGGCGCCATCACGGAAACCGATGTGTTGCTGGCTTCCGCATCCAATGCCATCATCATTGGCTTCAACGTTCGCCCGGAACGCAAAGCGGCTGATCTGGCTGTGCATGAGGGCGTTGATGTTCGGTTGCATACGATCATTTACAACATCACGAATGAAATCAAGAGCGCCATGGTGGGTATGCTCGACCAGCAATTCAAGGAAGCCTACCAGGGCACTGCTTCAGTGCGCGATACCTTCAAGGTTCCCAAAGTGGGAATGGTTGCGGGTTGCTCCGTAACTGATGGCAAAGTGAGCCGAAATGCCCAGGTTCGCCTTCTGCGCGATAACGTGGTGGTGTACGAAGGCAAGATCGCATCGCTGAAGCGTTTCAAGGATGATGCTTCAGAGGTTCGCTCCGGATTTGAATGCGGTATTGGCCTGGAGAATTTCAATGACATCAAGGTGGGGGATGTCATTGAGGCCTACATTATGGAGAAGATGGCGCCCGAGTCGCTCTGATCGGCAGTGAGCCTCTTGTTCGTCTTTTCAGACGATGCATATCGGCCTCCTCACGCTGGAAATCTTCATTCCCGACGCTCACTCGCTCAAAGAAAAACGCTTTGTCTTGCGCAGCCTGAAAGACCGGCTACGTAAGTTCAATATCTCGGTAGCCGAGTGTGGGCATCAGGACCTGTGGCAGCGATCAACTCTCGGAATTGTTTCCATCTGTTCCGACCATCTCATTCTTGAACAAACCCTCAATGCGGTTGTGGAAGAGACCGAGAAAATCATCGCCGGCAGCCTGAGCAGCTACCAGATCGAATATCTATGAAAACCCCGGTCCGAAGGCCCACGCGCGTTGGAGAACTGATCCGCGAGCAGATTAGTGCGTTGATGCCGGAGCTGCGGGATCCACGCATCGGATTGACGACGGTGACAGAAGTGAAGATGAGCCCCGACTTAAGACATGGGCGAGTCTACGTGAGCATCTTCGGCGGCCCCGAAGAGCGCGCTAAGACCTTGGCTGGCCTCAACAGTGCCGCATCCCACATCCGGCACGAAATCGGCGCTCGTTTGCGCCTGAGAAACACTCCCGACCTCAGCTTTTTCTACGACGAATCCATCGAGTACGGAGCCCGCATTGAAGAACTGATCGTGAAAACCAAAAAATCATCCGAGTCGGATTGAGTCCACACCGCTGGCAGCCGCTTGCCATGCGAAACCTTCCTATCACACGCCTTTTCATTGAGACATTGTTGCAACTTGACGGGTTCTTAGTCATCGATAAACCGGAAGGCATGACCTCGCACGACGTGGTCCAGATTGTGCGGCGGCACCTGCACACGCGCAAAGTCGGGCACCTGGGAACGCTGGATCCGATGGCGACGGGCGTGTTGCCATTGGCGCTGGGCAAGGCGACACGGCTGGTGGAGTTTCTAAAGGGCGGTCGCAAGGTCTACGAGGGCACGATTCGGCTGGGGTTTTCAACCAATACCTATGACCGAGAGGGCGAGCCCACACTCGGATGCGATAGCGCCTCAAGTCACTCAGGAGCAACTTTCACAACAAGCGGCAGGAATGGTGGGTGAACAATTGCAGATGCCGCCACCCTTCTCTGCGAAGAAACTTCAAGGTGTTCCAGCCTACCGCCTGGCGCGGCAAGGAAAAGCCGTGCCGCTCGCCGCCTGTCCGGTACACATCGATGACTTGACCTTCACTCTGTCCGAGTCTACCCCCGATGAAGTCGAGTTCACGATTTCCTGTTCGGCTGGAACCTACGTCCGCTCGGTAGCCCATGACTTGGGTCGAAACTTAGGATGTGGAGCCCATCTTGTCAGACTCCGCAGAACTGGATCGGGAGAATTCTCTCTGCAGCAATCGATGACCCTGTCGCAGTTCAGCGACGCGCGCACCGAAGATTTGACCGGGCGTCTCATCGCACTCAACCACGTCTTGACGGAATATCCCACCCTTCGAGTCGATGCTGAAACTGAAGAGGCAATCGCTGTAGGAAAGGCTTTCTCGTGTGCCGACACCCAAGGTCAGTCACGCTTCGAGTCAACCGGTTGGCACCGGGTCCTTTCCTCAGAAGGGCTTCTCATCGCGTTTGCCAAGCCAGTTCCTCCGGCTGATGCCAGCGATGTACAACGCTCGGGTGCTCTGCTTTGGCATCCCACTGTGGTCTTGATTGCGAAAAACGATTCCTAGACTCGCTCGTCTTGCTTTCCATCCCTCTGAAAATCCCCTCCGTCGGAGGGGATGGCGCGAAGGTGGAGTCTTGAGAAGACTCCACGCGGTCGCGAAGCGCCGGGGTGGGTTCCCCGATCGACAACCCAAACTACGCCCAAAACCCCCCTGAAGTCCCCCCTTGTCCAAGGGGAGACGCCATTTTCATCCTCGGTGGTGCCGCAGCACGGCGTGGGCAGTTCCTTTGAAAATCGTTCTTCTCGTCCTCGATGAAAAGCCGAGTACGACGACGAGAACGAGGACGACGAGAGTTCTCTTTTATCGTCAAACAGGAGATGTATTTCTCGGGAGCTTAGGAAGGCACGTTGCCCAGCCGAGTTAACTTTCGTCCACGCGGTGAATCTTCATCATATTGGTGGCGCCGCTCACGTTCATCACGCCGGCGACGATGATGACGGTTTCCAGGCGGGTCGCGAGCTGGTGCTGGATGAGGATTTGATCGGCCGCCCGAATCAGCGTGTCTGAGTCGGCAACGTACTCCATTATTACCGGCACCACGCCGCGGAGTAGGCTGAGCCTGCGATAGACGTCTTTGCGAGGAGTGAAGGCAAGAACCATGGGGTTGGGGCGAAGACTGGACAAGATGCTGGCTGTCGCTCCCGATTCTGTGAAGACGACAATCGTCTTGGCTTCGAGCTGGTCTGCGGCGCTGATAGCTGCCCGGCACACGCTATGGGCGAATGTGGGCAAATAACCGTAAGTCTCCCGGCGTTGGTGAAGATGGGAAGGCCTTGAGGATGCTTCCGTCCACTCGGCGATGCGGTTCATCGTCCGCACCGCTTCGACAGGAAACTGCCCGCTGGCAGTTTCTGCCGACAGCATGACGGCATCGGTTCCGTCGAGGATCGCATTGGCCACATCCGAGGCTTCTGCCCGGGTCGGGCGTGGGCTATGCGTCATGGACTCAAGCATCTGCGTTGCCGTAATCACCGGTTTCGCCACTCGAATCGCGGCTGCAATTAGATCCTTCTGAATCAACGGTACACGCTCGGCGGCCACTTCAACGCCGAGATCGCCGCGGGCCACCATGATGCCGTCGGCAACAGCCAGGATGCTGTCGATGTCTTCGAGGGCCTGCGGCTTCTCAATCTTGGCGATGATTGGAATTGAACGATGCTTGTCGTCGAGGCTGAACACAATCTCACGGGCTTTGGCAATGTCGGCCGCCTCGCGAACAAAGGAGAGTGCCAGATAGTCCACTTCGTTGCGGACTGCGAAGGAGATGTCAGCTAGGTCTTTCTCGGTTACAGCGGGCACAGACAATTGAGAATCGGGGAAGTTGACGCCCTTGCGATCCTTGACGAACCCTCCAAAAATTACGCGTGTGATAACCTCAGTTGGGGTCACCGATTCAACGCGTAACTCGATCAAGCCGTCGTCAACGAGAATGCGTTCGCCCGGTTTAGCTTCGTGTGGCAGCGCCTTGTAAGAAATGCTTGCCACCTCAGCGGTGCCGTCCACATCGAGCGTGGACAATACAAATCGCTGATTGGCTTGCAGCTGAACGGGCTCGCCACCGCGAAAGGTTCCGAGCCGAATCTTGGGTCCTTGCAAATCAGCGAGAATCGCCGTGGAAAGGGACCGCTCCGTCGAGATTTGCCGGATCGAGTCGATCACTTGCTGATGCCCGGACTGGTCGCCATGCGACATGTTCAGGCGAAAGACGTCGACCCCGGCTTCCATGAGTGCGCCCAGCTTCTCCGAAGAGCGTGAAGCGGGGCCGACGGTGGCTACAATCTTGGTTTTTCGCATAGGTACTGCTAGCGCGCAAAATCCGGCAACGGCAGACCGCGCAGCACCGTGGAGATCAAGAAACGCCAGACATAGCGCGGGCGCAAGTGATAGGAAACGTACGCTTCTTCTCGAAGATGGTGCAGCTCTTCTGAAGTCATCGTTGGGTGAGTGTAGACGTTAGTCCAACCGTTGAACTTCTCCCAGTCCTCTTCAACGATATGCTCCTTCAGGGAGTCGTAAAGGAGAGTTCCCGGATAAGGAGTTGTTACCGTGAACTGGATGGCGAAAGTGTTGAGCTTCTTTGCGTAGGCGATGGTCCGCCGAACCCCTTCCACCGTGTCGTTGGAGAGCCCCAAAATATAGTTCGCAATCACCCGGATGCCGAGACGATGGCACAGGTCGATGATTGCCTCCTGTTGTTCTTTCCCTGGAGCCTTTCGGAGATTCTCCAGCAACATCTC
Organism: uncultured Acidimicrobiia bacterium; assembly: GCA_963791795.1. Lineage (GTDB taxonomy): Bacteria > Acidobacteriota > Terriglobia > Versatilivoradales > Versatilivoraceae > VFZK01. The sequence goes on from CAWBTP010000017.1 coordinate 180,167, forward strand.
TTCGTTGGCGGACTCAATCCCGATTTCAATTGAACGCAAGCCGGCGCGATGCAGGAGGCGCAGTTGTTCCTCGTCCAGTTTGTCTGTCCTAGTTTCGATGCCAAAACGAATGTCGAGTCCTCTGGAGAGGATGAGATCCGCGATCTTCATGGTCCGTCCGCGATGAAATGTGAACATGGGATCGCGGAAGGCGATGCCTCGAACTCCGTAGCGGGTTACGAGATGCTCAATTTCCTCAAGGACGTTCTCCGGCTGGCGTACCCTGTACTTTGAGTTAACCAGATAGGGGCAATACCCGCACGTATAAGGGCAGCCACGGCTGGAAAGCATCGGCAGCGTGATGCCGCGCGCTGTGACGATTGAGTATTTGCATCTCCGCAAGGCGAACTGATCCCATTTCGGGAAGGGAAGCTGGTTCAAATCAGAAACAAAGCCTGCATCTACCACTCCCGAAGGGACCTTCCCACCAGCCAGGTCGGCCGCGATCGTTTCGATTTCGCTTTTGACAATGAAATCGGCGGCATCTCCGTAAAACTCTGGCACCGTCGCGGCGAAGGTTCCAAAATAGCCGATCCTGGCGCCAAACTGCTTGCGGGCTTGATATCCCAATTCCTTCTCGTAGTTACAATCTGTAATCGAGGAAGCGATCAAATACAAATCAGCCGGCTCCAGTTCGTTGTGCTTGATGACCACCTCTGCGCCGTGAGCTTCCATGATGGACTGCAAGTAGGCGGCAGTGACGCTTGGAATACTGGCAATTCTGCGCTTGGCAATCTCCAGAAGCCTCGCAAACCAGGAGTTGCCAACCGTGAAAACAGTCCCATAACCTCCAGCGACATCCTTCAGGGTGCAGTTCCTGTGACGGGAGGCCGAGAGCACAACAATTTTCATTGTTCTAAGAACACCTTTCGGGCAGGTCGGACGAGGACCGCAACGAGGTTGACGAGGCGCACTGAGGGCGATCAGAGAAGACGGATCACCGGAATTCGAGCGCTAACTTAGCGTCACAGAAAAGAGATTGTCAAGAACTCTCTGGGTGAAATGCCAATCTCGACGGATAGAAAGTCCAGCCCAGAAATCCTTTTCCCATCGGAGTTTTGGGTTGACTCAGCGGTGCGAATTCCCTAGAATCAAAAAGTAATCCACTCGATCAGTTCAGCCAAAATCTGATCTTCCCGAAAAAATTACTTCACCTACCACAAGGCCCCATGAATTTCATCGTCGGAGAAAAAGTAATCTACCCTAACCACGGGGTTGGAGTTATCGAGAAAATCAACCAGCGTGAGGTTTCGGGACGACAAGAATCGTTCTACCAGCTAAAGATTGTGTCCAATAGCATGATGGTCATGATCCCGACCTCAAACATTGACGACGTTGGCCTTCGAAAGCTCATCAAGAAAGAAGTCGTCAACAAAGTGTTTGAGCACTTGCGAAAATCACAAGTGACGTCCGCGGCTGACTGGAAGAATCGCTTTAAGGAAAATTCTGAGAAAATGCGGACAGGCTGCATTTTTGATGTGGCGGACGTCTTCAAGAGCCTCCACGGGCTGAGCCATACCAGGATCCTTTCCTTTCGGGAAAAGAAAATGCTGGACCGCGCCCGTTATCTCTTGATCAGTGAAGTTGCTACGGTGTGGAATCTGGCAGAAGAAAAAGTAGAAGAGTTGATCGATCGTGCCTTGTTGGGCAAGGATATCAAGAGGGCAAACGCTTGATCTGCTGAGTTCCTCGCTGCCTACCTTATAGTGCTATAGTCTCTTACCTGCCGAGAAGCTCCTGTCGCACCCGCTAAGTGTCGAGTTCCACATTCCAGTATAGATAGTCACGCCAGCTTTCAGGAGCATTCTTGAAAACCAAAGTCAGGCTGAGACTTGGGACCCAAGTCGGCTCCATCGGTTTCTGAACCAATCTCATTCCCGCTTCCGCTGGAGTCTGGCCCCCTTTTCTACGGTTGCAATCTATGCAAGCGGTCACGATGTTTTCCCAACTCTTGGCCCCACCGTGTGAAACAGGAATCACATGGTCAAACGTCAGTTCCTCGCTGCGGAAGGTGGTGTTGCAATACTGGCAGGTGTACTTGTCGCGCGCGTAGATGTTGGCACGCGAGAACTTGACGATCCGGCTTTTCTTAACTTTCACATACTTCAGCAAACGCAGGATTGAGGGAAGCTTCACCGAAAAGGTGACACTATGAACCTCTTTCGAGTATTCCTCAATCACCTCTACCTTGCCCGCAAACAAGAGCGTGATGGCGCGTTGCCAGCCGATAATTTTGAGCGGCTCAAACGAGGCATTTAGAAGGAGAGTGCTTTCCATAGCTTCCTTGTTGGCGTCACGACTCTATCTGTGATGCACAATCGCTCTCTATCCGTTGACTTACTTGACCTCAAAAAACAAAAGCCGACCACACTCGCTACGCGCGAGCACGTCGGCTCTCGGAAAAAACCGCATTCTGGAACTACTCAGGGACATATCCATACATCCTTTTGGCTTCCCGAAAAAACAATCAAAACCAAGAGTGGGTCACGATGTTTCATCGGAAGTGCTCCAACTTAAGGCTCTGCAAGAAGCTAATACAACCCACGAGTAACCCTCTGATACGCTTATGAGGATTATCTATAGGCTTGTTTCTTTGTCAAATGGAATGTTATTGATAGGGCTGCAGAGCAACCTTGAGGGCTCCTGTCAGACTCAGGAGAACAATGGTCCCGAGGCGGCAAGAAGTCCAGAATGAGCTGGATGCAAGCCAGGACGCAGAGGCCGGCGATTTCCGGTCTGCAGTGTTGACAGCCAGCTGGGCTTTCAGTATCGTTCCGCTAACTTTGGGCGCGTAGCTCAGTTGGTACGAGCGCTACCTTGACACGGTAGAGGTCATCGGTTCGATCCCGGTCGCGCCCACCATTTTACAAACAGGCACTCACCCAGAACCCACCCAAAACCTCTCGTCAGTGAACTTTCCCGTCCGCGTCGGCAGTAAGGCGGACCTGCGGAAACAGGCTATCCGCGAGGGCTTCGACAGCTCGTCTGACTGATTCTGGAATCTCTTTGGTGTAGATCCCGAGCGTTGTCGTCGCGCGTGCGTGCCGGAGGTGTTCTTGGGCTACTTTGATATTTCCGTGTTGTTGCAGGTAGGTGCCGCACGTGCGGCGGAAGCATTGGAAGGTGATGTCGGTGACGCCCAAGGCTTGGCACTTTGGTTTAAACACTCTTCGGAGGTAGTTGTTGGCGTCCAGAGGAACACCACGGCGGGCAGAGAAAATAAAGTCCTCCGGGTTAGTCCATGATTGCTGGACGCGATAGGTTCCGAGTTCATTCTGCAGGAGCTGAGGGAGCCAGAGCCTGCCCTTGCTGCCCTTAGTCTTCATCCGATCAATTTGGCCACGCCAGACGTCGTCCGTGACTGAGAGCTGTTCGCCTTGCCAGTCGGACCATCGACGGGCGAACAGTTCACCAGGGCGGAGGCCGAGCAACGTGAGCATGTGAAAGACGAGCCGTTCGCGGCCTTCGAGTTTTTCGAGCAGAGCTATTTCGGCTTCACTGAGGAATCGATCGCGGTGGGCTCCGTCTTTGGCCTTCTCGGGAATCTTGACGCGGTCTACCGGGTTGCGGTCAAGGTACTCGAGGTCAATGGCTTCTTCACACATCAGACTGAAGAGGTTGCGAATTTTCTTGAGCATCTCGCGGCTGAGGTACTGCAGGGAATTGAGCCAGGTCTGAATTAGGAAGCGATCGAGTAGGTTCAGCGGTGTGTCGCCGAACTGTCCGAGGATCCACTTGCGAATCACGTAAGGTTGGCTAGCTTGGGTGGTCGGTCGCCACCGAGCGGCTGCAAGCGGCTCAAACCGATGCTCGTAAAACCACCTCAGCGTAACTCGGGGATCTGGGCGGGCGTTGAAAGTGCCTAGGTCTTCGGAAATGAGTTTTTCCAGTGCCTCTTGCGCCCGGAATTTAGGCATTTTGGATTTTGGTCCCAGGACGCGCTGCCGATCGCGCCTTAGCTCGCGCCCGTCGTCCATGCGGACGTAAGTGTCCCAGTGACCGATCCATTTCCCGTTGGCCTGTTCGAGCCACCCGTGCTGGCGACGCGGTCGAGCCATGTGTGCCCCCAGTGTCTTGAATGAGGAGGCGAACTCTATCATTTCTTTTCCAGGTTCTTCAAGCATGCGAGGACCTCAGAGAGTTTGAAGCGGTAGGTGGGGCGACGATCCCCCGAGAGGATGAGCGCCGGTATCTTCGGCTGTCGACGGCCGGCGGCGTGGTCGCGCACCCATTGTTCGGAGATCCTGAGCTCTGCGGCCAATTCGGTGGTGGTGATGAGGGAGTCGGTCGCGACAACTGAACGATTCATATCGTGGTCAATCCTTCCGAGCTAGCTGTGCCTCGTAGCGACACTATTCCGACATTTTGATTGACGCAAATTGGCCGCGGTCAAGCAAGAGACAAGGGAACGACGCTGCTGCTCGCCAACCCTTTTCGGGACTGAAAATCAAAATAAAGAAATACTGGCGTGTGTGAGTTTCTGCCATTCAGAATTGGCTCTATTAGGCATGTGCCCTTTTTTGTAAGCGAGTGCTGCTCTTTCTTGTGCGGCGCGTTCGCTTTCGTGGGGCTGTGCACAGAGTTGGTCCATCTGTTGGGTGAATGGCCCCTTGACAAACAGAATCCCCTGTTCTGATTGCTGTTCTTTTTTGTCCTCCATTAGTAATGAGGCCGCAGAAGGCGAAAGAGTAAAGAAAAAATTCAAAACGTGATGCAAACGACCTTTCTCCCATGCGAGCGCACACGGACGAAACTGTGAATGGTGTCGCGGTGAACACAGAGCGTCCTGTTCACGAAGGATTTGGAAGATGCGAGCATAGGGAGTAGGAGGCCGTGTGGTGCGCAAGGAAGCTATCTCGGTTCGTAAGGAATGAGTCTTGATTGGGTACGGTGTCGCCATAAGCTAGGCCACGGAATCTGCTGGAGATGCGGAAGCTTGTCGGAACCCTGAGCCAGCTTGTCGGAAGAGGCCGTGAAACAACTTCCGACAAGGTTCCGACAGGTCGGAGCTTTGTCGGAACTCCGCAATACGTCGAAGCCCTGCTTAGACGTATTGCGTCTTAGCTCTAAATCGGAACGAGTCCTCGCCGCCACCTCAACATCAGTGAAGAGCGTCAAGATGGCTTGCTCCAGAATCGCATCAATAAACTCCCGTATCTGACCCGGCTTCGGACAACGCCGCTGCCACTGTCGCCGTTCTGGAGGAACGGCACTCGTCAAAGCTTGCCGCACCATGCGTCAATGCACTCCCAAGGTTCCGGCCACCCTTTGATCGTTCCCATCCCAAACTCGTATTCCCGACGGATCTGCTCGAACAATTCCTTTTCCATCGCGGCTTCTCTGCCTCAATCCTGGAATTGAATGGCTCGGCGGCAGCGTAAGTGAACGCTGCACATGCTGAAGCCGCCGCTGTCGAGCGATCGATTCACGGAAAACGGCGATTGGGCCGGTTATTCGGGACCATGTGAAGCGCTGAAGAAATGGTAGACGGCGCCAATCGCCCACAACCGTGTTTTGGCACATTACGCCCATCTTCTGACACTATCGCGGTGTGGAGCGCTGATGGAGTCGGGCATGCGTCAACTGCACGCCCTTTTTGGAATGCGCCGAAGATTCCAGGCTAGCAACTTCAAGTCGGGTATTTTACCAAAACGTTCGTACCGGACGCATGGTGAGATCAATCGGGGCGATACAGACTTGGGCCACGATACGGAAACGTTCACTTAGGAGAGTAAAGGTCTGGACTAACGAACTCCGCGTTCAATTTTCTTACTCAGTGCGCTTATTTGTTTGGTCAGTTGCTTGCATTCTTGCACGAGATAAAGCGATGGTGTTGGTCAGCGATATGGTTTTGAAACTCAGAAACAATTCTCAATAGCTCGCTGTTGTATGCGGCGACTCGCGAACTTTCAATCTGCTGATGTCGGATCAGTTCGGGTGCTTCCGGCATCAACTGTTGGTAACCCAGCTGTAACTCACTTAGGTGGTATAGTTTTGAGACTTAATTCGACGTGTGTGTCGCCATTATTCGGTGTGGCAGAAAATTCAAGCACTTAACGCAGGCTCCGGGGTGTGCTTCTATGCTACAAATCCGAGCTCATGATTCCATTTCTTCTCAGCTTCCTCATTTGCCTCGGCGCTTTCTTCCGTTCCCGTTATAGCCTCAGCCTCGAGATCCTTGCCCTCCGTCAGCAGCTGGGCGTACTCAAGCGAAAACATCCTCGCCCTCGGCTGCTAGTCCACGATCGGATATTCTGGGTTCTGCTCCGCCGTCTGTGGCCTGCGTGGAGCAACGTCCTTGGTCATCGTTAAGCCAGAAACCGTGGTTGCCTGGCATCGGGCTGGCTTTCGGTTGTTCTGGCGCCTTCGATCGCGTCCAAGCGCCTGGGCAGGTCCAAGATCGACGCCGAGGTTCGAACTCTCATCCGGCGAATGGCGAACGAGAATCGTTCCTGGGGCGCTCCCAGAATTCACGGTGAGCTTCTGAAACTCGGCTTCGACGTCTCCGAACGCACCGTCTCCCGCTATCTCCGGCGCCTGTCCCCTCCCCACGACGCTCGCAAGCTCTGGTCTGCTTTCCTTCGCAATCACCGCGAGGTCATCACGGCCATGGACTTCTTCACCGTGCCGACTCTCACCTTCCGAGTCTTGTATTGTTTTTTCGTCATCGAACATGGTCGACGCCGGATCCTCCATTTCAACGTCACGGAACACCCGACTGGCCTCTGGATAGTGCAGCAACTGAGGGAAGCGTTTCCGGAATCCTGTTTGTACCGTTATGCGATCCTGGATGGTGATGCCAAGTTTGGCAAGGAGGTAACCGAGCTGCTGACAGCCAGCGGCAGGAAGCCTACACGTATTAGCCCTGCAAGCCCTTGGCAGAATGGAGTCGCAGAACGTTGGATCGGAAGCTGTCGTCGAGAGCTTCTCGATCACCTGGTCGTCCTCAATGATGTTCATTTACGACGTCTGATCCGGGATTACATCGCTTACTATCACGCGGACCGAATCCACGACTCTTTGGAGAAAGACACACCGGCGATGCGACCTGTTTCTTACAAGCCGGATCCATCCGCGCGTGTGGTTTCCTTCCAGCGCATCGGTGGCTTGCATCATCGATATGATTGGCAGCAGACGGCCTGAATAGTCCCTTCGTAGCTGCAGAACCCTTCGAGGTGGCACGGATCAGTGTCTGATGTTGCGGTGGACACAGGTGTCCTGGACTTTCTCAGTACTTCACCTTCCCGGGTAGTTCTTCGACTCCCGGAGCACGAATCCCCCACGATAGGCTTTTGGCGACGGACAGCAGGCGGCGGCACAGCTTACGCAGCTGTCGAGTCGGATCGCTGCGATTTACGATGCTAGCTATGGGACCTATGGCAGTCCCAGAGTCCACCTGACTCTGAAGGCGGAGGGGATTGGGGTCGGGCGGAAGCGAGTGGCCGGCTTCATGCGTCGGATGGAACTGAAGGGACGCTTTGGGAGGATTTACCGCAGCCAACGACGGGTGAGTGTCAATCGATTCTTCAACGGAATCCCCAACCGCAGCCTGGAGAGGGCAGCGACAGGGCCAGACCAGGTTTGGATGGGAGACATTACCTATTTGAAAGCCGGGGGGCAGTGGCGTTATCTGGCCGTGGAGATGGACAAGTATTCGCGGCGCATCCTGAGTTGGAGTCTGAGTGCTCGCAAGGAAGGAGCTCTCAATAGAGCCGTAGCCGGCGTCGACCAGCCACTGGGTTGATCTTTCACTCCGATCGTGGGATCGAATATAGGGCTTTCGTTATGCGACGCCGTTTGGCTCAGTTGGGCATTGTCCAGAGCATGAATCGGCCCGAAGCCAAGATGACCGACACCGCCTTGATGGAGTCTTTCTTTCATTCGATGAAGGGCCGAAAGGGTGCATGGCAGAACGTTTCCTGACCCTGCAGCGATTGGACCAGCATGTGAACCATTACATGCCGTTTTACAACAGCCAACGGATCCACTCCGCCTTAGGTTATGTTTACCCGTCGTCTTTGAGCAGCAGTTTGTGCGAAACTCGGTGACTTAATCGGGGCAACATCCCTGCGGCCCGCGAGCGGTTCTGGATGAACATGAAAAGATATGGTCGGGCCGCAGCGGGTAATCGGCGATGTTAGGCCACTGCTCCGAAAACCCGATGTTGGCTAGGACAGTGTTCCTTGGCATCAGAAAAGCAGAAGTATCCGCACGCAAGAACGTGAATCACTTAGTGATATGTCTGAGGACGAGGCGGGCCAGTCTGGTCCCGTCAAACACATGCGGCATTGAGAACGCATAACGATGCAGAACATAGACCTGGAGGTGTAGCCATGGACGTTGAAGTGAAGGTACTGATTTCCGACGAGCATTGGGCGAAGATCAAGGAGCGCATTCCAGTGAACGTCGACGACAAGAAGCGGGAAGTCTGGTTCTTCGAGATACCGGAGTTGTCGCTCAAACAGCAGGAGGTTGTGCTCCGTGCCCGTGTGAACCGGAAGAAGAAGAAGGCAGAATCGACCGCCAAGTGGCGTCGCTGGGTTTCCCCCTTCGTTCCCGTGCGCGATGCGTGGGAGCAACTGCCAGGTTTCAAGGCCGAGATTGATGCGAGTCTCACCGATGGTGTGCCGGCGTGGTCAGTCACGGAGGAGGACCTTGAAGAGAATCTCTTCCAGGCCGTGGTGGCGGGAGAGAAGCAGGCCCTGGAGTTCTTCAACAAGCACCAGCGGCTGTTGGTTGAGTCCGCGTGGCCACTGCTCCCGTGGGACAAGCTCAGCGCTTGGGGCCCAATCGCGTCCGTCAAGTGGGAGGTACCCGAGGGCGTCGCGATCGAACGCTGGACGGTGGGCGAGAAGAGCGTCATCGAGGTCTCGAAGCGCGGAAAATACCAGGACGTCGTCCTTGGGGAGATCCTCGAGTGGCTGAGTGCGGACGGTATTAAAGCTGAGGCGTTGGAAGGTGGCAAAACCGCATGGGCACTCGCGCGCCTCGTACGCTCGGCGCCCAATTGAAGTGCGTGTCACGGGCGTCAGTGGCCGATTTCAGCCATTGGTGACTGGTCGACTATCGGTGCTTCCTCATCAACTGTTGGTAGCCCCAGCTGTAACTCACTTAGGTGGTATAGTTTTGAGACTTAATTCGGCGCCACCAGAACTACCGTCCATAGCGATAATAGGGTGTCCTGGTCGTCGAGCAGAACGTCTTAGCGACGACGCTTTGCGTACGCCGGCGCGCCACTTTTGATGAAGTCGCGACTTTGAGCGTCGAAGGCATGAGCAAATCTGCCATTGCTCGGGTCAGGCGAATTACCTGGAATACGGTTCATCGCTGGCTAGAAAGAGCAGGGGTCTGGTGCCGTCATTTCAACGACCGAAAAATAGAAGGACTCTCGGTTGTCAAACTTCAAGCAGACGAAATCAAAACGATCGTCGGAAGCAAGAAAGCGCCAATCTGGATCTTCGCCGTGATCGAGGTGTGGTCTCGGCTTTGGCCTTCGACCGTGATCGGCAAACGGACCTACCAGAACACCTTGTCCCTCTTTCGTGACCTTTCCAAGAGAATGAATCTCATACAGATTCCTCTGGTCGTCACGGATGGATTCGGGTTTTACGAGAAAGTCGTCAGAAGACTCTTTGGGCCAGCGTGTCTTTATGGTCGGGTGATCAAGACACGCCGAAACGATCGCATCGTGAAGGTGGAGCGAAGAGCGGTACTTGGGAACAGGTGGCGATTGGACCAGGCGCTGCAAAACTCGGAGGACTCAGAGAAACTCAACACGTCGTTTCTTGGCAGGCGGACGATCTCTCAAGCTCGGCAGAAGGAACATCTCAACGATCACCTTGAGGTACTTCGTTGCCATTACAATTTCGTGAGGGATGACGGAAGCACCGGGCGACGAGCAAAAGAGCAGTCACTCTGGTCCGATGCATGGTCAACCTCCGTTAAAAATTGAAAGCGTTAGATTCTGAAAGATGCTTCGCGTTATGCGAATGGGCTTGACCTGTTCCAAAATGGATTCGAGTGACATCGTACACCAGAGGAAACCCACAACGTAGAATCGAAATTACCGGCCTCGCGCGCTCGAAGTGACCCTTCGAGGCGAATCAGTGTTCATTGTCGCCACACGTGGATGAAACGTGTCACGAGCTGTTACGCCAGCGAGGTTTCGCGATGAACGATTGGCGATTCTGTAGGCGTGCTCATGCCTGTCCGTTTTGCTCGAGCCAGACTAGATCAGTAAATGCTCGGCGTTAGGCAGGAGAAATCCGTGCAATCCATGGCTCTCAAAGAGCCCAACTTCCGGTTTGCCCCTGATTCTGGTGCAATTCGGAAACAACCAGTCTGTATACCTCCTGTCATGCATCACCTTCACCAAACGGATGCATAAGATGACTTGCTTCGACTTTGTATTCTCGTTGTGAAAAAATCATGATGCTGGAGGAAACGGATTGCGCACGGAACGGGACAAAATGCTTGCTGGCGAGCTTTACGACGCTCTGGATCCCGACCTGGTCCGGGATCGCGACCGGGCACGCGACCTTTGCCAGGCTCTGAATGCAACACGCGAATCTGAGCGGGAAGTTCGGCGGCAGATTCTCTTCCAGCTTTTTGGTAAGGGCGGTGATACCGTATGGATGCAGCCACCCTTCTTCTGTGACTACGGTTCCAATATCGAACTCGGTGAACGCGTCTTTTTCAATTTCAACTGCGTCGTGCTCGATGTCTGCCCGGTCAAGATTGGAGATTTCACTCTCTTTGGTCCTGGTGTTCAGATTCTGACGCCCATTCACCCTCTGAACGCCGAGCTCCGTCGCAAGCAGGAGTTCGGCAAACCGATCTCCGTAGGCTCGGATGTTTGGGTCGGTGGCGGGGCGCTCATCCTTCCCGGTGTGCGCATTGGCTCCAGGACTGTTATCGGTGCGGGGAGTGTCGTTACTCGAGATGTTCAAGACGGCGTCTTTGCTGCCGGAAACCCCTGCCGTGTGATTCGTGAGATCACGGAAGAGGAATAAATCAAGTCCCGGCGAACAATGCTCATTGCTGCCCAGTAACGGGCGATCGTTCGACCATGCAGACTGCTACGAGCAATCTGTTTACGGTTGGTCGGCAAACCGGAAATTGAGCGCCAGGGACGAGGATAACTTCCGGTTGGCCCGTCACTCGGGAATATCGTCGGGTCTTGCCGCTGAGCGATTTCCCGATTGGACCAGTGCTCCTGCCCCATCTCGCGCCAGGCGTTACCTTCATCTCCGATTTCTCTAAACGCACCGTTTAACGTCTCCCTCAGCCATTCCTGGTCGCGCTTTGCCGTGCGGCTTGTTGCTTTACTTCGACGAGCAATGTCTGCGATCTCGGTTCCTCGATTATTTAGGCTCCAGGCGCAGGAAGCTAGCCGCGTTGTTGTAGAAGATGTCCTCCTTCTGCTGAGCCCCAGTTTTAGAAAACTTGAAAAAGGGGCAGCAAGGCTGCATAGGACGAGTTTGAAGACTTAGCCTTCAGGAATTGGGATACATCGCAATGGCTGAGGTAAAAACCGGCATTATAGAGAACGTTTTTGCTGGGCAACGACTTCGCCATTACCCGTTAGTGGTTTCACTTGATTCCGAGGATCGGTCTGTGCGGCGCTGGACTTCTTGTGCCAAGAGCCCACTGACAGGGGATCAATTCTGGTGGTTACGTTGAACTGTGTGATTACAGAGGGTAGTTTCAAGCCCACATCAGGGAGTTCGTGAGATATGATCTCCCCGTGGCCTTTTACCACGTCACGCAGCCCGACCACTGGAACAAACCCCCTCAGCCCAGCCTCTGCGGCAGCAAGGACCCGACGCTGGTCGCATACGATATGGTGCGCCAACTATTGGCAATCGGCTCACTGAGGCGCGAGGAGATTTGTGAGATTTGCTGGATAGAGTTTGAGGGAAGGACTGCGAAGGCCTGACTCCGCCAAATCAGGAGGTCGGGAAGTGGGTCTGCTTGATAAGTTATTCCGAGAGAAAACCCGCCAAAAGGAAGAACAAGAACAAAAGCGGAAACAGGGCCGCAACGATAGCGCCTTAGCCAGAGCGGCATTACGCGGTCAGGCCGAGACTGTGCACGCTTTGCTGGACGCCGGTGCGAACATCAATGCTCCGACCATTATCTCCGGCTGGACTCCTTTAATGGCTGCTGCAAGCGAAGGTAAGACTGCGGTTGTACAAACCCTGCTGGAGAGAGGAGCAGAGATCAACGTACCAAGCCCAGACGGCACCACGGCCTTGATGGTAGCAGCAAGGAACGGACGCACCGCCACTTTGCAGGTCTTGCTGGACCAAGGTGCGGAAGTCAATCAAAGAACTCCTGAGGGCCTCTCGGCCTTGACTGCCGCCGCTGCCTTTGGACACTTGCAGATTGTGCGATTGCTTTTGAGCAGAGGAGCTAAAGACGAGGGTGAAGCCTTGCAAGCCGCCACCCGGATAGGCCACAAGGAGATCATGAACCTTCTTGGCGAGTTCTAAAGACGGTTGAGAAAAATGCCAGAAGCATTGCAGCAAAAAGTTCACCGCAGTTCCTCGTGATCATGGGCCTTGAGGAAGCACTATTTCTTTCAAACGTGGATACTTCTCCGCCAATACCGCCGGGCCGGGCACCTTGTCCCCTTTTAGCAATCCCTGGATGTCGAGCGAATTGATCGCCGAAGCAAGGGCTCAGAGCGCCTGGCAGTACGGGTCGTTTCATGGTGTCTTGTCGTGCCTCACCAATTCCGAAGCGCCGCGCAAGACGCAGTCCGATCTCTGCAATTCAACGGGAATGATTCCCGCGTCACGCTCCGGCTATTGGAGCACGTTTCGCTTTCAGCAGTGCACTAGTAGGCATGCGCCTCCGCCAACTCCAATCGCTATGCGCCATGTCTATCGTGGCCACCGCAGCGAGACTCATTGAAGATTGAAAACAAAACCGCTTACGACAAGTCGGCCCGGGCCTCGCCATCCAACAAAAAGCTCCAGGGTAGGAATTCCTACCCTTTTTCCTTTCGACAGCATTGTGGGAGCTTCTTTGGAGGGTTCCTCAGATAGGGTAACAACTTCTCCGCTGATCCATGGTCGGCGGTTTTTCTAAGTAGTCTGATCTTGAAGTTTTTCTCTGTTGGCCAGATGCTCACGAACTCCTAGACGAAGGAGAGACATTCGCAGGCTCCCCGAAAACTGCCGAGAAGAAGTCGAGTTCACAGAGCATGGCATACCGGTAGGCATCTCGGACCGGCTCGCTATCGGTTGCATGCTGGTCGAGTAGCCCTTCGATCTGCCGGGTGAGTTCGGAAAACTCCGCAGATGAGTAGGTCCGTATCCAGGGCCGGTAGCGGTGATCCGGCATACCGCTTCGAGCAAGGTAACTTCCGAGGTAGCTGTAAAGCTTCATGCAGGGAGTCATGGCAGCCAGGATCCTGTCGACTCCACTGTTCCAAGCCGTCCTGAGAAGGAAATCAACATAGGCCCTACAGGCCCAGTTAGGCACCACATTCTGGAGCGAGACACCGAGCTTCTTGGCGCAGTCTTGATGGAGCTTCTTCTCCTCGATGACTCCTTCAAGGAGGCCATGGAATGCCTGAATGTCTTGTTGGCTCCGAGAGCGGGCAATTGCGAGGGCGTAGGCGCGGGCAAAGGAGTCGAGAAAGAATCCATCCTGGGCGAGGTAGCGACAGAAAATCTGCTCCTCCAGGGTTCCTTCGGCGATTCCTCTCACGAAGCGGTGCTTAAGGCAGGCATCGGCGATATCGCGGTTCCGTTCCCAGAGAGTCTCATGAAGAGCGGCCGACATAATTGGCTGCCTATCCATTCATTGCCATGGTCCAGAAGACCTCCTCGTAGCGTAGGCATTGGTCGAAAAGGCTCTGACAGGTAGTATCCGTTTGGCTCTCAGCCAACCTTCTAAGCTTTACCACGTAGTCTCGAAACCGGGGGCCTGACCAGCGTTCAATGAATTCCTGGTGGGACCCTTCCGGCTTGAGGGAGCTCCAGGCCGCCAGGTAGCAGGCCTCGATGCCATAGAGCATGGCGTATAAGCCCGGAAGGGATTCCTCGTGCACTGCCCGCAGCATCATGTCGTTGTAGCGTCGGCACACGGGATGCAGGGAACTCTTAAGGTCAAGGCCTCGAGCCTTAGCATGTTTTTCAAACCAATCGAGCTCGTCGTCTAAGGCGACGATGCCTTGGACTAGGACGGGCTGCTGGGGCCTGTCACTGCGCGAGACGAGGAGGCTTACAAAGCGTAGGAAGGCCGTGACAAAGTGATAGTCCTGAACGAGCCAGCGATGGAAGGTCTCCTGTGGAAGGGTTCCATTCCGTATGCCTTCGAGGAAGGGCGAATCGGTTGCCTTTCCCCAAAGCTCTCCTGCCTGTCTTATGAGATTGGCGTCAAAGGGTCCGAAGGACTGTTCTGACATTAAACAGACTCCTTTGAGGCGAGACGGCTGCGGAGAAACCGCTGCCTAGCCTGGGCCTAAGAAACTCACCCGTTGTGTGGGACACAGCCGAGGCAAAGCCGCTGTTGCTTGCCATGGACTCCAGAGTGATCAGTTCGCTTGGTCCGAATCCGGATGCAAGACAACTGGTCGCACGCTATAGTCCTCTGCAAAACTTGCGTACAAGGAGGAGCAATGGGTGAGCCGGAGTCATGGCGAGACCTAGGCGTCCAGAAATACAATTTCAGTGATTTTTTTCCACGGAATGTATTGCCTAGAGCTGTTGAGCGCAGGGCTTCTATTAAGGATCAGGAAATCTACGCTGGAGATGTCCAAAGTATCCCTCCTTCGGCCCACGGCCGGCTCCACTTTGGACAACTGGCGGGGAGGAATCGCGTATTGGGTCCCGAAGTGAATTTCGACGGCGCTATTCTTTCTCTCGTCCAATACATAAGTGGATCGGCTTCCATCCACCTTAAGCGGCACCATATTCTGCTTGATCATTCTTTCCCAACTCGTCTTTTCTGACGTGTCATTGTTCATGATGTCTCCTTCTCATGTTCCGAGCTCTCGCATGATTCCCCTTGTTTTAGAGGGTGAGGCTTTTTTCTTCGGATGCCAAAGGAAGCCTGCCGACGACAGTCCGAGCTCGTTTATTCTTGTACAAGGCTTCATCTGCTTCGGCCAAGAGATCATTAATGCTTGTCCTGCTCTTAGGATCAAAATGCGTCACCCCGATGCAAAAGGATAGCCGGTAGCCGCCATTGATATCTGTGTTGACAATCTCCAGGTGTTTTTGCAGACGGAGATAAATGCTTTCAGAACTTTGATGGTGGGAATCCATCGTGAGCACCACAAACTCATCTCCGCCAAGACGGGCAATAAGGTCCAACTCGCGATGAAAAACCTGCTTGAGTACCTTCGCCGTTTTTGCCAAAGCACGGTCCCCTTCGGAGTGGCCAAAGGTGTCGTTGATCTGCTTGAGGCCGTCCAAATCGAGAAAGACAAGTAGTAGTTCCTGGTTGGTTCGACGGGCTAATTTCAGATGTTGTTCGGAAAACGTCAAGAATCCACGCCGGTTATGTAGACCGGTGAGATCATCGATCATTACCAGCGCTCGCAAAGCTTCGTTGGCCTTCCTAAGTTCGAGCTCAAGATTGAATTGCTTCGCTTCCGCCCGTTTGCGTGCCGTAGTGTCTTCAATCGCAAGGAGGATCATCTCCACGTTCAGGCTGTCGCTGTCTAGCTTCTTAGCATTGAGGAGCATTGTCCGTTGCCCGATGCCCAAGAAATCATGTTCCACTTCAAAATCCTGGAGTTCAGCACATCTGGGAAGGATCTCTGTTAGCAATGCTCTCAGTCGAGGGATGTTCCACTGGAGATTTCCCAACTCAAAGATAAGTTGTCCCTCGGTCTCTATGGGTTCGACTTGAAAGGTCTTGTAGAAGGATCGATTTGCCCACATCACCCGCAGATCTGGAGTCAGAATCAGAATGGCTTCGCGTACAGTCTGGACAATGGACTCGGCGTCGATCCGGTTTTCCGAGATCAAGCTGTGCAAAGAAACGCTCTCAGCATGAGGCTTCCGAGCAATGGAGTGCTCATTCACATCCATTTGTTCTCTTGGATCCTCCGTAAAAGATGTCAAGGCGCGGGTGTTGATTTGTTCTGCAGTGCCAGCACTTTCCGCAATTGTCGGATGCGTTCGCGGTGCAGAGATTTTTTCTTCCGTTGCCGGTCAAACCTGGCTTTGTCGCCATTTCTTTGCGACATGAATTCCTCCTTAAGAGTTCCAGGCCTCGGCTTAGCGGTAGCCAACCGGCCTAGGTCCCAGTCCGTAAGCAGTTTCGCACTGTAAGGCGGACATGCTCTCCTGGATATACCACTCGTGGGCAGAGACAGTCACGAAGGGCAGCCCCAGGAAACGTCTCGCGGCCCACTTGGGTCTGCTCATTGAGGCGCTAAGGGTGAAAGTTTGCTTTGTTCGCCAGCCTTGCCTTCTCTTCCGTGGCGTGGGTCTCCTGAGCTTCCTTTTTTAGACGGTCAACTTCTCGTTGGGGGGCTTCCTGTTCGTCCCGCCGGACCGCTTCGACCACCGCCAGCCGCGCCAAAGCATCCAGTCGCTTCGAAAACACCACCATTCCAAAGTTAGGCTGGTAAGAGGAGCGGAAGAGGTTGAACGAGTACTGCGAGTCTTCCCAGCGTGCCATAACCTTTTCGGTCTCGCTGTAACCCTGGGCCGATGAGAAACTGATCGTCTTCGCAGCAGGTCGGCTTGCGGTTCCGTAGGTCGCCGAGATAGCACTGACCATGTCGTCATTGGTCAGTCCTTGGGTCTTATCGGGGTCATAGTTGACCACCATTCGGAAGAGCTCACCGTTGTAGAAACTGAAGAGGACATCCTTGACCGGGTCTTCTTGAGGGCGAGGTGAAGTCCTGAGAAAACTTTGTGGTCGCCATTCCAGCTCTTCAATTATTGCAGGGCCGTTGGTGGACCGCCCTTGCGTCAGACTGCTTTAAATCCGCCTGTTTCGCCACGGTGGGCAGATTCATTCCAAATTGAAAGTCTCGGTAGCGGGAAAGATCTTGTGCATGAGTCAAAGACGGCAAGAGCACGCTACAAAAAATCACGATTGTGAGACTGCGGACGGTTATCATTTGGGTCCTCCTTTGAGGATTTGATGCTAAGGCTTGACAAGGCGCGTTCAACCCGATTCGGTCGGCCATAACTTTCCCAGTCGATCAGGCCGACAGCGCATCCTGCGATGCTGTTACCTGGTCAGTTGAAGCAGGCACCTGTTGTGCTGGTCGTTTCTTCATCCAGTCGAACAAAAACATACTTTCCTGAATATGACGCGCATGCGCGGAGATAGTCGTGTGGGGTAGTCCCAGGAACCGATTCGTAGTCACCTCGGTGATTTCCAGGGAATTGAACCTTTCCAACTTCAGTTTAGTCAGGATCTGGTTGACCGCCTTGGAAAGCGATTTGCCTCCATTGAAAGCCACGGCGCTAGCGCTGATTTCATTGGCCATGTAGAAGCAGGTCCATCCCGCCCGGCTCACGGTTCGATCCAGTGCGTAACCGTCGAGCCCTTTGACGATCCTCCAGCCATTCGAATAGGGCTCGCTCTCGACCTGCAACGAATCTGGAAATACGACACCCTCCTCGATCAGAAGGGTGCCCATTTTTAATTTTTCTACCATTGGACCGTTCCTTGAGAGCCCGCCCAAAAGGGGGGAGTGTGCTGGGCTGTCATTCGGTATCGAAGTCTGAAGTCGGGTTAGTACATCCCGCCACCCATTTCTCCGGCATGAGGACTGGCTGGAGATTTATCCTCTGTCGGGATGTCAGCAATGAGGGCTTCGGTGGTCAGCATCAATCCTGCGATGGAGGCAGCATTCTGCAAGGCGATGCGAGTCACCTTGGCCGGATCAATAACGCCCTCCTTCACCAGGTCTCCGTAGGTGTCGGTCTCGGCGTTGTAGCCATAGTTCTCACCCTTTTCCGCTCGCACCTTGGAAAGCACCACGGCGCCTTCGACTCCGGCGTTCTGGGCAATCTGACGTAGAGGCTCTTCCAGCGCCCGACGGACGATATTCACGCCAATCTGCTCGTCCTCGTCCAGCTTCAGTTTCTCCAGTACGCTGAGGGCGCGAATGAAGGTGACACCGCCGCCGGGAACAATGCCCTCCTCCACGGCTGCCCGGGTGGCATGCATAGCATCTTCCACGCGTGCCTTCTTCTCCTTCAGTTCTGTTTCCGTGGCCGCTCCCACCTTGATGACGGCCACGCCACCCACCAGCTTCGCCAGTCGCTCCTGCAGCTTCTCACGGTCGTAGTCAGACGTGGTGTCTTCCACTTGTGTACGCAACTGCTTCACGCGGCCTTGAATGTCGGCCGGTTTGCCGGCGCCTTCAACAACTGTCGTGTTGTCTTTGTCCACAGTAATCTTCTTGGCTCGGCCCAAGTCAGCCAGTTGGACATTCTCCAGCTTGATTCCCAGGTCTTCACTGATCACCTTGCCGCCAGTCAGAACACCAAGATCCTCCAGCATGGCTTTGCGGCGGTCTCCGAATCCGGGGGCTTTGACGGCCACGCAATTCAGCGTGCCCCGCAGTTTGTTGACGACCAGGGTTGCGAGCGCCTCGCCTTCCACTTCTTCAGACACAATCAGGAACGGTTTGCCGGTTTTGGCAATCAGTTCCAGCAAGGGAAGCAGCTCCTTCATCGAACTGAGTTTCTTCTCGTGCAGCAGAACAAAGGCATCCTCCAGCACCGCTTCCATTCGGTCCGGATTGGTGACGAAGTAAGGCGACAGGTAACCGCGGTCAAACTGCATGCCTTCCACAACCTCAAGGGTTGTTTCAATCGACTTGGCTTCTTCGACGGTGATGACTCCATCCTTGCCCACCTTCTTCATGGCTTCGGAGATAATGTTGCCAATGGTGGCATCGCCGTTGGCCGACACCGTACCCACCTGGGCGATCATGTCGCCCTTCACCGGCTTCGCGAGCTTCTTGATCTCTGCCACGATCAACTCAACAGCCCTCTCGATACCCCGCTTCAAGGCCATCGGATTGGCGCCGGCGGCCACGGTCTTGACGCCTTCCCGAAAAATGGCTTGCGCCAGAACGGTGGCGGTGGTGGTGCCATCGCCGGCGACATCACTGGTCTTGGAAGCGACTTCACGCACCATCTGAGCTCCCATGTTTTCCAGCGCGTCCTTTAGTTCAATTTCCTTGGCTACCGTCACTCCGTCTTTGGTGATGGTGGGGGAACCAAACTTCTTGTCGATCACAACGTTTCGGCCTTTGGGTCCCAAGGTAATCTTCACAGCATCCGCCAGTTGGTTGATGCCCCTGAGAATGGCCTGCCGGGATGGTGCCCCTTGAATGATTTGTTTTGCCATTTAATCCTCCTGAATAAATGTGTGAATGAGTAGTTACAAGATGAAAACTATTTGGAAGCTTTGGATTTGGCAGACTCCGTCAGGATTCCCAAGACATCGTCTTCGCGCACGATCAGGTATTCTTCGCCGTCTACTTTGATTTCGGTTCCCGAATACTTCCCAAACAAGAACGCGATCGCCATCTTTCACGTCCAAGCTGATTTTGGTGCCATTTTCCAAGATCTTGCCATTGCCGACGGCGACCACCAATCCTTCCTGCGGCTTCTCTTTGGCGGTGTCGGGAATGACGATTCCGCCCTTAATGCTTTCCTTTTCTTCGATTCGCTTTAGCAGAATGCGATCATGCAGCGGTCTAACTTTCATTGCGGTTATCTCCTAGTGGTTGCCGCTCCCGGACGGGAGCAGCTCTGCTACAAAACTTTGCTTACGGCCGAAAATCCGCTTTGTTCGCTGGCCTGGCTTTCTCCTGGGCAGCCCGGATCTCCTCACCTTCCTTCTTTCGACGCGCAATGTCTCGTTGGGGAGCCTCTTGCTCGTCCAGCTGGATCGCTTGGCGGATCGCCTCCTGGGCTAGTGCATCCATCTGTTTCGAAAGAACGAGCATTCCAAAACCAGGCTGGCTGGAAGAGCGGAACAGATTTAGCGAGGACTGTGAGTCTTCCCAACGCGCCATGACCTTTTCGCTGTCGTTATAGATATACGAGGATGAGAAGAGAATGATCTTTGCAGCAGGCTGGGTTGCGACTCCATACGTTGCCGAAATGGCCTCGATCATATCCTGATCCGTCAGACCTTCGGTCTTCTGTTGATCATAACTAACCACCATTCGAAAGAGTTCGCCGTTATAAAAGGTGAAGAGGACTTCGTTGACCGAGCCCGCTTCACGCGAAGACGCAAGAGCGTTCCGGGGCCGCCATTCCAATTCTTGAATTACAGCCGGACGTTGGTGGATGACCTTCACTTCAGACGGCCTTGCGTCGATCTGCTTCGCCACTGCGAGCAGGTTCATTCCAAGTTGAAACTCCCGGTACCTGGAAAGATCTTGCGCGTAGATCAAAGGGGTCCACAGCACGAGCCAACAAACTGAAATTGTAAGGTTGCGAATGTTAATCATTTGAATCCTCCCTCTAGGGGAACCTGGTTGCGACGATTCCAAGGGCCGTCCAAGCGGGTGGGCCAGCCTCTACTAACCCCTTCGGTCAGATCGGCTGTAGACCAATCTGGCTTGGTTCCGTTTCGCAAGCCGTTTGTCGTGCAACAAAAACATACTCTCCTGAAGATGCCGCGCATGGGCAGAGACCGTCACATAGGGTAGCCCCAGGAAACGCTTCGCAGTCACTTGGCTGATTTCCAGAGAATTAAAGTTGTCCGATTTCACGTTCGCCAGGACCCGGTTCAGTGCCCTGCGTGCGGCCTTCTCTCGGTCAAAGCCAAAGACGCTCGCTTTGATTTGAGCCAGGTAGAACAAGTTCCACCCCACTGCGCGGAGTCTTCGATCGAACTCGTAGCCATTGAGATTCTTGACTGATCTCCAGCCATTCGAATAGGGCTCGCTCTCGAACTTCAAGGAGTTGGGCAAAGGTGTACCTTCCTCGATGAAAACTGTTCCTATTCTGATTTCGTCCGCCATTACCTTCTCGCTTGGTAAGACGCGCACCGAAACAACATGCCCGCCGCCTTGCAGTAACTTGCTTCCGGGGTTGTAATAGTCTGTTAACGACATTTTTGGTAACTCTCTAGGCCGCAGCGCTCGCGAAGTTAGTGTCGCTACCACGAACCTGGTTCATCCAGGTGGCAGCTTGCTGGCGTTCATCTACGGCGGGTGGATCGATCAGAACCAAGCCGTTACGACCAGCGTCGGCAGGACGCGTAAACAGATTCTGGTTCCTCATTATGAAGTCAAGACTCTCGGCCAATTTATCCGAGCGGTGACCGTTCTTGAAACATGCCCCGCCTGGATGATCCGAGGAAGCCGACGTCCAGTAGTCACACAGCAGATCGTGGTAACCCCAGGCCTTGGCCGACCAGACGCTCACGCTATCTAACGAGGTCCCAGGATTACCTTGGTATTCCACTCGTACTGAGCGTGCCTGATTGGCCGTGCTCAAGTCTTCCCAGGCCACAATCACCGCAAACTGAAGAGCTTTGTCTAGTTCCATGTTGGTGCTCCTTCTGTTCCAATCACTTTGAGGAACTTCGATGACGCGGTGTCGAGCCGGCGCGCGGGATATCTATTTGAGGAACTTGTCGAGGGCAACGAGTTCGTCGACGTTCTATTTCAAAAAACTCATCCACGAGATTTGTCGCCGCACGATTACATGTCGAACTTCCTCGTTGAGATACTCCGCTACGACCCTACAGTGATTCACTTCTCGGTGCCCGGCTGGTTATTGACAGTACAGAGAGTGTCGGTTGCATCTTCAATACGGCTAGTGAGACAAGAAAAGCCGCGAGGCAAACCCATTCGAGCAACCCAAAGGCACTGCCGGTTATCGGAAGGGGCACGAGCGGATTGAAAAGCAACGCAATCGCTAAAAATCCCGCCGCCCAAAAGTACTTGCTGGCCCAAATGGCCTGTTTGACAACCAAGAGCGCGGACACACAAACCACTTTGTGATCCGGATTCTTTGTCGCAGACCAGAGATAGGGCGACAGGCTACTGCCTTGCGACCTTGGTAGCGATCTTGTGGAAGGTCGAATTGGCAACCTGGTAGGTTTGAATCTCGGGAGTTCCCTTAGCCATTTTTCGAGGGCTTTCAGCACGGCTGGATAAGCCCGTCGGCTATAAGCCTCCGCGTCCTCTTTCTCGTCCCACAAACTGATTCCCACAACCTCCGTTCCGTTCGGAGTGACGAATGTAATTTCATCCTGAAAAGCCTTTCTGGGAATAACCTCCTTTTCGATAGTCCGCGTGAAGTCCGCAACGCTGTTCCCTTCAAATGCAAGTGAAGATTTCGAGCAAACATGGCAACCTCCGTGACTGTCGCTAAGAAGGAGGACTGTAGATAACTCTAATTAGTTAATAGTACATAGAACATATTGTGAAGACGTTCTAAATCATTTACTAACTATAGTTAATTAACTTGACTTGTCAAGAAGAATATTAAACTATGAGTCAGTTAATCAGAAGAAGTTAAAAACGGAGGGAGGGCTCTAGTGGATGTTTCTTTAGTGATCAAGCAGCGGCTGACAGAACTCGGCCTTGAGCAGCGAGATCTGGCAGTTGCGGCCAAAGTTACCGATTCCTACATTTCACAGCTTCTGACTCGAAAAAAAGCTCCTCCTGCGCCAAGCCGCACAGATATATACGAAAAGATGGGGGAGTTCTTGAAGCTTCCCAATGGTGAGCTGGGAAAACTGGCCCACCTTCAGCGCGAGGAGGAATTGAAAAGGAAGTTGGCGGACCCGGCGACGGCTTTATTCAAGGAAGTTCGCGAGTTGGTCGTACGCAAGTGCAAACCGGACAAGCAGAATGAAATTCGCGCTATTTTTTCAAAGCAGCCCTTCGGCGAACTTGAGCGGCTCGTCACCCAGAAGCTTTTGGATGTAGTCAAGAGAGTCGCTAGAGAAGAGCTGGAAAGCGAGAACTGGCTTCACCTGGTAGCTAGACTCAGCAATCGCAGCTTCGAAGAAATGAGGGTCGCTATTCTCGAGTTCCTGGACACGGATATCTTCGACGTGTCGACCGAAAACTGTGTCTCGTTCTTGGATCCACTCATTGAATCTTGGGACGTGGACCTTGCCACATTTGGTGTCGAGATTGTCTTGAACCGCAGGGTCGCCCCGGGAGGTCCCAAAAAGTTCGAGTTTGTTGAAAGAGAGCCCGAAGACGGTTTTGACCGACAGCCCGGATTTACCAGATTCCTCCGGGACTCCTCTCTCAGTGGAGCGGCAACTCCGGAAGAGATTGAGTTTCTCAAGAAGCTCAAATTCAAGGGAAAACGACCCACCGCACTTTACTATTATCGTGAGCTACAGAGTCTCAGAGATCCACTCCATTTTCAGACTCCCTAAGCTTTGCAATTGTTGTTGTGGCGCACTCGGGCAGTAGCTTCGCCAATTGCCTTTTTGAGTCCACGCCTGGAACAGCCTATGAAAGACTCTCCATTCGGGACTACCTTGCACCTGACCCGGCTGCTTTGGCTTTCTGAGGCCCTTCCTTGCTCAAAAGAAAAAAAGGCCCTTGCCAGAGAGCGATAAGGCGATTGCCCCATGCAACGCTTGCGACAGCGACACTCTGACAAGAGTCAGAGTGTCATCGAACTTAGGAACAGTAAATGGCAGATCCAACTGACCGTCATTCGTCCCAGTGCCAGCTCTATAAACCGCGTTCCAAGCCAGCCAGTCACCTTACGGGAAGCGCAAAACTTGGCTGCAAAGGCGATGGAGAAGCAGAACAGGGGGCACTCCTGTACGGAAGACTGTCTCCCCTGGGAAGAGTTTTGAAGGCGGGTTGTAAGGAGGCTTTTACCAACCGCACGATACTTTCATACATTAAGACTCGCCCGTTCTGACGAGAGGCGGGTCAGTTTTGCTCAGCGCAATGGGCGAAATACCGCGAAGCTCATACTTGCGGTGGGGGAGAGTGGTGAACGCTTTTCGGATCAGGAAGTCGTTCACTATAAAAAACTGCTTCTTGGTCACCGCAAAGAAAGTGAGTTGAGCAAAATGGCGAACTTCAACGAGTATGTGCAACAAGCCCACCAGCTCTTAGACACCGCCCGAGTACTCAATGACGAGGCAAACAGAACCGGCCTTGCATTCGTCGCTACGGAATTAGAGGCAAGCAAAGAATTCGCACAAATCGCCCTAGCAGCATTCTCCGCCGGGGAGCGGGGCGATGCAAAACAAGCTGCAGCGGCGGCAAAGACTGCCTATCGAGCAGTACAACGGTGCCTGCCAAAATTACTCGTCCAAGCAGGACAGCGAGACCTGGTCGTTCGGAAGCTGCGAACCGTCACCCCTCTCATCGAAGAGCTCTCCACCATCAAATAAGCCTCGCCTTTCCTTCACTCCGTTGATTTGAAAAGCAGGCTCTTTACTCTTCATCGCGTCCTTGGCGGATTCGGTAGGATTCCATTTGTTCACGGAGTCCTGGCTCGCTGGTATCGAATGTCACCGGTACGCGTAGGAGGAATTCAACCGTTTGGGGGTGCTTCCGTCGTCTATTGTTGGTCACTTCTCTTCATCCAATGTGGAGTTGTGACTGATTTAGTACCAACCATAGTAAGTCGCAAAAAATAAAGCCTTCCACCAACACTTGATGACGGAAGCACCAGTTGATGACGGATGCACCCGCATCAGAAGAAGACCTTTCAGAAGGACATTGATTTCTTGGTGAAGGAGTGGAGCGGGCTTTCCGGTAGGACGCAGTATCTTTTCCAGGCCTGCTGCAAGCTCATGACAGCGAGGCGGGAGCTGGCCCCGCGATTGCGCAGGAAGCCTGCAAGGGGCCTCATGGAAATTCTCAAGCGTGCATGGCTCGCGCTGCTGGCACGGTCGGGTGCTCGATGACAGGTTCCTCGGGTGCCACCAAACCGCTCTGAAACGCGTAGCGGGTCAATTCCGCCGTAGTGCGGATCCCCAGCTTATCCATAATGTTGCATTTGTGAAAGACCACCGTCCGACCCGCGATGTCCAGAATATTGGCGATGCCGCGGATGGTGCGCCCCTCGGATACGAGTTGCAGCACCTCACGCTCCCTCTGGGTTAGCACAACCGCCGGCCGTTCGGGATCCCTGGAAGTCTGCTGGACGGCGGAAAGAACGTCGACACAAATGCGAGGACTCACATAAGTGAGGCCATTCAACACGTCGTGAATGGCCCGGCTGAGAGATTCTACAGCGGAATGTTTCAGCACATAGCCGGAAGCCCCCAGCCGAATTGCCTCGCTCGCCAGCTCAACATCGGCGTGCATGGAAAGAAAGATAACCTTCGTCCGGGAATCTTTTCTCCTCAGTTGGCGGACCGCTTCGATCCCATTCAACAGAGGCATCGAGATGTCGGCGACAATCACGTCCGGTTTCAACGTGGCACTCATTGTCAGCAAGGCCCGACCATCCTCCACCTTTCCAATCACTTCAAATTCCGGCTCCAGCAAACGCGTCAAACCCTCAAGGATCATTGCATGATCATCAGCCAGCAGCAGTCTTGCTTTTCGCATAATTTCTCCGTTTTGAGTTCATTTGCCTTCTCGATACCGCCGGAACCCGAACTTCCACACAAGTTCCCTCACCGGGAGCGGACTTGATGGTCAGAGCTCCAGAAATCAACTCTACCCGCTCCCGCATGCTCACCAGCCCCAAGCCGTGGCCCACTTTGAGCGCGCTCCAATCGAACCCCACCCCCTTGTCCACGATCGAGAGACGGATTACATCCCGATACTGACCAATTTCCACCCAAGCCTCCCTCGCATGGGAATGTTTGGTAGCATTACGAATGGCTTCCTGTGCAATCCGGTAGAGGCAGACGGCCACATCCGGATTCGTCGACCGCACCTCAGCGCTAACATGGAACCAGAGCTGCATCCCTTCATGTCGGCTCAATTCTGCGCAATGGCTGCGTAGAGCCGAAACCAATCCCAAATGCTCCAAAGCTGCTGGGTGAAGCTGATGGGTCATGTGCCGCAGATCGGTAGAGAGTCGCTCGGCTCGATCGCGTAAAGTAAAGAGCTGGGCACGAACCATAGCTGCATCCTCGGGAACTTTTGTAGCGAGCATTCCGAGTTCCATTGTGAGCATTGCAAGTTGTTGGTTCAGTCCGTCATGCAGTTCGCGCGCCAGCCTCCGCCGCTCCATCTCTTGAGCTTCGATCAGCCTGCCTGTCAAAGCTCGAAGCGCTTCGTCTGCGCGGGTGCGCTCCACCGCCACGCCGGCAATAATGCTCTCGAGACTCTTTCCCAAGAAATCTGGTCCCTGATCACCCTTCTCTTGGTAGATCAACTCAACTCCGCGAACCGGACCAAGCCCGCTCTGAGATTGGTCCCTGGGGGTCTCCACAGAAAATGGCCCCTCGGTATACTTACCGTTCGTTTTGGCCTTGGTTTTCATAAGGAAGTTCGCGGGTCCTAACCCTTAATGACCGCATTCTGTGGCGTCTCGGCAATGAGGATCGTGAGGCAGTCAGGTATTCACGGTGATCAAACTCACTATGCAATTGAAAGTAATCGAATTCATGGAGGAGTGACTCAGGCTTCGCGTCTCAGTAACGATGAACTAGAAAAGGGACAAAGAAGGCAGCTTGCTCCTGGGACAAACCCGTCGCGTCAGCTTCACTTCTCCCCAGGGGCCTCGTGCATCGGTTCCAGTCGCAGCCCGTACCTCGCAGGTGTCCCAGATCGTGAAAGCAGTCGCAATAGCATCCACTTCGCCTTTGAGACTTGTCGTCGATGAGTAGCAGGCACAACCCGTCTTCTATCTTTTCAGGAAGTCACCTTGCTATCCAAAATTGCTCATCGGCCTGGTCAAAACTGCTCATTGCATTGAGGAGGTGGGAAGTACCGGACTGGGTTCAAGGTGGAGGCTGGAATCCAGCAGAGCGGCAGCTTGCTGGGCGCGCATTCCCTAGGCGCAGCAAAGATCGTCCGCCGAAAGAGGTACGTTTTCCGCTGCACCGGTTTCACTGAGCACTCGCGTTTTTGGACCATACGAGGTGGATTCCAATTTGTCTTGACAGGATACTATATGCTGCATATTCTCCGGCCAATACATACAATATCTAGCAGTAATGCTTTTGAAGAGGGGATCTAAACTAATAACGGAGGCTTGTCCCAGTGGTTTTCGCGGTTCCATGGTCGAGGTGGGAGTCGGAGGCGTCGGAACCGCCAAAGAAGAAATGATCGCGTTGGAGGGTAGTCTCTTTAGACATGTTGCTGCAAAATTTCCTGCTGGCTTTTCGCGTCGGAATAGGCGGTGTATGCCGAGATGATGTGGCAGATCCATCCTAGTGTTCCGCCGCTGCCGATCCAAAGACCGGGTGTGATGATGAGCCAGAAGATAGCTCGCCAGAACTTACCATTGTAGATCTGTCCCACTCCCGGAATAAGGGGTGCTTCCGCAGTCTACTGTTGGTGGGTTGTCCTCATCTCCTTCTGACAAAAGCACTTGTTCCCGATGTGAAGCCAACCACGATTGGTGAGGTCAAATTCACCCCTAAGGTATTTCAATCTAATGCCTTACAGTACTTCTACCAACAATTGATGGCGGAAGCACCCCACGACGAGCCTCGCCCGGCTTTGGCAGCGTCAGGGCCGCAGTGAGGAGGCCCGCGGCGCGCTCGCGGCGGTTTATGGGAGTTACACGGAAGGTTTCGCGATGCCGGATCTCGTGGACGCCAAGGCACTGCTGGAAAGCCTGACCTAACCCGATTGTCAGAAAAGGCATCGACCACTCCTCTGATATGAGGCTAAGGCCGCACGCCGCTGGCCCCAAGCAAAAGCCCCGGCAATCCCCTCTCCTTCCGTTCCAGGCCCTGCCAGCGCGTGACGCCTGCGCAACAGGGACACCGCGTGGGCGAAGACGATAGTGTGAGTGTGAATTGCACCGAGGATTAAAGGCCCAGAGAAACGACATCGGGGACAACCCCACGGCGACCTTGCTCCGGCAAGGAGCTATTCTCAGGATTGCCTATGTTGACACCTCTCCGAAGAGTGCTAGTCATTGGCGGCACGGAACCGAGTGCGCATGAGTTGCTTGCCGGGCTGCGTGCCTCGCCGGCACTTGCTGGAGCTGACATTGAGACATGCGCCGGCGACATCGATGCCCTGCAAATCTTGCGGCAGCGCGCCATCGAAGTTGTCGTCACTGATCCGGCCACACCGTTCCAGGAAGACCTGGCATTGGTCGCGGAGCTTTCCGCAACTCGCCCTGGTTTGAAAACGATCGTGTTGGCGTCGGGCGCGGCTCCCGGCGACGTGATCGCGGCTATCAAGGCGCGTGTGTTTGCTTGTTTCACTGCGCCATTCGACAGCCGCGAGATCGCCGACATGATTGCATAAGCCTTCGTGGCGGAACATTGGGGGAAGGCAATTGAGGTGACGTCGGCTGCACCCTACTGGATTACTCTGCGCGTCGTGTGCCACCACCTGACGGCCGACCGGCTTGTCCAGTTTATGCGTGAACATCGGAGCGACATGCCCGAAGAGGAGCGGAACGGCTTATGTCCGCGTTCCGTGAAATGCTTCTCAACGCCATGGAACACGGCGCGGGCTTCGATCCGGAGAAGGTTGTTGAGGTCACGGCGGCAAAAACGGATCGCGCGATCGTGTATCACTTCCGCGATCCAGGCAGCGGGTTCGATTGTACAGATCTGGCGCGTGCCCAGAAAGCGAAGAGCCCTGAAGAGGTTTTCGCCGAGATACAGCGACGCGAAGAAGCGGGTTTGAGGCCCGGTGGCTTCGGGATGTTAATCGCGAAGGAGATCGTCGACGAATTGGTGTACAACGAAAGGGGCAATGAAGTGCTGCTCATCAAGTATCTCGAATAATCTGAAAGTTGCCCCACTCCTTGTCGCTAGATTTTTCACGTCAAAATTGGAAAATTCAACTGTTTGGGATAGAGAGAACCATAAGAGGCATCGACCCGTGCGCAAGCGCAATCCGAGCGTAAAGAAAGCACCCGCGGGCCAGGAAGGCAACTGGGTCCAAACCGTGCCCGGCAAGGGGTGGAACGTGCTCCTGTAGGCTATACGGACAACTAAGAGCCGTGGCTCAACCTGACCTGGAAGCCGGGAGATTTCGAATTGGTGAACTGAGCGCGAAAGTCATATCCTGTGAGCAACAACTAAAGATTCACAAACGAGTTTTCATACCGCCTGAGAGCGCGGTTTGTGTGAAAACAGACGTCCTGAAAGATTCGCCTCTTCAGGAGAGGGTTTGGGACGTAACCGAAAACCTCGGGGGTGGGTTATTGACCGACGGAGACCCACCCCGGCGGCTCCGCCGCCACGCCTCCGACGGAGGGGATTTTCAGGAGAGACACAACTATGAAGAGCCGGTACACGAAATCTGACGTTTGTCGCGTCGTTGTCGCCCTGCTGCTCGTGGCGGCCGCTACCGCCTGTAGTAGTCAACAGAAGCCGGAGCTGCCGGCGGCGACACCGGCCGCAGCCGAAGCGCCGATCCCGGCGACGGCGTCGCCGTACGATGTCCTGCCGGAAAGCGTGCGGGCCGCGATGGACAAGCCGCACACCGATGATTTTGACGCGATGATCAAGCGGCGCGCGATTCGTGTGGGCGTGACGTTCAACCGCACGCACTACTTCATCGACAAGGGGCAGGAGCGCGGGATCACCTACGAGGCCCTGAAGTCGTTCGAGGACGATCTGAACAAGGAGTTGAAGACGGGCAACCTCAAGGTAAACGTGTTGATGATGCCCATGTCGCGCGATCAGCTGGGTCCGGCCCTCGCGGGAGGCAAGGTCGACATGGTCGCGGCCATGGTGACCGTCAGGCCCGAGCTGGAGAAGCTCGCCGCATTCTCCGAGCCGACGCGCACCAATGTGAGCCAGGTGGTGGTCACAGGGCCGGGCGCGCCGCCGATCGCCACGGTGGACGATCTGGCCGGTCAGGCGGTGTTCGTCCGGAAGGGAAGCGCCTACGCCGAAATCCCTCGACCGCCTGAACGAGCAACTGAAAGCACGCGGCAAGCCCGCCGTCGTGATTGACGAAGCCCCCGGCGCGCTCGAAGACGACGACGTACTCGAGATGGTCAACGCCGGCCTCGCCCCGATTACCGTCGTGGACGACTATCTGGCGGCGTTCTGGAGCCAGGTGTTCACCAGCATCAAGGTGCATGGCGACGTCGCCGTACGCACCGGCGGCAACCTGGCCGTGGCTTTCCGCAAGGAAAATCCCCGGATCGACAGGAGATCAACAAGTGGATCCGGAAGCATGGCAAGGGGGACGCCTTCCGAAACACGATCGAGCGCAAATATCTGCAGAACGTCAAGTATGTGAAAAACGCCGCGGCCGACGCTGAGCGACGGAAGCTGGCAGCGGTGCGCGAGCTGTTCAAGAAGTACGGGGCGCAGTACAACCTCGATTACCTGCTGATGGCAGCGCAGGGGTACCAGGAGTCGACGCTGGACCAGAACGTCAAGAGCCCCGTTGGCGCAATCGGCGTGATGCAGGTGATGCCCCCGACCGGGAAGGAACTGAAAGTCGGCGACATCACCCAGATGGAGCCGAACATCCACGCGGGCGTGAAGTACATGCGGTTCATGATGGATCAGTACTTCAAGGACGAGCCCATGGACAACCTGAACAAGGGCCTCATGACGTTTGCGGCTTACAACGCTGGGCCGGGACGCCTGAGACAGCTCCGGCGCGAGACGGCACAGCGGGGCCTCGATCCCAACGTCTGGTTCGGGAACGTCGAGCGCATCGCCTCGGAGCGGATTGGCCGCGAAACCGTCACCTACGTCAGCAACATCTATAAGTACTACGTCGCGTACCGCCTGATGAACGCGCAACAGGAGCGGCGCGCCGCGGCGAAAGCGGAGGTCGGGAAGCGGAATTGAAACATGCCACTCAGGCTGGTACTCACCGGTTTTCCGCGAAAAGTGGGCGGCGCGAAGCGCCTGGGATTGTCCGTCGGTTTTACAAACCCATCCAGATAACCCTTTCCCTCTCTTGGTAAGGCGGGATTTTTTGTTTAATGGCACATGGAAACTGCCGGGCATCGAGTCGATGAAATGACGCCGTCGATAAGCTGGGAGACGTGCATGAAAATCACCCACAACCAAAGGATCATCGCAGCCGGCTTCGACGACCTTGGCGCAAACCGCTGACCCGCTCGCCCTCTCCGCACAAACGGGGACAAAAGGGGAAAGGGAGTTGTGCCAGTTCGAATTGAATCCACACCGAGAATTAAAGGAGAGAATGATGCCCCAGAAAAGTGACAACTTGACGCTCGTGGAGAGAAACACTACCCCGGTCTTGCTCGGGAGATGCGCGTCGTACCCTTCGGGCTTGAGGACATTACACGACTCGCCGCCGCGACTGCCGCACCCCTTTTGCCTTTGGGCTTAACGATTTTTTCGCTGGAAGAGCTGATCGTGCGCTTGCGCTTCCCGATGGACATGCAGCTCGTGCATCAATCCGCGGACAAGAAGCAGGCGGTTGCTGCAACGACCTGCCAAAGTGGCATGAGGATTCAAAGCAAGTGAGGCCAAGTCGTGACTAGCTAATCTGGAGGATTGAGAATCCCTGAATTGATATGAATCCAACCATCTATGGCTTAGTGTTCGCTGGTGGGCTGTTTCTCGGCATGCTCCTACTTGTTGAAACCGGGCGCCGGATCGCTATCCGACGACTGGCCCAAGACCCCGGAAGGAGCGCGGGAGGGTCTGGGCGTTGTGGAAGGGGCCGTATTTAGCCTGCTGGGATTGCTGATCGCGTTCACGTTTTCCGGTGCGGCGACGCGCTTTGAGGGCCGGCGCCACTTGATCGTCGAGGAAGCGAACGATATCGGTACGGCCTATCTGCGCATTAACGTGCTGCCGGCTTCGGCGCAGCCCGCCTTGCGGGAATTGTTCCGGCAATATCTGGACTCGCGGTTGGAGACGTACCGGAAGCTGCCGGATGTCGCGGCGGCGAAAGCGGAACTGGAACGGTCTCTCAAGTTCCAGGGTGAGATTTGGTCCAACGCGGTCGAGGCGTGCCGTGACCCGGGCGCTCAGCCCGCGCATATGCTGCTGCTGCCGGCGCTCAACGCGATGTTCGACATCACGACGACTCGAACCGAGGCCACGAAAAACCATCCGCCTTCCATCATCTTCGCCATGATCGGCGTGTTGTCGCTGGCGGCAGCGCTGCTAGCGGGTTATGGCATGGCCGGCGGCAAGTTGCGCAGTTGGGTCCACATCGTGGGCTTCGCCGCCGCCATGGCCCTTACGGTGTATGTCATTGTGGACATCGAATACCCACGGGTTCGGATTCATCAGGATGGCTGACGCCGACCGCGTGTTGCTTGGAATTGCGGGAAAGCATGAAATGACGCCAGAAACCAGAGCGTGGGATTCATCCTAGGAAACCACAGATCACCAGGCCCGTAAGGTTCGAGCTCAGCCGGACTTTCACACCACCTCCGGTTCCAGTCTGCAACAACGCCTGGCTCATTCCGCACTCCTGTATCTCGCTGGTGTCCCGGGCCTTCGCCCACGAAAATCTGGCTCGCTCGAAGTTGCCGGAAACACTGCTCCC
This sequence comes from uncultured Acidimicrobiia bacterium, assembly GCA_963791795.1. Lineage (GTDB taxonomy): Bacteria > Acidobacteriota > Terriglobia > Versatilivoradales > Versatilivoraceae > VFZK01. The sequence continues at coordinate 212,754 of CAWBTP010000017.1, forward strand.
GCAGCGGCTATCACCATCGCGCGGGCAGTAACTTCTCTACCGGGAACAAAGTCAACAAGATTCGGCTTAAGAAGTATCGACTTGCCCCGGATTTTCAAGTAAAAGACTTGAGCCCCTCCCCCATCAAAAACGTCCACGAACCACTCCGAATATGAATCCACTTAGAGCACTGCCACCCGCGAGTGTTGTGGCTTCCTGTTTCTTGGAAAAATTCTAGCCGTATTTTGGTCGGCCATCCGGAAGTTGGAGGTCGTCAGAGGCCCGTTCCCCGTGAGT
>CAWBTP010000018.1:0-102191 GCA_963791795.1 uncultured Acidimicrobiia bacterium
CACCACCAACCGAACTCAAGATTCGCTGCGCTTCATCAAATCCCTGCCCAACCCCTTTCACACTGTGAGTGTCTGAGCCGTAGACAAAGGGAATACCTCGTTTGACCGCCTCTGCCATGATCCAGGGTGCCGGGTAGATCTCCAGGCAATCTGGCTTGAACAGCCCCGCTGCATCCAAATCCAGTTCCATTCCCGCGTTCGTGGATCGCGTCCAGGATTTCCGCAATCTCCGGACGGAAGTGTTGTGGGTTCTTCAGTGGATGCTTGAGCTGAAACTTGTGCACGAGACTTAGATGGCTCATCCGCCGCGGTTTATAGGGCCCAAGATCAGCTTCAATAGCCTGTTTGACGAAGGTCCAGTAGGCCCCGTGTACCGCCTCAACACTGCCGTAGACATCGATCAAGCCATCCTGAAAATCCTCCGGGCTCAAATCGACACACCGCCAGCCTCCCTTGCCCTCGAGAAAATGAACCGAGAGCAAAGCATCGTCCATCTGACTGCCATAGTCGTTTAGCATGGTGCGGACATCCGACTCATAGCCCGGAATGTAGTCCACCTCCAAACCGACGCGAATCTCGATGCGCTCCGCGTAGCGCTTTTTTAATTTCTGGGCGTGCAGGAGATAAGGTTCCAGGTCTTCCGGTCGCATTCCGCAACTGTGGTCGGCTGTTGGATCGATGAAGTCTCGGGGCAAGGGTGGGTGCTCAGTTAGACTGTAAGTCTCGAATCCCAACGCGATTGCCCTTTCTATGAATTGCTCCGTGGCCTCACGAGAACCGTGCGGGCAGAACTGCGAATGTGTATGGCCGTCGCGGCGCGGAAGGGTGGGTGTAGCTGACATAGAGCTTCGTAGTTAAGGGATCAGAGGTAGCCACGATTGACGCGCTCTCTGCGGCAATCGTGGGCATTTTCGAATTGGCTGGACCGAATCTGATAGAGGCCCACAATGGGAGCACCCTGCGCGCTAATCGTGACTGCCAGGGTAAGAGCCGAAAGCAATCTGCGGAGACCCGCCTACCGGGCTTGGGAAAACCGCTACTTCAGCGCCGTAGGTCTGTTGGATCAGTTCTGCCGTAATCACTTCTCTCGGAGTGCCAGTGCGAACAATCTGTCCGCGATGAAGGAGCACCATCGTTTCACAAAACGCAGCCGCTGCCGAGAGATCGTGTAGCACCACGATCACGGTCATTTGATGTTGGCGGTTCAGTGTCTGCAAGAGATTGAAGACCGCGATCTGGTGGTTGATATCGAGGTGCGCGTTGGGTTCGTCAAGCATCAGAATGGAGGGCTGTTGGGCGATGGCCCGGGCAATCAGCACGCGCTGCTTTTCGCCGCTGGAGAGCTGGGAGATGGAGCGATTCCGAAAATCCAGCACAGAGGTTCTCTCCATGGCCTCATGCACGATCTTCCAGTCCCGGTCGCTCATTCTCTCCAACCGGTTGAGATGTGGAAAACGGCCCATGGCGACCACGTCCGTCACCGAGAAAGGAAACTCGAAATGTTGCTCGGATGATATGACCGCCAGCTTCTGCGCCAGGCTCCTGGCACTGTAACTCTCCAGCGGCCGGCCATCCAGTGAGACGATGCCGTGTTGCGGTTTGAGGGCCTTGCTCATCACGCGCAACAGGGTTGTCTTACCGCCGCCGTTGGGTCCAATGAGCGCCAGAAGTGATTGTCGTGGGATCTCGAGAGTGATGTCCTGCAGCACGACTTGGGTACGATACGAAAAGCTGAGTCTGTTGGAGCGAAATCGCAGACGGCATCGATGAATTGCAAACCCTCAGAACTCTCCCGCATCCTTCCTGCGTTTCAGCAGATAGAGGAAATACGGGGCACCTAGCAAAGCCGTCAGCGCTCCGACGGGAATCTCGAGTGGTGGGATCAGTGTCCTGGCGGCGGCATCGGTTAACAGGAGAATAGACGCCCCACCCAGGGCCGATGCGGGAATCAGATACCGATGATCCGACCCGACAATCAGCCGCATCATGTGCGGAACAACCAGGCCAACAAAGCCAATCATTCCAGCCACGGCCACCGCAGCGGCAGTCATCGAGGAAGCGGCTACAAAGAGAATCTTCTTCATCGCTTCCACTTCAATGCCGAGATGAAACGCGGTCTCTTCACCTTGAGTCAAGGCGTTTAGCTCACGCGACAGCACCCAGACCACCGCAAGCCCGACCACAATGATGGTTCCGGAAATGCCGATCAGCCAATGATCGCCGCTAGTCAACGTTCCCAATAGGTAAAACAGAATCGTAAACGACTCCCGAAAGAAAATAGAGAAAAACACGAAAACGAGGGCGTTGAGAAACAGGCTGACGACCACACCGCTCAGAACCATGGTTTGGATGGGTGCTTTCCCGTCGGTTTGCGCAATGCGATAGACAAAGACAATGGAAGCAAAGGCCGCGCCCAGGGCCATGAAGTACAGCCCATAGTAGCTGTGCCATCCAAGCAAGTTCGCCAGGATAACACCCACTGTGGCCGCGCTGGAGGTTCCCAGAATGAATGGATCGGCCAAGGGATTTCGCAAGACTCCTTGGAAGGTCGCTCCGGAAGCTGCTAGCCCGCTACCAACAAACAATCCAAGCAAGACGCGCGGCAGACGCACGTTGACGAAGATGTTGCTGTCCGGAAATCCTATTGGACCGAGAAACAGCGCAACCAGCGACACCGTCACGGTGGCTGCGCAGAGCAAGATCAGGCCTTTGATTGGAGAGGGTTGCGCTGTGGAGACATTTGTCATTGGTCAGTCTTCATTTTTGTCGTTGAAAACCATGACAAATGAGAAATGGCGTTCCGATCAGGATTCCGCTTCCATGCCGCCCGCCGTCACTTCTTCTGGCTCGCTGCATCATTCGCCATCAGCTCCAACATGCGATTCTGGAGCTCTTCCATTCCATCTATGAGGCGATGATTGCCGTGCGACAACATATTGCGCCCCACGTCTCCAATCACCCAGCCTTTTTGAATGGCGCTGATCTTCTGCCAACCAGGTCGTCGTCGAAATTCGTCCGGAGTGGAATCGAATGCCAGAATCACGTCGGGATTGCGTTCGATAATGGTTTCCTTGGACGCTTGCAACGCCGGCTTGTCCACATCAGCAAAGATGTTTCGAGCGCCACAGATCTCGATAGCCTCAGAGGTATAGCTCGCACGACCCACTGTCCAGGAGGGTAGATCAATCTCGACATAGAGGGAGGGGTGCGACTTCATTTGGTCCGCGCGGGTTCGAATGACCTGAATCCTTCGCTTCATGTCCGCAACAGTTTCGTCAGCACGATGCTGTTTGCCCAGACCTTCTCCAACCTGAAGTATTGCCTGGAAGATCTCTTCAACCGAGCGAGAGCTTTTGATTTCTTTGACGTTGAGACCCGATGCGCGCAGACGGGAGACAATCTTGCTGGAACTCCAGGTTTCGGCAAAAACGACATCGGGTTTGAGTCCAACAATCTTCTCGAAATTTGGATTCACAAAGTCGCCGATCTTCTCCTTGGCCTTCGCTTCTTCGGGGTAAACGCAGTAGGTGGTCACTGCAACCAGGTCTGCTCCGGCACCAAGTTCAAAAAGGATCTCGGTCAGCGTTGGGGAGAGCGAAATGTAGCGCTGACTGGCGTTTTGTGGTGCAGTGCCTGTGCGGCTCAAACGGTACTGCTGGTATCCCAACAGGATCAACAAGAGTAACAGACAGCCAACAACGAATTTCCGCATGAGTCAGCTCCCCAAAGAAAACGCAAACCAAGCCGAAGGGCGAGGCAAACCACAGAGACACAACGGCATGGAGACCCACTCGCTAAGTCAGAGGTGACTCTCCTCTTTCGCTACACCTGCCGTTGGTGCGTAGCCGCCGACGTGAGAGGCGGACAGAGTACAAGGCCCACTGTTAGCTTCAATTCTGATCTTCTCTGCGGCTCAGCGTCTCCGCGGTTTGCGTTCGCCTGCTCCTTGCTAAAACTCAAACTGAACTCCGCCGACCGCGGTGGCCCCGGGCGTGCGGTAGCCAGCCTCGTAGTAGTCCTGGTCAAACAAATTCTCAACTTTGCCGAAGAATCGAACAGCTTGGTTTTCCGACAACGGCAGCCGGTAGCTCGCGCCGAGGTCCGCCTTGGGCAGACCTCCGAATTCGAAAGCCCGATTCGCAAAAGTGTTGGAATCGAACAAAGGCGCCAGGTACGAACTTGAGGCGATGAAGTCAAAGTTTACAAACACGCGCTGCCCAAGGCGCTGGGTTGCGACCAGCGAAAACTGATGATCGGGAATCGCAAATGAGCGGATGATACCCGGCACCAAAGGTGTCCGTTGATCGGCGTTGGTGTAGGTGTAGCTGCCAGAGAGGTCGAGCGAACGCGATGGTGACGCCTCCACGCTGAACTCGAAACCGCGAGCTAAACCGCCGTTGGTGTTTCGATAACCACCGAACCTTCCAAATGGGTCAGTAGAGGGGCTGATCGCACCCGAAAAGTCGAACACGATAACCTCTTGGAGCCGGGTATAGAACCAAGTGCTGGAAAACCGCAGACGATTGTTGAGCAGAGACTGATCGATTCCAGCATCGAAAGCAATCGACCGATCCGGACGCAGCCGGGGATCGCCAAAGGTGGAGTAGCCAAAGCTTCCATAGAACGTTCCGAAGCGTTCGTAGAGCGACGGCGCCCGGTAGCCATTTCCAACATGCGCCCTGAGTTTGGTCCCCGAACTCAGAAATGAATAGGCAATAGAGCCGTCTCCCGTATAGGCATCGGGAGGCGCGTCAAATGTACCTTCCCTGATAGGGCGCGAACGGCAGAGGTTCGAGCAGCGGCTTGTCCAGCGAGAAAAACTGCATGCGGAATGCCGCCGATAAAAACAGCCGGCCCTCCAACAACCTGAGCTGATCCTGAACGAAGAAGCTCTGGCTGCGCTGGGTGACGTCTACACTGGAGTTGTCTGCAGGGCTGACTTCAAAGGATCGATTCAGGTACGATTCGCTTTCGAATTCATAGCCTGCATTGACCAGTTGAAACCGACCCAATCGAATATCAGCGCGCGCGTTTATGGTGTGGAGCCGGCCATCATAGTCTGTGCGGGTGTTCCCCAAAGGCTCGAACGAAACCCCGCCAGGGCCATCGCGAAACGCTCTGTCTGTTTTCAAGGCCTGGTAATTGACGGAGTAACCGAAAGCCTCCGTGGGACGTTGCGCGAAGGTGACGATACTCGAAAAGAATCGCGCTTCGCGCCGGAAGTCCGGGTCGTTGGCCGATGGGATAAAGTTAGCTCCGTTGAGATTGAGTTGTGAAGCGGGCACTCCAGATTCGTAACGCTCTAGCTCTGACGGACTGAGCGGTACGGCTTGGATTACACCTGTGGGTGGTAGAAGTCCCACGGCTCCCGGGCTTTCGTTGGTCTGCGAGAAGCTGTCTGTCGCATAGATCCTTGCTGAGAGTGATGCCGAGGGAGTCAACTGGAACCGAATGCGGCCCTGTCCGCTGGTGTTGCGTGCTGCATCGCTGCCATCGACACCGTTCGCGACGTTCAGGTGCGCGACACCAACGCTGTAGGCAACACGATCTTCACTGATGCCGCCGGCAACTTGGGCGCGCCCACGGAAAAGACCCAGTGAACCTCCTTCAGTCAACAGACTGCCGCGCGTACGTCCGCCGCCTTCATCGGTAAGAATGTTTACAACACCTCCGATGGCATTCGTGCCATAGAGCGAAGAACCTGACCCACGCAGCACTTCGAGCCGGTCGACGTTCGTGACAATCAGGTCGCTCAACAGGCCCGTTGCATCGCCTTGAGGAGCAGCCACATCGCGCAGCCGCTGTCCGTCAATAAGAATGGCTGTGTCTTCGTTCCGCAGACCGCGCGTCTTGAGAGAAGTCAGCGCTCCTGGTCCCCCCAGTTGCTGATACCGGAGTCCTGCGGTCGTTCGCAATGCTTCGGCGATGGAGAACTCATCGCGTGCCTGAATCTCTTGCCAGCCGACCGTGCTGATCGCTTTGGAAGTTTCCTCCCCGGCCTGAGCGCTGCCTGCGGCTGTAACGACGATCTCTTGGGCAACGCCAGCCAGTTTGAGAGGAATGTCTAAATTCATTGTACGGCCGGGTTCCAACTGAATCGATTGCGCGGCGGTTCGGGCAAAACCTTCGGCCTCAGCCTCGATAATATATTCGCCCGGTGTAAGTCGCTGGAACCGATATTTCCCCTGGGAATCGGATGTGGCATTCAGTTGGACGCCGTTTTCACGGACATACAGCTTGACCTGTGCTTTCGGAACGCCGCCCCCTTGCGGATCCAGTACAGTTCCCGTCAGACTCTGCGCACGCGCGGCGCTGACGAAGCACAAGACGGCCCCAAGGATGATGATGAGTTGATGCATGAGATGCCTCCTGGAAGGTTCCAAGTGGCGTCAGGCGGGTACAGCAGCGGGGAGGAAAACCCTGCGGATGTCTCGACCTTTTGACGCGAAGGTTGATGAATGATCTGCCGGGGCAGGTTTCCTGACTTGCGGGTCAGCACTGCTTCCAAAGCCTTCCCCTCAAGAAACGAGAGTGACCGACGGCCCAAGCCGTCCTGGTGAAAGCAACTCGCCGCTTACAGTGACGCGATCGTGTGGGATTTGCACCCACTTCCCTTTTCCTTTTATGCACCCCGGCAGGGTGCTGACAAGCGCGGAAATGCTAACCAACCAAAACGAAGAGAGTCAAGCGTTATCTAGGATAGCGGAATCGGAAACGACTCGCGCGTACTTCGCGCCGATGAGAGCAGTGGATGGGAAGGAGCTGTTGACCTGTAAGAACTTCGGTCTAACGAAACCCGCCATAACTGACGATGACATAACGGGTATACGTCATTCGGCACCCAGTTCCCCGTTACACGGCTACAGAGAGAAAGGCGATGCATTCCAGCAAGCGACGGCTCAAAGGCTTCTCGTTGATCGAACTACTTGTGGTCGTGGCAATCGTGTTGATTCTGGCGGCGCTTGCGGTTCCAAACCTTCTGCGCGCCAGACGAGCGGCGAACGAAGCCTCGTCCGTAGCTTCCCTCCGTGCAATCGCCAGTGGTCAGATGGCCTACAGGCATACTCAGGGGGCCTATACTACGTTGGCTGGTTTGGGATCTGAAAACGTGATTGATAGCGTGTTGGCGTCCGGCAGCAAAAGTGGTTACGTTTTCGGATCAGACCCCGGAGCAGAGCCTTCAATGGAGTTTACTGCGGACGCAGAGCCTTCGGTTTCTTCGGGAATTGGAGCGAGCGGCACCCGTTTCTATTTTGTCAGCCAGGATCAAGTCATCCGCTTCAGCGTAGCTGGTCCGGCTGATTCCACTTCCAGCCCCCTTTATTAGGATCCCATTACAAAACGTCAGAGTCTTGCAACCCAATCAAGCCTGTGTTCCGGAGCGTCTAAAGGACACAAGGTTTCCAACGACGATCGTCACTGCACAGCCGATGAGCGTGTGCCAGGTAAAATCAATCCGCGTGCGTGTCAGGACCAGAATCATCGCCACCAACCCCGCAATGAAACCTGCAACCGCGTCGCCCTGATTTGTTCGCCGGAAGAAAAGACCCAGGAAGAAGGTTCCCAACAACCCGCCGTAGGTGAAGGATGCGATCTTCAACCCAAGCTCCACCACGGGATTGCGGGTGTCCCTGAAGAGCATGGCCCCGCCAATCAAAATGACTCCCCAGAGCAAAGTAAACAACCTCGACCAGAGCACTTCCTGCCTTTCGTTCAGCGAACGGCCGCGGGTGGTCCCTTTAAAGAGATCCATGTAAGTGGAAGATGCAAGCGAGCTGATCGACGACGACAATGTTCCCATCGCTGAAGCAAGGACGCCCGCCACTACCAAGCCCGCAACTCCGGAAGGGAGGTTTTCGACGATGAACTTCGGAAAGATTTCGTCAGACGACTTCAGTCCCAACTGCTGGAAAGACACGCCGCCATAAAAAGCAAACAGACAAAGGCCAAGCACCAGGAAGAACGCAAACTGCAGGACAATGAAGGACGCATCCAACATGAGTGCGCGCTGGCTGTCCCAGCGAGTTTTGCAGCCCAACAACCGCTGGACCAGGAGCTGATCCGTTCCGTGGGAGGCCATCGTCAGGAAGGTACCGCCGAGCAACCCTCCAACCAGAGTGTAGGGTGCGGTGAGGAAATCGAAAAATCCGGTTCCCCAGCTGGGATTGATGATCTGGAACTTGTTCGCTCCATCCTGTGAGGCAAACCGCACCACGTCGGCCCATCCGTTCGGAAGATGATTCAGGATCAAAATCATTGAAGCTACCGCGCCACCCAGATAGATAAACATCTGCACGACATCCATCGCCACTACGGCCTTTAACCCGCCCAAGTAGGTGTATATGAGCGTGAAGACGCCGATCAGCAGAATGCAGGGCACGTAATCAAGTCCCGTGATGAGATGCACCGGGATGGCAGTAGCAAACAGCCTGACTCCGGAAGCCAGCACGCGAGTCACGATGAAGACCGACGAGGTGAACTTGCGCAACGGCATGCCAAAGCGCTTGCCAATGAAATCGTATGCGGTCTCCAGGTCACCCACGTAGTACGCGGGAATGAAGAGGATGCTGACAAGCAAGCGTCCGATGAAGTAGCCGATGGCCAGCTGCAGGAAGTGGAGATTGCTCTTGTAGGCCAGGCCAGGAATACTGATGAACGTGAGCGTGCTGGTTTCGCTGGCGACAATCGAAAACCCAACTGACCACCAGGACATTTCCTTGCCACCCAGGAAATAGTCACGCGACGACTGTTGCTTACCGGCAATCCGGATGCCGGCGAGTGTCACACCCACGAGGTAAACAGCGACGATGACATAGTCGAGGAGCGAAAAGCCCATACAGGATTAGGGACAGGATTAACAAGATCTACAGGATTTCGAAACGCTGGCCGGGATGATGGCTTCGGAACGTATCACCACGCGGAGCCTGCGACCACTCCTGCAACCGCAGCTCCGGAGGCCAGCTCTGAGACCATAGATCGATGGAGCATTCGGGCTTTGGATTTCGTTGGTCATTCGCTCATCGTCATTCGTCATTCACCTAAATTCCCTTCTCTCCTCGAACTAGGTCTTCGTAGCTTTCTCGCTTGCGAACAATCTGGTAGCTCTGTGAATCCACCAGCACCTCGGCCGCTCGGGGACGTGAGTTGTAGTTTGAAGCCAGCGTGAACCCATACGCGCCGGCATCCTTCACTGCCAGGATCTCACCACGCTGTACCCGAGGGAGAGAGCGCTCACGAGCCAGGTAGTCGGTAGTTTCGCAAACAGGGCCGACGATGTCGGCGACGAAGGTCTCGCGTTCGATCGTTTCAACCGGAACGATCTCATGATAGGCACCATACAATCCCGGCCGGATCAAGTCGTTCATGCCAGCATCCACGATGACAAACTGGCGCCCATGGCTTTGTTTTAGATAGAGCACTTCGGTCAGCAGAACCGCGGCGTTGGCAGAGAGAACCCGTCCCGGCTCCAGAATGAGAACCTCTGAACGACCCTTGAGCAGCCCGCTGAGTGCGGCAGCGTACTCCCCAATCGTAGGGGGAGACTCGTCGTGATAGCGAATACCAAGGCCGCCACCCAGGTCGATGTATTGCAGACGGATTCCTGCTGCATTCAAATCATCCACCAACTTCAGCACCCGCTGAGTAGCTTCGAGAAACGGGGTCAGGCTGGTGACCTGAGAACCGATATGGCAACTGATGCCCGCGGGTACCACGTAGCTGAACGAAGCTGCAAGCTGGTAAAGCGAGAGCGCCTCATCCATGGTGATGCCGAACTTGTGATGCTGGAGGCCCGTTGCAATGTGTGGGTGCGTTTCGGGATCAATGTCCGGGTTTACCCGAAACGAGACTCGGGCCTTGATGTTGAGGAGTTTGCCGCGAGCTTCAATGGCATCCAATTCGGCTTTGGACTCAACATTAAAGAGGAGAATGTTGCTGTTCAGAGCGTAATCAATCTCAGCGTTCTTCTTCCCGACACCCGAAAAGACCACTTTCTGGGGATCGACGCCAACCTGCCGTACTCGAAACAATTCCCCGCCGGAAACGATGTCGTAGCCGGCGCCGAGATCCCGGAATAGTTTCAGCAGACTGAGATTTGAGTTGGCTTTAACGGCAAAGCAGACGAGATGTGGAAAGTCCGCAAGGGCGCCGTCGAATTGTTTGAAGTTCTCAACGAGCGTCTTTCGGCTATAGACATACAAAGGTGTCCCGACTTCCTTGGCGAGCTGCTTCAGAGAACAGTCCTCGCAGTGCAGGATTTCCTTTTGGCTTTGAAAAGCCTCCGCCATCAAGCGCCTCGCTTCGCCGCTTGAGCGAAGGCCTTTCTGGCTGCGGCTACCGTCGCCTCCAGATCGGCGCTGGTGTGGGAGGTAGAGAGAAACCCGGCTTCAAACTGGCTGGGGGCAAGGTACACCCCGTTTTCGAGCATACCCCGGAAGAATGCTGCAAAGGTTTCTGTGTTCGATGTTTTTGCCGTTGGCCAGTCGACGACCGTCTGGTTCGTGAAAAAGAGGGTGAACATCGAACCCACACGGTTTCCGGTCGCTGCGATGCCGGCTTGCTGCGCTGCCTTGAGCAGCCCACTATTCAAACGGTTTGACTGTTCGTCGAGCCCGTCGTAGGTCCCCGGCCGTTTCAGAATCTTCAGCGTGGTGATTCCGGCAGTGACCGCCAGCGGATTTCCCGAAAGCGTGCCCGCCTGATAGACAGGCCCGACCGGTGCAACATGGTCCATGATGTCCCGACTGCCACCGTAGGCGCCCACGGGCAGCCCGCCTCCAATCACCTTGCCCAGAGTCGTAAGGTCTGGGCGAATGGCATAGCGCTCCTGCGCGCCGCCATAGGCAACGCGAAATCCAGTCATGACTTCGTCGAAGATGAGCAGTGCGCCGTGAGCTGTAGCCACTTTGCGCAGCCCTTCCAGGAATCCAGTGCGGGGGGGCACGCAGCCCATGTTTCCAACCACGGGTTCCAAAATCACAGCGGCGATCTGCTTTCCATACTGCGCGAACATGGACTCCACGCTGGCAAGATCGTTGAAGGGGCACGTGAGCGTTAACTTTGCCAAATCGGAAGGTACGCCCGGACTGTCGGGAAGCCCGAGCGTGGCAACGCCAGAGCCGGCCTTTACGAGGAGACTGTCGCCGTGGCCATGATAGCAACCTTCAAACTTTAGAATCATTGAGCGGCCCGTAAAGCCCCGGGCTAACCGCAAAGCCGCCATGGTGCTTTCGGTTCCGGAGTTGGTCAGACGTACTTTCTCGATCGAAGGGAAGGCATCGCAGATCAGCTCAGCAAGCTCAATCTCCCGTTCGGTGGGCGCGCCATAACTCGTGCCGGTTTCCAGCACCTTCGCCAAGGCTTCCATCACTTCAGGGTGGCAATGTCCCAGAATCAACGGCCCCCAGGAACCAACGTAGTCAATGTATTCATTCCCGTCGACGTCGAACAAATGCGAGCCGGCGCCCTTGGCGATGAACAAAGGATTCCCGCCAACCGCTTTGAAAGCCCGCACGGGCGAGTTCACCCCGCCGGGAATGATTTCCTGGGCTCGTTCAAAGAGCCGTTTGGATTTCTCGTACAAACGAACCTCCAACTAAGGCAGAAGCTAACCGCGAAGGCGCGAAGAGCGCGAAGATGAACCCCACGGTTGCTTGGATCTCTTGCCCAAGAGCGTCGTTCCCGCGAAAGCGGGAACCCAGTTCACGTTTGGAAGCTGCTGCCAGTCGGTGAGCAAAGACTGGATTCCCGCTTTCGCGGGAATGACGTAACAACTAGCCTTCCTACCTTATTTCTTCGCGCCCTTCGCGTCTTCGCGGTTAGTTTTTCACCCCACGAGTTTCGCGGCATCCTTCGCGAAATACGTGATGATCATGTCCGCTCCAGCGCGCTTGATGCAGGTCAGCGATTCCAGAATCGTGCGTTCCCTGTCCAGCCAGCCGTTACGGTGAGCAGCCACCAAGGCTGAGTACTCGCCACTCACCTGATACGCTGCCACCGGCAGATCAAACTCTGTCTTCACCCTGTGGATCACGTCCAGGTAAGGCATGGCCGGCTTCACCATCACGATGTCGGCGCCTTCCTCGATGTCGAGCGCGACTTCACGAATGGCTTCGCGCTGATTTGCCGGATCCATCTGATAAGAGCGCCGATCGCCGAACTTTGGCGCTGAGTCAGCGGCTTCACGGAAGGGGCCGTAAAACCCGGAGGCATACTTGGCGGCATAAGAGAGAATGGAAATGTTTTCGAAATGGTTTTCGTCTAACACCTCGCGGATCGCCCGAACGCGGCCATCCATCATGTCTGAAGGTGCAATGATATCCGCTCCTGCTTTAGCCTGAGCCAGCGCAGCTTTCGCCAGCAGGCGAAGGGTTTCGTCGTTGGCTACGTCGCCATCGCGAATCTGGCCGCAGTGGCCGTGAGAGGTATATTCGCAGAGGCAGAGGTCGGTGATGACGAGCAGATCTGGCAAAGCCGACTTAAGGGCACGAACGGCCTTCTGCACAATGCCGTCCTCAGCGTAAGCATCACTTCCTACATCGTCTTTTGCAGGAGGCAACCCGAAAAGCAAAACAGCGGGAATACCCAGCGCCACCACGGAACGGCACTCCTCAACGAGAACATCAATCGAAAGGTTGAAGACGCCTGGCATCGAACCAATTTCTTTTCGAACACCAGTTCCCGGGCAAACGAAGAAAGGATAAATGAAGTGGCTTGGTGAGAGACGCGTCTCTCGAACCATCGAGCGGATGGCTTCATTCCGACGCAGCCGTCGGGGCCGGTAGTACGGCTTTTCCATGCGAGGGCCTCCTGCGCTTCGGCGCAGCCGATTATGGGCGAGGGGCTGCCATTTTTCAAGGAATGACTCCCACAGCCACGCAGTATTGACGCACTGAGTCCACGTTTGCCGCAACGGCAGAGGCAAGTCCCCAAACTGCGAACTGACAATCCCCCCTTGAGCAACTATTGCAATGATGTGCGGGGCTGCAAGGTTTTGGACTCAGCGAAGAACGTGTCGATCACTTTGCGGGCAGCCGGTAGATCGATGCAGCGATTGACTCGTGTGGAGAGATAGTGACCGAAAAACAACCACTTGTGGCCCCAGGCGAGAAACAGCCTGAGTCGTGACAGTTGCTGCTCTGGCAGAAACCGCTGCTCCAATTCATCACAAAAGCGATTCAGCGCACGGCAGTATTCGCGGCCTTCTTCTGTTGGAGTCCGCGGGGCTCTCTCGCCCTCGCGACCTGCCGGCGGAGGCAGCCCTAACGATTCGCCCGCTTGCCAGAAAATCCATGGACGCGCTGTGGAGGCCCGGGCAATCATGACTCCGTCGCATCCCGTTGCGGCTTGCATGCGCAACACGTCGTCGCTCTCTTGAATGTCGCCGTTGCCAACGACAGGAATGCGCACCGCTTCACGGACGCGGGCGATATAGCTCCAGTTCGCGCTTCCCTTGCGGTGGTGGGCCTGAATCCTGGGATGCAAGGTGATCCAGTCCGCGCCGGCTTCTTGCAGCATCCGAGCGAAATCGACCAGATATTCAGGGTCGTCCGTCAGCCCGGTCCGCATTTTCACAGACAGCGGAAGCGTTGTCAGCCGCCTCGTTTCGCGGACCACTTTCTCGGCGTAGCCAATGTCTCCCATCAAAGCGACGCCCCAGTTGTGCTTCAACACTTTGCTGACGGGACAGCCCATATTGATGTCGATCCCAGCAGGACGGATGGCTTGCAACTTTTCTAGGGACTGCGCAATCAGCCGTTCGTCATTGCCCAAAAGCTGTGGGATGAGATCGTCTTCCCCAGGTGCGATCTGCGTCTGCGGGGTTTGGCCGACATCCTCGCCCGGAAGCAGCCTTGTGGAGAGCATTTCCGTGAAGAGCAACGTGCTGACCCCGGCTGGCAAATAAGAGCGAACAACCTGCCGGAAAGCAACATGCGACAGGCCAGCCATCGGGGCAAACACGATGGGAAAGTCAACTCGCTTCCCGATACCAAAGGTGAGTTGAGTCAGCCGACTCGATCGGAACTGCAAAGCAGAAGAAGCACGAATGTCGAAGTTCGAAGTACGAACGGGAGCTTCGTAGTGTTGCTCGCGAGTTTGTACCTCAGCATTCATGCAGCTGCATTCCTCGTCTGTTCTTCACATTCGAACTTCGACATTCCAATTTCGACATTCGTACTCGCACTTCGAACTTCGCACTTCTCTACTCGATTTTCGGCAAATCCAGACTGGCAATGGCCTTCAAGGCTACTGGATTATCAGGATCCAGTTCGAGGGCTTTGACGTACTCTTCCAAAGCGCGTCCCTGATCGCCCTTGGCACGGTACACATGGCCTAGGTTCAGGTATGGAAAATGCCTCGGCTCATAGCGCTTCGCTCGCTTGGCACTCTCCAACCAGGGAATTGCTTCATCCAGCAGACCCAGCTGCATCATGTAGACACCAATATCGTTGTAGGGGTTGCCAAACTCCGGGTCGACTCGAATAGCTTTTCGGCAGTCTTCCACCGCCTGTTCCAGCATTCCCAGGAACGACACCGCCCATCCTCGGTAGGTGTACCCTTCAGCGGTTGGACAACTGAGGAGGCTCTGGTTGAAACAATCGACGGCTGACTGAATGCGCCCTTCCAGCAGCTCCTGCATGCCTTCCTGCCAGAGTTCACGAGCCCGTTCTTCGTCACGAAAGGTTCGATCGGTTGTCATGGTTCTGGTCCACCTTGACGTTGGCCCCGTAACTGCCTATTTCTTCCCGAAGACAGGCGGTCCTTGCGGAACAGCCGCTCCGTCTTTGCGTGGATCGGACCCAGCGTAGTTCACGCCCTTGGCGTCGCGCATCACTGCCTGTCCTCCTCCCACGGTCCCAGAGTATGGCGGAAGCACTTGGACATCGTGCCCGAGAAGCGCGAGTTCCTTGCGGATGGACTCAGGGATGCGACTTTCCAGCGTCACGTCACATCCCTCAAAGGTTTGCTTGGTGAACCGTGGCGTTTCAAGCGCTGCTTGAACGCTCATGCCGAAATCCACAACTTTGGAAACGAACTGCGCGTGAGCCTGGGCCTGGTTCCAGCCTCCCATAATCCCAAAACCGATGCGAACGCCGTCCTTTTCCATGAACGCCGGAATGATGGTGTGCAGTGGCCGCTTGCGCGGTTCAAGGGCGTTGGGATGTCCACGCTCGAGCGTAAATAGCGAACCACGATTCTGAAGCATGAAGCCGGTCTTGGGCGGCACCAACCCCGAGCCAAAGCCCGAGTAGTTGCTTTGGATGAGTGACACAATGTTTCCGTCTTTGTCGATGGCCGACATGTAAATCGTGTCACCGCCACGAAGCTGCGTCATCATCTTCAATTCGGAGGGCGCGACTTGACAGGTCGCCTTCTCCGGTTGAATCAGTTTGGCGCGCTCCTCCGCCAATGTTTTGGAAAGCATCTTTTTGACAGGGATCTTCGAAAACTTTGGGTCACCCACATAGCGAAGCATGTCTGCGTAGGCAAGCTTCTTGGCTTCAATCATAACGTGGAGCGCTTTGGTGCTGTTGTGGCCGTATTCCTGCAGAGGAAAGCGCTCCATCAGGTTCAGCATCGAGAGAGCGGCAATACCCTGACCATTCGGCGGAAGCTCGTAGATCTTCCAGCCCCGATAGGTTGTCGTGATAGGTTCCACCCACTCAGGCTGGAACTCTGACAGATCGGAAAGCGTGTGCGTGCCACCGGTTTCCTTGGAGATGGCCACAATGGCGTCCGCGACGCTGCCTTTATAGAAGCCGTTGCGACCCTTGGAGGCAATCAAGCGAAAGGACGCCGCCAGATCCGGATTACGAAAGACGTCTCCCGTCTTCGGCCCCACGCCGCCGGGCAGATACGTAGCCTTCGAATTAGGATGGGCGCTGAGGAATTCAACAGCCCTGGTGCCTCCCCACCCACTGGCAATGATCTCTGTCACGGGAAATCCATTTTCGGCGTAGTAAGTCGCCGCTGCCAACAGCTTGGAAAAGGGCATCGTTCCGAACCGCTTTCTTAGCTCGTCCCAGCCTGCGACGCAGCCCGGCACCGTGGCCGAGTAGATGCCCAGATGCGGCATTTTGTCGATGCCCTTGCTGTGGAGAAAATCGATCGTCAAACCAGAGGGCGACCAACCGCTTGCGTTCAATCCATGCAACTTCCCGGTCTTGGCCTCATAGACGATCGCGAAAAGGTCGCCACCAATCCCGTTGCTCGTGGGTTCCACCAGTCCCAACACTGCGTTTGCCGCAATCGCGGCATCGACAGCGTTCCCTCCCGCTTCGAGCACTTGCGCGCCCGCCTCAGAAGCCAGCGTCTGACTGGTGGCTACGATGCCGAACTGGCTGATCACCATGGAACGAGCCTGATCACGCACCTTTTCCGGAGTCTGGGCGTAAACGGTCATGGCGAATAGGGGAAGCAAGAGGAACAAGAGCTTCATGAAAAGCCTCCTTTGAAAATCCCCTCCGTCGGAGGGGTGGCGCGCAGCGCCGGGGTGGGTTGGGGCCCCTTTTTCAACCCCCCTGAAGTCCCCCCTTATCCAAGGGGGGACGCTGTTTTCTTCGAATGTGGTGCCCGCAACGCGGCATGGAAAAATCCTTTGAGAATGGGACTGAGAGTTGGAGCCGGTGTCTCCAGCGGCGATTTGCGTCGTGATGCGAAGCAACCAGTCGCATTTTCATCGATCACGACACTCTCGTCCTACAGCGGTGTCAGCTTGTCCAATCCTACCGCAACCAGCAACAACACGCTGATGTATCCGTTTACGGTGAAGAAGGATGCATTGACTCTGGACAGGTCGTCAGGACGAACCAGACTGTGCTCATACCAAAGCAGCGCGGCAACCATGACGATGCCCCCAAGAGTGACCCAGCCGAGCCCTTCGAGAACGAAGAGGGCTATCAACAAGAGCAGCATGAGAACATGCATCCCGGTCGAGACGTTGAGGGCCATGCGAACCCCCAGCCGCTTCGGGAGCGAGAACAGTTGGTTTTGCCGGTCGAACTCTACATCCTGGCAGGCATAGATGATGTCGAACCCAGCGGTCCAAAGCATCACGATCAGACAGAGCAAGACCGGAGTCAGCCGGATGTCGCCACGTACGGCGATCCAAGTTCCCAGGGGTGCCATACCCAAGCAGAATCCAAGAACGAGATGGGAATAAGAAGTGAATCGTTTTGTGTAAGAGTAGAAGAACAGAATCAACAACACGGGAACAGAGAGCTTGAAGCAGAGCGAATTTAGCTTCCAGGCAGCACCCACAAACAGCGCCGCGGAGGCCAGTGTGAAAACAGCCGCGAACGTTGCGGAGATCTCGCCAGCCGGCAATGCGCGCATCCTCGTCCGGGGATTCTCGCCATCAATCTGCTTGTCGACAATGCGATTGAAAGCCATGGCAGCACTGCGGGCACCGACCATGGCCATCACGATCCAAAACAATTTCGGGGCCTCTGGCCAACCGCCGGAGGCCAGGATGGCGCTCAACAGAGCAAACGGCAGCGCGAATACTGTATGCTCGAACTTGATCATCTCGAGAGTGATTCTTAGGCGCTTGAAGAACGACATGATGTTTTCCGAAGCTCGTCTGAGGCAGGCTTCTCCATCCCCAAGAAATACCAATCGCGCAAAGCGTTGGCATCGTGCGGCTGGAAACCGAATCCAGCTTGCCCGCTCGTTACAGCCTAGTCCTTCCTTGCGCCAGATTCGCCTGATCTGCTTCCCTTCCACTGGAACGCACGGGCGGGTTTCAATCCCAGATGCGTCATGACGCGAAACAAGAACTGGTCAACAGCATCTTCAATCGAGCCTGGACGGTGGTAAAAGGACGGAATCGCCGGGAAGATGGTCCCGCCGGCCAGAGTCAGCAAGCGCATGTTTTCCAGATGAATCAAACTAAATGGCGTGTCGCGAATGACGAGGATCAGCTTACGCCGTTCTTTCAACATGACATCGGCCGAACGCTGAATCAGGTCCCGAGAGATGCCATGAGCGATGGATCCCAGAGTGCCCACGCTGCAAGGGATCACAACCATCGCGTCCACCGGAAACGATCCGCTGGCGATGCTGGCGCCGACGTCGTTGTTATTGAGGACCTCAAACTTTTCCCGGTTGTCACCAACCAGCCTCTCGACCAGATTGGTCATCGTCAGCGCACGCCCTTCCAGTTCCTCGTTCAGCACCCTGAGCCCCGCTGTCGAGATGACCAGCTGAACTTTGGACACGCCTTGCTCGGCTGCAAGGTGATTCAAGAAACGATGGGGGTAAATTGCGCCGCTCGCGCCGGTGATGGCAACGGTGACGTTCATGCAGGAACCGGGACCCTCCCTCCAAGCAGGCCTATGCTACACCAAATCCATTACGGCCTGACAGACGGGAAACAAATGCTGGACAAGCCTCCGGCAGAATCGCCAGAATGGGCGCGCCTGTTGGTGAAATGCACGATTCCGTATCGAAAAAACCATCTGAAGCAAGCACCATGACGGAAGAAAACATCAAAGCGGTTCTCACCAGTGTCAAAAAAGGCACGCTGTCCGTTAACGATGGCTTGATGAAGCTGAAACACTTGCCGTTTGAGGACGTGGGGTTTGCCCGCATCGACCATCACCGCACTCTTCGGCAGGGCTTCCCGGAAGTGATTTTTGGCAGGGGCAAGACCGTCCGCCAGATTCAGGGCATCGTCGAGCGAATGCTGGCCCATCAGCAGAACGTTTTGATTACGCGCACCAACGCTGAGGTCTTTCGCGCGGTCAAGAAACTAGAACGCAAGGCACAGTTCTTTCCAGATTCTGGAACTATTTTGGTTCACAGAGACAAGACGCAGCACGGCAAGGGGAAAATCCTCATTGCTTGCGCCGGTACCGCTGATATTCCGGTTGCGGAAGAAGCCTTGGTAACAACTGAGGCCATGGGCAACACGGCTGAGAATCTTTACGACGTTGGCGTGGCGGGCATTCATCGGATTCTCAGCGAGCGGGCTCGCCTTACGGAAGCGCGCGTGATCATCGTAGTGGCCGGTATGGAGGGCGCATTGCCTAGCGTCGTGGGCGGCTTGGTTTCCGTTCCTGTCATCGCGGTCCCTACAAGCGTTGGTTACGGGGCGAGCCTTAACGGAATCGCTGCTTTACTGGGGATGCTGAACAGCTGTGCGTCGAACGTGACGGTCGTGAATATTGATAATGGCTTCGGTGCCGGATATGTCGCGAGCCTGATCAACCGGCTGTGACGCTGAGCGTCTCGCAACAGTAGCCGCCGACGTGACGAGGCGGGGCCCCATGTGAAACGTGATTCGTGAACGACGATCTTGAGTCTCACGTCACTCACTCATCACGCGATATTGCCTTACTCACGTCGGCGGCTACCGATCGTTTCAGGTACCGCTGCTCCCATGATCCGCCAAAAGCTTTTCCTGGTGTTCGGCTACGCGAGCCTCGGACTGGGTTTCGCCGGTGTGTTTTTACCCGTCCTTCCCACGACTCCCTTCATTTTGCTCTCTGCGTTTTGTTTCTCCCGAAGTTCAGATCGCCTCCATCACTGGCTGCTGGCCCATCGAACATTCGGCCCCCTCCTGTCCGACTGGGAACGTGGAAGGGCGATTCGACCGAGAGCGAAGGCTTGGTCGATTCTGTTGATGAATGGATTCATTGGCTACGCGGTGTTCTTCAGAGAGACTCCTTTATTCCTGAAGGCTTTGCTACTCACGGTCATGGTTGGGGTCTCCGCATTCATCCTCTCGCGACCTTCTCCCCAAAATCGAAGTGGGCACGCCACTCCCGATTCATAGCCGTAGCCTCCAAGGTAACGAGGCGGAACTCACGTGATACGTGAAACGTGATCCGTAATGAGCCGCTCGAGTCTCACGTTTCACGCATCACTCGTCACGCTACACCGCTTCCTCACGTCGCCAGCTACCGAGCGTTCTTTCAGCGCCGACGCTTGCTCTCAACGACCGCCGTGGCACGATCAATCTCGCGGCTGAAGCGATCGATCGTTTGCGCAACCAACGCGATCTGTTCGCGCGCCTGCTTCCAATCGCGTTGCTCAATCGCTTCACGAACCGCTGGAAGAGTCTTGACGCCGTAGCCGGTGTAGAGTCCGGGGGCATAGATCTGGTGTTTGAACCAGGGTCGTTGCGGGAGGCCGCCGGCGCGTGTGAATGCCCTCTCGCTGCCGAACAGAATCTGGTCCAGCCTTTCCTCGACAGGGACTGGAAACGCGCGACCGGCCAACCGCCATTCGTTCATTTGATCTGAGAAACGCTTGGAACTTGCTTGAAGCCTCGCAACGGCGTCCTGCAAAGGCTTGAACGTCAAGGCGGGAACTCCTGGCTTGGGCTTGGGCACGACGTGGGGTCTCTCAGGGTCAAAATACGCTGCCAGGGTTCCCTCTCGAATCTGGCGGTTCTTCTCCGCGGTCTGTTGACGCATGTCGTCCGACAGCTTGGTAATCTCCTTAACATAACGGCCCACGCTATCCGCCACGCCAAGGAATTCGAACGGGAGCACCTCAGCATTGGCCAGCCGCAGCATCACGCGTCCGGCGGTCTGTGCCAGCGTGATTCCATAGTCGAAATTCGGATCGCCAAAGCGTTTGTAATGATCCAGGGAATCATAGACCGAGTGATAGGATCCCCCAGCGCCTTCCCCGGAGTATCCCAGATTGAGCGAAGCAACGCCCAGATGCTGCAAAAACGGTGTGTAGTCGGAACCGGACCCCAAAGCTCCAATTCGCAAGTCGCTGCGCTCCCGAGTCTCCTTGCGCTCTTCAACTGACCCAGTGACAATGCGAGCCGCCCGCGCTCGTTCAAACACGGAGATTTGTTTTTGGGGATCGATGACGTCACGCGACACCTCGTTGATGAGCTTCTCCAGCGAGTGGGATCCCGCCATGCTGAGGAAGCCTCGCGAGTTGGAGTCTGAGTTGACATAGACCGCGGCATTCTTTTGCAAGAGCTCGGCATGGGTTTCGACCCACTCCGTCGAGCCAAGCAAGCCCTGCTCCTCGCCGTCCCAAGCTGCATAAACCATGGTGCGCTTTGGCTTCCAGCCCGTTTTCAGCAACTCTGAGACGCCTCGAGCCTCCTCCATCAGAGCCACCTGGCCACTCACGGGATCAGCAGCTCCGAAGTTCCAGGCATCATGATGATTCCCGCGAATCACCCACTGATCGGGCCGTTCAGCTCCTCGAAGTTTGGCAATGACGTTGTACGTCGTTGCGAGTTTCCAGTCGAACTCCAATTTCAGGCGAACCGTCGCGGGACCTGGACCGACATGGTACGTCATCGGAAGCGCCCCCCGCCAAGGCTCGGGCGCCACCGGACCGCCAAGCGCGCGCAGCAGCGGCACTGCATCCGATTGGGAAATGGGCAGAACCGGGATTTTGACAATCTTGCCGACTTCGCTGAGTGGCAGTCGCTTGGCGTCTTTGGTAGCACCCACGCCCGGTGTCAAAGGATCCCCAGCGTAGAGCGGCATGTCGGCAACGGAACCGCGTTGAGCACCGTGCTCATTGCGCCAGGCCCCCTTCGGATAGACATCGCCTTGAAAGTAGCCATCGTCCCGGGGATCAGAGTAGATGAGGCACGCGATGGCGCCGCGTTCTGCGGCCACCTTCGGCTTGATGCCGCGCCAGGATCCGCCGTAGCGGGCGATGACGATCTTCCCTTTCACATCGATGCCTAACTCCTCCAACTGCTCGTAGTCCTGAGGTACTCCGTAGTTGACGTAAACCAACGATCCCCGAACGTCTCCGTCCGGAGAATAGACATTGAAGACCGGAAGCTGATTCTCGACGATGCCGGAGGTGGCGTCTTCCTGGAGTTGTGGTTCCCGAAGAGCCGCTGAGAATTTTTCCGGAGAGGTCATCTCCAGCAATCGTGTTTTAGGAGTGGGAAACAAGACATCAAACGTTTCAATCGTCGTTTCGTAGCCCCAAGTCCGGAACTTCGCAGCGATGAACTCCGCGACTTCCCGCCCAAAAGGCGAGCCGAGATGGTGCGGCTTGGCCGTCATCCATTGCATCCATTCGCGCAGGTTCTCTTTGCTTAAAGCTGCGTCAAAGCGAGCCTCCAGCGCCCGCTGACTGGCGCTTGACTGAGAACTGAACCCGAGCAGTGGTCGCGCAGTTTTGGTTTGGGGAAAGACCGGGGCGAGGGCCGCCCAGAGGAAGGCAACCCCGCAGAGGGATAGCCAACGCATGGAACCTCCAATTTCAGCAAAAAACCGCTAACGGTTGCAGGTTGATTGATCGTTAAGCTTGCTGGCAAGGATTTTGGTGCAGCCCCGCCAGTTTGGCAGTATCATACGCGACTCGCTTGGCACCACCGAAGAATTCTGAGTTCCGCTTGGAGTTGAAACCCGGATGCTACATTACAGGACCTATGAATTGGGGCAGCAGAACGAATGGGTTGTTTTCGTACATGGCGCCGGAGGCAGCTCGTCGATCTGGTTCAAGCAAGCGAGAGAGTTCAGAAAACACTTCAACGTCTTGATGGTCGACCTGCGAGGCCATGGCAAGTCTGCCAGCCCCTCCGACAACAAAGGCCGGCTGAAGTATACGTTTCAGGACATCAGCCGTGAGATTCTGGAAGTGCTGGACCACTTGCGGATTCAGGCGGCTCATTTCGTCGGAATCTCGTTGGGAACCATCATCATTCGCACCATCGGCGAAATTGCACCTGCCAGGATGCGTTCGATGATTCTAGGTGGCGCCATCACACGCCTGAACTTCCGATCCAACTGCCTGGTTTTTCTGGGTAACTGCATGAAGCGGTTTATCCCGTATCTGTGGCTCTACCGCCTGTTTGCCTGGATCATCATGCCCAAGAAGCGCCACGAACAGTCGCGCCTCTTGTTTATCAATGAAGCGCGGAAGCTTTGCCAGAAGGAATTCATTCGCTGGTTCAAGCTGACTTACGAAATCAATCCGCTACTCAACTACTTTGAGGAAAAAGAAATTGCGGTGCCGACGCTCTATCTGATGGGTGAAGAGGATTACATGTTTCTTCCTCCCTTGAAGCGTATTGTCGCCAAACACAAGCACTGCATTCTAAAGATCCTCGAAAATTCCGGACACGTCTGCAATCTTGACCGGCCTGACCTCTTCAATTTCCTTTCCATTTCCTTTATAAAAGAGCAGCTTCAGTTCAAGTCGCTGGCAAGCTAAGCGCGACCGACCTCTAAGTTCGCGGGAAGCTTCGTCGGCGTTAGCGCTGAGCGTGCGGCTCTCGGCCGCACGCTGAAGCGGCGCGGGGATCCCGACAGTGGCGGTTAGTGACGCCACACCCTTACCTTCAATTTTCCCAAAAGGAGCGTTCATGAAGATCACCGATGTTCAGGTGTTTTACATTCGGCAAACCCAAGTGAAGGAGCAGTGTGATAGCGGCCAAGACGCACTGATCGTGAAAGTCTTGACCGACTCGGGAACCTATGGCATCGGCGAAGTGGACTCGTCGCCGCTGGCCGTCAAAGGCGCCATCGAGTCGCCGTTCTCTCACACCACAGCCTGCGGCTTGAGAGATCTGGTGATCGGCGAGGATCCTTTTGAGACCGAGAAGATTTGGCACAAGATGTATCGGGGGAATATCTACGGGGGGCGACGTGGCGTTGGTATTCACGCGATGAGTGGTATTGACATCGCGCTTTGGGATATCAAGGGAAAGGTACTGGGGCTTCCGATCTGGAAGCTGCTGGGCGGCGGATTTCACAAGAAGATTCGCTGCTACGCAAGTGTGTTGTTCGGGGCCACACCTGCCGCGACGGGGGCCCTGGCGTCACGCCTGAAGGACCGCGGCTTCACGGCCGTGAAGTTTGGCTGGGATCCCATGGGCCAGGATGCAGACACCGATGTTGCTCTGGTTAGGGAAGCCCGCAAGGGCTTGGGCAAAGGACCTGATTTGATGATTGACGCCGGGCTGGTGTGGGACGCCAAGACGGCTTTGCAGCGAGCCCGGGCGTTTTCCCAGCACGACATCTTTTGGTTGGAAGAACCACTGCGTCCGGACGACTACGAAGGATATCGCCGCCTTTCCGAAGCGACTGAAGTTCGTATCGCAGCCGGGGAGGAAGAAAGCAACCGAGGCTCCTTTCTGGAATTGATGGACAAGGGCAAGATCGACATCGTTCAAGTGGATCTCACGCGCTGTGGCGGATTCACCGAAGCTCGGAAAATTGCCAGCCTGGCCGAAGACCGCGGCCTGCCCTGCGTGAACCACGGATTCACCACGTACATCAACATCGCTGCCGCCCTGCATTTCCTTAACTCCATCCCGAATTCGTTCATCATGGAATACGTGGCTGAAGAAGAAACGACGTTACGCGACCATCTGACTCGGCAGAGCTTTGTGGAGAGGGATGGCTACGTAGCGGTTCCCGAAGCGCCTGGTTTGGGCGTGGAGCTGAACGAAGAAGGGATTCAGAAATTCAGGGTGATGTAAGACGGTCAAATCGGGTGGGAACTGTGAATCCCTAATCGACCTCCTAACACAGCAAGACATAGTGAGAGGGCTATCGCTATGACGCAAAACCAGTACGCGATAGCCCACAGAGAGCGCCTCACACCTGACTCGGTTACTCTTTGGTTCGACAGACAGTAGGCGAACGCGACTCCAGCCACAAATCCTCCAAAGTGTGCGGCGTTGTTAGCTCCAATCACCAAGCCGTAACCAAACCCGTAGATGGCCCAGTGGACGAGCTGTTGTCCGAGCATGCTGCCCCACTGCGACCTCCGTTTGGAAAACACGATGCCGGCACCGATCAAACCGAAGATCGCACCAGAGGCCCCTGCCGTCGCGAGCCATGGACCGTAGTACCAGTTGCTGACCACGAATCCGAATACGCCTGTGACCACGTACAAGGCGAGGAAGCGCTCCTTGCCCAGCAAGTCCTCTAGCAAAGGGCCAATGAAGATTAGCGCATAGGAGTTGAAGGCCAGGTGAATGATGCCAATGTGAATGAAGACGGCAGATAGCAGACGCCACCATTCTCCAGCCCAGACTAGAGCACCCACATTCGCACCCCAGCGCGTAAGGCTCGGCGAACTGACTCCCCAAAGAAGTCTTCCCAGGTCCTGCGCTGTGAGATCGCGTTCGGCCGCGAAGATCAGCAGGAATAGCGCAAAGTTCACCGTCAACAGCGCGAACGACACCGGCATGAAATTCGGCACTACGTTCTGTAGCAGCTTTCCCAACCCACCAGCCCGATAGCCCAAAGCAGCCTTGCACAGGGGACAGCTTCTGGCTTTGCGATCGATCAACGCACGGCAATTGGGGCACATCCGAGTGGTTGACTGTGAGCCACGCCACAAGTTACGCAAGGAATCCCATTGCTCATCCAGCTGCCGGATCAGCCGGTTGAGCCTCCATTGAAACCGCTGCTTGTTGAACATTTTGACTTTAGGTCCACTTGTCGTGGGGAAATGCCCGAATATCTTAGCACTACTCTGGCGGCGAGATGTTGCGGGCTTCAGCTGTTTCGGTCGCCCTTCACTCGCTCAGCCAACCAACTTGAATTGCCTTGCCATCAAACAGAGAGTCGGAGAAGATGAGTGCGATGCCGTTGAGACTAGCCGGCTAAGAACCAGGCCGGTAGCCGAGCGACAGATGATATCTAGATTCAAACGAAAAACCGCGGGATTCGCGTTCATCGCTGTCCTTGTTTTCTCCTCAAGCGCTCTCGCCATCAAAACGATTGACTATCAGCGGCGGCTGAATCCGCAGTTCACGAAACGGGTTCGCTCCGAGACTCGATTCATCGTTCTTCATTCCACCGAAAGCAGGTTACCCAGCGCCCTTCGAACGCTGTCACGAGGCAAAGTCCGGTATGGCCGCTATCTGACGCGCGGGGGTCACGCGCACTATCTGGTTGCCCGAAACGGCGCGGTCTATAAGATTCTGGATCCGAAGTATTTTGCGAACCACGCCGGCGTAAGCATGTGGAACGGCCTAGATGGACTGAGCGATTATTCGATCGGAATCGAACTGGAGGGATACCACAATATCCCTTTCTCTGAAGCCCAGTATCGATCACTGGGAAAGTTGCTCGAGGAACTTCAGAAGAAGCATGAGATTGAAGATCGAAACGTACTGGAGCACTATCGCGTGGCCTATGCGCCCCCCAATCCCTATCACCAATCCAGGCGACGCGGGCGAAAACTCGATCCGGGTTTCAACAACTTCGATCGAGCCCGGGCGGGACTCGACGACGAATATCGTGCGGACCCTGACGTGATTGCCGGTCGCATCGACGGCAGCCCGGAATTGATGCGTGCCGGTGGCCATGTCCCCCCGGCAGACACCGAGGCTGAGGACGACCCATCAGAGGAAACGGCATCGGAAGAACTCCCCTTGGTCAGCCGGAGCCGGACCGCTTGGAAGATTGCGGGTATTCGATACAATGCGCCGACGACAATGTACCGTTTTCCAGATGGACGGACTTATTCAGGCGAACAGATTGAAGACTGGTCGGACATTCCCCCGGGCACTCGTGTGGAACTGGGGGTACCTGTAGCTGAGGAAAAGAAAGTCGTCAACGTAGCGCGTGTCGAAGTGGTTGTACCGCAGGTTACCGCGGCCGATTCACCCTGGAAGATCGCCAACGCCTTGTACAATTCCTCGTTCACCTTCTACATCCTGCCTGATGGACGAGTGCAGGCCGGAAATACGGTCAAGAACTTAAACGGTGTCCCAATGGGCACGAAGATGCTGGTCGCCTATCGTGAGCTTCCAAAGCCCGAAGCGAGCAACGCCGTGGCTGAAAACCTGCAGGACATTTACCTCGACTCGCGCACCGTGTATCTGTTTCCGAATCGAACCCTGCTTTCCGGAGACCAGATCGAGAATTTTACGCAACTTCCGTCCTCCATCCGGGTATTCGCGAAGGTAGAGTAAACTCAAGACCCTTTCCCCTCGGAACGGCGTGTCGGCCTCGACCGTCCGGTACCCTGGAACTATGCTATAGTTGCGCTCTTTCGAGCGCGGTTGATGCGCTCCCTACGGCAGCACTTGACGCACTGATTCCAAAATTAGAAGAGGCAGGGAACTACATGTTTAAGGAGCGGCTATTTACCCCAGGTCCTACCCAGTTGCTGCCAGCCGTGCAGACGGCGATGGCACAGCCCATCTTGCATCATCGCACCGAGGAATTTCGCAATATCTTCAAGGAAGTGCTCGACGGCCTTCGATACATCTATAACACCCAAAATGATGTTCTCTGTTTCACCTCTTCTGGCAGCGGGGCCATGGAAGGAGCGGTCGTCAACCTGTTGAGCCCCGGATACAAAGCGCTGGTCGTGAGCGCCGGAAAGTTTGGAGAACGCTGGACTAATCTCTGCAAGGCCTTCGGCGTGGCCGCAAATGTCATTTCCATCCCCTACGGACAGGCAGTGGACCCAAAGACCGTCGCCGCAGAACTTAAGAAGCATCCCGATACTCGCGCCGTCTTTGTCCAGTATTCGGAAAGTTCAACTGGAGCCAGGCACGACGTGAAAGCTCTGGGTGAGATTGTCTATCAGCATCCGCAAACAGCGCTCGTGGTTGACGCAATTACTGGATTGGGCGTAATGGAGATGCCCGTGGATGAGTGGCATCTCGATGTCGTCATCGGAGGATCACAGAAAGCGCTGATGCTGCCTCCGGGCCTGGCGTTTGCTAGCGTCAGCCAGAAGGCTTGGGGGCTGATTGAAACTACGAAGTCGAACAAGTTCTACTTCGACTACCAGAAGGAGCGGAAGAATAATGCCAAAGGCGAATCGTCCTACACGCCGGCCATCACACTGATCGTCGCTGCTCGCGAGGCTATCAAACATATCCGTTCCGTAGGCCGCGATAACTTGATCGCAAATGCAGGCCTGCTCGCCAACGCCACCCGTTCTGCTGCGAAGGCGCTGGGGCTGAAGCTTTTCGCCGAATCGTCGCCCAGTGATGCCTTGACGGCGATCTGCACGCCCCCAGGAACCGATTCAGGTGCCATCATCAAAGCGTTTAAGAAGGAGTTCGGCGCAACCGTTGCGAACGGCCAGGGCGAGATGAAAGGGCAGCTGTTCCGCGTTGCGCACCTCGGCTACTACGATTTCACGGATACCGTGGCGTTGATTGCCTGCCTCGAAATCATTCTCAAGAAGCTCAACATGCCCGTTGAACTGGGTGCTGGGGTAACCGCAGCCCAAAGGGTGTATTTGCAGACGGCGGTCTGAGCCAATACATCGCCCACAACCAAGTAAGTCCTAAATTCATAAAGGATATTGCACCCAGGATGAGAATTCTCGTCAGCGACAAGCTATCCGAGCAAGGAATTGACCTGCTGCGGCAGGAAACCACCTGGCAGGTGGATGTCAAGACAAGCCTGACTCCGGCGCAGTTGCTGGAAGTCATTGGCGATTACGACGCTCTGCTGGTTCGCAGCAACACCAAAGTGACTGCCGAGGTGATTCAGGCGGCCAAAAGCCTTAAGGTCATTGGCCGCGCTGGAACCGGCGTGGACAACGTAAACCTCGAGGCCGCCACGAACAAAGGCATCGTGGTGATGAATACGCCCGGTGGCAACAGCGTCAGTGTCGCGGAGCTTGCGATGGGGCTCATGCTGGCCATGGCGCGCTCGGTGCCGCAGGCCAGCGCATCAACGAAGGAAGGGAAGTGGGACAAAAAGAGTTTCACCGGAGTGGAGTTGAAAGACAAGACACTCGGCGTGGTCGGCTTCGGAAAGATCGGAATGGAAGTGGCCAAGCGCGCACGATCTTTCCAGATGAATGTCGCAGTTTACGATCCGTTTGTTTCTGACCGGATGGCCCAGGATCTCAGCGTCAAGCTGGTGTCACTGGACGCGCTGTTTGCCGAGTCGGACGTCATCACACTGCATGTCCCGCTGGTTGATGCAACGCGGCATTTGGTGAACGCGGAATCCATAGCGAAGATGAAGGACGGCGTCCGGATCATCAACACGGCCCGAGGTGAGCTGATCCACGAAGCTGACCTCGCGGCAGCACTCGACAGCGGCAAGGTTGCCGCGGCGGCCGTGGATGTGCTCAGCATGGAACCGCCCGCGAAAGACAATCCGTTGCCCAAACACCCGAAAGTGATCGCCACGCCTCACATTGCGGCCTCGACGGCTGAAGCCCAGGAGGTCGTAGGCGTGGAGATTGCCGAGCAGGTGAGGGGTTTCCTCCGGGACGGAATCATCCGAAACGCGGTGAACTTTCCGTCGGTCTCATTTGAAGAATACAAGAAGATCGGGCCCTTCCTTCAACTCGGTGAGAACCTAGGCGGCTTTCTGTCACAGATTTGTGAGGGGCGCTTGAACGAGGTTGGCATTCGCTACTACGGGGAAACGGTCGACATTAACACGCATCTGATTGCAAGCTCCATTCTTGTCGGAATCCTGAAGCCGATTCTTGGCGATGGCGTCAACCTGATCAATGCGCGCAAGCATCTGGATGAACGCGGCATCCTCTTGATTGAATCGCAAAGCACCCGCGTCCGCAGCTATTCAAACCTGATTTCCCTGCGGCTCAAGACCGATGTGCGGGAGGAATGGATCGAAGGAACCATTCTTTCAAAGGGCAAGAGTCGGCTAGTATCGGTCGACGGCATTGACATAGAAGCACCGCTACACGGCGCGATCCTGTTCATTCGCAACAACGACACGCCTGGCGTGATTGGGCAGATCGGCACGCTGCTGGGCACCAACCGGGTCAACATCGCCAATTTCGCGCTCGGTCGCGGCGACAGCGATCACGCCGTGGGCGTGGTGAATGTGGACAGCCAGATTCCCGAGTCGCTGTTGCAGGAGATCCGTTCCTGCCCGAGCATCCGCTTTGCGCGAGTGGTGCACCTGTAAGCCCCAAATTGCGTCTCTTCAGACTGTGCTCTTCAATCCCAACCATGGAACTCCATCCCAAGGTCCGGCAGTTTCTGCGTAGAGTACGACGCTGGTCGCTTGTCCGCTGGCAAGAGGGAGGCATCCGCTCGACAAAGGACCCAGGCTACGAAGCAATGATGGCCCGGGAGGTCGCCAACTATCGCTCTGTCGAAAATGTTCACGACCTGCCCGGGATCTTCCATTACTGGTCCAACAAGTATCTGGTTCCCAAATACCAGCAGTTTGGTTTCGTAAGCCCCAACAGTTTTTACCTCCAATACATGACGCAGGTGTGCACGAAGCAGTCTGGCTCGGCGCGCTTCATCAGCTGTGGCTCAGGAAATTGCGACACCGAAGTCGGGCTTGTTGAATCCCTGGCCAAGAATGGCGTTTCCAACTTTGTTCTGGAGTGCCTCGATGTCAATCCGCACATGTTGGAGCGGGGAAAGCGGTTGGCTCAAGAAAAGCAAGTGCTGGACCGCCTCCGTTTTACGCAAGCCGACATCAACTCCTGGCAGCCGCAGGGCCAGTATCAGATCGTGATGGCGAACCAGGCGCTGCACCATTTTGTCGAGCTGGAAACGCTGTTCGACAAGGTATTCAAGGTGCTCGCGGTTGACGGGTTCTTCCTCACTGACGACATGATCGGAAGAAATGGACACATGCGTTGGCCTGAGGCACTGGACATTTTCAATTCGCTGTGGAGAGAACTACCGGAGCGATACAAATACAATCATCTGCTAAAGCGCACTGAAATTGAGTATGAGAATTGGGACTGCTCAAAGGAGGGGTTCGAAGGCATTCGGGCCCAGGACATTCTGCCTCTGCTGATCAAGAAGTTTCATTTCGAGTTGTTCGTTGGTTTTGCCAATGTCATCGACATTTTCATCGATCGATGTTTCGGCCATAACTTCGATCCCGCCAATCCTCGCGATTTGGCCTTCATCGACAAGGTTCATTCCCTCGACGAGGAAAATCTGAAGAATGGCGTCATCAAACCCACGCATATGACGGCCGCCCTCATGAAAGCGCCAACCGCGAAAACCAAAACCCACCTCCATCTGACCCCGGAGTTTTGCGTTCGCTGGCCGAACTAGTTCTGGTTCGATCGAAGCTTGAAGAAGCTGAACCCCAAGGCTGCGAATGCTCCCAGGACCAGCGCCACCGCCCAAAGGAATCGTGTGGGACGATACACGAACTCCACTCTCGAAGCGCCCGGGCCAACTTGAACGCCCATGAGCGTCCCATTCACTCGCTCCACCGGTCGCAGTTGACCGTTTACGCGGGCCTTCCAGCCGGGATACCAGTTCTGACTCACCACCAAGAGCTTTGCCACAAGAGACTGAGTCTCCACTTGAAACCGATTGGGACTCTGTCGAGTAAAGACAGCCGTGCCCTGTGCGGCGATGTCTGTCTGACCCCCCACAGGCATCGGACCTGGCGAAGTTCCTAAGTCGCCAACTGGTTGTTCGACGTATGCAACCAGGTAAGGATTGAACCCAGGAACTCGTAGCAACGCGACCATCTCGCTGAAGTCTTTCTTCACTTCAATCCGGGAGGTCAGCCAGGCTCGCGGCAGAAACCCGGGGTTCTCGTACACTTTGGCGTGCTGGCCTTGAAAAGCCACCGGCAGATCCAGTCCCTTCTGTGAAACGAAGTAACGGACATTCATCATGTCTGCGATCATATTTCCAGCTGGGTAGGCTTCGGCCTGGAAATGATAGAACTGCTTCAACGACGTAGCGCCGTAACCATTGATGGTCTCTAATTTGAAGACTTCACCTGAATTCTTCGGATAGTAGTCGTCTCGAAAGTCAACTCGAAAGAAACCGCTCTGCGACTGGAGGAACCGAATCAGGTCATCCTGGCTGTAATACTGTTTAGGTTCGAAGTTGCCCTTTCGGTCGAATTCTCGCTTTAAGCGAAGTTGCGGCGACAGAAGAAAGTGAAAGTCGAAGAGAAGGATAAGCCCAATCGCGACCTGAAGAGATTTTGCCCGGGCAAAGCCAAAAGTGCGAGCGAGGCCCACCGCGGACGTGGCCAGCAGAAGCAGGCAAGCGAAAGCAATCATTCCAAAGTCAGGAATCTGTGAAAGCACTTGCGCCTGGTAGAAGTAAGTGCCAAAGGCAATCAGAGAAGCAGCCAAAGACAGTGCAGTGAACGCCAGAACTATGCAAGTCCGGACTTTACGCAGAGCCTTGGGAGCCGGATTCAGGAAGGCCTGGCAGCCAAAGCCCGCCAGCAGGCTCAATCCGACGTGTGCTACCAGAAAAATTCTCGAGGCTTCGCGGCCTTTGTCGAAACCTGGTACCAAGGCGTATGCAAGCCCATGCAACGGCGAGAATCGTCCAATTGATAGCAACGCCGAAACCAGGGCGACTCCGAAGGCCAGCTTGACGACACCATGCTTCTTGACCAACGGCAGCGAGAGAAAGACCAGCAACAAGGGCAGAATTCCCAGGTAGGGACTGTTCTCAACGGCGCCGAGGTAGGGAAACAGCATCAGAATCAGCCCATCGGGAGGCAGCAAATTGTCCGTGCCAACGATCGAATAGGGCACACGCTGACCTACCAACGTAGGGTTGACGCTGTCCACCCAACGATACGCGAGTTTGGAATACTCGAGAGAAGGCAGCAGCTGCAGCGACGCATAAGCGAGGGCGAAGGCGAACAGCAGCAGAGTTTGCCGAAGGATGAGCGGTGCCCGCGATGCGCTTTCGTCGGGAGACTTTCTGCTTCGAAGCCACAAAGCCAGCGCAACGCCCGCCAGAGCGAGGCTGACATAGATGAACGGCTGATGATGGCCTGCCAAAAGGCTCAGAGCCAGTGCCAAACCCGCGAGGTTGGCGAAAAGGATCTGCCTGAAAAGTTGATGGGCTCTGAGAGATTCTGCGTAGCACCAGAAAACAGCCGGAACCCATACGGATGCGTAGAAGAGATTCACTTGAGCGAAAGCGCGCAATCCGAGGGAGCCTCCGAAGGCGAATGCGATTCCAGCAACGAACCCGCTGAATCGGTTCAGCCCAAAGTGTGTTGCCAGGCCATACATGAAGAACGCCGCCAGGAAGGCGTGGAGGATTA
The DNA here is from genome assembly GCA_963791795.1 of uncultured Acidimicrobiia bacterium. Taxonomy (GTDB): domain Bacteria; phylum Acidobacteriota; class Terriglobia; order Versatilivoradales; family Versatilivoraceae; genus VFZK01. The sequence continues at coordinate 32,925 of CAWBTP010000018.1, forward strand.
CGAATCCTTCGATCAGAGAAACGGGCAGCAGTCCTTTCGCATTGCGAGGGAACAGACCCATGAGCAGATTCGGCGGATAGAAGGCGCCCGTCTGCGTTTCGCCGAGGAAGGAACGGCCTCCGTCAGCGTACATGTCCCAAAAGGGGAAACTCCCCTGGTGCAGCACTTCAGAGAGGTATTGCGACCACGGGTAGGTTTGAAACGAGGAATCCGTATAGACGAGGAGAGAGTATTCACTGCTGAAGATCAGCTTCCAGAAAACCGTGATCGTAAATAGGAATAAGAGCGCCGGATACTTGTAGCGCAAAAGAGCGCTCGCACGAGGCTGAGAAGTCTGCCTCTCGACGCTCGCAGTCGAGCGGGGAGCTGGTTTTTGGATCATCACATTCGGGGAATGCACGCTTGAGATGCAAGCTTTGAAGCGGCCCAGAGTATATCACGACGGTCATTCACCGCTCGCAGAGCGGTGAGAGACGCGTCCACATCCCCTTTTTTTATGTGTTCTCGACCCCGTCACATGCCCGCCCGGAACCTCAGCATCCCATGTGATAGGATTCTGAGATCACAAGAGAGCTGGGATTGCGGCAGCTCGTAGCGGAGGATCTGTTTGGACTTCACGCCTACGGGTACGGACTTTGCTTTGTTGTTTGTCTTCTTGTTGCTGTTTGCTGGCTCTGGCTGGTTCATTGCGAGCCTGGTTCTCAGAAGCTCGGCACATACTCCTGACACTCCAGCCTCCGCGTCTTTCTCCTGCTTGGAATGGATTCTCTGCAGCCTGCTTGGCGCCATTGCGGTAACTTCCGTCATTCTGCTAACCACCGCGCAGTTGGGCGTCTTTCGCATTCGTTTCTGGCTGTTGCTGCTGGCCGTTTTTGATCTAGCCGCAAGTGTTGTGTGGTTTGTCCAACGGCGGAAGCGTGCTTCAGCGCCGCTACCCGGCTGTCGCTGCGAACGAAGGGATCTGTGGTTGCTCCCGCTGGTGGTGTTCGCCTTTTGGATGATGAATCGCCCAGCTGAATTCGTTTCGACGTATCGAGATCCCGGTGAATACGTGAATATCGCCGTCAAGCTCGCCGATTCGCCATCGCTCCGCATTCAGGATCCCCAGTTTCAACACTTTGATACTCCTGAGAAGCAAGCGCTCTTCCTGCGCAAGTCCCTCGAAGAGGCACCCTACCCGGAAGTCTTGCCGGGGTTCTACCTCGCAGACGCTAAAAAAGGCGAGCTGCTGCCCCAGTTTTTCCACCTTTACCCGCTCTGGCTAACACTCTGTTTCAAGCTGTGGCGCTTCGAAGGGATTTTTCTGTTCAACGTCCTGTTGGGAACGTTCAGCGTGTTACTTGTGGTCAGCTTGGCAGAACAGCTCCTCAGTTCCAGATTGCTGGGTTGGGCTGCAGGATTGCTGCTCGCAAGCAACACCGGCCAAGTGTGGATGGGCCGCAGTCCGTTCAGCGAAATGCTCGCGCAAGTGACGCTGCTTGGAGGCCTGATCCTGCTGACGCTTGCGGCGCGGACGGCACTCAAGGGGCCGATGGCACTGGCTGGATGTCTCTTTGGGTTGAGCCTTTTTGTGAGGATCGATTCGGTCCTCATTCTCGCCGGGCTGAGCTTTCTGTTTCTTTGCCCATTGTCCCAACGCCGCTGGTTCTTTCTTCCGATGATCGGATTCGCCGCCTGGTCTGTCCTGCATGTCTGGCTATTTTCGTTTCCCTACTTCTTCCATGCGTTCCGAACTGTTCAGAACGCATCCCCAGGCAGCGGCACCGTGCTGCTTGTCGGCGGGAGCATCCTCCTCGGATTGGTAATGTACTGGAGTCGGCGGCTCCCTTCCTCCGGAATGGCAGCGGGAGTTACTCCCACAGGAACTGGGATGCCGTTGATCCCCGGGTGGTTTCAGACTGCGGCCATGCTGTTGTTTGGCCTGGTCGTTCTCTACGGCATCTTCGTTCGGCCCCATCTCGAGTCAGCCCGACAGACTGTTCCGATGCCAGTGCCCCACAGCGGCACCGTACCGCTTTACAACGAGATCAACTGGGTACGTCTCAGTTGGTATCTCACACCCATCGGGCTTGGCTTGGCCTGTCTGGGAGCTCTGCGTATGATCTCGAGGTTGAGTCGCAACTCTCCGGCTCTCTGGGCATTCGCGGCGATCCTAGGCATGTTTGCTGGCTTCTACCTCTACAAATCACAGGCTTTCCCGGATAACTACTGGGTTGTCCGGCGATACATTGAGATTGTCATACCAGGCTGCTTGATCCTCGTCTGCTTCGCTCTTCAGTGGCTAGACCAACGATCGTGCCGTGTCGTTCCGGCGCGGTTCAGATTTGTTCTCCCAATCTTGATTTACTTGATGGCGTGGGGTGGCGAGCTGAGGGCCATTTCGGGTTTTCTGAAAGAGCGAGAGTTGTCGGGAACACTGCGGCAGCTGGAGGTCCTGGCGGGGTTGAATCGCGATGCAGACATATTGTTGCTGGAGCAGGGAGTGTTTCAGGAGTTTTTCTCCGCACCCCTCAAGTTTATTTTTCAGATGGCTGTCTATCCTCTTGCGCATACTGAGGTCGACGCGGCGACCCTGGCAACGCTGGTCGAGAGCTGGCAGCAGCAGGGAAAGCGTGTTCATCTTCTCAGCTCCGACGAGCACACTAGCGTCTCTGGCGGACGATTGCAGTTTCTACCCAGACAGCGGTTCGAGTTCAAGACCCGGGTTGTCGAGCCGGTTTATGAGCGGCTACCTGCAATGATGATGGACCTGAAGTATGGTGTGCAAATCTACGAGGTCCAGTCTGTGGCACCCGTTCAAGCAGCCACCGCTGCAACGCTCAACATGGACTTCAATTTCGGCTTCCCGACGCGGGGATTTCACGCAGTCGAGACGACTGCCGACGGCGAAGCCTTTCGCTGGACTTCAGGGGCCGCGTCTCTGGAGCTTCCCGCACTGGAGGCAGCATATGACGGAGTCCTCAGCTTGAGTCTGGCTCAAGACTTGCCGCCAGCACTTGCCTCGGCCGCGCGAATTCATTTGAACGGGCACCTCGTGGCCGAACGCCGTTTGCCCCAACGGTTTGAAGTAGTCCGCTGGCCCATTCCCAGGGCATGGTTGAACCAGAATGGCAAGAACACTATCTCTTTCGATTCTGCCATTCACTCTTCAGAGCGAGGTGGATCGAGCAACGACTTGCGCACGCTTGGCTTGATGGTCGATGGAGTGAAACTCGAGACTTTGACTCCAATTTCAGTTTCTCACGCGTTTCTGCTGAACATCGGGAGTGAACAGGACACTCTAGACGCAGACCTTTTCGGATTCTTTAGCCGGGATCGTGATTCCTATCGCTGGACTGAAGCCCAGGCACAAGTGAAACCAGTAGCGCCGCTCGATCGAACACGGCCTCTGCGGCTTGTCATTCGAGCGGTAAAATCCTCTCCGGAGGCGTCACTTCGCCAGTGGATGTCGGTGAGTGTAGATGGGCGGGAGGTAGGCAGAACAGAGTTGGTTGGCACCGGAGTGGAATTTCGGGAGTATCCGTTCACTCTGCAGGGAGGAACAACCTCGCAGCAACCTGTCATTCAGATCGAGGTTCAGCCTACCTGGAATCCAGCCAGGGCCGGGGACTCTGTTGACTCGCGAACGCTAGGCTGCGCGATTGACTGGATTCGGATCGAGTGAGCCTGAAACCAAAACGACGAGCACCTCATAAAGGCACAGAGACACCGAGAGCGAAGAACTCAACGGACGCTCGGCTCAGACAGGTATACGGAAGCCGTCCCTTATTCTTCTCGCAACGCCACGATTGGATCGACTTTGGTTGCTCGACGTGCAGGGAAGTAGCAAGCCAGAAGAGCAATTACGCCCAAAGCAACTGCCGCACTGGCTAACGTTGCCGGATCATATGCCGTAATCCCGTAAAGCTGTCCGGCGAGGATGCGGGTGAACGCCAGAGCCATCACCAGGCCAGTAAGCAGGCCAACCAGGATAAGTCTTGCACCTTGGCTCATGACCAGAGCCAGTACATCATTCTGTTGCGCCCCCAGTGCCATCCGCACTCCGATCTCTTGTGTTCGCTGGTTCACCGAGTAGGCAACTACCCCTGAGATGCCAATCAACGCCAGACTGAAGGCTAGAGCTGCAAAGATCCCCAAGAGCAGCAGGTTGGTACGGCGCGGCTTGAGATAGTCTGCAAGGCGCTCCTCCAAAGTCGCCGAATTGTAGATGGCGAGACCTTTGTCGAGCGAAAGCACCTGCTCTTGAATCGCGGTTCTGAGAACCTTCGGCTCTAGATTTGAACGAATCACTAAAACCATTAACGCATAAGGATCCTGTTGGTAAGGAACGAAGATCTCGGGTGACGGCCCGGCATGAAGCCCTTCGTGTCGCACATCCCGCACAATGCCAACGATCTCAGTCGGCGCCGGCGTTCCCAAGTAGACAAGTTTTCCAAGCACAGGGCTCTCGGGATGATAGGTTTGCACAAACGATTGATTAACAATGGCAACCGGCACGCGCCCGTTGTCGAAATCCGTGAATCCTCGGCCCGAGACCAACGGAATAGCCATTGCTTGGAAGCAGCCCGGACTGACCCTCCTCAAAGGAACCAGCGGTACCTGCCCGGCAGTAGGAAGCGGCTCGCCTTCGAACTGAACGCTCACCCTGGAAAAGAAACCCATCAAGGGAAGGTCACTCGTGGCTTCCGCAAACTCAATGCCTGGGATCTCCCCGATCTTCCTCAAGAGTTGTCGAAAGAAGCTGGCAATGTCTGCGGGGTCTGAATAGCTTACCTCCGGAAGCTCGATTTGGGCTGTGAAGATGTTGCTTGTCCTGAAGCCTGGATCAACATCCGTCAGCCGCATGAAACTGCGGATCAACAATCCCCAACCCACCAGCAGCACCAATGTTAAGGCCAATTCTGAAATGACCAAAAATCCGCGAACCCGATGGTGACGATGACTTCCCGTGGAACGGCTGCTGGCGTGTTTCAAAGCATCATTGAGGTCGATCTTTGAAATGACGAGAGCTGGAGCGACGGCGGACAAGACTCCAGCCACCGTCGCGATGCCGGCAGAAAAGATGACGACCCGCCAGTCCAGAGCGATTCGGTCGATGAACAAGCCATAGCTGAGCCCTAAAGCATCAGCCGAGATCGCTCGAAAGACGCTCATGCACGCATGGGCGAGCAGAAGACCTACGCCGCCGCCAATACTGGCGAGGAGAATGCTCTCCACGGTCAGTTGGCGTACCAGGCGGGCGCGGCCAGCCCCGAGAGCTGCCCTGACGGCCATTTCTCTTTGTCGAAATACCGCCCGAGATAACTGCAGGTTGGCAACATTTGAGCAGGCAATAAGGAGAACAAACCCGACTGCGACTACCAAGACCGATAGTGCTGGCTGGACCTCTCCGAGTAGCTTTCGGTGAAGGGGCATGATCCTGACCTGCATCCCGGACCGAATTCGGGCTTGGCCGCGAGGGTAGCCAGCCATCAAACGCGTGCTAATCGCCGATAGGTCCGACGTGGCCTGTTCTGGCAAGACACCAGTCTTCAGTCTACCGATGACTTTCAGGAGATAGAGAGTGCGTTCATCCCAGATGCTCTCCGAAGGCAACCCGATTGGCGTGAACACATCTCCCTGAACCTCCGCGGGAAACCGAAAACTTGCGGGCAACACTCCCACCACTGTAAAAGGCCTGCCATCCAGGACCACTGTTTTCCCGATCGCCGCTGGATCGGCACCAAAGCGGCGTTGCCAGAGAGCGTGACTTAACAGAGCGACAGGTTCAGCCCCAGGTCGGTCCTCTTCGGGAAGAAAAGCGCGGCCCTGGGAGGGTCGTACATCCAAGAGTGAAAAAAGATTGGCAGAGACCGCAGCGTTGGGGACTCGCTCCGGATCTCCACCGTTGGGTATCACCAGATTGACGAACGGTGAGATTCCACTGCCGTAGGCCGCTAACTCTTCGAAGACCTGGCTATGCTGCCGCCAGCCGACGAAGTATGGAGCGAGCACGTACGAAGCTTTTGATCTCGGGTGGAATTCGGTGATCCAGAAAAGCCGGTCAGCTGCTTTGAAGGGCAAAGGTCGAAGCAAAACAGCACTCACTAGGCTGAACGTCGCGCTGTTGACTCCGATACCCAATGCCAGCGTGAGGACGGCTACCGCCGTGAAGCCGGGACTTTTTGCCAGCATTCGAAAGGCATAGCGAAGGTCACCCAGCATATGGTCAATGACCGGTGGCAAATTGGATGCTGCGAATTGGCGGACACAGCCCAAAGCGATACCAAAAGGCGAGACGGCGCTCAGGAGGTGAACACCAAAACATCCTTGTCGGTTCCGAGGTCTCGAGCAGCGGGGGTGATGATGGATTTCGGAGTTACGTAGATTTTCTCGCCCTTGCGCAGCGCCTGGCGTACATCGTCTTCGCACACGAAGCTCACTGCGGCTGGAGTGTTGGCTGACGATCTGGCGCTGCTCTGTGATGCGGGCGACGCAGCAGCGGAGCCCGAAGCCGCTTGTGGTGCGGCGGAAAAACCCCTCTGGCTGAGCAACCGATCGACAACCGAGGAAACGTCCTGTCGAGTCACAGTAATTCGTTCGGGGCTGGAAGTCTCCCTGGCTCGCGTGTCGCCGGACGGACGCCAGCCATCCCTGCCATAGGCCAGGCGCTTGATGTTGATCAAGTGCAACGGGGAGATGTTGTCGGAGGTGATGTTCCCGCCAATCGAGCCGCATCCCAACGTCATCGAAGGAAAGAGCTCGGTAGTGTAACCGACCGCGCCCAAGGCAGACTGGGAGTTCACCACGATGCGAAACACTGGTTTCCGAAGGCCAAATTCCCGGATGATCTCTTCGTTCTTGGAATGAATTGCCATGGTATGGCCCAGCCCGCCATAGTTGAGCAACTCAATGCACCGGTCGCAGGCCGCCCGCCAATCTTTCTCAACATAAAAAGCAAGAATTGGCGAAAGCTTCTCAATCGACAACGGGAAATCCCGTCCCACCCCCTGCAAGCGAGCCACAAGAACGCGTGTCCCTTCGGGTACACGCAGGCCGGCCATGCTGGCAATCACCGTTGCGGCTCGACCGACGATCTTCGGGTTAATGGAGCGATTGGGAGTGACAACGATCTTGCCCAGCGCTTCGGCTTCGCTATCACTGAGAAAGTGACCCCCGTTCCGCTTCACCTCTTCGATCACTTTGTCCTGGATGGATTCATCGGTGACGATCGCTTGTTCAGAAGAACACAGCGTTCCGTTGTCGAAACACTTCCCCGTGAAAATGTCGCGCACGGCTTTCTGGATATCGGCCGACGTTTCAATGTAGGCGGGTACGTTGCCCGGGCCAACGCCGTAGGCCGGCTTTCCCGCACTATAGGCGGCGCGTACCAGACCGTGCCCTCCAGTCGCCAGGATCAGCGCCGTCTTGCGGTGCTTCATCAGTTCCTGGGTCGCTTCCAGCGTGGGCATGGTCATGCATTGGATGATCCCTTCCGGCGCGCCCGCCGCCATCGCAGCTTCGGTGAGGATCTTCGACGTTTCGAGGATGCAGTTTGCGGCCGAAGGATGGGGGCTCAACACAATGCCGTTGCAGCCTTTTAGTGAAATCAGAATCTTGTTGATCGCGGTTGAGGTCGGATTGGTCGAGGGGACAATGGCGGCGATGACGCCGACCGGAGCTGCAATCTCAACAATCCCCTTGTCGCGGTCTTCGCGCAAAATACCAACGGTCTTCAGATCCTTGATAGCGTTGTAAACGAACTGCGAACCGAACTTGTTCTTCAGGATCTTGTCTTCATACTTGCCGAACCCGGTTTCTTCAACGGCCATTCGGGCGAGCGGTTCGGCAGCGCGCAGCCCTGCCTCAGCCATGGCTGCAACAATGGCGTCGACTCTCTCCTGGGAGTACGTGGAGAACTGCTGGTGAGCCGCGTACGCAGCTTCCACGCACTCGCGTGCCTGCTGAATGGATTGAAGATCGCGGTCCATGTGTCAGTACTGAGTGCTAAGTGCTGAGTATGGAGTGCAAAGTATTCAAAGGTGAGAACCGTGGCCAACACTCAGTACTCATTACTCAGAACTCAGCACTTATTTGGTTTTTCGGTTTGAGCCGGGAACCACTTTCTCGGCTTCACTATGCGGGCTGGGAATGACATGCACACTCACCAATTCTCCGACGCGCCGGGCCGCTGCCGCGCCGGCGTCGGTGGCAGCTTTGACAGCGCCTACGTCGCCTCGAACACAGACCGTGACGAAGCCCGCGCCAATATATTCCTTCCCCACCAGCGTGACGTTGGCGGCTTTGACCATAGCGTCGGCCGCTTCAACAGCCCCAACAAATCCTTTGGTCTCGATCATTCCCAAAGCTTCGTTTGACATTGTGTTCCTCAATCTTAGTGAAATGTGCCCGGACGCTATCACTTCGGAAAAAGTGCGTCAAGGTTGCAACTCCTGCCAGTGGTGGCGGGTATCGCCAAAGGATTCAACTATTCATGATCCTGGATACCTGCCTCACACCCTCGGTGAATTCTCAGACTGAATCGCCTACTCATGATCATGACGAAGAACAGAAACGCCCTGTCCAGCCTTCGTCGCCAGCCCAATTTCGCCCCGAAGTCCTTTGTTACACTAATATTACAATCGCCCTTCCAGCTTTTCCGATATCATCCTTGCCACTTTGATCGCCAAGTCCAAGTTCTGTTAAGGAGCTGCATGAGCACTGTTGCTGTCACGAACGAAACCCAGGCAGTAGTCCAAGACCGACACATCGATTGGATCAAAAGTCTGCCGTTCTTCGGAGTTCATGCGGTTTGCCTGGCTGCCTTCGTCACTGGAGTCTCGTGGAAGGCTGTTGGGTTATGCCTCGCGTTGTATGTAATACGAATGTTCGGAATCACCGCGGGCTATCATCGTTATTTTGCGCACCGGTCCTATCGGACCAGCCGGGTTTTTCAGTTCGTCATGGGCTGGCTCGGGTGTACCGCAGCGCAGAAGGGACCTCTCTGGTGGGCCTCGCATCATCGGCACCACCACCAACATTCCGACCAGGAGATGGACGTGCACTCACCGGAGCGCGAAGGCTTTTGGTGGTCGCATGTCGGTTGGATCTTGTCCAGCAAGTATGAAGCAACTGATTTCAACGCGATCAAAGACTTTACCCAGTATCCGGAACTGCGTTGGTTGAACCGTTTTCATGTCATTCCGGCAGTTGCATTGGCAGTGGCTTGTTTCTTTTTGATGGGATGGCAGGGATTGGTTTGGGGCTTTTTTGTCAGCACAGTGCTCTTGTATCACGGGACGTTTGTCATTAACTCCCTCTGCCACATGTTCGGAAGGATACGCTACAAAACCACCGACACCAGCCGAAACAGCCTGCTTCTGGCACTCATCACCCTGGGAGAAGGCTGGCACAACAACCACCACCACTACGCGACTTCTACAAACATGGGCTTCTTCTGGTGGGAGGTTGACATTTCTTACTACACACTGAAGGTTCTCTCCTTCTTCGGATTGATCTGGGATATCAAGAACCCTCCTCGGCGCGTTTTGGAAGCGCGCGGGTGAGGGGCCAGCGGTTCTCATTCTCCTCAAACACGATCGCGTTGATTTTTCGAGCCCACGCTTGGCTACCGAAGCAGGTGGGCTTTCAAGTTGAGACTGCGTGCTGCTACTTTCAATGGCACTCCTAAGGTGGGTGGCACACTTCCCGCGGCGATGAAGAGGCGCTCGGTCTCTCCCGTGCGCCAGCAACCTTGAGCGGGTCGCAGCCATGTGCTAGCCTTTTGAGTGGCAAGCTCATTCTCTCGATCATGCAACAGAAACTGATTGATCTCGCCCAATGGCTTTTCTTTGCCGCTGTTCTGTTAGTGGCGGGTTTTTTAAGTTGCTTGACCGCGATGCGGTTTGCGATTCGAGGTAACGAAGTCACCGTCCCGAACCTCGCCCGAAAGTCACTGCCGGAAGGAGCCCGTCTCCTTAGTGCTTACTCGTTACGGGTGAAGGTTGACAGCCATCGTTACGACCAGCGTGTTCCCAAGGACCAAATTGTCGCTCAGAACCCAGTTGCCAGCTCCAAGCTCAAACGGAATAGCCAGGTTCGAGTGGTGATGAGTCTGGGCGCAAAGAGGATTTCGGTGCCCAACCTCGAAGGCCAAAGCCTGAGGGCCGCCCAGATTGTCGTGTTGCAGCGCGGGTTGACCCTGGGCGTGATGGCAGCAATCTCTTCAGACACTGATGAAAAGGATCGTATTGCTGCGCAGAGCCCTCCAGCAGAGGTTGGCTTTGCGCAATCCCTAACTATGAATCTCCTCGTATCGACCGGGAAGAAGCCTCGGGAGTATCTGATGCCGGACCTTACCAATCAGAACTCCGATGAAATCGTGGGCGAGTTTTCCAGTTTGGGCCTGAAGCTGGGATCAGTGAATTACCAGTCGGTTCCAGGGGTTGCCAAAGGAGCTGTGCTCAAACAGTCTCCGCCGCCCGGCGCTAGGATTGCTGAGGGGAGTGCCGTGGATTTTGAGGTAAACCGGTAGGTTCAATGGTCCAGATCGCACCTTCAATTCTTGCTGCAGACTTTGCCAATCTGGGCAATGCCATCCGTCTTGTGGAGTCTGCTGGAGCCGAGGTCATCCATGTGGATGTGATGGATGGACATTTCGTGCCCAATATCACGATGGGCCCTCCCGTGGTTGCTTCGATTCGAAAGGTGACCACCTTGCCGCTGGATGTGCATTTGATGATCGAAGACCCCGATGCCTATATCCAGCCCTTCGTCGAGGCCGGAGCGGACTGGATTTCGGTACACGTCGAGGCCTGTCGACACCTGGATCGGACCATTCAACTCATCCGATCCTGCGGGGCGAAACCGGGCGTGGTTCTCAATCCGGCAACCTCGATCAGCACTTTGGATGAGACCTTGCGTCTCGTCGACTTTGTTCTGGTTATGACTGTGAATCCCGGGTTTGGCGGTCAGCGTTTTTTGCCTTATACTTTGGAAAAAGTGCAGCGCCTGAGAAAGGTGATTCAGCATAAGGGACTTTCCGCTAGAATAGAGGTCGATGGTGGCATTGGTCAGGAGAACGTTGCCGATTTGGTAAGAAGTGGGGCCAACATTTTGGTCGTGGGGTCACAGATTTTTGGCGCCCCTGACCCGGCTGAGGCAGTGCGAAAACTGAAGACACTGGCCGAGCCATACGCAGTCGACCCGCAGACGTTGGCCTGAATCTGGGAGGATTTGAATGAAGCGAGCGCTTTTTGTCTTAATACTGCTTTCCCTGACTGTTTCCGGCTGCTTCCTGGGTGGAAGCAAGAGAGCCGAGGTGGTGACTCCCACGGGTGATGCAGAACCTGACAAGATTCTCTATGAAAAGAGTCTCAAGGACCTGGAAAAGGGCCGTTACGACGTGGCACGGCTCACGCTGCAGGCCTTGCTCAACACTTATCCGGATAGCGACTACAAGGAAAAAGCGAAACTGGTCATTGCCGACTCGTTTTTCAAACAGGGCGGGACCTCAGGCCTGATTCAGGCAGAAGCCGAGTACAAGGATTTTCGGACCTTTTTCCCCACCAGCGAAGATGCGGACGACGCTCAGATGCGCATTGCTTTGACGCACTACAATCAAATGGAAAAACCCGACCGCGACGCAACCCAGGCGAAAGCGGCCGAAAGAGAATTCAAAGCGTTTCTCGAGGAATTTCCCGAAAGCCCGCTCCATGACGAGGCGGCACAAAAGCTTCGGGACACGCAGGAGGTTCTGGCGGACGGCAATTTGCGAGTCGCCAACCACTACATGATCCTTAAGCGGTACGAGGCCTCAAAGAATCGCACTACCCAAGTCCTTGAACTTTATCCGGATTTCAGTCGCCAGGATGAAGCCTTGTGGGTACTGGGTCAGGCACTGGAAAAACAGAAACTCGTTCCCAACGCGGGTTACTACTACGGCAAGATCGTGAGCGAGCATCCACTAAGCCCCTTGGTGGAGAATGCAAGAAAGAAGCTGGAGGACTTGAACTTGCCCATTCCGGAAGTTAATCCTCAGGCTTTGGCACGGGCTCAGGCCGACCTGGAGAACAAGCCCGAGAGTTCCTTCATGGGTCGCGTCATGAACCTGTTGAGCAAGAAACCGAATGTTTCTTCTGCGCGGCGTTCCAGCCGGCCCGGCCTTGAGTTGGGTCCCGAGCGTATCAACCTGGATGCGGCCAAGCAACCCGTACCATCCCAAGCCCCGCCGGCGGCCGACACCGCCGGAGACAGCGGCGGCGGCGGTGAAGTTGGCGTCCAAATCATCAACAGGAGCGCTGCCCCTGCCACCACACCTGACAAAGGCAAACCTGTCGGTTCCGAGAAGAAGGACTAAACTCCAGTAGGATGGCCACCAACTGAGGCGGTGCAAGAACCGCCTCTTTCGCCGCACTGTTGCAGGCACTCCGATTCTTCATACCTCTCTCACTTCGCAACAGATACCTGCTCAAATTAATTGGCATTTGGCGCCGTTTTGACTAAAGTTTGGCAACAGGAAAACGATTCATTGAGTGTCCTCTTTTTTCGACCTTGATGTAGGAGATTGGAATGCCCACGATCCTGCTAGCGGATGATAGCATCACGATCCAGAAGATTGTGAACTTGACTTTCTCTGGAGAAGGCATTGACGTTGTCACCGTCGGCAATGGCGAAGCAGCTGTGAAGAAACTCCACGAGCTGCGCCCAGCGCTCGTTTTGGCGGACATTTTCATGCCCGGAAAAAACGGCTATGAGGTCTGCGACTACATCAAGAACGACCCGACTCTGAGTGCCACGCCCGTGATCCTGCTCGTTGGCGCCTTCGAACCTTTTGATTCTGGCGAGGCCGCACGCGTCAGGGCCGATGGTCACTTGACCAAACCGTTCGAGATCAAAGTGCTGATCTCAGCCGTCAATTCTCTGATTACCGCTGCAGGCGATCAGAAGGCAATGGTTGCCGAGCCCGTCTCTGACTTTCCTGTTCCTGAAGTTTCGGAGCCTCCCGTTGCGGACGAGCCCACGTTTACCACCGTTGCTCCGTTGCCGGAGATGCCGATAGCCTCTCCGTCGGTCGAGGTTGAAGTGCCCGTAGAGGAACCTTCTTCTGAGCCCGAACGTGTAGACCTTCCGCCAATGGCTCTCGGAGTCGATTCGGAAGATGTCGGTCTGACCGCGTCAACGCCACCCGAACCAGTGGCCGAGGTCACTTCGGTGACCCAGACCCTGGTGGAGGTCCAGGCTGAGAGCCGCACGTATGAGCCTCTACCACCTGCACCGTCGCTGTTGATTGAAGAATCCGACCCGTTAGGTCTACTCGCTCCGGAAAGCCTCGGCGCAGGACGTGAAATCGCGCTTGATGCCCGAAGCATGGTGGTGGACATCTGGGAACCGAGGGCTCCGACTGAAACGCCTGTTGTGTCCGAAAAGCCCGCTATCGTCCCCTTGGAAGAAAGGGCCTTCGAAATGGTAGCCCCTAGGCCTACCGTTGAGGAAATCGACGGTCCAGCGGCGATTCCCGAGCGAGTAATGGTAGAAGAGCACACTGAAATGCCCGCCAGCGAACCCGTGGCCGCGGACGTTGAGGTGCCCGTGCAACCCCGCTCAGAACCAGCGTCCGCCCCTGCGATGGTTTCTGAAGAACTGGTGGAGCGCATTGCCAACCGTGTCATGGAGAAGCTGAGCCGGGAAGTCATCGAGCGCATCGCCTGGGAAGTGGTGCCTGACCTGGCTGAGCTGATGATCAAGGAACACGTCGAAGCTCACCTGAAAGAATCCCAGCCTCGTTGATACACTTCAAAGCTTTCTCGACACTGATTCCAGTGGGCACACCGAAGACGAAAACCTAAGTCCTCCACCGTGCAATGACCAATGCCGAAGTTCGATGACCAAAGAATGACGAAGTCCGAAATGCTGTCTCTTCGTCATTCGGGTTTCGGGCTTATTTAGTCATTCGTGCTTGGTCATTAGTCATTCTGCTATTTGGCTCAATTTCCCTTCACATTTCTCACTCTCAAGTTAGAATAGGCGCTGCTTTGAAGTCTGGACCCAGCGCACCTCTCGCCGCACCCGCCGTAGAAAGCAGTTTGCGTTCCCAGCTTCGAAATCCACAACATCCGATTACTGAGGAATGCAATCAGTGACATGTCTACGAACTGCTGTGAGACAGCTACAAGTCGAGAGCATCGGCGCCCCTCGCCCCAACGTGGGAGAGGGCTGGGGGTGAAGGGGATACCGAAGTCGATCGAACGTTTTGAGCGAGCAAGGGAGTGCAGTCACAACACTCTGTAGTTCCCATCAGGAACCCATGAACACGCCTTCCGAAAATCTGGGAGAAATTCCCAAGAGCTACGATCCCAAACTGGTGGAAGATCACTGGTGGAGCTTCTGGGAGCGGGAACAGCTCTTTGTGGCCGACGCCAAGTCTTCGCGCCCTTCTTTCGTCATTGTCATTCCTCCCCCCAATGTCACCGGCTCGCTGCACATGGGCCACATGTTGGTTTACACGCTGCACGACATCGTCGTTCGCTGGAAGCGCATGTCGGGTTTCAACACCCTGTGGCTGCCTGGCACGGATCACGCCGGAATTGCGACGCAGAACGTCGTAGAACGGCAGCTGGCGGCCGAAGGCAAGAGCCGGCACGATCTGGGCCGGGAAGCTTTTGAAAAGCGTGTCTGGGAATGGAAGGAGCAAAGCGGGAACACCATTCTGTGCCAGCTGCGGCGGTTGGGTGGCTCGTGCGATTGGACGCGGGAGCGCTTCACGTTGGATGAAGGCCTTTCACGTGCCGTGCGTGAAGTGTTTGTCCGGCTGTATGAGGAAGGTTTGATCTACCGGGGTAAGCGCCTCATCAACTGGTGCGTTCGCTGCCGCACGGCACTTTCTGATCTGGAAGTGAAATCCGAGCTGGTGCAGGGAAAGCTTTCCTATATTCGCTATCCAATCAAAGGCTCGTCGGAATTCATTACCGTGGCGACGACACGCCCGGAAACCATGCTGGGCGACACCGCGGTGGCCGTCAATCCGAACGATGAGCGCTACCAACATCTCATTGGCAAGACACTAATCCTGCCGCTCTTGAATCGTGAGATTCCACTGATCGCGGATGAGTTTGTGGATCCCGCGTTCGGAACGGGCCTTGTAAAAGTGACTCCGGCACACGACCCCAACGATTTCGAAATGGGCGTGCGTCACAACCTGGAAATGATCTCGGTGATCGACGAAGACGGGCGCATGACTGAAGCTGCCGGGCCTTTTCAGGGAATGGAGCGCTTCGCGTGCCGGCGTGAAGTGTTGAAGCAGCTCGAGGCCCTGGGGCTTCTGGAAAAGGTGTCTGATCATCCTCACAACGTCGGGCACTGCGACCGGTGCAAGACGGTTGTGGAGCCTGCGCTCTCCACCCAGTGGTTCGTCAAGATGCAACCGCTGGCGGAGCCTGCCATTCAGGCCGTGGAGGACGGGCGCATCCGATTCGTCCCGGAAAACTGGGCGAAGACCTACTTCGAATGGATGCGCAACATTCGCGACTGGTGCATCTCGCGCCAGTTGTGGTGGGGCCATCGCATTCCAGCATGGTATTGCCTCCGCTGCGGCGAAATCAACGTGGCACGCGAAACACCGACGCGGTGCTCCAAGTGCGGCCACACGGAGTTGCAGCAGGATACAGATGTGCTGGATACCTGGTTTAGCTCAGGTCTTTGGCCCTTCTCGACGCTCGGCTGGCCGGACGAGACCGAAGATCTCAAGAAGTTCTACCCAACTTCCGTTCTCATCACGGGGTTCGACATCATCTTCTTCTGGGTAGCCCGCATGATCGTATCGGGCTTGAAGTTCATGGGCGATGTGCCATTCCGGACCGTCTACATCAACAGCCTGGTGCGCGACGCCGAAGGCCAGAAAATGAGCAAGTCGAAGGGCAATGTCATCGATCCGCTGGACGTGATGGAGCAGTACGGGACCGACGCCGTGCGCTTCACACTGGCCATCATGGCAGCACCGGGGACCGATATCAGCTTGTCTCCGGAAAAATTGCAGAGCTATCGCGCCTTCGCCAACAAGATCTGGAACGCCAGCCGATTCGTTTTGCTCAATCTGGAAAGCCTGCAGAGCCGCATGACTGCGGGCTTCAGCATCGCCTCGGCGCCCCAGAGCTTTGCGGCCAGAAAGAACGAGCTGTCCCTCATTGACCGCTGGATCCTGGCGCGCCTCAACACGACGGTTGGTGAGATCAACGGCGCGCTCGAAGAGTTCCGCTTTCACGAAGCCTCCCACCAGCTCTATCACTTCTTCTGGCACGAGTTGTGCGACTGGTACATCGAGTTCGTGAAACCGAAGATCGTGGACAAGGAGAGAACTGGCAATGATCTCTCCTGCGATGTCTTGATCTTCGTTTTCGATCAAGCGCTGCGCCTGTTGCATCCGTTCATGCCGTTTATCACGGAGGAACTATGGCAGCGACTCCCCAATCCGGGACGCTCGCTGGCCGTTGAGGAATTTCCCCGGAGCCATCCCGAACTGGCCGATGCCGCTGCAGAGAAGCATGTGGAATCCATCATTGAGGTGATTGTCAAAATCCGCGACATTCGCCGCCAGATGAATGTTGAACCTGCGCGGCGCATCCAGGCAAATCTGGCGACAAACGATGCTGCTTTGCAGAGTGTTTTGGCAGACGCAATCCCGTACGTTCAAAACCTGGCGCGCTGCGAGCAGGTGAATGTTCTCTCCTCCATTGGAGCCGACAATAACTCGTCGCGCTCCGTGGTTGCTGGAGTCGAGATTGAACTGCCGCTGGCAGGACTGATCGATGTGAATGCCGAACGGTCGCGCCTTGAGCGAGAGATTGCCAAAATCGAAAAGGAACTGAGCCCCATCCAGGACAAGCTCAACAGTCCGGAATTCGTCAAGAACGCGCCAGCCAAGGTCGTCCAGCTAAACCAGTCCCGCGTCGCGGAATTCCAGGAAAAACTAGCCAAGCTCAACGAAAATCTGCGGCGGATCGCGACGCTTTAGGTCTGGACCAATAGGCAAGGGGACGGGCGCGGAGCACCGCGTCCCTACCTCATGACACCGAATTTGAAGGGTGGAGACGCGCTGCTGCGCGTCCTGCCTCGCACTTTTCGTAACCAAGTTTCAGCCATCAACAAGGTGGACACAGGAATGATCAAACGAGTCTGCGTCTGCGGTGCACTTCTTCTTGTGGTCGTGCTTGCAGGAAATTGTCCGTTGCTGTCCGAAGGTAAACAGCGGGCCAAGAAGATTGTGTTGATTGCCGGCAAGAAAAGCCATGGCCCTGGCCTGCACGAGTATTTGAGGTCCGTGAAGCTGCTGAAGGTCATGCTGGACGAGTCTCCCAACCTGAACGTAAAAACTGAGATCCATTTCAATGGCTGGCCGGAAGCATCCAAAGACTCTGGACACCGCGGACTCAATCGTCACCATTTCAGACGGTCAAGACGGGGATCGTTATTCTCCGGTTCCGTTCATGACCGACGCTCGAATGCCCGTCATCGAGAAGCAAATGAAGCGAGGCTGTGGCTTTGTGACCATTCATTTTTCCACTTTTGCTCCTGACAAATACGGTCCGCAGATTCTCGAATGGGGAGGTGGCTATTTTGACTGGCAGGGAGACGATGGAAAAAGAAGCTGGTACTCCGCAATCAAGACACTGACTGCCGAAGTGAAACCCGGGCAGCCCAACCATCCCATCGCCAACGGTGTCGCCCCTTTTCAGCTTGAAGAAGAGTTCTACTATCGGATCCGTTTCCGTGAAAACGATCCCCGCTGGACACCTATCCTTCGCGTTCCCGATTTGGCAAACGACCCGCAGCACCAGGTGGTCGCGTGGGCTGTGCAGCGCCAGGATGGAGGCCGGGGATTCGGGACTACCATGGGTCATTTCTATCGGAACTGGAAAAACGATCATTACCGGAGACTGATGCTGAATGCCATTGTGTGGACGGCGCGAGCGACCGTTCCCGAAGCCGGCGTCCAGTCCAGTTTTCTCTCAGACGAGGAAGTTAACCGGAAGCTGATGGTGGAACCCATCAAGACCCTTCTTGTCACCGGCAACAACCATCCGGCTCACAAGTGGCAGGAAACCACGCCCGCCATCATTGCCGCCCTCAATAGCGAAACGCCTCGCTTCACTGTCACGGTAGTTGAAGATGCCGAATTTCTGGCGAGGAAAGAACTGCTGGACTTCAAGCTGGTCGTACTGAACTACTGCAATTGGGAGAAGCCCGGCTTGAGTCAAGCGGCCAAGGACAACTTCGTTAGATTCCTGCGAAAGGGAGGAGGGCTCACTCTCATTCATTTCTCAAACGGTGCGTTCCATTTTTCATTGCCGAAAGCCGCCGAGTCGGATTGGCCGGAATACCGCAAGATCTGCAGACGAGTCTGGGATCACTCCGACAAGCAAACCGGGCACGACCGTTACGGGAACTTTCGAGTGGATATCGCCCAAGTGAATCATCCCGTCACTCGCAATGTGGAGCCATTCGAAACGAAGGACGAGCTCTATTTCAACCAGCATGGCAACGATCCCATCCAGGTCCTGGCCACCGCCCGTTCTCAACAGACCGGCAAGGACGAACCTTTGGCTTTTGTTTACAGCTACGCCAAGGCACGAGTCTTTCAAACGCTACTGGGTCACAGCGCCGAGGCGATTGAGACGCCGGGCGCCACTCAGTTCATCCTGTACGGCAGCCTCTGGGCCGCCGGGAAGTAGCGAAGCAGAGATTCCCGCTTAGATTAGAAAGGGCTCGATGGGCAGCTCAACAGGCTGGTGCTTCCTCCGCGCTTTTCCAATGGGGGCTTCAGGGGGTAAGCGTCGGTGAATCAGTGACGGCAGATCACTATTCCATAAACCCCTGTAGTCTCCCTTGTGCTAGTAAAACGGAATCACACAAGCTATCCCCTCCCGTGACCGAGCAGGTTCACGAGCAGCTGATCAAAGGCAAACAACACGCCCATAACCACAAGTGCCACGAAAGCCGTCTTCGCTTTCTGTTTTAGCGGGATCTGCTTTGGTTGGGTTTGGGGCACCAGCGCTCGGAGTGCCTGACTCACCGCTTCCTTGTTGCAGACCAGAATGACGAGCAGGAGCACGGTATAGATCGTGGCACTGGCCAGCGCGCCGTACACGTCCAGGAAGATGATGTCGAATACGATGATATTCACCATGACAGGCAGGAGGATAGCAACGCCGAGCAGTTTTGTCCGTTCCCACAACAACAGCCATGCTCCGACGACTTCCGCCAGCCCGATGAATAGAATGTATGCGAAGGAATAACCCATGAACGTCCAGGCCAGGTCGAAAGCGTTAGCTTCGCCTAGAAGTGTTTTCGCTACGTCCTCCGGCAGCCGCCCTCGCCGATAGAACTGCCCACCTGCAATTTTGCCCAACGCCGTACACGTTCAAGAACATGAACACATACCAGCGTGCTGCAAGTTCGATGACCCTTTGGCGAAAGTTTTTCGGCTGGGGGCCGTCCTGCGGGCTTCATCCGTCATTTAACCATCCTCTAGATCGTCTAGCGAGCTGCCACTGGCTTGCGTTCCAAGCCGTGAAGCCAACACCACTCCCTACGGTTCCGTGTCGATGCTTGTTGGCAGCCCGTTTCAGGCGATTACCGTCAACGTTCCACTTGGTGCAGCGACCTGACTGACTCGACTCCTTACGAACTCCAAGATGAAAATGTTCCCAAGCACACGAGCGCCCAGCCTGCCATGGTTTCCCAGCCGACAGCTCCGCACTCAATTCAGTTAAGTAGGAGACGCCAGACGCGTGGCCGGACAACCCAGAGCCTGGCATGGTGCCAGCTCAATTTGTTTCACTTTCTCGCGAGACAAGCTAGCATCATCGTTTTTTGGCCAAGGAGCCCCCTGTGGAAACTGCCGCTATCAGCCATCGTGTGGCTGATTTCTTGAAGAAGCATCCGCCGTTTCATGCCATGGAGGAAGGCGACCTGCTCAATCTCGCCCGACAAGGACGCGTGCGGTTTTTTGAAGAGAACGAATACATCGTCTGGCAGGGCGAGCCCTATCGGATGCAGGTGTTCGTGATTCAACAAGGCAGCGTTTCTCTGTGGGACGAGGCGGGTCATGTCGTGGCGCTGCGCGACGTTCGCGGAGCCGGAGACATGCTCGGTATTGAACAGTTGAATGATGGCAGTTGCTACTCTTACTCGGCGAAATCTGCAAGCGACGTGGTTATCTATGCCTTTCCGGCAAACACGTTCAAGGCTTTTGTCCTGAAGTATGAGTATGCCCGGCGCTATGCCGCAGCCTACGGCAACGTCAATGCGGATTATCAGTCAACTGAGGAACGGCGTGAGCCCCAAGCCATTTTTCTGCACGAACTGGCGGCACGGAAGAAGCTTCTAAGTTGCAACAACCACGACACCATCAGCGAGGTGGCACGGACCATGCGGATCACGGGGGCGGAGGCGATTGCAGTCGTGGACTCCGAGCAGCGGGCTCAGGCGGTGCTCACGGCAAGCTCCTTTCTAGAATGGATTGAAGAAGGCGGCGGTGATTCGCAGAACCCCGTCGCAGGTCTGGTCCGCCGTCCTCCACTTGCAATCGCCGCCAATGCTTCCGTCACCGAAGGCGTTCTGGCGATGGGAGCTGCGAACGCCGCCGCGCTCGCGATTACCTCGGATGGCACATCGGAGGGCCGTCTGCTTGCGATCGTAGCGTCCAGAGATCTGGACCCGGCTTTCGGAGATCAGCCCGTTGCGATTCTGCGAGAGATTCCACGGGCAGCAAGCATGCAGGCGTTACGCGATCTCAATCAGCGGGCTCGGGCATTTACCCTCCAACACCTCGGCGGGGCAGCCGCATTCGACTGGCTGGCCCGCTTCACGACGCTAGTCGACGTTCGCATCCTTGGACGGATCCTCGAGCTCCTGGACGCCGCTGAGCTACCTGCCTGTTGGTGTTTCTGCGGATCTTCGGGACGCGGCGAGTCACTCACCAGGCTTGTGCCTCAGGTCCTCATGATTTTGGATGACGATCATGGGTGCGCACGTTCCGTCGATGCGTATCGGCGAGTCCTGAATTCGCTCGCGGAATGCGGCTATCTCCCAGGCGTCGATTCACCTTTCGAGCCAGCGTTCTATGCTGCAAGTCTTACTGAATGGAGACAGCGGTATAGCGATTGGGTGCGCGATCCCGGTACTCAAGGAGATGTATCCGGCGCGGCCGCTGTTTGACCTGCGTCCCGTCCATGGAGACCAGGCATTCTGGCACGAGCTTCAGGCCACGGTCATGGGTGCCGTGGACCGTGACTTCCTCTACATATTGGCCAACGATTGCATGGCAAGCCTTCCGCCACTGACTTTTTTCAGGGACGCTGTAGTCGACGAATCCGGGGCAGAGACGGCCGTTTTCCGCCTGGAGCACAGTGCCGTTATGCCGCTGGCTGACGTCGGACGAGTGTTTGGGATGGCGGCCAAAAAAGTCATGGGCAGCTCGACGCTCGAGCGCTTCGCGATGGCTCGCACCCTGCTGCCGGAACACGAATCCATCTTCCGGGAAGCGGCCGAAACGATGCGCATCGTGCTCTGGCAGCAAGGACGCATCGGGATCAGTCAGGGCACGGGTGGCGCGGAATTGCCACCGGCACTGCTGAGCCGCTACGACCGGCAAATATTGAAGAGCGGATTCCGCTCCATTCTGCGGCTGCTCGAATTCACTGCTGACCCGAAATGGCTCAAGACTCTGTGACGGAGCTTCCGTTCATCAGCCGCTATCGAAAGTGCTTCGACACGACGTGGAGCGATGATGCCGCCATCGATCAGGTGCGCTTCGTCGTGCTCGATACGGAAACCACCGGACTCAATCCGCGCACCGACCGCATCATCACCATAGGCGCCGTGGCGGTGCAGAACGGGGAAATGCGCCTCGACGACTCCTTTGAGGCGCTGCTGAAAGTGACTCAGAACACCAGCTCGGTGACGGTGCACGGCGTTACGCGCGACGAGAGCCGGATGGGAATGGAGGAGCCGCAAGCCCTGGAACTGTTTTCTGGACTATCTAAAGGACGGCGTGATTGTGGGGCACCATATCGGCCACGACATTGCGACATTCGGCGAAGCCTGCGAGCGCCACTGGGGATTTCGGCTGTTCAACCGGGCCCTCGACACGATGAGTCTGGCGCTGCATCTCGCAAAAGACGGCGCCTTTTCGGACCGCCCGCAGTTTCGTAAGTTCACCCTGGACGCGCTGTGCGAGGCGTTTGGCGTGATTCCCCACGACCGCCACACGGCGTGTGGCGACGCCTTCATGACCGCCCTGGTTTTTCTGCGCCTCCGGCGGCTCGCCTTGAGATACGGCCGGGAACGGCTCGGGCGTATCTGCGAACCGTTTCAGGAGGACGCCTGGTGAATTCAGGGCACGAACGCGGAGCGTCCGCAAACAGCTCTTCTTCAAGCGGCAATATCAGTTAACTGGGCTGATACGACTTGCCATTGATCCTGTCGCTTTACCCAAACACGGCTCACCCTTACCTTTCTTGTAGTTCCTCTGGTGAACTGTGCGCTGACGACTGCTGTTTCACCATAGATTCGCACCTTCACTTCCTCATATTTCAGATTTCCGGTTGGGTTTTCGACCATAACCTCGATGACGGATTTATCTGAGAGCTGTCCTCCGCTCGTTACGTAGAGAATGTCATCGGCCATCAGTCGTTTGAGCATCGTTGCATCGCCTGTGGCTACGGCAGCACGCCATTCATCCTCGGCTTTCACGACTTCTCGCTCGAACCTTTGCTTCTCCCCCTCATGTTTGGTTTGGCTCAAAGCTCAAAATCGGGGCCACCAATAAGAACACGGCGATCATGATCTGTTTCATATGCTCTCTCCTTTTCATTCAGTGATCTCGATTCCCCTTGCTGACTATTCACCTTGTTCCTAACACGAAAAAGCCAAGGTCGGCCCAACGCCCGAAAATACGCATCGGGTCGGAGACCTTGACTAGCATCCCTGCTGCACCACCTAGCTGCGTGCCGGTGGGCGGCAACCCAATCGACACTTCCGTATTCCGACTCCGTACCTGCCGCTAATGACGTGCGCCAACGTGAACTCGAAGCCAGTCAGCCAGAGGGCTGACGTCGTTGATCACCTGCTTAATGCGCTCGAGCGCTTTCCGAGTCGATAGCCACGACGCAGGCGCAAACGTGTTGCCCGCAAAGATGCCCTTCATTTTTAGGAGCTCGACCCGAGGATGGTCGGCACGATACCCTCGCGGTGCGGACATCAACCGCTCGTGTGTGTCGACTTGATAGTGTTTTCGCTGCAGTGACGTGATGATTCTCTGCAGCGTCCGTCCCGACTTGTCATCGTCGATGGCGCGTCGAAACCGCTCCAAGGCGGCAGGTTCCGGCTTGTAGATCCCAGTGCCTACGTAAAGTCCCGCAGGCGAGACCGAGATATAGTTCCCACTCACCCCCGCCGCGATGTACGTGCGATAAGGCAACGTGTCACGAGAAAACCGCACGTCGCGGTTGATGCGGGAAATCTTCGTGCTCGCGGAGCTCGCACCCAGTTCAGTAACTAACTGCTTCATCGGATTGCGGCAAGCCCGCTCGTACACTTCCTGATGGGAGTGAAACCAGTCACGATTGTTGTGAAGCGCGAGCTGTTCGAAAAACTCGAATGCCTCTTTCGGGAAGCCATTGAACTGATTCTCAATGCGCTTATGCGCCATCGTCCTCCCTCTCGATGCGTCATACACCCACAGTTTAAAGCAAGAAGGTTGTAACCCCACGCTCGATGAAAACATCGTCCCCAAGGACAAGGGGGACTTCAGGAGGGTTTAGGAGGGGGAGCGGACTAGCCTCGCCAAACTGTCACGAACGACGTCGCGCCGTCTGCATGGTCAAGAACAGCAGGTTCGACGAGGTCGTCCGACAAGGCCTGGCTTTCGAATCCGATCTCACTGTGAAAGGCCCGGCTCGAGTTTCCTGGTATCGTTACCGATCTTGGTATAGTAACCCGGCCCTTGCGCGCTTCCGGTGCGTGGCCTCGCTTGCTCACGACGTGCTATCCATCTGGATAGCTCAACGCAGCTTTGCCACCGCGGCTTTGGCCACGGCGATGACCGTGGATCTTGCTGATGCCTCTGTCGCCGGCTGCTTGATGTCCAACTGAACGATAATATCGTTCGTCCCCGCTTTGACATAGAGTGGTGCGGAGCGCTTCAGTTTCGAGTTCGCACAGGACTCGAAGAACGCGTTGTCGCCAACCCCCACCACGGGCTCCCTCGTGCAGCCCTCGGAGAGCTTGAAGGTGCGCCTTCGCTCGGTATAGCCCTTCCCTGGTATGAGAACGAAACTGAGCATGGGTGGATAATCACCTGGCATCATAGTCTGGCCGCCATACTGGCAGGATGACCCGCCCCCGGCGCCCTCTCCAAGGGGATCTCCGTCGACGTGGTTAGGGTAGTTCTGGTTCCCGGTAATCTTTCTGATCTCAGCGGCGCTCAGCAGAGCGCAGGCCGGGGTCGGAGCCGTCTTGGCTTGTTGGCCCGGCGATTGAGCCAAGAGTGCCGAGACGGCCCCGCAAACCAGGAGCGGGCCGATGAAGAGGAACGCTCGAGCGGGGTAACGCATGTTGAGTGATCTCCTTTCGATATGATCCATCTGCAGGTGGCGATGCAACCCAGCCAATGGCAGGCCGCATTATTGTCCGATGGGTTAGCGAGCCAATGGGAAGAATGCGGCCCCAGCGGGCACGTGTTCATGACTTGAGCCGCCCTGCCTCCTGGCATACCAGCCGCCCTCACGTGGCACGTCAAGCAGCCTGTTGAGTGCCGCCCACTCGTCTTGGCGTCTGACAAAGCGGCACCACGCAATAAGGTTCAGCCGCTGGTGCTTTTCGCCAGTCGGCTTGCCTGAGAAGGCCCGTTCGTGTCATGGGTTGGCTCGGCGACGATGGGACACTCGGTTCGCTGAGTCGAACGGCTTCCAACCCATCGACTAGGGGATGTTTTCGAGAATCTGAACCAACGATGATCTCTGAGTTGCTTTTATTGTACCACTCGCAGGTAGCAAAAAAACAGACTACCGCGAACTTTAAACCTCGGTTAGATTTGGCGACCCCAGCGAATTGGAATCTCACGATCGCAAATCTGTTTCCAGGGAGTTTTTCATGCCGGGCTACGTCACAACGTTCAATGAAAAACAGGTCCTGGACAGGGGACTTAGGGGGGTTTTGAACGGAGAACAAACACCACGGCGCGGCGCGCTGCTGTCGCGGTGGTTCGATCCGTCGCAGACGAACACGGCACACCAACCACCCCCGCCGTGGCCGTTGGCCCGGCATCCCCTCCTCGGCTGAGGAGGGGAGCTTATTCTTAAACGCAGCAACGTTGTCGGCCTTCATTTTGCAGTCGAACGACTACTGTGATGGTCGATGCGTCGCAATGAGGCTCATGGCAAAATCCATTGATCGAATTCGCAATCGCGGTGCGAAGGCCTTGCGCTCTCAAACACCGGGCCCTGACGGAGCGGGTCAGCCCAGCGACAAACCAGCACGACGAGAACCGCTAGACCGGCAGGGTCTGCTCGATCGCATTCTGGACACGCCACACCTCCCGCACGTCGTCCCTCGACTGAAGCCCGAGCTACTTCACCGGGTTATTCAGAGCTGTGGACTCGAGGATAGCGTCGAGCTCGTGGCACTAATGACACCCGGCCAGCTGGCACGCATCTTTGATCTCGACTTGTGGCACGCCGGCAAACCGGGCCTCGACGAGCAGTTCGACGCCGTTCGTCTCGGCGTGTGGCTCGAAGTGCTGGTGGAATCTGGCGCCACCGTGGCGGCGCAGAAACTCGCGGGGATGGACGTCGATCTCGTGAGTGCCGGGCTTGCACGACACGCGCGCGTCTACGATATCGCGGCGGTCACGCCTTATACGACGACGGA
Organism: uncultured Acidimicrobiia bacterium; assembly: GCA_963791795.1. Taxonomy (GTDB): domain Bacteria; phylum Acidobacteriota; class Terriglobia; order Versatilivoradales; family Versatilivoraceae; genus VFZK01. The sequence goes on from CAWBTP010000018.1 coordinate 58,830, forward strand.
TGGAGAGGACGCGGCTGCGATTCTCTCCATCGACGATGGACTCGCGTGCGACGTCGGGGGCTACCGGGTCGTGGCCAGGCGTACCGACTCGTGGGACGCGATCGTTGCGGTCCTGCTCTCTCTCGACGCGGTGCATCACGACTACTTCCACCAGGTGATGCGCGGATGCCGGGCGCTTGCGAGCTCCAGGCCGGAGGTCGATGGACTCGACGATCTCTTCGGTGTTGGGGATCAGGTCATGTTCGACCTGGCGGTCGACCGTGAACGACGCCGTGAGAAGCAAGGATACGCCACGCCTGCGCAGGCTCGCGCATTCCTCCAGATGTCGCGCCGCCTTAATCTCGAGCACGATGCCATGCCGCCCGCCAACCCGGTTGCGGCTGCGTATTTTCGAGCCATCGACGAGGACACAGCTGCGGATACCCACAGCGCACTCGGGCTTTTGCCGGCGGGATCAGAGGCGCCGCTCGCTCTGGAGGACTCCGCAGAGGCGGTTGCTGCAGTCGTCGAGGTACTCCGCGAGGCAGGTATCCTCACACAGCAGCCTCGAACGCTACTGAGTGGATCGCAGGGTCACGCCGAGCGTCTCGGGCGCATCCAGACACACCTGCAGTTCGTCCTCGACCGTGATCCTGCCGCCTATTCGAGGAGAAACGAGGAGCTTGCCTATCTTGCGAACACGCTCATGGCCGGATGTTCGATCCAGGCGCGGCCGTTTACGGCGCAGGAGGCGTCGGATGCGGCCATCGCGATCTGCAACCTTGGCTTGGAGAACTGGCCTTCTCACTGGCTGCACCCGAAGGACTGCGACGGTTCCTCTGTTATAGAAGTCGGAACGGCACTGCCTGACGACTTTCTTGTCGGTCACGACCTTGTGACGGTGTTCCAGATTGGATGGACGGTCCTTCACGAGGACGTCAGTATGTACGTGGCAAAGCAACTGATCGAGACTCTGGCCCGTCTGCGGTGCGACGACCGCGAGATTCAGACGGGCCTCGAGGCGCTTCGCCTTAACCTGACTAGACATTGCAAGATGGGAGACCCGTGGCGCGCTCGGGAAGCGCTAGAGGTGATTGCGGTCCTGGACATGCCGGCGTGGGCTGCGCTGCTCGGACTTATTGACGAATGCCTGGTAATACACGCGGGCATGAGCGCATCACAGGGTTCACCCAAACGTGCGGTCAGCGCCACAGCGTTCGAGTTCATTTCGGAGAACAGCCAGATCGCGTCCGTCCGCGAATTCATGCAATCGCTGCCAGAAACACTGCGCTGCTGACGGCAGCATCCAACGCGCTCAACAGGCCGTTTTCATGACCTGAAGGGGAGGAGAAGACTAGATGTAATTAAGGGAAGTGGACGCGGAGCACCGCGTCCCTACCTTTTGACGCCGAATTTGGGTGGTAGGGACGCGCTGCCGCGCGTCCGTCAAATTGAAAGAATGGCCCTCTGGGGACGCTTCGTTGTGCGGCGCTAGCCTACCGCTCCCAACCCAGTCCCCGCCGAATAGCCCTCTCCACAGGCGAGTAGCTGTCAGCATCAGACCGATGAAGCTCAAATGGTTCGGTTGTACACAGTGGCGGCTGAGCCATGAAACGGGGTTGCGTTCCATGATTGATCTGGGCCGCATGAACCAGGAAGGGGTGGCAAAGATACACGGTCCCGGCTTCCCCGGTGGCGATCACCTCGGAGCGCCCAACGGTTGCCGCCAGGGTTGGAGCCAGCTCCCTCAACGTCATGCCCGCTTCGCCCGCCGGCTCAAGTATTTTCGCCACCTCCAGATGAGAACCAACCCTGATCCGTGTGGGCGCGTCCTTCTCACCAACGTTCGAAAACAGGAAAAGCAACAACAAGGCACGACCGCGAGAGTTCACATTGACGCGCCACGAGAGGAAATCATTGGAATCGGAATCTTCTCCCGCGAAGCTTGCATCGACATGCCAACCCGTATCACCCGTGTCCTCCTGACTCGGAAACCGCACCGGAAAGGTACCGAGACTGTGCCGGGGTTCCCAGCGTCCTTTTCCCACCAGTTGGTCAAAGGCGGCGTGTAGCCGGGGCGTGTTCACCGCTCGACGAAATGGCTCCTCATCGTGATCCCCAAGCCACACGACAGGTTTTGTCCAGGTGGTTGGGTCATCAGGATCACAACCGGTATGTCTCCAGAGAATGGCTCGACCTTCATCCGCCAGGTCACGGGGGAACGCTTTATCCAGGCGGGCAAACCCGCCCTCGATGAATTGTTGAATCTGTTCGTTATTCAGTGAGTTCATTTTCTAAGCTGAAAAACCCCCTCCCAAAACTCCCCTGAAGTCCCCCCTTATCCAACGGGGGACGCTGGGGGAAACAAGGCGAAACGACGGCGATCGTGAACACAGCAGCAGTCGTGAACACGACGGCGGTCGTGAAGCCTTCAGGGCGTTGAGTGTTTAGGCCTGACCCTGTTACTACTCCTTTACTGTTACTCCTTCCTTGGCATACGAATGTTCCATCGTCGAACAAGTATCTGCTAGAGCTTTCGCGAATCAAGAAGATTCTGAATGACCAGGAATTAACTACTTCAGCAGCCTTGCGATTAGCGATGCGAGCTATCTGAACGGAAAGCAGGGCTATCTTTCTGGATTGCAGAGACCAAAAAGCGAGTTCCCCCGCCTCTTGAATTGCTCACTTCCCAACTAAATAATGCGATGAAGTCGGAGTTCGGGAACGCCCCCTAGAGTGAGCTAACAACTGGGCACGCAGTTGAGGAATGGGTCTGTTCCGTTCCTTTTGCCGAGAGGTTGAATTGCCCATGGAAACCAGCTTCCCCTGGGTGGTTCGCAAAGTGCTTCTCTTCGAGGTTGAGAGACGAGGAGGGAAAGATGAAAACACTCATTCTAGCGGGCGTTTTGGCCATAGTGAGCGTAGGCGCGCTGGCTGCCCAGTCAGGTACAAGAGTTGCTCTGGAGGCTCCTCACCAGCACAAGGAGAAGTTGGTGCGATTGTTGAAGCAGCGGTTCCCGGACGCCGACGCAATCACGGCAGTTGTCAGGGACAACAGGTTGTACCTTTGTGTATGGGACGGCGGTCAGGCGCAGGTGGGCACTTTGCTATTTGACGGGTCACTGCGATCACAGCTGGCTGATCTGAAGAACACAAAAGAGAGCGAGACAAAGAGCGGCAGCGTAGGACCAGCTCAAGTAGTCCTAAGGGAGCCTGGAACCAAGCGATAGTTGGGCTGCGACACGCTAGAGATCGCTTTGCCAAATGTCACGGTGAAGAGACATGTCATGGATATGGCAGAGGGTGTCTTTCATCATCGCGTTCGACCGATTCAGGAGTGCGAGAGATCGACCTACAGGATGGAGCAGAAACGGTCCCCTCCTTGGATAAGGAGGGGAAGCCGAGGCCAGAGGCCACGGCGGGGGTGGTTGGAACGATCGTGGAACGCCAAATCAGCGGCGGCATCGCAACGCCTCGCACCACCCCGGTGGCGCTGCGCGACCTGTTGGAGGCCCGGTGTCCTCACCGGGCGAATTTTTTCACAGTTTCCGGGCTCCTCAGGTGAACGTCATGCGGGGTTGTCGGGCAACTTGCCTCCAAGGAACCGAGACAGGATCTCCCCACTAATCAGCTTCGCAATCACCCCGTAAAATCCGCTTTTCTCGCCATTCGTCATGATCACATAGCCAGATTTCCGCTCTACCGACGCCGCGACAAAGCATGAATACCCCGGATGGCCTCCGCCGTGCCTGATAAAGTTACCGTTCTCCGTGTGGACTATGTCCCACCCCAGTGCCCATGAACTCTGAGAATTCCTTTTCACCTGCGGGCGGAGCATTGCCTCAAGACTGTCTTTGTTGAGTCGGAACGCATCACTCGGCTTGGGGTCGATGATTTCGATCAGAAACTTCGAGTAGTCCGTCGGCGTCGTGCACAACCCGCCTAACATCCCATATCTCGCCACCGCGGGACCTGTCGGTTTCCGGCTCATCTTCGATGGTTTTCCCTCCTCATCGTGCCCTCGTGCCATATGCTTTTCAATCGTGTCATTCCAGAGGTAACCGCTTGAAGCCATTCCAAACGGCACCAAAACGTTTGCTTTCATGTACGCGTCTATAGAAGGCTCTGTCGCGCAGACCTCGAGACCTGCCTCGAACTTACCGCACTCCTTTCGGTTCACTCGACCGCCTGTCAAATGCGACACAACCGATTGCAAATAACTGTAACCCTCACCGGAATAAGACCACTTTTCGCCAGGCGTGAAATGGATTTTCAAGGGCTCTCTTTTTGACCGGAAGTTTGGAAACCCACTGGTGTGAGAAAGCACATGACGGGCAGTAATGAGGTCCAGCCGAGAATCACCCTCTAGAAACCGCTCCGGCGTGTACCTGGTCAGAGGCGTATCGAGATTCATGATGCCTCTCTCACACAGTTTCATCACAGCATAGGCAAACACCGGCTTGCTCGTGGACGCCGCTTCAAACACGGTATCGTTATCAACTGGTTCTTTCGACGCGTTGTCTTTGACGCCAAAGCCTCGACGCCAAAACAATTTCGCGTCCTTGATGATGGCGATGGAAAGTCCCGGAACCTTGGCTTTTTCCATCAGTTGTGGAATCTGTTGCTCCAAATCAGCAATCAGGGTCTTCCAAGGCGGGGCCGTCCTTTGTTGATTCGGCAGATTTCTGGTTTCCTTGCGCTCGTGCCACAAGTGGGAGAAGGGAAAAGCTAAGAGCGGCTCGACCGCTCTCGATCAGAAAATCTCTTCGACGCATACGATGAGGCATCGATTTGGCCTCCCGGATGATGCAATTCAAGCGCGATCTTCAACGATTGCCGTCGCAGCAGCCCCGGGTTCGCCGGGTGCCGCAGACATGGGTTGTAGGCATGTCTGCGTGATCGATTTACGAGAGTCAGTCCTCGCAGGAACACGGGTATCGCCCAAATGGTAGAACCTCCAACTCGACCATGGCCAATCTGCTGGGCTCTCCACGAGTCTTCTCTTTACAGAGTTTCCGCGCGGTTCTACTAATTCGGAGCTATTTTCAGGGTGTATTTGACGCCGCGGTTCGCGTTATAAACTTTCATAATCAGGGGTTCATCCTTCTTAGCCGAAAAGGTTGCGATCTTCCTGTAAGACACGTTGACTTCATTGAACCGGATGATCTCTCTTTGGTTCCCACCATCTGAGTCGAGAAGGGCGAGGTATCCTTGTATATTGGTGTTTTCACCTTTGGCGTTGGAGAAATCCAGAAGCAGTTTGTAGTCACCTTTTCGCAAAGGCGTGACGTAATAAACATACTCGTCCTTATCCAGCTCGCCAGACGTGCCCTCCTTCGAATCGACAGCTAGTGGTTGAGGCAATTGCTCTCCAAAAAAGGGGACAAACTGAGAAGGGTTTTCTTTCAGAGCGGTCAACCAGAAGTCTGCTGTGTCGCCATGATTTAGCAGTTTGAGGCCAAAAATCACCGGTTGCTTTGAAGACAATAAGGCGGCCTTCCTATAACCCACATCGATCTCGTTGAAGGAAACAGCACGGTCCTGAACTACGCCTCCATCCTGGTCGAGAACCGAGAGAGTGCTCTGTAAATTACTGTTCCTATTGTCACCTCGACGCATGTCTAAAAGTATCTTCAGATCGCTAGCGGGCAAAGAAAGCCTAAAGTAGTACTCTTCGTTCTTTTCCAGGGTGACTTTGTAAACAACTCCCAACTCAAGTGACTGTGGATTGTCGATCCCATTGGCCGGAGATGACAGTGTCTCCACTTTGAAGGAGGGCGGCCGGCCAGAAAAGCCGTCCTGCCGCGGCGCGACAATCAAGAACCGATAAGCTCCAAATGCCAATGCAATAGTGACGGCTGCGAGGGCACCTAACTTCCAACGACGGCTCCAGCTGAGCCCAGGCTCTGGTGGCTTTGTGGGTGGCTGGTGCGGCGCCACGCCTGAAAGGTTGGCCTTGCTCGCTATTCCTTCGCACAGTGCCTTGAATCCCTCATCCGAAGGATCGCCGTCCCAGTCGGTTAAATCGACGGTTTGCTTCCGCCGAAACTCCAGCGGTAACTTGACGGTGTCAATCAGTGCAGGAACGAGCACACCTCGTCCCGATGCGACTGCAGCCTCGTTCTTAACCCACTCGGAAGAGGTCGAATACTTGGACCACAGCACCACAACGCCTTTCGCCGTCTCCAGTTCGTGCTCGATCACCTGATCAAAGGTCTGGCCGGCAATGATCTTGCGGTCCCACCACACAGACCAGCCCAGTGCCTCTAGAGCGCTCGCCAACTTACGAGCTTGCTCTCGGTCCTCACTGGCGTAACTGATAAACACGTCCGCCATGGACTAACTCTCCGTCAAACTGGAGGCACGACTCTCGGCGGCGCCCTACTTTGATGTTACCTGTGTAGCCCACGAGCCGGAAGTCAAATTCTGTTCTTAACTGATCTAGGGTTTCAATGAACCGCTCTCGGAACCGTGGTGAGTCAAACAAGCGCACGCGGCAATAGGTGCTGCAGTGATGAAATGAAGATGGCTCGCATCGGAATAGTGTTGTTGCCTCTGCACAAATAATCGCTACCTCGCAGAATCGCAGACATCAAACTGCGATGTCTGCGCCACCCAGCGAAGATAAACACTTGAGGAGAGTCACGAAGGTGGCAATGAGCCAAGCAATGAGCGCTCCGGCTGGAATGAAATAGGTGTACATGATAAGTGTCCGTGGAAGGCAGCAGGTGGTGATGTTTAGAAAGCCTCGAAAACCCCCGTTGGTTCGACCTCTTTGTACCTGTCCATTAGCCATTTCAGCTTGCGACTGAGATTGACGTTCGCCAGTGGCAGCAGGATAGTAAACAGCAGTCCGAAAACCGATATACCCAGCGCAATACCTTCTTTCCCCCATACGGTCGCTAACCCAGCGAACAATATCGCCTCAGCGGTTAGGAAGAAGTTTACGCGAGCGTGAAAGAGATTATCGACGTGAAAAAGTAGCTCCCTTGTTGTGTCCGGATCGAACCGTGGATATTCCCTCGGTTTAATAGACAGGGATGTTTTACGCGGCTCGTCGCTCATAGTAGCTTACTACTCTCGGACCTCTTATCAAGCGCGGATGCCTAATGATCAAGCTAAGCGGCCCGGCGCTAGTGCTTGATGACCAGGACATCAACGTTGCCAACCTTTTCGAGATCGTGCCGGAACTCGACCTCATCCCTGATGTGCCCCAGGTCGTAGACCAGAAACATGAGCTGCCGGTAGATCTTGGAGTAGGAGGCGATGTCAGCATTGATCTCATCAATTGATTCTCGAACTCGCTTACCTGTCTTGATCAGTTTCACGTCGATCGCGACGGAAAGCTGCGGAACAATGAAGTCAGGAACGACTTCCTTGGCTGACACCCTGACGCGACCGACTTCTCGGTCGTAGTCCTGACCCTTCTGCATGCCACGACCGATCAAGAGCTGTTCAACTGCGTCCTGAACGTCACGTTCCAGATCTGGGGTGCGAAAGATGGCAGACCTGAGGCGCGCTTGCAGGAAATCCCTTAGCGCGATGGTCGCATCCTCAACAACGCCGACCTTGCCCTCCAGAATTGCGCGGAGCATGGAAACGTTTGTGTAGACTGTGTCGAAAATCTGCTTTTGTTGAGGCACGACGGTGTCTCCGATGCCCGGCATGTTACTCATGATGTATGTGTCCAATACCGGGGGCAAGGTGACTTGCTGAGCAACCGTCTCGACAAGCTGCATGTACTTTCGCGCAAAATCCCTAAATCCACCGTACTTCCACACATTCGACGGGTCATCCAAGCGAATCGAGGACTCCATCGCGCGTTGGAGCGCGACCGTCCATCGGAGATACTCCCGAAGCTGCTCCTTGTTGGGTTCCGGCATGTTTTGATACTTGGCGTCTAACGAGTTCCGGAGCCGCTTGAGCTTTTTGCGAGGCGGCTGGAACCGGTCGTCACACGGCTAGGCCTCGTCGTGCCGTAGCAACTCGGGGTTTGGTATTTGAGTGCACACCAAGAGCTGGAAGTCCAAGAAGACGCCGATACCGGATGCAAACAAAACGCTTGGCATGCTCGTCGAGGTCCCAGAGCAACGCCCAAAGGGCTCGCAAATCCGCCGATGGCGGCATCATAACCGCGGTTTCTAGCTCCGACATTGTGCAGGCGAAAAAGAGCAAGGCTTCCGAAACCACGTTGCTCTCCAGTCGGCCGGGTTCCCAGTGTGCGTCAGGTTCGTTGGCAAAAATCGCCATTTGAGCAGCAGCGCTGCGTTGGTGCGCATAGGAAGATAAGACCGAATACCACAGCCGATACCCTTCCTCAAACAGCCGTGCGCGATTCCCCTTCAGAAGAGCTGGGAGAGCCCTTTTTCGACCCTTCGGTCGACGACTTCGCGTCATCCAATACGGCGACGGCCATTCGTGAATTGTCTTGGTCGGGCGACAACGTCGCCGCGCACCGAGTCCGATCATCTTCGCTTCCACCAAAAGAACAGTATTCATTTCTCCCAGCCACGCGCTCCAACGGTCATTGCCGGCGAACAGGTCGCGGAGTGCAGCCATTTGCTCGAACCTGCGACGATAGCCGTCTGCTAGAAACCATTTTATCGATCGGTCGTTTGCGGTGAGCGCCATGATGTTGCCGAGAACCTCTAGCATGCTGCGAATGAGGATCGCACCCTGAAGGGGGAGCGTTGTCGGCTTTAGGCGGTCCGCGAGAAGGTGCAGGACTCCGTTGTAGGTCTGACGAGTGCTCAGCGCTAGTCCCCAAATGTTGACCCAACGGACGGTCGGCGTAAGCGAACCGAGTTTCAGTCCCCGCTCCAGATGGAAGTTGACATGTCGCCAAGTTCCCTCAACAGCATCCCTAAACCGTTTATACGGGACTGCGGGAAGTCCCGGTGCTTTCGGGTTCCTTTGCGAACCGGTCTCCGTAACCCGGCGACGGTCGACGACCTTGTAGTTAGAACCCACGCGATGTTTCCTCGGCGATCGGCTGGGTTCACTCCTAGCTTTGCCGCCGCCTCAGACATTCGGCTTGATTTTCTTGACTAAGGAGTCTGTTTGTCCGATGAGACGGTCTGCCTGAGAAGCAGATTAGCACAGACTTCGGAAGTATCACGGACCCTCCAGGCACCAAGGCTGGGTAAAGAAGCGCATTCCGAAGGGAGCCATATGTGATAGCAAGATAGCCGACAAGCCCAGAGAATTTCTCTTTCTTAGACTCAGTCACGAACCTGCCTATCTTATTGCTGTGGCCGCGAGGGTAGGTAACTCCTCGGTGAGCACAGAATGCGCCGCCAATCGATTCGAATGCATGATAGCTAAGGAAGGCTGCCTTCTCGTGGATACTCTTCTGCAGAGCAGCGTTCGACGCGAGCAACGCTCTCTCTGCGACTTCCACATATCCTTTCGCGACCGTCATCATGTCCGCTTCGATCCGGAAATCAAAGCACCGTTATCAACCAGTTCTCGTATATATCGAGACGACCAGTCGAGTTCTTCGAGTCGCCTCCTATGTGTTGGTCTGATAAGGGGCACGATACCCGTTTCAGTCGCAAAGGGGGCGAGGATACGAGCGAGTTCTTCGATGACAGAGAACGGTGTACGGAAACTGGCTATCGCCACGAATTCCTGCCACTCGACCCTCTGAACACCTCTACGCATCGGGACTGCCACGACTATTGAAGCCTTCTTCGGCGGTCGTTCGCGAAGGATTCGACTCGCAAAATGCACGTACTCGGGGAGCTGTCCCCAGCGATTCTCAAGCCTAGAGTGATCGCTCAGGATCGTTTCAAGTTGGCTCAACTCCACCATAGCGCTCTAACAGGGATTCGCGCTGTAGGCTCGACAACCTGCAGCCTAATCGCCGAATTCACTTGCCGATCCAGATCAGAAACCGACTGCCTTCCACTTGGCATCAATCTCGGCCAGAGGCCGGCGACATAGCTGAACAGGCAGGCAAGTCAGGTCCTGAAGCCCAGCGTTCCAATTTGCATTGGCGCTAGGCTTGACAGGTTATCGTTGTTGGGAATATTGGAAACTATCCCTGCACGACGGTCGCTGGTTGGAGCTGCGACTGAATGAGCCTGCTGCTTTCAGGCTGACTTCGAGGCCGCCACGCCTTTCACGCGTTCCTTTAGCAGCTCCTCGCCGCGTGCAAACAGGTCGTCTTTGGAGATCTTCCCGGCGTCGACCTCGGCCAGGATCGAGCGCTGGGCCTTGTATTCCTTGTTCTCGATGCCCGCTTTGCTCTGCAGCATGCGCCACGCTTTGCGCCGTTCCACACAGAACAGCACCAGTTGCCGCGAGAGTGAACGGTACTCGACATCTCCCTTGGCTCCTGGAATGGTGATGTAGACGCCGAAATCGGGCACGTAGGAACGGTGCTCCGGCCGCAGGTAGCGGCGATAGACCACATCCTGCTGGGTGATGCGAACCAGCATGTTTTCCAGCGGGATGAGCGCGGCTGCGTCTTCTTTCCGGATCTTCTTCAAGTGGTTCCGGAAGCGCGCCTCGGTGGCGCACCAGTGGGCCACGGTGTAGCGGTAAGGCTCGTTGGTACCCTTGAACTTCGTTTCGTACCAATCCCCCTCCAGCGAAGGATTGCCTTTGAGGTCGAGAGATTCCTGGTAGGTTTCACCCAGCCTCGGGTTGAAGATAAATTCCGGGGCCCCGCGCGAGTCGCGCACGCGCTGGGCCTGCGTGAGGGCCATGTCGTCGGGGACGCCATGCTCCGGCTGGCAGGTGGTGAAGCATTGCAGGAAGGCTACTCCGCGATACTCGATGCCGTCGAGGATGGACTTGTAGAGCCTGGGCGCGTTGGCGATGGAGACCTGGGCGACAAAGGGCGAGCCGTGGCCGGCCAGGAACGTCTCGGCGACCGTTTTCTTCTCCACGTTCTTTCCCTGGGTGGCCGTGCCGAACACGTTCATATCGTTTCCGCCCAGCATCGGCGTCGAGTCGGAGTTCTGCCCGCCGGTATTCGAGTACACCTGCGTGTCGAGCATCACGGCCTTGATGTTCGGACGGTTCTGCAGGATGACCTTGGACATGTTCTGGTAGCCGATGTCGCCCATGCCGCCGTCACCGCCGACCACCCACACCTTCGGAAGCTCCAGGATTTCCTGGTCGGTCATCACCGCATCGCTGAAGTGAACATATTCATAGAACTCGCGCGCGTTGATGACGTTCTGTTCGCGCTGCATCAACGCATCCACCAGCCGCTCGGGGATCACCGATCGGCGGCCATGGTCCACGATGAAGCTCTCTCCCATCAGCCATCCGACCGTGATGCCATCCTGGAAGAGCGAGTTCATCCACGGGTAGGGGTGCGGATTGTTGGGAGGTGTGGATCCGTAGACGGTATTGCAGCCAGTGTGCGCTGCCATGGCCATGACGCACTGGCCATTGGCGAGGCGGCCGTCAATCGGCTGGAGATTCTTGTGATTGAAGGCCTCCTGCCTCAGAACCGCCGTCACCGCATGGACGATGTCCTGATCGGAGATCTCACCATGAGCGGCGATGCGGGCCTTGGTGTCCTTGTCATCCTCGCCACCCAACCCCATGAGCAGATGGGCGACGGCCTGACGATAGAGGTCGTACTCCGCCTGGCTGCGTTCCTTCAGCTCAGCCAGTTTCTGGACTCCGATCTGGTCGAACTGGTCGGCCTTGGCCCGGAACCGGTCAGCCTTGGCGTGATACAGCGGACGCATGTAGGCCTCGGTGACAGCGGCAATGGCCCGGAGGATGCTCTTTTCACCGCAGCCGGCGCAGGCGCCATCGCCCGACACCAGGGCGTCGTAGTTGCGGCGCACCATGAGCATGTTGCGCAAGGTCGCCGTTTTGGAGTCCTGCGGGCGGGAGTCGTTGTAAAGACCGAGATACTTTTGGGGCGTGTCGGGCAGGAGGTCGAGGAAACGCTGTCCCCGTCTCATGCTCGGCGTTGACCTCTTCGGTCTCCAGCACCATCTTCAGAGCCTGGTGATCGCCGCAAGCCGTGACGCAAGCCGCACAGCCTTTGCAGAGGTCCGAAACGAAAATCGAAAACACGCCACCGCCGCCGGGGCGCTTCTTCTCGGGACTGGCAAAGATCGCGGTAACCTTCTGATAGGCCAACGGCACTTTGTCGATGACGTCGAATAACTGCTGCTTGGCTTCCGCAGAGAATCCGTTGACCTCGTTGGTTACCGTCTTGATGAGCTGCTGGAGAGGCGGACCACCCGTGGTCAGTCCCTCCCGCATGCAGCGCGCGCGTGCGTGTTTCGATCTCCGGCAGCAGCGCGAGCATCTTATGGCGCTCGTTGGAATCGGTGACGTAGTTCGTGATCGCCGTTCGCAGCACGGTTTCCAGGTCCTGCGAGCAGTTGGGAAGCGCCGTGTCCGGACAGACGGCGATGCACTCCATGCACTGCGTGCAGTTTTCGGGAATGTAGAGCGGGGTTTCACGCCTGGCGACGTACTTGGACGCTGTGTCGCCGCTGCCGGCAGCCATGACGCCCAGCGCTGCCAGAGCTGAAGCGGGCTGATCGTAGCCGAGACCCGACCGGAACAACTCATCGAAGGCCGTAACCCGGGTGAGCGGCGTGCGCTCCGCCTGGCCTTCAGGGATGGCATGCGAACGGCATCCGGACCCGCAGCCGTGTCCGTTGCCATTTCCGTTGCCTTCCAGGACCGGCAAAAGCGCCTGTCCGCGGAGGGTGGACCGGTCGGGCGCCTCTAACACTCCGACATTGATCTCCCGGACGAGCTCGAATCCCTGGGTCATGACCTCCATATTCGAAGCCACGACCGCTTCGCCCAAGCGACCGAACTTCTTCACGTACTGGTTGTGAACGACCTCGCGGAACTGCTCCTGGCTGATGCGGAATTCATGGAGCAGCGGCGAGACGGCGAAAAACGCTCCCAGGAAGGCGTTCCCCTGCATGCGCAGTTGCAGGTCGGCGCGATTGGTGGCCTTCCGTGCGATCTGGAATCCCGGCAGGGTGAAGACGCGAATCTTCTTGTCGATGATTTGCTTGCGTGCCCAGAGAGGAAGCCGCTCCCAGGCCTGCTCGCCCTCTTCCTCGGACTCCCAGACCAGCGAGCCGCCCTCGGACATGCCGTCGAGCGGGTTGCAATGGGTGAACGCTTTGGGGTCGCAGCAGAGCACGACGTTGACGTGGCGCAGATCGCAGTTCACGCGAACGCGTTCCGGCGCCGCGACCATGAAGTAAGACGTCGGCGCTCCCTTCTTTTCAGACCCGTACTTCGGGTTGGCGCTGATGTGGATGATCTCTTTGGGATTGCCCAGCTCGTCAACGATCTTGTCGCGTGCGTAGAGGAAGTCGTTGAAGTCGCCGATGATGGCGCCGAGGTTCTTCCCGGTGGTGATGGCGCCCCAGCCGCCGATGGAATGGAAGCGGACAGCAATGGCTCCCTCGGGCAGCAGCGATGGCGTGTCGTCGGCCTTCACCTCGTAGGGATGGTCCACGCCCAGGACCATGAAGGTGGACCCGTCCGCCGCGCGCTTGCCGTCCTGGCGGGCGCGCGTGCCGGTGGCAAACTCGTAGGCTCCGATCGAATGCTCAGGCCTGAAATCGCGGGAACCCAGGCCATAGACGCCCGCGAAGAGCCTGGGCATCTGCTCCATCGTGAGGGCTGGAAGCCCTGCCTCTTTCTGCAAGGCCTTGTTCAGAGCGGTCCGGATGTCGCGCCCCATGGGATTGTCGCCGGCCATGGGTTCGTCGGTTCGCTCAAGGATGATGACGTTCTTCTTTCCAGACAGCGCCTTTACCACAGCCGCTTCCGGGAATGGCCGGAACACGTTGAGGTGGATGGAACCCACCTTGGCGTCCCTCCGTTCGCGCAGGTAGTCGACGGCGGCTTCGATGTTCTCCGCGGCCGAGCCCAGCGACACGAAAACCGTGTCGGCATCGTCGGTCTTGTACTGGCTGACCAGACCGTAGTAACGGCCGGTGAGCTTGGCGAAGTCCTCGTATGCCGCTTCGAAGAACCCCAGAATGGGCTCGGTGAAGTTGTCCCGCCTGGCCACAACGCCCTGCATGTAGTGCTCCTGGTTCTGGACAGGGCCCAGAAGGACAGGGTTCGCCAGGTCGATCATGGCAGGCACCCGGCGGCGTTTCGGGCCGAACAGGATGCGCTGGGCCTCGGTGGGGCAATCGATGATGTCGTCGGGTGAGCCCAGATACCGGCGAATGAGCTCCGACTCGTGCTTGTAGAAGGTCCGCTCCAGGTGGGAGGTGAGGAAGCCGTCCATGACGTTCATGCCGGGGGTGAGGCTGAGCTCCGTCACGCGCCGCAGGATCAGCGCCTGGTCGGCGGCCTGCTGGGCGTCTTTGCCAAAAACGATGATCCATCCCGTGTCGAGCGCGCCGTAGACGTCGTCGTGCCCGCAATGCACGTTCAAGGCGTGCTTGGTGAGGGCGCGAGCGGCAACTTCCAGCACCATGGTCGAGCACTTGCCTGGGGCGTGATAGTACTGCTCCACGCCGTAGACGACCCCCTGGCCCGAAGTGTAGTTGACCACTCGTTTGCCGCACACAGAGTGTGCGATGGCCCCTCCCTGGGCCGCGTGCTCACCTTCGGCCTCAACGGCGATGGTGTTCAGGCCAAAGACGTTGAGTTTGCCCTCGGCAAACGCCTGTTGGTACAACTCACCGCCTTCGGTCGAGGGCGTAATGGGATAGAACACACCGGCATCGGCAATACGTGTTTCTGTGTGGTAGGAAACCAGTTGGTTCCCGTTGGCAGTTACGCGAATTCCAGGAAATGAGGGCTTAGCCTTCATGAGACACCTTTCCGCAGAGATGGCACGCGATGCAAGACTTGGATTCAGTTCCTCAAAGAGTAACGGATTCACCTCTTCATATTCAACATATTGTTTGACCCGTCTGATACGACAACGATCGGGAGAGATTCCTGACTAAGCAACCGAATAGGTAACTATCGAGAATTGCAGAATATAATGACGACCACTCTCTGAGCCAACGCACTCATGAGCTGGCCTCCGCATGGCCCTGGGGGGACATCCTCGGCTGAAGCTGTGGTATCCGGATTGGCTGGGGCTAGCCGGTGCTTCAAGATTGCGGTGTTCGAAAGAGCGAGTTCATCCAGGGATAGGGGTGCGGATCGTTAGGAGGTGTGGATCTATAGTCGGTATTGCAAACGGTGTGCGCCGTCATGGCAATGACAGAGTGGCGGTTGGCCGGGCGGCCGTCAATCGGCTGGAGATTCTTGTGGTTGAGCAGCCTCCACAGCTATTCTGAGTTGGCAGAAATCACAGGCCGCCAGGGTTTCGGGTACACAGCCACGTTTCCAACCTACATCAGCTCCTCCACAAACTGGCGAGCCATCTCCGGAGCAATGCCCAGAGAACGGTGTGCAAGCGGGCCGCCGTCAGAAAGAATCGGTTCGGCTCCGTGGAGCGACGGCAGGTCCGTACGTTCAAAAAACTTGCCGATCGGAATTGTGTCGCCCCACATTCGAGCCTTGTCCATGGCGGCGTTCCAGTTGGAAGAATCGTAAGAGGCGTCGTCTTCCAGCTTCTTAACACGCTGTTTGAACCAGGGGTAGGTATTGTCGTGGTTATAAGTGACGCAAGGGCTGAAGACGTCGATGAAGGAGAAGCCCTCGTGGCGGATGCCCTGCTTCATGAGATCAGTAAGGTGTTTGGGTTCGCCGCTGAAGCCGCGGGCGACGAAGGTGGCCCCGGCGGCCAGGGCGAGCACGATCGGATTGATGGGGCCTTCAATGCTGCCGAACGGAGTGCTCTTGGTTTTCATACCGATGCTGCTGGTAGGGGAGACCTGGCCTGTGGTGAGACCGTAGATCTGATTGTCCATCGCGACATAGAGGAGGTCGACATTGCGGCGCATGGTGTGAATGAAGTGATTGCCACCGATGCCGAACCCGTCACCGTCGCCGCCGGTGACGATGACGTGCAGGTCGTGGTTGGCGAGTTTGACGCCGGTTGCGACAGCCAGTGCGCGGCCATGCAGGGTGTGCATGCCGTAGGTGTTGATGTAGCCGGGGAGGTTCGACGAGCAGCCGATGCCGCTGATGGTGATGACATCGTGCGGAGAAATCTTGAGCTCAGCAAGCGCTGACTTCAAGGAGGCAAGGACGCCAAAGTCTCCGCAGCCTGGACACCAGTCGGGGTCGACCTTTCCTTTAAAATCGGCAAGGGTCAAAGCTGGGGAGGCAAGAGTGGTAGCCATATTCATTTCTCCTAAACCATGATTTCCTGCACGGGAACCGAGAGCGACGTTTTGCCGGCAATCTGATCCTTTACGGCTTCGACGATGTGGTGAGGCAGAAAGGGCTCGCCGTCATATTTGCGAATGTGGCCGGATGGCACGAAGCTGGTTTCGCTGCGCAAGTAGCGCGCGAATTGTCCGCTGTAGTTGTTCTCAATGATGATGGTGCGTCTGGCCCGGCTGAGCTGTTGGAGGATAGCATCGCCGTGCAGGGGAACCAGCCAGCGCGGATGCAGGTGGTTGCAGGAGATGCCTTGCTCGGCGAGCAACTCGATGGCTTCCATGATGACGCCTTTGGTGGAGCCCCAACCAATCAATGTGACGTCGGCCTCCGCCGGACCGCTGAGCTGAGGCGGCGCAACAGCGGCCTCAATGGCGGCGACTTTGCGCTGCCGCTTCTCCATCATGGCACGCCGCTTGATGGGATTGGTGAACTCATCGCTGAGCAGGACGCCGTCTTCGTCGTGTTCATCGGTGGCAACTGTGTGGATGTGGCCAGGGACGCCAGGAATAGCACGCGGGGAGACCCCGTTGGGCGTGATGACGTAGCGCTTATACGCGTTCCGCGCCGTTGGTGTTGGAGGTGATCATCTCGCCGCGATCGATCGGGACATTGAAGTCCAACTCCGCTGGATCGATACTGGCGGTACCCTCGGAAAGCAAGAGGTCGCCGAGGACGATGCCGGGACATTGAAAGCGGTCAGCGAGGTTATGCATCTCGGTGACCAGCTTGAAGCAGTCGGGGATGTCGGTGGGAGCGGCAATAATACGTGGGAAGTCGCCGAAGCCCGCGCCGAGCATTTGCCACAGATCGCCCTGCTCGGTCTTGGTGGGCACGCCGGTGGAAGGTCCCGCACGCTGGACGTCGATGACGACGATCGGAGTCTCAATCATGGCGGACATTCCGAGGCCTTCGGTCATGAGCGCGAAACCGCCGCCGGAGGTGGCGCACATGGTACGAACGCCGGCATGAGCGGCTCCGATGGCCATGTTGATCACGCCGATTTCGTCTTCGACCTGACGTACCATGATGCCTGCCTTGCGTGCGTGAGCGGCCATCCAGTGGAGGACGCCGGTAGACGGGCTCATAGGGTAGGCGCAATAGAACTTGACGCCGGCCGCGGCCCCGCCCATGGCCAGTGCCATATTGCCGGTGGCAACCGCGTAGTGTTTGTCGGTCATCGGCAGCGCGTGCGCGAACGGTTCGAAATGCACTGTCGCGTATTCATAGGCCGCGCGCGCCACTGCCGTGTTCTCCTGGATAACCGCGTCGCCTTTCTTCTTGAACTGCTCGGTTAGCACTTTTTCCAGCGCCTGAAAGCCAACTCCCATCATCGAGAGTGCGGCACCGACGGCGAGCGTGTTCTGTTCCACCTTGTTGCGGCTTTTTCCGCTGAGCTCGCCGACCGGGAGCGGACAAAGGCGGACTCCTTCGCACGGCTTGCCCGGTATGATGGTATCGCCGTTGTAGATGACTGCGGCACCGGATCCGAGCAGGTGCAGGTGACGGTCCATGGTGTCCTGGTTCAAGGGGATGAGCAGATCGATTCTGTCCCCGTGGTTGGTGACCCTTTCCGGACCGGTCCGAATAGTGAGGAAAGTGTGGCCACCACGAATGATGGACTGGTAGGCGTTGTAGGCGTAGAGGTGCAAGCCCCGGCGAGCGAAAATCTTGGCGAAAATGTTGCCCGGAGTAGCGACTCCTTGACCTGCGGCGCCACCGATAGAGACGGCGAAGGTATGCTTCATTTCCAATTGCTCCTTTGCTTGTCCGCGTCGTGCAGTGGAAGAAGAGAGCAATGAGCTACGGCGCGACAACCCGAGCGGGGACTGGCAACGTCGTCGGTGCTGCGGGAACCGCTTTCTCGGTGCGACCGAGGTCGCAACCGCTGCCGCGCGGTGCAGATCGTTATAAAAGTTTACTCGGCAGTGAGCTTACACGCAATCGCTAAAAGGTTGGCTTCGACATGCAGTTCCGGGTGGAAGCTTTTAACGTGACTAACACTGCGGCCTTTATGAACCCCACCGCCGACGCGGTTGAGCGACCTCGGCCAAGCGGTCTCAACTCGCATGGCCGAGGAATCGGAGAAGCACTGCTGCCGTGATTTTCAAAAGAACGCTGTGGCGAATTCGGCCATCGTCATGGAGCCACGGGCCATATCGTAAAGTCGCGCAACGAACGGCGATCGAGGCGATTGCCCATCTGGCGCAGTGCGTCCTGCAGCTCAAGCAGATGGGCGCGCCCTAACTCCAGCACATGTTCCTCCGGCTGGAGCTTCGTTCCCTCCGGATAATCCAGATACGGCGTGCGCGTGTTTTCGATGTGAGCCCCGAGGATGTGCGAAACACCACGCGGCCCGGTGAAGTTGATGAGTCGATCAATACTGTCGACGAAGGCGCGCGCATCGCGCACATAGAGACGACCCGGATACAACGTGTCTCCCGTGAGCAGAATTCCGGTCCGCCTGTCATAGATCGCGACGGATACCTTGTCATGGCCCGGAATGGGCACGATGTCCACCACGCGGTCTCCAAGATCGTACTCCGCGATTTCTGCAGGCCAGGTCCTGAGGCCGAAGAACCGCATGATTGCTTCTGGCTGCGCCTCGATTACGCGGGTGGCGGCTCGGCGTCGGAGCGCAGCGTCCCCCGCTGTGTGGTCGCCGTGACCGTGCGAGTGGATGGTGAGAACTGGCAACGGGTTTACCCCTTGTGGCGACTTGGTAGGCAGCAACTCTCCCAGTATTTTGGTAACGTCGGCACCCGGTGCGCCGGTGTCGACCAGCAGGGCTTCCTTCGATCCGAGAAGCAGGTAGAGAAACGGCTTCTCGAAATGCGTGCAACCGGATTGCCGCAAAATGAAGAAAGTGGGGTTGTACTCGTGCACACGAAACGCCGGAGCGTGCTCGCAGTCAGGAGTCTGATCAGTCCATCGCGGTGGCAAAACACCACGCTCGAAGCTTGACGAACTGGACGACCGTGACTGGGGAGTGAGCGCGGCGGCGAAGCCAACAAGGCTCATCGCTAAAAACCAGATCGCTGTCCCTCGACCCGGGAAGACACCGCTTGCGACAGACAGCCAACTTCTCACTCTGTCCATGTTTCAAGCTCCAACCGCGTCCTTCACGCGAATCATCAGTTTGCCGGTGTTCGCACCTGTGTAGAGCTTCTTCAATGTTTGAAGCGCATTTTCCAGGCCGTCAACGACCTGGGTGCGGACCTTGACCTTGCCTTGGGCCATCCATTGACCAAGGGCGGCTATCGCTTCAGGGTATCGCGCTCCAAAATCCAGGACGATGAAACCTTCTACGCGCAAGCGCTGCATGAGGATTCGCGAATAGTTGCAGGGTCCAGGTGCTGGAGCGGTGGCGTTGTACTGAGAAATGAGGCCACACGTCGGAATGCGGCCCTTGAGATTCATCAGCTTCAGACAGGCATCGAGAATCTCGCCACCCACGTTGTCAAAGTAGACATCAATGCCGTCCGGGCAGGCAGCGGCGAGCGCTTTGGGTACGTCTTCTGTCCGATAGTTGATCGCCGCGTCGAAGCCGAGTTCGTTCTTAATCCAGGCGCATTTTTCCTTGCTTCCAGCAAGCCCGACAACACGGCAGCCCTTGATCCTGGCAATCTGGCCGACAATGGAACCAACGGCACCAGCGGCGGCCGAGACCACGACGGTTTCCCCCTCCTTGGGCTTGCCGATGTCCAGAAGTCCAAAGTAGGCAGTAGGACCCACCACCGCAAACGTGCTGAATGCATCGACGACCGGAAGCGGCCTGGTATCACCCATTGGCCGGACTGTCTGAGGTGTGCCGATCTGATAGTCTGCCCAGACGCCTAGACCACTCACGACGGCGCCTTCCGCATAGTCAGGATGATGAGATTTGACAACGGTGCCGCAAACAACACCCCGCATCGGAGCGCCGAGTTCTACGGGTGGCATATATTGATCCATATCGCTCATCCAGATCCGATTCGTGGGGTCGAGCGACAGGTAATTCAGTCGAAACAAGAATTCCCCATGGCCTGGTTCAGGAATGGATTCTTCTTCAAAACTCAGAACATCGTCAGTGATTTCGCCGACGGGCCTTTTACGAAGCCGCCAGACGCGGTTTACTTCAGGCATAGTCGTTCTCCTTCCGGGAGAATCCGGGGCCACGCTTCTCCCGCGGCTGCGGGGCATCATTTACAGGCCGTAGCCTCCCAGCGCTGGTTTCGCGGAGCTGATTCACTCCTTCGAGTCCCCCTCACCCCCAACCCCTCTCCCGCATTGGGGCGAGGGGTGCCGAGGGTTATGGCGTGTGGAAGACCGATCTGCAACTCTCAATAGTTGGCGGCGGTGGCGATTTCTCGAAAACGGGTCTGGGCGCGGCGGAACGAAAGCTTCGACGCGCTGGCGGTCTTCGGGTTTGGCGTAGCGATTGCGTCGACCCATGGAATCGATGAGGCGGTCGATCCATTCGACGAAGAAGGCAGCGTCTTTCTTGCTGGCGATCGGTTTGCCAGCGACGGTGACAAAGACGGGACTGGTGTGCGCCCAGGCCGGGCCGTCGAAAACATGCCGGCTCTCGGGACCGCGAGCCCTCAAAGCCACCCAGCCGGACCGCTCCATCGCAATGTCCGCGACCAATTGCTTGACGACGATGCCATTCTCGCCTTGCTTTGCGGGGCAAGGTTCGCTGCGCACGGTGTTGCCGCCCACGACCAGTTCCAGCGAGCTGAGCGGGAAAGCGCTTCGCACCTCGGCCTCGACACGCACCTTGCCGGGCGCATCCAGCCGAACGGTCTCGCCGATTCCCTGGCCGTTGACTCGCAACGAGAGCATGGGGCCGTTGGTCACGAAACTGCGGCCCGCTTTCAAGCCATCCAGCCAACTTTCCATTGTGAGCTTGCCGTCCACCTTCACATAAACCCGCTCGCCGCCCAAGGGAAGGGTGGCACGATCCAGCAGTGCGTCCGTCCCCACAGACGCCGCCAGCCGCAGACCGGAATTCAACAGTCGATACCAAAGCTGGGCCGACAGGTCCTCGTCGCTGCCGTAACACATGAGATCAATCGCGTGCACCTTGCCCAGAATCGCATCGATCGGCAATTCGCGAGCCGCGGCGTTATGCACCAGAGGATCGACCGTGAAGGGATCGGGCTGGTTTGTGAAGATGGGATGCCCGTAGGTGACGACGCCACCCTGGCGGACTGCCTCCTCGGCCTGGTCGAAGTTGGGTGGATAGTCGTTGGAGAGCGGCGTCTTGTCGAAGCCGGTGTACTGCGGTTCAACGAGCTTCTTGATGCCGAAGAACTGCATGTGGCCGTAGATCGAGCTGCGCATCTCTTCACCAAAGACGAGCAGGTGCTGCTCATCAGAAAGGGCATGCGGCTTGCCGGTGATGAGCTCAGCGTCACGGATGTCGTCGCCCACGTTGTTGGAGACGCAGAGGTTGGAGAAATTCAGGTCTTCGGCACGTGCGGCCAGCAGGGCGTCGGCGATCTCGACTTTGATGGGACCGCCAGTATGCAGGTGGATGTGGGAATCGCCAGAGTACCAACCTTGCTCGGTCGGGTGCGCCCACCGGGCGAGCCGGACGGCGATTTCCGCGTCGGATTGCAGGTCAACGTCGACGCGCACAGGAAGGTATTCGACACCTCGCCAGAACTCCAGGCGGGCTGCGCCCGGCGGCAGTGTCACGACAAAGCTGCCATCGGTGTAGAAGTAGGGTATCGCTCCTTCGGGCTGACGCAGGATGCTCCCCGCCGGCGCATATGGCTTACCGTCGCTGCCGAAGACGCTCACCCGCGCCGCGATTGGCTGGCCGTCCAGCACGCGCACGGTCAACTTCTTTGCATCCGCCGCAAGCGCGAACGCTGCCCAAGCCACAACCCAAGCGATGCAACACACCGCCAAAACTCTTTTCAAGCGCACCTCCTCAGTTGCGGCCAGGCTCAGATACCCGCGTACCACGACCACCCGTTCTGTATGTTGCCCTTTTCACCACCGTCGTCGAACTCGTCCCTGACGACGATGCGCTGGAGATACTTCATGCTCTTGTAGCCCATTTGAGTTTCCACTCTCAGACGCACCGGCGCCCCGTGAGGAATGGGCAGATCCCGTCCATTCATGCCGTAGGCAAGAAGGGTCTGAGGGTGCAGTGCGTCGAACATGTCGATGCTGTCGGCCCAGTCATCGTAGGAGTAGAAGCTGATGAAGCGGGCTGCAGGGAGTATGCCCGCTGCGTCCAGCACCCGGCTCAGTGGCACGCCCGTCCATTCACCGATAGCGGACCAGCCTTCCTCACAGGTATGCCGCGTGATCTGCGTCCGGGAAGGGAACCGCTTGAGGTCGGCGAGCGAGTAGGATCCAGGCCGGGCGACCAACCCCTCGATCGATAGACGCCAGTCCGCAAATGCGCTGCTCTGCAGGCGACGATAGGTTTCGCTGGGCCTGGGTTTGTTGGGATCGCCCGGATTCGTAGTGCCGATGGCCGGAAACGAAGTGATGTCCTTGTGACTGTATTCCCTCGCCAGCGACTGTCCCGGTAACAGGGCTCGATGGGCGGCATACGTCAAGTTGTCGCCCATGCGCAGAATGTTGCCGTAGGTCGGCGGCAGCTTTTTCGAACAACCGGACAGGAGCAGTCCGCCCGCAGAGGACAGTCCGGCGACGAGCGCCTTGCGGCGAGTGATCAGTTGTTTGGTTTTCATGTTATTTTCCCGAAGGTCATGGCGCGCATCTGGCGTTTAAATCCTGACTTGATGATCATCACGACATGCACGAGCAGAAACAGCACGAGGACGACGGAGGCAAAGAAGTGGATGGTGCGGGCGGACTGGAATCCGCCGAAGATGGCCGACAGGAACGGATACGCGGCGGTAATCGGTCGGCGACATCGCCAGGCCAGTCACCACCGCCAGAGGTAGGGCGAAGAAGACGACTCCGCAGTAGGCGCATTTTTGCAGAAGACCGTAGTGCGGGCCACCGGTCGCGGCTCGGATTTTCAGGCGCAGATGGCTTTTCAGATCCTGCGCGATGAGGCGCGGAGTGAGTTCGCCGGCCCGGGGCACGACGTGACGCCGGAAATGGCCGGTGAAGATCCCAGCTAGCAGATAGACGACGCCAGGCACGACGAGGAACCATGCCGCCAGAAAGTGCAGGCTTCGCCCCCAGCCGTTCTGGTTAAAAATCTCGTAGGTCCGGTTCGCGCTGACGGGAGATGCCGAATCCTGGAAGAAGGGGGCGGTCTTTTCCCATCCGCCATGCTGGTGGTTTCGGCTGATGGGCAGTTCGATCAGCGCCGGTGTGAGATTGTTGCCTGCCTCGCCCCAGTAGAGTCGTGGGTGGGCCATAAGAATCACGACGCCGGTAAAGGCCAGCGTCAAGAAGCTTACCGTTACGATCCAGTGGGAGATCCTGACCCAGCGGGTATGCCCGGTCGTACCCGTCTGCAATGATGGCTGCTGAGATTCGGTCATGACTTTCGAGCGATTGATGTCAGAGGCCGCGACCACCCTCATCGAAGGAGCTTGTCGATCGCCTTCTTGAGGAGCGCATTAAAACGCTCGGGATCCTCCATCATCAGGAAATGGCCCACTCCCGACATAATAACCACCTCGACCCCGTAGCGCTCCATGGATGCCACATCGGT
Source organism: uncultured Acidimicrobiia bacterium (assembly GCA_963791795.1). Classification (GTDB taxonomy): domain Bacteria; phylum Acidobacteriota; class Terriglobia; order Versatilivoradales; family Versatilivoraceae; genus VFZK01. Next base: position 82,699 of record CAWBTP010000018.1, read on the forward strand.
CGGCCGGTCGTCGGGATTGATGGCAACCACCGGCAGTTTCAGCTCCTGCAGGGCTCGGGGGATCTCCCGATCGAAGCTTATCGCAAACTCCATCGCCCCGAGGGCAACCGTGGGAGGGGCCGACGACATGTCCGCCGCCACCCGCTCAACCAGAGAGCGATCGGAACTTGGGGGAAACATGTCCCGAACGAAGGTACGGGTCTTTTCCGCGAAGTTGGCACGAAATGGCTCCATGAATGCCTGAAGTTGTTCTGGAGTGCGGGTTGTCCGGAGTTGCCTATAGGTATCAACCCAAACCAAGCCAGCAACACAGCCCGGCAGACGGCGCGCCGCTTCCACGATGACGTCGCCTCCCATAGAGTGACCAATGAGGATTGCGCGGTTGACGCCAAGCTTTTTGACGACAGCCGCAACGTCACCACCGAACGCTCCCATCGTCCAAGCCTCGCGTCCGAGACCGGATTCCCCATGGCCCGCAAGATCGACGGTTACTACCCTGAACTGCCGCGAGAACGGTGGCAACTGTCCCATCCAGTAGCTTCGGTCGCACGACCACCCGTGGACGAAGACGAGGGCCGGAGTCCCCGAACCATACGCTTGATACGCAATGGGAATACCATCGGAGGAGGTGACGACGTCTGCCATGTTCCGCGCGTGGTGGGTGTCGGTCGATTCCCGCGTGCATCCGGTGAAGAGAGTGGCCGCTACAAGCACGAAGCCAATTCTCTGGACGGCCTTCAAGAATACAGCGTTCATTCCAGGGTACCTACATGACGGGTGCGCTATCGCGAGCGAACGGCACCTAGTTAGCTGACGCTCTTGGCCGACGACGCCGAACTTAGCAGCTTCATGAGGGCGGTAGGGTCCACGGGCTTGACCAGGTGGCCGTGAAAGCCCGCTTCGTGCGACTTGCGGCGATCTTCTTCCTGCCCCCATCCTGTTAGAGCGATGAGCACCATATCCTTGCCCCACGGCTGTTCCCGAACCCGGCGACAAGCGTATGGATCAAGTAGGTCGCTCGCAGTTAATCGACCAAGTTATGCCGAACTGATCAATCAGCACGCCAAACCGGACCGCCCAGAATGTCTCCTGAAGCGGCATCTCTATCGTCCCGTTTTCTGCCAGTGCCTTGAAGATGCGCTCTGCCTCTACCTCATCCTTGAGGCCTAGGGTTAGAGAAAACCCTTGCGGTTTCTGATAGCGGTCGGGCAGAGCATCAGCGCCCATCAGTATCTGGTCACCTACCTTCAGCGTGGCATGAAGGATCTTCTCACGCCATTCGGCGGGTACTGGATAATCCTCCGGCCGGTTTTGGTAGGTCGTCATGAACTCAATCCTGCCTCCAAGGCACTGCGCATAGAGCTTGAACGCGGCTTCGCACGTGCCGTTGAAACTGAGATAGGGATTCAATTGCATCGCGGTTGTGTTCATCGTTTTGCGGATTGGGTTTTCGTGAGGTATCAGGGTTCCAACCCTTCCGGTTCAGCGGTGAATGAAGACCCGATTGGCGATGTGCTGCGTGGGGCGGAGCGCAACGGTGACTCTACCACCGCTGTTAGACGGAGAGGCCTATGCATGTGCCCCTAACCATAACCATTAATTAGCACCTAAATCGTGATGCTATGACTGCAACCATCGAAAGTCAACGACCGCCCCGGTTACCGGAGGTCCGCTGTATTCCCACACCTCGATCATGCCTACCATGACTGTGCGATTCATTTCACCCTCTGGTTTGTCTTGAGATCTGATGCTGTGCCAGGCCTTGTTGGAACCCGACAACGCTGTCGGACTACGCATGCAGCGTTGTCCAAAACTCTTGGTGTAAGTCTGCAAGTGTGGTAAAAAGCAGCAAATCCATTCGACTAACAGTTGTTACGGTTCTTCAACGCCCTGGAGGTGTATATGCAAACGAGCAAGCGTGCGCTGCGTTTTGCGACTCTGTGTATTGCAGTGGCTATGAGTGTTTTTTTCGCTCCAAATTCATCTTATGCCCAAGTCCTATATGGATCGCTGACGGGCAATGTCACGGATGCTTCAGGTGCGGCAGTCCCTGATGCCAAGGTGGAGGCGTCGAACGTGGCCACAGGTGTCACCAGGCAAGTTTCAACGGACGATCGCGGAGTTTACCTTTTCAACGATCTTCAGACCGGCACTTACAAAGTCACGCTTTCGGCTCCCTCCTTCCGAACCGTGGTGCAGGAAGGGGTCAACATCAAAGCGAATGCGGTTTTGCGTCTGGATACGGGTCTTGAGGTGACGCAGCTCACAGAAACCGTCACGGTCGTGGCGGATACGGCGGTTCTACAGACCGACCGCGCTGAAGTCAGTGTTCAGATCGAGAAGTCGCAAGTCATTAACCTTCCTATTGGAGGCACCAACGGCCGCAACTTCCAACAGCTTTATCGCCTCATTCCTGGCGCCAGCCCGCCCGTAGAGCTCCACTCCGATGCGGGAAACCCGCAGCGCGCATTGGGTACCAATTTCAATGGTGTTTCGTACTCAAACAACAATACCCGGCTCGATGGCGCAACCATCAGCTATCCCTGGCTGCCCCACATCGTGGCCTACGTGCCTCCCGCTGAAGCAATTGAAACGGTCAACGTCGTCACGAACAGTTTTGACGCGGAACAGGGAATGGCAGGTGGCGCGGCAGTAAACGTTCAGATCAAGTCGGGAACGAATGACTTTCACGGCAGCGGACACTGGTTCCATAGCAACAGCAAGCTGGCGGCGCGAAATTATTTCTTCCTGGGTGACCGGGTTCCGAAGAATCTGTTCAATCAGTTTGGCGGCACCATTGGCGGGCCAATCATAAAGAACAAGCTGTTTTTCTTTGCGAACTTTGAGCGCACCACGCGGCGCAGGCATGCATTCCTGAATCGCACGATTGCGACCGGTGCGATGCGGCAGGGGGACTTCGCCGGCACGGGAACCACGATCTTTGATCCTTTGACTGGAAACGCCAATGGGACCGGCAGGACGCCTTTCCCGGATAACCGCATTCCTTCAAACCGTATCGATCCGGCTGCGCTGAAAATGATTGCCCTGCTGCCTAACCCAACCAGCGGTGGTTTCACAAATAACTATTTTGCTGCCGACACGTATGAGTTTGACCGCGACAACTACGATTTCAAGGTGAACTACAACCCCACCTCGAAAGCCTCCATGTTCGTCCGGTATTCCATTTCACCGAGCGAGATTTTCGATCCGCCCTCTCTAGGTGCCGCTGGTGGAGACGCCTTGGCTGGCGGACAACCGGGTTTGGCGCCTGGGCGAGTGCAAAGCGCCGCGGTGGGCGGCACCTACACGCTGTCTTCAACGGTTCTGCTGGATGGCAATATTGGCTTTACGCGTCAGCGATTGGGTGCCCAGAACGTTGATATCGACAAGAACTATGGTCTCGAAGATCTACAGATTCCAGGGACCAATGGCCCGGACCGGTTGCAGGGCGGCTATCCTCGCTTTAACATTACTGGCAATTCCGCCCTGGGAAATCCCAATGTGTCCAACCCGTTCCTGTTCCGAGACAATCAATACGTGGCCGCGGGAAATCTGGGCTGGGTGAAGGGTGCCCATTCGCTGCGTTTCGGCGCAGAGTACACTTACTACACCATCAACCATTTCCAGCCGCAAGCAGCATTCGGGCCGCGGGGTGGCTTCAACTTCACCGGGGGCCTTACTGCCTTGAGCGGAGGCGTGGCACCGAACCAGTTCCATGCCTGGGCCGACTTTTTGCTAGGCCTTCCGCAGGGAATGGGCAAAGACCTTCAGTACATCAACCCCGCCGCCGTGCGGATGCCTTCCACAGGTTTCTATGCCCGGGATCAGTGGCAGGTGAACCGGAAACTGACGTTGAACTACGGTTTGCGTTATGAGTACTACCCGTTTGCGACACGCGACCACCGGGGCGGCGAGCGCTACGACCCTGTCACGGACAAGGTGCTGGTCGGCGGGTTAGGAAGCACTCCGACGGATACGGGCGTGGATGTGGGTGCTGGGCAGCTTGCGCCACGATTCGGCATTGCCTACCGCCTGACTGAGAAGACCGTTGTGCGCGCAGGCTATGGGATCAGTATCGACCCCAACTCATTCCGGAACATGCGCGACGCCTATCCTGCGACAATTTCCAGCCAGTTCACCGGGGCTTCGACCTTCCAGGCCGCAGGCACGCTGCGAACTGGCATCCCAGCAGTGGTAGTTCCAGACCTCAGTCAGGGCACGGTCGTTCTTCCACTCACAGTCGGAACTCAGACGTTTCCAGAAGTATTCAACCGAGGCTACATCCAATCATTCAATCTGACGGTGCAGCGTGAGATTGGCGGGCACGTGACGGTTCAAGCCGGGTACGTCGGCTCGCGAGCCATCCGCCAGACGGCCAACGTGAACATTAACGCTGCGCAGGGGGCCGGCGTCGGTAATGCCGGCCGGGGCCTGGCCCGTTATGGGCGGTTGACGACGAACATCAACATGTTGATGCCTTTCAACACGGCCACCTATGATTCGCTTCAAATGCAAGTGACGCGTCGGCTCAGCGCTGGCTCGTTGCTCGGCATGTCGTACACGTTCTCCAAGGCCATTGGTTATGCCGACAACAGCGACTCCGGGCTGACGTGGCACTGGGTGGACATGTGGCGCCGGAACAGGGCTGTGACCGCCTTCGACCGCCCACACAATCTGCAACTCTACGCCGTCTATGAGCTGCCGTTTGGAAAAGGAAAGAAATGGGCTACCGAGGGTCCTGCCTCGTGGCTGGCGGGTGGCTGGCAGTTGAACGGAGTCTTCAGCGCCCAAAGCGGGCAAGCGTTCAACGTGACCTCAAACGGCGCTTCCGTAAACTCGCCGGGTAACCAGCAAACCGCAGACCAGGTGAAATCTACTGTGGAGAAGCCCGGCCAGATCGGACCGGGCAAGTCCTGGTTCGACCCTTACGCCTTCATGCCAGTTACCACAGCGCGCTTCGGCAGCACCGGCAGGAACCTGATGCGCGGTCCGGGACTGGCGAACCTGGACGCAAGTATATTCCGCGATTTCAGGCTCACCGAGGGTTGGACGATGCAGTTCCGGGTGGAGGCTTTCAATGTGACCAACACTCCGGCCTTTAATAATCCAAACGCAGATGCCTCGGCGCCAGTGCGTGCGGCGGATGGCACCATCACGAATTTGAACAACTTCAGTGCGATCACCACGGCTCAGGCTACCGAGCGGCAGATCCGCTTTGCACTGAAGTTTCTGTTTTAGGATGAGGAGCCGCGGCAAGCCGCCAAGGTAGACTGGCCCCTCACCCGGTCTGTGGCCACCCTCTCCCATTGGGAGAGGGCATGGGGTGAGGGCGGCGACTTGAATTTGATTTTGCTGGGAGCGAGAGCTGCAGCAACACGCTTCCTCCGAAGAATCGTGTCCTCAACCCCCTGAAGTCCCTTGTCCAAGGGGGGACGCTATATTTCGCGGGTCTCCGACCTGAGACCCCCATTCATCCGATACAGCAAAGAACCAGCCTCCGTTGACTTGGTCGTCTGACGTTGGTTTGACTAGAGCGAGCGAAAGAAGGTGTGCCTGCGTTCGATCTTGACCGGTTCCTGGCGGCCATGGCGGCGTTCATAGACCAGACCAAATTCGATCAAAGTCCCAACGACGCTTGCGTAGGTCTCATCCAGAATTCGCATGATGTCGCGGATGGAAAGGTGATGATTCGCGAAAAGGTTGCAGATCGTCGTCCTGCGTTTGAGGGTAGGATCGAGTCGAGAAGTGTCGGTAGGCACCACGAACGTCTTGGAAGTTAGCTGAAATCCGTCCCGTTCCTGGGCTGGGGAGTTCATACAGTTCACCTCAATTTCAATGGCTGCTCTGTGATTGTGGGGAAGGTTGACGTCGGCAGCGTCATCAAGCCAATGGCTGCGCCGTTACTTCTCAGATTGGTGTGGTCGGGCTTGATTGTAACTCAACTCTGAGTCGGAAAGTACGCTCTTCGACAAGTCTTGTCGGAGATCAAGTTGAGTTCTGAAGAGCCGGATTGACATCATCAAGACCGCGATACCCGCCAAGCTCCCGGCTATTCGTTCCGCGATGAGGCCTTGAGGTCGATCATCTTGATTCCGGGGACAGGCTCGGTAGTAACGACCCGAATCGCCCTGGCTAGTTGATGCGTGATGTACTGGATGCGGTTAGCTGCGTCAAGGATGTTTTTCGTTTCCGCCTGGAGCTCGGCTGCGTCTGCGCGGTCCGCGAGCTTCATGTTCAGGACGCGGGTTGCACCCACGATGGCTGTCAGTGGATTGTTGATTTCGTGGCAAACGGTGTTGGCTGCGCCACGCAGAGTAGTGAACTTTTCTTCCTCCACTTTCCGCAGATAACCACCTTTCGTTTCGAGAAACCGATTAACCCGGGCTACGACTTCAAACAGCTCGGACAGTCCGAACGGCTTGACAACGTAGTCGTTGGCGCCGATATCGATTCCCTTGATCTTGTCTTCCACCTCTCCGACGGAGGTCAACATGATGATGATGATACTTGCGTACTGAGGATTCTTGCGAATGGACTGGCAGACTTCAAAGCCGTCCATTTCAGGCATTCGGATATCGAGAAGGATAATCTCTGGATGGAACCCTGCAACCGCTGCAAGAGCTAGCGCACCGGACTCCACGTACAGAACCTCAAACCCAAGCCCTGAAAAGCAATCGACCAGAAGACGGGCATACCCCGCATCGTCGTCGACCACCATCACGCGGGTTGGAGCCAGGGCATTCATAGCCTGAATCATCGGCAAAGGGCTGATCAGGCATTACCTTGGGGATCGAGAGCTGGCTGGCCTTCGCTTTCTCTGGTAAGGGTTTAGTGAACCGTTGGGGGTTTCTCCTCCAGTAACTTTTCGGATTGATTGGTGATGAGCGAGGAGGCAGCGACTTTGTCATCATCACCCAAGTCGATCAGCTTTACTCCCTGGGTGCTCCGCCCCGCGGCTCGAATGGCGGCGGCCTCGAGTCGGATGATCTTGCCTTGGGCGGTGATGACAATCAGCTCCGAATTAAGGTCCACTTTCATAATGGCGACAACTTTGCCATTCTTGTCGGTGGTCTTGACATTGATCACGCCCTTCCCGCCGCGCGCCTGAGCGCGATAGTGGCTTACCAATGTTCGTTTGCCATAGCCGTGCTCGGTGACAGACAAAATCATGCCCTCATCACCGCTTACCGTCATTCCAACCAGGTAATCATTCTCCGAAAGCTCAATGCCTTTGACGCCTCGCGCCTGGCGGCCCATATCGCGGACATCGTCTTCGTGGAACCGAATGCACTGACCGTCGTGTGTGCCGAGGAAGATCTGGTCCTTTCCGGTTGTGAGTTCCACCGCAATCAACTCGTCACCGTCATCCACTGAGATCGCTATGATGCCGCGCGCCATCGGGATTACTGAAGGCGTCGAGCCGTGTTTTTTTGACGACACCCCGCCGTGTGGCGAACATGACAAATCGGTCTGCAGCAAAATCGGTCACGGTCAAGACGGCGGTCATCTTTTCATCCGGACCCAGGTTCACAAGGTTCACGATGGCCTTGCCTTTGCCAGCCGTGCCCACGTCGGGAATCTCATAAACCTTCAGCCAATGTACCTTTCCCTGGTTGGTGAAGATCAGAAGATAACTGTGCGTCGATGCGACGAAGAGATACTCAACAAAATCTTCCTCACGAGTGCGCATCCCGATGCGGCCTTTGCCGCCGCGCTGTTGCTGGCGATAGTCGCTGACGGGCGTGCGCTTTAAGTAGCCTGAGTGAGTCACCGTCACAACGACGTCCTCGACGGAGATAAGATCCTCAAGCTTGATGTCGGCATGCTCGTCGACGATCTGCGTACGGCGCTCGTCGGCGTAGAGTTTCTGCACTTCCTTCAGCTCTTTCACCACGAGCGCACGCAGAACCTTGTCGTTTTCCAGGATTTCTTTCAGCTCGGCAATGCGTTTCACCAGGTTCGCCAGTTCTTCGAGAATCTTCTCGCGCTCCATGCCGGTCAGACGCTGGAGTTGCATATCCAGAATCGCTTGCGCCTGGACCTGCGAAAACTGGAACTGACGCATCAACCCTTCGCGAGCTTCCTGAGGCGCTTTCGACGCACGGATGAGCTTGATGACGGCGTCGATGTTGTCGAGTGCCTTCTTGAGGCCTTCCAGGATGTGCGCCCGTTCTTCCGCCTTCCTCAGTTCAAATCGGGTTCTCCGGCGCACCACTTCAAGCCGATGCTCGACGAAGTACTTGACCACTTCCTGAAGATTCAGGACTCGGGGCTGGCCACTGACGATGGCAAGCATGATGACCCCGAAGCTGGTCTGCATCTGGGTCTGCTTGTACAGGTTGTTGAGGATGACCTCCGGCTGCTCGCCGCGTCGCAATTCGATGACGACGCGCAGGCCTTCGCGGTCGCTTTCGTCGCGCAAATCCGTGATGCCTTCGATCTTCTTTTCCTGAACCAGCTCGGCGATGCGCTCGATGAGCTTCGCCTTGTTGATCTGATAAGGAATTTCGGTGATGACGATCATTTCCTTATCGCCACGCGCTTGCTTCTCGATCGCAGCTTTGGCGCGCATGATGATGGAGCCGCGGCCTGTCGTGTAGGCCTGTCGAATGCCGCTCTTGCCGTAGATGAATCCCCCCGTCGGAAAGTCCGGACCGGGTACCAGCTTGATGATCTCTTCCAGGCTGGCGTCGGGTTTATTCACCTGCAGGATCACGGCATCAATGACCTCCCGCAGATTGTGCGGGGGAATCTTCGTGGCCATGCCCACCGCGATCCCTTCTGAACCGTTTACCAACAGATTGGGGATCTGCGTGGGGAGGTAGACGGGTTCCTGCTGGCTCTCGTCGTAGGTGGGAACGAAGTCAACCGTTTCCTTCTCAATGTCGGCCAGGATCTCCCCGGCAATGCGTGCCAGCCTTGCTTCGGTATACCGCATCGCCGCCGGCGGATCGCCATCGACTGAGCCGAAATTCCCCTGACCATCGACCAGAACGGCACGCATGGAAAACTCCTGCGCCATTCTCACCAGCGAATCGTAAATGGCGGCGTCGCCGTGTGGATGGAAATTGCCCATCACTTCGCCGACGATCTTGGCGCATTTGCGGTATGGCTTGTTGTGCGCCAAACCCATTTCGTGCATGCCGAACAGGATGCGGCGGTGCACAGGCTTCAATCCGTCCCGAACGTCCGGCAGCGCCCGCCCAATGATTACGCTCATCGCGTAATCAATGTAGGAACGCTTCATTTCGTCTTCGATATTGACGGGAGTCTGGTTGAAAGTGAGTTGGCTATTGTCCATGGATAGGTTGGTGCGGCTTTAGGCGGTCAACGAATTCTTATTGTTCATGCACAGTTCATTGCAGCGAGAGGGATCCAATCGAGCTGCTGCATTTGGCTATACGTGTCCCAGAAGCAGCGCACTTCAGCAATCTTTCCGTTGCGGATGGTGAACACATCAACTCCGGGAATTGAAACCTTCCGTCCCGAAAGCTTTGTGCCTTCGAAACCTCCGAGGCACGTGCCCCGACTGGAGAAGCAATGAACGACTTTATCCCCGTCGGCGATGCCCTCTTCGACAATGTAGTGCAAGTCGGGAAGGGCCTTGCGAACCATGAGAAAAAATCGCTTCAAGCGATCCACGCCATCGATGGAGCCGAAAGGACCACTGTAGGATACCTTTGCATCACAAATCTCGTCGGCGACGCAAAGGTTGCCTTGATTGAGGAACTCCTCGAAGTAGCGGCGAGCCAGTTTTTTGTTCGCTTCCAGTGACATCGGACCATCCTTTCGCACTGTCCCTGGGTTCTGTCGGGTCGAAGGACTAGATATCCAGGTTTCTGACGTCCAATGCGTTGTCTTCGATGAATTTGCGGCGCGGTTCCACTGCGTCGCCCATCAGAATCGTGAAGATTTCATCCGTCTCGACAGCGTCATCAATGCGCACCTGCAGGAGGCTTCGGGTCTCTGCATTCATAGTGGTTTCCCACAACTGCGATGGGTTCATCTCGCCGAGACCCTTGTAACGCTGGATGTGGAAATCCTTCTTGCCTGAAGTGAGGATCGTGTCCAGAAGTTGTTCGCGCGTTGGCAACTCGAACTTGACGTCGTTCTTTTCCTTCTCAAAGATGAAGAAGGGAGGATTGTCGTATTCCTTGAGAGAATGAGTTAGCGATACCGCCCGTTTGAACTCGGCCAGAGAAATAAACTCGTGGTCGATGGTGCGCTGATAGGGGCCATTGTCTGTTTTGCCCTTGATGAGGAGATTGTGCAGGCTGTGCTCTTCATCGACGCCGATCTCGACTTCGTACCCTAGCTTGTGAATTTTGGTTGCAACCGCTTCCAGGTTTTCCCGGTTTGCAAGGCTTGACTTGGTCTCCAGCCCGCTCTGGATCAGGATCTCCGCCAACCCACGATCGCGCAGACGCTTCTCAACTTTGTCGAAAACCGATTTGTAGTCGACCAAATTACCAAGAAAAGTGCTGAGCTGACGCGCCTGTAGAGGCTGTTTTTCCTTCCCAATTCTTACTTCGATATCTTCGCCCGCGGCGCGCATCAGCTCGCGGGTCAGTGCCTTTTCGTCCTTGATATAGGTCTCTTTCTTACCTTTCTTGACCTTGAACAATGGAGGTTGCGCGATGAAGACGTGGCCCCTCTCGATGAGTTCATTCATCTGGCGGAAGAAGAACGTCAACAGGAGCGTCCGGATATGTGAGCCGTCAACGTCGGCGTCGGTCATGATGATGATCTTGTGATAGCGCAGCTTGGCGCTGTCGAAGTCGTCTTTGCCGATGCCGGTTCCCAGCGCAGTGATCAGGGCGCGGATTTCGTCGTGGCCAAGCATCTTGTCGTATCGAGCTTTCTCGACGTTCAGAATTTTTCCCTTCAATGGCAGCACCGCTTGGAACTTGCGGTCGCGCCCCTGTTTGGCAGAGCCGCCGGCAGAGTCACCTTCGACGACGAAGATCTCGCACCGCGACGGGTCCTTCTCCTGGCAGTCGGCGAGTTTCCCCGGCAGGGACGCGGAATCCAGTGCTCCTTTTCTGCGAGTAAGGTCCCGGGCCTTTCGGGCCGCTTCGCGCGCGCGCGCCGCTTCAATGGCTTTGCCGATGATCTTCCTAGCAACACTGGGATTCTTTTCAAAGTAATCGGCCAAGCGTTCGTTGATGAACGTTTCGACCAAACCCTTGATGTCGCTGTTGAGCTTTCCCTTGGTCTGCCCCTCGAACTGAGGCTGCGGGAGTTTGACGCTGACGACGGCAACCAATCCTTCCCGCACGTCGTCGCCTGAAAGGTTTTCCTTTACATCCTTGAACAGTCCCGCGCTTTGTCCATAGTTGTTGATGGAACGAGTGAGCGCCGAACGGAACCCGGACAAGTGGGTGCCTCCGTCAATGGTGTTGATGTTATTGGCGAAGGAGAAGACGTTTTCGGTGTAAGTGTCATTGTACTGAATGGCCAGCTCCAAAGTGACACTGTCCCTGCTCGCTTCAAAGTAGATGGGTGGAGTGTGCAGAACCTCTTTGTTCTTGTTGAGATGTTTGACGAATTCGGAGATACCCCCGGAGTACTGAAACTCATGCTTCTTGTCGTTGCGCTCATCCGAGATGGTAATAACGACGCCCTTGTTCAGGAAAGATAGCTCGCGAAGCCGCTGGGAGAGGGTGTCGAAGTTGAAGTCCGTTGCGTCGAAGATTGTCGTGTCGGGCTTAAAGGTGATCTTGGTTCCACGCCGGTCCGTATGGCCCGTTTCCTTCAAAGGAGCGTCAGGCTTGCCTCGGCGGTAGGACTGCTCGTAAACCTTCTTGTCCTTCCAGATCTCCAATTCCAGCTCTTCCGAAAGGGCATTGACGCAGGAAACACCCACACCGTGCAAGCCGCCGGAAACCTTGTAACTGTTGCTGTCAAACTTTCCGCCGGCATGGAGCTTCGTCATGACCACTTCGGCAGCCGACTTTTTCTCGCCTTTGTGATAGTCGACAGGAATTCCGCGGCCATTGTCGATCACGGTGACGGAATTATCGCCATGGATGGTTACGTCCACACGGGTACAGTGCCCGGCCAATGCTTCGTCAATGGAATTGTCAACGACCTCGTACACGAGGTGGTGCAACCCCATCTCGCCTGTGGAACCGATGTACATCGCCGGGCGCTTGCGAACTGCTTCAAGCCCTTCGAGAACCTTGATACTCGATGCATCGTAAGTCGCGTCGGCACCACCGTTGGCTTTAATGGCAGCGTCGTCCTTCTTGCTCTTTTCCTTCTTCTCTTTCGGTTCCTGAGTGGCTTCACTCATGCAGAATCACCTTCACTTTGATGTTTTCGTTTCACATTTAACGAGCCGGGAACACTGGCTCTTTGAGGCTATCGCTCAACCGCCGTTTCTTTGACGTGCCCGTTCGATAGCTGAAAAGTAAGCGACGGACGTTCTCCGCCGCGAATCAGGCCAGGTTTGGTCGTCGTGGCGAACACCTGGGTCTTTGATTCCAGAATCTGAAGCAACTCGTTCATTCGGTGTTCGTCGAGCTCCGAATCCACGTCATCGACCAGAAACAAGGGGTACTCTCCGTACATATCGAAATAGACTTCCATTTGAGCCAAGTTAAAGGCCAAGAGGGCGCTCCGTTGCTGTCCAGCGGATGCGTAGCGTTGAATCGAATTTCCGTCGACCTCGGCTGCGACCTCGTCGCGATGGGGTCCAACGATGCTTCGTCTGAGACGAATCTCTCTCTCCCGATGTTCTCTTAGTCGTGTCGACAATTGGAGCTGTATGTCTGCCAGGCTGGACGTCGAGGAAATTTCGTTTGCGGCAAGATACTTGATGTCTAAAGCTTCCGGGGTAAAACAGTTACTCCGAACCCTTAGTTTTTCTCTGACTTTCTCAACATAAAGCTGCCGAGCTTCTACGATTTTTGCGCCCAGTTCAGCAATCTGGTAATCCCAGACGTCGAGCAATTCAGCAGTGGACTTAGTATATACCGAAGCAGTCTCTCTCAGCAGGGAATTTTTCTGCTTCACAACCCTGGAATAGCCCGCCATACGCCGCAAGTGCCCGGGTTGGAGATGATACAGTCCACGATCAACCAGCCGTCGACGATACTCCGCCTCCGCCTTGAATTGTTCAATCTGGAGGGAGGCAAAAACGACCAGGTCGAGGTGGCCCAAATAGTCGAAAACCTCTCGTTTGGATCCGCCAACCTGCAGGACCTTGCCGTCGGTATTCTGCTCAACCGAAAGCTTAAACTCGTTTCCTTTGGACAGCACCGTTCCCGAAACGCAAAAGCTGGAAGCATTGCGCTCAACTAAGTCGCGAGATTGGTGCGTCCGAAACGACCTGGAGAGACCCAGAACGTAGATGGCTTCCAGCAGGTTGGTCTTCCCCTGGCCATTGGATCCCGAAATGATGTTGATTTGAGGAACAAACCGCAAGGACTGCTCGGCAAGGTTTCTAAATCCGGAAACAGACAGGCTGGTGAGAATCATTGGCCCTAGAGTTTCGCCGTTGGCCATCCCAAACTCTGGAACGATCCTCGTCAAAGCCTCATCGGCATTACGATGTAGCGATAGCGGTACTCATCCTCGGTTGCAGGTCTCATCTGGCCGGCACTCTGGTCATCTTTGAAGTCGAAACTGAGCTTGGTGTCTTCGGTTGCCGTAATGAAATCCAGCAGATACTGACAGTTGAATCCGATGTGAACCGGTTCGCCGTCATAACTGGTTTCCAAAACCTCTTTGGCCTCTCCCAGATCGGTGTTGTTCGACGAGATCTCCATCTGGTTGTTCGCGAGCAATATCCGAATCGAGCGCGACTTGTCATCGGCAAGAAGTGAAACACGCCGGATCGCCGCTCGAATGTCTTCGCGATTCAAAATCACCGATCGATTGTTGTCTTTGGGAAGAACCGCTTCATAGTTGGGAAACTGACCGGTAAGCATCCTGGAGATCATCAAACGGTTCTTGAGCCGGAAGAACAGATGATTCTCGTCCTTGCCGAAACTCACCACATCCTTGCTGTCCGCCTCGGCCAAAAGGCGCTGCAATTCAGCCAGCGCTTTCTTGGGGATCAGAGTTCTCAGTTCGGTATTGATTTGGTCAAGGGGCATCTGCTTCTCGATGTGAGCAAGCCGATGACCGTCGGTCGCGACCATGGTCGCGCTGAGAGGTTTGAGCAACAACAACGCTCCATTGAACGTGTATCGCGACTCCTCCGTAGCGATGGCGAAAATAGTCTTGTTGATGAGGCTGAGAAGCGCCTGCGCTGGCACATCAACAAGAGTCTGAGTCAGATCAGCAAGAATCGGAAAATTGTCCTTCGGGAGGCCGACAATCTTAAATGAGGCCGAAGCACAATTGATCTGGACCCAGTTATTCTCCAGAGTCTTGATTTTGATGTCCGCGTCCGGTAGTTCACGAACTATCTCGAGAAAGCTCTTGGCTGGCGTCGTAATCGCTCCTGGTTTCTTCACTTTGGCGGGGCAGGAGCTCTTGATACCCAATTCAAGATCGGTCGCTGAAAGTTGAACGCTATCTCCATGAGCGTCCATTAACAGGTTAGCCAGGATTGGAATTGTATTCTTCTTTTCGATGACCCCTTGCGTAAGCCCTACTTCCTTCAAGATGTCAAATTTTCTGACGGTGAATTCCATAGTTAGCTAACCCTAGTTATAAAACCTGAGATATTGATTTAGAAGTAACAGTAGACCAACGAAATCTGTGCACAATTCTCTCAACCGCTTCAGTTTCAACCAGTCGGTCTGTGAAGAATCTTGTGAATGAACGGATGAGAATCCTAAGTGTCAGAGGAAGTTTGCTGCCTAGAATCAATTCACAGATTATACACATCCGATGATCAAAACAACTGTGGAAAATTATGACTCATCTACTGAAAAGACTGAAGAAACATGGTGACAAGGCTGTTGAAATTCTTGTCTTCGACCATTTTCCTTTCCACTTTTTCCGTGGAGTGCAGAACGGTGGTGTGATGCTTGTCGAACTCTTTGCCTATCTCAGGCAGGGACGCCTTGGTCAGCCGGCGGCTCAGGAACATTGCAATTTGTCTCGGTTCCGCGATCCTTCGGGAATTGTTCTGGGACTTCAGTTCGGCCACCCGCAGTTTAAAATGCTCTGCAACAATCTTCTGGATTTGCTCGATGTTGATGTGTCTTTCCTGAGACTGAACAATATGTCGGAGTGCCTCCTGAGCCATCGATAGAGTCACTCGTTCACCCCGCAGCGAATGAAAAGCCTGCAGCCTGACGAGAGCACCCTCAAGTTCGCGCACGTGAGACTTGATCTTGTTAGCGATGTAGAACGCCACATTGTCGGGAAGCTCAAATCCCTCAAACTCAGCCTTCTTCTTCAAGATGGCAACTTTGGTTTCCAAATCGGGCGGTTGAATGTCGGCAACCAGGCCGGATCCAAAACGCGACTGAAGACGTTCCTGAATGTCGGGAATCTCGTTAGGCAGGCGGTCACTGGAAAGCACAATCTGCTTCTGAGCGTCGTAGAGGTCGTTGAAGGTGTGAAAGAATTCCTCCTGCGTTGCCTGCTTCCCGGAAATAAACTGGATATCATCGATCATGAGCACGTCAACGTTGCGATATTTCTCGCGCAGCGCCAGTGTTTTGTCATCCGCCCGTCGGCCCGCAGCAGCTGCAGGTAGTCGACGATGATCATCCCCAGCCCGTGCTGCTGGTGCAGCCGCCGCGACTTCGCGCGGATCTCGAGCAGGCTCATGTCCGACGAGTCGTCGACGAACAGCGGCGCCCGCGCGAGCCGCTGGCTGGCCTCGAGGATCTTCGGCCACTTGTTCTCGGCCACGCGGCCCTTGCGCAGGTCGTCGCCCTTGATCCGCGCCTGCGACGCGACGAAGCGCTGCGCGAGCTCGGTCTCCGACATCTCGAGGCTGAACAGCGCGACCGGGGCGCTGGTGCTGGATCGTCGCGTTCTCGGCGATGTTGCAGCCCGGCGCCGAGCTTCCCATCGACGGGCGCGCGGCGATGATCACGAGGTTGCCGGGCTGGAAGCCGCCGGTCAGCTCGTCGAGGTCCTTGAAGCCCGACAGCATGCCGGTGAGCGCGGTGCCCTCGCAGCGACAGCCGGTGGAGCTTGTCGATCTCGTCGTGGAGGATCTCCTCGATCGAGCGGAAGTCCTTCTGGCGGTCGTCGTGCGCGACCTCGAGCATGAGCCGCTCGGCGCGGCTCGACGATGTCGCGGGGCGGCGCCGTCCTGCTGGGCGACGCTCGCCTGGATGTCGTACGTCGTGGTGATCAGCCGCCGCAGGCAGCGAGTGCTCGCGGCGAGTGCGCGCGTAGTGCCCGGCGTTGCCGGCTGCCGGGACCGACTGCCGCGAGGCCGTCGACCGCCGACTGCCCCGCCGGCGTCCTCGAGCGCGCCCTGCGTGCGCAGGTGCTCGGTGACCGTCCGAGGACGTCGATCGGCTCGCTCTGGCCGTAGCGCGCGAGCATCGCGCCGTCGATGAGCTGATGCCGGGCGACGGTAGAGTCGTCGGGCCTCAGGCCCTCCTCGATGACGAGTGAGTACAGCGCCCGCTCGGAGAGGAGGATCGCGCCGAGCACGGACTGCTCGGCCTCGAGCGAGTGCGGTGGAACGAGGGCGGCGGCGCTCGCCTGGTGCTCCGTTGGTCGCCTTCGTGCTCGATCATCGCGTGGCGCAGCGATAGGATGCGCTGCCGGCCGGGCGTGCCACGTTCATCCCGCACCCTGCGGGCGTGTTGTCTGTCGCGGACCGGCGCCGAACAGATGTTCGCGCGCGGAGAGGACGAAACGAGGCGCCGCCGAGCGGCGCCGCGGGCCGCTACTTGGTGTCAGACGACGATCGTCTTGACCGTCGCCGTGACGCCGTCGCCGACCTCGACGACCACCTTGGTAGGTGCCCAGGTTGCGGATCGGCTCGTCCAGGTGGACCTTGCGGCGGTCGACCTCGATGTTGCGCGCGTCCTTGATCGAGTCGGTGATGTCCTGCGTGGTGACCGAGCCGAACAGCCGGCCGTCGTCGCCGGCCTGCTGGGCGATGGTCACGACGGTGCGGTTCAGGACGGCAGCCTGCTCCTGTGCGGCGACGGGCGCCTCCTGGGCGGCGCGCTCCTGCGACTCGGCGAATCTCGCGGCCTGGGGCGACCAGGCCCTTCGCGTCGGCTGGGCGAGCTTGCGCGGGAGCGAGGTCGTTGCGCAGGTCGCCCTTGGAGACGTCGACGACGGTGCCCTTCTCGCCGACGTTCTCGACGTCCTGCAGCAGGATGAGCTGGGGCATGGCGGCGCTACCGGTAGTCGCGGTCGCGGTCGCGGCCACCGCGGCCGCGCGGGGCGTCGTCGCGGCCGCTGGACTCGGCCACGTAGGGCAGCAGGGCCAGCTCGCGGGCGCGCTTGACGGCGCGGGCGATCTGGCTCTCGTGCCGGCGGCCGCGCCGGTGATGCGCCGCGAGCGGATCTTGCCGCGCTCGGAGATGAACCGGCGGGAGCCCGTCGACGTCCTTGTAGTCGACCTGCTCGATCTTGTCCTTGCAGTACGGGCAAGGCTTGCGGCGGCCGCTGCCGGGGCCGCCCCTCTTGTCGCGGCGCCGGACCGGGCGCCGGTTGCGCTGCTTTGCCACTGGTGAAGTCCTCTTGAGGCCTGTGAAACGAGAGCGCGCGCGAGCCACCCGCGCGCAGCAGGTCCTCATTGTGACACAGGCGGCTCCGAGCGCCCGGCCGCGGCGGCTCCGGGCGGCAACGGAACCCCCCGGCCCCTCCCGCGAGGGCGCCCGGGGCGTGCCGTGCCCTGGGCGGATCGCCGCCTAGAACGGGATGTAGTCGTCGGCCGCGGCGGGCGACGAGACCGCAGCCCCGCGACGCCCGCCGGCTGCGCGAGAAGTCGTTGGTGTCGACCGGGACGTCCGAGCGCGGGGCGAAGTGGCCGCCGCCGCCGTTCGGCATCTCGTCGCGGCCGCCGATGAACTCGGTGTTGTCCGCGACGATCTCGATCGCCTGCCGGTTGTTGCCGTCCTTGTCCTGGAACTCGCGCCACTCCAGGCGGCCGTCGATGGGGATCGCGCGGCCCTTGGTCATGTACTGGGCGACGATCTCGCCCTGGCGACCCCAGACGGTGACGTCGACGAAGTTGCCCTTCTCGCCCCACTCGCCCGTCGCCGGATCCTTCTTGCGCGTGTTGAACGCCACGCGCAGGCTGCAGACCGACATGCCGCTCGGCAGGGAGCGAAGCTCAGGGCGCAAGTCCGCCGGCCCGACAGGACGACCTTGTTGATGTAATCGCCGCCATGTGAAGCGGCCTCCTTTCGCCTACGAAGGGGTACTCGACGGCGAGTCTAGGCGCGGGTCCGGAGGGTTCCCCCCGCCCGACCCTGGATGTCCGTCGTTTCGTTGCAGAGGCGCGCGGTACTGCGCGGTCGAAGCAGCGCGAGTTGCTGAGGGCTCTCGGGCGGGGTCGGCGCTGCGCGGCCGGCGACCGACGGTGAGAGAGGGGACGCGAAGGTCCGGCGGGTCGGGCGTGCCGGGGGCGAGCTTGATGATCCGGTAGCGGACGACCGGAGTCGGTGATCCGCAGCGTGCGGTCCAGGCGCTCCAGGAGGGGCCTTCGGGCCGTGGAACTCGAGCAGGTCGTACTCGGCCTCGGTCTTGTCCTTGATCTCGGAGGCCATCTTGCGGCGGACCCAGTCGTGCGCGGAGGACGAGCGTGCCCTCGTTCGAGATCAGGGTCTCGATGTCGGCGAGGATGCGCTCGCGCTGATCCCTGACGAGCGGCGACGTCGAGCAGAACGGTGAGGTCGTAGGTCGGGTCGGCGACCGCCATAGGCGGCTGACACTGTAGCGAGGGGGCGAAGGACGACCGCGCCCAGCCCTCGGGCCGGCATGGACCTTCTCCACCGCATCCGCTGGGGCAACGTCGCGCGGGCGCTCGCCCTCGCCGCCGCCCTCGCTCTGCTCGTCGCGTGGGCGGGGCTGCGGCCCGATCCGCCACCGCTGCCGCCCGAGCCCGCCCTGGCGAGCGACCCCGCCCCGCCCGCGGAGCTCGCGCTGGAGCGGCCCTCGCCGCGTGCGGAGCGCAAGGCCGCGCCGCCGGTCAGTCGCAGGCGGCGGGGGCGGTGAAGCGGGTGAAAAGAAGATGAGGCGGGTGAGCAGGGTGCCGGGCTGACGCGCAGCGGCCCGTGCCCGTGCCGGTGCAGCGCAGCAGCCCGCCGCCCGCCGCGCCGAGGTGGGGTCGGCGCCGGCCGCCTCCGCGCGGCGAGTTCAGCTTCGAGTAGGGCGAGGACCTTCAGTGACTTCTTGCGGATGTCGGCGAGCTGGTCGTCGATCCAGTCGCCGGGGTCGCGCGGCGGTGACGATCTCCTGCAGGCCCGTCCATCCGCCGCTCGCGCTCGTCCGGCGCCATCGTCAGCGCCGCGTGGATCGAGTCCGCGGTCTCCTGGATGTCGAACGGGTTGACGCTCAGCGCGTAGTCGCCGAGCTCCTCGTGCGCGCCGGTGTTCTCGGACAGC
>CAWBTP010000019.1:0-58746 GCA_963791795.1 uncultured Acidimicrobiia bacterium
GCCTGGATCTCGCGCACGGGAGCGTACCAAAAGGCCTAGCGCCTCTAAACAGGGGTGGTATAATAATTGCGCTTAGGAACTAATTGAAATTGAAAATTTGGTTTCGGGATTTCTCCGAAATGCTCGCCGGCTCCTACGGTGACTTGGAAGTAAACGCCAGTACTGCGTTTCGCCATTCCGGCGACGCGTTTGAGTTTGGCCCGATCCTGAACGGGAGACTCTCAGCGTGGCGGGGTGGTCATCCCGGATGCGCACTTGTTGTTCTCCGGTGATTTCAAACGCGCCGGCCTCGATCTAATTCTTTCGATCACAGAGCGGAAATTCGTCGTTCGTGATTATTTCAAGGGCGAGAAACATCCGACTCTGTTATCGCCTGATGGGGCAAGTTTATCCGGTAATATCGTTGATGCACTCACGGGTCATGCCGAGTATGCCCAAGCCGGCCCGGCACGGCGCCGCAAAATTATTGGGCATGTCGTTAAGCTCACCGGCAGCGCAACAGCCATCCGCAATGGCGTCGCTGTCGAGTTAAACATCGGTGACAAACTCATAAAGGCGATGTCGTTCAAGTCCCGAAGCGATTCCGCGCTGGGATTATCATTCATCGATGGAACGGCCTTCAGCCTGTCCTCGAACGCCCGTATGGTACTTGACGACATGGTCTATGATCCGAATGGGTCATCGAACAGCTCGCTGCTCAGCCTGGTGCAGGGGACAATATCCTTTGTCGCGGGCGAAACCGCGGAAGACGGAAACATGGGGTCGATACGCCGGTGGCCACCATGGGCATTCGGGGCACTGCAGTCCTGGTAGAGATAGGCGCCGACAACGGTCCGACAAAGTTTTCGGTTTTAGTTGAACCCGGTGGCCGAACCGGCTCCTTCACTTTGACCGATAAGAGAACGGGCTTGCCAATCAGGACGATCTCCCAGCCGGGCCTTGTGACCTTTGTATCGGCGACAGGCGTCAATCAGCCGGTGAATGTGGTTGAATTACGGAAGACAGCGACTGATCTGCTCAACGAAAGGGATATCGTTAAGCTGGTTTTCTCGATCGCCTTTCCCAATTCAACCTGGATGACACTAGCCCGAAATCCACGCAGTTCGCAGGATCCAGCGGCAACAACCTTGCGGATAGCGGAAGTTCAGGGAACGCAGGCGACGCCACCATTTTGAATGTTACGTTTTCTGAACTTCGCAGGGCCACAAGCTCGACGGTTTCCCTGGCTTATTTCGCCGCCGAGATATTGTTCTTCGCGCGGCAATCCAGTCCTCGAGTGGTGCTTCGACGTTGATCGAAGATTCGGTGGCCATGCACCTCGACCTGACGACGGCAGGAACAATCGTATTCACGGGTATCAATCATGCCAAAGCGTAACGATTGCGCTGAAATCGTCGACATCAAATACCCCTCTGCCCGGTTATATCGATAACGTCAGCCAGATCGGGACTTTTGCGCTCGGCGAGATCACGAATGACAGCAGCAGCGACACCGCAGCGGTCGGCTGGAGCTATATCCTTGCGGATAACAACCCCGTGCTGCAATCGCTGGCGAAGGATCAGACCCTGACCCAGATTTATACGATCACCATCAGGGACACCAACGGCACGCTGGTGACGCAGGACATCTCGGTGACGCTTGTCGGCACCAATGACGGTCCGACCATCATGTCCTCGAGCAACGATACCCCAACGCTGACCGAGGATTCGGTGGCGGCGAGCAATCTATCGGCGGCCGGCACAATCACGTTTCGGGACGTCGATCTGATCGATACCCACAACGCAACGATCGTTCTGAAATCGTCGACATCGGATCCGCATCTGCCTGGCTTTACCGACAACCTCAGCCAGATCGGGACCTTTGCGCTGATCTCGGGGCCTTCGGGGGTAAGCGAGATCACAACCGACACCAACGATACCGCGACCGCAGGCTGGAGCTTCACGGTTGAGGATGATGATCCAATGCTGCAGTCGCTGGCGTTGGGCGAGACCGTCACCCAGGTCTTGAAGATGATGCCCGCGCCTTGCGGCAGCGAATCGGTAACTTCGAGGACTAGCTACGGCTCATCCACGCGTTGCTGTCGGAAGTCCATTCAAGGAAAGCAAGATGCCTGCCGTTGGGGGCCTTTGCGTGGCACGCCCGGGCAGCTAGTTGGCCGCCACTACAGGAAATCGCAGCCAGGAATTTCAGAATATCAATTTCAATCCGGCGTGCAGCATTCGCGGCGCGCCGATGTTTTCGAGAGGCGTCTTCGCAACAGAAAATCGCCGATCGAAGACGTTTTCGGCTGAGCCGTACACGTGAAGGGAGCGGTGGAGGGTGCGGGAAACGTGGAAATCGAGCACGACAAAATTTCCGAGCAGCAGTGTGTTAAGGTCATCATCGTACTGAGCTCCGACGAAACGAGTCGAGACAAAAGCGCTCAGAACTCTCGCATTGGAATAGCTCAGCGAAGCGCTGACTCGATGTTGTGGCACCTGGGGTAAGAACTTGGATTCCAGCAGAGGATTCGGCGGGAACTCAGTGACTTTGGAATCACTCCACAGATAGGCTCCCTGCAAAGACCAGTCGCGACGCCAGCGGACGGAGAGCGAGGTTTCGATTCCCTGAGCCTGAATCTCTCCCACATTCTCTCGGCGGCGCGTGATCAAGCCCGGCACAACGCTGACCGTAATGTTTGAAACCGCATTCTCAAGCTGGTTCCAGAAGCCCGTCACCCGGGCGGTCACATTCGACCCCAAGTGCCAGTCCATTCCTGCTTCCGCACCTCTCAGTTTTTCCGGCCCCAGTAGATCGTTGGGATTGGTCTGCACGTTGCCGACGCGAAACCCACGGTACAGCTCATTCAGATTCGGAGCGCGGAAGCTGTGGTAATAGGAGCCCCGCAGGGTGAACTGCTCCCGCGCGCGATACGAAACACCCGCTTTGGGGTTTAGGGTGCCCCGCTTCTGGGTGACAAACGGAGTGGTGGTCAGTACCCCAGTGCTCAATGGGACATCACGGCGTTCGGCATTGTAGTTGCTCCAACCATCCAGCCGCGCCCCGAGTTGAATCAACCAGCGGTTGGTGGGAGTAAACAGATCCTGCACAAAAACTCCCCCGAGTTGCTGGTTGCCTCCCGCGACTTGAAAGCGCGAAGGCAGTCCCGCCGCATAGCTCAAATCTTCGCTGTTGCCCCGAATCCATTGCCAGTCAATTCCTGAAGTCACAAGATGACGTGAGAAGAGCAGTCCAGTCCACTGAGCCGACCCGCCGAAGGTCTTGACTGGCACCGTCTGATCCAGAATCAAGGTTTCCTGCCGGCGATCGGCCGATATCGAAGTGGCGTTGGCGGAAAATTTCTCGACCAAGCCATAGCCACGGAGTTGCCATTCCCTTCCATTGGCCCCTTCACGGCGGTACCCCACGCGCATGCTGGTGATGTCGGTTGCGTTTTTCTGAAGCGCGGTGCCGTTGTCGCGGTCCTCAGCAAAATGGATGCCCTGCAGGAACAGCGAACTCCCGCCGTTCGGCTTGTAGAAGCCGCCGACTCGCAGAGCATACCGGACGGATCCGGCACGGTCGTCCACGAGACCTCGGACTGAAGGAGCAGCAATGATGTAGCCATCCGTGTGCAGGAAAGATCCGGAGAAGTTACCGCTCCACGGCCCGCGTACCCCCGAGGCAAGTAAGTCCGTACCCGCAGTCGCTTGCGAACCACCATGCAAATCCAGCTCAAAGTGGTTGGCCTCAAGCGAGCGAGACAATACCTGGATGACGCCCCCGAGCGCCGAGCTCCCGTACAAGCTCGACCCGCCTCCAGCGGCAATTTCGACCTGCCCCAAGCTGTTTTTGTCAAGTTGGTGCCAGTAGACCCAGCCACCGAAAGGATCGTTGAGCGGAATTCCATCCCAGAGCACCAACGTGCGGCTCACCCCGCTGGGACCGATCCCGCGCAGTGACACGCCTTGCGTGGTGGGGTGCGCCACCAGGCTGCTTGTCCGCCGAAAGAGACTGAAGGCGGGCACCTGCCGCAAGGCATCGTCGAGCGTTACCGCAGGCGATCGCTGCAGATCCTTCTGACTCACCACCACCACCGCGGCCGGAACTCCCTCGACGGGCTGCGAGGTCCGCGTGGCGGTAATCGTCATCGTTTCCCGCACGGTGACTGGCCGTAGCGTAACGATCAGCGCCTCTGAAGACAAGCCAACTGCCTGTTCCACCGGGGCGAAATCCGGATGCCTCACGCGGAGCTTCGCTCCAGCAGTAGTAGCGAAGGAGAATTTCCCTTCCTGGTCGGATTGAGTCTCTAGAAGAGATCGGCCCGCGGCATCGATCACCTCGACAGGGATACCCTCGATGGGAAGGCCGCTTTCATCCACGACCTTTCCATGCCATTCGGCTTTCCCGCCGACAGACTCATCCGCACGAGCGTCTAGGGTGGGAACCAACCACGCAGTCGCGAAGGCCAAAAACAGACGGGCAAGAAGAGTGATGGTGCTTGAATTAGCGAACACAAGGAACCTTTGTCGAGCCCGCCTTCGCTAGAGCCCTTGAGCGCTGGCAAACCCCGCCGCAGTCAGACTCGGGTAAGAACAAGAGTCCTATCGCCGAAATGATCTGTGTTTTGAAGTTGCAAATATGCAAGTCAATCTGACGCAAGGCCGGAAAGAGCACGCCGCTCAATCCCCCATGCAGATCCCTAATCCGCGAGCTGTATGCACAAGCGGGTGGTCGTGCCCCACATAGTGGTAGCTCGCAATAGCCTCTTTGAGGGGCAACGCCACGATTCTCGGATAGTCGCTCGCGACCATGTAGCCGAATTTCTGTTCCTTGATGAGGTCGACGGCAGCCACTCCAAACTGCGTCGCCAGAATCCGGTCAAAGGCACAAGGGGAACCGCCGCGTTGCAGATGGCCCAGAACCGTAACGCGAGCCTCAACATCGGGCATGTGCTGCTTGACTTGACCGACGAAGAATCGGCCAACCCCGCCCAACATGCGGTTATGATAGCCGAACTCGTCGCTTTCAGTGGCCACCACGTCCCCGCCCGCAGGTCTTGCCCCCTCAGCAACGACGACGATCACGAACCCACGGCCGGAACGAAAGCGGTCGTCAATTTTCCGCATCACGCTCTCGACACTGTAAGGAATCTCAGGAATCAGGACGATGTCAGCCCCCCCGGCGATGGCTGCTGCCAAGGCAATCCAGCCGGCATCCCTCCCCATTACTTCCAGGACCATCATGCGATTGTGACTTTCGGCCGTCGTCACCAGCTTGTCGACGGCATCGGTAGCTACTTCAACGGCGGTCTGATAGCCGAAAGTGAAGTCTGTCGAAGACAGGTCATTGTCAATGGTCTTGGGAACACCGATGATATTGAGTCCCTTCTCAAAGAGCGCTTGCGAGATACGCTGCGATCCGTCTCCACCGATGTTGATCACGGCCTCAATACCCTGGTACTGTAGGCGGCGAATGAGTTCGTCCGACCGGTCTTCGCTGCCCCATGTCCCGTCAGATCGCTTAACCGGCCAGTGAAACGGCCCTCCGCGATTCGTAGTACCAATGATAGTTCCGCCGCGAACGTGAATTCCGGAAACCGCGGCCAAGTCCAAAACTTTCAGTTGCATCGGTTCGGAAAGAACGCCATTAAAGGCATCGATGCTACCCAGCACTTCCCAGTTATGCTGCCCAGTAGCCTTCTTGACGATGGCACGCAGCACAGCATTCAGGCCTGGGCAATCGCCACCGCCGGTTGCCACCAGAATTCTCTTCCTTCTTGTCATGCCGTATCCAGTCTCCGAAACAGCAATTCAGGTTTGATTGTAGTTGGACTTCAGAAGCCAGGTAAATCAAGAAACCGAGGCAAACGGGGTGAGTGCTCGAAGCGCCCATCGTGGGCGACTGGCGCGCAGGTCGTGGCGCGGCAGGAAACATCAAAGGTCAACTCATCGGGTCCCAACGGCTTCTCTTGCCTTCGCCGACGCTTAAGAATAAGTCCCCCCAATTGATTCCCGCAAGATCAATTATCCGGGCCGCCGCGCCCAAGGCCTCATGGCTGGGACTGTGTCATCCGTCGCAGCATCCTCTTCACCGCACCTGCGCGAGACTTTCACCTTCCTTCATCATGCGACGTACCTGCTCCAGACTGCCGGCCTCACAATAAATTCTCAGCAAAGGCTCCGTCCCAGACTGGCGAAAGAGAATCCAACTCTCGTCGGTGAAAATCAGCTTCGTGCCATCCAAAGCGTCCACTCCCTGCAAAGCCAGGCCGGAATAGCGAGCCGGGGGATTGTCTCTCAATCTTTGCACGAGGCTAGTGCCAAACTCCAGCGGCACATGCAAATCGCGCCTGCGGAAATGGAACTCGCCAAACTCTTTCCAAAGTTCCTCGATTCCATGCCTGAGGCTGTGCCCGCTATGGGCAAAAGCTTCCAGCAACAGCAGGCTGATGAGAATGCCATCGCGTTCCGGAATGTGGTTCTTGATGCCCACGCCACCACTCTCTTCACCGCCAATCAGGATGTCTTCCTGCAGCATCAGATCCGCAATGTTTTTGAACCCGATGGGGACAATGGTGCATGCAAGTCCCAGCTTCTGGCAGATGCGGTCGATCATGACGCTCTGGGAAACCGTCCTGACCACTTTCCCCTTCCAACCCCGTCGGCGTACAAGATGCAGGATGAGCAGCGCCAGAATCTGGTGCGTGTTGACGTAGTTCCCTTCCCCGTCCATCGCGCCCAGCCGGTCGGCGTCGCCATCGGTTGCCAATCCAATGCCGGCCTTGGCGTTCAAGATGGCTGCCCGCAGCGCGCCAAGGTTCTCCTCCATGGGCTCCGGAAACACGCCTCCAAAGAGCGGGTCGGGATTGTCGCGGATCGTCAAACAATCGATCCCGAATTCTCCGAGGATCTGCCCAAGAAGATTTCGCGCAGCCCCATGCATGGCATCGGTCACGACCCGAGGCTTTGCTCTCTGGATGACTCCAAAATCAACCAGCGATTTGACGTGGTCGAAGTACTCCTGTCGCGGGCTGACTTCCTTGATTCCCTCGGAGCCAGTGGCGATTCGAGGCGCCGTTTGATGCAGTCGGCTCTCAATTTCTTTGACGATGGCGGGCGTGGCTGATCCGCCAAACGGAGCTTTGAACTTGATGCCGCAAAACTCTGGTGGGTTGTGGCTGGCCGTAACCATCACGCCGCCGGCGAGTCCTCGGCGTTTCGCTTCATAGGAAACGTACGGTGTAGGAAAGGGACGGTCGAGGATCTCCGGTTGAAACCCATTTCCGGCAAGCACCTCCCCTACCCGGCGGGAAAACAGCGGTGCCATGAAACGGCAGTCGTAGCCCACCAGAACCGCACGGGAAGCTGGCTCGCTGCGATTCCATGTAGTCGGCAACCGCCTGCGCTCACAACTTCCACGTTCGCAAATGTGAAGTCACGACCGATGACGCCTCGCCATCCATCGGTACCGAATTTGATCTGGGACAAAGTGAACCTCGATCGATGCAAAGACCCGAACGAGAGGATGAGGTTCTGGAATGGAATGCCCCTCACCCCCAACCCCTCTCCCGCGCTGGGGCGAGGGGAGCCCAAGCTGCTGAAGAGCTCAACGAGGCCGCTCACACATAGCTCCGCGTTGTTCCTTCGCTGGAAAGCAAGCTGTAGTCCGTGACCATGGAGTTATCTCCGAGCACTACGCCTCGCGAAATTACTGCGTTGCGGCCGATCTGACAGTTCTTACCGATGATGCAGCCCACCAGCCGGGCGTTATCTCCAACAGAAACGCCCGGCCACAGGACACAACCTTCCACGATCGCACTGTTCCCGACGCTGCACCCCTCACCCAGCGAAGACGATTGAATCTTGGCTACTTCTCCAATTACAACACCCGGCCCAAAGTGGCTGTTTTGATCGACCCGGGCCGTAGACGCGATCGCCGGCACCGCTGCTACTGGGGACATCGGCGGGCAAAACCGCCGATGCAGTATGTCCTGGTGAACTTGCATGTACTTTTGCGGCGTACCGATGTCGATCCAATACCCCTCGGAAACATAGGCGTAGACCGGCCGCTGGTCACGTAACAGACCAGGGAATACACCACGTTCGAACGAATAGTTCTCACCACTCGGAATCACTTTAAGGACTTCAGGTTCGAGGATGTACGTGCCGGCGTTAATTGTGTTGCAGGTGATTTCATCAGCCGACGGCTTCTCCAGAAAACGAGTGATGCGACCGTTGCCCGTCGTTTCCACCAGTCCGTAGGCAGACGGATTCTGAACGCGGGTAAGCACGAG
This sequence comes from uncultured Acidimicrobiia bacterium, assembly GCA_963791795.1. Taxonomy (GTDB): domain Bacteria; phylum Acidobacteriota; class Terriglobia; order Versatilivoradales; family Versatilivoraceae; genus VFZK01. Next base: position 8,276 of record CAWBTP010000019.1, read on the forward strand.
CGTCGCCGTCGCCTGCTGCGACTGGTGTTGCCTCAACACTGCCGTCAAGTCGAGATCGCAGAGAATGTCTCCGTTGAAGACAACCGTCGGACCGTCGAGCAGCGCTTCTGCGTTCTTGTAGGCGCCCCCGGTACCCAGCGGGCTTTGCTCGACCACATAGTGGATCTTCAGGCCGATTGCGGACCCGTCGCCCAGAACTGCCTCAATTTTTTGGGGTTGGTAGCCCAGGCTCAAGATGACTTCATTAACACCATGTTTGCGGAGCAACTCGAGCTGGTACCGAAGAAACGGAACATTGACAACCGGGACCACAGGCTTGGGCATGGCGAGCGTCAAGGGCCGCAGCCTCGTGCCTTCGCCCCCGGCCAATATCAGTGCTTTCATGTCAGCTTCCTTGCGGGAAACGCCATCTACAGGTCCCAGCCTTTGCGATATGCATCCTTGACTCGGCGGTTTGCTTCGGAATGATTGGTGATTTTCATCTTGTCGCCGTCCCAGAGTAGCTTGCCATCGAAGCGCTGCGCAATGACGCCCAGCAGGACGACCTCTGTAAACGGGCCGGCATAGTCGAAGTTCGAACAGGCTGGCTCGCCACCTTTGCAAGCGCGAATCCAGTCTCGATAGTGGCCGGGAGAGCGGCTCAAGAATGGCTCGGGAAATTTGTAGTCTTGCATGCGGCTATCTGGCAGCAGCCGGGTTCTTTCTCCATACGTCCCCGTGGTGATGACACCTTTCTCTCCGATAAACAAAGATCCATTGGTCCCGTCCCCGAGCTTGGTGTCCTCGTCAACGCCCTCGGGCCGGGGCGGCATCTCCCCGCCGTCGTACCATGTAACCGTGACAGGAGGCATGTTGCCTCGGGCTGGAAACTCGAAACGAATGACTGATTTGTTTGGAAAGCAGAGTTCAGTTCTACCCTCCTGCTTGGTGCATTCGACGCTGGTCGGATAACCCAGCTGCAGCGCCCAGTTGGCGGGATCAAGAATATGGCAAGCCATGTCGCCCAACGCGCCGCAGCCAAAATCGAAGAAGCCGCGCCACTTGAAGGGAGCATATTCCGAACTGAAAGGACGCTGGCTGGCTGGGCCAAGCCAGACATCCCAATCAAACGTTCCCGGAACTGGCTCGCCGGCCGGTGCCTGTTTGAGACCTTGCGGCCAGAGGGGACGATTGGTCCAGGCGTGAACCTCCTTGACGTTCCCAATTTCGCCAGCCCAGATCATCTCGCACAACTGGCGTGCGCCCTCGTTCGAGTGCCCCTGGTTGCCCATCTGGGTCGCGACTTTGTATTTTCGCGCCGCTTCCGTCAGTTTGCGTGCTTCCCAAAGAGAGTGGGTGAGAGGCTTCTGTACATAGACATGCTTCCCACGCTCCATTGCCCAGAGGGCAGCCACGGCGTGAGTGTGGTCGGGCGTCGAGATGGTGACGGCATCGATGTCTTTCTGCTGATCCAACATCTTTCGAAAATCTTTGTATTGCTTGGCGGTCGGGTACTTTTCAAAGGTCTTGGCTGCGTTCTTCCAGTCTGCATCGCACAACGCCACGATGTTTTCGCTCTTGCACCCGTCAATGTCGGAAGCACCTTTGCCTCCCGCCCCGATCGCTGCGATATTTAGTTTCTCATTGGGCGACTTGTAGCCCAGCCGGCTGAGGCTGGCCGGACGTCCCAGCATCTTGCTGGCAACCAGAGACGCCGCGCTGCTCATGAAGAAAAATCGCCGCGATATCTTCCTATCGGTCATTGTGAGTCCCCCGCTCCTGAAGTTTGCGGCGGATGTTATCACAACCGGTTGGCGGACACAGCGGCACAGACAGGTGTCACAGGCCCCATCAGAGTCTCTGGAGCTGGCCCGTCATCGGAAGCCTGCTCGCCATGAACTCACGCTCCGTGCGGAGGCAGCGAGTCTGGAACACTGCGGCGGTCAGAGGATGAGACTATGAGGAAATGTCTCGTCACTGCCGAGGAAGCGATCCAAGCCGACAATCAGCCTCCATCTCGTCATTCCGGCCAAGCGCAGCGCGAGCCGGAATCCAGCCTGATTTTGTGAACAACTTGCCGCAAAGGCGGTCTGGATTCCCGCTTTCGCGGGAATGACAGGAACTCAGTGTGTTCTGGTTCCCTGAACAGGCTAGAGCTCTTCCAGTCAACTAAACTTCCTGTGACCAGCTCTTGTCGATGATGGCTTGAATTTTCTTCTGGTCTTCGGGGCTGATGCGGATGAATTTGATTCCCATGCCGTGTCCACTCTGGTTGTAGACAACGCTGCCATAGGCTTCGATGAATCGGTAGCGGCTTTCCGTGCCGATTCTCAAGTGAACGAGAGTTTCCAAGGGAAGTTCAAAGGGAGCCGCGATGTACAGACCGCCTGCACTGAGCGTACGGGCGGAACGCTGCGTTCGCTTTTCTCCAATAATCATTTCCACCGGATAGCTATACAGGATGCGCTTGTGCTTGCGCTTCTGAACCCCGTCTGTTTGGGATTCTGACGCATCCCTTTTTTTCTTGAAGAAGAACATAGATTCAAAACCGGCTTGAAACGTGATGCGTAATTCGTGAACAGATGTGTCACGTTTTGCGTTTCACGCTTCACAATTCACCTGGGCTCCTGTCTCTCGGAGGCTTCGCTGAGAACAACCAGATCGACCCGACGGTTCAGTGCCCGGCCTTCGGGTGTGGCATTCTTCGCTACGGGCCGATGCTCGCCGTAGCCAGCAGCCGACAGGCGGCTCGCCTGGAATGGAAACCGTCTGGTGAGGTAGGCGATCACTTGAGTGGCGCGAGCTGTAGACAGTTCCCAGTTTGACGGAAACTGATCGGTGTGAATTGGAGTGTTGTCCGTATGTCCTTCGATGCGTATTTGGTTCGGGACTCGCAACACTGAGTCGGCAATGGCATCCAGCACTCGCAGTGAGGAATCCTTCATGGTGGCCGCTCCCGAGTCGAAGAAACCCGCCTCGCTGAGACTGATCACCAGCCCGCGACGGTCCTGAGTCAAGCGAACGCGATCCAGTGAGTTCTCCTTCACCAAACGTTGCCGCTGACAAGGGCTGCAGCGTGAGATAGCGCTCAGTATTCCCTGCTTGAGGGTGGGAATAGCTCGCCAGACCCGACGGCAAAATGCGGCTGTTTGAAATCTGAGGCATTGATTTCTTTCGATCGCTCCCTAGTCAAATCCTTGGCAAAAGGTGACAAAAACCCGTGTCGCGGATCACCCAGCCCAGAGGCTTTGCGACTGACAATGAATGAGTTAGCTCCATTCCGAAAGTGTCCCTACCTGGGGAGAAACTCAAACACGCCACGGAAAGGGCAAGAGGGGGGCCAAAGCAATCTTAGAGGTGACCTGGAGGCCTTGGAGGGGATGGAAAGGCGCAAAGGAAGCTTACGCAACTGCGGTCAGTGGAGCCATTCCAGGAGCGCGTCTGCTACCCGTTTCGCACTTTCGATGGGAAGCTCCGGATACAACGGCAGACTTAGCACCTGAGCTGCAGCTTTTTCCGTGTTGTTGAGGGGGGATCGCAACGACAGTCGATCCCGATATGCAGGTTGAAGATGCACTGGAAAGGGGTAGTGAATGCCTGTGCCGATGCCACGTTCGCGCAGAAAACCCAGCAGCTCATCCCGGCGTTGATGCCCGACAACAAACAGATGCCAGGCGTGAGTGCCCTCTGAACAGCCAGAAGGCAAGCGAAAGCACGACCCCCTAAGTGCGTCGAGGTAGACAGCAGCCAACTGTTGGCGCCGACCATTATCCTGGCTTAGGTAGCGCAGTTTCACCCTCAGAATGGCGGCCTGCATTTCATCGAGGCGGCTGTTCATACCGGGTTGGTCGCTGATATAGCGCTCCTTCCAACCGTATTCCCTCAGCGCCCGAATCTGGTCCGCCAAACCAGGATCTCCCGTCACCACCATCCCGCCATCTCCCAAAGCGCCCAGATTCTTAGTGGGATAGAAACTGAAGGCAGCCACATCGCCCCAAGCACCGGTTTTTATTCCATTCAGAGAAGCTCCATGCGACTGGGCGCAATCCTCGATGACTCGCAACGAATGCTTGCGAGCGATTTCCACAATGGCAGGCAGGTTTGCCGGACGGCCATACAGATGAACCGGCAAAATCGCCTTCGTACGCGGGGACAACGCCGCTTCAATCTGCCGCGGGTCTATTAAGTACGAGCCCATTTCGATATCCACGAAAACTGGCGTCGCGCCCACCAGCTCTATGGCGGCGACCGTTGCGACCGCTGTGTGAGAGACAGTAATCACCTCGTCGCCCCCACCAATCTCGCAAGCCCGAAGGGCGAGTTCCAGCGCATCAGTACCGTTGGCCACGCCGATCGCATAAGGGACGCCAATGAACTCGGCAAACTCTTTCTCAAAGGCAGACACTTCATTGCCGAGAATGTACCAACCGCTGTCGAGCACCCGATGGATCGCTTCATCGATCTCCCGCTGATGTGCCAGGTAGCTGGCGTGTGGGTTGGCCTGCAGGATGGACAGAGGGGTGTGGCTCATGGAACAGAGTTCCTCGTCGTCGTGCTCGTGCATTTCTCGGCCGGCAAGGACCATCGTCCAGTGCCCATCAAGGCTAGGTGTCCCAATAGTGCTGGTGGTATTGCTTGTAGAACGCAAGAGTTCTTGCGAGTCCGTCCTGCAAGGAAACCTTCGGCGTCCATCCTAGGGTTGACTGGATCAACCGGTAATCGGCGAAGTAGTCTCCGATATCGATGGCCTTGCGGTCGGGTGGAAACGGCACAATTCGATACTCCCCGCTTCCGTGAATCTCCACCATCAAAGCGGCCAATTCCTTCAGGCTGATGGGCGGCTCTGCGCCGAGGTTGAAAATCCGTCCGTCGGCGGCGTCGTTGGCAGCACATAGCAAGAGGGCGTCCACGACATCCTCGACGTAGTTGAAGTCTCTGCGCTGCTGGCCATCACCGAAAACGTCGATGGGTTTACCTTCGACCAGCCGCCTAATCCAAACTCCCAGAAACGTTTGGCGCGCGTCCTTCACACGCATGCGCGGTCCATACGTATTGGTCAGCCGCAACGCCGAGGCCCGCAATCCATGCACGTTGTTGTAGAGGATGTGGTACCACTCCCCGGCCATCTTGTTAATGCCGTTCACATCCACCGGGCGGAGGGGATGCTTTTCGTCGACAGGCAGATAGTCAGGAGCTCCATAAATTTGGCGGGTGCTCGCAAAAACAATACGGATACCGGGATTGTAGCGCCGGCAGGCTTCAAGAATGGAGAGTTGGCTGCGACAATTGATATCCAGATCCGTCTGGGGATTCTCCATCGAGTCGAGATGGCTGGTTTGTCCAGCAAGGCTAAACAAGTAGTCTTCTCCCTGCACCAGATACCGCATCCCATGCTCGTCGCGAACATCGGCGATGTTTACTCGCAGCCGTGTGCGAATCTCCGCGATGTTGAACAGATTCCCGCCGTACTCGGGAATGAGAGAGTCCACCAACAACACTTCGGAACCCAAGTCAAGCAACCGCCGTGCCAGGTTGGATCCGATGAAACCCAACCCACCTGTAATCAACACGCGTCGGCCTTGAAAAGCTTGCTCAATATCAATCATGAATTGCTGAAGCTCACGTTCACATCAAGTGCGGAAACGCGTCAGGCAAAGGGGCTCGGTAAAATAAAAGCCTTGCTCTCAATTGCAGGCGTATCAGTTTTTAGCCAGGTTAGGTCGCTTAGTCTAACATACGCAGGGTCGGTGCATTAATGTCCCAATCGAGGCGTCAGTTTATACGGCGAAGTGAACGTGCCTGCCAGCCGGCCATCTACATCGGCGCAGCCAAACCTGCAGCGGCACTTCCCTGCTTCAGGCTCGGTTTCTGGAGTTCGATTGGCCCGATAGTCATTTAGCAGATGCTCCCAATCTGTTAGAGGCCTGCCAACATCGGATGGCGCCGCATCGCTGTGAGGGACAATCATGTAGATGGAACCACCTGGCTTGACAATACGAAACCACTCCAGCAAGGTCTTGATCAAATTCGGGCAATGCTCGACAACATGGGAAGACAAAATATAATCTTCAGATTCGCTCTCCACGGGGATCTCATCGGCCCGAGCCACGAAGTCCAGAACAGTAACCTTGCCCGCCAGTCGGAGTTGCTCCTTCTCATAGATTTCGTCTCTCTGGCCAACATAGCGCGCGTTCAGCCCAAACGGATTATGAGACGAGGGCCCTATCTCCAGCCCCTCTAGTCCATCAAGCATCTGATGAGCCAACTGGCTTTCTTTGAAGACGGGTTGGCGTACAACGGGTGCTTGACCTCTTACGCAAAGAATGAAAGAGCTTTCTGGCCTCTCTGTGATCGGGTTGAAGCAAAATCTCCTGGCGCACGGCCGATTCAGCCTCGGCGATTCGGTCCATCTGTTGGAGGCAGAGAGCTCTAGCATAGTGAGAGCCCAGGAGGGAGGATTCCATGCGCAAAGCTTGATCCAGGAGCTGCAGTGCCTCTCCAGTTTTGCCGGTCAGCCAAAGTTGACTGGCCTGTTCACACAAAGAAATTGCTTGCTGGTGATTGCAGACGCTCGGCGACAGACCCGCTTAATCTTGAAGAAGGCCAAGATCGGTAGCCTGTTCAGTATTGGAAATGGCAGCAATGGTCTCCTGCCAACCACTCCTTCAATGTCTGTGCTTTGGCATCCTTGGCCGAAAGGATGGGATCTGTGACCGGCCACTGGATGCCGATTGCAGGGTCATCCCAGCGGATGCCCGACTCGGCCTTGGGGTTATAGATGCCTGTGCATTTGTATTGCAGCTCGGCGAATTCCGACAACACACAGAAGCCACGGGCAAATCCCGCCGGAGCGAATACCTGACGTCGATTCTGTGCTGAGACCTCCACGCCAAACCACTGGCCCAAGGTTGGCGAGCCCTTGCGGATGTCGACCGCAACCAGGAACGCGACTCCCACAGTGACGCGCATGAGCTTGGCCATGGGCGGGTCCCATTGAAAATGAAGGCCGCGCAACACACCTTTCGAGGAGCGGGAATGGTTGTCCTGCGGAAAGTGATCGGGCAGGCCCAAGGCCGCGAACTGATCAGCCCGAAACGCCTCTAGGAAAAAGCCTCGCTGGTCTTCAAAGACGCTGGGAACCAAAACAGCCGCATCACCCAACGGACGAGACTCAATACTGAATGGCATAGCTGGCTACTCCTCGCAGTTTCCGGTCTCAATCAAGCTTCGGTTTTCTTGTACCAACTTTTCCCGGCGGGCCAGCTTCCAGTCAGCCTCCACCATCATTTCGACGAGTTGCCGAAAGGCAACTTTTGGAGACCAACCCAATACCTTGCGGGCTTTGGTGCTGTCGCCCAGCAACAGATCCACTTCTGTAGGCCGCAGGTATCGAGGATCAAGGCGAATATATCGCTCCCAATCCAAGCCCAAAATCGAGAACGCAGTCTCGGCAAAATCCCTGACGGAATGGGTTTCGCCAGTGGCAACCACAAAGTCGTCTGCTTTTTCCTGCTGCAGCATCAGCCACATGGCTTCGACGTAGTCGCCGGCAAATCCCCAATCGCGCTTTGCATCGAGATTGCCCAAATACAAAGCGTCCTGCAGGCCTTCTTTGATGCGCGTCGCGGCCCGCGTAATCTTGCGTGTAACAAAAGTCTCGCCACGGCGCGGCGACTCGTGATTGAACAAAATGCCGTTTGATGCAAACAGTCCATAAGCTTCGCGGTAGTTAATAGTCTGCCAATGTGAAAACACTTTGGCACAGCCATAGGGACTGCGCGGATAAAACGGTGTGGTCTCTTTCTGAGGTGTTTCGCGCACCTTGCCGAACATTTCGCTGCTGCCCGCCTGGTAGTAACGCGCCTTAGGGCAGGCATCGCGGATCGCCTCCAGCAGAACCATTGTCCCCAGAGCATCCGCCTCAACGGTATAGACCGGCTGGTCAAAGCTGACTCGAACGTGCGACTGGGCGCCCAAGTTATAAATCTCGTGTGGTTGAATCTGCGAGATGATGGAACGCAAGCTGGAGCCGTCCGTCAGGTCGCCATAGTGCAGGACAAGCCGTACGGTGTTCTCGTGCGGGTCGTGATACAGATGATCGATGCGCTCGGTGTTGAAGCTGCTCGACCGGCGGATGATTCCATGAACTTCATAATCCTTCGAGATGAGCAACTCCGATAAGTAGGAACCGTCCTGCCCTGTAATGCCCGTGACAAGCGCGCGTCTAGCGGCCATATCTCCTCCAATAAAACGGGGAGGTTATCGTAAAGCAGTGACGAGTGACAAGGTTAAGCAATGCGTGACGAGTGATGCGTGATGAGTTCTCAGAGGATCTATCTGTATAGAGCAGCTTCGTGGCTGCGGTGGACCTCGTCATCAGGCTGCTCAAGACGCTGAATTCAGCCTGGACTGAGATTGCCCAGAAGGCAGAACACTCTGCAGCTGTCGCGCAGCAACCGACTGTTTCAACTCCCTCGATTGGGATTCCATTGGGCGAGGCGCATCGGCCGCTGGAGGTCTTCGGTTAGAAAGCCGTCCTTGTGAAGGCCACGATGCCAAGCCGCCCGGTGGGATTCGCACCGGGCCGAGAACGCCAACTCCAATGAACTCCCCAAATCTTACACAAGAGGCACCCACTGCAGAGAAAGTGGGGTCTTTGATCGAGCAAATCGAGTCTGAAGTGGCATTGCTTCGCCAGCTACATGTCTTGTCACAGACCGAGTCGCTGACCCTGGAGGAAAAGAGGTTCGATTCACTGGACGAAGTGGTGAACCAAAAAGAAGCCATCGTAGCGGAGCTTTCCAGACTGTCCGAACTACTGACGCAGAAGTTGAAATCCGGCACGACGGTCTTGGCTCGAGCGACGTTCCAGGAACGCCAGGCCTTGGCCTTTCTAAAGACCGAAGGGGTTCAACTGTTGCACCAGATCCAACGCATTGAATCCAGCAATCGTCTTCGCCTGGAAGAATTCAAAGCTCAGTCTGTAGAATCTTCCCATCAACTCCACCAGGAATTGCGCGTTCACCGCGCCTACGATCTCTCCCAGCCGCAAGCCAGACAGTTCTCTGAGCTGGCGGATTAGTCTCCAACAGTCAAAACTCCTTTCATTCAGTATCTAATCGGTCTCAAGCAGCCGCGTCATGTCTGACGTGAACTGGAAATAGTGCGGCGCAAAATCAATTTCTGCTATGATCGAAATTGACTTGACCGCGCCCTAGCTGTGCAGTTCCAGAACCAACCGGGTTTCATTGATCCAGATGGAAGTTCAGCAACGGGAATTGTTGGGGTTGACCTCTTCGGATCTCTGCCAATTCCTTGAGTCCCTCGGTGAAAAGCCCTACCACGGGAAACAGCTCTATCGCTCCATTTACAAGAGCAGACAGTTCCGCATCGGCGAAATGACCGATTTGTCTCGCGCTTTGCGCGAGATGCTGCTGCAGTGCAGCCGGTTGACTCTGCCACAGACCACGCTGTCGCAACTATCCATCGATGGGACTCGCAAATATCTTTTCGAGCTGAGCGATGGCAACAAGATCGAATCCGTATTCATCCCTGAAGAGCATCGCGACACGCTCTGCATCTCGACTCAAGTGGGCTGTCCGATGGACTGCAAGTTCTGTCTCACTGCGCTGATCGGCCTGGCTAGAAATCTGACGGCAGGTGAGATTGCCGGGCAGGTGCTTGCAATTCTAAAGGATCGCCAGGAATTCTCACCAAGGGCTCCTCAAGGCGAGCGGGGCAAGACACTTCGTGGATCTGCCAAGCCGGTCAATATCGTTCTGATGGGCATGGGGGAGCCGTTGCTGAATCTCGAGAACGTCAACCGCGCCCTAGTGCTGATGACCGACCCGGATGGCATCGGAGTTCCGCCACAGCGGATCACACTGTCGACCGTAGGATTGGTTCCCAGAATTTTGGAGCTAGCCAAAGCTCCCGTCGTACCAAATCTGGCCATCTCGCTGTCAGCAACAACGGACGAGGTGCGCAATCGGCTGATGCCGGTAAACCGCAAGTATCCTATCCGGGAATTGATTGAAGCCTGCGCGCAGTTTCCGTTGCGACCTCGCCAGCGAATTACCTTTGAGTACGTGCTTATCGACTCAGTCAACGATCATGACGATGATGCCCGCAGGCTGGTGAAACTGCTCTCCCGCCTCCGCGCCAAAGTCAACCTGTTGCCCCTGAACCCTGGCCAAGGGAACGGAATGCGGTCTTCGTCGCCAGAGCGGGTCCGACGCTTCCAGGAGATTCTGGCATCTAAAGGACTCGCGGCTTACATTCGCCGGCCACGGGGCGCCGACATCTTTGCTGCCTGTGGGCAACTGCATCGTGCACAGCAGCCGGTTCCCGCTGGTTCGCTAGCGTAGCAGCTTCAATTGAAGGCTTTTGCCTCACCTTTGTGATACGCACGCTTTCTTCTTGCTTGAACGAACCCGGTGTCTGAAGGCTACCCAGGATGTAGTTTGGCCAAGGGCTAGCGGACGCAATCTCCGGAGGACGAGTCACTGATGGATTTCGAAGAGTTCATTCGGCAGGATTTCGAACATCTCTCCAAGACCACCGAGCTGGATGTCTCCAAGGACTCTGAGGATGCCATCCTCATGCAGTCGGTGGAGGGGCACGCTCACAACGGCGCCGGAATGTTTCACAAACGGCGTTTTGTGAACATTACGATCTCCGACATTGTTGCAGCGCTGGAAATCGATCCAGAAAAAGTCAAAGGATATCGCCAGAAGCTCATTGACGAAATCTATCACTACGCCGATTTGGCCATTCACGGCAAGGCGGGAGGACGGCTGGTCAATACTGAAGGAGAGCCTTTTCTGCGTGCGGGGAGGCTCAAGACACTCACCGTGAATCCGGCATCGATTCTCAAGGGTCTCTATCTTGGGGGCCTTCGTGACGACACTGAGATCCGGCTGGACGTTGAGAAGGAATACAACATCAAGATTGGCGGCGGCCGTTGTCACTTTGTCGATTTGCGGATCCTGAAGCATCTGAATCTGGATGGCGAAAAGCTGGCACACGAGCCCCATGCAGACGACATCGAGGACTACGAAAAGGCAGGATTGATCGTGCCGCCGGAGAAGTGCCAATACCAGGAGTCGGAGTTCGTCCGCTATTTCTACATTCGTGATCGAATGGGACCTGGCCACTCAGATGATACTGCTATAGTCTGCGCCGGGTTGCTCTTTAACCGCGACGTTGCCCTGGGCGTCTTTCTGGCTGACGCCATTGACACGCTGGAAAAGTACGTAACCAAGTATTCCGACCAGGATAACGAACTCGCCCGTCTGATCGCCGACCAATACAAGGACCTCAACACTTCGATTGAAGATGTGCATCGTCTGATCTACCTGAGCACGATTCCGGAGAAAAAGGTCGACGTCGTTCCGGACAGCTCACTTCGATACTTGCTGTCCATTGACAAGAAAACCAAGCAAACACTGTTGGATTGTTATCTCGCCTTCATTGAAGGCAAGCCGCTGATGCCGATGGCCATCTGGAAGTCAAAGATCACGACTACGGAATTTTTCTCCTACATCAACCACCGCTTTCTGAACTTTGAGACGGCAGAAGCGCATGTGGCATCCTTGCCAATAGCAGCGCGCCTTAGCCGCCGCGTCGGAGAGATCATGGAACCGGGAGTCATGACGGTCGATCAGGGTCTATCGGTGTCTGAAGCGATCCAAAAAATGCTGGCGGGTAACCGGAACTTTCTGGTTGTGACTCAGAATGGTGGCAAGATTGTCGGCGTGGTGAAGGCTTCGGACTTGCTGAAGGTCTTCGAGGAATAAGTCGGACCTCCCCCTCGGTTGGGCTAATAGCCCTGCCTCTTGCATTCCGAAAAAAAGTTGCCCACAGCGCCGAAACCATCTAGTATTTGGGTCACCGTTGATCAATCCCCTGGCGGTTCGTCTCAGTCGCCTGAGCGCGGGAAAAATTAGCGTCGCCCAGTTCACACGTTTGACAACTCTTTGATCGGCTCTTCAATTCCCGAACCGAACGATCGTGTGTGGAGCCGTGCTCGCCTTTCGCCGGGAGCTTCACAAAGAATTCTTGAAGGAGTTGCTACTTTGAAATTTACCTTAAAGGTTGTTGGTGATGTTTGTGTCCTAAAGCTGGATGGCAAGTTCATGGCCGGCGGTGACAGTTTTTTTCTCAGAGAGAAGATCAAGAATGTTTTGAGCATGGGCATCGAAAAGCTGCTCATCGACATGGACGCTGTTCCCTACATTGATAGCACCGGAGTTGGATTTCTGGTCAGTAGCCACACCTCCCTCAAATCCCAGGGTGGCCAGTTGAAGCTCTTGAAAGTGAAGCCGAAAATTCTGGAGGTTTTCAAGGTCATGAGCCTTCTTTCCGTCTTCGAACTTTTTGAAGATGAAGAAGCCGCCATGAAGAGTTTTGAGGAACAAGCGAAACCCGCCGCGGCGGCGCCCGTTCAATCCGCTCTCGCCACCCCAGCCGCAGCGCCTGCGCCGCCTAAGAAAAAGAGATCCACCAAGGCAGCAAAAGACCCCGACTGAGGAGCCAGAGCTTGGTGACGCTTTCTGGAGTTGTTGAGTGTTTTCTTTCAGGTGCTTGCGTTTATCTCCGTGTAGGTCTGGGTTTGCCGCCCTCAGTTGGCTGATACCAGTTGCTCTGATTCTCTGGGCCTTTTCTCTACCCACCTTTTGCGCACAAACCACAGCAAAGACAGATTTTGAGACTGAGACTCCTGATCCCTTCGGGGAGATCGGCCGCGTAGTCGAATCTCATATTGGCTTGGGAAACCTGCCCGGGGCCGTGGTTTTGATTGGGCATCAGGACACGCATCATTTTCGAAAGAGCCTTTGGCAACCGAAGTATCGAGCCTGAACTTGAGGCCATGACGACGGACACGGTTTTCGATCTGGCATCCCTCACGAAGGTCGTCGCAACCGCTCCGTCAGTCATGCTGCTGGTTCAGAAGGGCCTTCTAAAACTGGACGATCCTGTGAGCAAGTATCTTCCCGCTTTCGGCCAATCTGGGAAGAAGAAAGTAACCGTACGCCAGTTGTTAGTGCACTACTCGGGCCTTCCCGCCGCTCTCCGGCAAACCAGACGACGCCGCATCACCTCAAAGAACGCTCTATCCCGTATCTACCAAATGCGACTCGTCGCGCCACCCGGGCAACGATTCATTTACAGTGACTTGGGTTTCGTGGTGCTCGGCAAGATTGATTGAGAAAGTGACAGGTCAGTCGCTCTCTCGCTTCGCTCAAGGAACAGATTTTCTCGCCCTTGGCGATGGCATCGACGAGCTTTCTTCCCCGCCCTGATGTCATAGCACAACATAGCACCCACCGAGAGAGTGAAGGAGGGTGGCATGCTCCGCGGTCACGTCCACGACCCCCTCGCCAGCAAGCTTGGAGGTGTTGCCGGCGACGCAGGTCTTTTTTCAACGGCCAGGGACCTGGCGCGATTTTGCCAGATGCTGCTCCAACGCGGCAGCTTGAATGGTGTCACAGTCTTTCAACCGGATTCCGTGGCTTTGATGACTTCTCCTCAATCGCCAGAAGGAAAACCGGATATTCGTGGTTTTGGATGGGATATTCAGTCCAGTTACTCATCCGTGAAGGGTAGCTTCTTTTCGCCCACTTCCTTCGGACACACTGGATATACAGGCACATCGCTATGGATCGATCCGGAAACGCAGACGTTCCTGATCATCCTCACCAACCGGGTTCACCCCGATGGCAAAGGGAACGTAAAAGAACTTCGAACGGAACTCGCCAACATTGTGGGCCGCATGTTTCAACCTGCCAGCCCTACTGCCACCGATTTGACTGGTACACATCAACCGTGAAACTTGCACTTTACGGCGTTAGCCAAACACTGAGCCGCACATTTGTCGTTGCGCTCTTTTTATCTGTGCCCGCAGTTTTGGCAGCGCAGTCCAAGCCAATCCTGATTCAGCCTGAAATTCAATACCAGCGACTCGATGGCTTTGGGATAACGGTTGGAAATGGCAGTGCCAAGGAACTCCTGGCTCTGCCCCCGACCGAAAGGACGCGGCTCCTGGATTTGGTCTTTGGAAACGACGGCGCACGGGCCAACATCGTGCGTACCGAGATCAGCGGGAAGGGTCAGCGACTCCAAATGACGCATCCCCTTTATCTCCGGGGATTCATCTATTACTTTGCGGATGAAGAACACGAGACTGCCCAGTTCAATCTGCTGCGTGAAGCGCTCAAGCGCGGCGAGATTCTCTGGAACAGCTGTGTCTGGAGCCCACCGCCCCAATGGAAAACAACAGCGTCTTCAGATGGCAGAGGAGAGCTGCTGCCAAAGCACTATGAAGATTTCGCTACTTATTTGGCGGCCTATATCGAGTTCTATAAGAAACTGCGATTTCAGGATGTTCACGTTTTGAGTCTGCAGAATGCTCCCTTGAACTCTCAAGCTGTCGCCGGCTGCCTGTGGAACGCCATCCAATTCAAAGACTTTCTGAAGATCGTCGGCAAGGTATTCAAGGAGCGTGGAATTGCCACCAAGCTGATGATTCCGGAACTCGGCTGGAATCAGCTGGGTCCATTCCTGCAACCGATTTTGGACGATCCGGAAGCCAGGAGCCTCGTCTCGTATTTGAGTGCGCACTCGCTGGAGGCGGACAGCCCTGGTCGCACGCTTGCCAAGGAGACGTACAAGCGGCAAAACCTCAAGCTTTGGCAAACAGAGTTCGCCTCGGTCGCGGCTGAAGAATCAGCAGGAATTGCAGGTGGACTGGAGCTTGCCAGCCATCTGCTCAAGGATCTGACACAAGCCGAGGCCCAAGCCTGGCTCTACTGGACTCTCTTGCCGCCGGCCGGATGGACTGGGCGGCTGGGATTACTGGACCAAAGCGGCTCTACCTTTCAGCCCTCAAAGCGATTCTGGGCCTTTGCCCAGTTCAGCAAGTTTTTGCCCCGCAACTCGGTAAGGGTTTCCGCCACAGGAGGGTCTACTCCCTTCGCTGCGTTTCGCAATCCCCAGTACAACGGCATCACTGTTATCTTCCTCAATTCATCGCCTCAATCAACGCAAGAAACACTCGAAATGAGAGGATGGAATCTGGAACGTCTGATGGCCTACCGAACCTCAGAGAGTGAAGACTGCGCAACTGTTCCCCTGCCAGCGGAAAGCGGTCCTAAACTCACCCTCGCACTCCAACCCCGAAGTATTACCACTTTAGTGGCACAGATTCGCCGGGTTCGCTGAAACCAAAGTTGAGCTAAACGTAATATTTACAAGCGTTCTGTAAGAATTCCGGCGCCCTTACGACCCTTCCGCAGAGGACAAGTCCCTCCAAGGACAGGGATTAGATGGTTCCGATTCTTTGGAAAGCCCTGTGCTTTGTTCCTATATGAAGCTGCTGCTCAAATACGATTTGGAGGAGTCCTGACATGCGAAAAGGTCATTTGATAATTTTGCCGGGGTTGGCTTTAGTTTTGACGGTTGGGTGTAGCGGGCCTTCCGTAACGAACTCCGATACGACCGGAGCTTCGGATCAAGCGTTTAGCATTCTGAAGAAAGACATCAGCACAAAGAAGGACGAAACATTAGCTGCCGGAACTGTGATCCGCACGTCCTTGCAGCATGCTCTCACCACAGACAGCAACGCTCCTGGCGATCCGTTTACGGCGAAGGTTGTGGATGACGTCAAGGTGAACAACACTGTGGTGATCCCGATTGGAAGCACCGTGAAAGGTGTCGTTGCCGAGTCCAGGCGATCAGGTCGAGTCAAGGGAAGGGCCTACATGTCCTTGAAGTTTACTGAGGTTGTGCTGCCCAACGGGCAGTCCTACGCGATTCAGGCATCTGGCCCTTCGCGCATAGCTCCTGGAACAAAGAAGAAGGATGCCATGATCATCGGCGGTGGCGCGGGCATCGGAACCGCAATCGGAGCGATTGCCGGAGGCGGAAAGGGAGCGGCGATTGGAGCAGCTACCGGCGGTGGGGCGGGCACAGGTGCAGTACTCGCAACTCGTGGAAAGGAGACCGGGTTTGCCTCGGGATCGACGCTTAACGTGAAGCTGACTCAGCCGGTGAAAGTGAACCTGTCTTAGCGTCGAAGAGTCATCAGTGGATTGCAAGCAGCAGACCGATCAAACTCTGGTCTGCTGCTTCCTTGCCCCTGGAGGAGGAAATGATGAACGCCAACGCAACAATTACAGAACCCACAGTACCTAACGTCTCAGCAGAGGACCTCGGCAGGCACGAATTGCAAGAAGTGTGGTACAGATCTCAACCTGGGAGCTGAGTTCTGCCATGTCTGTGGTCGGTGGGTGTTTGGATCGAACCTGTCCCGACTGATGAATAGTACCCGCACGGCGCTGTCTCAGATCGGGATTGAGCTTCCAGTGCTCATCTGCATGGCCACAGCGGCACTCTTTGCGGTAATTTCGCTATTCGTGGGAATCCGAATCGACCCCAAAACGATTGGAGAATGGCAAGTCATTCAGTATTGGCGCATAGAGTGGTTGCTGGGCGCCATCGTGATGCTGCTGTTTGGAGTTCTGCTAAGGAAAAGCAACTAGGCTGAAACTCAAAGCGGCCCTCGGACACAGGCCAACCCTTCAAGCTGGATCTCGATCCGGCACCCTGATCACTCCTTCGTAATCGTCTCATCAAGATTCAGCAACACCCTTGAAACCACGGTCCAAGCAGCCAGCTGCACTGGTGTCGAACCCTTCGGCATCTTCGGTGCCTTGGTCGCATCGAACCCTGCCAAATCCCACGGGCTTGTCCACCCATCAGCCAAACGCTGCTTCTGCTTTTGCAGAAGGCTCATGAGTTCCATCGTCTCCTGGGGCGTGGGTGTTCGCGCTACACAGCGGCGGAAAGCATACCTCAGCCGCTGGGCATCGGTCGCTCCCCCTTCATTCAAAGTTTTCAACGCCAGAGCTTGAGCCGACTCGAGAAACAGCGGTTCGTTGAGCGTCGTGAGTGCCTGCAACGGAGTGTTCGATCGTGAGCGCCGGACGCACGAGCTATCGCCGTTGGGCGCATCAAAATTCTGCAACACCGGATAGGGCACGGAGCGGAACCGAAACGTATAGAGCGCACGACGATAGCGATCGGCATCTTTCGCTTCATACCAGTTCTTCGGACCGTAGCTCACTGGCGGAAGGAACAGAAAGTCGGGTGCAGGCGGATAAACACTCGGCCCACCGATCTTGGGGTTCATCAGGCCGCTCGCCGCCAGCGCAATGTCGCGCACAACCTCAGCTTCAACGCGAAAACGCGGTCCGCGCGCAAGCAACCGGTTATAAGGATCTCGAGCCAGCAACTCCGGCGAGACTTTCGACGATTGCTTGTAGGTGGCTGAGTTGACAATCAAACGATGCATGCTTTTCAAACTCCAGCCGCGGTCCATGAACTCCACCGCAAGCCAGTCCAGCAATTCAGGATGCGACGGGGCTTCGCTCTGCTTGCCCAAATCTTCGCTGGTGCTGACCAACCCGACACCAAAGTAAGTCTGCCAGATGCGATTCACCTGGGAACGGGCCGTGGTTGGCGATTCACGATCGACGAGCCATTTGGCGAACGTCAACCGGTTTGGGGGCGCGCCTTCGGGCAGCGGATTCAGGAAAGCGGGGACACCTGGCGCGACTGTTTTTCCAGGCTTCAAGAAGTCACCGCGAGTCAGCATATGGGTGTCGCGCGTTTCTTCCCGCGCAAGCAGTGCCAACTGTGAGGAACCCTGTGGGTGCTTTTGCCACAGCTGTTCGATTCGAGCATTTGCTTCCCTAAATTCGGGAACCGTGGTCCGCCAGAAGTGAAACACTGCCTTTACCTGCGCCGGCGTTCGCTGTGCCGCTGGCACCGCGAGTATTTCCCGAACAGCCTGAGGTAGTGGATCCGCCACAGCGTCGGGAGACCGTGTGATCGACAAGCGAAAACGACCCAAGTTATGACTCTGGTTGTCGTCGCTGTTCCAACCTCCATGCTTTTGGCTCAAATAGAATGTGAGCAGGGTCCCACCTGGATTTGCGATTGGCTTCTCAGCCGTAAAGACCGCTTTCCGGGGCAGATTCCGGCGACCCGGTCCTGCATCGGTTCCCCAAGCCGTTTCCTCCTTGGCGTCGATGGCATACTCGATAGGGCCCGTGACGCGGGTTCGATTCGTCTTGTCATCAAAAATCGCTTCGAGAGGCCTTTCTGGTAACTCAAGGTCCGCGGTCGCTCGAGCGAACTTGACGGCAAGCCCCTTCGTCGGTGCATCTGCCGGCGCGGCTTCCACTTCAAACTCTGTGAGCGCAGCCGTGCCTTTGAGCGATCGGCCCGGTCCACCCACAGGCAAATTAGGATCGTTCAATAGCTCCAGACGGAACGCGGTGATGTCTTGCAGGTCTGTCTTGACCGACATCTTCACCCGGTGCTTGGTCGGAGCATATCCTGACGCCAGGAATGAGCCATCTTTCAGCTGCAGGTACTTTTGCCCGCCGGTGGAGATGTCTTCCACTTCAGGTCTAACCACCACCCATTCCGGCTGGTTGGCCGTTACTTGGGCCTCCCATTGCGCCATCTGCGCAGGCCATTCGGGAGTACGATGTTGCAAGTCGGCCTCAATCTCGCCAATCTGGCGAAATAGATCCGCCCGCTGCATCTGCTCTTCAGGCGTGTAGACCGTGATGTTGGCCTCATGCGAATTGTTCAGAAATGCGAACATTCGGTAATACTCTTCCTGCGTCAGCGGGTCGAACTTGTGATTGTGGCATTGGGCGCATTGAATCGTGACGCCGAGCACGCCTTTGCCGATCGCTTCCATGCGATCGAACATGGCTTCCATCCGAAACTGCTCTGGGTCAACACCCCCCTCTTCATTGATCATCGAATTGCGCAAGAATCCAGTGGCCACTTTCTGATCTTGTGTGGCGTTGGGCAAAAGGTCTCCAGCCAGTTGCTCGATGATGAACTGATCGTATGGAAGATCACGGTTGAGCGCGTTGATCACCCAATCGCGATAGAACCAGACCCAGCGCTGCTTGTCCTTCTCATATCCATCCGAGTCTGCATAGCGGGCACCATCCAGCCAGTGCCGTCCCCAGCGTTCGCCATAATGAGGTGAGGCGAGTAACCGTTCCACCTGCTTTGAATACGCCATCTTGCCCGTGTCCTTCAGGAATGCAGCCACTTCTTCGGGAGTTGGCGGCAACCCGATGAGATCCAGACTGAGCCGCGCAACAAGGTCACACGGTCGGCTTCGGCTGACGGGGCCAATTTCTCCTTGTCGAGGCGCGCCAGCACGAACCGATCGATGGGATTGGCAACCCACGAGGCATTGCTGACTTTGGGCAATTCAGAACGCTTCGGCGGAACATAAGCCCAATGCTTCTTGATCTCCGCGGAAGCCGTGCCAACGCCGTCAGGCCAATCAGCTCCCTGATCAATCCAGGCACGCACGATTTGTATCTGGTCGGCCGGCAACGGATCCTTCCCCATCGGCATCCGCACCTGCTCGCCAATCCCCGCAATGCGCTGGTAGAGAGAACTTTCCGCCGCGCTACCGGGCCGAATGGTCTTTCCCGACAATCCACCGTCCAAGGCAAGCTTCTTCGAATCAAGCCTCAAACCACCCATCTGGACCTTCTCGCCATGACAGGAGTAGCAGGACTTCTCGAAAAGCGGTTGAACCTCCTTGATGAAGTCCACTTTCCTTGCCGACGATGTAGCTTGCGCGCGCACTTCGCAAATAGGGATGAAGACCAGAAGCAAACCGAAATGGCTGTGGGCAATAACTTGGCTTTCAAAGGGGGTTCTCTCCAGGAAGGAAAATCGCAGTTGAACTAGTCTCCATGGGCAGGAGATGCTCTTGCCCCGGGGATGCCGCGGACACAAAGCGCAGGTCCTGCACCAGGAGAAGTCCAAGTTAGCCTAGGAATCCGGCGATATCAAGACCAAAGTCTATCGAACGCCCTGATCAGCATACACGACTTGGGCTGCTGCCAGCCTTACTGGCTAAGCGAGCGAGTGCCGAGCCAGTGCTTTCCAGCGAATTGCCGGAACCCGTTCGGTGGTATAAGGTCAAATCAAAGATGAGGCGACGAGCAGCATCGAGGACGACTCGTAAGCATTGCTTCAGGCGAGCGTGGCGCCATGTTCGACAAAACAGCGTCCCCCCTTGGACAAGGGGGGACTTCAGTGGGGTTTGGACGTACGGCATTGCTGGGGACGAGACGAGCTCCCACTCTCCAGTCCCATGTTGAAGGAGTCATACATGAAGACAGTCACGCTTCCATCGGGCGAGCGCGCGCCCGCTTTCGGCATGGGCACATGGATGATGGGACAAGACAAGGCGGCACGCGCAGAGGAAATCGCCACGCTTCGGCTCGGCCTCGACCTCGGTTCAAGCCTGATTGACACCGCTGAGATGTATGGAGAAGGCCGAGCCGAGGAGCTCATCGGCGAAGCAATCGCTGGCCGGCGCGATGAGGTATTCCTGGTGAGCAAGGTTTATCCCCACAATGCCTCCCGCCAAGGCGCGGTTCAGGCCTGTGAGCGCAGCTTGCGCCGCCTCAAGACCGATCGGATCGACCTTTACCTCTTACACTGGCGAGGGAGCGTGCCACTGGCTGAGACGATGCAAGCATTCATGACGTTGCAGCAGTCCGGAAAAATTCGTCATTACGGCGTAAGCAACCTCGATCTCGCAGATATGCAGGAGTTGTGGGCAGTTCAAGGCGGCAACGCCACCGAGACTAATCAAGTGCTCTACAACCTGACGCGGCGGGGTATCGAATGGGATTTGCTGCCGCTCTTGCGAGAGCGCGGCATTCCGGTGATGGCATATTCGCCAATCGAGCAAGCCAAGCTCGCTCAGCAATCGAAAACTCGCTGAGTTTGCGAAACGATCGGGAATGACACCCGCCAAGGCTGCACTGGCCTGGCTGCTCGCGAGCGACGATATCATCGTGATTCCGAAGACCAGTCATCGCGAGCGCTTGCGCGAGAACGTGGCTGCATTGGACATTCGGCTCACGACCGCGCAACTTGCCGAGCTGGACCAACTCTTTCCGCCGCCAAAGGGCCCCCGGCCGTTGGAGATGCTGTGATCCCCGGCCGCCAATCGATTGATGTGTGAGAAACTCTCCCTTAGAAAACGGGAGCTGTGAAAGAATTGAAAGTTGGGTCTTCGAGCGAAAAGCGTGCGCAGGAGCGCCCGCTCCACCAAGGTGGAACCCGCGCTCCGCGCGGGTTTTAGGATCCATATTCATACACGTGAACAGCCACCGTTTGTCGCGTTCAATTTTTTCACAGCTTCAGGGCACAGCGCCAAAGGCGCTGGGGGGTTGTCTTGGGAACTAGGGAAAGCTGCGCCGCCATCCTCCGCCGTCCAGAGGCAGAGCGTGGGTCTAGGTTCCCAACAGTTTTGACCGGCTACTTGCCCGACAAATGGAACGTCAACCCAACGGTCATTCCGATGGGGTAACCAGGCGTGGCGTGAATACGGCCTAGGGCGGGAGCTCCGGGCAGGATTCTGGATTCGTAGTAGTTCTGCGTCTCGTAATAAACCTTGTCGGTCAGGTTATCCACAGAAAAGTTGAAATCGACCCAGCGGCGGATCGGCTTGACCATGCTGAAATCCAACACCGTCAGGCCCGAAGCTCGAATGCTCGGGTCTTCCCCGTCCAGCCGGTAGCTATTGATATAACGAAAGCGCAACGACCCCGAGAATCCGCGCCAGCCCGCTAACGAAAGGGCCGCATTGGCAACCGCATGAGGCGCACTATCGACATAGACCCTTGGAAACGTGTTGCGATAGAAGGCATTCATCACCTTGGTCAAACCTCCATTCAACGAGACATGACGGGTTAGTTGAACGGAAGTCTTGGCTTCAAATCCGTAAGCGCGGCTGGGGCCTCTGAACTCGTAACTGCCATCATCCGGGATGTAGACCTGCTCGTTCGAGCGGTCAATCAAGAACAGGTCGCTGCTCAAAGAGAACCGGTTCAGATTGAGCGAAACCCCGGCTTGATAGAAATCCGTGGTGGAGACCCGCGGTGAATCTGGCCTTTGCACTACGCCTCGAGCATCCTGGCTGGCAATCCCGCGGCCGTAGTTGAAATGGAGCGTCAAGGGAAGCTTGTGCGTGGGAGTAAAGGCCAGATTGGCTTTGGGCTGGAGACGGCCCGTGTCCTGAGTGCCGCTCAGCAGGGGATCCACCCGGTCCCTGAGGTTAAACCTGAAGTAATCAATGCGAAGCCCGCCGTCCAGATGCAGCCGGCCGTTCAGGAAGTCAATGCCCTGCTGCACATAACCCGCTCCATTGGTCACATGGGCGTTGCCCTTGGTGGTCAACTCGAAGGGATTGCGGCTGATCGCACGAGAGAGACCCACATTGATCTGGTTGTCATGAAAGTTTGCACCGGCCAGAAAGAGCGCTCGCTGTCCAAAAAGCTTGTAGGGATGCAGGTATTGCGTGTTCACTCCCTCCATGAGACGGGAGTCGTGCTGCAGGATTTCATCGCCGTTCTCTTCGTCATTTAAGAAGAACGTGAAGTTGATGTAGTGGTCAAACAACGATCGCGACGTAAACCCGTCCACCTTGAAAATGTCTCCCGACTGCCATTCCTTTCTGATAATAAGCGCCTAGCGTTGCACTGCGGACCCGCCCTCCGTTGTCCGGATCCAGAAACCCGAAGCGGTCGAGCTGCCCGGAGGCCACTTCATCCAAGGGAATCTGTCCGGAGGAGTAGTAGTCGTTGCGGCCGGCGTTCAACTTGAATCCCACGGTCTCCTGAGCGTTGATTTTCCAACTATAGTTCCCAGTCACATTGTCCCGTTTGTAGCGCAGCGGGTTTAGAAAAGGTCCGTCACTGCGCGAACCCTCGTAGGCCAGTAGTGCATTGCCATTGGTAATTGTGGGGCTGTACCCCAGAAAGGTCCGATAGCTGTTAAAGGATCCGCCCTGAATGCGGGCTGTATACCGATCAGGCAATGACTCCTTCAGCTGGATGTGGACGACACCGAGTCCAGAGAAGTCGCCGTACTCCGCACTGAACGGGCCGTTGATGATGTTCACCTCTTGAACCAACTCGGGTGTCAGCGACTTCAGTTGTCCCAAATACCCTTGCCCGTGCCCCTGAGTGGCCTGGTTCTGCTGAACGTTGTCGACCAGTACTTTCAGCCCGCCATTGACCCCACCATGATCCATGTTGAAGCCAAATCGGCGGACTTCCAGCGACTTGCCTCCACCCTCGTGCTGCCCGAGGCTGATGCCGGCATCCAGAGTGTGAAAGACCTGATCGTCTCTTGAAAACAGCGTGCTCTTGTAAACGACGTCGTCGCGCCGATCGATCGACGGCTCCAAAACGGTTGCGTTGATAACAAGGCTTTCGTGGATTGGCGGAATGACGAATTGCACGGTAATCTTCAGGTCTTGTGTGCGGTCTCCCACTTCCAGCTGCATTTCCTGGGGTGCGAGGTACTTGCCCCCGATCTTCAGCGTAACCAGTTCGGTCGGGATCTCAAGCGCGGAAGCTTCCATCGGGTTCACTCTTGATCTGTTTTTCCCCCGATGAGGACACGATCGTCAGGGAGACGCCTTCAACGGCCTCGTTTTTCTGGGTAACAACGACCCCTGAGAGGATACGGCCACTCTTTTTCTGAGCCAGAAGTCGTCCAGATGCGAGCAAACAGGTGAGACCTAAAAGCAAGAAGAGGCTGATCCGCGATGGACTAAAAGTCTTCATCAGGTCTTCTCAAGACATTCCGCGAAATTCGCGCCAGCCTAGCACATACGATTTGGTAGTGCCATCCCAGATCTAATACGTATTGAAGTCGCCAATCGGATTGATGGAATTCCCTTTAGTCAAACGGGCGGAGGTGCAATGACGGCAGTCGCACAGCGGCATTGGCGGTTGTCTTGCGAATCGCGGAAACCCCGACCTTAACCGCAGGTACCCACGAAATGATTCCTGATCGACACATGAGATGCAGAGCTGGGAATTGCTACGCGTGTGCGCCTCGTCCTCTGGCTGCCGGACTTTGGGATCCCAGCCCATTGGTTTGACGGCTCTTCTGGAAGAACAACGCAGCGCTCCCAAACAGCGATCCAACGATCACGGTGAAGGCTATCCACAAGGAGAGTTGAGGAAGAAAGCCAATGACGAACCACTTCGGGACGAGGCTCATCTCCGGGAATCCGGGAGGCCCCAGTTCGTAGTGCGTGCCCCAGTTGGCCGCCATCGCGACGAACATCACGAGTGCCACGGGAATCCGCGCCGCGAGGCCATAGACTAGTTCCACCTTACCCAGTTCCGGCCAGCCGCGATAGGCGATCCAAAGCGGAATGAACGAAGCCAGATTAACTAACACGATGCTGGCAACGATGCTCGGCGATAGACTTGAAAATTGCGAAGACAAGCGCGGCCTCAGTCAGCAGAGCGGCCAGCTGCGAAGCCGATGGCTCGCCCACGACTTGCCGGGCCTTGGCCGGCCTGGCTCAACCGGATCGCGAAGTAGATGCCGAAGATCGGAACCAACCACACAATTCCGACAAGGGCGCCTGCGCCGCCAGCCTCACGGCTGAATAATCTCGGCGACCAATTCTGCAGTTCGCCAACCAGGCGCAGCAAGGTGACAGCCAGAGTGATGACGGCCGGGACAAGAATCAGCCGGCGAATGGAAAGCGTCGCAAACATAACCGTTCCTCCTGAGTCGAGCTTTTCTTTCGCCCTTAAAGCCGCAAAAGGATACCCACAAGGAGGCGAAGAAGACCGGGAATCTTCCTCGCTACATGCAGTTCAGCTCGTGCGTACTCGCCCGAATAAATCCCTGCCACTCGTGGGTAGCCATCCGCCGTAAGGGATAGCACAGAGTGTATACTGACTGGCAATCGGAAGCCAACATGGGGAGCGACACTGATGATCAACCGTCTGCGAGCGCGTGACGAGTGGAAATTCGCCGGCGTGTTGCGCCAGGCCGACCGCTCGCTGACCTTCGCCTGGTGGACCATCCTCATTCTGCGCGGAGTGCTGCCCGGCGCTTTTCGCGATTGCCATGGGTGCACTGGTACAGGCGGTCCAGCAGGGCGGAGATCTCGACGGCGCCACTGGGACTGGTCGGGATCGTGTTCGTGCTGCTGCAGGTGCTGTCGCCGATTCACCAGGCCGTCGGCGCCAATCTTGGGAGCCGAACCGCCGCATGGCTCTACGATCGGCTCACCACCGCCTGTGTCCGTCCGCCGGGCATGGGCCACCTCGAAAATCCCAAGCTCACCACCGACCTCACCATGGCCCGTGATTTCGATCTCGGCATCACGGGACCGCCCATGTTCATCTCGATGGACTTCATCGCCGGAGGGCTGGTGGAATTCATCGGCGGCCTTGCCTCGGCGGTCGTGCTCGCTGGCTATGCCTGGTGGGCACCGCTGTTGCTCGCCGGCGCCTGGTTGGCCACGCACTGGCTGCTACGCGAGAGCGCTGTTTGGCGCGACCGAAATACCGACGAGGTGCGCGCGGCGCAGCGTCATGCGGATTACGGCTACAAACTCGCGGTTGAGCCACCGGCGGCGAAAGAGCTGCGGCTCTTCGGGCTGGCCGGCTGGATTGTCGAAGGTTTCCGGGCGCAGCGACGCCGCCTGTTCGAGCTTCGCTGGCAGGCCACGCGCCTGCGCGAGCGTCCGGTGATCTGGAGCCTGCTGTTGGTGCTTGCCGCAAACATCGTTGTGTTCTGGTCTCTGAGCGCCGCAGCCGCCGATGGCAGTCTCACGCTCGGCAGGCTCGTGACTTTCGCAAGCGCTGCCGTGGGCACCAGCATGATCGCTTTCGGCGGACTCTCGTGGGCGCTGGACTGCGCCGCTGCGCCTGCGGCCGCGGTGCTGCGCCTGCAGGAAGCTATGGAGCCTGCGGGTGCGCTGGTCCAGTCCAACCAATCGGCTCTGGGCAATGCCAGCACGCGAAATTCGCTTTCGCCAGGTTACGTTTGCTTACCCAACCACGGGCGAGCCAGTGCTTGCCGGACTTCGACCTGACAATCCCAGCCGGCTCGTCTCTCGCCATCGTAGGCCAGAACGGCGCCGGTAAGACCACGATCGCGAAGCTTCTTTGCCGGCTCTATGATCCTCAGGGCGGGGCCATCGAAGTGGACGGTGTTGACCTTCGTGCCCTGGACCTTAACGGCTGGCGTTCGCGCGTGACCGCCGTCTTTCAAGATTTCATTCGCTTCGAGCTGTCGCTGCGCGACAACGTGGCGCCTGCGGGCGCCCCGGATGGCGACATCCAGCAGGCGCTCGCGGAGGCGGGTGCGTCAGGCCTCGCCGGCCTCGATACGATCCTTGCGCGCGGCTACCCCGGCGGCACGGATCTGTCTGGAGGCCAGTGGCAGCGTATCGCCCTGGCGCGGGCTCTGTGCGCCGTGCGCCTCGGAGCGGGGGTTGTGCTCCTGGATGAGCCTACAGCCCAGCTCGACGTGCGCGGCGAAGCCGAGATCTTTGACCGCATTCTTGCGGCGACGCGTCACAGCACCACGATCCTGATCTCACACCGCTTCTCGACGGTGCGTCACGCCGATCGCATTTGCGTTCTCGAGCATGGGAAAGTGGTCGAGCTGGGCACTCACGAGGAACTGATTGCTCTCGGTGGCCGCTACCGGACAATGTTCGATCTGCAAGCCTCACGCTTTGGCGATGAGAGCGAGTCTCAGGAGAAACTCGATGTCCTTGACTAAAGACCTGCCGCCTGCTTTGCCCTCGATGTGGCGCGCGCTCAAGCGCGGCTATGAGGCTGAGCCCTTGCTCTTGAGCGTGTCGTTCGGGTTGTCGCTGCTGGCCGCGCTGCCGGACGCGCTCCTGGCGCTCTGGTTCAAGGTCCTGGCCGATGGCGTGCTCGGCGGCAGGCGCGGACTGGTGGTGGCCGCCGCCGTGGGGTTGGGAGTGTCGGCGACGGCGACGTGGTTCCTGCGCGTCATCAGCGATCGCACGCAGCGCCGCTTCCGCGATCAAGTGGGCATTGCGCTGGAGTCGCACGTGGCCCGGCTGCAGGCGTCGGTGGCCACGATTGAGCACCACGAACGTCCCGAATACCTCGATCGGCTCGCCATGCTGCGCAACCAGATCTTCGTGCTCGACCACATGTACATGTCGGTCTTCTCCACCTGCGGCTGGATCCTGCGCCTCGCGGTCACCCTCGCGCTGCTGGTCTCCATCCATCCAGCGCTGGCGTTGCTCGCGGTCTTTGCCCTGCCGACGGTGCTCACCTCCACCTGGCGGCCGGGCGTGGAGCGCGCCGCCGAAGAGCGGGGCGCGTCGGCCAATCGCCTGGCGCGGCATCTGTTCGACCTGGCAACTACCGCTCCGCCCGGCAAAGAGGTGCGCGTCACCCAGATTGGCGCACGCCTCGTGTCGCAGCGCCGCGAAGCGTGGGAGCGCTGGTACGGACCCGTAGCCGCAGCTCGCCGCAGCAGCGCCGTGTGGCACGCGCTCGGATGGGCGACCTTCGGAGCGGCCTACGTGGGCGCTGTGGTGTTCGTGTCGTCGGTTCTATCAGCCGGACCCGGGGATGTGCTGCTGGTGCTGGCGGCGGGCGCGCGCCTCTCGGCCTATATCGGCGCAACCGTAGGCGAGATCGGATTCCTGCGCGGCATCTGGCTCGATGGTTCCAGACGCCTGGCGTGGCTCGAGGATTATGCGGCCTCACTCGTGGAGGGTGCCGACGCGCCCGTGCCCTCGCAGTTGAAAGAAGGCATCCGCTTCGAACACGTATCCTTCGCTTATCCCGGAACTGAGCGCGTCGTGCTCGACGATGTGAACCTCCACCTCAAGCCGGGCTCGGTCGTCGCGATCGTGGGAGAGAACGGGGCCGGCAAGACAACGCTGGTAAAGCTGTTGTGCCGGCTGTATCGGCCGACGAGTGGCCGAATCCTCATCGACGGCGTGGATCTTTCGCGAATGCCTCCAGACACATGGCGCTTGCGCCTCGCCGGCGCTTTTCAGGATTTCTACCGATTCGAGTTCAAGGCGCGGCAAACGGTGGGTGTCGGTGACCTGCCGCGCCTCGACGACATGCCGACAGTAGCGGCGGCTGTCGATCGCGCCGGTGCGGCCGACGTCGTAACGCAGCTCGTGGCTGGTCTCGATACACAGCTAGGACCCACCTGGCCCGACGGCGTGGAGATCAGCTTCGGGCAATGGCAGAAGCTGGCGCTCGCCCGAGGATTCATGCGCGAGCGCCCTCTACTGCTCGTACTCGACGAGCCCACGGCTGCGCTCGACGCCGAAACCGAGCACGCCTTATTCGAGCGTTACGCAGCGGCGGCACGCCACAGCCAGCCAAGGCCCTGAGCGCCAGCCCGTGCCCGACGGCCGGATCACCATTCTCGTCTCGCACCGGTTCAGCACCGTGCGCATGGCCGACTTCATAGTCGTCCTCGACGGCTCACGCGTGGTTGAGTCGGGCACCCACGAAGCACTCCTAGCCCAGGGAGGACAGTATGCGGAGCTCTACCGCATCCAGGCCGCAGCTTATCGGTAACCCAAATTATTCATTAACTTCAGTAGAGACCGGTCAAAGCAAAAGCTGCGGGCAGGGAGCCCGCATTTCTTAAACAGCCACTATAGGGCCTCGCTGGAGGTCGGACATTTTTGAAGGAGTGCAGCGGCAAGGAGGCCGCTGCTTCCGCTTGAGAGCCCTGGAAGGGTGTCAGAGAATAGCCCAGGGCAAGCGAGGGCAGGAGCCCGTGCGCCGCCCTGGGTCAGCGTTCCCACCGATTCTTCTCCTCTCCCCCCGAACCGCCGCCTTCGGGCGATTCGGGGGGAGAGGTAGGGAGAGGGGGGCCAACGGCTACAGATTGAATCGCTCCACAATGTCGAAGCGATCAATCTGAACCAGTTTGTTCAGAGGTGAGGTATCCACAACGAGGATCATTGCCCGCTGAGGCGCCGACTGACTTCCAGATCCTGTTCGAGATCAGCTTCTGTATAGTCCAGATAGACTTCGGCCTTCTTCAGAAATGCGTCGGTCTCCCAGCGGGAAGTGTGACCCAGTATCCGCTGCACCTGAGCATTGCTCAGCGCCCTGGAACGATACCCTTCAATTGCAATCGCTTCGAGTGCACGTTTCGACAAGCTACCCCACTTTTCGGTCAGTTGCCGCGCGATATCCTCGGGAATGTCGATAGCAATGTTCATGATCACTCCTGGGAGCTTCAAGCAGGGATATTGTACTTGATCTCAAATTCGGTTTTGGTCCGAATAACACTCTTCCGGGCTGCGAGCGACCTCGTGCCACGCTGCTATCCAGGATCTTTGCCACCCTCGAGAAAGATCAAGACTTGCTCGGATTGATTCGTGAGAATCGCACATCGTCGAAAAATCAGAGGTGTCGTACTATCGCAAAAATGGGCTCTTCTGCAAGGATAGCGGTTTTGACAAGCTCTGCTGAGACAAGGTGCAATTCAATTGATCGGAAGCCATGAGCAACATGGTCCGCGATCAATGCAAGGAGATGAAACAAGATGGGATTAGGAACCAGTCGAAAACGAAAACATTCTCCGGCCAATTTGCCTCGGTTGTCCAAAGCTCGGCTCGAAGAGTTGGTGGAAGAAGCCATCGTTGATGCCTACAACGAGTCCGAACAGGCTGTCGGTCTCTTTACGATGATCGAGGACAACCTCAAGTTGCCGTTCGATACAGAGGTGCTTGGAGTTTCCGTGACCGTCGAGAAAGTAGACATGACGAACGACGATCAGATTGTTGCGGTATGCGCTCGCGGCAGCAAGAAGCAGGAGATCTCAATTACTTCACTTCCGCTGCCATCTCCACCACCGGCAGGATGGGAGTGGATCGCCGCCTATCGTTACTGGAGGCGAGGCTTCGAATGAGCGAAAACCAATACTATGAGATTCGGACCATCGACCGGCCGATGTAGCGAAAAAGGGCGGAGCCGGGTAATGCTTTACGGGAGACAACGGCTGAACGCATTTGCTGCCCCAACATTTGCCCCCACAGGCATACGGCCGATATAATCCGCCCGGCTTCGCGCTTCTCCAGCCCATAGACCCATTCTCACTCGATGAGCCAAGTCCTCGTTCAGCAGTACCTCAACAATCTCCAGGATCTCCGCAAGGTCTCAGGTACTCATCGCGAGTCGGTAGTCCGTGAAGCGTTCAAAGATCTCCTGAAGAGCTGGGGACGGTCGCACGATCTTGTCTTCGTTCCAGAGTACGAGATCGCCACTCCGGCGAAGGAGCGGCGCTATGTGGACGGCGCTCTGCTGCACGCATTGCGGATGCCGTTTGGGTATTGGGAAGCGAAGGATGAAAAGGATGATCTGGACGCTGAGATCAGCTTCAAGCTGCGGCGCGGTTACCCGCAGGACAACATTATCTTTGAGGACTCCACGCAGGCCGTCCTTATCCAGAGCAAACGCGAGGTCAAGCGCTGTCCAGTGGACGACGTGTCGGCTGTGGGAAGACTACTCGAGCTGTTCTTTGCCTACGAACGCGCTGAGATTGCGGAATTCCGCAAGGCGGTTGAGCAGTTCAAGACCGATCTCCCTGCGGTCCTTCAAGGGCTGCGCGAGATGATCGAGTTAGCCCACGCCGACAATGCAGAGTTCCGACAGGCATCTGAGCGCTTTCTGCAGCACGCACAGGAAACCATCAATCCGAGTCTGACCGATGTCGATGTTCGCGAGATGCTCATCCAGCATGTTCTGACCGAGGAGATCTTCTCCAAGGTCTTTGGCGAAGACGACTTCCACCGGCAGAACAACATCGCCAAGGAACTCTATACACTGGAGGGTACGTTCTTCACCGGCAACGTCAAAAAGCAGATGCTGCGAGGACTCGACCCGTATTACGCCGCCATCCGCGCTGCGGCCGCGCAGATTGGCAGCCACCTGGAAAAGCAGACGTTTCTGAAAGTGATCTACGAGAATTTCTATAAGGTCTACAACCCCAAGGCAGCCGACCGGTTGGGCGTCGTGTACACGCCCAACGAAATCGTCCGGTTCATGATCGAGAGTGCCGACTGGCTGTGCGAAAGGAACTTCGGCAGGAACTTGATTGACCGGGATGTCGAGATCCTCGATCCAGCCACTGGCACGGGAACCTTTGTGTGTGAGTTGCTGGAACACTTTCGCGGGCAACCCGCCAAGCTCAAGCACAAGTACAAAGAAGAGTTGCACGCCAACGAGGTTGCCATTCTGCCCTACTACGTCGCGAACCTGAACATCGAGGCCACCTATGCAGCGATCACCGGCGAGTACGCCGATTTCCCAAACCTCTGTTTTGTCGATACTCTCGACAACGTTGCGGGCCTGCGCAAATACTCCGGTCACCAGGACTCGTTATTTGGAAGCTTGAGTGAAGAAAACGTCGAACGCATCAAGCGACAAAACAGGCGGAAGATCAGTGTCGTCATCGGCAACCCGCCTTACAATGCCAACCAGTTCAACGAAAATGAGAACAACAAGAACCGTGAGTATCCCGACATTGACAAGCGAATAAGAGAAACCTACATCGCTGCCAGCACTGCGCAGAAAACCAAGCTCTACGACATGTACGCCCGGTTCTTTCGCTGGGCCAGCGACCGGCTAGCCGAAAACGGCGTGCTGGCTTTCATCAGCAATCGGAGCTTTATCGACACGCGAACCTTCGATGGTTTTCGAGAGGTTATGTCCCGCGAGTTCAACGACATGTGGGTGATGGACTTGGGTGGGGACGTGCGTTCCAACCCGAAGCTCTCCGGCACCCGGCACAATGTCTTTGGCATTCAGACAGGTGTGGCAATCAGCTTCCTGGTAAAGCGGCACAAAGCTCAAGGCTGTCGCATCTTTTACATTCGCCGACCCGAATTCGAAACTAGAGAGGACAAGATTGCTTTTCTGAGCGGTGCCAGGCTCTCAGATCTTGAGTTCGAAGAGATTCAGCCAGACGAGAGGCACAACTGGATCAATCTCACGCAGAATGATTTTGACTCTCTACTGCCGTTAGGCACCAAGCAAGTCAAGGCTACCAAGAAGCCTTCTCAGGAGAGAGCCATCTTCAAGCTTTTTTCGCTTGGGATCTCGACAAACCGCGATGAATGGGTCTACGACGAGGAAGCAGATGCTCTCACCAACAATTCTTCGTGGAACAGTATGGATCGCAGAACCGCGGTTCAGACTTCAACACAGCGATCAAATGGTCCCGCAATCTGAAGCGGCGCTTTGATCAGGGGAGGCGTGAGAACTTTGATTCGCGACGTATTGTGAGGGCGCAATACCGACCATTCCACAAACGGTTTCTGTATGACTCTGACCTTTTCATCGACGAGGGTGGGTCGAAGGATGCGCTGTTCCCCATTAGTGGAAAGAATGTCGCGATCTGCTTCAGCGACATAGGCTCGCGAACAGCTTACTGTGTTTTGGCAATCGATGGTCTTGCGGATCTCCACTTCGGTTCGGCTATTGATGCATATCAGCAAGTTCCGTTGCATCGATATGAACAGGGAGATTCTGTTGACAACATCACCGACTGGGGGTTGGAACAGTTCAGGAAACACTACCAGCCTGGGCGAGCCAAACAGAAGCGCCCGATCACCAAGGAAGCGATCTTCCACTACGTCTATGGGGTTCTTCACGACCCGGTCTATCGTGAGAAGTACGCCATCAACCTCAAGCGGGAGTTTCCCCGAATTCCGTTTTACACCGCTTTCTGGAAATGGTCTGATTGGGGTGAGGAGCTGATGAACTTCCATATTGGCTACGAAACCGTCCCGCCGGCCAAGCTCAAACGGATCGATATCCCCGACGACGGAGCTCGAAAAGCGGGTGTTGCTCCCAAGCCTTTGCTGAAGGCGGACAAAGAAGGTGGGCGAATTCTGATTGACGGCGAGACCACGCTCGCGGGCATTCCGGCAGAAGCCTGGCAGTATCAACTGGGCAACCGCACCGCACTGGAGTGGGTGCTTGACCAACACAAGGAAAGAAAGTCGAAGGACCCGACAATTCGCGAGAAGTTCGACACCTACCGTTTCGCCGACTACAAAGAAAAGGTCATCGACCTGCTCGCGCGGGTCACAACCGTGAGCGTGCGCACCGCCGCCATCGTGGGAGAAATGCGCAGAGCGGTTCGGTAGTTTCACCGGTTCGGCAGCGGAATGAAAGTTAGCCATTCCGACCTAGATTCGCAGTTAACATTTCCGAACACAATTAGGGCCCGCTGCGCTGCCGGTTCGACAAGGATTCGACACTTGAGCACTCGCCTTGGCAGGTATTGAGCAAGGGCCCATTGGCAATTCCACGTAAGCCACATACCGACTCTCGCGAAAGTGCCTTGGCAGAGTGCCACCGCTTGCGCGAAGAGAATCGCCGTTTGAGGGAGTTGCTCGCCCAATATAAGATTGAAATTCCTGGCAGCTCCAGCGGCACTTCCAAGCAGGTGGTGAGTGAGCAGCAGCCCTCCTCGGCTCTCCTCTCGCAGGAATCCTCGTCAAAGGCAAAGATCGCTCTGTTTCGCAGCCTCTTTCGCGGCCGGGAGGATGTTTATGCCGTGCGTTGGGAAAGCAAGGACGGCCGCTCGGGATATTCTCCGGCGTGCGTCAAGGATTGGGATGCCATTCGCGCCGGCAAGCAGGCTGAACGCAAGAAGATCGAACGCAAAACGCGCACGCTCCTGCCGCTGACCGATGAAGTGATTCGTGACCATCTCGCCGGAAAGCACACCGTTGGTGTCTATCCTTTGCTGGCAGACGACACCTGCTGGTTTCTGGCGGTGGACTTCGACAAGAAATCCTGGGAGAAAGACTCAACCACAGTCCTTGCAATATGCCACGGAGCTGGCGTGCCCGCAGCGCTGGAGCGGTCCCGGTCAGGGAAAGGCGGTCACGTTTGGGTTTTCTTCGACCAGCCCGTCTCGGCGGCGCTCGCACGAAACCTGGGTTCAGGTCTGCTGACCCGTGCCATGGAGAAGCGCCATGAAATCGGTCTCGGCTCTTATGACCGGCTGTTTCCGAATCAGGACATGCTGCCCAAAGGCGGCTTCGGCAACCTGATCGCCTTGCCTCTACAGAAGAATCGTCGTGAGGGTGGGAACAGCGTATTTGTGGATAGCGACTTCAATCCCTACCCAGACCAGTGGCGCTTCCTTTCTTCCATTGAGCGAATGCCAGTCAGCCGAATCGAGTTCCTCTTGAGAGAACTGGCCCCGCAAGGCGATGTGATTGGAGTTCGCAGTTGCCCTACAGAAGAAGAGGCACCCTGGACTCTTCCGCCGTCGCGCAAACGCGACGAGCCGCCTATCGAAGGGCCGTTGCCGTCACAGGTTCGCATTGTCAGAGGCCATCTTCTCTTCATTGAGAAGGAGGGGGTGCCACCGGCATTGTTGAATCGGCTCATTCGTCTTGCCGCCTTTCAGAATCCCGAGTTCTACTGGGCGCAGGCGATGCGCCTTTCCACCTTCGGCAAGCCTCGGGTGATCGGTTGCGTAGAAGACTTTCCCAAGCACCTGGGACTGCCACGCGGGTGCCTTGAAGAGTTGCTCCAATTGTTCGAGAAACTCGGCATCAGAACGGAGGTCATCGACGAGCGGTTCTCGGGCCATCGCATCGATGCTTCCTTCGCCGGGAACCTTCGCCCGCTGCAGCAGGAAGCCGGTGAACGCCTGCTTAAATTCGATGAAGGATTGCTTTGTGCGCCGACCGCCTTCGGCAAGACTGCCGTGGCAATCTGGCTGATTTCTGAAAGGAGGGTGAAAACGCTGGTGCTCGTGCATCGGGGTCAGTTGTTGGATCAATGGAGAGAACGGCTCGGTTCGTTTCTCAATGTGCCAGTGGAATCCATTGGACAAATCGGAGGTGGGAAAGAGCAGATCACCGGCTGGATTGATGTAGCCATGATCCAGAGCCTTTACCGGAAAGGAGAGGTGAAGGACTTGGTGGCCGGCTATGGCCAAGTAATTGTCGATGAATGCCATCACATCTCTGCCTTCAGCTTCGAGCAGGTACTGAAACAGGTGAAAGCCCGCTTTGTGGTTGGATTGACCGCCACTCCCACACGCAAGGACGGGCATCATCCCATCATTTTCATGCAGTGCGGACCGATTCGTTATCACCCGAGCCGCAAGGTGCAAGCAGGCGAAGAGCTGATTCAGCAGGTGATTCCTCGCCACACTGAGTTCCGGCTCTCGACCACCGGTGAAGCAACGCCTGAGCCCGGTATCCAGGACATCTTTGCAGCCCTCGCAAAGGATCGAGATCGGCTCGGATTGATTGTTGGCGACGTGCTCAGCGCCGTCAAATCCGGTTGCTTTCCATTGGTGCTCACCGGACGCCGGGAGCAAGTGGATCAGTTTGAGGTGAGGTTGAAAGAAAGCATCAAAAGCGTTGTGATCCTGCGAGGCGGTATGGGCAGGAAACAGCGCCAGGCCGTGCGCGATGAGATGGCCGGTTTGCCCGAAGGCGAGCCGCGGGTGATCGTCGCCACCGGCAGTTGCGTCGGAGAAGGGTTCGACGACGCAAAGCTAGACACCTTGTTTCTTGCCTGGCCAATCTCCTGGAAAGGTACGCTCCAGCAATACGTGGGGCGCCTGCACCGGACGCATGCGAACAAGAAGGTCGTTCGGGTCTACGACTACGTGGACAGCGAGGTTCCGACGCTGTCGCGAATGTTTGCGAAGAGAGTGAGAGGATACAAATCGCTCGGCTATATTATCGAAGAGCCCGTGAAGTCCCCTGCTCCCAAAGGCGCCCAAACTCTGTTGTAAATCGGCCAACCGATCGGCCGCACTTGAACCTAATGTTCTACATACAATGGGTTTAACAAAAACAAATATCGGC
This sequence comes from uncultured Acidimicrobiia bacterium, assembly GCA_963791795.1. GTDB lineage: Bacteria > Acidobacteriota > Terriglobia > Versatilivoradales > Versatilivoraceae > VFZK01. The sequence goes on from CAWBTP010000019.1 coordinate 44,019, forward strand.
CACAGTGTACGATTCCCCAACGCAAATGGAGCCGTTGCTCCCCACTAGCCGGGCCGAGCAGCTCGCTGAGTTGGCAGTGGAACTTATAGGCCAATCTGCCGCTCTCGGATCCCAGCTTCGTAACCCCACGCGAGAAGCCTTGGTTGCATTGTTGCGGCAGATGAACAGCTACTTCTCGAACTTGATCGAGGGACACCGCATCCACCCGCTTGATATTGAGCGGGCCATGAAACAAGACTACGCCGACGAGCCTGCCAAACGCTTGCTCCAGCTCGAGAGCAAAGCGCATATCGAGGTTCAGAATTTGATTGAGGCTGAAGTCGAAAGCTCTCCGGAGACCAACATCTGTTCGGCGCAGTTTCTAACCTGGATTCATTGCGCCTTCTATGAGCGCATGCCGGGGGAGTTCCGGTGGATAACCGACAAAGAGCAGAAGGAGAGGCACGAGATTGTGCCGGGCGAACTTCGCAATCGCGAAGTTGCTGTTGGAAGACACGTGCCACCGACATTCACGGCTCTGGTTGCTTTCCTGGCCCGCTTTGCCGCAGCCTACGACCCAGCGCGACTCGGTCAGGTGCAGCGTGTGATTGCGGCGGCGGCAGCGCACCACCGGCTGGCGTGGCTCCACCCTTTCCTGGATGGAAACGGCCGCGTCACCCGCTTGTTCACCCATGCCTATCTGATCAAGGCACGCGTCGATGGGCACGGGCTTTGGATGGTGAGCCGAGGATTTGCACGCCGCAGGGACGACTACATCGCGGCCCTCGTCAGCGCGGATGCACCGAGAAAGTCCGATGTCGATGGCCGTGGCAATCTTTCTGACGAAGGACTGAGCCAGTTCTGCGAATTCTTTATCCAAACTGCACTGGATCAGGTTGCCTTCATGGGCAGCCTGCTCGACCTTGATGGACTTGAGAATCGCATTACTGCATACATCCAGCGCCGCGCAACACTTGGCGAAATGGATCCAATGGGCGCCTTGCTGCTGAGAGATGTTCTGATTCGCGGTGAAGTGGCGCGCGGAGAGGCATCCCGAATCACCGGCAAGCCCGAGCGCACTGCCAGACGCATTGTGAATACTTTGCTTGAAGAGGGTTTCTTAACCTCTGGGACTCCGAAAGGGGCACTGCGGATCGGGTTTCCAACGAAAGCAATCGGCTACTACTTCCCTCGATTATACCCGGAAGGAGTGGAACACGACTTCGAGAGCACTCCAAGCAGGAAGCGAGTTCGACACTAAGGACGCCGTGCCTGCGCAACTCGATTCCCAATTGTGATGGAGTTTAGGGGACCGCTAAGTTGGTACGCCCGAGAGGATTCGAACCTCTGGCCTCTTGCTCCAGAGCTCGCTCCCTACGCCCCGATTTCTTGGCAGCAAGGTCCCCAGACGAAAGATATTGTGTTGCGGGCAATCCGGACTTTGGTCGCGGACAAGGAGGCTCAGTTCACGACCGCCTTTCGGGCGCGTCATCCTTCAACCCTGAAGGCTTCTTCCACGAGGCCATTGCGAATGCCAAAGATCTGGCGGTGAAGACTGATCGTAGAATCGGCGTCGTGAACCCAGAGCTCAATCTTGTCACCCACCTCAAGCGAGCGATCGGGATTGTCGAGCTGAATGATGCCATGCTCGGCGTTTAGCGCCCTGAGGGTAACGCCACCGGCGCCCTTCACCGAAGACAGCCCGCGCAATGCACTCAGAGCTTTGACCCCGGCATCGACCACGACTCGCTCGTTGCCCGTCTTGCTGACAATCGTTGTGAGGAGGCTCAGTGCCAGTTCGAAATCGGTGCAGCAACAATGACGATAGTCCGTGTCCATGACCAGATAAGAGCCAGCCTGAACTTCAGTGAGCCCCGGATAGCCGCCGCAGACGTTGTAGGAACTGGTTCCACCACCACTCAAGATCTCGACAGGGATGCCCGCACGTGCAACGAGATCGCGACTTTCGATCAGCAGACGGATTGACTCTTTGCACACCTTAAGCTTTTCCGGGCCGTCATGCATTCGGACTCGACCCTCATAACCCATGAGGCCGCGAAGCCGCAAACCTCGCTCCACCACAATTCTTGCCAGCCGAACAACGGGCTCTCCGGGCTGAACCCCGCAGCGGTGCAAGCCGACGTCGACGTCGACAAGGACACCCGGTTGAATTCTCTGGCTCCTGCCGGCTGTCGCGATCGCCTCAACAACTGCTTCGTTGTCGACACAAACCATGACGTCTGCCTGGCTTGCCAAGGCGATGAAGCGACCGATTTTGATCGGGTCGGCAATCTCGTTAGCGATCAGAACGCTATGCACGCCGTGACGCACCAGACTCTCTGCTTCGGCAACCGTCGCGCAGGTCATGCCAATCGCGCCAGCAGCCAGTTGACGCAAAGCCAGGGCGGGGCACTTGTGATTCTTGAAGTGAGGACGGAGCTTGGCCCCACTCTGGGCGAAGAAGGCTGCCATCTTCCCCAGATTAGATTCCATGGCATCCATGTCCAACAGGAGTGCTGGTGTTTCGATTTCGTCAATCTTCATCGGGTGTCGCCTGCTCGTTTTCAAAAGCCTCTCTTGGATTTCGCGAGAATTTGCTATTGGTCAGTCACGGTACCGGCTTTGGCCGGACCGCCTAAAGTGCTAGGTGTAGCGAGAGCGACCTCATACCGCCAAGGGCCCAGCTCCGTTGGTTCGTGCCCTCACCCGGCCTTGTGAACGCTTCTCAAGCGTTCACCCCTCTCCCACAAACGGGAGAGGGAGTTTCTCAAATTTGACTGAAGTTTGAACGTCATCGCACCAAGTGAAACTAGAAAGTCGTCTTCTCCGTCGTTCCCGCGAAAGCGGGAACCCAGAGCGCTTTTGAAAGGCCTGGCGTGCCGTGGAGGAACCAGAACTGGATTCCCGCTTTCGCGGGAATGACGGGATGCCACAACGTTGCACGGATGTTCGCCTACTTCCACCCTCATAATAAATTCTGCTGATTTACCTCATCGATTGCCGGAGGGATCGACTGACAATGGAACCGATCTGAGCGGACCATCGTCGCAATAAATCAGGGTGAGGGGTCAGCGCCGCTTCTCAAGCAAGAGTGCCCAGTCCAGCCAGCCCGGAGTCCTCGGTAAAGTCCACTCTCGCCCTTCGACCGGCGGCAGAGGGATTGTCTCTCCCGTGTAGGCGCTGAACCATCTCGCATCATAGGTTCCGGGCTCGAGCTTAATGGTTACCTCACCACAGACCTTCTGATGCTCGAAAGCTTCGCGATTTCCACACATGGGGCGCACAGGCAGATACACCGCATAGATTTCTCCAGGCTTCGCCAAACAGTAGGCTCCATTGGTGACGAGCTCGTCGTGTGGTTCAGTCTTCCACCATTCGAAACTGGTGAAGAAGTCCACCATATGCTCATAACCCTTGAGCATCACCATCGCATCGTCGCCGCGTCCGTTGATCCACCCTCCGCCCGTGTCCGGCCAAACGTTGGTGCCGCGGCGGGAGCTTTCTCCCGCAGTTCCATAGGCTCCGGCCATGGCGACGTCCCATGCCACGCGCCTCAGCGTTTCGGCCGAATTACCGTCCGGCGCCGGCGCCCAGCGCGGATAGTGATCCTCATAGCCATACTCTTCGTTAGTCTGTGGGATGATCCGACCTGTTTTGATTTGGATCCGCCTCTCTTCCAGCATCAGCTCGTGCTGCTGGCGCGACCAATTCTGAATTGAAGTGAATCCAAACCATTCGGACGCGCGGTCCTGATTCTTGCGATGGACCGGATGGCTGGAGGCCAAATGCTTGTATGGGTCCCAGCCCTGAATCAGCGTCCCGATCTTATGAGCCCATTTCTCGTCCCTATAACTATCGAGATCATCTCCAAGGTCCCAGTTAAGATTAGAGTAGGCACTGAGCCGGGCAACCGCATAACGGATGTAGCGCAGTTCGTCCTCACTGTCTGCTGCAGGCTGTGCCTTGTGAGTCGAGATATCCAGAATTGCTGAGATAATGACATTGCGGTCTCTGGCAAAGCGCAGCATGCGCTCCCATTTCTGCCAATAGGGTACGTTGAAGCGGGTGTAATCGTTTCCGGGCTGGTCAAAGCTGTCAGGGGATTTGGCGATCCAAGGCCGCAGCGACATCTTAAAGTTATCTCCGGTCATCACGGGCTCGCCCCACAGGATTTGAGCAGCCCCTGCAATCAAGGCCCGAATTCGATTGATCTTCATCCCCAGCAGTCGCTCGATGCAGTAGTTGATGACTCGTTCCTCGCGCCAACCCATTAGAAAGAATGCGGTCGTGCCGTGGAAGAAGTAATGCTTGCCTGTGCCTTCCCAAATGAAATGCCACGGGTACTTGGGATCGACGCGGACAGGGCCCCAGCGGTGTCCATCCGAAGCACGGAATTTGCCTGAATGGCTCGACTCGAAACTACCTTGACTGTAAGCGATCGAATAGGAGTATTCACCTGGAGACGACGGCATGAAGCGAATGCGGAACATGCTCCCATCAGCCGAGTCGCAAAATCCCTCGACTTTCGTGGAGCTGCCACCTGACTTTTCGAAAGAGCCGCTCACCTTCACATCCGTAAAAGGATTCACTGCATCGGGACCTTCGACCTTCACAGAGACCTCGACGAAGTCGTAGGCTTCAACGCTGTTAGCCGATTGCGAGAAAGCAACTTTCCTGGGAGCTCCTGACAGCGGCAACGCCAACGTCAAAATCAACAGGCACATGTGCACGACTGTGTGGCTAAACATCCTTTCCTCCTGATCTCGGATCCGCCTACACTACGGGAGCCCCGAACCGTTCGTCTATCGGAATCTTACGAAATGCTTTTGAAGGAGTGCGAGCGCTTTGGTTGCACGTCTATTCTCATTCGAACTGTTCTTCCTTTCGCGAACAGATCGGGCCGACCCAAGACCTCACGAGACCATTGAAATTTGAGTGTAGAATGGGCGAAATTGTGGCTACATTCCACAATGTCTGCTCAATCACGCGCAACAGCTTTCTTGTTACCCTATGACGGCATCTGGAGATCAACCTGAGGCACGGTGAACTATGAATTCACGGCATCCTGATTCAACACGCCGTACTTTTTTGAAAGAAGCCGTTGCCGTACCTCTGCTGTGGGCGGTTGATGGAAGCCTCGCACACCTGCGGGCGCAGTCGGCTGCGGCTGAACAGGTTCTTCCGGGACTGCGGATCCTGCGGAACTCGGTCAACTCCGTCTTGCTCGAACGCAATGGCAAGACCCTGCTGATCGACTCGGGAGAAATCGATGCGGCTGGAAGCGGTGTGATTGATTGGGCGTTGTTTACCCATCATCATCGAGATCAGTGCTCGTCTGTTTCCCGTCTGGTTCGAAAAGGAACCAAGGTGGCCGTTCCCGTCCGGGAGAAGATGTTCTTTGATGAAGCACATCGGTTCTGGGATTCGGCCGACAACATCCTCGATCATCGCTACGACTTTCGTCCCCATCTTTTTACGCTTCGAGAGTCTGTCCCTGTCGCGCGCGCACTGCAAGGAGGTGACGTCCACGAATGGGAGGGCCTCAAATTCCGGGTTCTCGATACTCCTGGCCATACCGACGGCTCCGTCACTTATCTTGTTGAGCTTGACGGCCGGCGCGTGGCTTTCACCGGCGACTTGATCGCTGCGCCCGGGCAGATGTGGGAAATCTACAGTCTGCAAAAACGCTTTCCAGGAATGCGCGGTGACTACTGGGGATTTGGAGGAGCCATCGAAGAAGTCAAGTCCAGTCTGGACCGGGTTCTGGAACAGAAGCCGGATCTGCTCATCCCCTCGCACGGGGTTGTCATGTCCGACCCTCTGTCGGCAGTGAACCGGCTTAAGCAGAACCTGGATGCGCCTGATGGAGAACTATCTGACGACAGCGGCCTGGCGAATTTACTTCGACGGCATTTATCCCAAGAACAAACCACCGATGCTTCCGCCTTTGCCAACTGTGGCCTATCCCAGTTGGATCCGACACATCGCCTCAACCACCAAGGCCATTGTGGCCGAGGACAAGTCCGTCTTTATCTCTGACTGTGGGCATCCCAAAGCCATTGAAGAACTCTCGCGCCTCCAGGCCGCTGGAGAAATTGGAGCCGTCGAAGGAATCTGGATTACCCATTATCACGATGATCATACCCAGTTGGTGAACGAGGCCAAACGTCGCTTCGGAGCGAAAGTCTATGTGCAGCGAGAGATGCTCGACATCATTGAAAACCCGCTGGCCTATCAGATGCCTTGCCTGTTTCCGGAATCAATCCGGGTCGAGCATCCGATGGAGCATGGCCAGACCATTCACTGGAAGAACTTCAAACTGACGGCCTACTATTTCCCAGGACAGACGCTCTACCATGACGGTCTGCTGGCGGAGAAGGATGGCCAGAAGGTCTTTTTCACAGGGGATTCTTTTGCCAATTGGGGTGTCGATGACTACTGCAGTCAGAATCGATGCTTTACCGGACGCGATACCGGCTACGAAAAGTGTTTCCAGATTCTCCTGGATACCCGCCCGGATATTCTGATGGCTGCGCACTGGGGTCCTCTGCCGGTCTCGCCGGAGTATTTAAGGAAGAGCCTGGATCTTTTTCGGGAGCGTGAGAAGATTTGCAATCGGTTGTTTCCTCACAAGAATGGAAACTTCGGCACGGACCCCTGTTGGATTCGTGCCTATCCTTACCGGCAAACCGTTTTTCCTGGCAGCCTGGTGGAAATGGAAGCCCGAGTGATGAATCATTCGGCCGATCCGATGAAGGTTCAGATTACTCTCAATCTGCCGGAAGGATGGAAGAGTGATGGCATCGCGGGAGAAGCCCAGATCCCCGCCCGTACCGAAGGGCGTGTCCGGTTTCGAGTGACTGCGCCATCATTGCCCGACAGGCGGCGTCATGTCTTGGGACTCTCGGCGGTGATCGATGGAAAGTCCGTTGGAGAGTTTGCCGAGGCAATCGTCAACTTCCTTGGCAGAGTCTCCGCATAGTTGGCAATGAGAGTCATACGTCCGCCGGGCGTTTTGAACACCATTGCACAAGGATCGAAGATCTCAGTGCCTATAAGTGATTGAACGGTTGGTACGCCCGAGAGGATTCGAACCTCTGGCCTCTTGCTCCGGAGTTCGCTTTTCAAGCGCATACTGTTGACATTACAAGACAGGATGCATGTTCAAAACCCGTCTTCATCGCCTCTTCGGCGCTTTTTGACTCCGCTGTGTCTCCGCCACCCCTGCGAGGTTTTGGTGATTGTGACGCTTGTCCCCCAGGGTTGCAGCGTCACCAAGCGACACAGCTTTACCCTGGGCTACACTCCTCCGCCCGCTTGCGGGGCTATACCCAGGGACGATCGTTCGGGCGATCAAACTTCAGTCTTGCGTCAGATATATTGGAATGACAGGCTGGATGTTCAGATTGAAATATGTCTGATCACTCAGGCCGCCGCCATTGTTGAAATTGAGTTGAAGGGTACGTTCACCAGGCCCCGACCGGGTTCTGCGTCGTCTTCGCTAGGGCAGTGGTGTCGCGCTCTTCGGGCGGCTAGCGGAAAGAGCCAACCCTGCCTGCACAGCTACTGCCATTTGGGACAATGCGACTGGCATCTCGGTGTCGTCCCAAAATGATAATGACCGGTTTGTCCAAAGTAGAAATGTCCTCTTAGAAGCGTCTACTCTGTTCGTTTTGTTGAAAGGAGAACAGGGTGGACGGAGAGGAGCTACTGAGGATGAAACCGCGCGAGATCAAGCGACTCCACCTGGTTTATCAAGCCTTGGAGAGAAAGATCAGTCAAAAGCAAGCGGCCGAAGTAGCGGGTGTGAGCTCGCGACAGATGCGGCGGCTGATGAAACGAGTTGAGATAGAGGGGGACCGAGGCATTGTGCATCGGCGACGGGGAAAGCCCTCGAACCGGCGGATTGCCGACAAGACCAGGCAGAAAGTGCTGGCGCTGTTTGAGAAGCACTACGCCGACTATGGGCCGACCTTGGCCAGTGAGAAGTTGCAGGAGCGTCATCGGATTGAGATTCATCCCGAAACCCTGCGGTTATGGCTGCGCCAAGCGCGCTTGCCCTATAAACAGCGGAAAGCCAGACCGCACCGGCAGTGGCGGCCGCGGCGGAGCTGTTTTGGCGAGATGGTGCAGATGGACGGATCGCATCATGACTGGTTGGAAGGGCGAGGCCCGAAGCTGGTCCTGATGGGTTACATCGACGATGCGACCAGCACGGTCGAGGCGCGTTTCTACGATCACGAGGGGACGATGCCGGCTCTGGATAGCTTTCGGGGTTGGGTCCAGCGCTACGGGATTCCCTGCAGTGTGTATCTGGACAAACACACGACCTATCGATCGCCCCAAACACCCACGGTGGAGGAACAACTGCAGGGGCATGAACAGTCGCAAAGCCAGTTTCAGCGAGCGATGAGTGAGCTGGGAGTGGAAGTGATCCATGCCCATTCGCCGGCGGCCAAGGGGCGCGTCGAGCGGTTGTTTCAGACCCTGCAGGACCGTCTGGTCAAGGAACTACGTCTGGCTGGGGCTTCGACGCTGTCGGAGGCCAACCAGGTTCTGGAACGCTATCTGCCGCTGCACAATCAGCGTTTCCGGGTCGAAGCGGCTCAGCCCACGGACCTGCATCGTCGGGTACCGGCACGATTGGATCTTAATACGGTGCTTTGCCTGAAAACCCAACGGCGGCTCAATGCCGACTCCACGGTCCAGCATGAAGGCCACGTCTACCTGGTCGAAGATCGCCTCAAAGCCCAAACGGTGATGGTCCACCAGCGTCTGGACGGATCGATCCATCTGCGCTGCCACAACCGCTCGCTGAGTTATCGATTGGTGCCGCAACGACCGCGCCAAGCGCAACCCATGAAGTCGGTGCTTGCCAAGACAACTCATCGCCCGGCGGCAGAGCACCCCTGGCGAGGCTCCTACAAACGGCTGAGGCCTGAGCGGCACTCTAGGGCTCCGATTCGGGCGCTCGCCAGGGGTGCTCTGTCGCCCTTCCCAAATTCCGTCGAACCGCCTGAGGCTTCCTGCAAACCCTGATGATTGTTGATATCCACAAACCGGACACTTCTACTTTGGTAACAACAGGACATTTCTATTTTGGGTGGACATGCGACTGGCGTCTCGGTTGCCGCTCGCGACCTGCCCATGTTACTCTTCAGGACTGAGCTTCCGCTCTGTGTGACTTGCTCCTGGCGACGAGAGGGTTTTTGGCGCGATTCCGCAAACAACAGTTTCGACCGGCCGACGTTGATGGCTAGGGCATCTCTGCCCGGGAACAGCTGACTCCATGCGGTTTCCAAATTATGACTTCGCTAGCCATTATCTGAACATCGGGGATAATCGCCTGCACTACTTGGACGAGGGACCCAGGGGTGGGGAACCCGTGATCATGCTTCACGGCAATCCCACGTGGTCCTTCTTCTTCCGCACATTGGTGACGGAACTTCGAGATAAGTATCGCGTCATCGTTCCTGATCACGTCGGAATGGGCCTTTCGGACAAACCAGACGACACTCGCTACGATTACACGTTGCCAAGTCGCGTGGCGGATCTCACGACGCTCTTGGATCACGTGGAAGTTACTCGCGACCTCACTCTCGTACTTCATGATTGGGGGGGGATGATTGGCCTTTTGTACGGTACCCGTTACCCTGAGCGGCTTCGCCGCCTCATCATTCTTAACACCGCCGGCTTTCATCTTCCGCCAAACAGGCGATTTCCTTGGCAGTTGGCGTTCTGCCGAACACCGCTGCTGGGCCCTCTCCTAGTTCGCGGAGCCAACCAGTTTTGCCGTCAAGCTGTTCGGCTTTGCATCACTCGCCGTCCGCCTGATCCCGAAGTCGCCACCGCCTATCTTTACCCGTACGATTGCTGGCGCAACAGAATTGCTATCATGAGATTCCTTCAAGACATCCCTCGGCGACCCGGCGACAAGATCTACGACATAGTTAGCGAGGTTGAATCGCATCTTCGCCGGTTCCGCGACATCCCCGCCTTGATCTGCTGGGGTCTCAGAGACCCCATCTTTGACCACCATTTCCTCGCGACGTGGCGCAAGCATCTGCCGAACGCGAAAGTCCACTCCTTCGAAGACGCTGGCCACTATATTCTGGAGGATGCGGGCGACGAGGTGGCTCGACTATTGCGGGGTTTTCTGGAGGACACTTCCGGAGCACGCGATTCGATGGACTCTTGATATGCCCCCTATCACTGAAATCACTGCCAACTTTGCATCTCACTTGTCCTACATGTCGCACTTACAGCCGCATGCGCTTGCTGTTCTCTGCCCAGAGGGGCGTGACGCGCGCGGTCGTGTTGCCTACACGCACTATACCTACGGTCAATTGGACACCGAGAGCGATCGCATCGCCCAGGCTTTGAGCACGCTCGGCATTGGGCCAGGAGTGCGGACCGTCTTCCTGGTGAAACCGAGTCTTGATTTTCTGACCTTCGCCTTCGCTCTATTCAAGATCGGTGCGGTGCTGGTTGCGATCGATCCTGGGATCGGGCCGAAAAATATCGCGAAGTGTATGGCCGAGGTCCGTCCTACCGCCTTCATTGGTGTTCCGCTCGCCCATTTATTGCGCCGTCTCATGGGCTGGTCACGGGAGAGTATTAAGATCAATGTGGTAGCGGGATCGAGGTATTGGACTATCGATCGTTTCTTGTCTGGGACTGCAAACAACTCGCGGATCAGCAGGCGTCTGCCAGCCGATCTGAGCGAGGGGACGCCGGCTGCAATTGTGTTCACCAGTGGCAGCACCGGCGTGCCGAAGGGCGTTCTATACACACACGGCACGCTCCACGAACAAGTGAAGGCTCTCCGACAGACCTATGCGATCCAACGCGGAGAAATCGACCTCGCAACCTTTCCACACTTTTCCTTCTATTCATTGGCCCTCGGTGTCACGACAATCATCGCTGACATGAACTTCCTCCGGCCCGCCCGCGCCAACCCCCAAAGGATTAGCGAGGCGATAAGTAGCTTCGGCGTCACCAACATGTTTGCTTCACCCGCGTTGCTGGATGCCCTGGGCCGCTGGGGAAGCCAAAACGGAGTCAAGCTTGCTTCCCTAAAGCGTGTGATCTCGGCTGGCGCCCCCGTAGGCGTCAACGTCATTCGACGGATCGCCCAGATGTTGGAGCCTGGCGTTCAGGTCTTCACTCCCTATGGGGCTACAGAAGCGCTACCTGTCGCCTCCATCGGGAGTGACGAGATTCTCGCTGACACGTGTCGCGCAACCGAGGAAGGCCAGGGTGTCTGCGTCGGTCGGCCTTGCGGCGACATCGAGGTGTGCATCATCAGGATCACCGACGAAGCCATCGAGAAGTGGTCGGAAGATCTCTGTCTGAGTGTAGGGGAAATCGGGGAGATCGTCGTGCGTGGCAAAGGGGTGACCCGGGAATACTGCAACCGACCCGAGTCAAATACTTTGGCGAAGATTCCGGACCCAAATGGTGGTACTTTCCACCGAATGGGCGATCTGGGCTATCTGGATGCAAAGGGAAGACTGTGGTTTTGCGGGCGCAAGAGTCAGCGGATCGTTACGGATTCCGGTGTCTACTTTACGGTCCCCTGTGAGGCAGTGTTCAACACACACAGTAACGTCTTCAGGAGCGCCCTGGTCCCGCTGGTGGTCGACGGAAAGACAAATCCCGCGCTCTGTGTTCAATTGGAGGGGAAAGTCAAACGAACCCTCCGCAAGCGGACTCGCGAAGAACTTCTGCGGATCGGAGCCAAACATCCGCACACGCGGGCTATCGAGAAGATTCTCTTCTGTTCGGATTTCCCGGTCGATCCTCGCCATAACGCGAAGATCGCTCGTGAGAAACTCGCAGTCCTGGCGCAGAGGAGACTTACATGAAAGCTCTCGTCACCGGAGGGGGCGGTTTTCTTGGGCGCGCTATTGTTCAGCGGCTTCGCGAGCGGGGGGACAACGTTCGCACATTTCAACGGGGGAGGTACGCCGACCTCGAATGCGCAGGCATCGAGTGCTTTCGCGGTGACCTCAACACGATCGACACGCTGTCGCGCGCCATCGAGGGTTGTAACGTTGTCTTCCACGTCGCTGCCAAAGTGGGAGTCTGGGGAAAGTATCGCGAGTACTATGACACCAACGTAGTTGGAACACGTCACGTGCTCGAGCTGTGTCAGCGCTACGGCGTAGCGAAGCTTGTCTATACCAGCTCTCCCAGCGTTGTCTTCAGTGGCTATGATGCCGAAGGCGTGAACGAGTCAGAACCCTATCCAAGCCGTTACCTCAGCCCTTACCCAAAAACAAAGGCTCTTGCCGAACGGCTGGTTCTTGCGGCTAATTCACAACAGATGGCAACCATTGCTTTAAGGCCCCATTTGATCTGGGGGCCTGGTGATCCACACCTCGTACCGCGCGTCCTCAAGCGCGCGCAGGCCGGCCAGCTTCGGCTTGTTGGTGACGGACGGAATCTCGTTGACTCTACGTATATCGACAATGCCGCTGCCGCGCACTTGATGGCCGCTGATCGCCTAACTCCCGAGGCGCCCTGTGCCGGGAGAGCCTACTTCGTCTCCAATGGAGAGCCTCTGCCCATTGTCGAGTTGCTGGGGAAAATCCTTCGTGCAGCGGCTCTACCGCCACACATACGCTCGATCCGTCCTTCGATCGCTTACTTCTTCGGTGCGGTGCTGGAGAGTGCTCACCGGGTGTTGCGGCTTTCAGGAGAACCGCTAGTGACGAGGTTTGTGGCCCGTGAGCTCGCTACGGCTCATTGGTTCGACATTAGCGCCACGAAGAGAGATCTCGGCTACGAACCAGCCATTTCAATTGACGAAGGAATTCATCGCCTGGCGCACGCGTTAAACTGCTCGGCTTCGGTGGCACCATGACCCACAATCCCACAGTCATTGAGAGTCTTGGCGTGTATCTCCCTCCGAAGTCCGTTTCCTCCGCCGAAATCCTCAGAGGCTGCAAACACAAGATCCGCATTCCCTTCGAACAGCTCACCGGTGTGCGCTCCCGGCGCGTGGCTGGCGAAACCGAGTTCGCAATTGATCTGGCCGAGAGGGCTATTCTTGATTGTCTGATGCACTCTCGGTACTCCGCCTCCGACATCGATATACTGATATCCGCAAACATCTCACGCTACGACGGGCCAAATTTTCAATTCTTCTTTGAGCCTTCTACTGCTGTGAGGTTGAAGCACAGGCTCGGTTTTTATAACGCGCTCGTGTTCGATATCAGTTGTGCCTGTGCCGGAATGTTCGCCGCCATCCACGTCATCGACGCCATGATTCGTGCCGGCTTGGTAAAGCGAGGGATGGTCGTCAGCGGGGAGTACATTACCCCCCTTACAGAGACTGCCCAAAAGGAAATAGAACACGCCCTCGACAAACGCTTGGCTTGCCTTACATTGGGCGATGCAGGTGCTGCCGTCATACTCGAAGCCGCTCAATCGGACAACGTAGGGTTTCGCGCCATGGAGATGTTCACACTCGGTGAGTATAGTTCCTACTGTATAGCAAAACCCACCGATCAGGCACACGGCGGCCTCATTATGCATACTGACACGGTGAATCTAACAGCGCTCGGGGTCAAGTACACATGTGGCCACTGTGTGGACGTGATACGGCGTAATGGTTGGCAGACTCATGAAATTCAGCATGTTCTGGCTCATCAGACTGCAAAAAGGAGCATCGATGCAGCAGGCCGCGAGTTGCAGCGCTTAATCGGCCGGGCAAACGGGGGCAAAATCAACATGATTAATAATCTCGCTGAGCGTGGGAATACAGCGAGCACGAGTCATTTTGTCGCCCTCGGCGATTCTATTCGCGCTGGAGCCATCAATGAAGGCGAGAGGGCACTTTTTGGCATTGTTGCTTCTGGGCTGACGGTGGGTGCCGGGCTGTATACTTTCGATGGCCTGCCGAGGCGTTTGCGCAATGCCGTCCCGCACCTCCTGACCCTCCGACCGTCTGTCGCGGCCAGTCCAGGCCGTCACTTCTCTCAAAGCGGACTGCCGCGCGTGTACATCGAGGCAATCGGGACCTATCGGGGTACACTCGGCGAAAAAGCAAGCTCGGTGGAGCTTCTGGTGCGAGCCGCCGAGAACTGCCTGCGAGCATCTTCGCGATCGGTTGATGATATCGACTTGCTGATTTACAGCGGTGTCTATCGGACCGACTTCATCGGCGAGCCGGCAATCGGCACACTCTTGGCCGGCGAACTGGGTTTCAAACGATCTTCAGTTACAAACAAACACGTATTCGCCTTTGACATCATGAACGGCGCACTGGGCTTCCTCAACGCCTGTTTCTCTGCTGTCGCTATGCTCCAGACGCAGCGCTATCGCCGAGCAATGATCGTCGCTGCCGAGATCGAGAACAATGCCGGATTGCCCTCAGCAGATCTGCGTGGGATTCATGAGTCCGCCTCGGCGGTCCTTCTCTCGACCAGTGAGGAGGGAAAGCAGGGTTTCGGCGGCTTCCTCTTTCGCGACTCTCTGGAGCACGTGGATTCCTTTTCGGCGCACCTCGCCCAGACAAATGGAAAGACCTACATGTCCTTTCGCAAGAAGGCGCCACTCGACAACGACTACCTAACCTGCGTCGAAGAGACGTTCCATAGCCTGCTTGAACAGGAGGGACTCTCCCCCAATGACCTGGCTGCGGTCCTGCCCCCGCAAATCTCTCGGACATTCGTCGCGGCGTTGCGTAAGAAGCTGACCGTATCGCCAGACATCGTGGTCGACGCGGCTCTCGGCGACCAAG
>CAWBTP010000020.1:0-146977 GCA_963791795.1 uncultured Acidimicrobiia bacterium
CGCGGGGAGAGGGCCGGGGTGAGGGGCGTGAGTTGAGAAAACAGAAACAAGATCCTCGTTTTGTCGCGCATAACGGTCTAATACAAACGCCATAAGTAGCGTTACACCGGTTTGTTTAACCCCAGCGCTGGCGTGGGCCAGTGGTCGACGCAAGTCATCGAGGATACCGACCCTGCGTCAGCGGTCAGAGGCTCAAGGAGCGTACCTGCTTAGGTGAAGTCCGACCGCTGATGCGATAGGATCTCAAGGAAAGCCCACGACGCCGTGTAACTGGCTTACGCAGGTAGTTGGACTTGCCCTTATCTCTCACATCCTTAAGTGCGTTTTTATTAGTATCGCGGGGGCACTCGTCATGCTCTTCAACGTACCCAACAGAGGAAATCGATGAAGCTCTTGCCTTCGCTGTTCTTCGACTGTTCTGGCTCTCGGCGCCCCTATGCTCAGGAACGGCCCATGAAAGCGATCCTGGACACGGACATCGGAGATGACATTGATGATGCCTGGGCGTTGGCGTTCGTCATTGCCCACATGAACTTCGACCCATTGGGGAGTACCGTCGCACACGGAAACACTCCTGCGCGAGGCAAGATGGCCTGCAAGACCTTACACCTCACGGGGCGTGGAAGCCGTCCGGTTTTTGTTCGTCGCCAGACAAGCAGAAGGGATCCGGCCGCCAATTCACATAGGCTGAAGATTTCACCGCTAGACGACCTGACCCGAAAGAGCTGCCGATTTCATCGTGGAGACTGTAAGAAGAGTTCCAGGTGAAGTGACCGTGATCGCCGTGGAACCCTTGCAGAACATCGCTGATGCGCTGCAAAGGAGCCTGGCTAGGAAAGTTCGTCAAGCGCGTCGTCTTGATGAGTGGATTCGTCTATCGGACTGCAAGCAAACGGCAGCCCGTCGCAGAGTGGAACGTGCGGCCTTCAGTCGCCGATGCTGGGTTGGTCTATGGTGCGGGTCTGCCGCTGACGATGGTGCCCCTCGATTCAACGACATGTCAAGCTCAGTGACGTTGAGCGGGAACGTCTACAGAAGTATTCGTCTCCCCTGACGTTTCGTTGGAGGATTCTATACCCTTTGGCTCGAAGAAGCCACAGTCGCGCATGACACTGCATGACCAGCTCACGTCGCCAGACCCAGCGCCTGAAAAGTTATTCGGGAAGATAGAAACACTGCCTATTTCGGTCGACGACAAGGGTTTTACGCGAATAGATTAGACCAGAGGGAACCGGTGGCGGTCTGCCTCAGCCAAAGCGCGATGCGTCATCCGGTACTACGTAGGAGACTCGTCGGACAGCGTCTGGGATGAAGGCGATTGCCCCGTTTGAGAACTGCGTCCCCCCTTGAAGCTGTGAATAAATCGAATTGCCGGCTGGGGGCTTCTGATTCGACCGGTTTTTTTCAGAACCGGTCAGGTCAAGCCGGGTTTTGGGAGCTTCAGGTCATGAGTTTCGGCTCCGTTTCCGACAGGAGCCCCGTTTTCGGCACCCAACCCGGAAAAAGATACACGTCTCCCCCGAGCCGCTTAGGTGGCAACCGGAGCAACTTGCCGCTGGGGCCGCCACACGAGGCGAATCCATTGTTGAATGTTGTAAGTCAGACAAACCCACAGCGCTTCCAGCCCAACCTTGACCCGTCCGCGCAATCGGAACTGCCGCAGCCCCAGTTTGTCCTTGATCCAGGCGTTGGGGAACTCGGCCACGCTCGCCCGTTGTTTGTAAATCTGTTGCGCGGCTTCGGTCGCCATCTTGGCTTTGAAGGTGGCCATCACCGGGCTGTCTTCAGTCCGCACCAGCGAGCGGCCCTTGCGGCTGCCGGGACAACACTGCCGACGCAACGGGCAAGCCTGGCAATCGGCCGTAGCGGCTCGGTAGCGGTAGCGGGTGTTACCCCTTTGCTGCTCCCGGCCTTCGTAACGCAGCACCTTTCCCACCGGACACGTGTAATGGTTCTGTTCCGCATTAAAGGCGAAGGCGCTGGGGAAAAACTCGGCCGCCACGCCGCGCTGGCGCAGCGTTGCTTCAGTCAGGGCCTTGCGATCCGTCAGCGATCCGATCAGATCGATCTCGCGTTGTTCCATCGCTTCCACCGTCGCTTGATGGGTGAAGCCGCCGTCGACCACCATCTGCTGCGGCGTCCGCTCCAGGTTGGCTTCGATCCGCTCTACCGCCGGTTCCAGCTCGGCCGTATCGGTGGCCGCCTGACTGACCCCCACGGCGACGATGACTCTTTGCCTGGCATCGGTCGAGATCTGCACGTTGTAAGCCGGCCCGATGGCTCCTTGCGCTTGCTTCATGATCCGCGCTTCGGGATCGGTCAGACTGGCTCGCGCTTGGGCCCGCTCTTCCGCCTTGTTCTTGCCGGCCCGGATCTGCTCGAGTTCAGCCAGCGACTGCTCGATCCGTTGCTGGCGCTCACGCGCCGCCCGCACCCGCGCCTGCCGCTGGCGCTGGCTCTGGGTCGTGCCGTCGGGGGCTTGTTCGGCTTGCTGCTCCAGCCGCTTCACCTGCTGCTGCGCGGCCTCCAGATGCTGCCGCAGGCTGGGCTCGCGCCGGAAGCTGTTGTCGGCCGCGTTGGCC
This sequence comes from uncultured Acidimicrobiia bacterium, assembly GCA_963791795.1. GTDB lineage: Bacteria > Acidobacteriota > Terriglobia > Versatilivoradales > Versatilivoraceae > VFZK01. The sequence goes on from CAWBTP010000020.1 coordinate 2,583, forward strand.
TTGATCTTGGTGCCGTCATGCATCACCCGCTCCAGACTCACCACCCCGGCCTGGCTCAGCACCCCCAGCACTTCCACAAACAACTGTTCCAGCGCCTCTCGGTGGTCCGTGCGAAAATCCGACAGCGTGTGGTGGTTGATCACCGTCAACCCCGTCAGCCAGCCAAAGCCCGGATGCAGCTGTCGGCAGCATTGCTCGATCTCCCGGCCCGAACCGATCTTCTCACTGTAGGCATAGATCCACAGGCTGATGAGCAAGCGCGGATCGACCGGCTCACGTCCCGCTACCCCTTCTACCGCTTTGATCTCCGCATAAAACCGGCTCAGATCCCGCTGTCCCACCAACTCCCAGATGGCTCGTGCCGCATGATCGTCCGGAATCAGTTGCTCAACCGCTATCGGTCGCAGCACCATCTGCCGCCGGTCGATCCCCTGCACCCGCGGCTTGGGCACGGCCTGCTTACCGCTTTCCATGTGCCCCTCCCCGCTTGCCCAGGGACGACTCACTGGCCAGCCGTCGCACCCTCAAGGTCCACTTGTCTTCGACAATCCACTCGATGGTTTCGCCCTTCTCCATCTCCAGGGCCTGCGCCAAGGGCGCCGGACAAATCAAATAGAACTGCCGCTGGATCCCCCCGCGCTCGATCACCTGCACCTTGGACTGGTAGCCCATGGTTGCCTCCGTGAAATGATTTTGAATGGAGGCATTGTATCATAGCTATAACGCTAGTCACACTCTAATTTATTCACAGCTCCCTTGGACAAGGGGGGACTTCAGGGGGGTTTTAGGCGGTGACTTCGAGACCCCCTGCCGCAAAGACCGGCGTCCCCCTTGAAAAGGGGACAATGTGGAAACCCACGCCTCTGCGACGGCATCAACCTTCTTCCCCCCATTTGCTAAGGGGGATTTTGAGGAGACCCTCTTGACCAAACCGCTTGTTCTTCTAGATGTACCGCTATTGCCTTTCATGCAAGCCCAGGTTGAGCCGCTTTGTGAGTTGTGTCCCTGGGAGGTGCTGAAAAACGGACCTCAAAACGAACTCAACAAACTCCAGGGCATGTACACCTACGCCCACCCGATCGTGAATGACGACGTGCTCGACCGACTGCCATCGCTCAAAGTGATTAGCAACTTCGGCGTCGGTGTCGATCACATCGACCTGAAGGCTGCGGCTGCGCGGGGGATCCCGATAGGCAACACGCCCGGCGCCGTCGACGGCGCGACCGCAGATCTCACCATGGCAATCTTACTGGGCGCAGCCAGAAACATCGTGGCCGGCGATAAGCACGCGCACAGTCCGCAGTTCACGAACTAGGATCCTGGAGAACTCCTGGGACTGGAAGTCTTCGGCAGCACACTCGGAATTGTGGGCATGGGGAGGATTGGACAGCAGGTGGCCAAGCGCGCCAAAGCTTTTGACATGCGCGTGATTTACTACAACCGCCAGCGAAATCTCGAAGCGGAACGCGCACTCGGCGTTGATTATGCGACTCTGGAAGACTTGCTGGCCGAGTCTCACTTCGTAACGCTGAACGTTCCCCTGACACCGAGACCACACGGTTCATCGGCGAAGCTCAGTTACGCCTGATGCGGCGGGACGCAATCCTCATAACGTCGCTCGCGGCCCCGTGGTCGATCAACAAGCGCTTGTCCGGGCTCTGAGTGAAGGCTGGATTGCGGGCGCTGCCCTCGACGTCACTGATCCGGAACCGCTGCCCCGGGATCATCCATTGCTCAGCTTTGACAACGTGGTCATCACGCCACATCTCGGAAGCGCCACTCTGCGCACCCGTCAGCGCATGGGCGAAATGGCGGCAGCCAAACTGGCTGCTGGGTTGAAGGGCGAGCCGTTGCCGAACGAAGTGCGGGCTTCGTGAAGTAGCTACGGTTATTGCAGATATCCGTTTTTGTCATTCCCGCGAAAGCGGGAATCCAGGTTGCTGGGAGACCACTAGATTTCACTAGATTCCCGCCTTCGCGGGAATGACATCAAACTGAAGTCCGATCCGGAACACCGAATCCCGCTTCCCCGCGATTCCATCTTCATGGGTTCAGGGCCTGTTCCAGAGCGGGGGTCGGAGGTTTAATAAAGACGGAAACCGGTGGGCTTTAAGCGTGGGTGGTTTCAGACATCATTGATAGTGACATTGGCCGGCGGAAACTGGAGAACCTGGTCTCCAGGCCGGATCTGGTACACCAGGAGGGTTTGTTGGTTTCTCCGCGTAGTTAAGGCCGCTCCGGTAACCCCAACGATGGTGCCTATTTCCTTGCCGTCGTGGCGTTGTACGCGATCTTGCCGATGTTAGCCTACATCTCAAGCTGGAGCGACTCATCGGCCGGCCGAGCACAAGTCTGGCAGAGACAAGCCACCAGAATCCAACCGCTCAACAGGATCGTTCGACTGTCCTCCGTTCGCACTCTACCTCACCCACCCGCTCGTGGACTCGATTCGGTCAGGCGTCCGGTCGCTGACATAGTTGAATATGCCAGTCTCCCTAAAACAACCTGAAGTTTTCACAGTCCACGCAGCGGGCCTGATCATCAACACCGCGTTCATCAGCTCGATGGCAAGCCACGACTCCAGCGTCACGCCCGCCCGAACGCCGACGCACGGATAATACCGACCTGACTGCAGTTCAAAGTCTATCTCCTCAAGACTCTCCGCACGGACTTCTCAGGCAGGGTGATGGTCGAGGTAGGCTAAACCCACGCGACAGACCGGGCATACCCGTCGTCACCCCACCAAGAAGCCCCCCTTGATGATTTGTCGATAGCCCGAACTCCTGATCGGATCGTTTTCTCGCTCCCTGCGCTCAACGATTCGCCTGTCCTGAACCGATCTCGCACGATTGCACCGCGTGCAGCCCGCCCGAAGCTCCCATCAACCGCAGCTTCAGACTTTCGTAGAGCGGTTCACCCGCCAGCGCCTGGAACGTTCACCGCCATCACCTCAATGGCCGCTCCAAGCGAATCCCCCTGCTTGCGGGATTCCTGATGAGTTCACCGGCTCTTGGTTGCGAATTTCGCATCCCACGAGTAGATCTCCGCACTCTCCATCTTGGCCTCGATTTCCTGAAGCTCTGCGAGCCGAACTTATTGGTTTCGCGCAGTACGCAGGACCTGTTCGAAGTGGCTCGCAAGCGTCTTGGCAGCCTTGTGCGGGCCGACTTGGATGATCGAGGAAGAACCACGTACGGAAGTGTTCATCAGAAAGAAGCGGGCGATGGATCCAGCGATCACATCGAAGATCGGGACCAATAACTTGAACGTCCACCGCCCCGCGGTTCGGTAAAGCCCTGACTGATGAAACTTGACCAGATCGTGTGGCCCGGCCTCACCTCACCGGTTCGACCGGCAAACTGCTCGTAATCCTTCGCTTTCTTGGCTGCCGACAAGACCGAGCCGCAATGGGCTCACCTGTCGTCAGGGCCTCCTCGTAGCTTGACGTCACCGTTTCCAGTTCGCTCGCTCGAATGGCTACGTGCGGATCCGAACAAGACGCGAGTGTCCAGAATAAAGTCCTGACAGTAGGACAACCTGATCGTCTCGTGCCGTGGCGTTCCATGCCGGTTGCTGCCAGGTCGACGGCGATCCAGATAGCTTTGAAGCTCCTGGCGCGCAATTCGAAGCCCCGGCGGGCACCCGAAAACAATCGTTGTGACGGCGGGACCGTGCGACTCTCCCGCGCCCGCAACTCCAAAAATTGGACCTCCCAAGATTTCCATACTTGCTTTCCCGGACCACCACAGTTAGTTTCTACCTTATACCACACTTGGATCGCGCCGAGGTTCAGGGGCAGGCGCCGGGACGGAGTCGATGCGGGTGTTGTATTGGACGGAGCCCGCATCGTTCTCGCCTTCTGTTCGCTGCCGAAATTGACATTGCGGCTCCGCCTGCGTAGCATTCGAGCGTATCCTGCTCTTTCCACATTGCCGCAAAGAACTCAGCCCTCAAGCCGTGCCACAGAGCACGGCGACCGCTCTTCTCAGTTAAGGTCGCCGATTGGCAAGTGCGCACCTCCTCCAGCAACTTGGTGTCGTTCACTTCGGCAGTTGCGGTCAGAGCATCACGCTCCAGACTCAGCATGGATAACAGGTTCGGTCCAAATTGCCCGAAAACCAGAGATTTATCAGGTTATCAGGGCAAGTCAATCTGTTAATCAATGGTTCGGCTGCAGCACTGACGAGGAGGAAGTCACGTTGAATAATTCTTGCGCAGGGATCGGTGTTCGCACATCGCCCGAGCGGTTGTTAGCAAAGCCCGTTACGGTTGTGGGGGCGGCGGCGATTTTCTTCCTACTGACCATCTTGAGTCACAACAGCGCTGCGACCGCCGCGGAACTAAGGTCTTTACCTCTAGAGCGATCGCGACCGTGTTGGATAAGATCGGGCCTGAATTCGAGCGCACAAGCGGCCACAAGCTCAACGTGATCTCCGGCTTCAGCCCCAACTTCGTAAAGCAAATCAATGCCGGCGAGGTGTTCGACGTTGTCGTCGGTCCGCCGCGTACCATCGACGGGTTGATCGAAGATGGCAAGGTCACTGCCGACGCGGACCAATCTCGTGCGCTCCGGACTTGGCGTGGCGATTCGCACCGGCGCACCCAAACCTGACATCACTTCGGTCGAAGCATTCAAGCGTGCGCTACTCAATGCCAAATCGATCGGATATCTCCGACCGGTGGGCAAACAACTGTTGATCGGCTTGGAATTGCGGATGCCATCAAGTCAAAAGTGACGATACCGGCTTCCGATATCGTTTCCGAACTTGTTGCTAGGGGCGAACTCGAGCTTGGAGTGGTGGTCATCACGCAGATTTTAACCACACCTGGCGTCGAACTGGTCGGGCCACTTCCGGCGGAGATTCAGTCCTACGCCGTGTTCACTGCTGGCGTCAGCGGAAACTCAAATAGACCCGGGGCGGCGGGAGATCTGATCAAATTCCTTACCGGTCCAACTGCCATCCCGGTCATCAAATCGCAGGGAATGAAACCGGCTGAATGAAGCTCGTGCTTCATGCGACCCACCGGACGCGCACTTTGCTGCGACTAACGTGAGCGAGCACATCAGGCCGAACGACGCATTCGACCGGACTCGCCGCAAGCGGCTCGCCGGTCAATTCGAACGTTCGGCGAGAGAAGGAAGAGTAAGAATGACCAGTGTTTCCCCAGGGACAGAGCGGATACGTCCATTCATGCCTGCAAAGGATTTCGAACTTTCGAAGCGTTTCGACGAAGCGCTCGGCTTCGAGAAGGTTTCGACAGCGAGGTCGCGATATTCAATGCCGGCTCGGGTGGGTTCATCTTGCAGCGCTACTTCCAGGAAGATTGGGCCAAGAACTTCATGATGAGCTGACGGTTGACGATCTCGACATGTGGTGGGCGCATATCGAATCGCTCGATCTCACAAAGCGCTTCGGTGTGCCCCCGCCGAAACCTCCGGCTTTGCAGCCCGGGGCCTTCGTGTCGCATATGTGGGAATCCCTCCGGAGTCCTTTGCATATCGCACAGCGACGGAAAGAGGCGAGACAAGATCAATGAATGAGAATGACAGAGATGCGCCGAACAAATCGCTGCAGCCGACGTGCGAGGACGCACGCGGCGCCGCAGAGGCGTTAGGCCGCCATTGGTGAATAGGAAAGGTATCGCGTGATGCGCAAACTGATCGTCTGCAACATTGTGTCGCTCGACGGCTTTTACTCCGGCCCGGGCGGGGACGTCATGGCCATGCCGTTCGACGACGGCTTCTCTGACTACAACGCGGAACGGCTGCGGGCGGCCGACACCCTGCTGCTTGGGCGTACGTCGTACGAGGGCTTCCGGTCCTATTGGCCCGCGATCGCCGACGACGTGAACCAGCCGGCTGTGGAGCGCGAGATTTCGCGTCTCAACGCCGCCATCGAGAAGGTCGTGGTTTCGAACAGCCTGAAACCCAACGAGGTCGAGGGGTGGGGCCCGACCCGCGTCGTGCGGCGCGCGGATGCGCACGTAGAGGTCGCGGCACTCAAAGAGAGGCCGGGGCGGGAGATCCTGATGTTCGGCAGTCATCTCCTCTGGAACGACCTGCTTGCCAACGGCTTGGTGGACGAGCTGCACTTCATGATCGGTGCCGGCGTGGTCGGCGAGGGCGTGCGGGCGTTCGAGACCCGGCCGCCCGGCTCGCTCCGCCTGCTGGACACCCGGAAATTCGACGGCTCGAGCCTGCTCCTAGCCCGGTATCGCGTCGAGCGCTGACCGAGACGCCGCGCCCGAGGCCGAACCAGACGCTGCACCTGACCGTCGGGGCATGACGGCTTTCCCAGGTTCATAGCTCCCCGTGCCCCGCCGGCAGGTGAGCTTGGTCGTTAGGCTTCGACGATTGAGGAAGAGAATGCACAAGAATTCGCGTAGACAGCCACCGAAGAGAATGCTCTTCAAGCCAGCCCAGGCGGACCCTGGCACTTATCTCGACGCACGTAGAGACCTTGTAGACCTTCTCTCTTATGCGGACGCCTATCACCACGCGGGGCGAAAACTGGCGGCTGCTCCACGACAAGGGGGTCTATTGCGGGATCTTGAAGCGCTCCCCATCCTTTTCCTGTATCGCCATGCTCTCGAACTCTACCTCAAATCTCTCGTCGTCTTTGGAACATGGCTTCACGAGGCCAAGGGGCTGCATTCCCGACCCTTCGATACCCTCCTGAAGAGTCACCGGTTGGCCGCCTGTCTCCCCGAGCTGAAAAGACTATCCGAGGATGCAGGCTGGGGATGGGCCACAAGTGACGAAAGCCTAAGATCCTTCACAGATCTCGAGCGGTGCGTGAACGACTTAGACAAGGTCGATCAGCTGTCGTATGCATTTCGATATCCCGTGGACAAGCACGGGAGCCCTTCTTTGCAGAACAATTTGCCCTTTTCCTTGCCTCATTTCTGCGCAGAAATGGATCACGTCTTATCCGCACTACACGAGATCGCCCTTGGTCTCGATCTGGCAGCGCATTATGAAGGTGAAGCGCGGTTCTTCGAGTTGCGAAACAGAGGTGACCACGAAGCTAACCCGCAGCGTAACCCGACTGCCCAAAAAACGGGCGGCGGGTTCGCTGAAGTAGTTAGGCCCTCTACAAGTCCATGCTTACTCTTCCGGAAAAAGACATCGATGCCATAGAGCAGATCCATCATCGATGGATCGAAGCAGAACTGAGTGGCAACGCTCTGCAGGTGCTTCGTTTCTGCACCGATGACGTTCGGTGGATGGTTCCCGGCGCAGAGGTGCTGGTTGGCAAGGAAGCAGCTAGCCTGCTGGTCCACACCGGAACGGAAATTATAGATATACAAACGGCAGATCTAGAGGTATGTGGAAGTGGCGACGTCGCCTACAAGACAAGTAAGTACACGACCCGATTTGTGGCTGAGGGTACAGACAGCGAGCAGGTTGCGCGGGGCTCGCACTTATGGATCCTGCATAAGCAGGACGATGAGGAATGGGAAGTGGCATTAGTGACTTGGCAGCCATCATCAGGGATTTGAGAGCAATATGCAGTGGCTCAGCAAATCTACAGATGGGAATGAGGCGCTACGTCAGGTTCCGTATTCAGCAAGGGGCAGCCCAGTCACGAAGTTCGACAAGTCAATCCAGCAGGCCTAACCGCAGCGTGCACCCGACCGCACGCAACTGAAGATCGGCGATCGCATCCGACTGCTGCGTATTCCGCAAGGCGATCTTGAGCAGCGCGCGCGAACGCGAGTTGCGCGCGGGTGCCGAAGACGCGGGTTGGACGGCCGGCGGCATCGCGACGAACACACCGCCGTATGCCGCATAAACGCGGCTGAAATGCGCGATCTGAAACGTTGCAACGATGCAGGAAATAATCGCCATCGCATGACGAATACAATCCAATGAGAAATCTTCCACCGAGCAGGGCAATAAATTGGCGCAAGAAATCATCCGGCTTACTAACACGGCTCGGCCCCTGGCGAAATAGGTGATCTAATCCACCATCATGCCGAACAGCACCGCCACGACGAATGATCCGCCATCCGCCACGCCGGCGATGGATGCATTTGACGCGCGGAATCTGACCCGGCCGGCGCCGATATTGCTTTCGTACTATGTGATCATCTCCCTGCTGTCCACCGTCGGGTTTGTTTTCATGATGCCGCCGCTTTTCTTTCGATATCACACGCTTCACTTCAAGTTTGACGATGATGGGATTTCGCTTTCATGGGGAATTCTGTTTCGCAGGGAAATTCAGCTCACCTATCGGCGAATTCAGGACATCCACATGACGCGAAACATTCTCCAGCGATGGATGGGCCTGGCGAATGTGGCGATTCAGACGGCCTCGGGAAGTGCCGAGGCGGAGATGATCATCGAAGGCGTTTTAGAAGCCGATGCACTGCGCGACTTCCTCTATAAGAAGATGCGCGGCGCGCGGGGGGATGATGGACAGACGGCGGGATGTTCCCAGCGATGCCGTTGGTGCTCCGGATGATGAAGCGCTCGTCCTCTTGCGGCAGATTCGCGATGAAATTCGCGCGCTGGGCTCGGCCAGGAACCGCGACACGGGAGGCGCCAATGAGCAAAGCAGTTGGTCGCGCCGCCGAGCAGGTGTATCGCGGCATCTGGCATGGACTGGTGAAGTGGTTCAAGGTCCCGGATGAGCCGCCAACGCTTCCCACCAGCCCCGGCGAGCAGCTTGAGCGTTTCAAGCCGGCTGAAGGATTTCTCCGCTATCTCCTGCTGTTTTTCTGGATCGGGCTGGTCATCATTGACCTGATATTCCTTGGCATATGGTTTGCGAGTTTCGCGATCAGCCTGAGGCTGGGGTTGGCACTGTTGCCGGTGTTCCTCGCGGTCGCGGTCCTTCCCGACATCGTCGTCTACGTCGCGATCCATTTGCGATACGACACGACGTGGTATGTCCTGAGCGATCGAAGCGTCCGCATTCGGCGGGGGATCTGGACGATCACGGAAACGACCATTACGTTTGAGAATGTTCAGGATGTGAAGATCGACCAGGGACCGATCCAGCGCGTTTACGGTATATCGGACATTGTGATCCAGACGGCCGGCGGCGGCGGTGCATCAGCGGAGCATCATGGCGCCGGCACGACAACGCATATCGGCCGAATCGAAGGCATCGCCGATGCAGCGCGAATTCGCGACCTGATCATGAACCGCGTCCGCCGATCGCGCTCGGCGGGGCTGGGCGATGAACACAAGACCAATTCTGATCATCCTGCCACGCATATCACCTGTTGGACGGCAGGCCATTTGGAAATGCTTCGCGAAGTCCGGGTAGCACTGTCAGAACTTCGCTTGTGAGAACGCAGCAGTGCGAGCGCGACGGTGAGATCAAGATCGGCGGCACCGGCCCAACCACTGCTTCCAGCCGACCCGCCGCCAAAAGCAGCGGCGGGCGGCTGAACCGTAACGTTCGGCCGCACATCACTCGTTCATCCTTCACCAGCGCATAAATCAGTCGCATGCAGTGCAAGTGTCCTCTCTTGCACAATACTGTGATGCTCTGGATGTGTTTTACATTTCAAGACTATTGCCTAAAATGATGCCTTCATGTGACCGCGTGCATGAGTCTGAAGCGGTGCATGGTTAGCCGGTAGGAACTGTTACAGGGGTAATGCACATGAACAGCCGTTATCTTGTCGATCCTGAGCTTGTTGCGTTTCTCGACCTGATCCCTTCCACCTCACTCACGGCGGAAAGTCTGGCCACAAACCGGGCAAGAGCCGCCGCGATGGTAGCGAGCCTGTCGGTGCCCGACTATCCCAACCTTACAGTACGCGAACGGCACGTACCTGGTCCCGCAGGCGCGCCGGATGTCCGTATTTTGCTGTACCAACCGACGCTGACAACACAGTCGACAGCTGGCCTGCTTTGGCTCCACGGTGGCGGCTATGTCGGCGGCAATGTGGATCTTGAGGACGTACGCGCCCGGGCGATGGCAGCCGAACTTGGCTGCGTCATGGTGTCGGTGGACTACCGCTTGGCACCCGAGACACCCTTTCCCGGTCCCGTTGAGGATTGCTACGCCGTGCTGCGTTGGCTCCACGCCAATGCTGGAGAGCTGGGCGTCGACACCGGCCGACTGGCGGTTGGTGGTGGAAGCGCCGGTGGTGGTCTTGCTGCAGCGCTCGCGCTGCTTGCCCGCGACCGAGGTGAGATACCGCTCGTCTTTCAGGTGCTCAGCGCCCCCATGCTCGATGATCGCACCGTCACGCTCGAGCCGCCGCACCCGTACACCGGTGAATTCATCTGGACGCGCGAATCAAACCGCTTCGGCTGGACAGCGCTGCTCGGCCAGGAGCCGGGGAGCGACGGCATATCGCCCTATGCGGCGGCCGCTCGAGCGGAAAATGTGGCGCACCTCCCACCCGCCTTCATCGCGGTGGGCGCACTCGATCTGTTTCTTGAGGAGAACATGGAGTATGCCCGGCGACTCATCCACGCTGGCGTGCCAACAGAGCTTCATGTGTACCCAAGGGCGTACCATGGGTTTCAGATGGTTCCTTCTGCCTGGGTGACACAGGCTGTCGCACGCGAGCAGATCAGCGCTATTCGGCGGGCACTAAAGTTGTAAGGGAGGGGATCATCCATAGAAGTGAGCTGAGGTACGACATGTTCAACCGGCTGGCGCTATCGGCATCCTGATAAGTATCGGACAATGACTGACGAAACCTGCTTGAAACGCCTCGTTTTACCCAGCCTGATCCAACATCGGCTGCGGCCGAAGCGCAGGGCGATAAGCGGCGCGCGAGATAAGATTGAGCCGCTAGGCGGCGCTTGATGCAAGTTACAGCGAGTGCTGAAGCAAGCCATCGCTGCTGAGCAACAGCGCGGTTCGGTGCGAGGCCCAACAACCGGCTGAAGCTGACCCGGCTTACGCGTTCTTTTTGGAAACGGCAGCGAGACTTTCCAAGGTTCTCTCCGGCTCTCCAGCAGTGGGAAGCCGGGCAGCTTAGCCGAGAGACGTTAGGCATCGCTTATGGCAGCGTCGCAAGAGCTTCACCCCACGGCGGCAATGCTTCTTCCATACGAAGAGCGCCTCAAAGACGACATGTTGTACTTCAGAAAACTGGGCGTGAAGTACGAAGCAGACGCTCTCATTGACCTGCTAAAGCGCGAAAAGCCAAAGTCGGCCATGCCAGTCGCTTGCCACAGTTTGGCCGACCTGAACGCAAAGCAGGCTATTCCAGTCCTTAAGACACTAGCTGACTATCCAGTACAGGACGTAAAGGCAACGTCAGTGTTAGCGGTGGCTAGACTAGCCGGAAGCGACGAGACACCGTGGCTCGTTGAATGCCTTTCTAAGAAAAGGACGTTAAAGGGCTATGTGCTATGGGCTCTAGCCGCGGTCGGAGATCCTGCGGCATACGGGGCCGTGAAAACATGGTTTGAGAAGCATCTTCGGAAACTCGAGAGAAATCCGAATAGTGATTCGCTCGGAAATGTGGTGTTTGCCGTTGCGTACCTTGAACAAATGACAGAACACCGTCCCGAAGTTGTAGGGTTGCTTGATCGCTTCAAACTTGTGGCGCCAAAGCTCCCGCGAAACATTCCGTCAGAACTTGGCCACTTCACACGAACGTTTGCAGACTGGAAAAACAAGCATGGCCCGGGGGAGAGCGATGTCTAACGAAAGGCTTGCAGCGAACCCAGGTTGACGCGTTTTTTTTGGAAACGGCGGTAGAATTCTTCCAAACACGCTCTGCGTCCCCAGCAGTGGGAGGCGGGGCGGCTTAGCTGGGAATCGTTAAGCGGACGAAAGGCAGAAGGACGTCGATGACAGATCCAATCAGACGCAAGATACTGAAAACGGGAGCCGCGGCGACGGTGATGGCCGCTGCGCCGCGCGTGTTTGCGCAGCAGACTAGGAAAGGGGGAGCTGCCATGTCCTTCTACGAAAAAGGCGCCGTTCGCATCCACTATGAGGAGACCGGCTCCGGCTTCCCATTAATGCTCATCGCCGGCGGGGGGCTGAACTCGACGATCTCCGGCCTGACCAATCCCTTCAACCCGATCGAGGAGTTCAAAGGAGAGTACCGCTGCATCGCGTCGGACCTGCGCAACGCCAACAGCGGCCAGTCCTCCGGCCCGCTCGAGATCGACCGGCCGTGGGATGCCTATACCGATGACCACCTCGGTCTGATGGATCACCTGGGCATCGAGAAGTTCATGGTGCTGGGCTTCTGCATTGGCGGCCCTTTCATTTGGAACCTCCTCCGGCGGGCGCCGAATCGTGTGGTCGCCGCCGTGCTGGCGCAGCCCAGCGGGTCCCGTCCGGAGATGCGCGATCTTTTCTACGACAACAATATGAAGGGTTGGGGTCCGGTGCTGGTAAAGCGCCGGCCCGAGATCTCGATGGAGATGGTCGACAAGTTTCTGACCAAGATGTACCGCACCAACCCCGATTTCGTCTTCACCGTGACACGCGACTTCGTGCGCAACTGCCAGACGCCAGTACTGATCCTCCCGGACGATATTCCGGCGCATCCGTACGCTGTCGCCATGGAGGCCGCAATGCTCGCGCCGAAGGCCGAAGTGAGCATGTTCCCGTGGAAGGAGCCCAAAGAACGGATTCCATTGGCGGTACGCCAGATACGTTCCTTCCTCCGGGCGCATCGGCCTGCCCCTGCTTAGACGGCGGCGTCTATCAGACAAGGCGGCTGACGTCCAGTGACCGCGTCAGACCTTGCTGACGCCGTCTAACCTTGCGTTGCACCGACGGCGGCCGGTGCGGAACGTTAGGCAGCAAACACGATATGGCGACGCCTCAGAGAGGATCATGAAATATCTAAGTAAAGTAATCGTGATCGCCTGCGCTATTGTGGTGCTGCTTGGATCAACCCGTGTGGCGGCTCAGGTAAGCGTTGATCTCGAGAACAGGTATTCCAACGTCGGTGCAATCATGGTCTGGCGCGTCGACAGTTCCGGAACGCCCCTGCAGTTACTCGGCTTCGTAAGCGGCACCCTGATTCGTGATCGGGTAATGGTGACTGCCGGTCACTTCACGGCTCCGGCCAAGGCACTCGGCGAATTGCCACCTACCCTTCGATTTTTTGCGAGTTTCAGTCCGACGGATGCGAAGGACCCGAAGAACTGGATTCCAGTGGTCTGGCAAGCTACGCACCCATCGATGCCGCCCTGCCCACCGCCGCCTCAGTGCGATCCAACCGACGAAATCCTGGTCGCTCCACTGGAGCCTGGCATTGCCGACGTCGGACTAGTCTTCCTAGAATACTCGCCCAAGGGAGTCGAGCCCGCCCGTTTCGCTGGGCAAGCCAGGCTCGAGAGAGCCGAAGGAGCGCAAACAACAATCGTGGGATACGGTACAACGACACCGCGGAACCGGAACGCGCCGTTCGATATAGCGACATGGGATGGGAAGCGGCGCGTCAGAACTTCGATATTGCGTAGAGTTGTCGACGAGACGTGGGCGCTCTGGTCGATACCCAGCTACGTTTGCTCCGGTGATTCCGGTGGTGGAATCTTTCTGAAACCAAGTGCCGATCGCGCTGAGGAGCTGATTGCCAACGTGAGCGACGGCGGCCTCGACTGTCGTCGTCATAACAACAACAATCGCTTGGATACCCGCGCCATCCAGACCTGGATCGACGACACAATAAGGCAACAACTCGGAAGGATTTGAGTACGCCGCATCGACTGCTCGTTGCACGCGAGCGCGGCGGCTGGAGAATACGGGGATTCAACGTCAGCTCGTCGTTGCTAGCCAACGGGTTCCGCGACGTCAGAGCGCCTAACAACCGCGTCGGGCAGGCGCACTTCGTGTGCTCGACGAGCAAAGTCGGGGCGCCTTTGCGAACGCTCTCGTGAGCCTGCAGGACAAGCATTCCTGACCGACGATGACTTCGGTTGCAGTGATCAGAGGTCTTAGTTCGAAGGAGCCACATGCCCAGCCGTCGAACCTTCTTGTCGCTTCTTGCAGGTGGTGCTGTGGCCCCGCATTTAGCTTTCGCGCAAGGGCGCCCACGTCGGTTGGCGTTGTATGCCAATGTTGGGCCGGTGCTCACGCACTACGACGTTGATCTCTCCAACGCGGAATTGGTCAAACGTGATTCGGTGACATTGCCTGCTGGCGTGCAGTACTGCTGGCCGCATCGCAACCGGCGCTATATATATGTGGCTTCAAGCAGCAGCCCTGCGGGCAATGTGCAGATCGGCACCGCACACCACGTGACGGCGTTCAAGATCGATCCCGCCACGGGTGCGCTCAATCAGATTGGCGATCCGGTGCGCCTGCCGGTGCGGCCGATCCACATGACACTCGACAACGAATCGCAGCACATACTGGTGGCGTTCAACAACCCCAGTTCATTGCGGGTGTATCGGATTCACGAGGATTTCACCCCTGGGGAAGAGGTGCTGCAAGGCACGATGGATGCTGGCATCTACGCGCATCAAGTACGCGTGACGCCAGACAGCCGCCATGTGGTGCTGGTGACGCGTGGCAACGAAGGCACGGCGCAAAGGCCCGAGGACCCGGGCGCGCTGATGGTGTTCGACTACAAGAACGGCGTGCTCTCCAACGAATACAAGATCGCACCCAACGGCGGGCGTGGCTATGGCCCGCGCCATTTGGATTTTCATCCGACGAAGCCGTGGATGTACGTGTTGATCGAAACGCAGAACCAGATCCACATGCACCGCATGCAGGATGGCAAACCGCTACCGGAAGTCGTGTTCAACAGGACCACACTACTGGAGCCCAACAACATCCGCTCGCGCCAGGCGGCGAGCGCGGTGCACGTGCATCCGAATGGGCGTTTTGTGTACGGCGCAAACCGCTCGCAAGATGTGGTGGATTTCAATGGAAAGAAGGTCTACAAGGGCGGCGAGAACAGCATCGTCTTATACGCAATCAGCCAGGAGACCGGCGAACCGACCCTAATCCAGCACATCGAAACGCAAAAGATCCATCCGCGCACGTTCCACATGGATCCCAGCGGGCGCATGCTGGTGGCGCAGCACAACCTGCCGGTGGATGCGCGCGATGGCGACACTGTGCGCACCGTGTCGGCAGGGCTGTCGGTGTTCCGCATGAACCAGGACGGCAGGCTCACTGTTGCACGCACTTACGACATCGACGTCGGTGACAAGATCATGTGGTGGATGGGGATGGTGCCGCTGTAAAGACTAAGGAGCGCCAGGTGTATGAGACTCGATCGCAGCGGCTGCTGTGGCGCCCGAACGGAGGCGGCTTTCGCGCCGGTTCTCACGGCGGTGAATACGGGTTCCATGTCGGCCGAACCTTCAGCCGAAGCTGCCCCGGCTTAATCGTTCTTTTTGGAAACGGCAGTGAAGATTTAGAAGGTTGTGCTCTGCCTCCACAGCAGTGGGAAGCCGGGCAGCTTAGCCGTGAGTCGTTAGGCCGGCAACGGACATCGATGTGGTCGGTTGCGGCGACGATATCCCACAGGCATGGGTCGGCCGAGCAATGAGACTTGTGCTGGTCCCAGCCTTGGTGACCCGTATATGACCCGTGCGCCGGTCGCGGAAGATAGTGCAGGCCGGCTCGAACTGCTGCCGGCCTTCGCCATGGCTCTCATGCGGTACGGCACGTGAGGGCAGTACGATCCGAATCTTCCAAGGAGTATCGCGATGTTTCGTGCCCTTCAGCGCGTTTTTCTGTGTGTCGTCTTCGGCGGATCTGCGGCCATCGTCCACGCGCAGACGCCAATCGTGGCCGCGGATCTCTACAAGCTTCGCTCCGTTGGCAACGTGGCGTTCTCCCCGGACGCGACGAAGATCGCCTACGTGATTAGCAGCAATCCGACCGAGGGCCGGCCGTACTCGCAGTTATGGATCATGGATCTGACGAGCTCTCGTACAATGCGGGTTGGTGACGAGCAGAGTCGCGGATCGTCTCCGGTCTGGTCGCCCGACGGCACGCGCATCGCTTTCCAGGGGCGAATCGGGAGCGGCGAGAGCGGCGTGATCGTCGTGCGCGCCGACGGCACCGGCCCGAAGTTCATCGCGCCGAAACTCGGAACGAACAGCGCCGCGATCACGATGGAAGGCAACGGCATCGCCTGGTCGCCGGACGGCGGTCGGCTTGCCATCGTACATGCGACGCCCGGTCCCGAGACCGCCAACGCGGACGGCGACCCGATGGTCATCACGCGTTATCTCTACAAGCCGACCGCGTCGGAAGGCAACACGCGGTTCAACGACAACCGGCGCCTGCACATCTTCATCGCGGACCTTGCGACGAAGCAGGTGCGTCAGCTCACGGACGGCATCTACTCCGAGCACTCCATCGATTGGTCGCCCGTATCGGACGAGATCGCCTTTGTCTCGAACCGCGAGCCCGACCCGGACTTCGTCTTCAACAACGATCTCTTCGCGGTGAAGGTCTCGGATGGTTCGATTCGCCGCATCACCGCGACCGAGAACGCCGAGTATCGCCCGCGCTGGTCACCGGACGGAAAGACGATTGCCTACCAGGCCACCCGACGCGGCATCACCGACCTCGAAACGACGATGGAGGACACGCATGTGTGGGCGGTGAATGCCAATGGCACAAACCGTCGCGAGGTCGGAGCGTCCGTGGACAATCGCCAGGGGGCGCCGGAGTGGACGCGCGACGGCTCGTCGGTCTACGCAACCGTGCAGGAGCACGGCCACGTCCGCCTTTATCGGCTGAACGTCAGCAGCGCACAGGCGGCAGTTGTCATCAACGATCCGGGTAGGGTCGGCTCGTTCAGCATTGGGCGGACGGGGCAGATCGCGTATGCGTACTCAAGCCCGTCGGATCTCGCACAGTTGCATGTGCGAAACGCGCAGGGTGCCCCGCCTGCCCGCGCGCTGACCGACCTCAACGCAGACGTGCTTCGCGGCAAGGCCATTGCGCCGATGGAGTCGTTCACGTTCGTGAGCAACGACCTGAAGCACGAAGTCGAGGCATGGCTCGTAAAGCCCGTCGGCCTCACCACAACTTCGTCTCATCCGCTCATTGTCGACATCCATGGTGGTCCGCACGGTGCGCAGGGACCGGCGTTCAACCTTCAGAACCAGGTCTATGCCGGACTCGGATGGGCGGTGCTGATGGTGAACTACCGTGGGTCGACCGGCTACGGACAGGCGTGGTCCGACGCGGTGTTCCGCGATCAGAACGGAGACGAAGCGCAGGACGTGCTCTATGGCGTCAACGCCGCCATCCGGCGCTACACGTGGATCGACCGCAACCGTCTCGGAGTCGAGGGGGGCAGTTACGGCGGCCAGCTCTCTGCGTGGCTCGTCACTATCACGAACATCTTCAAGGCGGCGATCCCGCGCTGGCCGATCATCAACCTCGTCTCCTACAACTACATGACGTACTACCCGATGTACGAAGAGATGGAATTCGGGGCGAAGGTCCACACCGCTGACTGGCTCGATCAGCTCTGGCGCCGGTCAGCGATCCGCTATGTCAACGGGGTGAAGACGCCGACGATGCTGATGCACGGGGAGAACGACAACGACGTGCCGATTGCCGAGTCCGAGCAGTTCTACATGGGACTGAAGGACGCTGGTGTCGAGACGGTGATGGTGCGCTACCCGCGCGAAGGACACGGGCTGAGCGAACCGAAGCACACGGTGGACATGATCACACGGTCTATCTCTTGGTACCAGAAGCACTTTCCGAGTCGTTGAGCGCGAATCGCCGACCGCGTATTGGCAGTACGGGTGGCTGAGCTTGGTCGTTAGGCGCATGAAGACCCCTGTGAAAATCGACTCGGGCATGACTGAGGCTCTTGTGAGTCAGGTTGACTGGCAACTACCTCCCTGAGTCAAGAGATGCGCTGCAGCGAACGGCGCGGGCCGTCGCGGTTCCAATTATCACGCTTCGTGCCCGCCGTCTTTGAGCTTGGGTTGTCGGGCCCATTCAAAACGTACGGGGAGGTGGATAATGCGACGATTTTCGGTACTGCTGGTCCTTCATGTTCTCGCCGCGACAGTTCATGCGCAGCATGCCCCATCGAGTCTTATGACAGCAATTCAGGGTTACGTAGGAAAGAAAAATCATCAAGAACGACCTCCGTTCCGACACGCTCTGACCGATCTCAACGCCGACGGGCAGGCTGACGCTATCGTTCTGTTGTTGGGTTCGAGCTGGTGTGGGTCTGGTGGGTGTAACATGCTCGTATTTCGTGGTACCGGTTCACGTTGGTTTCTGCAAGTACCATCACCAACGAACCGATTAGGGTGTCGCCTGAAAACACGCAAGGCTGGAAGACTCTGATCGTGTATTCGAAAGAAAGGGGTGATGTCCTGATGCAGTTCGACGGAACCCACTATCCGTTGAATCCGTCGCTGCAATCGAAAGCTACGACTGGTCAGGTGGAAGCCGCTGAAGTTCTGCTGAAGTAGTGAACCTGTCCCAAGCTGTGCCTAACCCGCGGCTGAAGTTGAGCCGGCTGATGCGTTCTTCTTGGAAACAGTTGCGAAAGTCTCCAAAGTTCTCTCCGGCTCGACAGCAGTGGGAAGCCGGCCAGCTTAGCCGTGAGTCGTTCGACCTCTCTCGGCACTTCGTCTCCATGATATCCTAGCAACAAAGATCTCCCCTAGTTGGGTTGGAGAATTGGCATGAACTTCACAATCGAGCTTGAGCAAGAGATCGATGGTCGCTGGATAGCGGAAATCCCGGAACTTCGGGGAGCTTTGGTCTACGGGCAGACCCGGCAAGAGGCAATTGCTAAGGGACAGGCTCTTGCGCTCCGGGCCCTTGCTGAGCAGCTCGAGCATAACGAAGCAAGCTCCGATCTTGTACACGTTACCTTCAACGCTGCATGAGCCAGTGGCCAGCGACAAGAGCCAAACGAGTTCTTGCGGCACTTCTCCGCATTGGTTGGACGATCAAACGCCAATCGGGCTCTCACCGGACGCTGGCGCGTGTGGGCTGGCCTGACATGGTGTTTGCTTTCCATGACAGCGACGAGATCGGTCCTCGGATGTTGGCTAGGATTGCCAAACTGTCTGGATTGAAGCCTGAAGACCTTTAGCGATTCCTTCAAGTTCCCTAAGGGGAGGCCGAACCCTGCGCTGCAGCCGACGCCGCCGAAAAACAGCGGGGGGCTGATGCCTGACCGTTAGGCGGAAAGAGGCCCAATCGTGTGGCGACCGTACGCTCACGGAACGACTGTCGGCCAGCGCGGAACCGAGGAAGGTGTCATCGACCGCGACGAGCAGCACGATGGGGGCGCGCGAATCACGCTCGAGCGCGACTGCCGCAACATCCCGTTCGCGGTCACGTGCGCCATTCTAAGGTTGGTCGTCCACACTCAGTACGTTGGCTGAGCACCGTGCGCTGGAGGGCGAACTGCCGGCACTGGAGAATGGGTGGCGTGAGGCGGAGGAAATCGCTGGAATCGCCAATTCGCTTGCGTGCCGGCACGCGTCGAAGAATTCCTCGCGCGTCACCGCCGTGAATTCCCGAGAAAGCGATCAAGAGCCTTCCGAATGCCGAATAAGTTGGTATCTTCGATTTCCGTGGCGCAACCAAGCCGACTTTCCGCTATCGGTCCAGCGATTCTGCTGACCGCGACCAGCGTGGGCGCGGGCGATATCCTCACGGGCAGCCTCGCCGGCGCGGAGGCTGGCATGGCGGCGCTCTGGGCGGTCCCTGCCGGCGTCATCCTCAAATGGACGCTCACCGAAGGCATCGCCCGCTGGCAGATGGCGACCGGCACGACGCTGCTCGAAGGGTGGGTGACACGGCTCGGGCGCTGGATTCAGTGGGTGTTCTTTGGCTATCTGCTGCTGTTCTCGCTGGTGACCGGCGGCATGCTTGCGAGCGCTTGCGGAGTTGCGGGTGCCGCGCTGATTCCGCTCGGCGAACCGCAGACTTCGCGTTTCGTTTGGGGCGCGATGCACTCGCTGGCCGGCCTTGCGCTGATCTGGATCGGCGGATACGCGCTCCTGAAGAGGATCTTGGCGGGCTGCGTCGGCGCCATGTTCGTCACGGTCACGCTGACTGCGTTCCTGCTCGCGCCGGATTGGGCGGCTGTTGGCCGCGGGCTGACTCCTTCGCTCCCGCCAGAGGGCGCAGGTTGGATCATCGGGCTAATCGGCGCGATTGGCGGCACGATGGCGCTGATCAGCTACGGCTACTGGATCCGCGAGGAGGGCCGTACGGGCGAAGAAGGGTTGCGAGCCTGCCGCTTTGAGCTGGTTCTGTCTTATGCCGTGATCGGGCTCTTTGGGCTCGCGGTAGTGATCATCGGCTCGCGCACGTCGGTTCGCGGTCAGGGAAATCAGCTCGCGCTGCTGCTCGCAGATCAGCTCGCAACAAATCTCGGACAGAGCGGCAAATGGATCTTCCTCGTTGGATTCTGGGCGGCGGTGTTCTCGGCGCTGCTTGGCGTATGGCAGAGTCTGCCTTACCTGTTCACCGATTTCCTGCTGCTGCGGAAGGGCTCTGGAGTGGCTTCGTTGCCGCAGGGAGCGGCGGAGCGATCGCGATCTTACCGCGGCTATCTCGCTTGCCTCGCGACCGTACCGCTGTTTCTGTTGCGTTGGCCGGTGCAGGAGTTACAGCTCGCGTTCGGACTGACGGGTGCGATGCTTCTGCCGTTGCTCGCACTGACGTTGCTGATCATGAATAATCGCACCGCGTGGGTCGGCGACCGCTTGCGTGCGACCCTTGCATTGAATCTGGTGCTCGCAGCGGCGCTCGGATTCTTCGCATTCACCGCCGTGCGCGAGGTGATGCGCCTTGCCGGCTGAGGAGACTGATGAAATGCCCAACATCGTGATACCCGACGACTATCCAGTCGTCATGGGATCGAGTCCATCATTCCTGAAGTGGCGACAAAGCACGCCGGCCACATACTTCGATACGCTGCCCGGATCGGAAGACGGGCTGCTCGCGCGCATCCGCGACGCCGAGATCGTGATCAACGTTCGCTCGTCGACCCGATTCCCCGAGAGCGTTTTCGCAGCGTGTCCCAAGCTGAAGCTGCTGTCGCTATGGGGCACGGGCACGGACAACGTCGACCTCGCCGCAGCGAAGCGCCACCGCGTCACGGTGACGAACACGCCGGGAGTATCAGCGGCCTCGATCGCGGAGCATTCCCTGATGCTGGCGCTCGCCGTCGCCCGCCGTGTAGTCGAGATTCACAACGGCGTTGTGGCGGGCGGTTGGCCGCGTGGCCGGTCTGTAGAGCTTCAGGGCAAGACGCTGGGCGTGATCGGACTCGGTGCGATCGGACGGAGATTCGCGCGTCTCGGACAGGGAATCGGCATGCGAGTGATTGCATGGACGATGCATCCGAACCCTGCGCTCGGGTTCGAATTGGTGGAGCTCGACGATCTGCTGGGCAGGAGCGACGTAATCAGTCTTCACTTGCGGCTATCACCACAGACCGCAGGTTTTCTCGGGCGCGATCAGTTTGCTTTGATGAAGCCCGGTGCGATTCTGATCAACACGGCGCGTGGACCGATCGTCGATGAGGCTGCTTTGCTCGACGCTCTCAGCGAGCGCCGACTCGCGGGTGCGGGCCTCGATGTCTTCGACGTCGAGCCTTTACCCGCAGGCCATCCGCTGACCAAGCTCGACAACGTGGTCCTGACTTCGCACTGTGCGGGAATCACGCCGGAGGCGCTCGAAGCCGGCCTTGCGCTGGCGATCGAAAACGTCGTCGGCTTCCTGAACGGCAATCCAACGAACGTGGTTACACTGTAATGATGAAACCGACGCGTGCTCGCGAAGACATAACCCAATCAGCGTTGGGTCTACTCTTTCCTGCTGCGACGGATGACGAGCCGCTTAACAAGCCGGCTGAAGCTGGCCCGGTTTATGCATTTTGTTTGGAAACGCCGCAGGAACTCTCCAAAGTTCCCTCCGACTCCCCGGCAGTGGGAAACCGGGCAGCTTAGCCGTGAGGCGTTAGGAGTTCTCTCCCGGCCCCCTCTGTGCAAGGAGAATTCTATGTTTAACTATAAGTATCAGCTTGAGCATATCTTCTCATTCGGCGCTGCACTCGACACCCCTCCCGAAGCCATTGGGCCAGTGGCCGAGGGCATTCGGGTCAATTTCTACTGTCAAGGCGGTGAGGTAACAGGCCCAAAACTGCAAGGGAGCTGCCGCTCCGTCGGGGGCGACTGGCTCACGGTTCGCACGGACGGGGTTGCGATCCTTGATGTTCGCACAACCCTTGAAAGCCATGATGGGGCACTGATTGCCATCACTTACTCCGGGGTCACGGATTTAGGCAATGACGGCTATCAGCGCTTTCTTGCTGGGGACCTGCCTGCGCGACTGACCCTACATGTGGTTCCCAGGTGTCAAACAGCGCATCCTGGATATCTGTGGCTCAATCGGGTGCAATGCTTAGGGATTGGGGAAGTCGACTTGGGGCGCTCGCATGTCAGCTATGATGTCTATGCCGTGCGCTAGTTTGACGGGGTCTTGAGGGTCCCGGCCGCTCCTAACCAACTGGCTCGAGCCGACCGCGAAAAGCACCCGGCGGCTCATCGGGGCCATTAGGCATCTTGTTGCGGAAACCACGATGGATCTCGCACTTCGAGTGAACACACAGGGAGGTACGACAGTCGTCCGACTCCGGATGAAGGATGGCATCCACTCTCGCAGATCTCTGGCATGCTTCTACATCTCGGGTTCAAAGTCTCCGGCCAGTACCTTCCCTGAAGAGGCTAACCCGGTGCTCCAGCCGGTGCCCGCCAAGAGCTGCGGGCACGCTCAGCTCTGATCGCTAGGCGACTGAGCGCACACCGAGAATTTCCACGCAGTGAGCAACCATCGAACTAGGAGAACAACATGAAAATCGTCGTCATCGGCGGCAGCGGACTTATCGGAAAAAAGCTCGTAAAGAATCTTCGTCAGCAGGGCCACGAGGTGGTGGCGGCATCACCATCATCGGGTATCAACGCCGTCACTGGCGAGGGACTGGCGCAAGCGCTTGCGGGCGCTCAGGTGGTCGTCGATGTGGCGAACTCGCCGTCGTTCGAAGACAAGGCCGTTTTGGAGTTCTTCGAAACGTCGGGTCGGAATCTCCTGGCCGAGGAAGCAGCCGCAGGCGTCGGACATCACGTGGCGCTGTCGGTCGTCGGCACCGACCGCCTGCTCGCCAGTGGTTACTTCCGCGCGAAGATGGCCCAGGAGAATCTGATCAAGACTTCCCCGGTCCCATACACGATCGTCCGCGCCACGCAGTTCTTCGAGTTCGTGGCCAGCATCGCCCAATCGGCAACCGAGGGGCAGACGGTTCGGTTGCCGCCAGCGCTGATGCAGCCCATCGTGTCGGATGACGTCGCCGCCGTCATGGCTGAGGTCGCGGTCGAGGAACCGTTGAACGGCACGATCGAACTGGCGGGTCCCGAACCGATCCGTCTCGACGAACTCGTTCGGAAATTCCTGAGCGCAAACCGAGACGCGCGGACGGTGACCACGGACGCACGCGCGGGTTACTTCGGCACGCCGGTGAACGATCAAAGTCTCACCCCCGGCGATCACCCGCGCCTCGGCCCGACGCGTTTCGAGGACTGGCTCAACCGCACCATACCTCAGAGAACGTCAAAGGCGACATCGTAGATTGTTCCTGCCAAACCAGCGGCTGAAGGTGCCCCGCCTCCTACTGTGGGTGATGACGAGGATAACTCTAGCAGGCTCAACAGGACTCTATGCGCGACTTCCATGTCTTGCTTACGATACTTTTGCTCTTCCGACCGGCCTTGGCGCAAGAACGGGCAGCCACGGACTCAGCTACCAAAGGTCGAATCGCGGTGCGAGCCGCGCGGCTGATCAATGGCACGGGCCAGGCCGTGATACAGAATCCCGTCGTGTTGATTGAAGGGGCCCGCATTGCTGCGGTCGGTTCCGGTCTGGCGATTCCCGCTGGCACGAAAGTGATCGACTTGGGGCCAGCAACTCTTCTCCCGGGCCTCATCGACTGCCACACTCACCTTACCGGGGGCGACCCTCGCAACTACTACGAGCGACTCTTCCGCCTCAGCCCAATTGATCATGCTGTGGCCGCGCACGTGTATGCGCGACGCACGCTGGAAGCGGGGTTCACGACGGTACGAGACGTGGGATCAGGCGAGTTTGTCGATGTCGCGTTGCGGAAAGCGATCGACGCGGGTCTCGTCGCAGGCCCGCGGGTGCAGGCTGCCACTCTTGCCATTGGTGCGACAGGAGGCCACGCCGACTTGACCGGCTTCTCTCCTTACATCGAGTTTAAGGAGTTCTCGGGTCTAGCGGATGGGGTTGATGAGATCAGAAAGGCTGTGCGGCTCAGAGTGAAAAATGGCGCAGACCTCATCAAGGTCATGGCCACCGCAGGAGTTCTAACCGAAGAGGCTTCCGCCGGGGCTCCCCAATACAGCCAGGAGGAGCTGAATGTCCTCGTCGCCGAAGCCGCGATGTGGGGCAAGAAAGTGGCCGCACATGCCCACGGGGCCGAGGGTATTAAGCGAGCCGTCCGAGCCGGTGTGGCATCCATCGAGCACGGCAGCCTGATCGACGACGAAGGTATTCGCCTCATGAAGCAGCAAGGAACCTACCTGGTCGCTGATATCTACAACGACGACTATATCCTCGCTGAATTTGCGCGCCTTCAGTATCCGCAGACGATCCTCGAGAAGGAGAAGGAAATTGGTCGACTTCAGCGAGAGAACTTCCAGCGCGCTGTGCGGGCGGGCGTCAAGATAGCGTTCGGCACCGATGCTGGAGTCTACCCGCACGGACAGAATGGAAAGCAGTTCGCGCACATGGTTAAGTGGGGGCTCGCACCGATGCAGGCCATTCAGGCCGCGACATTCAACTCAGCGGATCTATTAGGCTGGGGCGACAAGGTGGGAACGGTTGCCCCCGGGTTTCTCGCGGACCTCATCGCTGTCGCTGGAGACCCGCTGCAGGACATAACGGAACTGGAGCGGGTCCAGTTCGTGATGAAGGGTGGCGTCATCTACAAGGGGAGTTCCGCAGATCACCCCCTTAGACCATGATTGTGAGAATCGATCCGTTCAGTTCTTCAGGCGTTATACCTCAGGCCGATGAGAAAGGAATCTGTCCACTACCTTAAGGAATACAGCAGCCTTTTAGCCTCGCTCGATCAGCTCGGTTTTGAGCTGACCGCGTACTCTCAGGAGCCGGAGGCGTTCGGAAACTTCTACGCGGACTTCAGGAAGGGAAACCTTCTGTTCCGAATTCTTCGCGACAGGTCACAGCTGCTCGTCGAGGGTGAAAGAAAGGAGCTTGAGCCATTCGGGCTGTGGCAAGCTTTCGACGACGCAACCGTGTTTGAAAGAAAACTTCTCGCATGGCTTCGCAGCAAGGTATAACCCATCCAAGCACCGCGCGCAGACGCACGCGCGGGTTGGTGACTTAATTTTAGTTGGACTGAATAACATGGACACATCCACCCGAGTTCCGACGCTCGAAGAGTTCTTGACCTTCTGCCAGGCAGCGTGCGAGTTCCTCATCCGCGAGTATGGGTTCGTGCGACTGCCCTCACCCTTGGAGTACAACCAACACAGCGTATGCTTTCGAAAGGGTGATTTCGGCGTTGACGTCTATGGTGAGAACTACGGCGAGACGGCATCGTGCGATCTCGTGCGAGGTGGGGATCGGTTGTACCTCGGCCTGTTTGTGCCCGTAGCACAACGCGAGGCGCCAAGGCGTGAGGGGCCTCGGCCCGGGCAGCTCGCTCAGCTTCAAGACATTGCCACCCGGCTGAAGCTTTATGCGGCGGACTTCTTGCGCGGCGATTCCAACCGCTTTGACTCGGCTCTCGTGGAATGGAGGCCCGTCGCTCAACCTCGCCAAGTGACGGCAGCGCAATGCCTGGAACGCCAGCGACAACAAGCTGTCACGGCCGCGGGCCACGCAAGCGGGCGGACTATGCTGCAGTCGTGCGCCTGCTTCAGCCACACGCAGAAGCGTTGTCACCGCACCAGCGGCGGATGCTTGAGGTTGCGCGCAACCGGTTGGCGGACGAAGCGGGCTAGCACCGCATCCAGCCGAGCCACGTCACCAAAAGCAGCGGCGTGCGGCTGATGCCTGATCGTTAGCCGGACGAGTCAGGGGAGATCGTGCGCAGATGGTGGGGCGCTCCGACAGAGCCTTCGATGTATGATATCCATCGCGAACACTGAGCAGTCTCCGAAAAGATAAGAAAGATGCAGGCGCCCTCCCAGCCAACGCGCGCGCTCCTCAGTATTCTCATTGTTGCGGTCTCCGCCATCGCGTTTCTCGTGTCGACCGGCGTGGGTGTCGTGTGGCCTCTTGCATGGCTCGCGCCGATTCCGGTTCTCGTGCTTTCCGTTCACCGTTCCTGGCGAGCAGCCGCCATTGTTGCCTTCACCGCGTCGCTGCTCGGTGACCTCACTCTGGCTCGCACATACGGGCCGGGCGCCGTGCTCATCTTCGGAATTCCTCCGGCGATGGCATTTGCCGCAGCGACGCTGGCAGCCCGCGCCGCCGCGCGACGAATGGCGGCTTGGCTGGCGGTCTTCGCGTTTCCAACGGTGCTGACGTCCTACGAGTTCCTGTTCTCGCTCATCTCGCCCAATGGCACCTTCTGGAGCCTTGGCTACTCGCAAACCGATTTTCTCCCGCTGCTGCAAGTCGTCTCGCTGACGGGCCTCTGGGGCGTCGTTTTTGTCCTGACGCTCCTCCCTTCGGCAGCCGCGCTCGCCCTGTATCGCCGCTCCATGTCAACGTTGATGCCGGCGCTCGCGATTCTGCTGCTGGTTCTGGGTTATGGAACATGGCGTTTGCTTCGCGCTCCCGGGCCATCCATCGTGCGTGCTGGGCTGGCCGCAACGGACCGAGGCCTTCCCAGCGTCGATCACCACCGATCCAGCGATGGCGCTCAGCGTGGCCGCCGCGTACGCGGACCGCGTCGCTCACTTGGCAGCCCGGGGCGCGCAGATTATCGTGTTCCCAGAAAAAATGGTCGGAGTAACGTCAGACAGTGCGGACGCCGTGGTGAAGTTCTCAGCGACGCCGCTCGCGCGGCACAGGCCACGGTCATCGCCGGCCTGAGCCGCAACGGAGTCCAGCCCAGACGCAACATCGCCCTGGTCATCTCTCAAGACGGCACGCTCGTGCTGCAGTACGAGAAGCGTTACCTGGTCCCGATGATCGAAACGACCTTCGCCAGCGGCAACGCGCTCGGTGTGTTCGCCGGTCCGGAGGCACAGTGGGGTGTCGCCATCTGCAAGGACCTCGACTTCCCAGCTTGGTCACGCGCCTACGGCCGGCGCGGCGTACGCTTTTTGGCAGTGCCCGCATGGGACTTTGTCCGGGACGCCCGCATGCACTCGCGGATGGCGGTCATGCGTGGCGTCGAGAACGGATTTGCCATCGCTCGTTCGGCCCAAGAGGGTCTCGTGACGGTCAGCGATGCCTACGGCCGCATCCTGGTTGAACAATCCAGCGCTCGCGATCCGATGGAGGTTCAGACCATTGCAGCCGGCCCTGGAGCGACGTTCTACACCCACTACGGAGACTGGTTCGGTTGGGTAAACGTCCTGATGATGGGCGGACTCGTCGCGGGAACGATCTGGCCAAATCGTACGGATTCGAAGAGCTCCGGCTAACGCTCGGCTGTACCCGACGGCCGGTGGGTTGTGTCAGGCTCGGACGAGTTCATGAAGCCCCTCGAAGCGCCACCGATCGCCTTGGCGCAAGAGCCAATGGTAGAGGAACATCAATCACGCTCCTGATGTGCAGCCGGGCCAACCCGCCGCGCAGCCGACGTTGCCGAAAGACAGCAGCGCGGCTGATGCTTGGCCGTTGGGCGCCCTGGGGTGCTGCCTTGAAGGAACCAAATGTCATCTGCACGCTTAGTTGCCCTGACGTCGCTGGCCATGGTTGCATTTGCGGGTAATTCGCTGCTGTGCCGTGTCGCTCTGAGAGACACCCACATTGACGCCGCGAGCTTTACTACAACTCGATTGATCTCCGGAGCGGTAACGCTTTGGCTGGTCGCGCGAATGAGTCGCGGCACACGTCCCGGCCGGGGCAACTGGCTATCGGCATGTGCGCTGTTTGTCTATGCGGCTGGCTTTTCATTCGCGTATGTGAGCCTGCCCGCGGCGACAGGCGCGCTGCTGCTCTTTAGCGCGGTCCAGGCAACGATGATCGGCTATGCCATTTGGGCGGGAGAACGCTTGTTGAGACTGCAGCTCGTGGGTCTGGTGCTCGCCCTCGGAGGACTGACAGGTCTGCTGTTGCCAGGACTTTCCGCGCCGCCTTTGCCAGGTTCCCTGTTAATGTTTAGCGCCGGGGTTGCATGGGGTGTCTATTCCTTGCGCGGGAGAGGTGCGGGCGATCCTACCAAGGTAACGGCAGGGAATTTCGTACGTACGGTTCCTATCGCGGCAGCATTGAGCGTGCTACTACGTGAAGGCACTTCTCTGGATAGCGCTGGATTTTGGTATGCGGTCTCCTCGGGTGCACTGGCTTCCGGAATAGGGTACGTCATTTGGTACAGCGCTTTGCCTGCGTTGGAAGCAACCAGCGCAGCGACCGTGCAACTCAGTGTTCCGGTCATTGCGGCCTTGGGTGCCGTCGCTTTCCTCGGCGAGTCTGTAACCCTGCGCCTGGTATTGGCCTCCGTCGCCATCCTCGGTGGAATCGCCCTGGTAATTCTGCGGAGACAAAACGCTAGTGGCGCAGCCGGGGAAATGCTTAACAAAAGAGTGGGGCATCGGTAACAGTCTAGCAGGTGCCGTCGTAGACGATAGGCATCGGCAATGTGGCCGCGGCGGCGACAACCCGCAATATTTGACACGCCCAGCAGCAGTACTATAATAGTTGCTGTCTCGGTGAAAACACCCTTTGGGTGTGCCATTCGGGACACAGCAGGAAACGGCCTAAATCCGATCTCCAGGGAGACGGATGCGGGGGAACCAAAACAGCGTGCTTCTTGGTGTTAAGCGCGCTGCGGGGCGAATCCACAAAGTTTCGTGGTAGGGCGGCTTCCCAGCCCGAGCCCGTCAGCTAACCTCGCCGGCCTGAGCGGAAGGGAATATGAATCGGACTCTCCACATCATGCGGGCCATGGGCTCATTGCAAAATGCGCTCGTGGCCTTTGCTGTCTCTGCCACTCCGGCATCTCCCATTCCAGCCTTCCGCTGCGAAGCTGTTCGAGGCCTTGCGCCAAAGCCCTGAGCTTGGCTGCGGGTCCGTGCGCTTGACTGCAGCGGGAGGGCTGCAAACATGTTCATCAACATGATGTTCGCTGTCGTCGTGGGTGTAGCCGCGTTGTTTCTCGTCGCCTGGCTGGCGGGGGTTCGCTACATTCCCCACAGTCGTGTGGGCATCGTCGAGAAACTTTGGTCCGGGCGCGGGTCTTTGACTCAAGGCAGAATCGTCGCATTGAATGGTGAGGCGGGATTTCAGGCCAACATGCTACGGGGCGGCTTGCATCTTGGCTTCTTCCCGTGGCAGTACCGCATCCACAAAGAGCCGCTGGTGATGATTTCCGAGAGCAAGATCGGTTACGTCTATGCCCGCGACGGAAGCCCGCTTCCGCCGACTCAAACTCTTGGACGCATTGTGGACTGCAATCACTTCCAGGACGCGGAGGCGTTTCTGCAAGGCAACGGGCAGCGCGGCAGGCAAAGGGCAATTCTGCGCGAAGGAGTCTTCGCCATCAATCTGGCCCTGTTTGTGGTCATCACAGAAGACCAGGTTCTTGCCGGCTCCATTCGGGAACAAGACCAGAAGAAATACAGCGAGTGGCAAGACCACCTCGAAGGGATTCACGGGTTCGCGCCGCTGGTGGTTGGCCATGGCGGGCAGCAGGTCTCGCGTGTCCCGGAACCGGCCATCGGCGGTGCGGACCTGACAATGACACCGATTGACACGATCGGCGTGGTGACGGTTCACGATGGATCGCCTATCGAATCCGGCGAGATCATCGCCCCTGAGGTAAAGCCGGACGCTGGCAACCGCGATCACAATTACTTTCAGGATCCTGAAGCGTTCCTGGCCATGGGCGGACGCCGAGGAAAGCAGTTGCAGGTTTTGACTGATGGAACGTTTTTTATCAACCGCTGGTTTGCCACCGTGGAAGTAGGGCCGAAAACGCTCATCCCGATTGGCTACGTGGGCGTGGTCGTCTCTTACTATGGCAGCAAAGGAGAGGATCTGACGGGAGAGGGATTCCGCTATGGCGAGCAGGTTGAGCCAGGCCAGCGGGGTGTGTGGAAGAAAGCCCTGCCGCCTGGGAAGTATTCCGTCAATCCCTACGCTGTAAAAGTCGAGCTCGTTCCCACAGTGAACTTCGTGCTCCGCTGGATTACAGGCCAGGCCGAAGCGCACCAGTACGACAAGGATCTGGTCAGCATCGAGCTCATCACCGCCGATGGCTATGAACCCGTGCTGCCGCTATCGCTGATCTTGCACATCGACTATGAGAAAGCGCCCAGCGTCATTCAGCGATTCGGAGACGTTCGACGTCTGATCACGCAGACGCTGGACCCGATCCTGACTTCCTATTTCCGGGACGTGGCTCAATCGTCCCACATGCTGGAACTCCTGACCCATCGCGAAGACATTCAACGACGCGGCACCGAGGAGTTGAGCAAGCGATTTCGCGAGTTCGACATCAACTGCATCGCCGTGCTGATCGGGCGGCCTGAATCGAAGATTAAACCTGGATCGGTTCAGGAAGACCCGATCGAGAGGCTGTTTGACCAACTTCGCACGCGGCGTCTGGCTGAAGAGCAGATTGCGACATTCGCCAAGCAAGAGGAGGCGGCACTGCATTTGAAGGATCTGAACGACGCCAAGTCGGCCGCGGAGAAGCAAGCTGAGTTGACCCAAACGAAGATTGATGTCGAAATCGCCGGCAACCGCGGTGAAGCTCAACTGGCTGAAGCACAGCGTCTGTCGAAGCGTGACATCGCGCGCGCTTTCGGTGAATCCCGATCCCAGGAACTGATGGGAAAAGGCCAGGCCGCCAAGATCGCTCAGATGGGTTTGGCTGAGGCTTCGGTGTTTCTGCAAAAGATTCGCGCGTACGGTGATCCACGTCTGTTTGCGCTAAATCTCGTGGCAGATCACTTTGCACGAAGCGCTCAGCCCATTGTTCCTGAACGTTTGCTTGTGATGGGCGGAGGCGCTGCAGGAGAGAAGATGGATTTGGGCTCCTCCAATGTGTTTAGCCAGTTTCTGACGCTGCTGCTGGCCGAGAAATCTGGCATCGGTCTGACTGAGGGAACCAAAGGCATGGAGGATTTGGAAAGGTTGACCGCAAATCTCACCAAGAAGTTCGAACAGAGTTTCGGGGGCGAGACACCGTCAGCCGACGTGGACAAGGCGATGGAGACTGCCATGAAACCGGAAGGTGTCTAAGCTTGACGGCACTGGTAGACGGACTTCCGTCTCCCAGTACCGATTCTGCGTGAAGTCCCCCTTACCAAAGGGGGCAAGGGGGTTGTCCTTTGATCACTACAGGAAAACCGGACCGGCAATCCCCTTGGGTAAGGGGGAATATTTCAAAGGTCGGAAAGAATATTCCCATCGCTGGATTCCCGCTTTCGCGGGAATGACGGTCTTGCGCCACTCTTCGGTCGGGCCACATTTCTGCTAGTCAAGCAGCACTCTTGGCGTTAACAGCCGGACACTCAAACGAATTAGCAGTTTTCAACCTCTGACGATGCCACTAGAATGTGGCGTCAACAGTTCGACTTCCAGAAGGAATTACTCGCGGAGACGGTCTGATGGAAAACTACGAGAAGCTCGGCGCGTTCTATCTGGGCCGGCCTTACGATCTGAAGAACCAGAAACCCAAAGAGGGTCTCCTGCTCTACGACTCGAAGGATCTCGTGACGCACGCGGTTTGTGTCGGGATGACGGGCAGCGGCAAAACCGGCCTTTGCCTCAGCTTGCTGGAAGAAGCAGCCATCGACAATATTCCCGCTCTAATCATCGATCCCAAGGGTGATCTTGCGAATCTTCTGCTCACCTTTCCCGAGTTGCGTGGCTCAGACTTCGAGCCCTGGGTAAATGCCGATGATGCCCAACGCAAGGGTTTGAGTGTCCCGGACTACGCAGAACACCAAGCCGCACTCTGGAAGAAGGGGTTGGGCGACTGGGGGCAGAGTGGCGAACGGATCGCTCGTCTCAAGGCGGCAGCCGATTTCGCGATCTACACTCCCGGTAGCTCCGCTGGGATGTCCGTTGCCGTACTCAAGTCCTTTGCAGCGCCTGGCAGCGCCATTCTGGAAGACCGAGAGCTGTTGCGCGACCGCATCAGCACCGCCACGACGAGCCTGCTGGGACTGCTCGCAATCGTCGCAGATCCGATTCAGAGCCGGGAGCACATTCTGCTATCCACGCTTTTCAATCAAGCCTGGCAGCAGGGCCGTGATCTGGATCTGGCGGGACTCATTGCCCAGATTCAGTCGCCACCAGTAGATCGAATTGGTGTCATGGATCTGGAGTCCTTCTATCCCGCCAAGGACCGTTTTGCGCTCGCAATGCAAATCAACAACCTGCTGGCCTCGCCAGGCTTTGAGTCCTGGATGGAAGGAGACCCGCTTGATATCAATGCGTTCCTTTACACCCGCGAAGGCAAGCCCAGAGTTTCCATTTTCTCCATCGCACACCTAAGCGACAGCGAGCGTATGTTTTTTGTGTCGCTGCTGCTGAACCAGATTCTGGGCTGGGTGCGGAGCCAGTCCGGCACTACCAGCCTACGTGCTCTTCTCTACATGGATGAGATCTTCGGATACTTTCCACCCGTGGCCAACCCGCCCTCCAAGGCACCGCTGTTGACTTTGTTGAAGCAAGCCCGCGCCTTTGGCGTTGGCGTCGTCCTGGCAACGCAGAATCCGGTCGATCTGGACTACAAGGGTCTTGCCAACGCCGGTACGTGGTTCATTGGCCGGCTTCAAACGGAGCGCGACAAGGCCCGTGTGCTCGAAGGCCTCGAAGGAGCCGCAGCCAGCGCATCATCAAGCTTCAATCGCCAGACGATGGAGCAGATGCTGGCCGCGCTCGGTAATCGCGTCTTTCTGATGAACAATGTCCATGACGACGGCCCCGAAGTATTTGAAACCCGCTGGGCGCTCTCGTATCTACGTGGCCCGTTGACGCGAGATCAAATCAAGATTCTGATGCGGGCACGAAAAGCTGAGATGGCTTCCCAGCCCGCAGCGGCGACGGCTCCACCGGTGCCAGGGAAAACCGCTTCGGCTGAAACCGAAGCAAAGGCTGCAAATCAGCGTCCCGTACTTCCCCCGGAGATCAGCCAGTTTTTCATTCCTCTTCGCAGCTCTCAACCCTCAAACAGCGTCTTGAGCTATGAACCGATGCTGCTGGGTTCTGCAAAGGTTTATTTCAGCGACGCCAAAGCGAAGGTCGACGCAGAGCGTGCCGTCCGCCGCCTGGCGCGGATTACAGAAGACGCATTGTCGGTGAACTGGCAAGAAGCTCAGCCCCTGGAGTTCGACGAGTCCGATTTGGAGAAGGAACCACAAGCCGCAGCAGACTTCATCGCCTTGCCTTCTGCAGCCGGCAAAGCCAAGAGCTATGACACTTGGAAGAAGGCTTTGTTGGACGATCTCTACCGGAACCAGACGCTGGAACTGTTTCGCAGCCCGAGCCTGGCACAACTCTCTCAGGCGGACGAGCCGGAAAGGGATTTTCGTATTCGATTGCAGCAGATGGCTCGCGAAGAGCGAGATCGTCAAGTTGAAGCGTTACGGAAGAAGTATGCTCCCAAGCTTGCTGTGCTCCAGGACAGGATTCGGCGCGCCCAACAAGCCGTCGAGCGGGAAACACAGCAGGCACAGCAAGCCAAGATGCAGGCGGCTGTCTCTTTCGGAGCCACATTGCTCGGGGCCTTTCTGGGACGAAAAGCGGTCAGCGCCGCAACCTTGGGTCGTGCAACAACAGCTGTCCGCGGTGTCGGGCGTTCGATGAAAGAGTCTCAAGACATTGCGCGTGCCGGGGAGACGGCCGAGGCCATGCAGCAGCAGCTCGCGGACCTTGAAGCACAACTACAAGCGGAGACTTCGGCACTCGAGGTCAGTACCGACCCGGCAGCTGAGCTGGAAGGCATCACCCTCAAGCCAAAGAAAACCAACATCTCAATTACCCTCCTGACGCTCGCGTGGGCGCCATACTGGCGAGAGACTGGTGGCGCCAAAACACCGGCGTGGGAGTAGTTTCTGGGAGCGCGGGTGGGGCATTGTGCGTGCCTTGAGCGGCTATGCTTGAGTGAGCGGACAAGCTGTTACTTCGAACCTTGTCCTTTGTGTTCAAACCAGTTTTCGAAGCCAACCATCGTTGGGCGATGAAACGCGGAGAAGTGAGCCTTCAGCTCGAGCTCGCACGGCGCCGTGCTAGCAGTCCGAATGATCTGGCCGCTATACCTGCTCCGCCTCAGGCGGCTCGATTTGCGGGCCTCCTGCTGTGCCTGCTCTGTGCGGCTGTGGTCCTCATAGTCAGTGCCTGTGCAGTGTCTGTGTTTGGAAGTACTGCAATGAGGTAGAAAGCCATGATTGTGCGTCCCGTGGAGAAAACAGACTGGCAGGAATGGTTGCGAATGAGGCGCTTGTTGTGGCCCTCAACCTCGCAGGCAGAGCACGAAGACGAGATGAGCGCCTATTTCATGCGGGGTGAGGGCTTACTTTCGTGGGTCGCCGAAAAATCGGACAAACGGTTGATTGGATTCCTTGAGGCAAGCATCCGTGACGTTGCCGAGGACTGTAACACGCGAAATGTTGGGTATATTGAAGGTTGGTATGTAGAGCCCGATTTCCGGAGAATCGGAGTCGGTCGTTTGCTCGTGAGTCACGCGACTCAGTGGGCTCGTGCTCATGGATGCAAGGAGATGGGCTCTGATTGCGAACTCGATAACGAACTCAGCGTGAAAGCCCATCTGGGCCTCGGGTTTGAAGAGACCTCGCGCCTGATTCACTTTCGCAGGATCCTGTGAAATTCATGTCCCTATCTGATCTGCGGCGAGAATACACTCTGACCGGGCTGGTTGAATCCGACCTCGATCCCAACCCGTTCACCCAGTTTGACAAGTGGTTCCAGCAAGCGCTGGCCGCCAGGCTCCCCGAGCCGAATGCGATGACTCTAGCCACCGCAACCATCGAAGGAAAGCCTTCTGCCCGCGTCGTGTTGCTGAAAGGGTTCGATGATCGCGGGTTTGTCTTCTTCACGAACTACGAGAGTCAAAAAGGCCGGGAGCTTTTGGCGAATCCGCTGGCAGCCCTGGTCTGCTACTGGGCCGAGTTGGAGCGGCAGGTACGCATCAGCGGTCGAGTGAGCCGGGTGTCCTCCGATGAATCCGAAACCTATTTTCACAGCCGTCCCCTGGGAAGCCAGTTGGGTGCCTGGGCATCACATCAGAGCGAGGTGGTGAGCGGGCGCGAGATTTTGGAAGACCGGTTGGAGGAACTGACCCAGGAATATCAAACCAAGCCAGTCCCTTTGCCACCCCACTGGGGTGGGTATCGTGTCGCACCCGAGACCATTGAGTTTTGGCAGGGCCGCCCGAATCGGCTGCACGACCGGCTGCGATACACACTCCAAAGCGGCGAACCCTGGCTGATTGAGCGCCTGTCGCCGTAGCCTTCCTTCCTTACCACACGGTGAGCGATCAGACATCGCCTCATCTTCGATATCAATCTTCTCACTGGCTGATAGCGGTTCGTTGAAGCCTTCCCGAGCACTACCTGCTCTGATTCGCACGGTGACATTCGTCTCTGAACACGCCAGCGAATCACCCGGCAGTGGAATTTCACTTCGGAAACTTTTCTCAACAGGAGGTGTCTAAGGAGACTAGATGGCCGGACAATCATGACGTCATGATCCCTGTTTGAGCTGCGACATCGCACGCGGTTCTGCCTGGGTCGCGCTCGTCGCCGAGTGCGTCTCTGGCAAACATTCAAAGGAGATCACGCCATGTTCCAACAGCTCATCGCCTCCAATCCTTCAAGAGCCTCCAGAAAACCGCTGACGTTGGTTTATTCAGCGATCATTCACGGGTTTCTCATATTGCTGCTGATCGCTGTTCCACTGGTTCACCGCGAAACACTGGCAAACCTGCAAACGCTGATTGCTCCTCCCCCGCCCTTCTCTGCGCCTAGACTTGGCGTTGTCAATTTAGTCTCTAGTGTCGGCAAACCCAAGCCCGTGGTTACCAAGCCAAACATTCTATTTAGACCGGACTTCATTCCGCCAAAGATCGACATGAACGCACTGGGGACTTCAGAGAACACCGGAATCACAGGAGAGGTCCGTCAGACTGGATTTCCTATTGGCGAACCCGGCGGATCCGACAGGTTCCTCGAAGGGTTCGGGAACACGCCACGAGCTGTTCCCATTCCGGAGTCTCCTGTTCCAACGGAAAAAAGCGAGACACTCATTCGCGTCATCCAGCGAGGTGGAGAAGTACAACATGCCAATCTCGTCCATCAGGTCAAGCCACTGTATCCACGGTCAGCGATCATCATGCGGGTTCACGGCGCTGTCATCCTGGAGGCGATGATCGATCGGGAAGGACGCGTGGAGGGGCTGCGGGTGTTGAGTGGGCATCCGCTTCTGGTGCCGGCTGCCTGCGAGGCTGTCCAGCAGTGGAGATATCGCCCGACATTGCTGAATGGACAACCAGTGGAAGTGTTAACGCAAGTGACGGTGAACTTCAGCCTTGGAGCGCCGTGATCACACGCAAGTCCCCCTTAACAAAGGGGGCAAAGGCCGCAGGCCTCGGGGCTTGTCATCGCCAGCAGAGATCGTGTGGTCGACGGCAGTAGGATTCGCCTCTGATAAAGGGCACCGAAATCCCAATCGTCATTCCGGCGAAAGCCGGAATCCAGTCTCTCTAGAGCGGAGGCAAAATGCTTGGTCCTCCTCCTACTCGGCTTTGTCCGAGGACGAGCACGAGGACGGAGAAACGCCTGTCCGGTCGGTCTACCCTACCAATGTCTGCCGCTCCTCGTCCCAACGCCAGCGTGGTTCGAGGAGGAACGAGTCGGACGCCGCCGAGCCAATACTCTTGCGGCTCCGTCTCCCACAAATCATGTTTTCCTTCCAGAATCGCATGGCCGGTTTCCGTCAGCGTGAAGTCGAGCTGGCGCAAGTGCGGATAGTTCTCAGAGAAGCCAAGGCCCTTACTCCCATCGACCCGCAGTATCGGCTGCCCGCACTCGACCATGCGAACCAGAACATCCCAGAGTTGAGCATCCCCCAGACCATACCCAGGCTCAGCGGCGCTCCACTCCCTAAAAAGCTCTGGAAAGCGAGTCACGTTCCTCGCGATGCAGTCCAGCGCCATCTGCTCCATATGTCCCAGACCATTCCTGACCGATGGAAAACGGCGAAGATGCAGGCCCAACGCCGATCTCAAAAACGGCAAGGACGTCGTATTCTGCGCAAGCAGCATTTCAATCTCTTGCGGGTTCGAGCTGCTGCAAGCCTTCCATGCACGCTGCGCCAACTCCAACTGCTCCGGTGTTACGGGTTGCCGCTCGGGAAACAGGGACTCCAGTTGTTCTGGCGTTAGCTGCCCAAGCCCGCGAAAGTCCTTAATGCCAGGAAATTCGCCAATGCAAATCAAACTCAGCTTGGTTGCGGCAAGATCCTGCCCTCGAAGCTTTCCGAGCAGATAGATCAGGTTGAGTTGGCAAAACAGGTCGAACTCAAACCAGAGCACGACTTCGTCATGACTTGCCAGCGTTCCAAGAAATGCTTCTTGCTGCATGAGATCTTCAAAACACTGCTGGGCATCAGTGCTGATCGCACCGGCGAGAAAATCCGCGCGAAGGCGGCACCACTCCGGCACGCTCAAATTTCCCGGAGTCGGTCCCCAGATCAATGCTTCCTTCCACGCCAGATGCTCTCCAGCGAGTCCCGATTGCTTGAGCGTCTGAGCGGTACTTTCACCATTGAGCACATGCAGCACGCGGTACCTCTCAACAATTCATCGGTCGACACTGCACCCGGTGCCTCAATTCCTCGATTTCGGCCCTCGTGCAATGCCCACCACCGTGCAACGCATTCGCCGCTCCTGCGGCGGTGGCGAGCTTACCCAGCTCTTCGATTGGCAGACCCTGAATCAACCCTGCAACCAGCCCTGCAAGAGTTGCGTCCCCGGAACCCACCGTGTTGCGAACCTGGATGGCAGGTGGAACAAACAGATACCTGTCATCGTCCGATGCCAGAACCGCCCCTAAAGCGCCGAGAGTAATCATCACCAACGCGGCAAACTTCGATTGCAGCACTTCTGCAGCCTGTACAGCCTGTTCCACGTTGGCAATCGGCACATCGACAAGGCTTGCGGCCTCTGCATGATTAATCTTCAGGATGAAAGGCTTGGCTTCGGCAGCGGGCCGCAAGGCAACACCCGAGCAGTCAAGCAACGTGCGCTTCCCGGCCGCCCGAGCCAACGCCATGAGCTCGGCATAGAGCCCGCCAGGGCAGCCTGGCGGCAGACTTCCCGAAAAGACCACCCACTTGCACGAGTCGAGCTGCTGTCGAAACACGGAGACCAATGACTCAACCTCATCTGCGCTGATTTCGGGACCTGGTTCGTTGACGACGGTCTGCTGCGTGCGCTCATCATCCACCAACAAATAACAGGTGCGACTTTCGTTCTGGATTGGACAAGGTCTAAATGAGATCTTCTCTTCCTTCAGTCCCTGCGTGATGAACTGCCCCTGTGATCCACCGACGAAACCCGTGAGCACGCAAGGAACTTCCAGCGTGGTCAGCACCCGGGCGACATTTACGCCTTTGCCGCCAGGCTCGCGCCGCGTCGATTTGGAGCGATGCACGTGGCCGGCGACCAAATGATCCACGTGAACTGTCTGGTCCACGGCCAAATTGGGAGAAACCACCAGAATCATAAGCTTGCTAATTCCACTAGGCAGCGATGAAGTTCACACTCGGTCAAGTTTGTTAGCTCACTGACCCCTCACCCCCAGCCCCTCTCCCATTGGGAGAGGGTGGCCGAAGGTGAAGTCTTGAGAAGACTTCACGCGGTCGCGAAGGCCGGGTGAGGGGTCAGTCTGAAACGGAGACCCAAACCTCGCCGGCATAGGATCGCTCGCTACGTCTTGTCCAGCGCGAGTTAGAGTGCCGTCCCCTGCGATCAAAGACATTACTCTGCACACAAGACTTTGGACTAACGCAGCGCCAGCAAGCTGGCGTGGGCCCGGCTGGAACGAAAAGCGGTAGCAAGCTACCGCACTCCACAGCCCTCGCACTGGCTGTGCCTGGCAAAGGAGACGGCTCAGGCAGACACGTTGGGGATGCCTCAGCCCTACCGCGGCGCACCTGCAACTACCGCATCGAAGGCTCCTTCGCCGCAGTGCTTCAAGATTTCAGAACGCACCGCGTCGCGAAGCTCAACCATGCTTCTCCAACCCTGACCGGAGGGATTAATCACCGGACTGGCTACAACGCTGACTTTGCCAGGGCGTGGTAGCCAGGCTCCGTCGCGCAAAACGGTCCGTGTGCCGCACAAAGCAACCGGCAGGATCGGACAACCCATTTCAACGGCCGATTTGAAAGCGCCCATCTGAAAGGGTCGCACGCCGTTGTGCGGGGTAAAGGTTCCTTCCGGGAAGACGTGGACAATTTCACCGGACTGCAGCCTTTTCGCGATGCCCTCGGCTATCGGCTGTCGCGTGCAAAGCGTCTTCCCGGCTGACCGTGAGGTAATCTACACTTTCGGATAAAGGTGCCCACGAACGGCCACGAGGCAGCTTCACTCTTCGAGACAAAACAAATCGGAGCTGGACATACTGCTGCAACAACAAGCACGTCCAGATAGCTGGCGTGGTTTGAAACCACAACCAGTGGCCGTCCCTCCTCAGCCTCTCGGACAGCTTCAGTCAGAAACTCCTTCCCGAAGATACGTGGCTTCAAGCCCGCCGAGACCAACGCCGCGCGGCACAGGAAACCAAGAGTTTTTCGCGCGCGCCGTCCGTTCTCCCCGCCGGGAAGTATCGTAACCAACATCCATCCGGGCAGCATCACGAGACTCAACGCCAACCATGCATAGATGCCGTAGATCGTCGGGAGGAATTGTGAGGCCGCATGCTTCAGGCGGTTTCTCCAGTTGCCAAGTGACAGGCGGAGCACCTGAACCCACGCGGGCAGAGGTTTTTTTGCCAGTTGCTCTCGCAAATACATCTGCTTGCAGGCATCCCGTCGGATCTTTCCACTCGAAGTCTTTGGCACCGTTTGTGGCGCCACAAGCCGGACTACATCCGGCGGAAGGCCCAGCTGAGTATCCACGCGAGATATGATTTGGCCTTCAATTTCATCAAGCCGCGAACGATCCACCTCTCGGGTTTCTGCCACAACGACCAGCTTCTCGGTGCCGAGCTTCTGATCTGAAACGCCAAACGCAGCCACACAACCCCGGCGCACGCCGTCTACTTCGCTGGCCACCTCTTCCACTTCCTGCGGGTAAAGATTGCGCCCACCCTTGATGATGACGTCCTTGATTCGAGCGGTAACAAACAGCTCGCCATCGGCCAGGTAGCCGAGGTCGCCAGTATCCACCCAGCCGTCTCCGCGCATCACCGTGGCGGTGGCAGAAGGATTCTTGAAGTAACCCTGCATCGTGGAAGGACCGCGAAACTGAATATGACCCTGAACCCGTTCGCCTGCATCGTGAGATGCATCGTCAACCACCCTCACTTCGTGGCCAGGCAACGCCCTTCCTTCGGAAACGAAACGTAATGGGGATGCATCCGACACCGAACAAGGCAGGGCCTCGCCCTTACTTTCGAAGCATTCGCGCCCAACAAGATCCACGCGAGGCTTTCGGCCGAGCGGAGGAAAGGTCAACGCCACCGAAGATTCCGCCAGGCCATACACGGGCAAAAACGATTCCGCACGGAATCCGTAGGGCTCAAAGCGGCGCGTAAATAGCTCCAGCGTATCGGGACTGATTGGCTCGGCGCCATTGAGAGTCACACGCCAACAGCTGAGATCGAGTCCCTCCAGTGCCCGATCGTCAATCTTGCGTGCGCAAAGCTCGTACGCAAAGTTCGGCGCTGCCGATACCGTCCCACGGTGCTCGTGAATCGCCCAGAGCCAGCGCTCTGGGCGGCTTAAGAACGCGAGGGGTGAAAGGATCGCAGTTGGAACGCCGAAACACAGCGCGGTGAGCCATGATCCGATCAGACCCATGTCGTGATACAGAGGAAGCCAGCTCACACCGAAGTCACCCGGCTGAAGGTTCAAACCCACGCCGATTGCGCGGATATTCGCCAGCAGATTGGAGTGTGTGAGGACGACACCCTTGGGGTCCCCAGTGCTTCCAGACGTGTATTGAATCAGGGCCATTTGATCACCGCGGGACACCGACCTCCCGCGAATGCCTTGCCGGCCCGCATTTTCCGCGGCCAAGTCCGAGACGGCAACAACGCCACGTAGAGAAGGAATTCCCGGCTTAAGAAGTCGGGCCAGTTTCTCGGCCTGGCGGAAGGTAATCAGAAAGCGCGCTCCGGCGTTCTGCAGAATCCGGGATTGACGCTGAGCGTACTCTTCCAAACGGCTGGCTTTGAAGGGGGGATAGATTGGGACTGGCACGCCACCGGCTAACAGTACCCCGAAAAAAGCGAAGAAGAAGTCTGCACTCGTGGGAAGCATCAGCGCAACCGTCTCCCCCGGGCCAAGTCCCCGTATCGTTAGCCCAGCGGCGACTGAGGAGGCTCGAGCGAGTAGTTCTGCGTAGTTGATGACGTGCGGCTGCTGCTCCTCGCCATGAAGGTGAACATGCGGCCGCGTAGGATCGCGCTCCGCATAACGTTCCAGCACATCGTTCAACGAGACAACGCCAGGAGAGTCGAGGAGGGAGAGCAGATCTCCAGCGACGACAGGAGGAGCGGCAGTGGCCGAGCCAGGCAGCGACATACGGACGCGAGCCGCCGCTGGCGCTTCCTGCAAGTCCTTACTCGAAGCACCGAGAGCCTTCACGAGATCCGCTGGCGTCTCAGCCTCAGTCAGGACCCGATCTGGCAAGGTCCGACTGAACTCTTTTTCGAGACGGGCAAGCAGCTCCACGCGTTCAAGGCTTCCCAGACCCAGCTCACGCTCGAGCGATGCGTGAGGGGAAAGCGACTGGAGAGCCCTTTGCGAACCGAGCTCCTGCAGCAACTGTCGGATGGTACCGAGAACACGAGATTCGAGGTCGAGAGTCTTTGGAGTGGGAGCGTTCGAGGCCAAAGGAAGGAACTCCTGCAGACTAGGATGACTGAAGTGACTGTAACACGGAAGGGAGGTTTGGCTCTACCGGGGCCGGAGGGCGAAAATGGGGCGGGTTGGCAACGCTGCATGCAGACTAGCAGCCGCGTCGCGGCGC
Organism: uncultured Acidimicrobiia bacterium; assembly: GCA_963791795.1. Lineage (GTDB taxonomy): Bacteria > Acidobacteriota > Terriglobia > Versatilivoradales > Versatilivoraceae > VFZK01. Next base: position 44,892 of record CAWBTP010000020.1, read on the forward strand.
CACGTTCGATGAAACAAGGGAAGAATCCCCTCCTTGGACAAGGAGGGAGCAGCGGGGCGGCGCGCCGCTGCCAAGGTGGTTCGATCACGCGGACGAACACGGCACACCAACCACCCCAGCCGTGGCCGTTGGCCCCGGCATCCCCTCCTCGACTGAGGAGGGGAGCTTGTTTTCAGTCGAGATATTCAGACGAGGAATGCAGACGCAGTCTCAGCAGCTCGTTCTGGCTTCAACCACGCAAGGAGGCTGTCAATTTCCCTGCTTTGCTTCGCTGCCCTCATAGGTCTCCTTCAACGTCACAGGCGCCGGACGCATCGGTTCAAAGAGACCAAAGCAGAAGACATCTGTGGCTGAAGCCAAAGCGACGTATTGCTTTCCATTCACGCTGTACGTCATGGGAGAAGCGGTTATGAGCTGGCCGGTGTTGAAATGCCAAAGCACTTTCCCGGTTCGTGCGTCGGCCGCTGAAAGGTAGCCTTCGTTGTCGCCGAAGAAAACGAGCCCACCCGCAGTAGAAACCGTTCCCGGCCAGGGATCCATGGTGTCTTTCACCACCATGGGAATCTCCCACCGGATGTCTCCATTTTGAATGTCAATCGCACGCAGGAAGAACTGGCCCGGTTCCGCCGGGATTGCCTCCGCGCCCGTTCCATCGTAACACTCACCTTTCTTGTAGGGCCGCGCCGAGGTCGTGTAGATGTCGCATTGTTCAATGGTGACAACATAGAACAGTCCTGTCTCCGGGTTATAGGAGGGTGAAAACCAGTTGCTGGCACCCTTGATCCCAGGACAAGCAATTCTCCCTGCGGGTGTGGGATCCATGTCAGGAATTACGTCCGGCCGCCCATTAGGCAGGATGCCGCGAGCCCACGTCATCTTCTTCACAAATGGCTTGGCGAGCAAAACCTTGCCATCCGTGCGATCCAGAACATAGAAAAAACCATTTCGATTCGCCTGAACCAGTAGTTTTCGAGGTTTACCCTGAAAATTGGTATCGATGAGGACAGGAAACTCTTGCGCATCCCAATCATGAGTGTCGTGAGGCGTGAACTGGTAATGCCATTTGAGCTTGCCGGTGTTCGCATCAAGCGCTACAACGGAGTCTGAATAGAGATTGTCGCCTGGACGAGACTCGCCGTAGAAATCAGGCCCTGGATTTCCGACTGTCCAGAACAGCAAATTCTGGCTGGCATCGTAGGTGCCCGTCATCCAGGTGCCACCGCCTGAGATACCAATCGGATGACCTCCCCACGACTCGAAACCCGGCTCACCGGGTCCGGGAATTGTATAAAAGCGCCACAACTGTTTACCGGTCGCAGCATCGTAGGCATCCACAAAGCCGCGCATACCGCAATCGCCACCGGTCACTCCGACAATTACCTTGCCATCAATCGCCAGCGGCGCCAGGGTGGCACTAATCTGTGAATTCTGCTCATACCCGCCGTATTCCTTGTCCCAAAGCAACGCGCCGGTCTTCGCATGCAACGCCAGCAAGTGCGCGTCGCTGCTCACGAAAAACACGCGCTCACCCAACACGGCAACGCCTCGGTTCCCGTCATGGCGCTTCGCCTGAACATACTTGTAATGCCAGATTTGCCGACCTGTGCGGGCATCCAGAGCGTAAACTTCGTTGGTGTGACTGACGTACATCACCCCATCCGCCACCACGGGCGTGACTTGCAGCCGCTTCGAGTCTTTGACATGGTAAACCCACGCCGGAACCAGGTTCCCCACATTGGTGGTGTTGACTTGTTTCAACAGGCTGTGGCGGCGGGCCGTGAGATCGCCAGAATAGCTCAGCCAGTTTTCAGCCGGCATTTTCAACAGGTCCTGGAAGGCAACTTCGGCTTGCGAAGGCAACACCAGCAACAGCAGAAGACACAACGTGCAGGCCGAACATGCTTGCCGGATGCGCAACGCCAGGTACGCACCCTCACCCCCAGCCCCTCTCCCGCGTTCGGGCGAGGGGAGCCAGCCCTTGATCCACATCGCGCAGAACAACCAAACTCGGTAGGACAGTGTTTTTTTCATGGTTCGGTTTCTTTTCCGTGTTCAATTCTCCGAGCCCGCTCTGCAGGGGTTTCCAACGATTGCCGACTGAGGAAAGCCAGGAGATTCTGTTTGTCGGTCGCCGACAAAGACGGCGTCGGCATCAAAGACCGTTTGTAATGGGTCAACGACTTGAGATCTTTCTTGAGAAGAAAATGAAACTTTCCTTGGGCATCCAAGATCTGAATGGAATAGTTGCTGTTGTTCTTGGCGACTCCCGAGATGCGCTGCCCTGCATGAGTCACGACCTCGACTTTGGCATAGCCCGGTTCCACCAACGCATCGGGAGTCTCAATCGAGATCCTCAGCTTCTCTGCTGAGCGTCGCGCGCCCACGTTCGACAGGTCTGGACCTATCAGTCCTCCTCGGCCGCGAATCATGTGGCAGCCCGCACATTGCCCAGTCGCGAAGAACAGCGACTCCCCTGCCGAGGAATCGCCTGGAACCTCCTGCTCGACCGCACTTAGATTCAAGCTTCGGATAAATGACACCATCTGCCAGATCTGGCTGTCTGACAGCGACGATGGCGGCATCTGCGTCCCAGCAACCCCTTCTTTGATGACCTCGAACATTCTCGCATCGGCCATTTTCTGGACGCGCTCAATATCCGCCAAACGCGATCCACGTCCTCCCTGCCCGGTCGGCCCATGGCAGACTGCACAACCCGAATTGAACTGAACTCGGCCGGCTTCCGCGGCAGCCTTGTCCTTGCCAAATGGGTTGGTAATCTTCTTCTCCGGCGGTTTGTCCTGAGCACAGAGGGAGACAGCCAGAAACGCAGTGAGCAAACAAAAGCAACTCCAGTTCTTAGTTTGCATGACGAGGTAGAAGAGGTCTCATGCCCAAAGTGGGCGTCGCAAGAAACTCAAGTCACAGTTTTGCGCGCGCTGCACGTTCCAGTCTTTGTTCATCACAGAGTACTGGTTCCTGACGAAGCACCTGCGTAAAGCCCGAGGCCCCGAAGCTGATCTCCCCACCGGGGCGCGGAGAGTTTAGGCGAAGGGTCCAGCGATAGTAGGGACGATCGAAACAGATCAGTTGCTCTTTTACTTGCTCGCGCGAGATGTGGTCAAGCACCATCTCAGCGGCAGCGACCTGCATGCCGCTGTCACCCCAATCGACGCTCGTTCGCAAATCGGTAACATGATGGAACGTGAGAGTGGCTGCGGCGATCCTAAACTGGGCTGTTGCGCCAACGCCGCACAGCCACTCGACAATGTAATCGATGTCGAAAACCAGATCGCTCTTCCACTGACTCACATCGTTATCGATGGAGAATCCATAGATCGGGTTGTCGTGCCACGACAACCGGTCGAAATCCGCTTCGGTAAGGATCGCACTGGGAGGGCCAGGCACGGGGATGTCAACCCTTTAATACCCTGCGGACAATTTCGACGGCCTCTTCCACCTGCGACCTTGAAACGTCCAGGTGAGTCACGGCTCGCAACCGCGTTGGAAACACGGGGCTCATCCGCAACCCCTGCGCGAGGAGCTTCTCCAGTAATTCCGAAGGCTTCAATCCTGTTTTGGCAATATCGAAAATTACGATATTTGTTTCCACGTCTCTGGGGTTCAACGCAATCCCTGGGATCTCAGCAAGTCCGGCTGCAAGGATCTTCGCGTTCGCGTGGTCTTCAGCCAACCTCTCGACATGATGACGCAACGCGTAGACGCCGCCCGCAGCAATGATTCCCGCTTGCCGCATGGCACCACCAAGGCGCTGCTTCCATTGCCAAGCTTCAAGAATGAAATCTTTGCTGCCCGCCAAGACTGCGCCCACAGGGGCTCCAAGTCCTTTACTCAGATCGATCCAAACGGAATCGAACCCAGCGGCAAATTCCTTGGCTGGCACTCCAGAGGCGACCACAGCATTGAAGAGCCGCGCACCATCCATATGAGTGAAGAGCTGATGCCCCCGGGCGACGGCGCACACTTCTTGAATTGTCTTCAAAGGCCAAACAGTCCCACCCCCCATATTGGCCGTTTGCTCAACCGAGACGAGCCGCGTCTTTGGCTGGTATCGCGTTATCGGCCGGACTGCGGCTCGCGTCTGTTCGGCCGTAAAGACGCCTCGTTCACCCGGCAAGCCTGCAACGATGACTCCGGCAAGCACCGCGGGCCCGCCGGCCTCGGAGTTCAAGGGATGAGCCGTTCGGTCCAACAGCACTTCGTCGCCGGGGCGGCAGTGCAGCTTGATGGCGATTTGGTTGCACATCGTGCCCGACGGCAGAAATACTGCGGCTTCCTTACCGAGCAGCCCGGCTGTCATTTCCTGCAGTAAATTGACTGTCGGATCTTCACCCTTCTGTTCGTCGCCCACTTCGGCATCGCACATAAAGCGACGCATCTCGGCCGTGGGCTTGGTCATCGTGTCACTGAAGAGCTCGATTCTGATCCTGGGAGGCATAAGGGCGGTTTCCTTGTGAAAACGGGCTATTCACCGCGAATGCGCGAAGGGCGCGTCATATCTGTCGCAGAGTGGCGTGAATGCTAACAAGCCATGAAAGAGGTGTCAAATGAGGGATGCGGAAGTAGCGGATCCCAACACAATCAGACCGCGAATGGACGCAAATGAACGCGAAGCCAGGAGATTTGTGAAATCTCTGATGGATGTCATGCAATCGGGCTTGCAGAGGCCATTGGGGTGGGATACCCACGACGCCCTGACGCCCTGCGTCACCTCCTGTGGTCAAAACTCCTCTGCTCATTGTCGCGGGAAGCGACTCCCTTCGCGTGAATTCGCGTTCATGGGCGGTTTGGGAAGAAGTCGGACGACGCCCTTGACGCCTTGCGTCATCTCCTGTGGCGAGAATCGCGCTACTCGTTGTCGCTGGCAGGGGCTCCTCGCGTGAATTCGCGTTCATTCGCGGTTCTCTTCTGCTAGAATTTGCCGCTCGAAACGATCCAATCAAGGAGTGTGCCTCATGAAACGAGCTTTGAGCTTTTTCATGCTTCTTGTCATAGCTTGTGTGCTGGCCTTGCCCTTGCAGGCCCAGGTTCTCACGTTCACGCGCGAGCAGCTCATCAAGTTTACCGAGAAGAATCCGTTCGAGCGTTTTCCAGATGGGCGGCCAAAGGTTCCTGATCAGATTCTGGAGAAGGTGAAGGAGCTCTCGGCCGAGGAAGCCTGGGGAGTGCTATCAGCCGCGAAGTATCAGAACCAGTTTGCCGGCGGGTTTCGCTTGCTGCATCCCGGCAAGAAACTGGTGGGACGCGTTGTCACAGCCCAATTCATGCCGCTGCGCCCGGACGTGGCTGAAGTGGCGGATGCAGAAGCCAAAGCGAAAGGCATGACGAAAAGCAACAACCAGCGCGTGATCGATATGCTTCAGAAGGGCGATGTTGTTGTGGTCGATCTTTTCGGAAAGATTGAGGGCGGCACTTTTGTGGGTGACAACCTCGCGACCGCGATCTTCTCGGCTACCAAGGCCGGATTCGTGGTGGATGGCGCCATCCGCGATCTGGAGGGAATCTATCCTCTGGACATGGCCGCTTACTTCCGAGGAGTCCACCCCACGCCCATCGGAAACGTGATGTTGACGGGAATTAACATTCCGATTCGTATTGGTGAAGCGACCGTGATGCCAGGCGACGTCGTCTTGGGCGACCGGGAGGGTGTCTACTTCATTCCGCCCCATATGGTTGAGGAGATCGTAAAGAAGGCCGAGATCACTCACATTCACGACGAGTGGACCAAGAACAAGTTCCTGACAGGGTCCTACAAATCCAGTGACTTGTACAGCACTCCTACTGATGCGAAGCTGAAACAGGAATATGAAGACTATCTCAAGCAGAAACTCGGCGCTGTGAAATACGAAGAGTACAAGAAGGGACAGAAGAAGTAAGGCGGAAGAGTCAAGCTCCTGGCATGTCCTGTGGTTGCTAGGCTCGCTGCGCTGGCGTGCGCAACATACCGCAAGAATGGATGTTAGCGACTTCTATGCTCCATGTCTTCTGGGACACTCGCGGCTATTTCTTCTGGTTGCTGGTGATCTCGATCAGCTGTTGGGTGCTTGAACGCCTGGCGCCGTGGCGTCCCGCGCAGCGCGCTTGGCGGGACCAGTTTGGCCAGGATTTGTTCTGGCTGGTGTTCAACGGTCACTACGCTGGAATCCTTCTGGCCAGCGCTTCAAGCTGGACGCTAGGGATCATAACGGAGACGCTAAACCCAGGTTTTCTGTGGGTGCCGGAACCCATCCGATTTCTGGCGGCACGCCCTCTCTGGCTGCAGTTTGTCGTGTTCCTCGTTGCCAAAGACTTCCTGGAGTTCTTGATTCACAACCTCCTTCATCGCATTCCTTTCCTATGGGAATTCCACAAGTTACACCATAGCATCCGTGAGCTCGATTGGATCGGGAATATGCGTTTTCACTGGATGGAGATCGCTGTCTACCACAGCCTCACTTACCTCCCTCTGTTCCTACTGAATGTTGATTCCCGCGTCATCCTGTGGATTGCGATATTCACGACGATCATCGGCCACCTGAATCACTCCAATCTGAACCTGGACTGGGGAGTTTTTCGTTATCTGCTGAATTCGCCAAGGTTGCACATCTGGCACCATGACCTGATGCCGCACCAGCGGTATGGACAAAACTTCGGCATTGTCTTCAGCCTGTGGGATTACTTATTTGGTACGGTCTATGCGCCTGCGCAAGGTTACCCCGCCAGACTAGGCTTCGAAGGCATGGAGCAGTTTCCTCAGGGGCTCGTCTCCCGACTGATCTATCCCATCGGCGCCGGACTCAAACACAAACGAGAGAGTCACGCTAGTTGACATCGTTTTCCGAATCACGGTCTGCCAATAAGGAACTTCGTGTCCATAGAGGCCGGCTGGATTCCGGCTCGCACTTCGCTTGTCCGGAATGACGAAGCGGCGAGATCCTGAGCATGGTTTGGGGCGAGAAGGCTTCTCAGTAAGGTCGAGCGGCGAAGAACCCGCTGGTGTTGTCAACCGTGCTATAGACTCGAGAGATGGCAGCGAGAGGAACTTCGTTGAGAGATTGAATCTCGATTGGGCCGTAGCTGTTCACGAGCCCAAGACTGGTGAGAATATCGTCAACGTTGTAAATGCCGTTAGCCGGGATCACGCTGCTGTCGCTCTGAACCTGAACGCCGCCCGAAGTGTTGCGGACAGTCACACGGATCGGGGCCGGAGTGCTGCCGAGATTGATCACCGTGAGTGTTGACCGGAATTGATTGACGTTTGTTGCAGAAGGAATCAGCAGCCGTGGGGCTCCCGACACGACGTTGGTTGCGAGACCTGGGTCGTCCCCGACATTGTTGATCAGCGTGCTGTAACCCAACAGTGGCTGGCTGGCATTGAGGCGAATGAAGCCCAGGGTGTTCGACACGCCCGCTGCCCCTGTCAACGTGCGGTTGACATTATCCAATTGTCTTAGCCCCCCGGCCGGCACATTGACCGTGGTGGTTCCCAACAAGGCCCCACTCAGGTTGTAGAGATTTACCTGAACGTCCGCCGCCACACTGCCCAGATTGTTGATACCCAGGTTGGTGCGAAAGGCAGGACTGTCCTGGCTGATGGGTACCACTCCATTCGAGCTCGCAACGCTCACATCCTGTCCCTCGAAAAACCCACTGGTGCCTGAATTCACGCTGTACACCCGGGAGGTGGACACCAGGGGAACAGAGTTCAGAGACACGATCTCCAGGGGTCCGAAGAGACCGCTGAGCCCCAAGGTGGCGTGGATATCGTCCTGACTGTAGAACCCGTTTGGCGGAATCGAAATTACGAGCTCACCACGCACCACGCCGTTGGTGTCTCGCTGCCGGAGCCGCGCCTGCGCGGTAGCGCTCCCGGCATTCTGGACGACCAGCGAAGAGCGAAACTGGTTGACCGACGTTGCCGATGGAATCAGGAGCTGCGTCGCGCCGTTGGAACGACCCGTCTGAAGACTCGGATCGTCTGACGTATTGTCGATCTGGGTTGCAAAGGCAACCAGTGGCTGGCTGGCCGTGATCACGACCGAACCCGACAGGTTGTTGGTCTGGCCTGAACTGAGCCCGCGAACGTAACTAATCACATTGTTGAGCTGAAGCAGTCCACCGGCTGGGACCGAGACTGTCCTCGACGCAATCGGTGAACCGTTGGCAGCATACAGCGTGAGCGTAGCCTGAGCCTGTGCGGCCGAAACATTGGTCAACCCCAGATTGGTGCGGAACCGCGCCGTATCGGTTACGAGCGGAATATATTGCTTCACTTCGCTGGCAACTACCTCATATGTCCCGTTGTTCGAATTAAATCGGAAAGCAATCACCCGGCCCGGATACAACCTGGCTTGATTGAAGCTGAACTGCGCTGCCACGTTGCGGGTCGCGTTCTGCAATCCCACAGTCGCACTCTCGCCATAAGCGCGCGGCCCTTCGAGCGTCTTGTATTGAAACGCGATGTCGTTGCTTCCTTCGAATAGAACTGCCTGGAAGCTAACTCGTCCGTCCAACAACTCACCGTTCTCATCCAGAATGCTGAGGTTTTGCCAGTCAATCACCCAGCGCCGATCGGGAGCAGTCCCAACCAGTCGCGACGAGACAGTGCTGTCTTGCCGCTGCAAGATGAGATCGTCGAAGAAGGGAGCGATCAAGTTGGGGAACAACGTTCCCGTAGTTCCACTGGCCGATCCCTGGCGCGGCACCGAAGTTCCAGGCAACGAGCCGTTCTGAAACTCGGGCAGCACGCTGGAAGCCCCCGGGACCATCCAGCCATTCGTGGTCACGTTTAGCTTCGATCCAGCCAAAAAAGTCGAACGTGAACAAGGTAAAGTCAAACGGCAGCGTCAACTGAGCGGTGTCGTCGTCATTGCTGGACAGGAAATCCACCCGCGTGCCCCCGGAACTGGAGGAGGTGTCGACGTACTGAAACTGGGTTTCGGCCCGGTTGGAGCTGGGTTTGGGACCGGTGACGGTGAACACCGGACCCATCGTCGGTTGACCGAAAACCGTCACAGTTACCGGTCCGGACACTGCACCGAAGGGCACAATCGCAGTGATCTGCGTCGGCGCCGCAGATACCACGGTTGCTGGAACGCCACCGAAGGCGACCGAGACATTCGTCAGCGAGCTATCAAAATTGCTGCCCGACACAGTCACCACAGTGGTGGGTGGACCCGAACTAGGGCTTACGGTGCTGACCACAGGCGGAAGGGCCGATGCGACAAACGCCGCAGCCAGCGCGCCACTCGTTCCGTCAGGATTAACAGCCAGGAGTGTTAATGGGCCTGTCTTGTTCGGGGCGGTGGTTCCCAACAGCGTCGTCGAATCGAGAATCGTCACGTCAGTCAGCGGTACTCCGGCAAGGGAAACCTCTGTGCCGGGACTAAAGTTCGTTCCAGTCACTGTGACCCGGGTCCCTCCGGAGTTTATTCCGGCTGCGGGTTGTATGGAAGCCAAGGTGGGTGGCTGGCCCGTGACAATCAGGCCTCCCGTTAGCGCCGCGGTTGCACCCGTTCGCTGCGCAAAGATCGGCCTCACTCCAGTCGAAGCCGCAGAATCCACAGTTGCCGTCAGCCTTGCTGTGTTGCCTCCGCTGAAGGTCGGAGCTTCCAAGCTGAGTCCCGGACCCGGGACATGGAATGTCACACCGTCAAGGATGCCGTCGCCGCGCACATTGAACGCCACGCTGGTCCCGCTCCCTACCCTCTGTCCAAGGCTTGGGCTGGTGAGATTCAACGCAGGCGATGGCGAAGGAGAGACCGCAATATTGACTTCCTCCAATGTGTTGCCCGCAGTGACCTGTACCGATTGCCGCTGCTGCGGATTCAAGGTGCCACCCAGAAACGTCGTTGTGAAATTAACGTTCACGCGCGAGTCATACTGCCCGCCAATGCTGTCCTCCATCACAGGTCCATCCAATGGTTCCGCATATAGGGAATAACTGTCCGGAGCCAGGCCCGAGATCTGATACGTACCGTCCAGTTCGGTCAGAGCGGAAACCACCGCGTTCCCGCCCGCGTCCAGGACGACCACGTGCGCGCCAAACACGCTGGCGCCAGCGTTGCTGATGCGTCCTCGCAGTCCGCCGGTAGCGCTAAAGAATGCCGTTTCTGGATACAGGGTCGCGGCACCAAGGACGTCGTCGCTCTTTAGAGCGCGTGGAAAAACCGTTCCCCGGGCTCCAGTTGGATTCATGGTTGCCGACACAATCGCTGTGTGATCAAGACCCAGAGAAGTGGCCGATCTCGTGAGTGGCTATGGCCTGAATATCGAAGCCGTCGGACCGCCCATCTGTGGAGAAGGTAATATTGGGGTTTGAAGGATTGAACAAAATATCGGCATCGCGAAAAAAGCCCTGGGACGAAGTAGACAAGGGTGACCGCAATGGTGCCCGTTCCAAAGGAGAAATTGGTGTCCTGAAAGGAGATGACGTTGACGCCATCATTTCCACCGATTTTGAACTGGAGACGTGCCCTCATAGCGAAACGCAATCGGCCGAGCTGGGAAGGTTCTGCCAGGCATCAAATGCTCGCTGCACAGCAATGAACTCACTGCCATTGCCAAGGCCGGGAAGCCCCCCGACATGGATGCGGTACGGCACAGGAAGGGTCTGCCAGCGCGCTCGCGAACGCACGAAAGCCTGCTGGAATCCGGCCGTCAGCGCACTCCAGGCCAACCCAAGCAAGCAGCTTGCAACCACCCACTGGAAACGATTTCGTTTGGTCCTCTGCCCGGTCATCGAGCCTGATTCCCCCTGGCCACGGCTATGGCCGGACCATGCGTCGAATTCTTTCAACCATCGGTTTCAAAGGTGCACGAGAAGGCTTGTGCTGTTGCGACAGGCTGCGGCTGGCCGGATCATAAAGATCAAGTCCTGAAAGCGAGTGAAGCAACTCCTCTTCACCCGTCTGCCGGTTTCGAAGAATTCGAAATTTTCCCTGTGACATCCCCAAGGGCTGCCAGTGGCCGTTCTTCGAGGGTTCGAGAAACAGCAGCGCTTCCTCTTCAGGCTCGAACACGGGCATGCCGGACACGGTCTGCGTGATGCCGTCGAGCGTCCCGCCGACAGTGACTACATTCACGAACCCATCAGCGGATCCCTTCAGTGGTTCGCTGACTACAAACCGGGCGGTGGTGAGAATTAGAGTGCCCCGATCGTTCCAGCGGCTCTCACGAGAGATGCACTTGCCGATCACGATTCGACCCGACTTCTGCACCAGATCATCAAGCGTAAACTTTTCGACCGTAGTCGATAGCAGCGGGAAGGATGCAAACAGTGTCAGGAGGGACGAAATCAGGAACTGCTGCTTTCTCATCTTGATCCTCCGTGGGCTAGTGAGGGGCAAGTTCGTCTCCATACAATCTCTCTCCGATGTCGTTTTCATGCCACGGGGTTGTTACGAACAGTCTTAAAAGGTTAACGCTGCCTCATCTCGTGCAAGCTGAGCCAACTAAAGCCTTTTTGTCGGCAAAGTTCAGCGTTGCCGTGAAAGGAAAATCTGCCAAGGGCGCTCAGATAGGCACTTTGCCGGGCTTGCAGTTGCAGGAATGTTCCAAGTAGGCAACTTCAGTCATCTGGGAGAGACGAAGAGATTCTGGTCTGAAACTCGATCAGGTTCCTAGGCTTACAGGAGCGGGAAAGACTTCTCAATCCAGATATGAAACTCCGACCACTGACGCGGTCGGTATCCTGGACTGATGTCCATCCTGAGCCGCTGGCTCACGCCAGCGGTTGGCCAAATAAGGCTTGCGGCCCAACAGCTTATGGCAGCAGGTAGAAAGATTGAAGGACAACGGGGAATCAGGGATTAAGGACTGGGGATTGGGAGGACAACGCAAGACTCCAACCACTGGCGTCAAGCCAGTGGTTGGGCATAAATCCCGCCGATACCGACCGCGTCAGCGGTCGGAGTTTCATGAGACTGCCGGGCTGCTTGGTGCGTTGCAGCTTTCGGGCTGACGCGTTGAATGCCAATAAAAAAGGGGCTCTCGCGAGCCCCTAACATCGATCTTGAATCAGTCCAATCAAAAGTGGAACTTCAGCGCAAACTCCAGGATTCGCGGCTCGTTGACGGTGGCCGTAATGATCCCGAAGGCGTTCGGTGCAGAAATATTCCTTCCTGGGGCACCATAGCTGGGGTGGTTGGTGGCGTTGAAGAACTCCGCCCTGAAGTCGAAGTATTTGGACTCCGTCATGTTGAACTTCTTCCCGAGCGCGAAATCCCAGTTCCCAAAACCCGGAGCACGCTCGCTGCTATTTCCGGAATTACCGAAAGTCCCCGTAGCAGGAAGCACGTAAGGGCTAATGTCCAACCAGCGATCCGGAGTGGGATTGTCCAATTTCCCACTCCCCCCGTCGAGTCGGTTTGGCCTGCCACCGGCGCGTGAATTCTGTAACGAAACATCGTTGGCTTGAAGTGTTATCGGGAATCCTGAGTGCAGGGCGATGATGCTGCTGACGTTCCAGCCGCCCAGGATCGCATTGGTCACGCCGGTCCAGCCATTGCCAAACGCGCGCCCTTTGCCGAACGGCAAATCGTAAGTTCCCGACCAAACGAAGTTATGTGTGGCATCAAAGAATGAAAGCCCGCGATCGCCAAGCCGGTTATAAGCGTTCGCCCAGTAGGCACTGGGGGCATTCACCCCAGGACTTCCGTAATACCCCAGATTGTCGGTCAGCGTCTTGCTCAAGGTGTAGGAGGCAAGAAACTCAAAACCTTGTGACAACCTTCTCCGAGCGCTGACTTGAAGAGAATTGTAATCACTGGTCGCCGAAGAATCTGTACCGCTGACCTGAGTAACGAGGGGGCGGGCACTATAGAGCGGACGCCTTTGCTGGAGTGGTCTCCACGTCGAGGTCGGCCCCGGGTCTGGCAAGGGTTGGTTCCAGTCGCGCGGGTCCACCAGATGAGTTGCTTTGTGGCCGACGTACCCGGCGGTCAAAGAGGTCTTGCTGTCAAGCAGGTACTCGAGCGTGAAGTTGTACTGCTGAGTGAACTGGGGTCGAAGTTTTGGGTCCCAAATGCGAATGAGCCCCGAAGGTTCGCTTCGCACGATGACATCAGTAAATCCTTTGACGGCACTCCCTGGACCACTTGTGGCGTCGTAGCTAATGTCCGCTTCAGAAAAGAATGGAGGGTTCAAGGGGAGGCGCAGGTTTGACCCTGTTCCCTCCATATACTGGGTAATGCCATAGCCGGCCCGAACCACGAGTTTGTTAGACGGCGTCCACGCAAATCCAACGCGTGGTTCAAAGCCTTTCTTATACGGCTCGTAAAGGGCGCGGCTGTTCCCATCGACACCGGCGAAGAGTTGGCGGCCAGTCACAATGTCAAAGTTGGACTGCCGATCTTTGACTTCTACCACAGGTGACGTGTATTCCCATCGCATCCCCAGATTGAGTGTTAGGTTGTTCTTCACCTTAAAATCATCCTGGAGGAACAGCCCAATCCGGTTCTGCCGGTGTCCCCACGTGCCCGAGGTGCTACCGATGCCTTTCTGGGAGAGCTGGTCCAACAAGAAGTCTGCAAACTGAGACCCTGTGAAACTGGTTACGTTATAGGCGAAGAAACCTAGCAATCCGTTATTGCCAGGATAGTACCGGTTTTGTTGATAACGCTGCCATTGGCCGCCCATCTTAAAGAAATGCTTTCCACGAGCGATCGAGAGGTTATCTCCATAATGAAACGTGTTGGTGTAGTTGCGTTCATTGGTAAATGCTGTACCGACATCAGTCAAGCCCTGTCCAATGCGTATTGCACTGAGGCCGGGGATCGCCTGACTGCCGGCGATACCAATCTTTGCGTTGGCGTTCCCAACCCCCGCCCAGTCGTTGTAGTCACTGACAACGGTGGCCCGATTGAAGCCAATTCGAGCTTCGTTGATGGTGTTCGGGCTGATGGTCCGACTCCAAGTCAATACGAAATTCTGCGGGCGTCGAGATCGAGCAGTGGTGATGGTTGCCGGCAACGTTCCGCGAATCCCGTCTCCATCCAGAAAGCCAGCCGAGTAGCGTCCCCAAATGGAGTCCGCATTGGAAAGCTTGGCGTCAATCTTCGCATCGAACTGCCGGTTATCTACTGCATCAGCGGTTTGAGTCGCATAGTTATTCGTGACATTGGTTCCCAAACGCGTTGCGAGAGGATACAGCGTCGTATCCGATAAAAGAGCTCGTGCTACGGGGCTAAAGCGCGCGACAGGTATTTGATTGTTAGGAAACGGCTGGCCCGTCAGTGGATCGCGAATCACCGTGCTAATGCTCGAAAGGTCCCCGCGTCTCCATTCGATGGGTGCAACACTGGCGGTGGTTCCTCCGCCCGTTCGCTGGCGCGTCTCCTGGTATGCTCCGAAGAAAAACAGCTTGTCTTTCACAATCGGGCCCCCAACCGTGCCACCAAAAATGTTGAGACGAAGCTTGGACTTTGGCGCACCACCCTTATTGTTTTCCCAGCGATTCGCGTCCATCGCATCGTTACGAAAAAATTCAAAAACGTTCCCATGAAACTCATTGGTGCCGGACTTGGTGCTCATGTTCGTGACAGCACCGGTCACGTTTCCGAATTCCGCCGAGGAGTTGTTGGTTTCGATCTTGAACTCGGCAAGAGCATCGATATTGGGTCGATAGCCAATGCGGTTGTCAATCGTTTCATCGACCGACACACCGTCGAGAAGAAAAGCGTTCCCCTGTTCGCGATTCCCGTTTACGTAAGGCCGGGCGTCAGCCTCGGCTCCGCCAAAACCCCGCAAATTCGGACTCAATGCGCCCGGTGCGATTAGTGTGAGTTGCTGGAAGTTGCGACCGTTGAGAAGAAGGTTTCCGATTGTGTTGCCCGATATCACTTGCCCAACCGTCGTGGATTCGGTCTGTAGCACTGGAGCAACGCCCGTCACGTCAACGACCTCAGTCACTTCTCCGAGTTCCATTTTGAGATCGACGCGCGCGATCTGGTTGACCTCCAGTTTGATCGGATTTGTCACCAGCTTCTTGAAACCGCTTATTTCAGCAGTGACGACATATTCGCCGATCGGCAAAAACGGGATCGTGTAGAATCCCGCATCGTTAGACTGGGCAGTATGTTCGATCTTGGTACCCTGGTTCGTCGCGAGAACCTTCACATTAGGCACCAGCGCACCGCTCTGATCCGAAACAGTGCCGGTTAAGGTTGCTGTTACGGTCTGGGCTATTGCAGGGGCGCCAGATTGAGCGCCAAGCCCAGAACCAACAAGCAAGCCACAAGAATCCTGGCTGGGTTCTTCATGATTTGTCTCTCCTTTTGGACTTTGGTACGAGTAAAGTACAAGTAGTGCTCTGGTTGGCGCGGATTGGACTGATTCGCCCTAGTGGTCGAATCGTCTTAAGCCTCAAGCGCAGAACATGCTGTTGTGAATGAGACTCGAAGCTTCCAGCGGACCTCGGCTACTCGCGTGATTGCATTACTTGCAAGAGCCTCTCCAAAGCAGCTGGATCGCTGCAAGGATCTGTCAGGATGAAACTTAATCGCGAAATCAGGGATCGGCTGTCTGTGCAGAAAACTGGTCCAAAAATCCGGCTTTTAGGATTGTATTTCTTGAAGTTCGGATCACGACTGCCCGATGCTGCGTAATGAGCTGCACTCCACACTAGAACTTAGCAGTGATCGCCGACGACCTAACCGGCGCCTGCGACACCGCTTGTCAATTTACTCCTTATGGATTCCGCCCAGAGGTTGTGCATTCAGTTGCAGGCAATTTGCGCCAGCACCACTGTCTGGTCCTTAATTCGGAATCGCGAAAGGACGAACCCGGGGTAGCGCATCAAAAGGTCTTCGACTTTGCGGTGGCACTCATGAGGGCCGGGTACTTGCCGTTCTATAAGAAACTGGACTCCACGCTTAAAGGTCCTTGGTGCGCCGAACTGGCTGCTATGGCAAAAGCGGTAAGGCCAGAGATCGTTGTGGTTGCGCCGGCGTTTCCTGCGTGGGGACGAACAACGGTCCAGGGAGTTCAGTGCGTCCAAGGACGGCCCGTTGGAGAGTCAAGGTTTCATACCCTTCCCCACACAGACACGTCACCGGCGACGGAACCCGGAAATCTGATTCAGGCGCTCCAAGGTCAATTTGGAAAGCGCGTTCGTCATTTTCGGCGCGCTGCGCTCAAGAGGGGCCCAGCGGCACTTGCGAAGGAGATGCTTACAGCCAGATTCGAGGGATTCCCGTTCCTGGTATTCGACGCGGAGCTAAACGAAGATCTCAAAACAATTGTTCTCGCCGGATGCCGTTTGGAAACCAGAATTCTGTGGGCTGGGTCTGGAGGACTAGCCCGATCCTTGCCGCGAGGTTGGGGGCTATCCGCACAACCCCCCAACAGCCATTCTCACTTTTCGTGTGCGCACTCGCTTGTGATCAACGGTAGCTTCAACCCAGCCAACAAGGAACAACTGGCTTGCTTGGAACATGCAGGTACGACCCTCTGTTGGATTGAGGACGAAGATGCGGATGACCACAACTTGTGTCTCCGGAAGGTTGAGAGCCTGCTGACAGTGCTGGAGGGCGGTGGCGACGTAGCTCTCAGCGTGCGTTTGAACAAGCCTGTTCGGTCGGCGAATCATCTGCAGAAGCTCCAGGACGCCCTCCAGTTCGTCTCAGCGCGTTGCCTGGCCGCAAAGGGCAACGTCGGCATGATCCTGATTGGTGGCGACACGGCCATCAAGATCTACCGGAGTCTTGATGCAGCGGCCATCCGCATCGAAGGCGAGGTTCAGCCGGGAGTTCCACACGGGCGCTGGGTGGGCGGACGATTCAGCGAGCTGCCAGTGGTCACAAAAGCGGGAGGCTTCGGACAGGCAGATACCTTGGTGACGGCAGTTGCTTTTCTGAAAGGAAAATAAGCAAACCGCCAAGACGCGAAGGACATCGCAAAAAGGCAAACCGCGAAGGCGCCAATGACGCAAAGAGAAAGAAGGAGTCGGACCCAATCACGAGGGTTCCCGTCAGAGGCCGCCAAAACATGTTGTTCGGCCATCGCCTATTTGCGATCGGCTAACGCGTTTCCATGCTTCAAATGGCCAATAGAAGAACACCAAGGAAAATTCGAGCAGGACTTGTTTACTCCCACTTTGGCGGGGTCTTGGCGCGCTGGGTTTGAGGTCGATCCTCGCCACGCCCTTTCCCCGAGTTGTTCCTGTGATTCTCGCCCGAAGCTTGGCATAATTCTCTGTGAGTTGGCAGTCTGCTGGTTTATCTTCCCTTCGCGCTCTTTGCGCCTTCGCGGTTCGATTCTTCTCCTTTTTGAAACACAAACTATGTCGAAACCAAAGATAGGAATCACTCTCGGCGATGTGGCGGGGGTCGGACCCGAAGTAGCAGTTAAGGCGCTGCTCAACCCCACGGTCACCGCGCGGTGCACACCGATTCTGATAGGCGAGCTATCCATCGTTCGCCACTACGCCGAGCGTCTCGCGCCCGAGCGCCAAGTGCGAGTCGTCGATCGCCCGGCGGAGGCAGCCTCCGAGACCGCAGATCTGCAGATTCTGGATCTGAAAAACATTCAGTTTTCCAAAGTCAAACTGGGCGAAGTCGATATGGCCTGCGGAAAGGCTGCACTGGACTACATCCGCGCCGGAGTCAACCTTTGTCTCAACAAAGAACTCGACGCGCTGGTCACTGGGCCGATTCACAAAGAAGCGGCCCAATTGGCGGGCATCAACGCTCCCGGTCACACGGAATATCTGGCAGCGTTGTGCGGCGTGCCGGAAGTGAGAATGCTGCTTGTGGTTGATCACTTGCGAGCCATGCACATCAGCACACATCTCAGCCTGCGTAAAGCCCTGGACTGCGTGACGAAAGAGCGAATCCTCGAAACAATTCACTACGGAGTTGGAGCTCTCAAACAACTGCGAATCGAGAAGGGACGAATCGGTGTGGCAGGGCTGAATCCCCACGCCGGGGAAGGTGGGTTGTTCGGACGCGAGGAAATCGAAGAAGTCGCGCCGGCGGTAGCGGCGGCACGCGCTGAAGGGCTGGCAGTTTCAGGTCCGGTGCCTCCAGACACGATCTTTCACCGCATGAACCAGCGCGAGTTCGACCTGGTCATCGCTCTCTATCACGACCAGGGGCATATTCCACTGAAGCTGATGGGGTTTGACAGCGGTGTGAACGTGACGATTGGACTGCCCATCATTCGCACGTCGGTAGACCACGGTACTGCGTTCGATATTGCTGGGAAACTCAAGGCTAACCCGGAAAGCATGGTCAAAGCCATCGAGCTGGCATGTGTGATGTCGAGTGATCAGTGATGAGTACTGAGTACTGAGTACTGAGTACTGAGTGCATAGAGTGCTGAGTAGCGGACGAATATGAATCGATTCGAGGACATCGTGGCGTGGCAGAAAGCCAGGGAGTTGACGGCACGATATCTATCGCTTTCAAAGCAAGAGTAATTGCGCAAGAGATTTTGCGCTGAGAGATCAGATGGTGCGGGCGGCGGTCTCGATCATGGCAAACATCGCGGAAGGATTTGAAAGGGGCAGATCTGAGTGAGTTTCACCAATTCTTGTCAGTGGCCAAAGCATCTTGCGCAGAACTCCGATCACATCTCTATGTAAGCTCTGGATGCTGGGTACTGTCCAAAGAAGAGTTCAGATGCTCTGAAACTGAAGGCCGAAGAGGTAGGTAAGATACTCGGAGGTCTCAGGCAGTCCGTCGAGCGAAAACGCGACGAATGACAGATAACGTTAACACTCAGTTGGTCCTCAGTACCGTACTCATCACTCAGTACTCAGTACCCATCACCTTACAGAAGGCTTGGCAAATTGCCCTTTCCGTCGAAAGGCAACTCACCTAACCGTTCAAGTACCTTAAGGTGAGGTTTGCTTCCAATTTCGTCCAGCAATGCTTCGGTAGCGATGAACTGATCCAGCTTCAGCGTGTTCTTGATCCAAATCATGCGGCACGCCTCGACGCTATTGCCGCACGTTGAGAATGCGGTCTCCATGGCTTCACGGTCCGTGTCGAAGGTTACTGGTACGCGTGCGGCCTCGACGTTGGTGCTGGTGATGGCGTTGATGTAGGTGGGCTTGAAATCGATCTTGTCGACCAGCCTCCGGCTGACCAGGTCGGCCAGACCAATGCCCACTGCATTGCCGTAGGACTCCTTGGACAGATCACGAACAAAGATTCGAGTAAACCAAGGTTTGACTGGCGCTCGCTCCCTCTGGCTCACGTTGCGACCGATGACGTTTGTGTCCATGCCAGCGCCGCTGATGTTCTTCCCCATCTCATCCACCACAAGCACATCGCCCTGGTCGAAGGGGATGCGCGCCAGACTGGTCTTGGCCAGTGCCAGCAACCGTTTTTCACTATTCTCGATCTCTGGAGTCAGCATGGCTTCGATTGCAGCAGTCTCATCGTAGGCGTTCTCAACGATTCCAAGACCAAACAGTATCTTGCAATTCGACCGGACAACCCGTGCGACGTTGGTGATCACCGTGTAGTAGCCGTGCTTGATATTGGCGCGATGATACTGGATGGCCCCGGTGTGCTTTCCCAAGCCGATCGCCATCATCTTGCAGAGTCCGCTCTCGATATCTCCATCGAAATCCGTGTGCGGCTTCACCCGGTTCACCACGACCACGTGGTCTGCTTCCAGGGCATAGTTATCGAGAAACACGGGAATGCCCTGAGGTGTCTCTCCAACCTGGGTTGTTTCCATCGTCGCTCGTATCGGCGCACCCATGCTGCTTTCCGTGATTCCGTAGTGCTCCAGTACCAATCTCTGTCCCTCCGCCGTTCCTCCCCCATGACTTCCCATGGCTGGAATGATGAAAGGGCGCGCACCGAGCTTTCGAAGCTCATCGACGACTGCCCGAAGGATAACGGCGATGTTCGCCACACCTCGGCTACCACCCGTAATCGCGACGTTCTGTCCGGGTTTTACCTTGCCGTCCAAGCCCAGCTTGCCAATCTGCTGCGCTACGGTCTCCGGAATGTCAGCAATGCGGGCTGAATTGAAATTCTGTTGTACTCGAACTACTTTTGGCAGAGACATAGACAGACTCCATTGGACTCTGAGAAGCGACGTTATCCAAACCGGCAGTTCACGGCAAGGAAACTCATGAACGAGGGGTGAACTATAGCATGAATTCGCCTACGAAGCCGGTCTCATGGCCTCAATCCGGAGCCAGATTATAGTGAAGTCAGTGGGTGCTTCAGGGCACGACTGGCGTGGCGCAATCCTGATGTTTCTACATTTGTTTGTCTCCCTGTTCCAAGGGAATCGAAGCTTTGAGAAAGCTTCGCCGCGCTTTTCGCGGCAGGGGCCGCTGGGTGGGGCAGAATCCCCCTCTTGATCTCTCCCTTATTCGCTTCGCAAGGGGGAGAAACATTGCTGCCAGCGCCAAAGCAAGCGCGCCGGGCGGTCGTCCATCAATTGGAATGGGGCAAACGTTCAATGAAGTCAAGAACAGCCCGGCGTTCGTCCGGATCGAGTCCGCGCCAGAACGGCATAGCATCCATGGCACGCTCGCGTTCCGGCACGGGCAGGTTTTGAAGGCGACGCAGCCGATTGGCAATACGCCTGCGCCTTTCAGGGGGGAAATCCTGCCACCGCTGATAGAATCGACGGACCCGGGCCCGTTGGTCCGGGGCAAGCTCGCGCAAAGCTTCTCCACTTCGGCGCAGTCCTTCCTTCTGCTCGTCGGGCAAGGATTCGAATTCCTTCTGTCTGCGACGAAGTCGATCCTGCTCTTCAGGTGGCAATTGCTTGAACCGTCGATAGCGTTCCTGAAGTTGCTTGCGCTCTTGCGGACTCAGGTTTCGATTCTTGCCGGCACGTGGACGGGCGGGTTCCGATTCCTCGCGCGTAGCCAATTGCCCCGACTCAGCCATGGTTGCACCGAGCCACAGTATCAGGAACGTCCGAATCAGAATACGCCGCCATCGCATAGACTTAGTTCGTCCTCAATTCACCGGTATTCGCTTTGTCGGCAGACAGTTCCTTGAGGAAGTCATAGTCCTGCAGCAATTCAAGATTCTCTACCACAGCCAGATCTTCATCGGAAATAGCCTCCTCACCAGCAACAGCCGGTCGCGAGCGTTTCTGGAACAACCGCAGCCTCGGTGTTTGTTTGTGGTGAAACAGTCGTACCGGGATCTGGACTTTTGCTCGATGGAAGATTCTCATCCTGGATTCGCACAACGTCTTCCATCGAACGCAGCTCTTCGCCCTGCTTATGACGAAAACCCAACCAGAGACTCATCACCGCCAGAAACAGCGTAACAAACGTCCACAAGTATCGATCCCTCAACCACACACTTGCCCATCCCCAGCCAGAAGACTCTCGTTCGGCTTCATCCAGCTTTGCATTCAGCTTCTGGTCGAAGTACGGCGAGGGTTCCATCACCGCAAGTCCATCCAATGCCCCATCTACTTGCTTGAACAGGTGCAACTCGGCAGCACAGTCTGAGCAGGTTTCAAGGTGACTGCGGACTGAATGGGCCGTCTCACTCGAGACCTGACCGCGGTGATAATCCCAAAGATTCTCTCGTACCTTCTGACAAGTCATGTTCATCTTCAACAACCCTCGCAGCCTGCTTAGCGCCTTTCCAGGACCACCGGCAACAGCACTTCGCGCAATGTCGTATATGCGCGAAAGATCAGCGACTTCACGGCTGTCTCCGAACAGTTCAGAATCGCTCCAGCATCCCGGAGCGATAGCTCTTGGTACTTCGTCAAGACGACCGCCAACCGCTGATTCTCCGGCAAAGACGCCAAGGCGCGGCGAATCTGCAATTCCCTTTCCCGTTCCATCAGCCGCTCATCTGCCAACGCTCTCTTATCCCTGAGCTCCAACACTGGGCACCTCTTCGCTCTCCAAGCCGCTGTCCAGCGACCGCGATAACTGCGGCTTGTGGTCTCGAAGGTAGTTTAGCGCGACGTTTGTCGCTATGCGGTACAACCACGTTGAAAACGCTGCCTTCGGCTCATACTTGGCCGCCGACTGATACGCCCTCACAAAGACTTCCTGTGCCAGGTCTTCGGATTCCCCCGAATTTGTCGTGAACCGATAGATAAAGTTGATCAACGGTTTTCGGTAACGGTGCACGAGCAGGCCGAATGCCTCACGGTCCCCGCGCTTCACTTTCAACATCAGCTCGACGTCGGATGTCGTTTCGGCCATGGCGTCACTGCATCAAACACTTCCGGAACACAAAAGTTGCGCTGAAACTCAGTCTTTTGTGCGAACTGGAGTCGAAGACTCCGTGGGATATTGCTCTCGGTCAGATGAAGTCCACCGATCCGTCAGCGCGGTAGGCGAAGCCTCGATGCCAAGGTTTGGGTGGATAGTGACGGAACGCCTCCTCATTTAACTCAATGCCAAAGCCCGGCTTGTTCGGAAGGGGAATGTAGCCGTCTTTCACCATCAGCGGTTCTTTCAGCAGATCTTTGCGCGGTGCACTGTCGTCGGGGTGGTACTCCAGAATCAGGAAATTCGGGGTCGAAGCCGCAAAGTGCACATTCACCGTTGTGGCTACTGGTCCCATGGGATTGTGTGGGGCCACCATCACATAGTGAGCCTCCGCCAAGGCTGCGATCTTTTTCATTTCCATCAGCCCACCACAGACACAAACATCCGGCTGAACAATATCTAACGCCTGGGCGTGCAGAATGCGCTGGAATTCATACTTGGTGTAGTTGCATTCGCCGCTGGCCAGCGGAATGTTGACATGGGCGGCCAGCTTGGCCATCGCGTCCACGTTTTCTGGACGGATTGGTTCCTCCAACCAGAAAGGGCGATGGGGCTCGATTTCGCGCGCCAGTCGAATCGCTCGAGACACCTCAAAAAATTTGGCGTGGATGTCCACACCGATGTCAACGTCCGGGCCAAGAGCTTCGCGAACCGCGCCCACTCTCTGGCCCGCAAACCGGGTCACGGCGTTGTAGGGCATCTCGTTCGTTTTCGGCTGATGCGGCGACATCTTCACTGCCGTATACCCGTACTTCTCTACCAACGCCTTGGCACTCTCTGCCACACGGGCCGGGCTGTCGCCCCCGGCACTCTGATAGACGCGAATTTTCTCCCGGCACTTGCCGCCAAGCAGCATATAGACGGGAAGCCCTGCCGCCTTCCCGGCGATATCCCACAGCGCATGCTCAATGCCGCTGATGGCCGCGTTGACCACCAGCCCGCCTGGAAACCGCGTGAAGTTCATCATCGTCGCCCAGAGATGCTCGATGTTGCGCGGATCCTGTCCAACCAGCCAGCTCTTGAAATCGTTGATGACAGCCACAGTCCCTTCGTCGGGACCACACGAGTAGGCTTCCCCAATTCCGTGGATGCCCTGATCGGTCTCCACTTTGACGAACAAAAGGTTCCTGCCTCCAACCCCAACAAGGTACGTCTTGATATCAGAAATCTTGATGGCAGGCCGATTGCCGACTCGGCTCGGCGCCTGCAAAATGGGCGCAGCCACCCCCGGCAACGCTGTACCCATCAATCCGGCATTCATGAGAAATCTTCGGCGTTTCATCGAGCCTCCAAATTCAAATACGCTGCTGTGGAAAGACGACGGATTCGGGAGCGACCCTCAGTTTCTCGAGCGGGTTTGACGAACTCCATTTCCACTTCCAGCTGCGCGATTTTCGTAGGCGAGTACCCTATCATCGAACCAGGCTGGACTGAATCCATTTATGAGCTCGAATCAATCTGGAGCCATACGAATCCCTTGACACCCAGAACACATCGGTCTGAGAATCAGACTGACCATTCACCCTGACGTCAATCGAGTCCAGAACTCCGTACCGGTTCTTACATTTCTTGCCACTAGCCAAAAGGAGATAGTCCCTTCATGATCTCTTGCCTTCAGAAGGAGGATCGCCATGAGCAGTCAACGTGTTTCGCTGGTTGTTGTCAGCTTGCTGTTGTTGTCGCTTTCAGTCAGCAGTGTCGCAGCTCAAGAAATCACCGGCTCCATCTCGGGCGTCGTAAGCGACTCTTCGGGTGCGCTCATTCCGGGGGTCAAGGTGACGGTAACGAATACGGGTACCAACGTCAGCAAGAGCGTTGTGACCGGTGCAAGTGGCGCTTACCGCGTGCCGTTCTTGTTTTTCGGCACGTACCAGGTGAAGGCCGAGCACGACGGTTTCAAAACGTCGCAGATGGACAAGGTCACGCTCTCGACCAGTGAAGACGTCCGTGCCGACCTCACACTTAGCGTGGGTGAAGTCACTGAAGTGGTTGAGGTGTCTGGAATGGCGATCGCCCTGAAGACCGAAGAGGCTTCTGTCGCCACCACGATCGTGAAAGAGCAGCTCGTGCAGCTTCCGTTGGTGGGCCGGCAGGTCATTGGCGCCACCTTGCTGGCCCCTGGCGCTTACTTCGTTAACAACAACAGCAAAGCACAGCGGGATTCGGGGTTTGTACGCCGCAACGGGCTGTCGCTAAGTGTGAACGGACTCACCGATCTCTCCAACAAGTTCTATTACGATGGAATCGAGGGAATGAACTTTGATGGAGGCACGCGGGCGTTTGACCCGGCACTTGAAGCCGTTCAGGAAGTCAAGGTGCAGGTCAACTCCAATTCAGCCGAGTATGGAGGGGCTGCTGGAGCGTCCGTGAATATCATCACGCGAGCCGGTACGAACGATTTACATGGCCACGTCTATGAATACCTGCAGAACGACGTGTTGAACGCGTTTCAGATGGACGCGAAGAATCTTCGGAATCGGCAAATAGCAAATAACCAAGTGGTGACTTCCAACAAGCCTGTCGTGCGGCACAATATTTTCGGTGGCGGCGCCGGCGGCGCCAATCATCAAGGACAAATTTTTCTATTTTGGAAACTACGAAGGCATTCGCGGCAGCCGTTCGGGCCAGTTTGGACAGCGGACAGTCCCGACCGCCAAGATGCGTAACGGCGATTTCAGCGAGCTGATCAGACCGGCCGTTCCCGTTCTCAGAGACCCACTCAACCTGGAGGGTGACGGCAACGGCGTCTTCAACGATCCCACAAACATGCGGCGCTTCATACATCCCAACTCGGCGAAAGATTCTCGAATTCGTTCCGGCAGCCAAACGCTGCCGGCTTGGTGAACAATTTCCAAGGCCCCTTCAATCCGGCCAAGATTCATACCGACGAGGTGACTGCCAGGCTCGACTATCGGATATCCAATCAAGGACTCGTTTTACGGCCGTTACATTCTCAACTTCAACCACGACTTTGTGGGCGACCTCTTTCCACTCTTTGGTCCCGGCAGCAGCGATCGAAGCTTCAAACGCCGGAGACGCAACCAGAATTTCAGCATGTCGGAAACCCATGTCTTTTCTTCGAACGTGTTCAATGAGGCGCGTGTCGGTTGGAATCGCAGCATGACCTTTGAAGAGCTGGAGACGAGTTTCACCCGGGATGTGGTCAAAGAGACTGGGGTTGGACAGCCAGCTGCCGCTGAGCCGGGAGCCGCTTGGAGTGGGGACCGCCGAATTTCACCATAGCGCAAAGTGCTTCGGCTCTTGGGCTTCCCGGTCTGCGCACCGCGGCTCCATGGAACCCCAACGGCGGCCAGATCTGGCATATCGCAGACAACCTTTCGATCGTTACCGGAAAGCATTCGCTGAAGATGGGCGGCACCGTGATGCGTCGCAACAATGTCTTTATCGAAACTCTCGATGCGAGAGGCGGCTTTACTTTTGGAGGCGCGCCCGGGGGTGCATACACCGATGACGGTCTTGCTGGATTTCATGTTGGGCTACATGTCTGGCGCTACCGTGGGTGTGGCGCCCTTGCACGGAAGGCCCAACCAGTTCTGGCTAGCAGGCTATTTCCAGGATGATTACAAGGTCACCACCAATCTGACTGTCAATCTGGGAATTCGCTACGACTATTTCCAACCTTGGAAAGAAATGCGAGACCACTGGGCGACTTTCGATCTGGCGACGAATCAGTCGGTCTTTGCAGCCAACGCCAGTGAGGCACAAGGCGGTCGCGCGCTCAGATTTGGTGACAAGAATAATTGGGGTCCACGTTTTGGCTTTGCCTGGCGTCCGCTGGGCCGGCAAAACACGGTTGTGCGTGGTGGCTATGGAGTCTATTTTGAGCAGGAACATCCGAGTGGCCCTATCCTGCATGCCATCAATCCACCGCCCGGCGGCATAGGCGCTGCTGGCGCCGAGTTCAGCGGCTTTGGCTTCAGCCGGATTTACACCGCTCCATCGGTAACGACGAATCCGATACCTACCCTGTTATGGAACAATTTCTCGACGGGTTCGGCCACCATTCCGACTCGTGTTGGCGTCCAAGCGGCTGATCCTAAGATGCGCGACACTTACGTCCAGCAGTGGAATTTTTCCGTGCAGCAGCAGTTTGGCCAAAACTCCTTTGAGGTTGGATACGTTGCCAATAAAGCCAGCAAGATTTTTACGTCGGAAAACGTAAATACACCCGGTGATTTCAACTCTCGTTTCATTCTGGGGACCGCCGCATTGATCCGGCCCGGATACGCTGCCATCAATTGGCGCATGGCCGACGGGTCTGGACAGTATCATTCTCTGCAGACGAAGTTTGAACGACGGGCTGGAACGGCGCTGTTCCTGGTTTCCTACACTTGGGGTCACGCGATCAGCGATGCGGAGCAGGGCCAGAGTGCGGTGGGCGTTGGTAATCCGGGCGCATTTCATTTCCTCTTTGATCGCAAACTCGACAAATCCTCCACAACCTTCGACATCCGTCATCGGCTGGTTTCCTCTGTCGTCTATGAGATCCCATACCGCAAGACGCAAGAAGGAGTGCTCGGGAAGATCTTGGGCGGATGGCAGACAAACTTCATCTTCACCGCCCAAACCGGCAACGCCACTCAGGTGTTTGACGGTACCGGCCGAGCCGACTCCTGGTCTCGTTTTGACCGGCCTGACCTCGTCGCTGACCCCAACCTGCCGCGCGGCGATAAAACCGAAAGTCGGTACTTTAACATCGACGCCTTCCAGGTGGTCCGCGAGCCTCGCTATGGGACTGCACCACGGATGATGGTCACTCAACCGGGCCTGTGGAACACAGATTTCACCCTGTTGAAACGGTTCAAGTTTACAGAGTCTATGGGATTTGAAATTCGAGGCGACTTCTATAACATCTTCAACCACGCGAACTGGCGCACCATTGACACCACAATTCGCGACAGTTCAAATCCCAATATCGGGGCTCCAGGAACGCTGCTGAATCCGTACGGCCGGGTGAATGCCTTTGGAGAGCCCCGCGAGATGCAGATCGGATTGAAATTTCTGTTTTGATGGCCACAGAGAAAAGCAACCACAGAGACGCGGAGGCGCAGAGAGAGACTGGGATGCAGCAGACTTTGTTGGGGAGTGTAACCAGCAGAACGCTCGTGACGTTTTGCGTCTGAAAGGCGGGATCCGGTCATTCCCGCGGAAGCGGGAATCCAGTCGTGCCGGCCAGGCCAACCTATCAAAGGCGCACTGGGTTCCCGCTTTCGCGGGAACGACGCTCAGGAAACGAGTCTATGGAGGTAACAGCTTCATCCGGGCCGGCTAGCTCGATACGATGAGCCCTGCTTCGCCGTCTCACTGCTTCACCGATTATCGCGTCTCAGTGTCTCTGTGGTTTGTTTGCTGTTGCCAATTTGATTGGAGTACTGACATGAAAAAAACACTATCTCGTCGCCATTTCCTCAAGACGGCCAGTGCTGGAGCAGCCCTTTCCGCAATGTCGGCGCGGGACGCAGTGCTTCGGGCATCTACAAACGGCAAGCCAGCTCTCATCGGGGGAGCACCGATTCGCAGCCAACCATTTCCGTCCTGGCCAGTGATCTCGCCTAAGGATGAGCAGATGTGGATGGAGGTGTTTCGGACAAAGCGCTGGAATTGCCTGAATGGGACCTACGTTGACCAGTTTGAAAGAGCCTGGGCGGAACGTCTTGGCGCGAAACATTGCGTGGCGACTTCCAGCGGCACCAGCGCCTTGGTCACAGCTGTGAATGCTCTGGAAATCGGTCCCGGGGACGAGGTGATTGTTCCGCCGTACACCTTCGTGGCCACAATCAATTCTGTTTTGCTCCAGCACGCGTTGCCGGTGTTTGTAGACTCCGATCGTGAGACTTTCCAGATCAACGCGCGAAAGATTGAAGCTTCGATCACCAAGCGCACGCGCTGCATCTTGCCGGTCCATTTGGGTGGCGCTTCAGCAGATCTCGATACCATCCTTGCGATAGGCAAGAAGCACGGAATTCCCGTTCTTGAAGATGCCTGCCAATCCCATCTCGGCGAGTGGCGGGGTCGCAAGGTTGGCACTTGGGGCGATCTGGGTTGTTTCAGCTTTCAGGCCTCGAAGAACCTGAATTCAGGTGAGGGCGGGGCCATCATGGGCAACGATGCGAAGTTGATCGAAGCCGCCAGAAGCTTCCAGAACCAGGGTCGGGCCGCTCCGGACGCCGGTTTCGCCTGGGCGCGAAACGGTGACAACCGTCGCCTCACTGAGTTTCAGGGCGCTCTCCTGCTGGCACAATTGGAGCGGCTTGAGGACCAGTCGCGAGTGCGCGAGACCAACGCGAGCTACTTGACCAACCTTCTTCGCGAGATTCCCGGGATTCAACCCGCCAAAATGATTGAGGGATGTACCCGCAACGCCTACCACCTCTACATGTTCCGCTATGAGGCCGCGCGCTTTAGTGAACTTCCGAGGAAACGCTTTCTCGAAGCACTCAAGACCGAAGGTGTACCTTGCTCGTCAGGGTATTCACCTTTGAACAAGGAACCGTTCCTGAAACAAACCTTGAACTCGCGGGGCTTTCGCTACATCTACTCAGAGAAGGAAGTGAAGGCTCTCGAAGAGCGCAACGTCTGCCCCGACAATGACAAGCTATGCCAGGAAGCCGTTTGGTTCACGCAGAACATGTTATTAGGAACCAAGCTGGACATGGAACAAATTGCGGATGCTGTGAGGAAGATTCAGAAACAGTCGGCGCTGCTGGCACACTCGTAGCGCACGACACTCGGCGAGTATCTCTGACTGTTGAATGACGAATGACTAAGCACGACCTCCCTAACACCTGAAACCTGACACCCGAAACCTACCCATGATCTCACGCCGAACCTTCATTGCCGCCACTTGCTCGGTCTTCGTTTCTGATGGTCTTTCTGCCCAGCAACCGACAGAACCCATCATTGACTTGCATCAGCACACCAATTACGTGGGCCGAAACGACGAGGCCCTGGTAGCTCACCAGCGCGCTCTCGGTGTTCAAAAGACCGTCTTGTTACCCGCTGGTTCGAAGTACGGCTTGGCGGCAGACTGTGGCGGCAACGACACGGTGATGAACCTGGCTCGGAAGTATCCGAAAGAGTTTTTTTTCTTCGCCAATGAACTCCCTGACATTCCGGAGGCACGCCCGGTCATCGAGAAATATCTGAAAGCCGGAGCCATTGGCATTGGCGAGCAGAAGTTTCCAGTGGACTGCGACTCGGCACATATCGTCAAGATCGCTGAAATCGCCCGAGAATTCGACGTTCCAGTCCTGCTTCACTTTGAGCACAAGATGTACAACTTCGGACTGGAGCGCTTTCACAAAGTGCTTGAGAAGTTTCCGACGGTCCGATTCCTTGGGCACGCTCAGACATGGTGGGGCAACATTGATCGCAACCACGATCAAACGGTTATGTATCCCAAGACCAAGGTCACGCCCGGAGGCATCACCGATCGTCTACTGTCCGACTACCCCAACATGTTTGGCGATCTGTCGGCAGGTTCTGGGTTGAATTCGCTGTTGCGCGACGAGGATCGCACTCGCGAGTTCCTACAACGTCATCAGGACAAGCTGGTGTTTGGAAGCGATTGTACCGACCATGAAGGCAGCGGAGACAAATGCATCGGTGCCAAAGGAATTGCGGCGGTTCGGCGCTTGGCACCGAGTGCAGCAATTGCCAGCAAGATTTTTCACCAGAATATTCGGAAGATCATGAGGATTGGGTGAGACGAAACCGCAACGACGTAGCCGTTCCCCCACTCAGATATTCGTTCTATTGGTAGCGACGCAGTTCAAGATTCGTCAAATCTGCATTTGTTTGAACCGCCAAGAACGCAAAGCGGACTCCGAGTTGCAGTCTGAAGTCTGAGAATCTCAAGACACGGATCTCAAATCCGAGGGCTGACCTAGTACAAACGCACATAAGAATGTGACCGATTGGGGCCAACTCCAACCACTGGCGTAAGCCAGTGGCACGCGGCGTTCCGGCCTCCCCAAGAGATACCGACCGCATCAGCGGTCGGAGCTTCACCTCAACAGGAATGTACTGAGCCTCCGACCGCTTACGCCGTCGGTATCCCCGCAATCGCCTACGTCAACCACTGGCTCACGCCAGTGGTTGGGTTCAACCTGATGTAACGCTACTTATCGCGTTTGTATTAGTATCGTTACGAAAGGCTTCATCGGACATGCTCTTTGCGTCCTTGGCGGTTCGCCATTTTCTGGCTGCTGTGTGCGAAGTCGCACGCTATGCTTTGGAGATTTCCACTCCCACCGGGCAGTGGTCTGACCCCATTACCTCAGGACAGATCCAAGCGTTTACCACTCGCTGTCGTAATTCCTCGGTCACAAAGAAGTAGTCGATGCGCCATCCAGTGTTGCGTTCTCTGGCCCGTGTCAGTTGGTCCCACCAGGAGTAATGACCCGGCTCCTGGTTGAACATCCGAAATGTGTCGACGTAGCCTAACCCTACAATCTTGTCCATCCAGTCTCGCTCAATTCTCAGGAACCCAGAGATTCTCTCATTGTCTTTGGGTCGTGCCAGATCGATCTCGCAGTGTGCAGTGTTGTAGTCACCGCAGATGACGAGGGACTTCCCTTTTGCTCGCTCCTGTTGCCAATGATTCAAAATCGCTTCGTAGAAACCAAGCTTGTAGTCAAGCCTCACTTGATCTCTTTTCCCGTTTGGAAAATAGATGTTGTAGAGGTCGAACTCCGGAAAGGTGGTGACGAGCACGCGGCCCTCGCCGTCAAATTCAGAGACACCAAAGCCGAACTTGACCGCTAATGGTTTCTGCCGGGTGTAGGTTGCAACCCCGCTGTAACCCTTCTTTTCTCCAGAACACCAATGGCTCTCGTAACCTGTTAGATGTGTTATCGTTTCGTCCAACTGTTCCTTGTGAGCCTTCGTTTCCTGCAGGCACACGACATCGGCTCCGTGGCAGCGAAACCACTCCTGAAATCCCTTTTTTTGAACCGCCCGGATGCCATTAACGTTCCAACTGATGAGTTTCACTGTTGAGTTGTCTTCCTTGGCTTGAGCAAAACGATTCTCATCACGCGGGACCAGCAAAGCGACGGTACAATATCATTGAATCAGAGCCTTCGATGAGTCATGCGTCTTAAAAGTCATCGCACCCCGTCATTCATTCGAGGACTAGATCTATCAGCGAGGACAATTGAGGGAAATCTATGGACTGGTCATCTCTCGGTTTGGCAGCAGTCGCCTCGTCTACCTCAGGGCTGAATCTCTACGCCACTGTGCTCACCCTCGGCTTGATGCAACGCTTTGGGTGGTTGCAGCTACCCGGGGAGTGGAGCCCCCTCTCAAACACCTGGGTGCTGGCAATGGCAGCGGTTCTCTTCGTCGTTGAATTCATCGCAGACAAGGTTCCCTACTTGGACAGTGCGTGGGACGCTATCCACACGTTCATACGAGTTCCGGCTGGTGCGATTTTGATGGTTGCGGCGGTGGCAGATGTCGACCCGGCGCTCCGTCTGGCCGCTGGAGTGATAGGCGGGAGTTTGGCATTGACGACCCACAGTGCCAAGGCGACCGCGAGGCTGGCGGCAAATGCCTCGCCCGAACCGTTCTCAAACGTCTTGCTGAGCACAGTCGAGGACATGGCGACGGTCTTTCTGCTGGGCGTCGCCGCCAGTCATCCGGTGTTGGCTGGCTCGGTTCTGATTCTTGTGCTCGGAATTTGTGTTGCCTTTTTGTACACCTGCTTCCGATACACTCGGGTGTTTTTCTCGAAGTTGAGCCGCTTCTTGAGCAGTCCGCCAACGGGATCAATCTCGTCAAGTTAGGCAGACTCTGGCATCGCAGACCGCATGGCAGCGAGAGGTCTGAAAACTGCCCGGGTAACCTCCCATCGCGGTGGAAGACGGGCTCTTCCTGCCGGTGCCTGCCTTTACTTCATGCATCTTTTTTGCTACTGTTCCGGCCTAATCAGCCAAGGAGATGGAGCATGTCGGGACATTCAAAATGGCACAGTATCAAGCACAAGAAGGGAGCCGCCGACGCCAAGCGCGGCAAGATTTTCACGAGCATCATCAAGGAAATTACTGTTGCTGCCCGTATTGGTGGCGGCGATCCCGACGGCAACCCCAGGCTTAGAACAATCATCGACAAAGCGAAAAGCGTCAATATGCCTGCCGATAACATCAAGCGGGCAATTCAAAAGGGAACGGGCGAACTTCCTGGACAGAGTTACGAAGATGCGACCTATGAGGGTTTTGGCCCCAGTGGCGTCGCGGTGGTTGTTGAAGCGGTTACTGACAACAAGAACCGCACTGTTTCCGAGATTCGACATGTCTTCGGCAAGCACGGTGGCAACATGGGTCAAACGGGCTCGGTCGCTCACCTCTTCAGCCGTAAAGGTCTGATTGTTGTTGAGAAATCAAAGGTGAGCGAAGACACCTTGATGGCTGTGGCCCTCGACGCAGGTGCGGAGGATATGCAGGGTGAAGGAGAAGCTTTCGAGGTCTATACCTCACCCAAGGATTTCGATGGAGTCGTGAGTGCTCTGAAGTCGAACCAAATCGAGCCCCTATCTGCGGAACTGTCGATGATTCCCATGACGACAGTCAAACTGGAAGGCAAAGCTGCTCAGCAAATGATCCGCTTGATGGAGGCCTTGGAGGAGCACGAGGATGTTCAGAAGGTCTTCGCAAACTTTGACATCGACGAAGCCGAGATGGAAGCCGCCGCTTCCTGAAGTCATTGGCTCCCACTCAGCCGCCCGCCAACAGAGTTTCTTGGGCGGCTTTTTTGTTTTTTGGCCGAGAGATGACAGAGAGAAGCAAACCGCGAAGACGCGAAGAGCGCGAAGAGGATTGGTTGAGGGTGGTGCTGGTCCTGGGCAGTGTGACGGCGCGGTACCATCCTTGGTACATCATTCCATAAATCTGGTGACGTATCTGGAACACGCAAGCTTGCTTGCGCTTTGGTTTGGCGAGCTTGCTGCTCTCGAGGGAATGGGCGAAGCCAGCTTCGCGTGATGAAAGCGGCAGCAAGCTGAGTAAGCTGCCGCACTCAACATGGGCGAGGTATGCCAGCGTATGTATATATGAACCAGAGTACACGGTATTATCTGGCCAAGTGATGAGCAACTTTCGGGACTGATCCTGTTGTTCCTTGGTATTTGAAGGTTTGTCCTCCTTCGCGCTCTTCGCGTCTTCGCGGTTTGCATCCGGGTTATCTCACATGCGCGTGCTCGGCATCGATTGTGGCTCACAGATTACCGGCTTTGGCATCATCGATAGTGACGAGCCACGGCACCATCTGATTGTTTCAGGCGCGATTCGACTGCAGCCCAAGAAGTCTTTTAGCGAAAGACTGCTCGACATCCATCGCGAGATTGACCAAATCATCAATACGTATGGTCCAGGAATCGTCGCCATCGAGGATCAGTTCTATCTTTCCAACTTCAAGAGTGTCCTGAAACTGGGACAGGTGAAGGGTGCAGTGATTCTGACGGCCGCCCGGGCTGGTATCCCGGTTGTCGAATACAGCCCCTTAGCCATCAAGAGCGCCGTGACGGGTTACGGTCGGGCTGAAAAGAGCCAGGTCCAAACGATGGTTGAGAAACTGCTCGGGTTGGCCGCCCCACCGGAGCCTTTGGATGCGTCGGACGCCCTTGCGGTGGCAATCTGTCACATTCATACTTCGGCCACCCAGACCAGAATGCAGAAGGCTGCTTTGGCGCGATGAAGACTTGTCGGAGATTCATGGTCAGAAACTGCTTGTTCGAAGCCGTCGTCGCCTTCACTCTCGTTTGGTGTCTTGAGCGTCTCGTCCTCTGCCCAGACAGATTCAGGAGCCCATTTCATCTGGAGGAAGGACAACTCACGCGGATTGCTTGAGTCCTACGGTGTCGAGCTGGACGGCAAGGGCAACGGCCAGTTTTACTTCACCAAGCGGAACGAAGATGAAATCAAGTTACCAGTTACGTTGCGGGCCTCCGCGATGAATACGCTAAGAGACCTCTTCGAAAGGGCAGACTTTCTAAATGAATCCAGAGATTTTGTGAGTCAGCGGAAGGTGGCAGACATGGGGGTCAAGACCGTCCGTTATCGACACCGGATCGAGGCAGCGGGAAGTGGTCTACAATTACACTGAGGATCGTAACCTCCAGGAAATCACAACATTCTTCGAGAACCTTTGTCAGCAAGAAAGGTCCTTGTTTGAAATGGACTTGGCCCTGAAATACGACAGGTTGGGCATCCCTAAGAAACTAGATGAGTTGGATAGCAGCTTGAATGCGAAACGCATCGTCGCACCGGAGAGGTTTGCTCCAGTACTCGAAAGGATTTACGCAGACGAAACACTGATGAACCTGGCGCGAAAGGAAGCCAAAAAGCTGCTTGCCCGGATCGAAAAGATGAACGACTTTTTCGAATTGAATCGCGCCCAAAGTCTTGCTTTCCTTGACAACCCTTCCAGATCCTCTACCATCTTGAATAACAAGTCACCTCAAGCGGTTCTACCATGGGAGGTTGCCATGCGCCCCAAATTGTTGCTCGCTTTGATCGTACCTCTCATTGTTGCGTCAGTCCCGTTTCAAGCGGTTGAAGTTCCACCAGCCCGGATGCTGCGCGTAAGTCTGCTGGAGGGCGACGTTACCTATCAGCGTCCCGACCTCGATCGTTGGGTTGACTTGAGCATCAATACACCCATTTTTGAAGGAGACAAGGTTTGGGTTGGACGGGGTGGGAGAGCCGAGGTTGAATTTGAAAACGGCGGTTTTGCACGCCTTTCTGAAAACACAATCCTGGAGTTTTCCCGGCTGTCAGATGTTAGCAGCCGAAGCGGGGTCGAAGTTCGGTTGATCCAGGGACTCGCCAGCTTTCAGACGCGGGCTGAACCTGCCTTCACCATTCAGACACCTTTGTTTTCCGCCAAACTGGCTGATGCTGCCTCGTTTCGAGTTGAGGTCGACACAGATGGCTCCGGTCGGTTAGTGGTCTTTGATGGCAAGCTTGAGGTTTCGGGACAAGATTCACGACTTTTTGTTCGCAATGGCGAATTAGTTCGGTTTCTGAGCCAGGACGCAAACCGATACTATCTCGAAACCAATTACGTCAAGGATGAGTGGGATCGATGGAATGAGGAGCGCAACGACTACCTGACGCAAGATAACGCAGGAGCGATTTCATAACGGAGACAGTGGCTGGACGACGTCCGATCTATACAATTACGGATCGTGGTATGACGATCCTTCCTACGGACGAATCTGGAGGCCATCCGCAGTTGGAGTGGACTGGGTCCCGTTTCGATCGGGACGATGGTGCTGGTACTCCACTTCGGGCTGGACCTGGATTTCCTACGAGCCGTGGGGCTGGATTCCCTATCACTACGGCCGCTGGGCACATGTGAACCCGTATGGTTGGAGCTGGGTGCCGGGACCTCGATACGTTTCGTGGTGCCCTGGAGCCGTCAACTGGGTCCAAGGAACGCAGTGGGTAGGGTGGGTTCCCCTTGCGCCGCACGAGCCATGGTATGGCTACGGTCATGGTGGCGTGAACGTCTTCGTGTCGAAAAACTTCCGCCATCGCGGTTCCGTTACTTATCTGCCCCACGACAGTTTTGTCAACGGCACACCTTCTCGTGGATTCCGCTCTCCGCGCGACCCCTACGCGGATGGAAGAATCATCGCCGGACAACCCCGCATCAACCCGACTCCAGCCAGCCGGATGCCGGTGGCCGGAAACCCGACGCCACGTGTCTTCACCAACGAAGATCTCGAAGCACGGCGCAACATGCGGGAGCGAATCGTCAGTGTTGGAAGAAATTCAGGATCGCAGAATTCGCCATCGGAAATGGAGCGAATGCGGCAGGAAAGGAGCCGTTTAGACAGCGGAGCTGCCTCGGGTTTCACAAACGGCGGCGCCCAACGAACCGCTCCTGGCGTCCGAACGATCCCAACCCACGCCCGGACAAACAGCACCGGCCCGGTCATACGACAATTGGAACAACGAAGGCAGCACCCCGATCAGAGCAGCGCCAGCGGATCTATCGAATGGACGCTCCCGAATCACGCTCCGGCGAACCGTCTGTTCAGCGACAGTCTCCCTCTACGTGGGCCCGTCCCACGGCACCTGTGCCCCATCCGCCCGTCGATCCTGCGGCCGGTCCTTCAACCAACCTAGACGACCGATCTTCCCGTCATCGTGCGTATGAAGTGTATCGGGGACGAACCGACTCAGGCAGGACGGATCGCTACTCATCGCCGCCGGTTCAACAGCCTCCATCGAGTCGATACAACCCCTCGTACACACCTCCGCCACCTCGTCCGGCAATGGGTCAACCAGCGGGACCTCCCGCGTCGTACAACGGCCCTGCGGTTAGGCCTGTGGGACCGCCACCGGGTTATCAGGGATCCTCTTCTTCTTCGCGCGAGTCCGTTTCCAGATCACAATCTGGAAACGCGAATTCAGGGGCCAGCAATCAGGAGAGTCGAGGAGCAGCGAGAGGAAGGACGGGGAGATAATAGACAAGGAACTGCAGCAGTCCTCTCAAAATCGATCATCAGTCCGGCACGACTGATTGTAGATTGGTTATTGAATATTCTTTGTTAGCGATTTGAAGGAAGAACCAATGACCCAACAATTGCAGCCGCTTCGTTGGGCTTCTGGCAGGATCTGACGTGTCTAACTGAACAGGGTTCTCTGCAGCAGCCAGTACCCGCCCGCCATCGCTACCAGTAACGAACACGCAGGCACACAGCGCATCACGAAGAATGGCTGCGATCTGAGCTTCCAGATGAGAGGCAGGACCAGCAGCATAATCCCTACCTGGCCCAGTTCGACACCCAGGTTAAACGAAACAAGGGGCACGGCCACTCCGACGCCGGCCTCGCCAACGCCAAGTTCGCGCAATACAGACGCAAACCCAAAGCCATGCACCAGCCCGAAGGCAAACGTGAGTAGCCACCGCCAGCGCAAATCGCCTTGCAGCAGGTTCTCGAGTCCAACATAGACGATCGACACCGCAATCAGCGGCTCGACGACCGAGGACGGGATCCTGACGACATCAAGGGCCGCGAGTGCCAGGGTAATCGAATGGGCAACGGTGAATGACGTGATGATTTTTGCCGTGTTCCAGAACGCTCCTCCGGCCAGGAGCAAAGCCAACAGAAAGACCACATGGTCGTAACCGGTCAGGATGTGCTCCACACCCAGCACCAGGAACTGGCCAAACGATCCTGGTCCAGCTTCAGGTGAAATGGATCGAGCGAGCTCAACTTCAACTGTGTTGCTCTTGCCATCAAGAATTCGTTCGGCCAATGTTTGACCGGCTTTGTTGCGAACAACCAGGAATTGCCGATGTCCGGGAGTTAGTCTGGCAGGCAGCATTGACTTCACGCCAAGCCGCGATCCAGTAGAAGCAGGAAAGCTAAGTCGGAACTGAATTGTATTGTTGGGTTCAGGCTGCACCACAACCTCGCTGGCATGGAGGATACGTTCATCCAATGTAAGCTCGAGTGCCGTCACGGCTAATGCTTCCAATCCAGTCCTCGAAGAATCCGTCGCAGCGGGCTTGCGCTTGCCAGCGATTCCTTCGTCTGAAACCAGGGCTTCAACCTCGCTCTGGGCAAAGGTGAGCTGGACATTCAAGCGATCGTGGTCAACCCGCAGATCAACAACGCTAAGCCCAATCTCGTGCGCGTGAGCTTGCGATGCCCAAAGACAGCACGCAATCAGCAGACAAACAGCAGGAACTAGGTGACGAAACCAGGCAGTGCCCGTGACACCAACCACACCTGCCGAGGCCGCTGGCCTCAGCATCCCTTCCTCACCTGAGGAGGGGAGCGGATCTGCATCGTGGCTCCCAATGTCGCAGAGGTAGAGCAACGGTCGATGACGGCTCGCATTCGTCCTCGTACTCGTCGTCGTACTCGGCATCGATCGAGAACTTCCACGAGAATCAAGCGAACACCGCTCAATGAACATGCCGTCCTCCATCCACGCGAATGCATTCGCCCGTGATGAAGTCCGTTTCAACGAGGCTGACAACCGCCTTGGCAATCTCGATCTCGCCTCCCCATCGGCCCAGCGGGGTCGCCTTTCGCACCTCACGATCCTCTTCTTCAGTGAGGTCGGGTGGTGCAAGAATCGGCCCCGGAGCAATGGCATTCACAAGAATCTGATCCACGGCTAACTCTAAAGCAAGGATTTCTGTGAGACCGACAACGCCAGCTTTTGAAACGTAGTACGGAACAAAGCCTTTGTAGCGAGGCCGGCCACTGGCTGCGATCCAGTCAGCGAAGTTGATAATTCGTCCTCCACCGTTTGCCTTCATGACCGGCGCCACCGCCTGGGCGCACAGAAAGGCACTCTTGAGGTTCACGTCCATGTTTGCGTTCCAATCCTGCTCGGTCGTTTCACGAAACGGTTTGGAGCGATAAATCGAGGCCATGTTCACCAGGATATCCACTCTGCCGAACTCGCCAGTTACCCGGCCAACGAGACTCTGCACTTCAGAAGACTTGGACACATCGGCCTGTATTGAGAGCGCCTTGCGGCCGAGGGAACGGATCTCCGTCTGCAGCTGTTTCAGCCTCTTCTTGCGACCGGTTGTAACCGAGGGCAACATCGGCGCCTCTTCGCGCAAGCTCCACGGCAACCACGCTTCCAATGCGCCGGGTGCCGGTGATCAGGGCTACTTTGTCCTTGATCTCCATGAATTCAGGTCTCCTTCAGAGGACAGGTTGTCTCACAGTCCGTTTTGCTTACTCCATGGGAACGAACCAGCAGGCCATTTCACACCTCTCCACTAGTTCAATTACGGTGGCAATCATCAGATCGGATTTCAGCTTTGTTGCTTTGACGAACAGGTGGGGGCTTGGAAAGGACCTTCTCTTTCTGGATGCAACCAATAAATCCTCAATGCACCAGGATGCCGGCGTAACCAACCACTTCCTTCCGATTGCCGCTCACATCGCCAGAAGTTGCATACTTGATGAGTTCCGCCTTCCTGGAGCTCAGCGGTTGAATTCCATGCATCATCGCGACGGCGGGGCCATAGCCGCACATGGAGATCGATTCGGACTTTACCGTATCGTAAAGACTCTTAGGCTCCAGGGCCAAGATGCATGCGATGGCCTTTTGGTCCTTGGCGCGGGTCGTGTCGTCCGATTCGTAGTGGTTCATGTCGCTGCTGGCAATCACCAGGACTTCTTCGCCAAGCTCCCGGATCGATGCTTCGATTCCCTTCCCCAAACTCTCCAGCGACGCATAGCCGCTGGTTGCAATCGCTATTGGAACAAACTGGAAATCACTGCGGAGATGGAACAGAAAGGGGAGCTGCACTTCGAGCGAGTGCTCAAATTGATGCGCCGACGCATCCTCCGTCAACAAGTGGCAACGTCGCGCCAAAATCTTTGCCAGAGCGGTGTCGATCCGCACTTTCCCCAGCGGCATTTCCCAACTGCCCTCACTCATGATCGAGAGCGAGGCACCCAGGCCGGTGTGGTTGGGGCACAACAGGATGACTCTGGGTGGAACTCTCAGTCGCGAGTAAACCGCACCCGCAACATGTCCGGAGAACATATAACCGGCGTGAGGGACGATGGCTCCCCGTGCACTGAGGTCGGCTTTCACTGCGCCCAGGTAGCTTGTCAGATCAGACTGAAGAGTTTTCTTATCGGAAGGATAGAATCTTCCTGCAACTGCTGGCTTTCGCAACATGAAACCTCCACGAAAGCGCATTCACTAGAAACTCGCACCTCTAACCCTTGGGCGCCTGGTATCCTTCCTTGCCACGCGCCACCACGTTCTTGACGACGGTTCCGGATTCGTCCACGACCTCTACTTTGATCTTGCGGAATTTTCCATCTCGGTTTGCATTGGTCGATTGATAACCCATGCTGTACTGGTTTCTGAGCTCAATTCCGACCTGTTGGAGAATATTCGGATACTCGCCCTGAAACTTGGGAAACCACGCCTTTCCGCCGGTCCGCTTGGAAAAAGTGTTCAATTGATTGTCTGCCTGGAGATAGGTCAAGCGATCCTCCGGAGCCAGATAACCACGGGAATCGAGGAGCTCGCGTGCCAACCCCATCATTCCAATGCAGTAGATGACGGCGTTCGTGTTGTTGACGCGTTTCAGAATCGTATCGAAAGTGATCTTGCTGAAGGTATCGATTCCGGTACCGATGAGAAGCACCGCTTTCTTGCCATCCACTTCTTCCAGTCGATCCAGCGTGTCTTTGAGTGCATCAAACAAATTCGTTTCGCTGAACGCCGGAATTCGCATTCGGTTCAGACCGGCATACAGCTCGCGTCTATCTTGCGTGAAGTCGGCCAAAATCTCCGGTCGTAAGTCGTAGGCCACAAGCGCCGCCCAATCATCGGGCCGCAGCAGTTCGATAAAACCGGCCGTCGGCGTGATGACGTCGTCATACCACCAAGCCAGGGTCCGGGCAAACTCAACGACCATCACGATCGTAATGGGCGCCGCAGTGGGGCTGAAGTTGGTCACTTTCTGCTCGACCTTGTCTTCGTACACCCGAAAATTCTTCTGAGTCAGGTTAGGAATAAAGTTGCCGCGTTTGTCAGTGACAACCACATCCAGGTTCACCAACTCAATGTCCACCGCGAGCGTGAAGTTCTCGTCGGGCTTGTCGCCGGTGGGCTTTTTAGGAGAAATGCGCTTCTTTTTTGGCGGAGCCTGTTTCTTGGGCCCAATCACCGTGTCACTCTCAGTCTGCTTTGGCCCCACAGGTTCCGATTTTTTCTCCGGTTGCTCCTGTTGCCAGGGACCAGCCGAAAACCAGCCCTCGGTTGTTGCGAGCAACGCAAAGGTCAAGACGAAAGTGAAAACGCCGCGCCAGCCAAACTGAAATAGTTCCTTCATAGACTGCCTCCCGTTCGACTCCATCGATCCAACAGGTTCCACGAAAGCCTGATCTCGGATTTCCGCGATCCTCACACTCCTCCGCTCCGCGGGACAATTCTTCAGTCGCCAAGGCTGATGCGCACGTCGCGAACCTCACGCAGCGCATCTTTCATATAGTCCTTGATCTTCCCAACCAGCCGTTTCTCTGAAACACGAATCGCCTCACGCGTCACACCATACTTGTCGGCGATCGCTTGCAGCGTCAGTGGCTCTTCCGCCAGAAGGCGCTTCTGGAGAATCAACTGTTCCTTTTCTGAGAGTCCACTGGAAAATTCATTCAACTTCGTGTCGATAAGCTCCTTCAACTCTCCGGCGGCCAGCCGTTCATCGATGAGCGCTTCTGTCGAGGCGAGGCTCTCCAGATAGCTGGCTTCCGAATCATCCGACACCTTTTGATCGAGAGACAGGTCGTACGATTGAATGCTGTTTTCCACAGCGATGACATCGTCTTCACTAACGCTCAACGCTTTAGCAATGAGCTGAGGACTAGCGGTGATGCCCTGGGCCTCCAGCTTACGCTTTTCCTTCCGCAAGTTCATCAGCACTTTACGCCGGTCGTTGGTGGTGCCCACTCGTACGATGCGAAAATTGTCGAGAATGAACTTGATAATGTAAGCTTTGATCCACCACGTGGCATAAGTTGAAAGGCGAGTCCCTCGATCCGGATCGAATTTCTTGACTGCTTGAAGCAGTCCCACATTTCCTTCCTGGATCAAATCCATGAGATTCGAGTAAACCTTGTTGTAGAGAAAAGCCACTCGAACCACGAGTTTCAGGTTTGACGTTACCAGCCTGCGAGCAGCGTCACGGTCCTGATGGTCTCGCAGGAGCCTTGCCAGCCGCTGCTCTTCGTCATGACTCAGTGGTTCATACTTGCTGATCTCCAGCAGGTAGTGCCGCAGCGGGTCGTAACGAATAAGCTGCATGCGATCTGCCGAGTCTAGAGATTCATCAACCTCCTCGACGATGCCATCCTCGTCCTTGGGCGCGAGCTGCGCGAACAAGGAAGACTCATCGTCAATGACCTCGCGATCGATTTCGTCTTCGACCGGCGGCGTTATGGCTTCGGTTTCATCCATGCGATGGCCCAGTGAGCATACCTTGGCTGTCTCTTACGCTGATTAGCCCGCGCCGCCAAGGAGGCTCTTTTTAATCTAGCAGAGGAGTTCTCAATCTCAAACAGGATAAAGGATTGGCAGGAGTAGGTCAGCACGCAGGTCCGAGAGTCCAAGCGAAGCTAGGCGGATTATCGCACCAGCGCGGGCAAACGGAGTTCGCTGGCAAACACAGGTAGAACTCAAACCCAATCCAAGCCCAGCATCGAAAGGAGCAGCTCTCATATCGTGCTCAAGGTGAGCTTGCAAGGAAGGCTCCGTCACCTGTGCGCTGGCCCACCTGACCCCCGTCATTGATGACTCCGTAGGCAATGAAAGGATTCGCACCCGTAACGCGAGTCACGCGCGCATAGCCTTGAGTGACTCCGGGAGCGTTGGCTAAGAGGATTGCACCGATCTGCGTCCACTTTCGCGAAGGCAAAGTAATCGCCGGAACAGTTGCTACTTTGGCACCGGTATTTCCATCGAAGATCTCGACGGAAAAAACATCGGTATCTGCATTCGTTTCCCCCGTGTTGATCAGCGCAAGGTTTGTGCGGTTGTTCGTGTTCTGCAGCAGTCCGTTGAGCCACACCGGTGCTTCCGACGCCGTTCCGGCCAGAACTCCCGTATAGAACAATCCGAATCGGCCGCCGCCCCCTGCAATCGAGGTACGCGCACCAACAAAAACGCCGCTCAGATCCCCATTATCGACCGTAGTGAACAGGGCGCCCGCGAAAGTCGGACCCGCTGGCCCAATTCCAGTGATGCCTCTGTTGCGCAAATACTGAACGAATTCTGGAATGATGCGCTGCTGGCCAGGCTGAAGGAGCAACGAGTCGGTGGCGGTGGTGTTTGAGGCTTGAATGGCATCAGCGACAAAACTGAAACGGAGATTCTTTGGATTGCCGGAGAAGTTGGTGACAACCAACTCGCTGGAAAAGCCGCCGCCTTCAACAATCACCGGAAGGGTAACGCTGGTCCGGCCGACGAGAGCCGATTCCGGAAGCGGCGGAATGAACGAACCGTCCGAGTTCGCCTGATCGTTGATAACCCCATAGGCGTAAAATGGTGCGGTGCCGCTGACGCGCTCCACTCTTACATACCCCGCACTCAGAGCGAGGCCCGACAGCACTGGGTTCTGCTCAAATCCCCCCGGGGACAGCGCAATGTCTTGCGTGCCCCGCACGCCCGGTGCGCCGGGATCGCCGGAAAAGACACTCACCCTTAGGACGATGTTCCCGCTCGTGGACGAGCCAGCATGTTGGACAGCAACACTGCTTCGATCCTCGCTGTTCTGAAGGAGACCACATAGATAGACTGGTCCAGTAAACGCTGATGATGACGGTATGCCAGCATAGGCCAAGCCCGCACTGCCGCCGGCGACGGCGTTGGTGGTGCGTACCGTCACCGCAATATCCGAAGGGTTGGTGACTCCGGCAATCTGCACCAGCAAGGTTCCGACCGGGCTGCCAGAGCTGGGAATTGGCACTCCAAGGCTTCTCAAGTAACTGATTGCGTCAGGAACAACCCGTTGCCGACCCGCTAGAATCGTGTCTGTGCCAGAACCGCTTCCCACACCAGAACGGTCAGTGTAGAGATAGGTAAGTGAGGCATTCTGAGCGCTGCGATTGGTTAGCGTGAGTTCGGAGGTAAAGAATGAATTGCTCAATCCGGGGGTCGAAAGTATCACTGGCACAAACAGGCTGAGAGGCGAATCAGGTGTTCCGCCAACAATGCCCATGCCGAAAACATTGGATTGACCACCACCCGGTGCTGGGTTGGTCACCCTGATCCTGGCCGATCCAGAGGAAACTGTATCTGACGCGAGAATGGCTGCCGTCACCCGGTTGTAGTTCACGAGGGTTGTCGCCCGCTCTACTTCGTTCCAGAAAAGCCTCGAGCTGCTATTGAAGCCGATGCCGTTCACGGTCAACGTGAAACCCGGGCTGCCGACCGTGGCTGAGAATGGGCTCACACTACTGATGGATGGCTGCGGATTGGCGA
Source organism: uncultured Acidimicrobiia bacterium (assembly GCA_963791795.1). Lineage (GTDB taxonomy): Bacteria > Acidobacteriota > Terriglobia > Versatilivoradales > Versatilivoraceae > VFZK01. Next base: position 89,118 of record CAWBTP010000020.1, read on the forward strand.
TTTCGACAGTGAACCCACTGGACTGTGCTCCAGACGTCATGTTGACGACATTGACCCTGGCCGTGCCTGTTCCAACTACGTCCTGGGCCAGGATGGTAGCCCTCAACTGCGTGCTGTTGTCGAAGATCGTGCTGCGCTCAGAGTTGTTCCATCGGATTCGAGAGTCTCCCGCGAAACCGCTGCCAGTGAAAGTCATCGTGAACGCGGGGCTCCCCGCCGGGGCTTGGGGAGGATTAATGCTTGTGATGGCAAAGGCTACAATGAACAATGACATCGGGTTGGAAACCCCCGGTGGAGGCGTTATGCCGTCCTCCCCACAGAAGGTGCCGGTGACACTCAGCACAACTTGCTGTGCGGTGGCCATGAGAATGCTCTGTACACTAAAAGTCAGAGAAAAGACTTCATTGCCTACCAAACTGATGCCCGTCAGCGGCAGACTTGCGCTACTGCTCCCCCGCCAGTTCACCACGAACGCAGCAGGATCGAGAGTCGTTAGGTTTGCCTTGTATTGGAGACGGAGAGTGACCGAAGTACTCGGCGAGCCTGCTGTGATTGAAGCCGGAACGACTTCGACGAGTGTGAAGACCGTCGGCTTCGGATTACACTGTCCAAGAAGGTCTCCTGAAAAGACTACCAAGACAGCGAAGCAACCGAGCCACCGTCCGCCCAACTTCTGCAAATGTCGCAGGTCGGTCATGTCGAGTCTCATCGCGTTCTCCTCTCTCGCGGGAAAGCGCCAATCCTGAACCCGCAGGTCAGTTTGCTAGTTTTTTCTCAGTATGACGACTCTATCAGAAGCTCACTCGCAAGCCTAGCTGGATGACTCGGGCTGGCACACGAGTACTGGTCGAGCCGCCAAAGCCTGGAAAGTCGACTTGGTTCACTGGCATGCCAAAATGGGTTCGGTTGAACAAGTTAAAGAACTCTCCGCGACATTCCAGTATGTGCCTCTCGGTAACACGGAATTGCTTACTCACAGCCAGATCCATGGTCGCCAAACCCCGGGACCGGAAAGTGTTACGGCCTTCGGCACCCGGTTGGCCAATAGGTGCCAATTGGTTCAGTGGATTATCAAATCTGAACTGATCAGGCCCGCTCCGAATCTCCGTGAAGCCGCCCCGGCCGTTCAACCGATCGGTCAGGTTACCGTCCAGATTCATGTCGAACGGAGCAAAGATGCTGAAGGGTTGCCCTGTTTGCGCCGTCACGATGCTGGCGAGTCGCCACTTGCCAAGGACCGGGTTGGCTTTCAGCCAGGGCAGATCCCAAATGGCGCTGGCCGCAACCCTGTGGCGAACGTCGAAACTAGCGCTGCTCCTTTCCTGACGGAGGTTCTGGCTGTTCTGTGGCAAAGCAGAACTGCCGGCCAAATCGAACAAGTCTGAAACTTCATCAATCGCATGCGACCACGCATAGGATGAGGTCCACTGAATCCCGCGAGCATAGCTTCTGTTCCACCTAAGCTGCAGACTGTGATAGGAAGAATTGGCATCTGACTCTATAGAGGTGAACGAGCCCATCACAGGAAACGGCCTCCCGGTCGTGGTCAGACGAGTGCCAGCGTTGACGACTTGGTGACCGGGAGCCACCGTGGTTCCCAAAAACTTGGGCTCATTCGCCGCGCTTGGGGAGTCGATGACTTCCAGCACAGTCGGAACGACGTTGCGACCGAGATTTGGAGTCGCAAAACGAAGCAAGCGTTGTCCACGGGTTCCAACATAGGCAACGGACACTAAGCTGCTGCCAGGGAGTTCCTGCTCAAGATTCAGTGACCAGTGATACGCTTGGGGAGTCTGGAGGTCTGCGACGGGCAAAACAAAGGCGGGGCCACTGCCATTATTGGTGCGCGCAGCGGTCTGGACCATGAAGGCTACCAAGTCCTCCCCGCCGGGACCGTCTACGTCATAGTCACTCAAGGTGCCATTCCTGGCGAAACGCTGGGGGTTGAACGGAGCCAGCAAGAACCGTTCAGGTGGATCCGATGGATTGGACCGATAACCACCGAGATTCAAAGTCAGGAAATTGGGAAACACGTTGCGCGACTGGCTGACGACTGCGCCGGGAATCTGGTCATAGTAGGATCCAAATCCGCCGCGCACTGCGGTTCTGCCTCGGCCAAACGGATCCCAGGCAAGAGCCAGGTACGGACCAACGTTGTTGTGATCTCCTCGGAAAATCTTCTCACGGCCATCCAGAAAGCGCTCGAAGCCCGAAATTCCCCCTGTTCCAGCGAGCTGACTGGCTTGCTTCTCGGCAGCAATCAACCCACGAACCTCGTCCGATTGAAAACTAGATTCAATCCGGCTCTTCACTTCCACGGGCACAGTATTCAGGTTGTAGCGCAGGCCCAAAGTAAGGTGCAAGCTACTTTGGAGCCGAACTTGTGTGGCCACGAAGAGATCGTTTTGCCAATACCGCAACCCAATCGTTCCGAAGCCTTCGGGCCCGCGAAGCGTCTGAAAGAATCCGGTGGCGGCTGCAAGCGCAGCAAAGTCGGCACCACGAAAGAAAGAGGGTGTCGCCGTAAAATTTCCTGCGACTTCACCATCACGAAACAGTTCGTTGGGTTTGCCATCGGTCACATTCAAGTTGGGCGCGCCACTGAAGACGATTTGTGGGCGGGAGTTTCGGTGGAATAGACTATTGAGCTGGCTGCGCCTCACGTCGAAGCCCGCGACTATCCGATATTTGTCACTCTTCTGCCGGATCAACGTGTCTGCGATCTGAAAGGTATTGTTTGTCCGTTGCTGAGGGAAGTGAAAGACATCGATTCCCAACGGACTGAATCCGCTCACAATCACGCTTCCCAGAGGCCCGGTAACCGCTTCGCTGCCGTTGACACTCGGCAAGCCTTGCGCCCCCCGTTGCTGCAAATAGGGATAGGAAGCAAAGGAGGTCGGTTGGTTCGCTCGGATTGGAATGCTGAAGTTGTAAATGAGAGGTGCGCTCAAGAGAAATTCGGCATCCCCGGGGTCCGAGAAAACCGTCTCCCTGCCGCCCGTCAGGGCTTGTCCTTGGCCTTTCGTTCGCATGCTCGTCCGTCCGAAGGAGAATCGCACCTGATTGGAAGTGTGAGATGAGATCAGGGAATCAAGGAAGAGCGAGACATTTTGCGTGCGAACCTGAGACGACAGGGTTGAGAACAGAGCTTGACCTGTGGAGGGGAGAAGGGTGTCGTCATCACTGAAATTGAAGCGTCCCGCAAGGACCTGGAGACTGCTGCCTATTTGCCAACGCTGATCCGCTTTAATTGACCACACCAGGCCATCCGCATCCGCTGGCAGGATCTCGGTTCGTGTGTTTGCACCGTACGGTCCGAGTGGGTTGTTTGGCCATGGAAACAGACTGAAGATGGCATCTCCATAGGCCGTGGTCGGAAAGAAAACTCGGCGAAACTCAACATCGCCAATTCGGTTGCGCGTTTCCAAACCTTCTGCTCCTTTTGAGAACAATCCCCGTTCCGCAACTGTGGGGACGGCAAAGTGGCTTTCGCGGCTAGCCTGGACGTCCTGATGTTCGAACGATCCAAATACATATGACTTCTCCTTGCGAAACATTCCACCTGCCACAAATCCGGCCTGGCTGCGCGTGAAAGGATTCTCACCACCGGAAGGATTTGGTTGAAACAATTGCTGGCCGTCGAGGAAGACGGGGGTCGAATCCGTGGCCGAACGAGGCACTGCAAAACGCGCTGTGTGTTCGCCTGTTAGATCGAAGAAGTCCCTGGAGTTCAGCCTCCGGTCTGTAAACAATCCATACGCAAGTCCTCGAAAGGCGCTTGTGCCCGAGCGTGAAACAACGTTCGCCTGGGCCCCTAAACTGCGGCCAAACTGAGGTTCAGGAAGCAAGGTGGCGATCTGAAATTGTTTGACACTCTCGATGGGTTGAGGAACCAACGCCGTGAAACCTTGCCTGCGAACGCCGATGTCTTCGTCATTATTGTCGGAACCATCAATCGTGAAATTGTTTCCGCGGCTGCGCAAACCATTAACGGAAAACTGACCGGCCGTTCCCACGCTGGCTCCCACCCCTGGACCTGTGGTGGTCGAGACGGTTTCGGGAGGCGGCACTACTCCAGGCAGCAGCAGCGCCAATGAATCAAAGGTGCGAATCCCTGCCAGAGGCAAATACCAAAGTTGAAGTTCTGTGAAAGTCCCACTGTGTGTGGCACTCTGGGTATTGACCAGCTTTGTGGCTTGAGATTCCGCCAAGGAAATTCCAAAAGCGGGCAAGGATGATGTCGAAGGGCCGGACCGTGGAGCCTGGCCGCTCTGTGGCGCTGGAGACGTGGAGGAGTCACTTGCGGGCCCTTGCGGTCCCATGGATGGTACGTGGTTTGGGAAGTAAGCCGCCAATCTGTTGGAAAATGAACGTGGGAGCTTCGATCCATCGAGCAACAAGCTCGGATTGATAGGGCCACAGGGACGTCAGTAGCCAATTACTGCTTCCGACTTTGATCGGCCAGAAATTCGCTGGATGAAGATTGCTGGCGATGGTCCATCCGTTCGAAAGCGCGCTCCCGGCGCTGCGCTGCTTTCGCATTGCAAACGGAGGGGCTTTCATTTCGCGTGGAGTTGCAATCAGGACCTGAATGCTTCCCACGATTCCGCTCAGGTTCTCGAAGCCATCCAAACGGCAATCAAGTTGATAACGGCTCGGGTGTAACAGGTAGAAGTGGTATTCGCCGCGCGCATTACTCAGCAACGACCGGCGCAATCCGCTTTCCAGATCAGTCAGAACGACGACCGCATTGGGAAGACCCGGCTGCGATGGACCATCGGTGTCATAAACCCTTCCTGAAATTGAGCCCGTGAGTTGGGTTTGCGCCGCAAGGTCCAGGCAAAGGAAGCGAAATCAGAGCGCAGGAAAGGAGCCAGAACGAAGTCTGGCGAGGCAAGCGCGTGACATTCAGCCCGTTCAAGGAATTCGCTGGAAGGGACAGGCACGCGCGAAGTGCTCGAAGCAGGCTTGAGTGGCATAACATGGATTGGCCACACCCGAAACTCTTCTCCATCTTTGGTTCCGAATCCGATCCCTCCATACAAGAAGGTTCCGTCGTCGAGATAGGTTAGGTTTTGTGGTCCCACATCCGGTTGGCTAAAGACTTGAATGGTGTGCCGGATGATGCGCCCTTTGGCTTCGACGCTCAGATGAATGGAATCGTCAGGTCTACCCAGATCATGGCTCACGTTGAGAGTAAGCGCTTGGCGCAGTTTACCATTTTTGCAAATGAACGTCGTGATGCTATTTGCCGAAGCCCCGTCCGGGCCCGAAAGTTGAAACAGGTAATAGTTCTGGGGGTCCTGGGCTCGCAGCACCCAAACGGCACCCTTTCGGTTCAAGAGCTGAATATCAAATGACACCTGGAAGTCCCCATAGATCCGATCCTGCAGAAATCCGAGGCCTGGTCCGGCCACACGGAGTCTTGGCCCTTCCTTCTCCACTCGCCAGGTTGCCGGTGCAGACCAGTACTTCAAGCCGTCACGGTAGGCGTCTGAGAACTCGACCGCATTCCTGATCTTGGCTTCCAGATCCATTCTCATTTTTCGAACGTAAAGCCAACGGGCCCCAAAGATCAAAGCCGCCACAAGAATCGAAGAGACCAGAATTCGTAGGGTCTTTTTGCGTGATCTGCCTCTGAAACGTTTGCGAACTGGCACGATCGATTCCCGCGCTGTCTCCGATTGTTCACGCACGGGAACGATCGCAAGCTTTTGAAGACCCAGGACGATGTCTGGAAGAATCGCCGAAACTCCCTCTGGAGGAAGTTCGATTGACTTCGTCGTTCCGAACGCCATCTTCCACCGAGGCTGGTGGATCAACTCGTCATGGGAGAGATCAAACAGGACGGGAATGAAGGGCTTTGCGCACTCATGTGCCTGTTCCACTTCAACCGTAATCTGGTGAGATTCAAGGGAACGTGGGGAAACCAGCACGAGGAGTACCTGGGCCTTTAGAATGGCGTTGTAAATCTCTTCGAGGTACGACGGTCCGGGCGCATTCTCCCTTTCGTAGTACCAGGTGGAGTATCCCGCCGCTTCCAGCCCCTCAGCAATCTCGATCGCGGTTTGAGAGTCCTCTTCAACGTAACTAATGAAGACCTGAGCCATGTCTTCACAACCCTGACGCACGTGCTGGGCAAATCTCGAGGCTATGGCGGAGTTCTAAGAACGGGAGCCAGCTTTGCTCCCACCACAGCCGTGCCTAGCGCTGTCTTGTTCTCGATTGGGCAGTCTGCTACACTCAACTAGGTCTTGTAATTCTATGTATTGACATTCCGCCGGTGCAATCTTAATTAGTTCACCGAAAGTGGAAGTGTAGAAGAGGACCCAGGAGCCACGCAATCATGAAGAATACATTGAAAACATTCGTCTTACTGGCTGGACTCACCGCCCTGCTTATGGCGATCGGAAATGCTGTGGGAGGTCGGAATGGTCTCATGATCGCCTTGGTCTTCGCGGGACTCATGAACTTTGTTGGTTATTGGTTCAGCGACAAGATTGCCTTGTCAATGAGTGGGGCCAAGCAAGTCTCTGAAAGTGAAGCCCCTGATTTCCACCGGATGGTACGCGAGCTATGCCGGCGAGCAGACCTACCAATGCCCCGACTTTACGTAATACCAAGCGCCACTCCAAACGCGTTTGCAACGGGGCGAAACCCGGAACATTCAGCGGTTGCAGTTACTTCCGGCATCATGAACATCCTGAACCGGGATGAGCTGGAAGGAGTGGTTGCCCACGAACTGGCGCACATCAAGAACCGCGATATTCTGATTAGCTCGGTGGCTGCCATGATTGCTGGCGCGATCAGCCAGCTGGCACACATGGCACAATGGGCCATGATGTTTGGTGGTATGAGTCGGGATCGGGACGAAGACGAAGGAGGCGGGAGCCTGTTGGGAGGCATTGCAATGATGATCGTCGGTCCCATTGCCGCGATGCTCATCCAGATGGCGATCTCACGGAGCCGTGAATACCAGGCCGACGCAACTGGCGCGCAGATCTGTGGCAGGCCGCTGTCTCTGGCCAATGCTCTGCTCAAACTGGAAAATGGAAATCATCGGTTCCCGATGGACGTGAATCCTGCCCAAGCCCAGATGTATATCGTTAACCCGCTCACCGCGGGCGGCATTGCCAGACTGTTTAGCACCCATCCTCCGATGGCCGAGCGAGTCAAACGCCTACAGGATTTGGCTTATCACAGGGCCTAACCGATAGTTTTCCTCTTAGTGAAGCCGTAGGGAGGCACCGGATTCGGTGCCTCCAACCTGCGGGCTCAAACTCCCTGCAATTCCTCCTCCCTCGGTTTTTTCCTAGTCGCCCCAATCTGAACTAAGATCTGTGAATCATGAGTCGATACTGTTCTGGGATATTTTTGTCCCGAGGTTAGTAAGAAGGGTGCGACCTACTTTGAAGATCAAAGCACTTGTGGTGGATGATTCGCCTACCGACCGACATTTGCTGCAGGGTCTTTTGACGCGGAAGCTGGGCTGCAGAGTTACGGCGGTTGAGGATGGCTTGGAAGCACTTAACAAGTTTTCAACCGAAACTTATCACATCGTGATTCTCGACATGTTGATGCCGATTATGAACGGCACCGAAGTCCTGCTGGAGATCCGTCTGAATCCAGGCACCGCTGAACTGCCCGTCGTCATGATTACCGGCACTGCCGAAGAGGGTCTGATTCGTGATGTGATGCGGCTTGGGGTCACGGACTATATTGTGAAGCCAATCGTGGCCCACGATGTTCTTGACCGCCTACTGGATGTCATGAAGAAAATGCAGTCAGCCTCATCTGAGGAAACCAAACCGCAGCTTGATTCAAACCGGTCACTCGTTCTGATGGTGGTCGATCAGGACAACAAGTTCTGCAATCTCTTTTCGAGCGCGGTGGGTCGGACTCATCAAGTGATCGAAGCAACGAATGGAGCCCAGGCCCTGAGTCTGGCTCTGAAAAACCCGCCTGACGCAATCTTTCTTGGAGAGAGCCTGGGCGCTTTCTCACGGAGAGGAGTGGTGCGGAAGATTCGCGAGTTGCCGGGCCTGCAAAATCTCAAGGTTTTCGCAATCACCGACGAAACAACCCTCAAAACGGTGCCTTCGTTGTCTTATGACGGCATCATCCCCAAAGTGTTGGTACCCGAAGCTCTGAGGGAACATCTGGACGCATTGCCTTCACAGTTCCCAGGGAGACGCAGGGCCAAGCTATGCGCCTGGTTCCAAGCTGAGCTGAAGCCAGTTGCATAGATTCGGTGCCGAGGTTCGCAGCCGTCGCAAATTGTTGTCGCGCGTATTTCTTCTTCTCGGTGGGGCAGCTTAGTGCACGCTGCGCTGCATGACGCGGTCGTACTCTTTCTGGATGGTTCGGCAGTGTTCTTCTTCTTCGGCGGCAAATTTCAGGAAGATTGCCTTCCCTCGAGTGTCGTTGAACCTTTCGGCGTAGTCGCGAAAGAATCGATAGGACTCGATCTCCATATCCATGGCCAGCCTTAAGGCCTGTTCCTCATCTAGATCGCTCTCGAGACGCTTGCGAATCTCCTCGCGGGTCGGAAAGATCTTCTTCAATGATTCATAGTCAAAGTGCAGGAACACTGGCGCCTTCAGAATGTTCTTGTCCTTCTTCAGCAGTTCAATCCATTCATATTCAAGATCGAGCAAATGCTTTTTTTCCTCTTCGGCTATGCGCAGGAAAGTCGCCTTGCCTGAAGGTTGCGAAATCTGCTCAGCTGCAGCCAGATAAAAATTGACGCCGCTGCGCTCTGCCTCCATGGCAATCTTGAGCGCGTCACGCGCAAACACCGCGTCGGAGTCAAACAATTCCTGCGGTGAAGGCCGCTGGTTCTGGCAGTCCGGACAAACACCGAAAATCTGCGTCTGATGACGAACCGGTTGAAACTGGTACTTGGCGACGATCATCTCCTGCAGCCGTTCCAGTTCGGGGCTAAGGAACTCGATGGTGCGGTTGCAGTCAACACACACAATGTGGTGGTGATGGGGCCGGTTGTAGATGTGCTCGAAGCGAGCGCGACCATCCTGAAAATCGGTCTCACGCGCCAAACCACAATCCGTGAGAGCCTTGAGCGTCCGGAAAACCGTGGTCAAACCCACCGTTGCATCCTTCTGCTTCACGAGTTGGTGCAGTTCGTCGATGCTTAGATGTCCGTTGGTGCGCAAGAAGCTCTCGACAATCACCTCGCGCTGGCGGGTCATCTTCAGGCTGTTCCGCTTCAAATAGTCTGAGAACAGCGACAGTTGTTCGGCAACTTCTTGATCTGTGTTCAACGGTAACTCCCGAATACTGCTAGTCCGGCAGGCTGAGGATCAACGGACCATCGTCAGTGATCGCAACGCTGTGCTCAAAGTGGGCCGAGCACTTCTTGTCTTTCGTCACAACCGTCCAGCCATCTTTGAGCACAACCACCTTGTCCGTGCCTTGGTTCACCATCGGTTCGATGGCGAGCACCAGACCCGGTTTGAGCTGAATGCCCCGTCCATTCGCAACATAGTTCAAGACGACGGGCTCTTCGTGCAGACTTCGTCCAACACCATGCCCAGAAAACTCTTTGACCAGCGAGAATCCGTGAACTTCAGCATGGGTCTGAATCGCCGCCGAAATGTCAGCCAGATGATTTCCCGGCACAGCCTGTTGAATTCCCAGCATGAGACATTCTTGTGTTGTGCTGAGCAGGAATTCCAAGTCGTCCGGAATCTTCCCTATGGGAACGGTGACCGCAGCATCGCCATAATAGTCGCGATAGCAGATTCCATAGTCAATACTGAGAATGTCTCCTTCTCTGAGTGCTCGCTTCGATGGAATTCCGTGGACAACCTCTTCGTTGATCGATGTACACAACGTCGCCGGAAAACCATGATATCCCTTGAAAGCGGGACGGCCCTGATGTTTGCGGGTCATATCTTCCGCTACGCGGTCCAGCTCAAGCGTCGTGATGCCTGGCTGGCACATGGACTTCAACGTTGTCAGCACCTCATGAACAATGAGATTCGACTCGCGCAGAATCTCAATCTCTTGCCGTGATTTCAGATGAATCAACTAACTACCCCCACTCAATGTTCCGGCTGTTTTCGGATCGCAGGTTGCTGTCGGAAACGAGCGTGATCGCGGGAACTTGCCTTGGACAACAATTCGAAACGGGGTGGACCCTCAGTCGGATGGCCCTCGGAACACCTGACGGTGATCATTGATGAAAGCTCCAATGTTGTCAAGGCCGTTTCTGGACTTGGATTCCAGCCCAGTACGCTCCTTTTGATCACGTGTTCCGCCATTCCTTGACATCGGATTTCTGCGGTTGTAACTTCACACGACTTTACCGGCCTGAGTTGCTTCCTAATTGGGGTCTGGATGAAGAAAACTTCTGCGGACAACCACGAAAAGACCGAAGCGAGTGCGAGCCTCAGCAAGGCCTTGCGGGGAGCTCAGCAGTTAGTAATTTATCGCAAGGTTTTGTCTGATCCGATTGTGGCATCGTTCCTCGACCTTCTTGACCAACTCAGCCGGAACGGCAAACTCACACGGAAGGGCCTATTTCGCGTGACGGAGTCGTATGCCACCTTCTTTTCCTGCCTGGCAGAAAAGACGGTGCGGAAACGAGCATTCGGATTGGGCACACCTTGGCAGGATCATTTGCTCGATTTGATTCTCAATGATGAGAATCTGTTTTCGTCCCACTCGCAGGATTACAGCCAAGGCGGGCTTGGCAAGTCTCTTGTGAGCCAGATAGAAAGCGATCTGGCGCGGTTGCAAAGGCTCTATCATGTAGATTCCGAGACGGTGGTGGCAGCTTTGCGGAGGGCGGATCCAGGGGGCGAGTGGCTCACGTGGAACGAGCTTGGCGCTGTATCTCCAACCAACGAGGAAGGCTCAGAACGTCGCCGCACGGCTCAACTGCTTCACGAGGCTGCAGAGTGGAGCTTGCTAATGCCAGCCCTGGCAAAATGCTATCTGGAGTCCGGTGTGGGCTTGTTTTCGCAGTACCGAGCCTTCCAATGGAGGGGCTCAGGAGAAGGAGGCGCCGTTCGGCCGATTGCCGATCCCGATCCCATTCGTTTGGAAGAGTTAGTTGGATTTGAAAGCGAGAAGGAAACATTAATCCGAAACACCTCGCATTTCCTGGCGGGCTACCCGGCCAACAATGTGTTTGTCTACGGAGATCGCGGCACCGGAAAATCCTCGGCAATCAAGGCTCTGCTCAATTATTTTCCGGCCGAGCCTCTACGGATGATTGAAGTCTCACGAGATGATCTGGGCGATCTCCCACATGTGATGGCATTGGTTCGGAGGCGCCGCGAGCGCTTCATCTTGTTTGTAGATGATCTATCCTTCGAGGAAGGAGAAACCCAGTACAAGACCTTGAAGGCCGTCTTGGAAGGCAGCCTGGAAGCACGCCCGAAGAACGTTCTGATCTACGCCAGTTCGAACCGCCGCCATCTGATTCAGGAATACTTTTCCGACCGGAACGACATGCGCGGCGACGAGATACGCCAGCAGGACACGCTGCAGGAAAAGGTGTCTCTGGCTGACCGGTTCGGCATTCAGCTTGTGTTTGTCACACCGAACCCAGAAGGAGTACTTTGCCATCGTTAGTTCCTTGGCAAAGCGTCGTGAGCTCCCGATAGGGCAAGAAGATCTGGAGCGAAAAGCGTTGCAGTGGGTTCAGCTCCACAACGCCCGCTCTGGAAGGACAGCACGGCAGTTTATTGACGATTTGACGGCTGAGCTGAGTGCTCAGGCACACGAAAAAAGGGCGATCTAGAGCAGCACCTCACACCGTTCCAGCCTACCCGCGCAAGACTAGTTTCTTCGAGAGATAGTACTTCGTTACGTACTCTGCGACCATGCGGTCGGTGTTGTATTGCGGGATCAACGTTTGCATCGCGCGCCGGATTTTTTCGATCCAGCCAGGCGGAATTCCTTGCTCGTTCCGGTCAAAGAATAAGGGAATGACCGATTGCGTTAGTGTTTCATACAGCGATTCAGCATCAACTGCATCCTGTGCCTCGGGATCTTCGGGAGAGTTGTCTCCGCCGATGGGCCAGCCGTTGGTGCCATCAAAGCCTTCTCGCCACCAGCCATCCAGCACGCTCAAATTGAGCCCTCCATGAACACTCACCTTCTGTCCGCTGGTACCGCTGGCTTCTAAGAGGCCGGCGCGGTGTGTTCAGCCAAACATCGGCACCGGAAATGAGGTAACGGGCCACGTGAATGTCGTAGTTCTCGAGAAAGATCACCTTCCCGAAAAACTCGTTGCGGCGCGTGATCTCGTGAATGCGCTGAATGAACTCCTTGCCCCGGTCATCGCGTGGATGGGCCTTCCCGGCAAAGACCAACTGGACTGGCTGCTTGGGGTCGTTGAAAATGGCAATCGCACGGGCCAAATCAGAGAAGATCAGTGTTGCGCGCTTATAGGTCGCAAAGCGGCGTGCAAATCCAATCGTGAGGGCATCGGGCGACAGAATTTTCTCGAAGACCTTTGCGCCTTCACCAATCCGGGTGAACTGGCCGCGCAGCCGCTTTCGAGCAAATTCGACCAACTCGCGCCTTAGCCAGTACCGCAAAGCCCAGATTTCCTCATCCGAGATCAGATCCCGGTCAGAGATTATCTTCCAAAGATCGGGGTACATGAGGCGCGTTTCCCAATCAGGCCCCAAGTGAGCCTTCCAGAACCTCCGCGTGGGGCGGGTCATCCAGCCCCGGACATGAATGCCGTTGGTGATGTGGCCAATCGGCGCCACCGGCGTGCCTTTCTGCAGGTGCAAATGACGCCACATTTCACGGCTCACTTCACCGTGCAACTCACTCACACCATTGGCTGCCCGAGACATCTTCAACGCCAGCACGGTCATGCAGAAGGTCTCTTGATCGTCGTCTGGATTCACCCTGCCATATCCCAGAAACTCCTTCACGTCCAACCCTAATTCAGACCGAAACTTTCCCCAGACGTACTCCATGTGGTCGGGCGAGAAGCGGTCATGACCAGCTGGAACCGGAGTGTGGGTTGTGAAAACACAGTGCTCTCTAACCCATTCCTCAGCGAGTTTGCGTGTCGCACCCTTGCTCAGTTGTTCGCGCAGTAGCTCCAGAGTGAGGAAGGCAGAATGCCCTTCGTTCATATGAAATACGGCCGGCGCAATGTTAAGGGCTCGCATCAAACGCACGCCACCCACGCCCATGACAATTTCCTGGCCAATGCGCATGGCGGTATCGCCACCATACACTCGGCTCGTCAGATCGCGATAGTAGTCGTCATTCTCCATTAACTCGGTGTCGAGCAGATACATCACCGTCGAGCCGACGTTGAGGCGCCAAGCTTGAAATTTCACCTGGATTTGCTGGACTTCAACAACCAGAATCAATGGGGCGCCGTCCTCGCCAAGCACCAAATCGACGGGAAGGTCGTTCCGGTCGAGGAGCGGGTAGTGCTCTTCTTGCCAGCCATGGGGAGCAATCTGCTGTTGGAAATACCCCTGGCGATAAAACAAGCTGATTCCCACCAAGGGGACGCCCAAATCACTGGCGGACTTCGCATGGTCGCCAGCCAAGACACCAAGGCCACCTGAGTAAATTGGCAAGCTTTCGTGAATCGCAAATTCGGCGCTAAAATATGCTACCGGGCTCTTTAGAAACGGCGCAGCATGCGCCGAGCACCAGGTGCGCTCGCGTGTCAAGTACTCGTGAAACTCAAGCAAAACGTCAGACACCCGGGCAGAAAATGCTCGTTCCATGAGACGCGCTGTCAACTCCGTTGATGAGAGCGAATTCAGCACAGCCACGGCATTGTGATTCGAAGCAGACCAAGCCAGCGGCGAAAGTTCTGCAAAAATCTCCTGAGCTTCCGGGTTCCAAGTCCACCAAAGATTCCGGCTCATCTGGCGGAGTTCTTCGGTCATGGCATCGGGGCTCTTGATCTTGTTCAGATACTGAATTTTTTCCTCAGTACGCAATTTCGGGTCTCCCTGTCTGAAATGGCGACACAACCTTGTGGAACAGCCTGCGAAAGACCAGCATAGGGTTGATTGACGAACTCGATCGGCGAAACTAGCCGCTTAGAGGCGGGATAGTATGCAAAAAAACACTCGAAAGTGCTACCAGTTTAGCCACGGATATCACGCCGCAAGCATGTCCCCGCTAAGCGGCCTTGGTGGAGGGAGGCGATGGCATCGCTGGCACAAGGTCGCTCCCACCTATGAGACCAGCCACTGCAATAAAGAAGAAGAGTATTCCTCATATTTGCCACACTTCGCCTGGAACGGAGGCCGTTCCGAAGCTGCAGACTGAATGGCCAAGCGTGGTTTCAATGCGTGTATATCCAATCTGCACAGTAATTTTGCCCACGATTCCATTGGAAGTCGCCCTTCCCTAAGTTCAGTAACCCCTGGTTTCGCCTTTATGGCAGGACAGTTGCAAAATCTCAGACATCGCAGTTCAAGAGGAAGACCGATGAACACGCGGACGCTTTGGGTGAACATCGCAGTCACCTGTTTCATTCTGGTCCAACTGGCAGATTGGTTGGCAACGTATCAAGGACTGATCCACTTCGGTACCGAGATTGAAGGAAACCCTCTTCTGCGCTTTCTGATGGAGCGCTACGACATTGTGTTCACTCTGACTACCGCCAAAATCGCCGCCACCATAGCTGGTTCCTTTCTTCACCTCTTTAATCGCCACTTGGAAGTAGCGAGTCTCACCTTCCTATACACATGCTTCGCCCTGGTACCTTGGTCCCGCGCATTGAATCTCCAGTTCGCATTCTGACAAAACGCTGTCCCGGCTGCTTGTCCACACTGGTTGCCTACCACGAATACCTCCGCTCGCCAACAGCAAATCATTCCTGGTTTTGACCTCAAAGCAGTATAATCGCCAAAAACTTGGAGGAAGCTAATGCATAATCCTTTCACTGGCTGGACACGACGCTATTTTCTGCAGGGTGCTGGGCTGACTTCGTTAGCCGGTAGTTTTGGGCTGCGCCCGTTGTCAGCGGCTGTCAATGATCACAAGAATGCCAAGAGCGCGCGCAAAGCGCGGCGAAAGATTTACGAAGAGCTTGGCCTGCGGCCGTTCATCAATGCGGCTGGGACGTATACCACGTTGAGCGCTTGTGTAATGCCCGACGAAGTCGTTGCAGCAATGGAAGAGGCGTCGCGGCAACACATTTCCATTCCGGAACTCCACGAGGCTGCCGGCAAACGCATCGCTTCGCTGGTGGGGTCTGAGGCCGCGCTGGTCACTTCGGGCTGCGCGGGCGCACTGGTGCTGGCAACCGCAGCCTGCGTCTGTGGTTCGGACGGAGAGAAGATTCGCCGTGCTCCGGATACGACTGGGATGAAGAACGAGGTTATTTTCCAGAAGTCACACCGGTTCGGTTACGACCATGCCATTAGAAATGTGGGAGTCAAAATTGTGGAGGTTGAGACCGCTCAAGAACTCGACAGAGCCGTGAATGATAGAACGGCGATGCTGTTTTTCCTGAACTCTGCAGACCCCCAGGGACAGATCAAGCGGCAAGAGTTTGCCGAGATTGCCCGAAAGAAAGGAATTCCAAGCCTCATCGATGCGGCAGCCGACGTTCCACCGGCAGAGAATCTCAGCGCCTACATCAAGATGGGCTACGACCTGGTGGCATTCAGCGGAGGAAAAGGCATTCGCGGGCCGCAGTGTTCCGGACTTCTGCTGGGCCGCAAGGATCTGGTTCACGCCGCTTATTTGAATGGATCTCCGCATTCAGACTCAGTGGGCCGCGGGGGCAAGGTGGGCAAAGAGGAGATTGTGGGTTTGATGACCGCCGTGGAGCTTTTTGTCAAGCGAGACCATCAGGCAGTATGGAAGGACTGGGAGCGCCAGGTCAGCGCCATCGGCAAGGCAGTTGCAGGAATCAAAGGAGTGGAAACCGAACAGTTTCTGCCCGTCATTGCAAACCAGGTGCCCCATCTCGCAATCAAATGGGACCCCAAAGCAATTGCCACAAACACGCGACGACGTTGCGAAGGCTTTACGTGATGGGGAGCCCAGAATTGAAGTGCGGCCCAGCGCGGGCAGTGAGCCCCGTCTGGAGGTTGCGGTTTGGATGCTGCAGCCCGGTGAATACCAGGTGGTAGGAAAACGGTGTGCCGAGGTGCTAAAGACTGCGGCAAAGAAAGCCTAGTGTCACTTGGTGGTGATGAAGTTCAAACTTCGGTCAAGTTTGTTAACTTGCTGACCCCTCACCCCCAGCCCCTCTCCCATTGGGGAGAGGGTGGCCAAAGGCGTAGCCGGACGACCCCACACGCGGAGACCCAAAGCAGAGCACCGCCAAGGACGCAAAGAGCGCCAAGAGTCTGACTGCTCAAGCCCTTTCTAAGGATGCGGTCAACTTCCGGATTCAAGATCCGTAATCTGAGATTATCAGATTCTAAATGGTCACCCGGATTCGTCTTGGCGTGGCTCTTGGCGGTTCAAAGTTCATCACGATCAAGTGAAACTGGATCAGGAGGTTTTGACACGGAATGCCGATTTATGAGTACCAGTGCGAAAAGTGCGGCAGTCATTTCGAAGTGATTCAAAAGTTTTCCGACAAGCCTCTGAAGTTTTGCTCGAACTGCAAGGGGCGCTTGACCAAACTGATTTCTCAAACTTCCTTTCAACTCAAAGGTTCCGGCTGGTACGTAACTGATTACGCGAAATCGGGCAAGACCTCGAGCAAGTCGGACGAATCCAGTTCCAAGCCCGCTGCAGAGTCGTCGACAAAGGTAGCAGAATCCTCGAACAAGAGCGAGACACCCTCCAAGAAGGAACCCGTCAAAGAAAGCAAAGTAAGCAAGCCTGAAAGCGGTGCCGAAAAGCCGCGGCGCTCCTAACAGTCGCCAGACCTTGTTTCCCCCTCCACCCCAATGCGTCGTTCCCCCTGAAAAGCCTGCCCCCGCGAGAGCGTGGGCCTGGAATTCCAGCAGTGCTTCCACTGTGGCGGCGGCATCCTGCTGCTGAGATCCAGTCCCGCGGAAGCGGGACTGCCGCTAAATTCCGGCTGGCGCTGTATTTGGCCGCAGCAACTTTCTAAGACTTTGGCTTGAGTGCCTCGCGCTCTGCGTTGTCGTGATTATGCTGCGGACCGAGCTGAAAGGGGGCGCAGTGAAAGAAGCATGGTCTTCGTCATCGAAGCCCATGCATTGGCGAGTCTATTAATCGCACTTGCCGATGCTCTTCAGTCCAGTCTCCAAGAACGCTGAATGCCATGCTTCTTCAGTTTGCAGAGCGATGCTGCCACAACGATCCAAGCTCAGGAGCAGCGAATGATTCTCGAGTCGCTTGCGGGTTGACGCTGAGGAGCTGGCGGTATATATTTCAGTCAGCTCAAAACCCCTCAGTTCTGAAGGTGTCGATTTCGTTTAGGATCAGAACTGTCTCCCCAGCTCAAGAGAATGCGCTGTAGGGCAAAAGTCCCCCGAAAAGGTTTCCCGCAGTTCTTGTAAAACCACGCAGGGTGGGGTTGGGCAGCAGAATCTATGCTTGTGTTGTAGTTGTCCGGACCTCCCAAGATTGAAATTCCCGCCTGAAGGAGAAACCGCCATGAAATATCGCATCGCGACGTTAGTCCTCCTGCTGTTGGCCGCCCTGCCCATGTCCCTGCCAGCGCAGCGCGCGACTGGAGCCGTAGCGGGCACCGTTACCGACTCAACCGGTGGCACGATTCCGGGTGCCAAGATCGTTGTGCTTAATCTTGCCACCGGAATCGAGCGCACGGTCAGTTCAAATGAGGCGGGCTTTTATTCCGCCACTGCCCTCCCCGCCGGCCGTTATTCCATTAAGGTCAGCAAGGAAGGATTTTCAACCTACGGCATTCCGGAAGTGACTCTTCAGGTGGATCAGAACGCCACGGCCAACATCCAACTTCAGGTGGGAACGGTCAGCGAGACGGTGAGCGTCGTCGGCACCGTGTCGGAGGTCGACATTCGCACGGCAACCCTGAATACGGTGATCACCAAAGAGATGATGACCGACCTCCCGCTCAATGGCCGCAACGTACTGCAATTACTTCGCGTCACCCCAGGCACGCTCTCCACGACCGGCACGTTTAACCAGGGGGCAACGCGCCCGGAGGCTGGCAGCGAGCTGGTCTCCGCCAGCGGTGGTCGCGGCAACTCCACCACGTTCGTCATGGATGGCGGCATTCACGAAGATCCCTACACGGAAGTCTCGAATGTTCTGCCGAATCCGGATGCGGTGCAGGAATTCAGCTATCAGACCAATAACTACGGCGCCAAGTTTGCTGGGCGCGGGGGCGGAGTGGTCAATATCGTGACTCGATCGGGCGGCAATGACTTCCACGGCGCATTCTTCGAGTATCTCCGCAATTCAACGCTGAATGCGCGCAATTTCTTCGCGCCCACGAGTGACGGACTCAAGCGCAACCAGTATGGGTTCGCGGTGGGAGGTCCGATAGTGCGCAACCGGACGTTCTTCTTCGGGTCGTGGCAGGGGACACAGGTCCGGTCGCTGCCTTCTACACTGAATGCTCTAGTTCCGACGGCAGCCCAGCGGCAGGGCGACTTCAGCGCCCTTTCCACGCCTCTCGTCGATCCGGATACGCGCCAGCCTTTCGCTGGCAACGTGATTCCGCAGGCGCGTCTGGATGCCGTCGCCCAGCGCGTGCTGCAACTGGTTCCGCTTCCCAACGCGGGAGGCAACCTGCTCTTCTACACGCGCGCCGACAAGCAGACCGATAACCAGTACCTGGTCAAAGTCGACCATCAGCTCAGCCCCCGCCAGCAGCTTTCGGGTCGTTATTTCTTCGACGGACTCGATATTCCCGCCATCCCTGACAAGAGCAACATCCTGAGCGCGATCGCCAACCGCCGCTGGCAAAGCCAGAGCGCCGTGGCTAACTACACGTTTACGGCTAGTCCCACGCTGCTTTCGAGTACTTCGTTGAGCTACAACCGCGCCTCCATCGTCGCAACTCAGCCAGACTTTCCGGGTCATCGCGAGTTCGGCATCAACGTGCCGACGCTTTCAGTCGGTACCACCTTCCGCATGAGCATCACCCAGTACTTCGCCAACTCCTACAATGCGCTCTACCGCGTGCCGCGCAACCAATACAACTTCCAGCATTCCTGGACGTGGATTCGCGGACGCCATCAACTCGAATTTGGTGCTGACATTTTGCGGGAGCAGAGCATCCTCGATCAGGATTTTCTCTCGGATGGCAATTTCACCTTCGGCGGCCGCTTCTCCGGAGACAACCTGGCCGATTTCATGATCGGCAAGCCGAGCGCGTTTAGTCAGATCACGGTGCTTTACAACAGCCTCATCCGCAACCTATACGGAACGTACGTGCAGGATACCTTCAGAGTGAACAGCCATCTCACGCTCAACCTCGGCGTGCGCTGGAATCCCTTTATTCCATTCACGGACAGTTTTGCGCGACAAATCTCACAATGGAACGAACCGGCCTATCAAGCGAACGTTCACTCGACGCGGTTCCCGAACCTGCCTCCGGGTCAGTTAGCAGCCGGAGATCCTGGTGTTCCTGAGGGTGGGGTGGAGGCTGCGTGGGCACTATTTGACCCGCGTCTGGGCTTTGCCTGGGATGTGTTCGGCAACGGCAAGACGAGCATCCGTGGTGGTTACGGGCGGTTCCACGACCAGACTCCGGCGCTCACTTACAATCGCCAGGTTACCTCGCCGCCCAACTCGGTCCGCGTCGACATCACAGCGCCGTTCAGCACCCAGGATCCCTACCGTGGCTATACCAACCCGTTTCCCGTTTCGCGGCCGATTCAGGCCTCTCAGACGTTTCCCACGCCATTCCTGATCGTCGGCTTCGATCCGGATTTCAGCTACCCAAACATTCATCAGTGGAACCTGACCGTCGAGCAGGCGTTGCCTGGCGCCATCGTGCTGCGCACTACCTATCAGGGCTCAGCTGGACGGAGGCTTTTCCATGCGGCCGAGCTGAACCCAGCCATTTTTGGGCCCGGCGCCACCGTCGCCAACACGGACCGCCGGCGCCCGCGTCCCGAGTACACCCAGATCACATTCGCGGGAACCTACGGCCGCTCGAATTACCATGGCCTCGTGGTGAGCATGGAACGCCGCTTTACCCGCGGTCTCTCGTTTCTCGCTGGCTATAGCTGGCAAAAGAGCCTCGATATCGCCTCGAATACCGCTTTTGAAGGCAATAACAACGCGCGTCCGTACGGGCAGATCGACGAGGATTATGGTCTGTCGAACTTCGATCGCCGCGGACGGCTGACAGCCTCTTTCAACTACGTGCTGCCTTACCAGGGCTCGGGCGTCGCGGGCGTGATTCTGGGCGGTTGGCAGACCAACGGAATCGTGAGCCTCCAGACGGGCAATCCGTTGACGGTGTTGAATGGCGCCGACATCTCACTGACGGGAATCGGCCAGGATCGCGTCGACATAATCGGCGATCCCGTGTTGTCGGGAGACCGCCCCCGCGGAGAGCAGATTCTGCGCTGGTTTAACACCGCGGCGTTTCGCGAACCGCAGCCGGGTACGTTTGGAACCGTGGGTCGTAACACCTTGTTCGGGCCCGGGCAAGCCGTGGTAGATTTCTCCGTCTTCAAGAATTTCGTCATGCCGTTCGCGGAATCACACAGGCTCGAATTCCGCGCCGAGTTCTTCAATCTGTTCAATCGAGTGAATCTAGGCAATCCTAACACTTCGCGGATCAATGCGCTTTTCGGACGGATCACCACAGCCGGCGATCCGAGAATCATACAACTCGGGCTCCGGTATTCCTTCTGAGCCACCATTTAGAGGCGACTGGGATACAGCGGACCGCAAAAAGGCGAGACCCGCAGCTACGGTCCTTGGTTTCTTCTCCAGCGCTCACACTCAACCGAGCAAAAGATTGTCCTCGAACCAGCAGAAAGATTGTGTCAGAGGTTTGCAAAAGAAGGCTTAAGGGGACGGAATGCGGTCACATCTCATAAATCGGTTGACGCTGAGCCGGGATGAACCGTTGCCGGATCCTCAGCAGTACTCGCCCGTTCCTTTCTTGGACATGGGCCGTGCGCCAATGCTTCGCTGTATGCTCACCAACCACGCTCTTTGCAATACCAAGTCAATGGTTTTCTTGAGGCCCTCTTCGAAACTGGTCTTCGCCTTGAAGCCAAACTCTCTCTCCGCACGGCTGGAGTCGAGACAGCGTCGAGGCTGACCGTCAGGCTTACTGGGATCGAAGCGAATCTTTCCTCGAAACCCTGTCAGGTCCGCAATCAAATGAACCAGATCCTTGATCAGAATTTCCCGTCCAACACCCAGGTTCACTGGCTCGCTGCCGTCGTAGTGTTCTGCAGCCAACAGGATCCCCTCTGCGGCATCCGCGACATAGAGGAACTCACGGCTCACCTCTCCAGTTCCCCAAACATCAATTTCCGAATCGCCTCGTTGCTTCGCTTCCAGACACTTGCGAATTAACGCTGGAATCACATGGGACGTCTGCAGATCGAAGTTGTCTCCCGGCCCATACAAATTCACCGGGAGAAGAAAAATAGAGTTGAAGCCATACTCCTGCCGGTACGCCTGAGACTGCACCAGCATCATCTTCTTGGCCAGACCGTATGGCGCGTTGGTCTCCTCAGGATAGCCGTTCCACAGATCCTCTTCACGAAAGGGCACCGGCGTGAATTTCGGATAAGAGCAAATGGTGCCGATCGCCACGAATTTCGGAACCTTGTACTGCCGGGACACCTCGATGAGCTGAGTTCCCATGATGAGATTCTTGTAAAAGAACTCGCCGGGATGCAGTTGATTCGCCCCGATGCCTCCGACCACGGCGGCTAGATGCAGAAAGAGATCCGGCCTGGTTTGGTCAAGGAGCCTTCGGATATCCACTTCGCGGGTGAGGTCATACTCCCGACTTCGGGGAACCACAACTCTCCTGCAGCCCGCCGCCTCAAGCTGGCGCACGACTTCGGAACCGAGGAAACCAGCACCCCCGGTAACCACAATCGATCGGTCTTCAAAGAAGCGAGTCATGAGGGCGGAGTGTATCACGCCGGGCGGGCACGGTGAACGGGCGGGTCGCCTAACCGCTGACAAGGGGAGCGCTGGGGAGTCCGCAAACCGTCAGTCCGCGTGGCGGGGCTCGCCTGCTAATCCGGAGTCGATCAGGCAACTACTCTCTGTATCTCTTCAAGAGGAGTGTTGCGTTGGTGCCACCAAAGCCAAAGGAGTTGGAAAGGACGTAGTTCAACTCTGCTTGGCGGGGAGTGTTCGGAGTGTAGTTTAGGTCGCAGTCGGGGTCAGAAGTTTCATAGTTGATCGTCGGCGGAATCGTCTGATGATGCAGCGCGAGCGCAGATATGCCACCCTCCAAGCCACCTGCCGCGCCCAGGAGATGGCCAGTCATCGACTTCGTGGAACTCACGGCCAGCTTGTATGCATGTTCACCAAAGGCTCTCTTGATCGCCAGGGTTTCAATCTTGTCATTGAGGGGCGTCGAGGTGCCGTGCGCGTTGATGTAGTCCACCTCGTTGGGCTGTATGCCAGCATCCATGATGGCATTGCTCATCACTCGCAAAGCGCCGTCACCATCCTCTGGGGGCTGCGTGATGTGGAACCCATCCCCCGACATGCCGTAACCCACCATCTCGGCAAAAATGGTGGCTCCCCGCCAACGCGCCATTTCCAGTTCTTCGAGAATCAGCATACCCGCACCTTCACCAATCACAAAGCCATTCCGGTCCTTGTCAAAGGGCCTCGAAGCCCGCTCGGGTTCGTCATTCCTCACCGAAAGCGCCAGCATTCGGGCAAAGCCTCCAACACTCATCGGAGTAATTGCAGCCTCAGAACCGCCGCAAATCATCGCATCGGCCTCTCCGCGGGCGATGATTCGGAACGAGTCGCCAACGGCATGCGAACCGGATGAGCAAGCTGTGCAGGTGGAAGTGTTCGGTCCCTTGGCTCCAAATCGAATGGAGACGTGTCCAGCCGCCAGATTCACGATGGAGGAAGGAATGAAGAACGGAGAAATTCGACGCGGTCCGCCTCGAATCAATTCGGTATGTTCGCGCTCGATCGTGGAAAATCCGCCGATCCCTGAACCAATGTGTACCCCCACCCGGCTCGCGATCGCTGGTGTGATCTTCAGTTTGGAAGACTCCATCGCAAACTGAGACGCCGCCACGGCAAACTGGATGAAAGGATCCATCTTCTTGATCTCTTTCTTATCAATCCAAGTCTGCGGATCAAACCCTTTCACCTCACCGGCAATCTTCACGGTGAAGTCGGTTGTGTCGAAATGCGTGATCGGCGCAATCCCGCTCTTGCCTGCGAGCAGGCCACTCCACGTGGCCTCTGTCCCGATGCCCAAGGCTGAAACTAGTCCAACGCCCGTTACGGCAACTCTTCTCTTCAAAAGGACCTCCTGCAATAGCCGGCTGGACTGCAAAAACCGACGCCCTCACCGCAATACCGGGTATCGGGCCAAGTGAGTTCTCGTTCTAGCGTCGCGAAATTGGACGCCTGCACGCCTATCGCTCGGCCTTTTGTGTCCATCTCATGCCGCGTCTGCCCCAGCCATAGACTCCTGATTTCAATTTACGCCTTGGCGTGGCTTTGGATGTATGAAATCGCATCCTTTACGGTCTGAATCTTTTCGGCATCTTCATCGGGAATCTCGATGCTAAATCCCTCCTCGAAGGCCATAACCAACTCGACCGTATCGAGGGAGTCGGCGCCCAAATCGTCCACGAAAGACGCGGTAGGGGTTACCTCCGCCTCATCGACGCCCAACTGCTCGACGATTATCTGCTTCACCTTCTCATCAACTGAAGCCATCTGTTAATCCTCCTGTAGGTGTCAGACCGCGCAACTGAGCGCAAGGTCTCAAAGTATAACAAAATAAACTTTCAGGCAAAGCCTCGCCAACAACCCTCCATCACATGTAGAGCCCGCCGTTGATATGCAAGACTTGCCCGGTGATGTAACCGGCCTCGTCGGAAGCCAGAAACCTCACGCCGCACGCAATTTCACGATCCGTTCCCATTCGCCCCATTGGAATCTTCTCCAGCAGCTTCGACTTGATCGCATCCGCGATCACGTCGGTCATCGCAGTCGCTACAAACCCGGGTGCGATTGCATTGACCGTGACGTTTCTTGAGGCCACCTCCTGAGCCACCGATCGCGTAAAGCCTTCAATTCCAGCCTTGGAAGCCACGTAGTTCGCCTGTCCTGCATTGCCAGTCTGTCCGACCACTGAGGAGATATTGATGATACGGCCATACCGCTGGCGTACCATCAGCTTCACCGCTTCCTGGGTGCACAGAAAAGCTCCTCTCAAATTGGTATTGATCACTGTCTCCCATTCTTCCATTTTCATTCGCAGCAACAGCGTATCTTTGGTGACGCCGGCATTGTTTACCAAAATATCGAGCTTCCCAAGTTGTTTGACGCACTCGGCGAACGCTGCCTTCACTTGCACAGGATCAATCACATCAACCGTAAGTGCTAGCGCGCGCCTGCCGGTTGCTTGCAGTTCCTGCACGACTGCGCTGAGCTTCTCAACATTTCGACCGCAAATGGCAACGTCCGCACCTGCCTCCGCCAGCACCAGCGCACACGCTCGACCGATGCCTTGCGACCCACCTGTCACGAGTGCCACTCGATCCTTTAGAAGCATGCTTCGACCCCTATTTTAGCGATTTGATGACTTCCAAAGTCTGCTCCAGGCTCCGAGGGTCTTCGACATTGGCCGTTTTGACAGTCCGGTCAATGTGCCGAATCAAACCGCACAAAACCTTCCCTGGACCGACCTCGACAAATAGCTGCACTCCTGCGCTGATCAGCTTCTGAATCGACTCTGTCCAACGCACCGGCGAGCAGACTTGGCGGGTCAATGAGTCTGCGATCGCTTCACTTGAGCGAACCTCGGCAACATCGGCGTTGTTGATCAGCGGATACTCAGGATTGCGAAACGATATTTGTCCCAAATCTTTCGCCAGCCGCTCTTGGGCCGGCTGCATAAGCGCGCAGTGAAACGGAGCGCTGACCGGGAGCGGTACGGCCTTTCGCGCGCCGCGGCTCTTCGCCAATTCCAACGCCCGGCCGACTGCAGCCTCCGTTCCCGCAATCACAATTTGTGAAGGAGTATTGAGATTAGCTGGAGAGAGGACTTCACCCTGCGCCGCTTCGCGACACAGAGCCTCCACTTGATCCGCCGTCATGCCAAGAATCGCTGCCATCGCACCCTGCCCCACTGGCACAGATTCCTGCATGTAGGTCCCGCGTTTCCGCACCACGCGTAAAGCATCCGTCAGACTCAGCGAGTTCGCGGCAACCAGGGCGGAATATTCGCCGAGACTATGACCAGCCACAAAGTCAGGTCTCGCCCCTGCTTCCGACAACACCCGAAACGCTGCAGTCGAAACAGCCAGAATGGCTGGCTGGGTGTTCTCGGTCAACTTCAACTGCTCGTCCGGGCCCTGAAAACACAACTGGCTCAACGAAAATCCCAAAGCCGCATCAGCCTCGGTGAAAGCTGCGCGCACGGATTCAAAAGAGTCGTGCAGCGCTTTACCCATCCCCGCAGATTGTGAACCCTGTCCCGGGAAGACAAATGCAATCTGGCCCATTTAGTTGATCATGACATTTGCTGAGGCGTTGCGCTGCATGAAGCTTAGCGCCTTGATTTCGTCCTCAATCCTCTGGTTGACGCGGCTGGCGCAGCATTCATGGGCCACACGAATTGCATTCTTGATCGCCTTGGCAGGTGACCGTCCGTGGCAGATAATCACTATCCCGCGTACCCCCAATAGAGGCGCGCCTCCGTACTCCGAATAGTCCACCCGGGT
Organism: uncultured Acidimicrobiia bacterium; assembly: GCA_963791795.1. Lineage (GTDB taxonomy): Bacteria > Acidobacteriota > Terriglobia > Versatilivoradales > Versatilivoraceae > VFZK01. Next base: position 114,926 of record CAWBTP010000020.1, read on the forward strand.
TTTAAAATTCTTGAAAGCCTTTCGCGAGAGCAGCGCCCCAATTTGGGAACTGAGATGAGTCGAGAGATCCTTCTTCAGCAGCGTGCTGAACATCTCGGTCAAGCCTTCGCTCAACTTCAGAGCCACATTGCCGATGAAGCCGTCGCAAACCACAACATCCACATCGCCCCTGAAAACGTCCCGCCCTTCGACGTTGCCGACAAAGTTCAAGGGAGCTGCTTTCAAAATCTGAAACACTTCCTTCGTCAGCTCGTTCCCCTTACTCTCTTCCTCTCCAATCGAAAGCAACCCGACCTTGGGCCTGGAGTTCTCCAAGACAGAACGGGAAAAAATCTCTCCCATGATGGCAAACTGCGCCAAGTGGGTTGGTTTACAATCGACGTTGGCCCCAACGTCAATCAGAACCACCGGGCGGTTTTTCGCCGTCGGCATGACTGCGGCCAACGCCGGACGATCCACGGTTGACAGAGCTCCAATCACCAGTTTCGTCACGGCCATGCACGCGCCCGTGTTGCCGGCGCTCACAACCCCGTCAGCTTTTCCGTCGCGAACCAACTTTGCCGCGACGCGAATCGAAGAGTCCTTCTTCTTTCGCACCGCCGTTGAAACAGCCTCGCCCATCGAAATCACTTCACTCGCATGCACAATCTCAATGGGAAGACCTGCCACCTTATGTCTTTTGAGTTCGTCCTTCAGCCGGCCCTCATCGCCCACCAGTATGACGCCCACGGGGTATTCCTGAACGGCCTGGATCACTCCGAGAACCTCGGAATGTGGAGCGGCATCTCCCCCCATGGCATCTACGGCAATCTTGATCATAGTGAGGAACTGGGCTGGGGCCCGTGGCTGTTAGGCGTCTTCGCTAACTTCGAGCACTTCACGCCCGGCGTAGAAACCGCATTTCGGACAGGCACGGTGAGGCATTTTTGCTTCGTGACAGTTCGGGCACTCCGAGGCAGAGCGCACATGAAGAAAATCGTGGGCACGACGCTTGTTGCGGCGGGCTTTGGAATGACGGCGTTTTGGATTCGGCATTTGGATTCCTTATCAATACAAAAGTGGCAAACCTTTCAATGCTCAAACTCTAGAACGTCATTCTGTTCTTGAGTTTCAGCAACTGAACCAGCCTTGGATCCACCAAGACCGATTCGCAATTGCAGTCTTTCAGATTCCGGTTCTTCCCGCAATGCGGACAGAGCCCTTTGCAGTCCTCACGGCAGATCGGTTTCATGGGAAGGCTCAACAAGATCTGCTCTCGTGCGATGTCGTTGGCTTCAATGAAGTCACCCGAATAGAAGCCGATCTCCGTGTCTCTCTCATGGAGTGCAATCTCACCATGAAGCGGATGCTCTGCGTTCGACTCATAAAATTGGTCGAACTCCGTAGCTACGTGAAATTGCACCGGCTCCAGGCAGCGCGAACAAGGCAACACGACCTCAGTCGTCAACCGGCCTCGAATGCGAACCTCAGAGGCCTGCCGCTCGGCTGTGAGGTCGATCTGGACCTCTCTCAGGACCTCAATTTCTGAGGGATCAAGGCCAAGCTCTGACTTCGGGATCTCTCCTTTCAAAGCGAGTGGCCCCAGCTCCAACTCCCGGACATCGATGCGCATAGGGACACCTAAGTGCTTCAAATACAAAAGGCTTCATTATAGCGGCGGCCCCTTCCTTGTCAACTTCAAAACGGGCGCAGAGTCGCCGTTTCCAAGCATCTCGATTCGTCAACTAGAACAGATTCCAGCTCTGAGGAAGAAACAACTTGCCATACAGATTGATGGCGAAACGATCCGTCATCCCCGCCGCAAAATCGGTGGCCGTTTGCTCCACCGTGTCCCCGGGCTGCTTCGATTTTGCGAGAAACGACTCCTGGTTCTCTACCAGGAAATAGTACAGGTCACTGAGGATTTTCTTTGCTTTCAGAAGCTCCTGCTTCGGAATACTCAGCGAGTAGACTGACTGGTACAAGAACTGTCGCAAGTCAAGCATCCCCTTCAAGATGTCGGGGCTCATGGTGATGGACTGCAAACCCTCATTCAGACTTGAATGAATCACATCGCTCACCAGTGTATTGATTCTTTGCGAGTGGGAATGACCCAGAATCTCCATCACCTGTTTGGGAACGTCGTTGGGTTGAATCAATCCAGAGCGAATGGCATCATCAACGTCGTGATTCACGTAAGCAATGATGTCCGACACCCTTACTACCTGACCCTCCAATGTAGCAGGCCGCCCCTGGTCCTGCTTGGTAAAGACCGCTCCTGCCCCCTTGGAGTGCTTCAAGATCCCATCACGCACTTCCCACGTCAGATTCAAGCCATTCCCGCCGGCTTCGAGCTTTTCAACCACACGCAGACTCTGCTCATAGTGGCGAAACCCGCCTGGGACAATCTCGTTCAGGATGGCCTCTCCGGCATGCCCAAAAGGAGTGTGTCCCAGATCGTGCCCCAAGCCGATGGCTTCGGTCAGGTCCTCGTTCAACCTGAGAGCGCGGCTGATGGTTCGGGCGATCTGGGTGACCTCCAAAGTATGTGTTAGCCGAGTTCGGTAGTGATCCCCTTCCGGAGATAGAAATACCTGCGTCTTATGCTTAAGGCGCCGGAAGGACTTGGCAGTGCAGTATCCGGTCGCGGTCGCGCTGAAACGCGGTGCGGATGGGACAGTCCGCTTCGTTTCGCACCCGTCCGCGCGTCTGTGCACTCTGCACCGCTTGAGGCGCAAGTTCACGCAATTCCTTCTCTTCCATCAACTGTCGAATGGGGTTGGACATCGGGAGGTCTGCGGAGCAAACAAGGAGAGAAACAAAAGCGCCGGGCAAGCTGGCGGGAACCGCTAACAGACGTGTTCTATTGCGACAACTGCTTGAGCTTCTGCTCAGCTTCCGTCATGGTTGATGTTCCAGGGAAGTCCTTGACAACCTGCTGGTAGATCTTGGTCGCATCAGACTTCTTGTTCTGTCTTTCATAAAACTGGGCCAACTGCATCAGGGTCTCACTCTTTGGAACAACGGCCGACTTGCTTTGAGAGAGTTGCTGGCAGACCTCCGTCGCTTTGGCCAGATTTCCAGCGCTCTCGTAGATGGAAACCAGCGCCTGCTGGGCCAGAACGCCATAGTCTGACGAGTCCTTGCTCAGAGCATCCAGCGTCGAAATCGCATCATTCGTCTTGCCCAATTCTCTCAAGCTAAGGCCCGTGTAGTATTTGGCAATCTTCCCCGCTGGGCGCGATGGATGTTCAGTGGCTACTTTCTGAAGCTCAGCCAAAGCCTTTTCGTATTTCTCGGTTGAAGTTGCGAACACAGGATCGGACGTGGCAGGCGTTCCCGTGGGCGCTGAACCCAGAACTGTCCCATGGTAAATCCGCAGCGCTGCACTTAGCTGGTCCTTGGCCCTCTCGTCCTGCTGAGCCAGATAGTAGCGCCCCCCGAGGATGGCCAAAAAAACCACTCCAGCGGCGGCCAGCACCATCAGAACTTGCTTGCCCTTGGCCAGGAAGAAATCCCTTGCGGAGTCCACCGTCAGAAGAAACTTGTCCTCTTTGAGAATGTCGTGTCGTGTCAGGCGAGACAATTTCCTACCTCCTTCGGATCCTACTCGGGTTTGCGAACGTTGGAATTTAGATCAAGGCGGGCATGGTGCAGATCCGGCCAGTTTTGAAGCACCAAATCGTATCAGCATCGTCCTGGTGTGTCAAACCGCCAGAGACTCCGGTCTCGTTGCGAGCTAGAGACAGATGTTCACCAAAGAGAGAACTGCCGACGCACTGAGCCAACACCCTTAGGCTGCTAAACCTTTGGCTGTGCTCCCGGGGTTTCAAGATGACCGCAGCGGCCTTGTAGACCAGTCTGGAATTTCTGGCGCTCCTCGGGCGTCATCTGCGCCCAACGCTCTCTCATGCGGCGCTTCCACGGCGTGCCGTAAGCAGGCCTGCCAAGAAACCCTTGTCCAAAGAGTATCCAGCACAAGCCCAGAAGGCCCACCGCCTGCCAGAAGCTGATGCGCGGCAAGCCGAAGATGCTCGGCATTAGCCAGTTCCACAACTGCAGAACGGCCTGGCCAAACCCGGCGACAACTATACTCGTGAGAATCACAAGCTCAAGAATGCCTACCACCCAATGCCTTTTCATTTTTTCAGACCTCCTGTCCTCGTAAACTCGTCATAAATCCCTCGGAGCCGCTCGCGCAAATGAAGCACCGCGTAGCGCTTTCGAGAAAGAAGCGTGTTAACACTCAACCCAGTCTCCGCAGCCAGCTCTTTGAAGCTCCGGCCCTCCAGCTCATGAGCAATGAACACGTCGCGCTGCCCTTCCGGAAGCTCGTGCAACGCCGCCTCGACTTCCTCCAACAGCAGACTTCGAGCATAGGCGGCCTCCGGACCTGCTTCGGGCGAGGGCAGCAGGTCTTCGAGGGTTAGCTCTTCTCCATCCTCCGTAATTGCCACCGGATCGCTTATGAAACCCTCGGGCTCTCGCTTGCGGAAGCGGTCGATGATCCGATTTCGCGCTACCCGAAATAGCCAGGCGCTAACCAGATCAACTGGCTTCAGCAGCCGGTACGCCGCCACCAACTCATAGAAGACATCCTGAAGAATATCCTCCGCATCCGCACTGTCAGCTATTCGCCTTCGTATGAAGCTCTTCAGCCGGGACTCTTCCCGTTTGACAACTTCAGCGATGCGTTGATCTTGGTCAGCAGCCATCCACTTTGTGTCCAGTGCCTTCCTCATCTACAGAGGTAGACGGATGAGCAGCGCTGATATTGTACGAAGCGCGAAGAATGCGCATTTTATGGAAGGAAGGCGACAGGCGGTAGCAACAATGAAGCTGCTTCAGGCAGGTTCAAGTTTGGCGTCGAGCAATCACGGGATAGAGTCAAGCCCACGATTGGCGCCAAAAACACGCGCCAATCGTGGCTATAGCGGAGAACGAAGCAGTTGGGAACTCAGAGCAGGGATGGTGACTGCTCCGACTATTCCTCCGGGTACCCAGGTGAACGTCTACTTTCCTCAGCGGGCGAGGCCGGGAACCAGGTTGCTCGGAATTGTAGACCTGCAAGCTAGCGCTGCACCGATCGTGAGTGGAGACGTTCTTCATACCCCTTCAGGGCCCACTGGCGGGGGTTGGCCTTCCAGCCTGGATACTTCTTCTCCATAAATGTTGCGTCGTTGCGCGATTGGTTAGGCAACGACAGCGCGAGTTTGTGAGCAGCCTCCAGCCGGCTCCAATTCAGACGCAAGCCGAGCCCCGGAGCATCGGAGACTTCGACCGCACCGTCACGAATGACGGGCGGATTCTCCACCACCTCGTATTCCCGGCGTGAGTAAGGATAGTGCGTGTCGAAGTCATACAGAATACCTTCATCAACGAGCACTCCCAGAGTGGCCGTGGTCATCATGGCAATGCCCTGATGATTGTTGCTATGGCAGCCCAGACCCCAACCCGAAGCGCCGCACAGGCGAGCCACTTCGAGCGCCGCGGAAATACCGCCCCAGAACTGTGGGTCGGCCAGCACGATCAAATCAAGTCCTGCTTGCAGTGCCGGCTTGACGTGCTTGAATCGCGTCACCGCCATATTGGTCGCGATGCGCATCGCCACGGATTTTTGAACGCTGGCCAGATTCTCGATGCCCCACGTCGGGTCCTCGATGTAGTCGATCACTCCCTTCAATTGCTCGAGCACCCAGATGGAGGTCGCAACATCCCAGCAACCATTCGGATCCAAGGTAAGCCGGATACCTGGGTAGGCCTCTCTAAACGCCAACATGGCTTGAACCTCGATTGCCGGATCGAAGACTCCACCTTTGAGCTTGAGAGACTTCGCGCCCGTGAAGGAGAGCAAAGCCCCAAAAAGGTCCACAAGTCTTGGAACCGTCATCGCAGGCGCGGCGCGCCAGTAGTCCCAGCCTTTAGTCCCTTCAGGCGGCAAATACTCGATACCCGTTCCAGCCGGATCGAAGTGCCAGAAGCCATAAGCGTTGACAGGACAGGCCATCCGTCGCCGTTTGCCGAACAAGTCTGCCAGGGGAACTGCCTCGCGTTGTGCCAGCAGATCACCCACTGAGACCTCGACACCGCTCTTCAGGTGGCGCCCTAAATCCGAATCCCAAGTCTTGTCGCCGCGATCACTGCTTTCGTCGCCACCCACCAGCCCGTCAAGTTCATCGACGATCGAACGCAAGTGAATGACAGGCCGGCCGACAACCGCCGCCTGGACTTTATCCGAGCGAATCAAATCATCCATTCCCAGTATTCCCGGAATCTCTGCTAAACCGATGCGATCCTGATTGTCCTTGGCCACCACCACCGTCCTGCGGAAATAAGGCTCGTGGCCGCCATCACGATTCGCCAGGGCGCACCCATCGGGTGCGGCAACTCGCCACGCGTTCAGCTCTTTGATTGTCTGCATCGTGTTTCTCCAGGATAATGCTTCGACTGAGAGTATCGATGAACCAAATCACTTAGTCAGGACGTTCCGAAGTTCCTCCCCATCCATCCATTTCGCTCACCCATTCCTCTGGAAAATCCATTTCCAATGCCTCGATGGCATTTTCCAGGTGGCCCAGCTGAGATGCACCCACCAGCACCGACGTGATCCCTTGCTTCCTCAATACCCAGCCCATGGCCAGTCGGACCATCGAAAACCCCGTCTCATCACTTTTCTCACGCAGTCGCTCAACGATCGCGAATTTCTGATCCTTGAAGTAGATATCTGCATGGCCTGGAATAACGTCGAAGCGGGAACCCTTTGGGATTGAAGCTCGTTGATACTTGCCGCTCAGAAACCCGGCGCCTAACGGACTGTAGGAGACAACACCGATCTGTTCCTGAGTACACAGTGGCAAAAGGTGCGACTCGATGCTGCGCTCCACCAGACTGTAAGACGGCTGAACCTCTTCGAATCGCTGCAATCCCTGCCTGTTTCTGATCTCCAGGCTCTTTTGAACCTGAACAGCGCTGAAGTTGCTGCACCCGGCCGCTCGAATCTTACCCTGTTCAACAGCTCGCGTCAGAGCTTCCATCCCTTCTTCGAGTGGCGTCTTGGCGTCGAACGAATGAAAGAGATACAAATCAATCCAATCGGTCTGCAGCCGGTTCAAGCTGGCATCGATAGCATCCTGAACATGCTGCCGCGTGAAGTTTGTCGTGACTTTAGTTTGCAGAACAACGCGCGATCGGTTGCCGCTGGACTTCAACCATCGTCCAATAATTTTTTCCGAAGAATGCATCTCAGAACTTGCTTCGCGGACGTCATCGACACCCAGCAGTGTTGCGGCGATACTCGCGGGCCTGGCCTCCACCGTAAGCCTCTGCCGTGTCAAACAAGGTCATATCGAAATCGAGAGCGGCGCTCATCAACCGGGTTGAAGCCGGCTCGTCAATCTCCCTTCCAAACGTCACGCAGCCAAGCCCCAGCCGGCCGACCTGAATGTTCGTTCTACCCAACTTCCTCTTGTCCAACACAGCCTCCGGGCATTCTAGTGAGCAATGCAAATCATAGTGTCACTTCACGAAGCTGGTCTGATACAGGACGGTCGCAAGATCGGCTCCCCTCGCCCCAACGCGGGAGAGGGGCTGGGGGTGAGGGGGATCAAAATCTATCGAGTGTTTGAGATAGAGTTTGTCACTTTTGTCACTATATTCTGTAATTCTCATTTGGGCTTTCCAATGAATATCCATGGCGAACGCGCCTTCATCTTGGGTTCGCCGCCCCCACCGTAGAATGCGCCGTCAAAGTAGTGAAACGAGATGTCGCTGCTCGCATGCGGCATGGGGGTCGTTTCCTCGTAGTCACCTCTCACGGTGTCGTAGCGATAGACACGATTCTCAAATTGGCCTTCCTGCGCGGCGCCCGAATCGCGAGATTCAGAAACCGAATAGCCGCCGAACAAGTAAACGTAGCGGTCGTCTGCCGCGCTGGCAGCCCATCCCCGCGTCGGTACTGGCACGTCCCTCAATTGCGACCAACGGTTGAGCAGGGGGTCGTACTGACAAGCCGAAGACAGGTTGCGCACATTCCCCTTCGCGTCTGCCGTACAACCGCCAAACACGAAAAGCTTGCCCCCGCATGCCGCTGCTGCAAACACAGCCCGGCCCTCGCCTGGCATCGGGCGGAGTGTTTTCCACGTCGCTCGCGCATCTGACAACGAGAGTGCCAATAGCGAGGTGGACGCAGTGGATAGGTCTGAAAGATTGGTTGTGCCCCCGATCACCAGCAGTTGTCCGTTCAGAATCACCGCTCGCGCGTAGCAACTATCCGTCGGCAACTCGGTAAACGGCTCCCAGCGATAGCGGCCATTTTCCAGCTTCAACCGGTAGCTCCTGCGTTCAGAGGTTTCCGGACCTGCACCACCCAGAAAATAGAAGGTGTGTCCATCAGACGCCGATGCGGCGTAGGCTAGCGGTTTGGGCAAGGGCGGCAGGGATTCCCATCGATCGGCCCTCGGGTCATAGGCAACGGTTTCATCCAACCATAGCTTCTTGCCATCTTTCCAGTGAGTCCCGCCTGTGAGAATCAGTCTCCCATCCAGAAAACCAGAACCATAACCTCCCTTGGGCAGCGGAAGGTCACGACCCAATTTCCAGCGAAGGGCTGGTGCAATTCCCAGCAAGGTCACCGCTGCGAAAGCAAGGAAGGGCAAGGAAAATGAGAAGAACTGCCACATGGTTTCACCTCAGTCTTGATAACCAACCACCGGAATCCTGTGTCCCCGACGAGGGTTGAGACCGGCCATGAGCGAGTGAGTTTACAATGGGATTGCCACTTCGATGGGCGGGAGTTCTCGAACAGCGCATTGAGCCGGCTTGAAAGACCGAACTTCGAATTCCTGACAATCGCCGATTGAATTTAATGTCTGGCAGGCTCTTGAAGAATGGTGCGCCCGGCAAGACTCGAACTTGCGACCTTCTGATTCGTAGTCTCTGATAACTCGGTTTCTGACTGTTTCAGCACATTTCATTTCTCCGCAGAAGTCCCGTCCCATCCAGCTTTCGACACATTCCTTGTTTCAATCTGTTTCACATGGTTTCCCCACGCTGCATTTCAAAGTGTGAGTAAAAGTGTGAGCAACCTGCTCTGCACCGTTTGACAGGCGATTCCATCCAATCCAACTTAAGCACGCATGGCAAGGAGGCTGAAATGGGAAGAACTCGTACAGGCTCGATCGTACTGAAGGATGAGACTTGGTATGCCAGACTGATTTTCCGGGATGAAACTGGCAAACGCCGCGAAAGGTTAAGGCGAGCCGATAACCGGTCCGACGCGCGTGAGAAAGCAAAGGAACTAGTCAGAGAATTCGAACAGCACGGCGAGCGAGCTCTTGATGGGAGTCGCCTGAACTTTTCACAGCTTGCCGAATTCTACAAGACAACGTACCTCATCCCTGCGGAGTATGTGGATGGGCGGAAGATCGCAGGCTTGCGTTCGGCAACGACATGCGAAGGAAACTGATTACACTTCAGAATCATTTCTCAAAACAGCTCATCAGGACCATCACCACCAGCGACATACTGAAGTTTCGAGCATCAAGGCTGAAAGCCCCCACAAGGCACAAGAAGCAACGATCCATCGCCAGCGTAAACCGTGAACTTGCGTTACTACGCCGAATTCTCAATGTCGCACAGTTACGGGCTAGCCCGGTCGGAGTGAAGGGTTTGGGGAGAAATTCTGGGTACGCCTGGGTCCGAGAGCGGTTGGGTCAGCAACGAGCTCAGCAGTTGCTGGACCGAGGGCATCTAGTACTTCGGCGCTGGTCGACCTCAATCAGCGGCACGTTGAACGATGTTGAGCCCTTAGATGGAGTCGAGGGTCTTGGGAGAGTGATCACCTTGGAAGTCATTGGAGCGGTCACAGTCGTGCGGCCAGTTGCATAACTGTCCAGTCCAGTCGCCCGCGGTGTGAGGCGGGAGTATACAAGCGAGTTGCCTTTCTTTCCGATGGCCGTAATGACCCCGGATTGACGGAGACAGTAAGCAATCTTTTGAGCGAACCATCGAGGATGACCTAGCACCGAAGCAAGGTGCGAGGTCTCAAATGGATCCGGAAGGGTCGGGGGAATAAGTTGCCACAGGTCGGAGGGATCATCGAAGACGAAGCGTTCTAGCACAGTCAGGAGTCTCCGCTCTACAATTCGCCACGTTCTTCTTTTCCCACGCCACCGTCTGCTGTAGCGGCGCAACTGTTCTTCTTGAATCGAAACGACCTCAATGGAAAAGTTAGGGCATGCCAATAGGTCCGGAAAGCTAACGAGTTCCTCGAATAGTTGATTCACAGCCTGACGCTTTGGCGACTTACGTCGCATGATCTCGCCTTGGAGCGTACCAGGAACCTCCAGAATCCAACGTTCGTGCGCGACAGGATAAATAAGCGTGACGCGATAACGACAACTAAGGTCCCGCATCTTGCGCCCGATGGAGGAGAAATTTCTAGTTTGAATCTCAATGACGTGGTCGCCACGGAGAATGTCAACGATGTATCCATCAAGCGGGAATTCCAGCAGATCTCCCGGTCTCGCGTACCAGTGCTTCAGTGAAGAATGAAGCGATTTCTCATTGACCAGCCCAATAGCGGTCACCAGTGGTCCTTACGGCTTAGCTTCAGAACATGCTTCCGAGCCATCGGCATCTCAACTCTCATAGCAACTGGATTTGCCCAGGCCATCTTGCAATGTGGCTCGCTTCGAAGCTCGCTAGCCACGTGCACGCGACTGTGCGACCGAGCGGAATCGCTAAACATTACGGCCTTAGTGAGGACCTATCGCCCTATCTGCGGAATTGGCAGTGGCCTGGGGAAGCCAACTTCCGGTTTGCCCGTCAACCGCCTATTAAGGACGCGGATTAGAATACCATTGGCCAGTGTTCGTTTCCGGCCCAAACACATCGTCGGTGGCTCATTCGGAACGACACTTCCGTGCATCCCCCGCGAGCCAAGGAACACGCCTAAAAACGTTGCGTCGGTTCTCCCGCCGCTATGCGAGGGGCTGAGATAGATCAGGCCCTGCAGCACCTCTCGAATTGCCCGGCTGAGCGCTTCAGCAGTGAGCCTGACACGCCACTGCGAAGGTCTTCCACTCCGCTCTCGTTGATTATCGATACAGTTGTGTTACGATTGCTTACTGTTTTACTGGATGAGAGAGCTTGGGATCTCTGTATTGGAGGGTCGGGCCCAAGCTTTAACCAAGCGCGTTTTGGCCTCAAACAGTATGAGCGCCGGGGGAGTATCATGACCAAAATCCGACTATTGCTAGTCGAAGACAACCGACTGCTGCGCGAAGGTCTGACTGCCATGCTCAATGAGCAGCCGGACATCGAAGTCGTCGCTGCTTTTGGAAACGGTAAAGAGGCTGTGCTGAAGGCCACACAAGAGCTGAAACCTCAGATCATTCTCCTGGACTCTGGGGTTGAAGGGTCAAAACAGTTTGCTCCTGGTGGAATCGGTTAAGAAGGAGCATTCCGAGGTTAAAGTAATTGTGATGGACCTCATTCCCGTGCAAGCGGATGTAGTCGAGTTCGTAAAAGAAGGGGTTTCCGGCTTCATCCTTAAAGACGCAACCTTTGACGATTTTGTGGGAACCATACGATCGGTGGCGGCGGGAGCGAGTGTTCTCCCACCTTCCCTGACCGGCTCACTCTTTTCCCAGATCATTGAAAAGGTGGCGGGAGAGGGCAAGGTGAGCCTGATCGAGTCGGTGCGGATGACCAAGCGGGAACGCGAGGTGATTGAACTGATTGCGGAAGGCCTCAGCAACAAAGAAATTGCCCAACAGCTCAACATTGCCACCTACACCGTGAAGAGCCATGTGCACAACATCCTGGACAAACTGGCATTGCACACTCGCCTGCAGGTGGCCAGCTATGCCCACACCCAAGGAAATTCCAAAGCCCAATCCGATTAACATTCCTCCACGGGATAGCAAAACCCTCAACCAAAAGAACTAACCCACTTTTCATCCTTTAGACCGATTCTCTTCCGAAGTCGTCTTGAGTATCTTGCTTCTTCACTGAAACAGGCCGGGGTGAAGCGGTGTTCTCAAGGTACTGACTTTTCTCAGACTCAGGCTGCCCCAGTTGAAGGCCTTACGAGCAACACTCACGCATGGCTGGAGAAGTTCAAGGAGAGAAATATGGCGCGCGGCACACAACAGCAACAGAGTGCGAAGGAAATTTCGCCGGTGCAGCTCATTAATCTGCTGAACGAAGACCTGCGTCGCCACCTGGAAGCGATCATGCTGTGTGTCAACTACTCTGAGATGCTTGGAGGAAACGCGGACCGAAACATCGCCAGGCAACTCACGAAGCAGTTGCACAGCGAGCTTCAGCAGGCATTGAACTCTGCCGACCAGATCTGCTCGCTCGGGGGAGAACCCGAAATCAATCCCTATGCGGCCCAGGGATCAGACAGCACTGAGGAGATGCTGCGTTTCAAGCTGGAAGACAAAACTGAGACAATCCGTAGCTACCTAGCGCGCGTTCGCCAATGCGAAGCCTTGGGCGAACACGCCATGGCCGGGCAGATCCGTGAAATCCTGCTCAACGAGCAACAGCACCAAATCTACTTAGCGACCGCCCTGAGGAACCACGTACGTGATATGAGAAGGCCTTCGATCAAACTGGAAACTGAATCGGAAGCAAGGTCAGCCGTTCATCGAATAGCCAAACCGAACCACGACCAGGCTCGAACCGCTTCGGAACTCACTGAGGTAAATCTTCCGCCAGCTTGAAAACCGACTTAACGGCCTGCCAAAGAAGCTGGACACTAACCCTGCCAAAGAATCCATCTTGACCAAGGGCACTTGCAGATTGAGTGTCTCTTTCCTCATTGCTTCACTAGCGATTTCCGCCTCATCACCAGGGTTCGGTTCTCTTCCATAGCGCGGCTGTGAAATAGCCGCTCTGGACGTTATTCTCGGCTTGGGCTTCTCGGAAAAGTCATCCCTAATTCATCCCAAAGGTGGATATCTATTCAGAGAGCGCGAGGGTATGGTGTTAACGGTGCCAGTATGAAGAGGATCACAGCCTCGTTGAAAAGTGATCGGCCTATCTTACGTGAGGTGTTGTACTACCTCGTGACCAACGCGGGCATGGAAGTTGTGGGGCAGTCGTCCGATTCGTTAGACCTGCTTTGTTCGATAGATCGTCTTCGCCCTGAGGTTGTGTTTCTCTGGGCGGATGGGCTCAAAGAACCTGGAATTGTCAGCCACCTGCTGCAGGAATTCCCGCACCTCAAGGTGGTGGTTGTTTCCCGCGAGTCATTTCACGATCTCGGACGTGGGCGCCCGCAGGCGGCAGTCTTCAGACCTCTCCATGGAATCGATTCGCGCTTCGGTTGTGGAAAGTTTCACGCATTAAGCAGTTGAAGAAGAAGTGGCTGCAGAGCCGAGGGAGCTTGTTTATGGTGAGTAAAAAGAAAAGCCAGGCTGTCGATTGGGAACCCATCCTTTCCAGAGTCTCCCACGGAAAAACCGCCATAGAGTACGGTGCGAACCGCACGATTTTCTCGCAAGGAGACCCTGCGGACGCCGTGTTCTACGTCCGAAAAGGCAAGGTGAAGCTTGCGGTGACATCCCAACAGGGCAAGGAAGCCATCGTGGCCGTTCTTGGCGAAGGAGAGTTCTTTGGCGAGGGATGCCTCGCCGGTCAAAAGTTGCGTATCGCTACGGCTATGGCGATGACCGACACTTCTCTGGCCAGGATTGAGAAACAGCTGATGGCACGCATGCTGCACGAAGAGCACGACACCTCGGAATTGTTCGTGACCCATCTGCTTTCGCGCAACATCCGGTTCGAAGGGGATCTTGTTGACCAGCTTTTCAACTCCAGCGAGAAGCGTTTGGCCCGGATTCTCTTACTGCTGTCTCATTTTGGCAAGGAGAGCAGAACCGAAACGATCGTTCCTAGAATCAGTCAGGACAACCTGGCCCAAATGGTAGGCACCACGCGGTCACGGGTCAGTCATTTTATGAACAAGTTCAGAGACCTTGGCTTCATTGATTACAGCGACAACGGCGGATTGACGGTTCAAAGCGGCCTCCTCAGCGTCGTCTTGCACGACTGAATGCGCACTTTTGAAAGGTAACCTCGATATGGAGACACCCACAGGAGATAGGCCTGCCCTCGACGAAAAGGTTTGGCAAGAGTGGGTTCAAAAGACCAAGCTACGCGAGCAAGCGACTGCTCGCAAACTGATGACGCTAGCAAGAATGGGGCTAGCTCTTCTCGCTCTCGGAACGGCACTCTATGTTCTTATCGCCAGCTAACGTGGCAGCGAATTCTGTCTCAGGCCGTGGCCAAGTCACGTGAATCCGCGAAATGTGTACTCTCCCTTGGCGCAGAGCTGCTCGGCAAGAGGGCCTGCATGAAAATCAGCTTCGACATGGCATCAAACGTGGTTTCCCACTCATCGCCTCTCTCCTTCCCTGTACACCCTCAATCGTTTCTTCCTGCGTAGCACGGCAAGTTACGTTTCCTAGTTTTCTTGCCCAATTCGTGTAACAGCTTTGCCGGTTCTGTTTTTCCTAATTTGCCGAGGTCCCATGGAGATCTAGTTTGTCAATCCTCGCACTGATTCGAACATGTCCGCCGCCCCGAAGATTCTTCCGTTATCCTTCGAAGATTTCTGACAACCTCAACCTTGATGCCAGGGGAGCACTGTTTCCTCCGCTGGATCGGTAGTCTCCACCGGCACGTTGGTTCCGTTCCCACATGTAGTGAGCAACTTTGACCACACATGTGAGCGGTTCGGAACTGACTGGTGGAGGTCGCCGGGGTAAAAAGGGGATGGCTATTTCTTGCTGAAGGGCAGCCCGAATTCCGGGAGAAAATCTGCCCTGCAGATCCACCCGGCAGTGCACCGCCGCAACGCGGTCGAAGGAACTCCAATGAAAAGGCAACCCTTTGTCTTATCGATCCTTCTAGCGTTCGCTTTCTGCACCACGCCCCACGCGTTTTTTGCCAAAGACAACGGAAAGGCCGACGGAGACAAGTCTGACGCGAAGCCTGCGAAAGCGCAAAAGAAGCCCGAGCCGAAGCCGGATAAGGCGATGAGGTTCCGCGGGCTGGATCGCAACAATGACGGCATCATCACCCGCAACGAGTGGCGCGGCGATCATCAGTCTTTTCTCAGTCACGACTGGAACAGCGATGGCGTCCTGTCCGGGGGCGAGGTGCGCCCCGATGGGCGCGGGCCAGACGATTTAGTTTCAGGCGAGCGGCTCAGGGGCCGCTTCAAGGACCATGATCACAATAATGACGGAGTCATCTCCCGCCACGAATGGCACGATGACAACCCGGCGTTCGACCGCCTGGACTCCAGCCGGGACGGGGTGCTCACCCGTGATGAGTTCTCCGCGCGTGAGGATGACCACCAAGGCAGCTTTCCGGAACTGGACCAAAATCGCGATGGCATGATCGCACTTAGCGAGTGGCGCGGCGACGCGCGGTTGTTCGAGCGCCGGGACACCGACCGTGATGGAATGCTTACCCGTGCGGAGTTCTTCCACCGGCCTTAGCAAAGGGTCGTAAGCGCTCACTTTTAGCGTGTTCCCGGCTACGTTAGAGACCGCTTGATTACGGGAAGACGATATGAGCAAGTTGCAAGCCTGCCCCAGGACGACCAACGTTGAAGGTATGACAGAACATTCCTGCCAGACAGGGATGATTCTAGGTTTACAGGAGGCGATTTGCGAATCGACGCCTCTGAGAATTCTGCAGGGAGAAGATGACCAGGAGGAAAGAATGCTTCAGGCACTAATGGACTGGTGGCGCGGGTATTCTGAAGAAGACATGGAAAACGTGAAGGATAGGCTTTCCTACTCCAAATCCGGTGGGATCTATGTCAATGGGCCAGAACGACTGGCTCTTAGAGATTTGCGCGTTCTGCGCAAAGCCGAGAATAGCAGAAAAGCTGAAGACCTCAAGCAGACCTGATTGAGAAGGAAGTGCGAAGTATTGCGAAGCTTTAATTTCGTACCACCCATCGCACCTCTTTTTAGCGACCAAGCGGTTCGGTTGCTATCGGAAAAGATGATTCTGATTTTCCAGCCAATGGATTTGCCCATTCACGTGACGCGTGTCGACCGAATCCTGCAGAGCAGAATTCACCCAAGGGGGAAAAATGCTCCGGGCGATAATGAACTGGTGGCGCGGATATTCTAACGCGGACATGAAAGGCGTGACGGAAAGGCTTTCGTACCCAAACAATTCGGGCCCCATTAGTATTCATGTCACAGATCCAGAAAGAAGGGCTCTCAGAGCTTTACGCAATCTGCGAAAGACAATCTGCGCAAGCCGACCACGGCAAACTTGAAGCCTTCAAGCAGTGTGAAGCCACTTGCTAACTGGGCCAATTCAGAGGCGAAGAAAAACTGAAAGCGGAAGCAGGGCAGCACGCGATCCTGAGTGCAATCCGACGCTAAGATTGAGCGCATGCCCCACCCATCCTTCTTGGCGAGGGCTTCGAACGGGCATTTGGCGGAAACACGCCAGCGGCTCATTTGGACTCGCCTTATATCGAAATCGATTGCGCTGCGGAATTGGTACCAGGGATGTTCACCTCCAAAGGCCAAACACAGGTCGAAGTTACCGTGCCGTCAAATTGGCCAGAAACCCAAACACCGAGCAACAATCCCCTGGGTTCACACCTCGCGGCTTTGACAACAAGTAGTCGCAATATTATATCGCTACCGAGAGGTGATTCATTATGTTGACACTTAGAAATAGTTTCTTCGATTTGTTGGATAGAAACTTCGACGAGCCGGTAATCAGACTGAGCCAGGGCGAGCCACAGTCGAAGTTTTACAGTTTCACTCCGGAGGTGGAGTCTTACCAAAAAGACAATAACCTCACGCTTCGGGTGGCCGTTCCAGGAGTAGATCCCAAGGACGTGGATGTTTCGATCCAGGGCCGTTACATCAGCATCAAGGCAGAAAGGCAACCGCCCGCGGACGTCAAGGAAGAGGACTGGCACCTGAGAGGATTCAGTTATGGTCGGAGCGAGCGAACCTGGATCTTGCCGGAGAGTGTTGATCTGAACAAGATCGAAGCGAATTTTAACAATGGTGTGCTTGAGATCAGGCTGCCGGCGGCCGAGAAGCTTCTTCCCAAGAAGATTGAAGTCAAACTCAAATTGGCCGCGTAAAGCAGCCCCACAGATGCTCAAGAAAGGAAAAAGCCATCCCGGATCTCGCTGGATGGCTTTTTTGTTAGGTGGTTGCTGCTCTCTTAATGGGAGCAGCTCTTCTACAAAACTTTGCTTACGGCCGAAAATCCGCTTTGTTTGCGGGCCTGGCTTTCTCTTGGGCAGCCCGGCTCTCCTCGCCTTCCTTCTTTTGACGTGCAATCTCGCGTTGGGGAGCTTCTTGCTCGTCCAGTCGGATCGCTTTGACAATAGCTGCCTCAGCAAGAGCATCCACGCGTTTCGAAAGAAGAGCATTCCAAACCTGGGCTGGTTGGAAGAGCGGAACAGATTTAGCGAGGACTGTGAGTCTTCCCAACGCGCTATGACCTTTTCGCTGTCGTTATAGATATACGACGATGAGAAGAGAATGATCTTTGCAGCAGGCTGGGTCGAAACCGAAGACGCTCGCTTTGATTTGAGCCAGGTCGAACAAGTTCCATCCCACTGCGCGGAGTCTTCGATCGAACTCGTAGCCATTGAGATTCTTGACTGATCTCCAGCCATTCGAATAGGGCTCGCTCTCGAAGTTCAAGGAATCGGGTAAAGGCGTGCCCTTCTCGATGAAGACAGTCCCCACTTTGATTTGGTCTGCCGTTACTTTCTCGCTTGGTAAGGCGCGTGAAGAAACAACACGCTCACCGCCTTGCAGTAACTCGCTTCCGGGGTTGTAATAGTCTGTTAACGACATTTTTGGTAACTCCCTAGCCCGCAGCGTTAGCGAACTTAGTGTGGCTGCCACGAACCTGCTGGTTCATCCAGGTAGCAGCTTCCTGGCGTTCATCTGCGCCGGGCGGATCGATCAGAACCAGGCCGTTACGACCAGCGTCGGCAGGACGCGTGAATTGATCCTGGTTCTTCATGATGAAGCCAAGGGTGTCGGTCAACTTATCCGAGCCGTGTCCGTTCTTAAAAGATACCCCGCTGGAATGGGCCGAAGAAGCCGACGTCCAGTAATCGCACACTAGATCGTGATATCCCCAGGCTTTGGCCGACCAGACGCTCACGTTATCCAAGGAAGTCCCCGGTTTACCTTGGTACTCCACTCGTACTGAGCTTGGCTGGCTAGCCTTCATCAAATCATTCCAGGCCGCAATCACTGCAAGCTGAAGGGCTTTGTCTAATTCCATGATGTTCCTCCCCGAATCCCAATCGCTCTGATGAACCGAGTCACGCGGTTACTTTGAAAGTTGTTTTGACCCAGCGGCAACGAGTTCGTCAAAGCTGTATTTCAAATCGCGCGTAACCATTGTGTGTTGGCCGAGAATCCGGACAGTCGCTGTTGCTTCCGAAGAAATCTGCAGCCACATTCCTTCGACATCGCCGTAAAGAAACACCATGTGCACATCCCGCAGCCACCACGAGGGTTTCTTCGCAGGCTGACCTTCGGTGCGGTGAAGCAGGTAGGTGCGGACATCAACCCAGATGTTTCCGCGGACCAGATTCCTGTCCTTGCGCTTGGGAAGCAACTCCAGCACGTAGCAGCGTTGGCCTTCGACATCTTCCTCACGCACGAAGCGAAAGTTATAGTTGCCCGGCGAGAAATCCGTTGATCTGTAATCTTTCGTGATGTCAGCTTCACCTGCGAGCATTCTCCGAACGATCTGTTCTCCCAGCCCACTCCCCTTGCTTTCCTGGATGGCATACTGTTTCTGGTCCGGGGGAACGAAAGTCACTTGAGCGATCACATGGGACTTGCTCTTCTGTCTTTCTTGGCCAAACAACGTGTAATCGCGCGTGACGATGTAAGGACGAGAGCGGGATTGGTTTTCGTCCCGAGCCTGACCCATGCGGGCCACGATGGTTTCCACGGTTGGGACTGGGCTTCCGATCTGAGCTGCCAAGGAGGCGACGAGGACTGCGAAAGAAAAAAGAAGTAGCCGCACCGTTTGTTGCAACACCAGGTAAATTCTTCCGTCCTGTCTCGTCTTGGCCCTCATGGCCCGCCTCTCTATTCGCTGTGCGCTGGACCTTCTCTGGCGCGGCGCCCGTGTTGTTGCACCCGGTCCCGGCTGGCAGTTCCAGCCACAATTCTTATGTTATCCGGGACGCAACTCGCATGTCGGCTCAAGACTGCTCGCACGTGTGGTCAGAATTGCTCACCGGGTAGGAGGGTGTTTAGAAACCAGGGTGGAAGCGCTCCTGCGCGCGTTTAGCGTGCGCAGAGCGCCCGCTCCACCTTTGTTGCTGGCCTTTCTAAACACCCTCCAAGGCTCGTTTTGCCGGAAGGTTCGCCCGGTGAGTGGTCAGTCGTTTCATGAACAAGTCCAGGAGAAAGCTTTGCTTCGTGGATTCCAGCCGCAACAGCGGGCTGACGGGCCGACTCCTTGGCGTGGTACTGCAGCTCCACTGGATTCACTTGGTGGCAATCAAGTTCAAGATTCGGTCAAATTCGCAGTTTTGTTGAACCGCCAAGAGCGCCAAGACCGCAAAGGGGAATCCGAGCTCTCATCTGGAATCTGAGAATCTCGAATCACGGATCCTAGATTCAGATGGCGGACCGAGTACTTCTACGAAAGGCTTCATCAGGCAAGCTCTTGGCGCTCTTTGCGCCCTTGGCGGTTTCCTGTTTTGGGTCTCGGCGGCGCTCGCTACCCGTAGGTTGCACTGGGCAGCACACTGGTTTCTTCCTCATGAACTGCGATGAGCAAATGTGATCAAACATGTGAGCCGCAGTGGACTGACACGCCAGGTTCCTCAGCGTATAAAAGAACCGTAACCCAAGATACCCGCGAGTCGGTCAGGGAGGCAGATCCTCTGGCAGACCGGACGTTGGCGACGCTGACTTTCCCTCAGTAGCAAACACATGTGCCAGACGGAACTCAGAAGGAGTGATTCGGCCAAAAGAAACAAGCTAGCGATCGAACCAAGCCCAGGAAAATTACCGGTGAAGGCAAGCAGGCCATCGAAGCAGTCATGAAAGCAGGAAGGAACAGGCTAACGCCAGAAGGAGTTGCAGCATGTCAGGAAAAAACACAGCAGTGTTCGGTCTCTATCCTAATCACTCCGGCGCAGAGAACGGCGTCGAGACGTTGAAACAGGCTGGATTTCGCAATACCGATATTTCCGTGCTGTTTCCGCAGAACGTGGGCTCGAAAGACTTTGGTCACGAGAAAGGCAGCAAAGCTCCGGAAGGGGCTGCAACAGGCGCTGGATCCGGTGCGGTGCTGGGTGGCGCCTTGGGATGGTTGGTAGGCATTGGCGCTCTGGCAATCCCCGGCCTGGGACCCTTTGTCGCTGCCGGCCCGATTATGGCCGCTCTAGCGGGGATGGGCGTGGGTGGCGCTGCCGGCGGAATCACGGGCGCGCTTATCGGTCTGGGGACTCCCGAATACGTTGCCAAGCGTTATGAGGGTCGGGTCCGAGATGGCGGCATTCTTCTTTCCGTGCATTCGGACAATGTGGATTGGACACGGCGTGCCAAGGAAATCCTGGAGCGGACAGGAGCACAGGATATCTCCTCCAGTGCAGAGGCCAGTGCCGACTACGCCAAAAGTGATAGGCCGGTAGGCCGCACGGCCAGCGATGTTGAGGCAGTTCAGATCCGGGGAGGAAAGAGGGCCGCAATCGTCGTTCACCAGACAGGACTGAGTCAATGTCCGCAGTGCGGCCTGGCAGTGCAGTCTGAGGCTGAACTTCGCGATCACGAAAAGACTTGTAATGGCAGCTTGAAGCAGAGCGGCCGCTCTGAGGTGGATTCAAGCGAAGTGGCCACGAAGTCCGTCTACTGAGAACAAAGGTTCAAGCTTTGAGTACCGGGGGCTGCACTACAAATTCGGAACATAGGAAGGAAGGAGACAGTCATGTTGTATACGATCGTTGCGAATTTTGCTGGTGTTATGGCTTTTGGGTTTTTCGATGCAAGTGGGAGGTGGCTTGATTCACACCCTGCTGGTCATCGCCGCCGTTGTATTTCTATTCAATCTAATCAGCGGCCGGCGCGCTGCGCTCTAGCTTTTGAACTGGGCGGTCGGCGAATGCCTTTCCGCTTGGATCATTCCGAGTACGGGCGAATCGAACTGCGAGTGAGTGAGGTGAGACATGTCAACGGAAACTTTATTGATCATTGTTGTGGTGTTGTTTTTGCTCGGTGGTGGCGGCTGGGGATATTCTCGCTGGCGCGGCTAGAGGCCGCCGGTCCTCGACGTGGCCACTGCAGTGACGCCGCTGCCGCGACCATGAGCCAGTTTTTCGCTTGCACAGGATCCCGGCTGCAGCGACGCCGTGAGAGCGCTGCCCGTCACAATAGCGTGACGGTGTGTCCTTGCCACAGTTCCTCCTGCTCACTGTCTTCCCTCATGAACTGCCATGAGCACTATTGCTCCTACAGGCGAGCAGTTGTGAACTGACAGCCAGCGATCCCACGAGTAACCTTGAGGCACTAGAGATTCCATCTGGCAGGCAGGATCTGGCGGGAACCAGATCGCCAGTCACTTCCGGACGAATGGCTGCCAACACCGTTCCGGCCGTAGCCCCGCAACGCAAACAGGCAAACGGGGCGCGTTGCAGACAACGCTTTCGCAGCGGTTTGTTTCGACGCAGGTTCACGCGAGAGGAAGTGCGCGACGATGCACTGTGCATCGGCAGGTAGCCCACAGTATCAGCACGAAAGGTGCTTACACGATTAAGAGGTCACAAAGTGAAAAAACCAAAGCTTAAGACGATTCTGGCGATTGCGTCATTGCTGCTCGTTTTACCAGCGGGCGCGGCACAGAATCCGAACACATCGAACCAGGTGCAAGTCCAGCAGGAAGGGAAGAACCCGCTCTATACAATCAGAGTCAATGTCGTCGAACGCAATGCGAAGGCGATTAACTATCGCCATCGGAGCGGATCTACGACCATCGGATTCAACGGCACGGCCCTGATGCCAGAAGCCCGGGGCGAAGCCAAGGTCGAGAGCAAACAGGGATACATCGAAATCGAAGTTGAATTCGACGACCTGCAATCGGCCACCCGGTTCGGTCCCGAGTTTCTTACTTATGTCATGTGGGCCATCACGCCCGAGGGCCGGGCGACCAATCTGGGTGAAGTCATCCTGAACGGCACCAAGAGCAAGCTCAACGTTACGACCGAACTCCAGTCGTTCGGGCTGGTCGTCACTGCCGAACCCTATTTTGCAGTCGCACAGCCGAGCGATGCCGTTGTGATGGAAAACGTCGTCCGAAAAGACACGGTTGGAAAAGTAGAAGAGATCGATGCGAAATATGAGCTCCTGCAACGCGGCCAATACACGGTCAACGTCCAGCCGGCCGATCTGCGTCCGATGACATTGGACAAGAACACGCCGTTGGATCTTTACGAAGCGCGAAACGCTGTGCGCATTGCGAAGTGGGCGGGCGCTGACGTCGCTGCAGCCGAAAGCTTCCAGAAAGCCAGCAAGCTTCTCGAACAAGCGGAGAGCTACCAGGCGAGAAAAGCGGGATCGAAGCCTGTTGCCATGACGGCTCGCGAAGCCGTGCAGACGGCGGAGGATGCCCGGCTGATTACCCTCAAACGTCAGGAAGAAGACCGCCTGGCGGCGGAGCGTGCCGCTTCAGCCGCACGCGAAGCACAGGCCAACGCAGCGACTGACCGCGCCAAGACTGAGGCGGATGATGCCGCGCAGGCCCGCGCCCGCGCCGAGCAGGAACAACGATTGGAGTCTGAACGTCGCGCCCGCGCCGAAGCCGACACAGCGGCAGCACGATCACAGGCTGAGCGTGCCAGGCTGGACGCAGAAGCTGCGGCCCAGCGCGCAGCGCTTGATAAAGACGCCGCGTTGACGGCTAGCGAGCAGGCTCGCAAAGCGGCCCTGGAGCAAGCCGAGCGGGAGAAACAGGAATTGCGTAGCAAACTAGCGGATCAGCTCAACAAGGTCCTGGAAACCCGCGACAGTGCCAGAGGCCTCATCGTCAACATGTCCGATGTCCTCTTCGACACCGGGAAGTTCACTCTCAGGCCCGTGGCTCGTGAAAAACTATCCCAACTTTCAGGGATCGTTATAGCTCATCCAAGCTTGAAGCTCGAAGTGGAAGGCCACACCGACAGCGTCGGAACGGATGAATACAACATGACCCTGTCACAGAACCGGGCCAGTGCGGTTCGCGATTTTCTCACTCAACATGGGATGAACACTTCCTCCATTTCATCCCGCGGATTCGGCGAAGGCCAGCCTGTGTCAAGCAATGACACTGCCTCAGGCCGGCAGCAGAACCGCCGCGTGGAGTTGGTTGTCTCCGGCGATGAGATCGGAACTCCGGCTGCTGCAGCCGGTGCCAAGTTGCAGCCATAGCTGGAATGGTGGCAGCGCCACCTGGAGTCTTTCCCAGGGTAACTGCAGCGTCGCAACCTTGGGCAGCCAGTTTCCCCTCAGTGGGGAAACTGGCTCACGATCAAAGTCCCATCATGATGGCGATCTGGCGAAGACCGCGGATCGCAATGAGGATCAGAAGGTCAGCAACGACTGGTAAGCCACTTGGGACGGCTAAGAAAGCCAGCCAGTCGAAGCTTCCCGCACCTACAAACGATAAAGACTTGAATTGGAGAACAAAATGTTTCGAACCAGCAAAGTGATGTGGGCCAGGGTCGTCTTCACTTCTATGACGACTGGAGTGTTTGGACTGAGCATGCCACCATCGGCCTTCGCCGATGACGCGACGGGAAAGCATCCAGCGGTGTTGCAGCAGGGCGATGTCAAGAAACTGCAGGAATCGCTGCGCGACAAAGGCTACTACAGCGGGCAGGTTGATGGCCTGATAGGGCCGCAGACCCGGGAAGGAATTCGCCAGTATCAGAAGGCGGAAAATCTGCAGGTCACAGGACATGTGGATACCGAGACTGCAGGCAAACTCGGTGTCGGACCAGAATCGATAGGCGGCAGTTTCAAAGGCGCCGGCCAGGAGGTCGGGAAGGGTGGCGCGGAGTTTGGCCACGAGATGAAGGAAGGCAAACCCATCGCGGCAGGCAAAGAAATGGGTAAAGGCATCGGCCGGGCTGGCGAGAAAGTCGGTGAAGGGGTCAAGAAAGCTGTCACTACCGAAAGTGACCGGGGAGACCGGGAAAAGGAAAAGAAGTAAAAGGCTTCGAACGAATGACCCGCAGCCGTCCAGTTCTCCAGGCTCGATCTGCACGGCTGCGGGAAGCGCACCTACCTGGAGACGGGCCAAAACAAACCAAGGAAACAAGAAAATGAAGACCAAACGTTTAGCAGGCGCTGCTCCTAGTAGCAGCGCTGGCCCTCGCGGGGGCGATGATGACCTCCGCGTGTTCCAGTACCAATCTGGATGCCAAAGCCATCGAGGACAAGTACGGCGTCAGTGGCGCCACGACTGAAAATATTCTGACGGCAGATGGAGTCATGATGCCCTCTACGGTCGTGCCGGTAACGCTGCCCGATGGCCAGAAGGCACAACTGGTCATTCCTCAGAAGAACGACGGAAATGCAGTCTATTTGAGGGATCAGGCCGGCATGCATCCGGTCGTGCTCCAGGATCGCACTGTGAGCCGGGACCAATTTGTTCGCTCCAACCCAACTGTCGTGGAGCGAAGAGCAACGCCGCAACAGTCCAAGAAGCGTTCCTGGCAAAAAGAAGCTCTGATCATTGGCGGGAGTGCCGGAGCTGGAGCGGGCATTGGAGCACTGGTGGCGGGAAGAAGGGGCTGGCATTGGCGCGGCCTCCGGAGGCATTGCGGGACTGATCTATGATCTCTCCACCCGTAACAAGTAACAGTCAAACTTAAGATGTGTGCTGCTCGAGCGCGGCTGATGTCGCTGGCGGCCGCGCAACCATTGCTCTAACCAAGGAGGTGTCTCATGCCTTTAATTCAATTCGTAATGGTCCTGATCACGGTCGGTGTTCTCCTCTGGCTCGTCAATAACTTCATACCGATGGCGAGTCCCATCAAGTCTATCTTGAATGCCGTCGTGGTGATTGGCGTGGTCTTGTGGCTACTGGATGTTTTTGGATTCATGCACTCCATCTCCGGTCTCCGCGTGGGCAGGTGACAATAGACAGCCCAAATGGGTCGCGTTGGTCGCCACCTTGAAAGAGGAGGGGCACCTTCGTCCCATCGGAAAGCTTCGTGCCCGCGAACTAAAGAAAAGAGTTCGCAACAAGCAGAAGTTCGTCGTTTAAGCAACGCGTCTCGGGAACCGCCCTGGAGACCATCTTCAGACTCGGCTGCGGCGTAGAACGAGCATGGATCCCACCCAACACTCTCCCGCCGGGCCTCAGGTTTACGCCGAGGCCCTTCCTCCCAAGATGCGGCGGGGCACCAGGCCCTACTGGTTAAAGGCAGTACCCGAGCCCATCATGGGATGAGCAATTTTGATCGAACAGGAGAGCAGTACTGAGAACTGACAAGGGGAGCGCCCCACGGTAGTGTGAACACGTGCCCTCCAGCTTCAGCCAGGCGGAGCAGTGTGGGAGACATGCTTTGGGACACGGGTTGAGTTAGTGCTTGCTTTAGGAGGGTAAAACATGAAACCGATGACTCTAGGTGGCATTGTGTTAATCATTCTGGGTGCCCTGGCTCTCGCCTATCAAGGGATCAGTTACACGCGTCAAGAAAAGGTCCTTGATATCGGACCGATTCATGCCACGGCTGAGACCCACGAGCGAATTCCCCTTCCTCCAATACTCGGAGGACTGATGCTGGTTGGAGGGATTGCCTTGCTGGTCACTGGCGCGAAGCAAAAATCATAGCCTGGATTGCGAAGCGGAGAGGCGTCCCCGATGATCGCAGAGATGAGCCGTATGACAGCCAGTTATCGTGGCCTGAAGGTGGAGGTTGTCACCCAGATGGAGAATTGCACTCTGATCTGCTTTCATGGGCGAACGTTTATTGTGGACACGGCAGATCTCACCGCCGGCCCCAGGTAGTAAAGGTTTTTTAAAAGGTTCAGGAAAGATTCAACGTCAGCAACTCCCTGCTGATCTATGGAGGCAGCCATGTTACGTCGTTTAGGTTTTGTTCTTGGCTTCATGTTGGTTGCAGTTCCGCTCGGAGCTGCGGAGAAGGAAACAGACCGTCTGGAGAATTCCGCGGTCGTTATGGAAGAGATCATGAACGTGCCCGACAATATCCCTCAGGATCTAATGGACAAGGCCGAGTGCGTCATTGTCGTTCCATCGGTTAAGAAGGTGGCACTCGGAATCGGCGGCAGCTACGGCCGGGGTGCGATGGTTTGCCGAACGGGCGTCAAATTCAAAGGACAGTGGGGCGCTCCATCGATGCTTGCGCTGGAAGGCGGCAGCATTGGATTCCAACTCGGCGGAGAAGCCACCGATCTCATTCTGTTGGTCATGAATAGGAAAGGTGCAGACTCCATTCTCAGCAGCCAGGTCAAATTGGGTGGAGACGCTTCCGTCGCGGCAGGACCCAAAGGCCGTGACGCTCAAGCGGCCACCGATGCGTACATGGGAGCGGAGATACTCAGCTACTCTCGCTCGAAAGGCCTGTTTGCCGGTGTTTCCCTCGCAGGCGCTACGCTTCGCGCCGACAATGACGCCAATCAACGGGTTTACGGCCGCAAGCTCACGGCAAGAGAAATCGTGTTAGATAACAAAGTCGCAGTTCCCAAGGCAGGACGTCATCTTGTCAATGTCTTGCAGAAACATTCACCGCGGAATCAATCCAAGGAAGTCTCTGCTCGATAGTTCCTCATTTCCGGGAGTTTGCCCGCTGCGGGACTCACACGTTGTCGCTCGTCCTAATTTGGAATGAGCAATGTTGACCAAACGTGTGAGCCGCATCGGACAGACACTCGAATGGAGTCACAGGTACTATGAAGGTTCTTGCTCTAGACCTTGTCAATTCAGTTCGGGGGCTCATTACAGTGAATTCTGAGCCCTTCGAAGGAAGTGTAACGAGGGAAGATGAAAAAGGAGAAGGTCATGACACGTGTGAAAAGAATCGTAACTACAACCTGTGCGGCTTCGTTTCTGCTGGGTTGGACTGGAATATCGAACATGCAGCTCTTGATTCCTTTCCGTTCTGCCGGTGCTTCGGTTTTGCTGGCGCAGCAAAACAACCCAAAGGCTTCCTATAATCAGGGATACCAACTCGGAAGGAAGGATGCCAAGCATGGTCAGAACAGCGACAATCGTCGCCAGAGAAATGAGTCTTCACAATGGAATTCGGAGTTTAGAAGGGGTTATGAAGACGGCTACGCAGGGCCGGTCGAGAAACGATGGAACCTACGACCTCTCACGCAACGACGGACTGTATGACAGGTCACGCAACGAAGACCTCTACGGCAGATCGGGCAATGACCAATCCTATCGGGGTCCCGGCACGATGACGTGGAGAGGTCGCGTGGATGACTATGTCGAACTGAACATTCAGGGCAATCGCGTAAGATCACGAGAGAGGGAAGGCTCGCAGACTCTCAATGAGCAGGTTAGCTTTTCCAACCCATTGCCTAGAGCCGATGTGACGGTATCCGTAAGAAAGCGAGATGGCCGCGGCCAGGTGTCGGTTGTGCAGCAACCAAACCAATCGAACAACTACACCGCCATCATCAAAATCGATGACAACCAGGGCGGTGCCGACGACTACGAGATCGAAATGGAATGGAACGGAACCTACGACTCACGCAACTACGGAGTGTATGACAGGTCACGCAACGAAGACCTCTACGGCAGATCAGGCAATGACCAATCCTATAGCGGTCCCGGCACGATGACCTGGAGAGGGCGCGTCGATGACTATGTTGAACTCAACATTCAGGGCAATCGAGTGAGATCACGAGAAAGGGAAGGGTCGCAGACTCTCAGCGAGCAGGTTAGTTTTTCCAACCCGTTGCCTAGAGCCAATGTGACGGTATCCGTAAGAAAGCGAGATGGCCGCGGCCAGGTGTCGGTTGTGCAGCAACCGAACCAATCGAACAACTACACCGCCATCATCAAAATCGATGACGACAAGGGCGGTGCCGACGACTACGAGATTGAAATGGAATGGAGATGACAATCACCTAACCGGGGGGAGCCGAGTGACGGAGACTGGCATCTGCTGGTCTTCGTCCTGGCTGGGTTTGCGCACGAGGGAGAGAATCATGGAACTGCAACATCACAAGTTCGGCTATGCAGGAAACGATATGAACTTTACGGTATTTTCTGACGACCCCTGTCGCGTCAGCTATGTCGAGTCGATCGCGATCCCTATCGGTCACACTCAAGTTCAACTCTACGGGATTGAACCTGGAGCAAGGACAAAATGGATTGTCGTCAAGCAGCTTGATGGGCCTAAGGCGACTCTCAAAGTGTTTCTGCGCCAGAACGAGAAGTTTCTCGAGAATCAGATCGACGACCTTCCGCAAGAAACCAGAAGCCAGATCATGCAGCGCTTTCCCAACCTAGCTGCGGAAGAGAAGTCCCCGTTCGCAGGTAGGCAACTGCGCAAAGAAGCGGGTCGAAGGGTACGGAACCCGGTCAAGGAGTTCAGAAAGCCGTTGGCCCGGCAGTCGCATCAAGAAACCAAGAGATAATGAAAATAGAACTTCCAGAAATCGTTTATCGGGGTACTTGGCCGGGACTTGGGAAGATGTACAACATTAGGGTTCAGAATGGATATACGACGATCATCGTCAAGCCCGGCCAAGACCTCAAGCAGCGAGCCAAAGAGACCAGAGAAAAGTTTGTCGGAAAGGCGAAGCCTGCGAGGGCGAGCCTTGCATGAGGGGCGCCGTTCTTCCGCAGCGGTTGCGTGATGCTCCGAAGCCCCCATCCGCTGCCCACACGTTGCCAAGCTCGGAATCGAGGAACCACGGGCAGTTCTGTTCGACTGCCGACCACCGCGACACCTTTCGCCGGCTCGTCATTTCATTACCAACCAAGGATAGGGCTGTCGTCTGAGAGTCCTCAGAGTCTTTCTAGGGTTTCGAGGATTCTACGATGCTCACAATTCCCGGTACTCAACCAAACACCCTGGTTGAGTTTCGCCGAGGACCTGATAAAACCATTCAAACTCGCGAGATCCCAGCGGAGCCTGCAGATTCGTTAGCGCCGTGGCGAAACTTGAGTCGGTTGGAAACGATTTTCTACCTCAATTGCGGCGGTGTTGTGGGACTCTGGTTGGAAGATCTGCGTCGCCAGGGTTTCATCAAGACGCGTCAAAAGCGCCGCCGAGCACTGATCAATTTTATACATCTGACCGGTCAATCTTAAACATCTGACCCAAACAGCCCCTGCTATAAAGAAGGCCTATGCCAGTCAGAACTTCCGCATGGCCTATAGAGGCACTTCCTTTCGAAGAGATTCTTACTCCAGTTGTCGAGTCGTTTCTCGATGCTGAGGAGCGTGGAGCATTCGATTTCAGCCGCAGCGCGATTCAGCAACTGTATGACCGGGTCGATGCGTTGGGCGCTCTGCCGCGGGAAAACCTATTGATAGCCTTGATCCGCGATCGACTCGGAGAATTCGACTGCTTGGCGATCTGCAATTCTGGCTTCAGGGAACCTCGCAGTGTTACTGGGGACGACATGTGGCAAGCCGCTGGGTGAGGAATTGTTTCGCTATCGACACGCCGAGCAGCATTTTACTAAAGCAGGTTAGATTTATTCTGCAAGAAGTCAAACTATGACTGACGACCTCAAAGTGAGAGCTCCTCAAGAAGGAACTGCCTGGCAGGCGCTTTTTGTTATTTGGCGGGCCACCATAAGGGGCTTCAGCTCCAAAAAACAACGTGAAACGGGATGAACTCAAAGTTTTTTCTTTCGTCAGGAATTTCCGTCGAAAGGTCAGTTTGCCAAGCATCCTGGTTGCCTGGTCCACAAGGCGCAGGCTGCCGCTAGACTCTTGCCTGCAGCGATTCGATCGGGCTTTGCGCAGGCACGGTTGAAGGAGTTCAAGGCCCCATATGGTGACTGGCACTCAACAGCAGAAGAGCGCAACGAAAATATCGGCTAGCAAGTTAATTGATCTCTTGAACGAGCGCCTCTCTTGCGAGTACGACGCCATCATCATGTATGGGATCTACTCCCAGGTCGCCCACCGAGCGGTCTACAGAAACACTGCCAGAGAGGTCGAGACGCACGCGCAAGAGAAGCTCCAACATGCGCTTGGCATTTCGGACCAGATCCATTCTCTCGGGGGCATGGCGGAAATCAAAATCAAGCCCAAACTCGCACACAGGCTATACAACATTGAGGAAGTGGTCTGTCTGGAGCTTGAAACCAACAGTGAGGAGATCAGGAGCTATCAGGAACTCGTTCGCCAGTGTGAAACACGAAACGATTTCGCACTAGCCGAGCAGATGCGTGGAATCCTGCGCAACGAGCAGCAGCACCAAATGGACCAGGCAGCCGCCCTGGCCAAGGATCTGACTGAGGTCAGAATATTTCTGTAGAACTGGGAACGAGTGCACCCGAGCTCAGAATCTCCTGAATCCTTCGAGAAGATGCGTTCTCTGTATCGATAAGGACCTGGATAGATACGTGCCTTATGATGCAGACCTTTCTCGGACTAGAAGGCTTCGAAGTCAGGACAGCGGTATCATTATCTGAGGGTCTGAGCGGGGCCAGAAAGGGGCACTCTGATCTCTATCTCCTGGACTTTGAGTTTCCAGACGGCACCGGTGCCGAGCTCTGCCAACAGATTCGCGCGGTCGATCCTGCTACACCCGTTATTTTTTGCTCCGGTTCTGCATATCCATCTCAACGAGAGCAAGCAATGCGGGCAGGGGCCGACGCCTATTTGGACCCCTTGATTTCGAATGCTTACTCCGGACTATCGCCAAGTCATTGAACAGGCCATCTAACCGATCCTTTGCTAAGGTTTCTAGCTATTAACCACAATTAACCACTGCAATTTAATCACTGAACCTCCCAGCTCTTTTTTAGCAGCCCGCCTGGCATTGCGGCGGCGTTTGGTTGGGTGCCTTTGCTGAGACTGGGATTCTGATTTGGCCTTGTCTGGATCGTGGAGGGGCGAGGATACGATGAGATTCTCTGTCTTGCGAAAGGGATAGAGAGCCCGGCGCTTGCGAGGTGGTCTTTCTGGATCGGAACTGCCTGGCAGGCGCTTTTTTGTTTTTGGGCGGGCCACCATAAGGCGAGCATTGCCAGGGGTTGTCCTAGCAGTGGTGGTCGCGTCGATGCTTCACATGTCGGGATCGCGCTGCGCTGCACTTGTTCATGAGCTCTTCAAGTAGCGGTTTTGGGACGTTCGAGGGCGCCAGTCTCGATGAGGGATATTACGTTCCTGTCAGTGTCGAAGTAACATCAGCGGGCACTTTCAGGTTGGTGTTCTCCAACATGGAAAGGAATTCACGGCTGAGGGAGATAATTCTGACCTTGCCCAGAAATTCTTAAGAGCTCACCGAGAATTCCACCTTGATCAGATGTTGTCCGACCGAACGCAGATTTCGTAGAGCGAGTTCATACCCAGTTCTTGAGCATGGCCTTAATTGCAGAAGCCGCCGAATGGGTGCCTTTGCGCCGCCCCCCGGAACGGTGCGTGCGCCTGAGTCTGCGGATCAGCAAGATTTGCGGCAATCGAACGGAATTTGAGCGGCATCGTGGAACCTGCTATCTCACAATAAAGAACGGTCGCGCCAAGCGCTGGTTTTCAAAGAGGGACCAATACGGGACGCGCGACCGCATCGTCGTTTGATAGCGGCTCTAGTCGGGCCATCGGGGGCTCGTCGACTCGATCCGCCAGACGGGTCCTGTGAGGGAGAGCGTCCCCTCGAACCTCACGAAAGCAGGCACTTCGTTGGTGACAATCCAGGCGTGGCTGTCCGATGGCACTCGGCCGAGTAGAGTAGCGATGGCCTTCAGCCAAACTCCGGGCATGACCGAGTCGTCGACGGTAGAGTGACAAAGCGACAACGGTCGCTCTCCTCAAGATGAACGCCATCGTGGGTATCCAGGCGACCGTGGCGCGTGATGTGGTCGTATAATCGCATCG
>CAWBTP010000021.1:0-209582 GCA_963791795.1 uncultured Acidimicrobiia bacterium
TTGAAGTGGAACAGGGGGAGTCCGACCATGCAACGTCTCCGCGTCACTTGCACGATGGTCGTGCTCAGCGTCATCGCCTTGGTCGACCCGGCACTCGGGTCCGCTGAACCCGCCCGAGCCGTCAAAGTCACTGTTCTCTCCACCATGCTGGCGGGAGATCCCGGTCGTGGCATTGGAGAGTGGGGATTCGCGGCGCTGCTTGAAGTCGATGGCCGGCGACTGCTGATCGATACCGGCGAGCGCCCGGAAACCGTGCTCCGGAATCGCTGGCGAACTCGGCATCGACCTATCAGACGTGACCGATCTTGTCATCACCCACAATCATGCGTGATCACACAGCCGGGCTCGTGACCCTTCGACGGGAACTGGCCAAGAAGAACGCTCGGGCTCTATCCCGCGCCCACGTCGCGCGCGGCATCTTTGACCGACGACCAAGGACCGACGGTTCGGAGGGCAACGGCCTGCTGCCTCTGAAGGCGGCGTACGAGGCTCTCGGCGGCGCAGTTCGTTGAACATGCCGGCCCGACCCAACTCCTGCCTGCGGTGTGGCTCACCGGGCCCGTCCCGCGCCCGAATCCCGAACGAAATTGGAGCGGCACGGACGAGTCCAGACAGCCGACGGCCTGATCGAAGACACCGTCCCCGAGGATGCCTCGGTGATCGTCGACACCGCAGACGGTCTGATTGTCGTCAGTGGCTGCGGCCATGCCGGCGTGATCAACACGATTGAGTACGCTCGCAAAGTCGTGCGCGAGGCGCCCGTGCTTGCCGCTGTTGGAGGGTTTCACCTGTTTGCCGCCGACGATGCGACATTGGAATGGACAGGGAACAAGCTGAAAACGTTCGGGCTTCGCTACCTCTTGGGCGCGCACTGTACGGGGCTTGAAGCTGTGTACCGGCTTCGGACAATGTTGGGCCTCACACGAAAGACCGCCGTGGTCGGCGCGGTCGGATCGAGCTTCACGTTAGGTACCGGTATCAGCGCGTTGAGCCTGGCAGGGTGACGCGTCGCCGTTGGGCCGCGGGGGTGTGATCGGGGTGTCACATGGAGCCTAAGCACGAAAGAGACGCAGCAGCGGTACGCGTATTTCCCCCCGCGATACCACTGGTGACCGTACTGGCTGGAGTCGGGCTCAATCGCCTCTGGCCAATTGACCTTGGCTTCCAGCTTCCAGCACCGCAACGCTATTGGGTCGGCGGTCTGATCGTGACGGGCGCAGTGCTCGGTCTCGGCTGGCGCTCCGTTGTACAACTTCGACGAACAGGGCAAAGCGAGAACCCTTGGAAACCAACTACCCAGATTGTCGAGCGCGGCCCGTTCCGTATCACACGCAATCCCATGTACCTGCAAATGGTGCTTGCTTGCATTGGATCGCGGTAGCGCTGATGAACTTGTGGATTCTAGGTCTGACTCCTGTTGCGCTTGGCTGCTCCAGAGGCTCGCGATCCTGCCCGAGGAACGCTATCTTGAGCGAAAATTTGGCGACGCCTACTTGGCTTACAAGGGCCGTGTTCGTCGTTGGCTATGAAAGTGTGCCGGCTGCCGGTGTCGCATCTTGGATTTGAGCGGCCGGGGACATAGGTAACAAAAAAGTCGTCGGACATAGGTAACACGTATCGGGTGCTTCAGCAGTCTACCATAGTAATCCTCGATGCGACGGTGGCGCTACAGAAAACGACCAAGCTTGAGCCGACCGAAGTAAGTATTCCAGACCCCATCATCAGTTTGCTTGGGCCGATGTAGTCGCCGGCAAAGACGCTTGAGACATAGACCCAGTTCTTTACCCAGTGAATGCGGCCGCTGGCTCTGAGTCGCGTACGTCGAAGCGATCAGGCTATTCCCAGGGCGGTATGTGCTGGATTCCGTTCAGGAGATGCTGTCATGCTCGAACCCATGCGCCCGATTGAACTTGCCGAGATAAAGGCAGCGCGTGAGCGGATCGCTGGCACGATTCTGCGCACGCCATTGGTGCGGCTCGAATTGGGACCTGGGTATCCCGACCTCCGGCTCAAGCTTGAGAACTTGCAGCCGATCAACGCTTACAAACTTCGTGGTGCTGTGAACGCTGTGTCTTTGCTATCGGAGAGCGAACGGAAACGCGGCGTGTGGACCATCAGCGCCGGAAACGCAGGCCAGGGGCTGGCTTATGCTGCAAGGCTGGCCGGTGCCCTGCACCGTGGTGGTCATTGAGACAGCACCAAAGGCAAAGCTCGACCGCATGCAAGCGCTCGGGGCAGAACTCGTGCCTGTACCATTTGCGGTCGCCTGGTAAGCGCTCGATGATCGGGCGTACCCTGGAGTGGAAGGGACATTCGTACACCGGTTCGATGATCATAACTTCATTGCAGGCCATGCGACGATGTGGCGGTAATTGCTAGCATTGGAGGAGGACTGGTAACGGTGTGGGCACGACCATTAAGGCCCTCAACCCTTCGATTGCGGTGTGGGGGCCAAACCCGAAACGGGTGCCCCAGTGTCACTTTCCTTCGCCTTGGGTTCTCCGCAAGCCTCCCAACTTGGAGGGCATCCTTCGTAGACGGCGCCGGCGGACATAGTGTCTTTCCCCGGATGTGGCAGCGAATGCAAGGAGTGGGCGATGGCTCCATCGTCGTCAGTTTGGAGGAGACGAAGCAGGCGATGCGTCTTCTCGCGGAAAAGGCCCGAGTAATCGCCGAAGGTGCGGGTGCCCTTCCTGTGGCGGCGGCACTAACTGGGAAAGTCGGAAACGGCCCAATCGTGGCCGTGGTGTCGGGCGGCAACATCACCTGATGACTTTCAGCTAATCGGCGCGATGAGCAATGCGCAACAACCTCCCACTGCCAGCGCGTGACGGTAGCGCGTGACGCCCGCCCATCTGTTATTCGCAGCGTTAAGCGGGATTAACGGAACCGCGACAAGGGCAACTGCAAGAGATGCTCAGGAGTACTTGGCTTCACTCGTCGCACAGATGAGTGCTGACGGTCGAATTGACGACGAAGATTTTGCGGTTCAAATCGGACACGCATACGCTCATATGAAATCGTGCATGGAACGCACGAAACCATAGGCATCTCCGGAGATGACAGAAGCAGTGGGATGCCTTTGGCCGGTTTCCAACAGACATTGAGCCCGTCGGCTAGGTTCGGCGAGAGAAGGAGTAAAAATGATCGGGTTTCCTCGGGGACCGAGCTGGTTCGTCCCTTCATGCCTGCAAAGGATTTCGAACTGTCAAAGCGTTCTATGAAGCGCTCGGTTTCGAAAAGGTTCTCGATAGCGAGGTTGCGATATTCAATGCCGGCTCAGGTGGGTTCATCCTGCAACGCTATTACCAGGAAGATTCGGCCAATAACTTCATGATGCAGCTCATGGTTGACGATCTCGACATGTGGTGGACGCATATCGAATCACTCGATCTCACAAAACGTTTCGGTGTGCCTGCGCCGAAACCTCCGGCCATGCTGCCCTGGGGACTTCGTGTCGCCTATGTGGTGGATCCCTCCGGCGTCCTTTGGCATATCGCGGAGCGAAGGAAAGATGTGATCCAGGATCAGTGAAGCCAATGACGGAGATGCGTTAGGCCTTCTATTCACATGACAACAAAACATCGAATTTTTACGATGAGCTTCGCGAGCGTCTATCCCCTCTATGTCGCAAAGGCAGAAAAAAAGGGGCGTAAAAAGTCAGAAGTTGATGCCGTCATTTGCTGGCTGACAGGCTACAATCAGCGGGAGTTGGAAGGACAATTGAAAAAGCAGACAGACTTTGAAACCTTCTTCAAGGAAGCTCCCAAGCTGAATCCTTCACGAACTTTGATCAAAGGTGTCGTTTGCGGCGTCCGAGTGGAAGACATTCAAGAGCCGACGATGCGGGAAATACGCTATCTCGATAAATTGGTCGATGAATTAGCAAAGGGGAAGGCGATGGAAAAGATTTTGAGGGCCTAACCATGCGCCAGACTGTGTGAAAACTCCTTGAGTCCAGGAGAAGGATAGCTAAAATGAGCGCCAAAGCCAATGAGAGTGGAGGCGCGCAGATGGGTTACATCGGTGGGGAGAGCCGGAATCAGCGATACCTGCTACCGGAGACGATCGACGACTACATTGGCGAAGACAATCCGGTGCGGTTTGTCGACGCCTTTGTGGAGAAGCTAGATCTGGAACAGCTGGGCTTCGAGCGTGCAGTGGCTGCCGAGACCGGACGACCCGGCTATGATCCTGGGGATTTGCTGCGGCTCTACCTGTATGGATACCTGAACCGGATTCGTTCGAGCCGTCGACTGGAGCGGGAAGCGGGGCGGAACCTGGAGCTGATGTGGTTGCTGAGGAGGCTACGGCCGGACTTCAAGACCATTGCCGATTTCCGCAGGGACAATGGGCGAGCGATCCAACAAGTCTGCCGAGAGTTCACCCTGGTCTGCAAGGATTTAGATCTGTTTGGGCGAGAACTGGTGGCCATCGACGGCAGCCAGTTCGGGGCGGTGAACAGTCCGAGCCGGAACTTCAGTCCCAAGCGGCTCGAGCAACGGATCGCGGACATCGACACCCAGATTGCAGCGTACCTGAAGCAGTTGGACCGTCAGGACCGTGAGGAAGCGAGCATCGAGACGGGCAAGCCCGAAGAGTTTCAAGACAAGCTGCAACGCTGGCAAGAGCGCAAGCAACGCTACCAGAGCTACCAGCAACAACTCGAGCAGAGCGGCGAAAAGCAGATCTCGCTGACCGACCCCGACAGCCGACGCCTGTCGAGGGGACACGGTAGCCAGGTCGGTTATAACGTGCAGCTGGCGGTGGACGAGAAGCACAAGCTGATTGTCGAGCACGAGGTGACCAACGCGGTCACGGACCAGGACCAACTGACTCCCAGGCGGAGCGGGCCAAGGCGAGCGTTAGGGAGTTGAAAAGCTGGAGGTGGTGGCCGACATGGGGTACTACGAGGGGGCCGAAGTCAAGAAGTGCGAAGCGCAAGGCATCACGGCCTACATTCCCAAACCTTATACTTCAGCCAACACCAAGCTGGGACTGTTTGGGAAGGAGCGATTCCACTATGAGGCCGACAAAGACATCTACCGCTGCCCGGCTGGCCAGGAATTGACGTATCGGTTTGGAACGGTCGAGAAAGGCCATGCCATTCGCTACTACTCGACTTCAGCTTGCGGCGGCTAGAGCCCTCAAGCCCCAGTGCACGCGTAACCAGGACAATCGACGGATCACCCGTTGGGAGTATGAAGAGGTGCTGGAGCGGATGCAGCTCCGGGTGAACCAACAACCCTGAGAAGATGCGGAAACGCAAGAAACTGGTGGAGCATCCGTTTGGGACCATGAAGCGCTGGATGGAGCAAGGCTACTTTCTGATGCGGCGCAAAGAGAAAGTGGCGACGGAAATGAGCCTGACCGTGTTGGCCTACAATCTGAAACGGGTGTTGAATCTGATGGGAATCGAGAAACTCATGGCTGCGCTGAGCTAGCCGGGCAGCCAAGACTAGCGACTCGACCCCATACCGGAAAGTCCCACCCAGCCGAAACAGCGAATGGTGATTTCTTGGTCGATCAATTCGGCCCTCAACGGTTCCAGCAACAGTAGGGCTCCCTAGCTCATCGTCACAGTCCTCTTCGACTCCTTTGCACGATGAGTTTTCGCACAGTCTGGCGCTGCAACGAACTCGGCCATCGCACTCCGGTTGCAATCAACGCGCTTCGCACGGCGGATCGCTGAGCTTTGTCGCTAGGCGACTTATGCGAACTGGCATCCGTCGTGGGAAAATCGGATCTGCAACGGAGCGTCACAAATGACACGACCCACGATCTCCGGCATCTCACCCTTCTTTATCGTCGCCGATGTCCCGGCAACGCTCTCGTTCTATCGCGACATACTGGGTTTTGAAGTCACGTTTCGAGGCCCAACGCCTGACGACGAGTTTTTCGGGATTGTCCGCCGGGATGGGGCAATGATCATGTTCAAGGCGCTCGGCGAGGTCTCGGACGGCAAGGAGGTCATCGTCGAACCTGTCCCAAACTACAAACGTAAACCAGCCTTTAGTTGGGATGCCTATCGTTGAGGTCCCTGATCCGGACGCGTTGGCGGCGGAGTTCGCGTCGCGTGGCGTTCGTTTCTCAGTGCCTCTAGGGGACATGATGATGGTCTCAGAGGCTTTGTGATCGAGGACATCGATGGCTATGGTTTGTTTTTCGGCCATCTTCGAGCATGAGCCACGATGCGCCCACTCGGCGAGTTGAGCGTCCTAACAATTCATTCAAGCCGCCGCCGCTTCGCGTCGCGGCTTCATATTGGGCTGATGTACGACACAAAAAAATAAGCTGGAGAAATAAAAGGAGAAAGCTCGTGAGCGAACAAGAAAATGTAAAACTCGTGCAGGACTTGTACGAAGCGTTTTGCCGAGGCGACATTCCGACAATTCTGAAGGCACTATCGTCTGACGTGCAATGGTTCAATTCCGGCTCTTCTGGGATTCCCTATGCTGGAAAGCGTCAGGGCGTGGAGGTGACGTAATGTCTTGTGTGTAAAAGCGAGAGGGTGTAAGCAGGTTTTCTACCGACGAAGGAAGAAAACCTCGAATGCATAGAAAGGAGCTTACACCCTATGGCTAGGAAAGTTATCCCAATCACTGAGCAGTTTCAACACTTCGTGGCGAAAGTGGAGGAGAGTTTTTGGGGAGATCTGTACGGCAAGACCCGGCAAGCCTGGAAGCAAGCTTTGGAGGCCGATTCCGAAGCGGCGATGGCGGGCTACTTAGGGTTGAATCGGTATGAGCGGGAAAGGCCGGAGCAACCACGGAAGGACTCTCGCAATGGCTGGTATGAGCGGGACTTCAGCACGCTCTTGGGGACGATCCGGTTACGGGTGCGGCGGACGCGGCAGCGCCAGCTTTTTGCCGAAGGGGTTGAAAGCCTTGCAACGGCGGGCCCCGGAATTAGAGATGCTGATTCGCGAAGCGTTTTTGCGGGGGATATCGACGCGGCAAGTAGGCAAAGTGATGGCGCTGATCACGGAGGAAGAGGTTTCGCCAGACTGACGGTTTCGCGGTTGACTCGGAAGCTGGACCAGCAGGTCGAGGCTTTTCACCGGCAGAGCTTGAAAGACGAGTGGGCCTATTTGTTTCTGGATGGAGTCTGGCTGAAAGTGAGGCGAGCCAGCGGGCCGCAACGAGTGCTGTTGTTGGTGGCTTATGGGATCAAACTCGATGGGAGGCGAGAATTGATCGCGTTTCTGCGGGGCCAAAAGCGAGAGTCAAAACGCGTGGGAGGGACTGCTGAATGACTTGCGGCAACGCGGACTGACGGGGCAGAAACTGGCGATGATTATCAGTGACGGCTGTGCGGGTTTGGCGGCGGCCTTGGAGACGGTCTATCCGCGGGTGGCGCATCAACGTTGCTGGGTGCACAAGATGCGCAATATCCTGGACCGTGTCCGCAAGCGGGACCGCGACCAGGTCAAGCAAGACGCCCAAGCCATTTACCGGGCGGAGAGCCGTAAGCAGGCGCAACAGGCCTTTCAGCAGTTTTGTCTCCGCTGGCAGAGTGCGTATGGCAGTATGGTCAAGCAACTGGAGAAGGACTTGCCCGAGCTACTGAATTTCTTCGATTGCCCCAAGCCTCTCTGGAAGAAAGTGCGCACCACGAACTTGATCGAGCGCTGTTTTGTCGAAGTGCGACGCCGCACACGGCCGATGGTGGTTTTCGTTAACATTGGTAGTGTTGACCGAATCATCTATGCCATCTTTCAGAGATTTAATCATGAGTGGAAAAACCGCACCCTTAAGCTTTTTACACACGCAGCTTGACGTCACCGGCGTGGACCAAGTAGCCCAATTTTTCCAGGCGCTAAGTGATAATGTCATGGTTAAACAATTTGAACCGAAAGAATATGTAGCTCAAAAAGACAGGGTGATTGCGCTAGGCAATTGGCGGGGCCAGAGCAAGTCGACTGGACGTGCCTTTGATAGTGACTGGGCAATGGTTTGGACAGTAAAGAATGGGAAAGTCACGAGCTTTGGAGTTACGAAGATACAGCTGCAATGGTGATGCTTTTCGCAAGACATAGCAGGCGACAAAGAATCGGAGCCTCCGATCCAGCTTATGGGGACAACGTGTCGCGCCAGTTGGCCCCAAGGCTGATCGGCACGTTAGGCGGTGTTCGCACCCGTGAGCAAAAGTACCACAGATGAGTCAACGAAGAGTTCTCCGAGAGACCCGCGACTCCTCGCGCGACCCGACAACAATTTCATCTGGTCTTACTGGGACAGCGCGACGGATGCACTGCGCGAGTTCGACGCGTTCATCACCCAGATTGAATCGGGAGACACTTCGGGACGGTCTGACCTTAAGTTGTTGTTTGCGCCCACCGGCTCGATTAGGAGGTCAGCATAAGCAGCGGTTGGGGTCAGGAGTTCCTGGCGCTTTCCGCCCGGTTCGAGGCCCTCATCAAAAGAGTATGAGAGAGTCAGTGAACGTTAGACGTAATTCATTAGGCCGTCCATGCCTGCTGGGCATCTACGTCGATCTTGTGTCCGGCGAGCCGCTGTTCGCCTCGTCTGACAAATTTGACTCCGGGTGCGGGTGGCCCAGCTTCACCAAGCCCATTGAACCTGAGAATGTCAACGAATTGCGGGACACCAAGCACGGCATGACCCGCACCGAGGTGCGCTCGGCGGACGCGGACAACCATCTCGGGCACGTGTTTCCCGACGGTCCAAGGGACCGCGGCGGATTGCGTTATTGCATCAACTCAGCCTCGCTGCGGTTTATCCATCGCGACGATATGGAAGCCGAAGGATACGGGGCTTACCTGAACCAAGTGGAGGATGTTCAATGACTACGGAACGCGCTGTTCTTGCAGGCGGTTGCTTCTGGGGTACGCAGGACCTTTTTCGGCGATACGACGGAGTTCTGTCGACGCGCGTCGGCTACACGGGCGGCAACGTGTCCCACGCTACCTACCGCAATCACGGCTCACACGCCGAAGGAGTCGAGGTAATCTTTGATCCTGCGCGCATCAGCTATCGGCAGATCCTCGAGTTCTTCTTCCAAATTCACGACCCAAGCACGCGCAATCGCCAAGGCAACGACGTCGGGACCAGCTATCGGTCGGCGATCTTCTACACCAGCGACGAGCAGAGGCGGATTGCGGAAGACACGATCGCTGACGTCGATGCTTCAGGCCTGTGGCCAGGAAAGGTTGTTACTGAAGTTGTTCCAGCAAGCGACTTCTGGGAGGCCGAACCTGAGCATCAGGACTACCTTGAACTATATCCCGGCGGCTACACCTGCCATTTCGTCCGGCCAAACTGGAGGCTGCCGATTCGCACGGATGCTGTTGCAAAGAAGGCATGAGCTGCGATCACGATTCCACCCGCTTAGGCGAAATGCTCATGGGAGCAAACCCGTGCGCTGGTCCCATGCGCACGAGATTCCTACAAAATCAGCTTTTTTGGATTTGGAGTTCGAGTCGGCAGTGTTTCGCAATTTCCGGTTTGACAACTATACGACCACTAAGCTGGATCAGTAAACGCTACGGCGTTTTCAAGGACCTATTTCTGTTCAACAATCGCGTGAATGCAGGAACCCGCCTATACGATAAGGCGTTGACAGGTCAAAGTGGCACTCCAGCGTCGAGACCGATTCATTCGATGAAACCGCGGCGATGATTAGGGTCGGCGTTCTGCTGTAATGTTCGTCGAGGATCACGAAACTTGGATGTAATCCAACGCTCGCCGTCGTGCTCGCTGCCAAAGCCAATGCGTATAAGCCGTGATTGATCGCTTGCCGAACACCGTCGCCGCACTGCTGATTCCCGCGCGGTGCGCCTCGAAAATCGATCCCCAACAAGCCTTGCGCGAAATGCAGTTTGAAGTTATTTGCTCAGAGGCACGCGGCGCCGCAGTTCGTCGGCGAAGTTCAGAAGCAGGCCATCACAACGCTATCCCGCCCTGCTGCAACGGGCCCGGTCAGGCGGCTTAGGACAGTTGCATCGATCGCATGCGTTCTGCGAACCGCGGGTCACCGCGCAGGCTGTCCCACTCCGGTGCGACCGCCAGGTGCACGAGTGCTGGATCGCGGAACGCGATGGCCTGATCGAGGTAGTCGAACGCTTCATCGAGCCGGCCTGCGTCCCCATACAGAACGGCGCGGAAGAATGCCATCTTCAGCAACGGGTCGAAGTCCAGTTGCGGGTTCGTTATCTGATCCACCCAGAATCGGTTCACCCCGGAGAGGCCGGCCGTCGCGTACACTTGCTGCGCGTCCGCAGTGACTTGCTTGAACACCGCCACCCTCTCTTCGGAAAAGCCGAACTCGATGGCGATGCTGACGGCCCAGGCCGCGAATCTATTGATGTCCCCGATCTTCAAATAGACCTTGTTAATGAATTGGCAAGCCAGCACATGTTTCGGGTCGACTTCCAGCGCCCGCCGAGCCCAGACGAGCGTCTCGTCGTACTTCCGCTGATGCCAATACGAGATGGCGATCTGCACTAGAACGCCGGGCGATCGCGGATCGCGCGCGAGCGCCTGTTGCTTGCAACGCAGCCCATCGTCGAGCCGCCCGAGCGCTTCCTGGAGCGACCCATACTGCAGGAGCGCCTCGGTGTGATCCGGATTGATTTCGAGCGCACGGTGCAGGCTGCGCTCCGCCGCCGTCCAGTCCCACTCGCTGAGAAAAAGAACCGTGCCAAGGGCAACCTGCGCGTCCGCCGAGGCGCTGTCCATCGCCAGCGCGCGTAAGGCAGACGCTTTCGCCTCCGTAAACGCTTCCTGGTACGGCACGACCCGAAACGCTGCCTGCACGCACCGTGTGCGCGCCAAGCCGGCGTGCGCCGGTGCATAGGTCGGATCGATCGCGATCGCGGAACGAAAGGCGTCCTCGGCGGCAGGCAGTTCGAAGTACGAGCCTGACAACAGGTGAGACCGGCCGCGGCCGACCAGTTCGTAGAGTTCGACGGGTCGCGTTATGGCGCTCGGTGTTAATGGCTTCTCGTGGGCCAGATCGCACCGGACTCCAGCGATGAAGCGGTACCCTGACCGCGCCACCGTTTCGATATAGATCGGCCGGTGGGCGTCCTCGCCAAGCGCCTTGCGCAGCGCTGACACGTGAACGGTGAGACCGCCTTCTTCGACGAATGACTCGGGCCAGAGGCGCCTCAGCAATTCGTCCTTCGTAACCAGACGGCCCCGCTGCTGC
Organism: uncultured Acidimicrobiia bacterium; assembly: GCA_963791795.1. GTDB lineage: Bacteria > Acidobacteriota > Terriglobia > Versatilivoradales > Versatilivoraceae > VFZK01. Next base: position 11,173 of record CAWBTP010000021.1, read on the forward strand.
ACCAACGCAACCAGCATATCGTAAGCCTTCGGTGACAAGCGGACGACTTCCGCGCCGCGCAGGAGACGCCGCTCTTGCACCTCGAGCGTGAACTCGTCGAAATGAAATACCTCACGGATGGCCATAAGATTTCGGCGAATCTTAGCAAATCCTTAGGGACATGTCACCGACGGAGTCGTAACGTTCATTGACAAAAGGGAGCACCTCGAGAAACCTGATCGCGCTTCGAAGAACTTACCTTTGCAACGAACTGTGCAGTGAACCATTCGGAAGATTTGGAAGGCAGATATGTCGAACACTAGTGCCGTAGCGCAGGAGCAAACACTGCACCGTGGGTCGTTTCGTTCCGATCGTCTTTTTTACGTTGTCGCCGGGTCTTTTCGAATCTGCCGGCGGCGAAATGGTTGGCACCTGGGAAAGGTGAAAGAGATCGTCTACGACCTCCGCAAGATGACAAACAATTCCACGCTCTCTCGGAATCTCGAACAGGCAGTTACCCGGTACGTCGCGTGGCTCGAACGGCAGGCGCCAGGTGCGTGGGAAGCAATGAAAGCGTTCCGGACGCCGCAGAAGTAGCAGGACGGCATGGGTCCTGCTTTAATCACTGGAGGTACCTGCTGATATCAATAACGTGCTTGCGGACAATCGCGCAGGTTTTCCGAGGTCATGCTCGGGCTGGCGCATATCATAATGAAAGGAGTACAGCATGTCTCAGATAGGTGAACCACTAAGAATCATCGAAGTTGAGCCACTCGAAGAACCGGTACCAGAGAAAGAAGTACCATTCGAGCAGCCAGCCGATCCAGTCAAGGAGCCAGCGTAGTGATCGTCCGAGAACCCATCGTCGGCTGGCGACAATGGAACTTCATGTATCCGCACTTCCTTGCCAATCTTGGCAACGACACGATCTACGTGCCTCGTGAGAAGATTGAAGCGCGCTGTGAACAGTATTCGACCATTGGCACCTTGGTCCTTGGGAAGGATCCCAGCGAGCAGCAGGCACCACACCTGACTTGTACGTGTGGCATCTATGCTTACAAGGAGAAGCCGAGACTCCTACGTGAGATAGGAAAAACCAATTCTGGACTCAGGCTCGTCTACGGCGAGATTAACCTATGGGGTAAGGTCATCGAGCATGAGGATGGCTATCGTGCGCAGTTCGGCTATCCCAAGCGACTCTGGTGCACACCGGCAATCGAGCCGCTGGCTGGCTGGATTGGTTATGTCTATGGCGTGCCATGCGAAGTAATGCCGTCGGGAGACGACGAAGAGATCAAAATCAAATCACCGATGTGGAAGCCAGATCCAAAGACTGTCATCACGAAATATGCCTGCGGGCATGAACTAACAATCAAAGTGGAATACACGAATTGGACGGCGTACTTTCGTGACATTTGGCGGAGGAGGTGGCGGTCGTGGCCGTGGCAACTAACTCACCCAGTGAAAAATGCCCCAATTTACTATAGCGTAGGCTTTTGTCCGCAGTGTTTTGTGAAGCAAAACGAAAGGAGAAGTAAATGAGATTAGTTCACAAGGGGCGCGTGCACGAACTCGCCACTGAAGAACGGATGTGGGCGGGCCTATGGCTGCAAAAAGAGTCTCATCCGGGACTCCTGCGGTGGGGCCTACATAACGGAGCCTTGCATCCAAGAGACTACGTTGGCGGGTATGAAGAACTGTGACCCAGCGCGTGTCCCGACATGCCCATTGTGAATCCAGTATCGTTACGATTCGAAGCTAACGTGATATTCCGTCACTCTTTGTGGGTTTTCGAATCCCCCCTCCTTTCCAATGGTGGCGCTTCGCGCGATATCCGAACTTAGAACCAAGTTGTATTGGTCCGAGCAGAATTCCTAACGGGGCTGGTCAGGCGGCGTAGGACAGTCGCATCGATCGCAGGCGTTCTGCGAACCGCGGGTCACCGCGCAAGCTCTCCCAATCGGGTGCGACCGCCAGGCGAACGAGTGCTGGGTCGCGGAACGCGATTTTGGATTCACCCCCAGTTTGTGCTCAGTGTTTGCGCGGACATACTTGGATAGATCCTGCCTTGTCGCCTAGCGTTTACCAATCCCAAGTCAAGTTGCGTATTACGGACGAAATCTGAAAACTGACTTCTCCTCAGAATACCTGCAGAGACAAAAAATGTTTCCTTAAGATCTTGCCTTTTCACTGTGGGTGCGAATCATTCAAACAGCGCCATTGCCATTTTACGTCCGGGTGGATTACTCCCGGTTTGCCCGTGATCGCCCAGCACAGTCAGAGTCATTAAAAAAGCGGCTTAAAATGCATCTTTCGCCACATTCTCGAGCAGAGCCTATTTTTCAAAACCCCGTATGTATGGGATGACCGGCGGCCGCGGCCCCGTCTCAAAGAGCGGTCCCCGTGTCGAGCGATAGGTCATGTCCATGAACGGTGTCTTGATCCGGCGTCCGATGTCATGGTAACGGCCGTTCTCCCAGTTTGATTCCATGTTGTACGATACAATCCCTGTGGACAGAAGCAGCCGCTCCGCATTGACTGGTTCCTTTCGGGTCAGCATCATCTCGATAAGCCAGTGCTCGAAGGCGTTCGCGGCGTGGTACTGGGAGTAGGGCCCAGGCCAGCCAAGCATCGAGACGATCGTCGGGTCCTCTACGCCCTTCGATGTCGCCGGCGTAGGTCCACCCCACACCCCGGACCGAATATACCGCCGCTTTCGTCCCGTCACGATAGTCCACGATACAGACGCTTGGTTCGCGGACGGTCTCCTGAAAGTGTCTCGGCTTCAAGTCAAAGCTTGTCCGCACTGCATCAAGCAGATTGCCCGCCCAAGGATTGCGGTCGGTCCACTTCCATGTTTCAGGCCCTTGAATGCACTGCACCGCCTCGATGCCTGTCTCGCCGCCCCTGCGGCGTTCCACAAAGGACTGCAGCACGTCGACACAATGGAAAAGGCTTCCCTCATCTCCAGCGCCTCCAGCCACGACCGATGCTTTTATGGGCGTATCGATATCGAGTTCTATCTCGGGCTTCCGGTAGTAGAACGGTATGGAGGAACCGCCGAACAAGGGAAAGTTCAGCTCACGAGATTTGTCAAACATCCACTTGGCTTCGTCCCAACTGGTGGAGAGGTGCTTGTCGTTAAAAACTGGCACCGAGCGCTTGCTCTGCTCGAAAACCCGGATAATCTGCTGGTAGAGCCACCAGCGCGGATAGTATTTCTGCCCTTTGAGATTGCTATGATAAATCCCGTGTTCTCCGACTAGGACAACACCATCCACCGCAAGTTCCTTCCCCCCGAGCGTGAGGGCTTCACTTACTGTGTTAAAGATCGGAATGCCTTTCGATTTGCATACTTTCTGTCCCAATCCGCTTTCTTGAAGCTGATGGATGTAAGCGGACACAACGTCCACCCGCGAAGGAGTATGGGCGCCCTTCCACCAATAACCGTCCAGTAGCTTGGTTATGATCCAGTCCGCATGTGATCCCGGAGCAGCCCAATAGGTGACGACACAGGCGATACGTGGCCGTCTTTCCGCACCATGCGAAACAGTACCGGCTGCGATGCCGACCAAAGCCGCCTTACTGGATATTTCCAGCATTTCACGACGGGTGAAGAGTGGGTTCGACCCCATACGGTGATTTTCAGTCATGTAAAAACTCCTTGCGTTGCGGTCTGGCCGGTCATTGAAGGCTAGATTGTACCGCCGCGCGATAGCTGTCGCGAACAACCGACGTCACTCGCTATGGGCCCAGGACTCTCCAGGAGGTCGAAGGGGATTTAGAGAAGAATGGAACCGAAGATAACACAAGCATTTGTGACTTTGCCATGCCGCCGATTCTCTGCGCGATCTTAGCCCCACTGCTCCTCTCGTCAGCTCTCGCTAAGGCTGAGGATTTCACTCAGAGTTGTCGGTGTGCATGATGGCGACACGATCACTGTCGTGCACCAGGGACGCGAAGAACGAGTCGGACTCCACGGCATCGACACGCCTCAAGGCGAGCCAGGCGCTGAGATGTAATCACCTTCGCTGATGCCTCATTCGGCTTGGCGCGGAATGAGGATTCTGCATTCCTTCCCTGCGCAAGGGTTTCTTCACGGCCCAACTGCAGAGCCTTGTTCTTTCCCGTCTGTGGTCTTTGAGAAGAGGGAGCTGGACCTGCCCAAGCAAATGCCCTGTGCAAGAGAGGCGGATGAAGTGGAAGGGCCTCGCAGCTCACCTCCGCAGCATGTTCACCATTCGTTGTGCGCTGACTGGCGCCGGGAACGGAACGAGCGTGAATTGCCCAGGGCTTTTGCTTGGGCCAGCATGCACGCCGCTGTTAGCGTTGGGAAGGTTGTTTGCGCTTTCTGCGAACTGCCTTGCCAGCGCGTGCGTGCTGGGGTGGTTTCAGCGGATGACGTCTACCTTCTTGAAAGTGTGATCTTTCCGCTGTGTGGCTCCCTTTCACGAGTGACCTGTGCTGTTTGCGTTCAGAGGCAGTGACTTCAAGTGAGAGGCATCCTAGAATGACGAACATGTTTCCATACCGCGACGAAAACGAGACACAGCGCACACCGTTCGTGACGTTCATCATAATCGCAGTCAACGTGCTCGCATGGGTGTTTGTGGAGGGCGCAGGATCACCCTTGCGAGTCGCCGAAGCGGTGTGCAACCTTGGTTTGATTCCAGGGGAACTGACGCTTTCAGTTCCACCCGGAACGGGAATGGAAATGGGCCGGGGACTGGTGTGCCTGACCGATCCGGGGCGGCAAGCGTTCAATCTTCTAACTTCTATGTTTCTTCATGGATCCTGGATGCACCTGCTGGGGAATATGTGGTTCTTCTGGCTCTTCGGCAACAACATCGAAGATTCCATGGGACGCGGGAGGTTCGTCGTCTTCTATTTGCTTTGCGGATTGTTCGCGGCGTTTGCCCAAGTCATTCCTAATCCGACTTCGATCGTACCTATGGTCGGCGCTTCGGGGGCAATCAGCGGAATCATGGGGGCTTACCTTGTTCTATACCCTCGTGTGCGCGTCTTCACGCTTGTTCCGCTTGGCTTCTTTTTGACAACAATTGCGCTGCCGGCTTGGGCGATGCTCGCCTATTGGATGGTGATTCAGTTCTTCGGAGGACTGCAGTCCATCGGCGCAGCCGGTGGAGTCGCGTTCTGGGCTCATATCGGCGGCTTTGTCGCCGGTATGGCGCTGATCAAGTTGTTCTCGCGTCGTGACTACCTTGAGGAACATCGCTCGCGTCATTGGCATCCACAGCGAATCGGTTGGCGCGGTTCGCGCTGGGATGCTTGAGTATGTCTGTGCAGCAGCCAGCCTCATCCCAAATCCAAATATTCGGCGGGACCGATCAGCTCAAGGAGAATCGAGTCTTCCGTGAAGGAAACTGGTTCAGCAATGCTGGGAAATGAAGGGCCCGCGTTGCGGCGCAGCCGAGAAGTTCCGAGGTTACGAGCATGGATGATTCAAAGACTCAACAATCCTTTTTGAATGGCCGAGTTACTGTAGTGGTGGGAGACATTACCCAGCAACTTGTAGATGCGATCGTCAATGCGGCGAATTCCTCTTTGCTTGGGGGCGGAGGAGTTGATGGCGCGATTCATCGGGCGGGCGGTTCGCAGATTCTGGACGAATGTAAGGAAATACGCCGCACTCGATATCCTGAAGGTCTGCCGACAGGTGAAGCGGTGATCACTCATGGTGGAAGCTTAGTAGCCGCTTACGTCATCCATACGGTGGGTCCCGTCAGAGGGCCGAAAGGCGACCGTGACGTGGAGTTGTTGGCTGCCTGCTATTGCAATTCACTCGCTTTAGCTGTCGAGCGCAATCTCAGCAGCATTGCGTTTCCGTCGATTTCGACGGGGGCTTATGGTTATCCTCGAGAAGAAGCAGCCGCAGTCTCATCAAAAGCAATTGAAGATTTTCTGACTGCAGACAAGACTCTGAAAGAGGTACGTCTTGTTTTCTACAGCTTGGGCGACGCTCTGTTGTTTCTGCAGAATAATGCGTTCACGAACGGCGTTTGATCGTCCAAGTTGAGCTTCCCTTACCACGCGGCGTGAGTCAGAGTGCGCTCCGATGCGCCCAGACGAGCTGCGATCAATGTCCGCGTGGGATGTTTCTACCTGCTGTGGTTCGCTTCGAGGAAAGAGGGAGCTGGCCCGCTTGAAGCAAATGTCCTGGGCAAGACGGGCGGATGGAGTGGAAGGAAAGTACCTTTTGCAGGAAGGCCGCTGTTGTCTGCTAGCGGATCGTTCACTGACCAGCGAGCTATGGAAGCTCGCTTCGCTCGTATTGGTTGAAAGCAGTCGGCAGCTTAACTCCGCGTTATGCCAAACAAAGACATCAACCCAGCACGCGATCTTGTTGAACAACTGACCCGGCTTTTTTCTCGCCTTCCTTCACGCGTGGGATGAGGGAGCCTCTTTTGGCTATAACGTCAGACTATACCTTCCACACGGTCTTCCTGACATTGGGGGCTCAAGAGTCATGAATTCCTCGTAGAGAATGCCGTGTCCACATGTTTTCTTGAGCACGCCACAACTTGGTGTGCTAAAAATTGTCGAACCCTATTTATCGACAGAGGCAAAACGCGAGATCCGCTGAATATGTGCCGGCATAACTAGGCATTCCAGCTGACGTTGTCCACGCACAAACCGCGTGGCCAACCCAGCTTAATGTTTTCGTTATCTTTAAATATTCTTCATGAGCATTCTCTCACCCAATGCAGAGGAGATTGAGGCGCTGGCTTCGCGCGAAGAACTTAAAGAAATTCAATTTTCTGAATCTCCCGATCGAACAGCGCTCGAGACGTTGGAACTGAGGATACTGCGTCACCGTCCGGATTATGAAGTCCGCTTTTACGGCTTTTATCGAGAGAAATGCGATCTCAGAATGCTAAGGCATATTCCATCGGTCACAAACCTAGTCGTCAACTGTCTCCAGGGAGAGGTCCAATGTATCGAACAAATAGGGCAACTGAAGCATCTCGTCAGTTTGAAAATTGGAGTTGAATCGCTACAGAGCATTGCTTTCTTAGAGCTGTTGCCTCCAATACTTGAGGTTCTGTACCTTGAAGAGGCGAAATCGAAGAATCTAAACTTAAGCGTACTCCGCCGGTTCAGTCGCCTTCGGCGGCTTTATCTGGAGAGGCATCATAAAGAAATCCACGTGGTCGGTGAACTCAGCAGTCTAGAGGAATTAGTGCTCCGATCCATTACCGTACCGACGTTGTGCTTTTTGGAGTCTCTTCGGAATCTGAGGCTGCTTGATATCAAACTTGGGGGCACCACAAATCTCGAAGTGCTGCCTAAACTGTCCAATGTGTCTCATCTTGAAATCTGGCAGGTACGAAAATTGGCTGACCTCGATTATGTGGTACAGATGCCGAATTTGGAAATCCTCTACTTACAAGACTTGCCAAACGTTACCCGCTTGCCATCGTTTGCGAGCATGCGACGATTAAAAGAAGTTCATCTGCATCATCTCAGAGGTCTCACTGACATTACGTCCATTGCTGAAGCTCCCACCCTTGAATGGTTTAGCCTTACGCATGCCGGACACTGCTCCGCTAAGATATTCCGTCCGCTTCTAGAACACCCGACGCTAAAGCGTGTGTCAGTTGGAATGGGGAGCTTCCGCAAGAACAGCGATGTGCGTGCCCTTTTCACCGGATCTCAGGTATCGGTTGACGGAGCTTTTGGGGACGGTTAAGCGTAGAGCAGAAGATAACGACCGCCTGCAACGCACGCGCTGAGACGCAACCGTTACGCGGCCCTCACAGGCACACTCGCCCTAGAAGCGTGGTTGTTGTAGCGGAGAATCTCGCGGAGCCAACCAACTTGACCTGGGCCTCGTTCCCGGCGGAGCGGTACGAATACGAATACAAGGTAGACGAGAAGCGAAAGACCTACACAAAGAACCGTGAATTTCAGTTTGAGCTGGCCGTTTACCCTGGCTTCCAGACACCAACGCGAGGAGGGGAAAATCGATGGGAAAGTTGCTCAGAGACCAGAAAATTGCATCGATCTTGCTGATTTGTCTGCTGCTGTTGCCTAGTTATGGACAACCCGGCAATTCTTGGGACAAGGTTAGATACAATGGCGGTACGCTTTCAACAGAGGTCAGTTTTGAAGATTGGGGCAACCACCTCAGCGTCACTTCGGAAGAGGTAAGACTCCTGCTCAAGGATGGTAAAACGATCTCCATCAAACCTTCAAACATTACTGGCCTGAGGTACGGGCAAGAGGCCCACCGACGAGTGGGAGTTGGTCTCTTTCACAAGACAAAGCTCCACTACATTGCCATCGAATACAACTTGGTTGGAGGCAAGAAAGCTGGGGTGTTGCTACAGGGCCACAAAGACAACTATCGGGCGATATTACAGGCTCTGAAATCGGTGTCTGGAAAAGAAATCGAAATGGGAGCAAACGAACGCCGGGAGTTGGCCAATTCAGAACCCAAAGGGTCAACAAAAGCCGAAGCGCCACATCCCAAGACTTCTTCGGAACCAGAAAAAACCAGTGAGGCGGCATTTCCAAAGAGAGATACAGCGACTCCAACTCAGAATCCACAATCTACACAAGAGAGAACCTATGTCGAGTGTAAAGATTCTATGAAAAGCATCGCTGTTGCCTCCTCAGCAACAATGAAAGAAATTCAATGTGGTCAGGAAATCACCATCTTGAGTCAGGATCGAAACTGGACGCGTCTGCGTACTCTGGATGGTAAAGAGGGTTATGTTCCCACTAAATTCATCATCAAAAAATAGTCAGGCATGTCTGCAGAGATGCCAATCGGCTTTCGGTCACAGCAGCAAAGTGTCAATAGCTTCCAGGGTCATGCATGTCCTGCCAGAAAACCAAAGTTTGCCCAGCCAGTGAAGGTGTAAATTCGAATTCGTTTAGTCGCCCTGCATAGTCCAGTTCAATCCTCTCCTCCGGCTCATCGGCTCGCGCCGAGTTTGATCTTTCTCGATACTGGATAGCAGGTCAAAAACCCTTCGGGCGCCTTCAATAGCTCTCCAAGCTGGCCTGAGTCTGAGAGCCTTGAGTCAAGCCCAAGTGTCGATCTGGTGGTCTTGGAGAACCACCGGCATTCGGTTGTGAATTCGAGCCATCCATCACCCAAAGGGTGCCCGCCTGGTCCGCGATCCCTTCGACCGCGAGGGCTGGCTGTTCGAGCTGAAGTGGGACGGGTTCCGGCCTTTCCCCTTATTGTCTTTGTCGTCGAGCTGATCCCGACAACAACCTCGTTGCGCTTGACAACAAAAAATGCTCCGGAGATTCCTCGAGACCCAGGAAACCAGATGGCGAGAGATCCACCTTCAGTACCGACTTCGAGTATCAACTCCTCAGAACCGATGCTTGCCTCTTGAGCTAAAGAGCTCCTGGTCGGATAGACTCAGTCAGGGTGCGCCGGAGCGACTACTGTAACTGGGGTTTGTCGGGAACGACGGCTGACTGGTGCGCCTTCACGGCGGATCGAATGCGAGCGATCACGTCGGGATGTTCAGCGGCGACATTCCGTTTCTCGGACGGATCGAGGCCAAGGTGAAACAGCAGTGGAGGATCATGTTGTTCAGCGTTGGGCTGGCCGTAGCCTGCCTGGGTGAAGAAATGCGCCTTCCATTCACCGATTCGGCAGGCCGCGAGTTTGTCACCGCGATAGTAGAAGAACGGCGTTTCGGGCAACGACTGGCCGTGCAGCAGCAGCGGCGAAAGATCCCGTCCGTCGATCCGCACGTCCTGAGCAGACGGCGCGCCGCCGAGTGCGAGAGCGGTTGCGAAGAGATCCATGGTGCTAGCCAGCTCGCTCGTTAAGGCCGGCTGAATCCGCCCCGGCCACCAGGCGATCCCGGGCACGCGCATGCCCCCTTCCCAAGTGCTCCCCTTGCCTTCGCGAAGCCGTCCGGCGCTGCCGCCCTGATTGCCCATGATCAGCCAGGGACCGTTGTCGCTGGTGAAGAAGACGAACGTCTTTTCGGCAAGGCCCTCGCGACGCAGCGCGCCCAGCACCTGGCCGGCGCTCCAGTCGAGTTCCTCAACCGCGTCTCCATAGATGCCCGAGCGGCTTTTCCCTTTGAACGCGGGCGTTGCGAACAGCGGCACATGCGGGAACGTGTGAGCGAAGTAAAGGAAGAATGGCCCCGCTTTCTTCTCGCGGATGAATTTCACAGCCTCGTCCGTATAGCGTTTCGTGAGCGTGGTCTGATGGACCGGTTGCTCGATGACGTTGCCATCCCGAATCAACGTTGTCCCGCAACGGGACCGGGATCTGGAACCGGTGCCGCTTGTGGGTACAGTCCGCGCCTCGTAGAGATAGGACCACGGACTGACCTTTGGATTCCCCAGGTACAAGCACCCAACGTTACTTCACCCCACGCGGAAGAAGCGGAGGCAGGATAACGAATCCCCGGCTCTCAGGCGCACGTTAATGACCACCTACCCGGCCCTCGCAGGCTGGGCTGCATTTACGAGTGAAGGGTCTGAGTGAAAGATAGCCGGGCGGCTACGACCTGGAGGAGTTGATTCAGTTTCAACAGAGCAAAGAAGCTGGAAATAGTAGTGTCGGCGACAGCGAGCCCATTGAGCGTGGCGGCTCGCATCGCTGGAGGTGTATCGACGATGGCGATGTCGAAGTTACGAAGAACGGGCTGCAAGTTCGACCTCAGGAGCAGGTCACGGTTTACCTTCTTGGCCTCGAGCAAATCGTCGGCAACGATATCGATCGTGTTGGGGAGCAAGTTCAATCGTGGGCGAGGCTTGAGGAGGAACAAACTGATGTCGGCCTGCTCGTCGATGAGCAGACGGTGAGCCGTGAGTTTGAGGTTGTCCTTGGCTACCGGAGTTTCCATTTTTTCAGAAGCAAAAGCCCAAGCTTCGGGTTGCGTGTCGATGGATATTTTCCGGTTGCCGACCTAGCGAAGTAGAATTGGAAGTGTTCCCGATTTCTATTCCAAAGGGTCCACAGCCTGATTCTTCTTGTAGAAAGACAAAGAAATCAGGGATAAAGACTCAATCCGCAAACTCTGGAGGGACTATGGACCGAAGAAATTTTCTAGGCGCTACCCTGCTTGCGCAGACCGCACAAATCGTACTCCCGCCCGCCAATGAAAAAGTCGCGAGCGGCGCCGGCGAGGTCTCATACAACGTCAAGACCACCGTCGAACGCAAACAGACCGGCAAACCGCATAAGGGCAAAATGCTTGCGGCCATCCAGCCGCACTGCGATGACATTCCGATCTTCGCCGGCGGTGTCGTGCTGAAGCTCATCGATGAGGGCTACGAAGGCATCCTGATCACGGTTTCCGATGATTCGATGGCGGGTGAGGGATCAGGCTACGGCGAAGTGGTGCTGAAGAACGAGAAAGACACACGCGAAGTGGCGCGCCGGCTGGGCCTGAAGGAAGCGATCTTCCTGAACTATCCCAATCACAACCTGGACGCCTGGCCCATCATCGAAATGCGGGCGCGTTTGGTCTTTCTCTTCCGCCAGTTCAAGGTAGATACCATTGTCGTGTATGATCCCAGCGGCCTCTACGAGCGCAATCCCGATCACTATGTCACCGCGAAGGCGGTCGAATGGGCTGCGGGGATTTGCGGCATGTCGTGGGACTATCCGGAATTCGGCTATGCGGGAGTGAAGCCGCACGCAGTCAGGGAGCGCTATTACTTCTCGCGCGGACCTCAGCTGGTCAACCGAGTGGTCGACATCGCCGACCATATCGACAAGAAAGTCTGGGTTAACATGGCCAACGTGACGCAGGGCCCGGCGGGCGAGACGGGAGAGCGCGTCCGCAAGCGCCTCGCGGCAGAAGGCAAGCGCCTGCCGTTGCTCGGCAACGATGCGGAGACGGCCAACCGCCAGTACACAAAATATTTCGCGCTCGCGCGGGACCGCGCCCGTGGAGAAGCGTATGGGCTCGACTGGGCGGAGTACTTTCACTACATCGGGCCGGATGAATCGGTGCTCGACGAGTACATCAAGAAGAATGCCGTGCCCCTTTAGGGCCAGGAATGAACCGGGAGGCTGAGATGTCCAGGTGGCTGCTTCTGTTGTTGGGTGCTTCCGTGATTAATTGTTGCGCACCGGGTCTATTCGGCGCTGACTGGCCTCAGCTTCGTGGTCCGAACGGCTCCGGACTGTGCCCTCTCTGCGGGAAACTGCCAACCGAGTTTGGGCCTCAAAAAAACGTTCTGTGGAAGACAGAGTTGGCGCCAGGGAAGTCCTCCCCCGTCCTGGTTGAGGATCGCATTTTCCTTACCTCCTCCGAGGGCGATGATTTGATTACGATCTGTCTGAGCCGCACCACCGGCAAGGTTCAGTGGCAGCGATCCGTCCGCGCTGCCAAACGCGAACACCAGAACAAACTCAATCACCGCGCGGCGCCGACTCCGGTGACCGATGGAAAGAGCGTTTTTGTGTTCTTCGCGGATTTCGGCCTGGTCGCTTATGATTTCGAGGGCAAACAGCGATGGCAATTGCCGCTCGGGCCATTCAACAGCCAGCACGGCGTCGTGGCGTCGCCGGTCTATGCCGATGGAAGAGTGATCCTCGTCTGCGATACGGACACCGACGCATATATTATCGCGGTGCGGACAGATACAGGCAAGATCGCCTGGAGAGCACCACGCGACGTCATCAACGGGTACTCCACCCCGGTAATTCATCGTCCGCCCCGCGGCCCCGCACAAGTCATCGCACCCGGATCCTACCAGCTCACCGCGTATTCCGTTGTCGACGGCGAACCCCTCTGGTTCGTTCGGGGTTTGACCTGCCAGCCTAAAACAGCGCCAACGATTGCGGGCGATATTCTCTATTTCAGTGGTTGGACTACCGGCAACGACGCGGGGGAGCAGGTTGAACTCCCTACTTTCCCTGAGGTGATCGCCGCAGCCGATGCCAATCACGACGGTCGGCTCGCCCAGTCGGAACTTCCACCGCTGTGGCAGCCAACGGGAACCTGGCGTGCGATCGACCTGGATCGGGACGGCTTTATGAATGAAAGAGAATGGACGTTCTTCCGCACTCGGCGTGCCTCGCGCAACGGTTTGTTAGCGGTTAGGCTCGGAGGCAGCGGCGACGTGACAAACACGCACGTGCTCTGGCGTTTTGAGAAGTCACTGCCCGACGTCGCGTCGCCCCTCGTATACAACGGCGTGGTGTTCCTCTTCCGAAGCGGCGGAATCGCGACGACTCTGAACGCTCGGACCGGCGAACCGCTCAAGCAAGCACGTTTGATGGGCGCGCTCGAAGACTACTACGCCTCACCGATCGGCGTCGACGACAAGGTCTACATCGCCAGTGAGCACGGCAAGGTCGTCGTGCTACGTGCTGCTGGCAATTGGGAAGTTCTGGCGATCAACGAATTCGACTCTGACATCTACGCAACTCCGGCAATCAGCGAAGGCCGAATGTACATTCGGACCCAAACTGCTCTCTATGCCATTGGTTCTTCGAATTAAGCACAGCGACATGAGTGCGCGACGCTAGAATATTCCCCTCCTCGGCTAAGGTGGTGCGTTATGTCAGCAGCTTTTTGATCACATCGCCGCTGACGTCGGTGAGGCGAAAATCGCGGCCTTGGAATTTGAAGGTTAGTTGCGTATGGTCCAGGCCCAGCAGATGAAGAATCGTGGCTTGAATGTCGTGGACATGAACTTTATCTTCGGTGGTATTGAACCCCAGTTCATCGGTGCTTCCCAGTGTCTGACCTGGTTTGATGCCCGCTCCGGCAAACCACATTGTGAAGGCGTCGATGTGATGGTTCCGGCCGAGAGTTTCGCGCTGCTCTCCCATTGGCGTCCGTCCGAACTCTCCTCCCCAGACCACTAGCGTCTGGTCTAGCAAACCCCGTTGCTTGAGATCCTGGACCAGGGCAGCGCACGGCCGGTCTATTTGCTGGCAAATCTGATCCAGAGACTCATTCAAGTTTGTCCCAGGGCCGCCGTGCTGGTCCCAGTCGGTGTGATAGAGTTGGACGAAGCGCACACCACGTTCCACCAGTCGTCGTGCCAACAGGCAATTGTTTGCAAAGGACCGCGCTCCCGGTTCCGCCCCGTACAAAGCCAACGTTTCCTTCGATTCTTTGGAAAAATCAATCAGTTCCGGCCCGCTGGTTTGCATGCGGTAGGCCATCTCGTAGGAAGCGATGCGCGTCGCAACCTCGGGGTCGCCTGTTTCCTTCAGGTGCACTTGATTGAGATCGCGGACAGTCTGCAAGACCTGCTGCTGCCGCTCCGAGTTGAAACCTTTAGGGCTTGTCAAATTCAGAATGGGATCGCCTCCACTCTGAAAAGGAACGCCTTGGTGGGCTGTGGGCAAGAAGCCGCTTCCCCAATTTAGCGCGCCAGCACGCGGTCCGCGTGGCCCGGATTGCAGCACGACAAAGCCCGGCAGGTCCTTAGACTCGCTGCCAATGCCGTAAGTCACCCAGGCACCCATGCTGGGCCGGCCAAAACGCGTCGACCCTGTATTGAGGAAAATCTTTGCCGGCGCATGATTGAAGTTGTCCGTGTAGACCGAAGACACGAAGGCCAGGTCGTCGACTACGCGTCCAAGATGGGGAAGACATTCCGAAACATACCGGCCAGACTGGCCGTACCGTTGGAACTGGCGCCGCGTGCCCAACAACTTGGGAACCTCCCGAGAGAAGCTGTCCATGAAAGCAAAGCGCTTGCCTTTCAGGAAGGATTCCGGAATCGGTTTGCCGCTCAACTCAACGAGCTTCGGTTTGTGTTCAAACAGATCCAATTGACTTGGACCGCCAGCCATGAACAAGTAGATGACGCTCTTGGCTCTTGCGGCAAAGTGCGAAGGTTTTGGTGCCAGCGGATTGACTGGTTGCGTGTTTTCAGCGGCGTGAATTCTGCCATCCCGCAGCAACGACGCCAGAGCCATCTGTCCCAAGCCAACAGCACACTGGCCGAAGAAGTGACGGCGGGTTGTCTCCAGCAGTTTGCGTTCAATGAGGTCCATGGTTCCTCTACATCACTTTCCCAAACGTGGGCTATGAAATCCCCGCGATAGGGTGTCTGCCCAGAGATCAAACTACTCGCGCGTAACGAATTCGTCCAGGTTCAGCAGCGCTCGGGCCACCGCAGTCCAGGCGGCCGATTGAGCGATATCCATTCCAGCTGGGATGTCCGTTCCGGTCACCCTTAGGGCATCGGCCGGACTACGCCGGAAGCCCTCCATCTGCTGAGATAGAAGTGTGGTGATGCGAGAAGTCTCTTCCGGCTGCGGTGACCGTCCCAGGCAAAGCCGGAACGCCAGCGCCACTCGCTCGGACTCACTGGTCGTGGCCTCGCGCAAGAGTCGTTGCGCCAGACCTTGAGCAAGTTCGTAGTAGCCTTGATCGTTCAACAGAGTCAAGGCCTGAAGCGGCGTGTTGGAGCGATTGCGGCGTGTACAGGAGGTGGTTGAATCGGGAGCATCGAAGACCATCAACCCGGGATGAGGACTGGACCGCCAGAAATAAGTGTACATGCCCCTTCGATAGCGGTCGGGTCCCTGGCTGGCAACCCAGTCTCGCTGAATCTGGCCGAGTTTGCTGGCCCCTTCCGGTTGTGGCGGAAATACACTGGGACCGCCGATCTTCGGATTCAATAGTCCGCTGGCCGCCAGAGCCTCGTCGCGTATAACTTCAGCCTCCAACCGAAGTCGCTGCTGGCGCCCCAACCAATGATTCTCAGGATCGGCAGGCGCCAAGTCCGACCGATGGCGCGAGTCCTGGCGATACGTGGCCGATGAGACAATCAGCTTATGCAGTTTCTTCTGGCTCCAGCCGCGCTCCATGAATTCACTTGCCAGCCAATCCAGCAATTCCGGGTGCGTTGGAAGCGAGCCCTGTATCCCGAAGTCATTGTCGGTGGCAACCAGTCCTTTGCCGAAATGGTGCTGCCATACTCGATTCACCGTCACCCTTGCCGTCAGTGGATTGCGCCGGTCCACCAGCCAACGAGCCAGATCCAGCCGGTTGGGGGTTCCAGTGGTTTCAAGCCGGGGCAAGACTGCGGGAACGCCGGGAGAAACGGCGACCCCCTTGCGCAGGAAGTCCCCTCCGATTTGGACAAAAGCTTCGCGAGGCTTGAGCAATTCCCGCATCACCAGCGTGCTTGGCACTTCGGGTTCCTGCCTGGAGAAGGCATTGAGCCCGGCCTGCCGCTGCCGGAAACCAAGATTCGTCTCCTTCAGAAAGGAGTCAATGATGTTTTGATGTGCCTCGTGACGTTGTTTTGACGGCGTTTGCAAGGCTTCAAGAACTTCGGGCTTCAACTTGTCGGGATTCTTGAGTAGCGCGGCTTCGGTGCTAGTTTGAAACTCCTGAAACTCTCTGCGCAATACCGCCAGTTGGGCTCGGAAGGCCTCGCGCCGCGCCAAGGCTTCGGGCGTTCCAAATTCAAGCACGGGCTTGTGGGCCGTGAGCCTGCTTTCTTCGCCCTGTTCGCCCGCAAGTTCGTCAATACTGTTGAAAAAGGAGTAGAGCTGGTAAAACTCACGCTGCGAAATGGGATCGAACTTGTGGTCGTGGCAGCGAGCGCAACCCAGCGTCAGTCCCAGAAAGACCGCGCCGGTGGTGTCCACGCGGTCCACCACTGCTTCCACACGGTACTGCTCAAAATCGATGCCACCCTCCAGGTTGATCAATGTGTTGCGATGAAAGCCGGTCGCAACCAATTGGTCATTGGTCGCACCGGGCAGAAGATCGCCGCCGATTTGCTCGATGACAAACTGATCGAAGGGAAGATCACGATTGAGCGCGTTGATCACCCAGTCGCGGAACATCCAGATTTCCCGGGAGCCGTCGATATTATAGCCATTGGAGTCGGCATAGCGGGCTTGGTCCAGCCAGTGCCTGCCCCACCTTTCTCCGTAGTGGGGAGAAGCGAGGAGCCGGTCGACCAGCCGCTCATAGGCGTCCTCTCTTCGATCCGCCAAAAACTCGTTGAGTTCGGTTGGAGATGGCAGCAATCCGATTAGATCCAGGCTCAGCCGCCGGATCAGCTTGGAGCGGTTGGCTTCCGGTGATGGTGTGAGTCCTTCCTTCTCCAATCGAGCCAAAACAAAGAAGTCAATCGCATTGCGCGCCCACGTCAGGTTTTTCACATTCGGTTCCCGGGGCCTCTGAATGGGCTGAAAAGACCAATGTGTTGTATTTCTCGCTGGTTCTTTCTGGACGGTAACCGATGATGGCATGGGCAACCCCAAGGTCACCCAGCGCTCCAGAACCGCAATGTCGTTTTCGGCCAGTTTTCCCGTGGGTGGCATTTTCAGTTCGCCGCCGAAACGGATGGCCTGGATTAGACGACTTTGCTCTGGCTTGCCGGGTTCGGCAGCCGGCCCTCGATTCCCGCCTGCCAGAACCGATTCTCGTGACTCCACTGAGAATCCACTCGTGCGCTTGGTGGAATCATGGCAAACAGAACAATTGTTCTGCAGTATCGGACGCACTTCTTTCGCGAAGAAGGATAGCTCTTCAGCGGTGAAGCTCTGCGCGGACTTCTGCTGGACTGCTAGCGCCGAAGGAGCCAAACACAGGAGACCTAGAATCCATTTAAGAGGTCGGAATAAAGACACGCCAACTCCTCGAAAGAGGGATCAGTCAGCCAGAATACCACCACTCAGAACTAAACAAAATACCTGCTCAGAATTCCTGATGATAGACGCCTGCAAGTTCGGGAATGGTTAGACGCTTCAGGGTCTCTCCGCGTGGAAGTTACCCACCGCCTCTGAAGTTCGAAGACACCGGTTGTAAAGTCGGAAGTTTCTGAATTCGCCTAGCAGTGGTTTGGCCAGCACGGCTCTGGGACTGCCGTTTACATCGCTCAATTGCGGTTTGAAGCGGCCCCACCCATACTGCCGTACCGGGCCGCCGTCGTTCAGCGCACCATCGATCACAAAGGTTACGATCTTCGGTCCACCATCCACCGTCACAACGACGTGCTGCCAACTTCCAACCCTCAGCGTCCCTTCATGCGTTCCCGGGTCGCTGTCCCATTCGGCGGAGTGCTGCCCATCGCTGAACAACACGTTGAGTGTGAAGCGATCCGAGGTCATGACAGCGATGCCTTTGCCTTTCTCATCGCGGGCGTCGAAAACGATCTGGCCGGGAGACAGTTCGTCAAACCTGATCCAGAGGTCCAGTGAGAAGCCACCTCCTTGATCCAAACGCTCCAGCTCCGGCATCTGGAAGGTTGAGCCAGGCCCGCAGTCCTTTGCTGCCAGATCCACGGCCAGGCCACGGCGAGCGATTTCCCCTTTCTCGAACTGCTTCCAAAGTCCTTCCAGCAAGCTCCGATCGATTTCGTGGACTCGAGCTACTGACTTTTGCGTTTCGGTGATGAAGTAGCGCCCGTCACTTTCAATAAAGTCGGGATAACTCATTCGAACGGCCGGGTCGTCGTCGTATAGCAGGATCTCCGGCTGTGACCAGTGAATCGCGCCGTTTTTTTCAATTCCGCCGGAAATCCAGCCAGGGTTTCGGTTGCGATAGTAGCCGGTGGCCATGGTCGTCCACTCGCGCGAGTGAGCTGCCTCACCTCCGTGATTGTGGTACCACTGGAGGTACGTGCCGTTGCTCACTTTCCAGACGAAGTTGGCCGCACGTGGCTGCTTGATGCGTCGTCCGCCCAGCGCATAAGTTCCATACTGCGGTGGCGTCCAGTGGCGCCCACCGTCGCTGCTGTAGGCGTGGCAGTTGTAGCCGTCGATGGTTCTGTAGGTGGCGTAGAGCTTGCCGTCGCTCAGGCCGACGAGGTTGGTTTCTTCGGCAATTGGACCCTTCGGCGCGCGTAAGCCCAGTTCGCCCTCGGGCAACACTTGCCAGCGAATCTTACGCGGATCGCGCTCGGTGAGGATGTTGTCGCTCCGCATCACTTGGCCCTGCGATCGCACCAGCACGCCGGGCTCGCCCCACTTTCCCACTTTCGCCCAACCAAAATAGGCGGCGTCGCGGTGAATGATGGGTTTGCCTACACCCCAAAAGAAGAGTGTCTTGCCACCGAAGTTGTTCGTCCGATCGAAAGCGAAGACCGGCACGGGCATCTCGTAACGATCCTTCGACCATGTGCGGCCATTATCGTCGGAGTATTTGAAGACATAGGCGCCCAGTGTATCGACGCGCTTGCGGATCGAGGGACTCGCGACGTTCGGCACCTCACGAATATTGTCCTTGTTGTAGGTGTAGAAGGCATACACACGCCCACCCGGCACCCTCAGCGGCATCACCCATGACGCTTCCGGCCCGGTCGCCGGCTCGATGTCAATAAACTCCGACCAATGCCGGCCATAGTCGCTGCTCGTAGTGGCGACGATGTGTTGTCCGCCTTCTCCTTCCACACCCTTGCCGGACGTCATGAGGCATAGCCACTTTCCATCGTTTAGGGTCACAACGTAGGGCTGGTCAGAATATCCTTCATCAGGAATCACCCAACCGTTCTTGATGTTGCGCGGATCGGGAACGGCTTCGTTTCTATGTTCTTGAGCGGCGGCGCTTGTCTCCAACGGAGGATCAAAAGAGACCAACGCCAGACCGCTCACGAACAAGACAAACAGAATCCATCGCAATATCCGCTCCTCCATGACCTCTCCAGCAGTCGACCGTCCTGCCATCTGACTTGTTTCAGTTCGTCATTCCCGCGGAAGCGGGAATCCAGCCTGGATTCCGGCTCGCGCTGCGCTTGGCCGGAATGACGCGGGGCCCGGTCCCGCCAGCAGTGTTTTCGCAGGTGGCGCAGATATCGCATCTTTGGCAACGTCTAAGTTCTGCCAACGCACAGACGACAAACGGCGCCATCTATGCGCCACCCGGGATTGGCTGCGAAACTCAAAATAATATTAACTTGCCTCTTTCATTGCCTTCGCTAACACGTCGTAAGAACGCTGGGCCGCGGCCATCGGGTCATAGTCTGGCTTGCGATGAATCTGAGCGCTGACCTCGACTGTGACTGATCCGCGATAGCCAAGTTTTTTCAAGAGGCGCAGAAACGAGACGTAGTCAATGCCTCCAGCACCCGGTAATTGGAACTGGGGTTGTTCGGCTGTGCCAGCGGCATCCTTGACGTGGACGAACGCGGTATGCGACACCAGAGTCTGCAGCGTTGCGTCGAGAGGGAGTCCCTGCAGATAAAAATGGCTGTAGTCGTAGGTGAATCGCAGCCAGGGAGAGGCAACTCTCGTGCGCATCCATTCGGCCTGGGCCGGGGTTTGCATGGCGTTGCGCACGTGCGGCTTGATGGCAAGCAAGATGCGCTCCGCCGCTGCCGTCGCGGCCCATTCCTTCAGCTTGGCAGCCATCGGCTCCTTGCTGGCTTCCCACTCACCGGGTTGGCCACCCAGAATGGTTTCCACAATTGAAGGCTTCGCGCCGCCCAGATCGCGCGCAAGTTGGGCAATACGACGAATCCGGGCGAGGTTCTCGCGATGCACGGAATCCTCGGCCACCAACTTTAGGTTGTCCATGAAAGCGGAAATCTGTAGGCGCTGCTTTTCGAGAGCCTTCCGAATTTGCGCCCTGGCTGCAGAGTTTAGCTGGTCCGGATCTCCTGGATAGCCCACTAAACTGGCCATCTCCACATCGTCGTAGCCGATGCGGGCCGCTGCTGCAATGGCATCAACCACAGGAAGCGCAGCCATTCCATACAGGCTGAAGCCCAGTGTGATCGGCCGCCTGCGGCCCGAGGCAGCACCACTCAGCATGCCCACAGCGGCTGCCAGAAAGGTTCGGCGCGTCAGAGTGGGGGTCATGGATTACTTGCCTTTGCTTGCGTCAGGCGGCGACTGCACCTGCACCACGATCGATGGCGCCGCTGTCGTGTTCTTCACCAAGACCTTTCCTGCATCGGTGGCGAACAAAAGATTCGTCTCTTCCAGGCGGTGACGGCTCTGCCCTTGCTGCACGGTCACGCCGCCTTTGCAGACGAATAGCAGGCCTTCGCCCGACACTGGCAAGTCAGCTTGAAACTCTTCTCCAGCCTTTAATGTCCGATAGGCCACGGCAACACGCTGTGAACCAAGACCACGGTGGAGAAAAAAGCCATTCTTGTTCTGAAACTCCAGCAGCTGGACCGCGCCTGGAGTGATCACACCCACGGGCGGCTTGGCGCCTGGCTTGGAGGAATCGCGCTCGCCGGAATAGAGCTTCAGGTCGGGTGGCGCCTGGAAACTGATGAGGAGTGCTTTCCCGGTTCCCGTCGTGATCGTACCGTGGATCTGCCCATTCGGCACAAAGGCGGCGTGGCCCGTGCCCAGGTGCCGGCGGGAATCTCCCTGTCGGACATCGACCTGGCCTTGCAGCACCAGAAAGGTGTCGTCGGAGTAGTCATGCACGTGCTGGGGAAACTCATCGCCAGGCTGCGATTCAATGTAATTAAACGTCAGCCGCTTCGCGCCCATGTCGGGATAGACCATGCGCTTGCCTTCGATCCGCCCCATCTTGAAAGAGACGGCGTCTGCCAGGGTGATGACGCGGAGCTTTGGCGGTGAATCAGGCTCGGCGGCATTCAAGCGAAAAGCAAAGAGCGGAGTCAAAGCGGCCAGAATCACTGCAAAGACGCAGATGCGCAGAGAGGCACCGACACCGACGCGGTTGGTCTGATGTCGGGTCGCGAATTGGGCTGAATCTCCTCCCGGGAGGGGCAAGCGCCGCA
Source organism: uncultured Acidimicrobiia bacterium (assembly GCA_963791795.1). Classification (GTDB taxonomy): domain Bacteria; phylum Acidobacteriota; class Terriglobia; order Versatilivoradales; family Versatilivoraceae; genus VFZK01. The sequence continues at coordinate 32,800 of CAWBTP010000021.1, forward strand.
GGCGCTGGGGTGGGTTGTAAGGTGCGGGGCGAGACCCACCCCGGCTGCCTCCGGCGGCCACCCCTCCGATGAAAGGGATTTTCTTACAAGTCTTTGGCTCCCCTCTCCGCAGAGCGGGAGAGGGGAGCCGAGGTCTTCCATATTTTTCAGAAAATCGTTCGGCGTCTCTGCGGTTGTTTTGAGCTGGATTTTCCCGCTTCATAGATTCCCCTTTTGCATTTCTTCCGCCAAATAGTCAGAGGCCCGCCAGGAAAGCGCCATGATCGTCAATGTCGGGTTCTTGTCTGAACTGGAAGCAAAGCAAGCTCCATCGTTGACAAAGAGGTTTCGCACATCATGCGCCTGGTTGAAACGATTCACCACCGATGTTCGAGCATCATTCCCCATTCGGGCTGTTCCCAGCTCGTGGATGCTCTGCCCCGGCGGGCGCAGGTCCCGACTGACCGAGCGAACCTTGCCGCCGCTGGCAACAACGATCTCCTGCAGGTTTTCCACAATCGAACGAAACATGAGCCGCTCGTTTTCGCCGTATTGAAAGTGAATCTTTAAGACCGGAATTCCCCACATGTCTTTTACGTCGCGGTCCAGCTCAACGTAGGTTTGCGGGTTTGGCAACATCTCGCCGTGCGTGCCAAGCCCAAAGAGGGCCGGGTTCATTGCTCGCACTTTTTTCTTGAATCCTGAACCAAACCCTTCGGTCCCATAAGCATGCCCCGGAAACATCTGCGAACCGCCACCCATTTCCACATGGTAGCCCCGCAAGTGTGGGTTCTTCCGGTTATGTCCCCACCACGGGATGAAGGCATGACCACTCAAAATGCCATCTTCGTTGAGCGGTGTGGCGCCCTCCAGGTGCGGAAAGTATCCGCTCACGCTGCCACCCATGTGTTCCATGAAGTTCTTCCCCAGGACTCCGGAGGAATTGGCGATGCCAGTCGGAAAGCGCCGGGAACTGGAGTGGAGCAGCAGTCGCGTCGACTCCAGCGTTCCGCCCGCCACGACGACCGCTCGACTGCGAACCTCGCGTGTCTGTCCAGTGCCTCGATCCAAGTACATTACACCCGTGGCCCGATTCTCGTCGTCCACGGTAACTTCCACCGCCATCGATTGGCTCAGCAAGGTCAATTTGCCGGTTGCGAGCGCCTTCGGCACAAGAACCTGGTTTGAACTGAATCGCGAAGCACTCACGCATCCGCGCTGGCATGCGCCGCAGTAGTGGCACGGAGCCCGACCGTCATGCGGCTGAGTAATGACTGCGAATCGCTGCGCGATTACTGGGATTCCCAGCTTGGCCGCGCCTTTCTTGATCAGGTTTTCGTAGCAGCGGAAAGGAGGCGCGGGCTGGAAGATCCCGTCCGGCAAGTTCGGCAAACGTTCGCGTGTGCCAGTAACGCCGATGAGGCGTTCTACGCGGTCGTAATAGGGTGCGACATCCTCGTAATCGATCGGCCAATCATCTCCTGCGCCATCGAGACTGCGGGCTTTGAAGTCGTGCGTCGAAAAACGGAGCGACTTGCGTCCCCAAACGTTGGTTCGCCCGCCGACGAGACGCGTGCGATACCAGTAAAACTCCTTCCCTCCTGCCACCGTGTAAGGCTCTCCCGGCAAATTGGCGCTAGCCAGGTGGGACCAGAACTCGCTGCCGCGGAACTGCTTCTTGAGTTGAGCCCCCTTGCCGAATCCACGATTCCTCAGCTCATACGGCCAAACATGTTCAAGGTAGTCTCTCGCCGGATCGACGAGCCGGCCCGCTTCGAGCAGCGCGACCTTCAGTCCCTTCTGAGTCAGCACATAAGCCGCAATACCGCCTGCCGCTCCGGAACCGACAATACAGACATCAAAGGTCTCAGACATGGACTGGAAAATTGATCGATCTTGGAATGTTCCGATGGTGTAAGGAGTGTCAAGCAAGAATTCGTGGTCGACGTAAAGGACAATTTTCATCCAAAAGGCTACCAGACCAGCTTGGCCGAGAACTGAACCTGGCGTTCGCCCAGTGAGCCGGAGATAACACCGAATGTCCCGCTGCCAAGGGCAGTTCCTGGACCCAGAAAGTAAGGTGTGTTGGTCAGGTTGAAGGCTTCTGCCCGAAACTGGAACGACAACGGTTCTCGGATCAGGAAATTCTTCCCCATTGCAATGTCGTAGTTCCGGCGGCCTGGTCCTCGAACGTCGGGGAGGGACCGAGCCGTATTGCCAAAGGTGAAGGCAGCGGGAATGGTAAAGGCTGACGTCTCGAAGAACTTGCTCAACCTGGATTGGACGTCACCGGTTAGCTCGGCAGACTTGCCGGTGCTGTTGGGGCGTAGAACCGAGCTGCCCACTCCGCTGTTGCCTGACGAAGTGAGGACGAGTGGAAAGCCGGTGTTCAAACTCAGCGTTCCGCTCAAAGACCATCCTCCGATCAGGTGGTTGAGAACTCCAGACGCTCCGCTCGCGATTGCTCTACCCCGGCCGAAAGGCAAATCGATGGTATGGCTCACCACAAGCCTCTGTGAGACATCACCTTCCGAAAGCGAGCGCTCGGCTCTCAAGTTGTAAATGTCCTGAGCCGGCGGTGTGAAGGCGCCGACTCCGAAAATTCGGCCCGATGAGTCATCGATCAGCTTGCCATTGGTATAAGCCACGAGCAGGTTCACTCCCTGAGTAAAGCGTCGTTCTACCTTCAGCGTAAGTGAGTGGTAAATCGAAGAACCGATGTTCTGCGCGATTGACGGATTCAACGTGGAAACACTGGTGTATTGCGGGTGCGGGCGAAGAAGCACGCTTTGAGCCACCGTGGCCGTGGAGAGCTGACCGGTAGGAACCAAGCCGAAGAATGGATTCGGCACCTGGCGGTTCAAATCGGCTCCCAGAGGCTGGTAGCGTGGGTCGAGTTGATTAAATTGCAGGCTGATCGGCAGCCGCGTTCCTTTGTTGCCTGCATAACCGGCCTCTACGAGCCATCCGCCAGGCAGTTCGCGTTGAACACTCAGATTCCACTGTTGCGTGTAGGTGTTGCTCAGATTCTTTCGGTCCATGATCGTGACACCCTGGCCCAGTTGCAAAACATCAGCCTGCGAGGTCAGCGGCTGCAGAAGTCCGTTGGGATAGGGGTTGCTGATGGGGTTCAGGGGCGTCACACCATCCACACTCGAAACCCAGGTCGTCGTCAGCTCGTAGCCAGAGGCTCCAAATCCCTGTCCACTGGTCGTGCCAAAGCGTGGTGAGTAGAAGATGCCATAGCCCGCCCGGACAGCCATCTGCGGCGAAACCCGGAATGCCAGTCCGATTCGCGGGCCGAAGTTCTTTCGGGCTGCATCAAAATTGCTGCGTGGCTCGCCATTCTGACCTGGATGCGTCAGCACGCCTCGCAAGGACAACCCGGGAACCTGGATGGGGAAGCTGCGCTGGAAATCAAAGGTCGCAAACCGATTGTACCGCTCGGTGCGCGGCTCTTCCACGTCGTAACGTAAGCCCGCGTTCAGCGTGAGCCGGCCGAACTTGATCTCATCGTTGACATACAAAGCCCAGTACCAGTTGCGAATCGCCATGGCAGGGACACTGTTAATCGAGCCCGTTCCATATCCCGTCAAGAACGATGCAAAGCCATCGCCCGCAGTGAGGCTCGTGGCCAGCGGATTCGGTCCTTGTGTAAAGCCCTGCGTAAACGAGTAACCGCCCGTCGGAGAACCTCCCTGAAAAGGAGTCTGATTGTAGAGCCGCAGATCTGCTCCAAAGTTCAGCGTGTGGCGTCCGTGAATCTCCGTCTGGTCGACCACCCAGGTGTGAATGTCGTTGCCGCGCCGAATACGGTCGCCTCCCGGAGGTCCCCATTGCGAATAGTTGGAGAAGGTGACGGTTGGAAACGTCTGTTCTTGAGCCGCCGCTGCGATCGCAGCAGGGAAGCCCAGATCCGTAGTGGTCACTTCACCCTCGTGCAGCGGCGCGCGCCCTTCAAAGCGACGTGTCAGACCGTAACGCCAGTTTAGAAGTCGAGTGGCGCTGAAACTGTAGGTGTCGTTCAATACGAAATTGAACACGCGATTCAGGATAATGCCAAGCACATTGTCGGCAGGTGTGTTGAATGGCCCGCCGGCCCCACTATCGCCCGTGTTGCGTGTGGCCCGAGCAAACAGACTGTGCCTGTCCGAGAAGCGATGGTCAATCCGGATCGACCATTGATCGCTATTGATGCTGGACGTGGGCTGGTACGCGAAATTGTTGATCCCCGCGGGGCCCTGTCCTTGGCGGTTCGGGAGGGGAACATACTGCATCATCTTTAGCGCCACAGGATTGATGCGGTCAGCTGGGATAATATTTCCTGGGAAGGGATCGCGCACGAACCCGACCCCCCCGGCACCCGGACGCGTTGTGCGTGGATCGTAGAGAGTGACCGGCTGGCCCTGCTGGTTCAGCAACCCGGCAAAGTTGCCGGCGCGCTGCGCCTCCGTTGGAACGGTCAATACCTGGCCGCCCAACGAGATGTCTTCCCTGTGTCCCTGGTATTCACCAAAAAAGAATGTCTTGTCTTTCTTCACGGGCCCGCCCGCGGCAGCGCCGAACAGATTAAAATGGGAGACACCCCGTTGCTGCCCGCGCGCATTGGCGAAAAAATTGTTGGCTCTGAGCCGGTCGTTACGGAAGAACTCGTAGGCCGAGCCATGCAAAGTGTTCGCTCCGGACTTGGTCACCACGTTGATGACGCCGCCGCCGCTTCGGCCGAACTGCGGGCCAAAGCTGTTGGTCATAACCTTAAACTCTGACGTGCCATCGGGTGTTGGCGAGATGGCAAAGTCGTTGTTCTCAGGCAGCATGATGGAGACGCCGTCCAGCAAGTAGTCGTTGGTTCGAAACCGCCCGCCGTTGATGGAGATGTCGGAGAGGACAAAGAGCGGCGCCGAGTTGTCCCCTGTGGAAGCCACCACACCTAGCGCTCGTGGATTCACTTGGACACCCGGGCTCAGCGCAACAAGATCGAAGACATTGCGGCCTTTGATCGGCAGCTCTTGAATGCTTTTCTCGGCGATGACCTGGCCGAGAGAAGATGTCTCGGATTCAACCAAGGGAACTTCGCCGCTGACGGTGAGGGTTTCCGTCACCTCCCCCACTTCCATTTTGAAATCAAGCCGGAGCCGGTCTTCCACTTTCAGAGCGACGTCCTCGCGCGTGCCCTTCTTGAAACCCTGCATCGTGACTTCCACGCGGTAGTTTCCGGGCTTAAGGTACGGCGCCTGGTAGGAGCCCAGTTCGTTCGTGGCGGTCTTGCTGACGTGGTTCGTTTCCTTGTGCGTGATAGTGACCTCCGCGCCAACCAGCACAGCTCCCGAGGAATCCGTCACGTTGCCAAGCAATGTCCCAGAAATGTTCTGGGCCGGGGCAACTCTGACACCTAGCAGCAGACTGAGCAAGGAAAGGGCAATGCGCATGCGAAACATAGACACCTCCCGAAAGACCTCAGTTCCCTTGGAAAAGATATTTGCAAATGCTAGGAGCCAGGATTTAGAATGTCAACACTTTGTTTGAATGGATCTGATATATCAATTATGCGACTCAAGAAACGCGGCGCCAGCTTCAGCCTGTCCCACCAAGCGTACGACCTGATTCGTACTGGGATTCTCAAGGGGCAGTTTCCGATGGGTGCTCCGCTCTCTCGCCGCCAGTTGGCCCGCGAGTTGGGCACCAGCTTCCTGCCCGTCTCGGAGGCCTTGCAGCGACTCGAAAGCGAAGGGATCGTCGAAAGCCGGCCGCGGGTGGGAACTCGGGTGCGCATCCCGACGAGTCAGGACATTCGTGGGCATTACGTGATTCGAGAGGCGCTGGAAAGCCAGTCGGCCCGACTTTTTGCAGAGAAAGCCAGCTCACCGGAACGTGAGGAGCTGCGCCGGATGGCGGAAAGGCTGGATCGTATGTATTCCGATCCAGCCGAAGACCTGTTTGAGACATTCAGCTTCCACGAGCGTTTTCATCGCCGGATCGCCGAGTGCACAGGCTGCCCCGCGCTTTGCGACGCAATTGAAAAGAATCATGTCCTCATTTTTAATTGGCTTTACAACAGCGCGTCGCATTTCAGCAAGCTGCCTTCACGCTGGCACCAGGGCTTGATCGAAGTCCTCGCGAAGGGCAATCCAGCTAAGGCAGACCAGAAGATGCGCGAGCATGTGACCTACGGCATGGAGGAAGTGCTACGCCGTCTGGAGCCAGTCTTGGGCTGGAATGGATCCCGTATCCTTGCCTTTACCAAGCCACGCCTCAAGAAGTAAGCCATAGTGTGGCTCCGGGACTTCCGTGTGAACGATAGGCCATGAATAGCTTGCCTCGCTAAGCCGAAGCGCTATCGGCAGCTTTCTCAACGGCCGCGCCAACCAAGTTGCCCCATTCAGCTGGGGCAGCCTCAGTCCTCTGCCAGGGCGAAGTGCGCGGTAAAGTAAAAAGTCGTGCCGTGACCAACTTCACTGTCCAGCCAGATTCGTCCTTCCATCATCTCTGCCAATTCGGCTGCGATTGTCAATCCAAGGCCGGTGCCGCCGTACTTGCGAGTTGTCGAACCATCTGCCTGGATGAACGGCTGGAAGATTAGTGCTTGCTTGTCCTTGGAGATCCCGATACCGGTGTCGGATATTCGAAAATTCAGAGTCACCTGAGTTTGTTCGAACCTGGCGATTGAGACGTTTAGGTCCACGCCGCCCTGATGGGTGAATTTCACGGCGTTGCTGAGCAGGTTCAGAATGATTTGGCGCAGCCGGGTCGGGTCACCAATTAGGCTCGAGGGTATTTCGCTGTCAACATGACTGTCCAAAGTCAGTCCCTTATGCAGAGCAGACGCCTTGCATGTGCTGATGACTTCCCGGACGATTCTGCAGGGATCAAACACGATCGAATCAAGGGCAAGTCGACCGGCTTCAATCTTTGAGAAGTCCAAAATGTTGTTCATAATAGCCAGCAGAGACTCAGACGAGAGTTTCGTCATTTCCAGATACTCTCGCTGTTCAGCCGTCAGTTCGGTGTCAAGCACGAGACGAGTAACTCCGATGATCCCATTCATTGGCGTTCTGATCTCATGACTGACGTTAGCTAGAAACTGACTCTTGGCGCGGTTGCCTGCTTCGGCAATTTCCTTTGCTTCCCGAAGTTGCTTTTCAATCGCCTTCTGCTCCGTAATATCCGTCGCGATGCCGCATATGGCATAAGGCTCCCCAACAGTGTCAAACAAAGGGAACTTCACGACGATGCTGGTCTTCTGGTGATCTCCACAAACGACAGTTTCTTCAAACTGAGTCGGCATCCGCGTCTGCAGGACCTTGAGATCATTTATCCTAAACATTGAAGCCTGTTCAGGCTGGAAGAGTTCTTCGTCGGTTTTGCCAAGAATTTGATCCGCTGTGAGCTTGTAGCGGTCTTCAAACTGACGATTGACTTTGAGATAGCGTCCTTGATGGTCCTTGATGAAAATTAGAGCTGGACTGTTTTCAAGTAGTGCGGAGAGTCTAGCTTCGCTTGCCCGTTGGGCCTCTTCAGCCGATTTGCGTTGAGTAATATCCAAAGAGACGCCACCGAGTGCTCCAACTTGTCCATAGGAATCGCGTATCGGAAACTTTGTGGTGTAGAACCAACGCGCACCGGCAGGAAGTTCCACATATTCCTCAACGCTCACAGAAGTATTGGATTTAATCACTGCCCGATTCTGGAGTTGAATCCCTTTCGCAGTCTCGCGAGGGAAAATGTCCTCGGGGAATTTGCCAATCACCTCGTCGCGGCATCGACCGACAACGTGTTCCCACTCTCGGTTCACGAGACGAAGGCGGCCCTCCGGCGAACAGACATAGGCTGGCATTGGAGCATTGTCGAGGAACGAGGTCAGAAGTTCTTGGGTTTCTTGCAATTGCTTCTCGATGTATTTGCGATCAATACCCACCGCAATAGTATCGGCAACCGCTGACAGCCCTTTGAGCACTGCTCCCTTAATTTCGCTGGACGAAAGGACGGCCATAACGCCAACAACCTTCCCTTCGACAGCCAAGGGAAAGGCCGCTGCTGCGGTCACACCGGTTCTCGCCAGCCAATCACGGTCACTCGCCCAATCCTCAGGAAGAATCTTATTGGCTACTGATGGGCGGCCCGTCTTTGCGACGCGTCCAATTTCAGTTTGTCCCAAGAGAAGGTGACTGGGTGGATTGCAGCTGTTCTTATCGCCGCCCCCGATCGCTTGAAGTTCCAAGACTTGGGAATCTGGATCCAGACTCCAAATAATCGACACCGCGATATCGAGATGACGCGCAAGCGCTTGCGCACATGCATGAAGAATCTCGGGCAACGTCTTCCCTCTTGCGACAGCAATCGCAGTCTCCGCATTCAGCGAAGAGATCCGAACTCGCCGGATCAGGCTTTCCTCGAGAGATCCTTGCTCGATAAGTTCATCAGTCATCTTCATGCCCAACTTTCCGCAAAAACGTAGGACCGGTTAGCCGCTGGAGTCCGGGCCGCAGCTGGCCAGACTCAAGACAACGGCCGATTTAAAGGAGCATTGCAAGTACTAGCTGCATTTGACCAAGCCCAAGTTCGTGAGTGATCCTCGCTGCTGGGGAGGCTCCGATGTGAGATCCAAGGCGACAGCTAGTTCTTTAACGCTATCGGTGGAAAGCGCTTGGAGGAGGTTTTGGAAGCTCTGAACAGATTCGTTGGAAAGCCTCTGAAAATCTTGTTCGACTCCTAAGATTTCTTCCCATTCCTGGTCCACAGAGCTTCGGCGAGTGACGATACTTCCAATGCGCCTCGCGAGGTAGTGACTGGTAATCGAAATACCTTTTCCAAGAATATAGATCTTCAGACGGAATCGTTGCTTTGCCGAGGAAAGCAATCGGTGCAGCATCCCATTCAGATGCGCGAGACTTGTAAGTTCGGCCAGGTGGAATCCATTTGGAAGAATAGGATTAACCGGAGCAATTGCCCCTATCATCCGCGAGAATCTCATCATGATTGACAGCAAAGCCAGTAGGTTTGGAGTAAATCGCTGTATGATGTCTCCGCCAAGATTTAGGAAACGGATGGCTTCATCCAAGTCTCCCAACTGCCGCACGTCCATAGCTTCCTTCACAGCGACGTCCACCTGCATGGTGTTTGCCTCGATGTCCCTACGGGCTTGTCGGAAAACCTGTTCACTCGAAGGGCTCAGTAGCATGGCCCATTCTGATTGAACCTTTTCCTCGTCTCTCCGCGCCAGGATCACGAAGGCAATCCAGCCGAAGACAAGCATGACAAAAGGTATCCAAAGCCGGATCATCTAGTCCCCCAAGAACTCAATTCAAAACACGCAGCACCCCAGCGAACATTGCCTCTGCTGGGCGAACGATGCTCATTCCGCTCCCGAACATATTCTCCAGGAAGGATCGTCTCGTCTACACCCTGTCGAATGGTGATCAGAAAGCAGCTCAGTTTCCAGACATGAAATCGAATGGTAGTTGTACCAGCTTGCGAGTCTAAGTCGCACAATCGGCGTGGATTTAGAAGCCGAGGCGCTCACTCAATCCAATAAAGTCCCAGGTGTGCGATCAGATTTGGGCCGTGCAGAGTCCGGAAACTCTGTCGGCAAATTGGACAAATTGTCCAGTTTCCGGTCGGTCAAGAACGGCGACTCTCTTTGAGACTACGCGCGTCGCCAAACGTCTGGAGGATTAGGTACTATAAGAATTGTGCAGAGGAAGGTTGACTCCCCCATCGTGGAAACCACAGTATGGCAATTCGATCGAATGCCTGCTGGCTAGGGCCGAAGACCTCACGATCATGACTGTTCGCTACCACGGATGAACGCAGCCTTTCCCAACGATATCTCGGAAGTCGACCGCCTCTACCGCAGCGTGTCCCAGTTCTGCTTGGAACACGGGCTCTCTTCGGAAATTGAAGGCGATCTCTGCCTGGCGCTTGAAGAGATCCTGGTGAATGTGATTCGTTATGGTCACCCGGAAGGCGGAAAGCATGAGATCCTGGTGTCGCTATCACTGGAACAAGATTGCGTGATCGCCACAGTGGAGGACGACGGAGTGCCCTTTAACCCGCTGGAAGCGCCCGAGCCGGACCTCTATAGCCCGATCGAAACGCGCCGGATTGGAGGTCTGGGGATTCATTTGGTCAGAAACATCACAGATGGTCTGGAATATCGCTGGAATGAGGGCCGGAATCGTCTGGTGATGCGGAAGCATGTACCGAGGAATGATGATGATGGAAGTGCTGGAAGGCCGACGGAATGATGTCTTGGTGCTCGCTCTGAAGGGACGTCTGAATGCGGTTTCGGCGCCCTCTGTTCAGAATCACCTGCAGCAGCGGATCGATCAGGGCGAGCGGCGGTTTGCGGTGGACGCGGCCGGGCTCACCTACATCAGTAGCTCCGGCCTGCGCCTTCTGCTGCAAGTCGCAAAGCAGCTCGAAGAGCGCTCCGGACGGATGGTGCTCTGTGCTCTCCAGGGGCCCGTAAAGCGTGTCTTGGAAATTGCCGGTTTTACGTCGCTATTCAGCATATTCAGCTCGTCGGAGGAAGGTATTCGGGATCTGTCAAGCGAGATTGACGGTCTTAGGTGTCACTGTGCGACGATGCTCTTCGGCTAGGACGAACGTATAGACCAGCTACAGTCATCCGATTCGGAGATCAAAGAATCTCTCGGCGGACGTTCAAACTGTTGGCACAGCGGCGCAGTCCTTGGGCTGGCTCGGTTCTCACTCCGGCAGCGGCATCCAGAATCTCCCAACTGGCGAGAGCGGTGGCCGAAGGTGAATCTTGAGATGACTTCGCGCGGTCGCGGAGGCCGGGTGGGGAGTCAGTTGAACGGATGACGCATCAGGTCCATCGCCGCCGTGGTTATGAACGTTTGCAGTAGTTGTTTAGTGAAGTATGCGGACAGTTATCCAACGCCTGTCATTAGGTTTCGTACTCATCGCCCTGAGCTCTGCTGTTCTGCTCATATCCGACCTGGGTCAGCGTAAAGGAGGCACTGCGCGGATCCCCCGGGTGGCAGTCGTGCAGCACGCCTCGCAACCTGTTCTAGACGACGGCGTGCGCGGTATGCTCGACGTCCTCGCAGCAGAGGGCTTCATCGACGGCCGTAACATCGCCATTCAACGCTTCAATGCTGAAAACGACCTCCCCACAGCAAACACAATCGCCCGCCAGGTCACGACCGGCGAGTATGACATGGTCATCACGTCGAGCACGCTTTCCATGCAAACCGTCGCCAACGCGAACAAAGCGGGCCGGACAATCCATGTTTTCGGTGTCGTAGCCGACCCGTTCAGCGCCGGAATCGGGATCAGTCGTGAGAATCCCCTGGATCATCCGAAGCATCTGGTCGGATTGGGAAGCATGGTTCCCGTCGATCGGGCTTTCCAAATGGCGCGAGCCATGTTCCCAGGCCTCAAGTCGGTCGGATTGGCTTGGAACTCGGCTGAATCGAATTCGGCCGCGTTCACAATGGTGGGTCGCAAAGTGTGCAAAGAAATGGGAATCGAGCTGATGGAGGCCAACGTCGACAGCTCGTCGGCAGTCTTCGAAGCGGCAACCTCGCTCGTCGCACGGGGAGCACAAGCGCTTTGGGTGAGCGGCGACGTCACCGTTCTGGTCGCTCTCGAATCGGTAGTGGCCGCGGCACGCAAAGGCCGCATCCCTGTCTTCACGATCACCCCGCCCGGCGTACAACGGGGCAGCCTTTTCGATTCCGGCGTGAACTTCTACGAAGTGGGCGAGCAGACCGGCGAGTTGGCTGCAAGCATTCTCAAGGGAGCCGATCCGGCCAAGATACCTGTGCGAAATCTGATTCCGGAAAAAGTTGCCGTTAATCCGACTGCCCTGGCGGGACTCAAGGATAGCTGGCGCATACCTGCGGATCTGGTTGCACAGGCGCACATCGTGCTCGACGAAAAGGGACTGCATGACAAAACTCCCACGAAGCTGCGGAAACCCCCGCCAGGGCACATGTTTAAATTAGGACTGGTCTACTTCGCACCGGAAGCCGGCGCCGACGTCTGCATAAAAGGCATCTTCGACGGCCTGAGCGACCTGGGATTCGAGGAAGGTAAGAATCTGGAGGTTCGGCGATCACACGCGCAGGGCGAGATCGCCAACATCCCTTCCCTACTTCAAAACTACGATAACGACGACGTAGACCTGATTCTGACGATGACGACGCCCTGCCTCACATCCGCCTGCAACACGGTCCGGAAGAAACCCGTCGTCTTCACTTACGTCTATGACCCGATCGCCGCCGGCGCCGGCAAGAGCCGCACCGACCACGTGGCGCATGTCACCGGCGTAGGATCCTTCCCTCCGGTCGCCGATACGATCGGCCTCATCGAGCAGCTCGTGCCCGCAGTGAAATCCGTTGGGACTCTATACAACAGCTCGGAAGCGAACTCGCGCAAGGTGGTCAGTGTAGCTCGTGAGCTTTTCACGAAGCGCGGCATCAAGCTGGAGGAAGTGACCGTGACCGGAACAAGCGATGTAGCGCAAGCAGCCCAGGTCCTGGCCGGCAGAAATATCCAGGCCCTGTGGATCACCGGTGACAACACCGCGCTCCAGGCGTTCGACGCAATCGCGAGGGTCTCGATCGACCGCCGTCTTCCATTGATCAATAACGACCCGGAGTTCGTGGACCGCGGCGCCTTAGCCTGTGTGGGCCTGGGCTGGTATCCGGCCGGCCAGGCTGCGGCAAAACTGGCGGCACGAGTCTTGCTCGGCCAGAATCCGCATCATTTGCCTATTGAGGAAGTCGCCGTTAAGCAGCTCGTGCTCAACGAAGCCGTGGCCAGAAAACTAGGCGTGAAGTTTCCGCCCAACCTTGTCAAAGAGGCTGCCGCCCGGTGAAACGCCTGTCATTGGGGCTCTTTCTGATCGTTCTCTCATGCTCGGTTCTGTTGATTTCCGACTGGAATCAGCGCAAGACGGCCGACCCGACTGTTGGCAGGAAATGGAAGATCCAACTCGTGGAGTTCAATAACGTGCTTGACGTGGAAGAGAGCGAGGAGGGCATTCTTGCCGGCTTGCGCTCTCAACTCGTCGAGGGTCGTGATTTCGAAGTCCAAATTGGAAACGCGCAGGGAGACATGGCAACGCTTACAAGCGTCGTCGATTCCGCCCTCGCCGACGGGGCCGACATGCTGATCACCATGTCGACTCCAACGTTGCAAGTTGCGCTACGGAGAGCGCAGAGGATTCCAGTGGTATTCACTTACGTGGCGAGCGCGGTCGCTGCGGGTGCGGGCCGCAGCCTTGAAGACCATGCTCCGAACGTCACGGGCATCGAAATGATCGGCGCCTACGATCAGATGTTTGCGCTGGTGCGCGAGTTCCTACCCTCCGTCCGCACCGTTGGAACTCTTTTTGTTCCAGCCGAAGTGAATATGGTCGTCAACAAGGAACTACTCGTGCACGAGGGAAAGAAAGCCGGAGTCGAAGTCGTTGCAGTCGCCGTAAGCACAAGCTCGGAAGTTTCGGACGCTGCCTTGGCGTTGGTCAGCAGAAATATCGATGCAGTGTGTCAGATCAGCGGAAATCTAACCGCGGCCTCTTTTGGAGGAATCTCTCAAGCCGCGCGTAAAGCCAAGCTTCCGGTGTTCGCATTTCAAAAATCCCAGGCGCAGGGGGGTGCCGCAGTAACGCTGGCGCGCGATTATTACGACGCCGGAAGAGCGGCAGCCCTCGTTGCCGTCCGGATCATATGCGGCGAAAGCCCCGCCAGGATTCCAATCCAGTCCTTCACCAAGACAACACTCATGATCAACCGAGCCGCCGCTCGCGCTGTCGGGTTGAACATCCCGCAGTCTGTCATGAAGCGGAACCCGGAGATGATTGGAAATCAATATGGAGATCACTAAGCAGAGCGCAGGTCAGTTCACCGAACTCATCGTTAAAGGCAGGCTCGACGGCTACTGGGCCGATCATCTAACCGGCGCCCTCGATGAGGCAGTTCGCGGCGGCGCCGATCACGTCCGACTGAATCTTGCCGGAGTCGGCTACATCAGCTCCATGGGCATCCGCGTCCTCGTGAAATTCTACCAACAGCTGCACGGAATCAACGGCGCTTTGGTGGTCTCGAATCCGTCTGAACCCGTCAAGCGTGTACTTGAAATGATGCACCTTGGGAAACTCCTGATATCTGAATCCGCCGAGCCCATTGTGGCAGTAGTTCCCGAAACGGGTCGTCGTATCGATCACAAAACAGCCGGGTTCGAAGTGTTCGATTGCACCCCGAACGCGAAGCTCGAATGTGCAATTGTCGGCGATCCCGCTCTGCTTTCGAGCTGCGGATTCCGCAACGAGCACTCGCGGACAATGACCTTCCCCGAATCGGCGATGGGTATCGGGCTCGGTGCGTTCGGCCATCATTTTGAAGACTGTGAGGAACGCTTCGGCGAGTTCCTCTCGGTTGCCGGCGCCGCCGCCTATCAGCCAACCGACGGCAGCAACGTTCCCGACTATCTGATCGCTGAAGGAAGTTTCGTCCCCGAGCTGCAGGTCCTCTATGCTCTGGTCTGCAAAGGTCCCTTCGCCAGCCTCGCGCGGTTCGAGGCCAACAGCGAGCCCGGCGCCGTCCCGCTGAGCGATCTCGCAGAGGTCGCCCTCGAGATTTCCGGCGCCGAGAGGGCCGGCATCGTAGTTATCGCGGAGTCAGCTGGACTCATCGGAGCCACTCTTCGTCAAGCCCCAACGCAATCAGCTTTCAAAGGCGAGCTCTTCCACTATCCGGAAGCTCGCCGTTGGCTCTCCTTCAGCCCGGAACACTCCCACATGCGTTCGTTGGCTGTGATCACCGGAGTCGCTTCTCGCTCCCCTGACGGACGGCTCGCGCCGATGCTTCGGCCAATTGGGCCGGGATCGTCGATCACAGGCCACTTCCATGCCGCTGCATTCTCATACCGTCCAATCAAGAAGGGGAGAATCGACTTGAAAGCAACCATCAAATCCGTCTTTGAAGCTGAAACCTTGCAGGGCGTTCTTCATCTCCTTGCCGATGACCGCGAATCTGGGGCCGCCGCGCAGAGCGAATTCGTCCGCGGGTCCTGCTGGATCAGCCCTATCGCGGAGGTCGCATGAGCCTGCTAATCGGTTCGATGACAATCGGCTTCATCCTGTCTCTGCTGGCTCTTGGTGTCTTCCTCAGCTTCCGAGTGTTTGCCTTCCCCGATATTACAGCCGAAGGCTCGATCACACTTGGGGCCTCCGTCGCCGCCGCTCTGCTGGTGGGTGGTTTCAGCCCGCTCAGCGCGACAATGGCAGGGTTCGTGTCTGGCATGATTGCCGGCGCTGCTACGGGCATTCTTCATACCAGGTTCAACATTAACGGACTCCTTGCCGGGATCCTCGTCATGACGTCGCTCTACTCAATCAACCTCCACATTATGGGCAAGAGCAACATCCCCCTTCTCACCCAGACCACTTTCGCGAATACTGCTGAGAAGGCTGGAGCGTTCGTCCTCGGCGGACGCGATTCACTGAATGTTTGGGGTTGGGAAGTCAGCGCACGCGATGCCTCTATCTTCGTCTTTGTGATTGTTGTGATTACTATAGTCTCGATACTGCTCTACCTGTTCTTCGGGACCGACATCGGCACTGCCATGCGGGCCACGGGCGACAACAGCCAGATGATCCGCGCTCTGGGCGTCAGCGATGGCAATATGATCACCTTCGGTCTCGCGATCTCGAACGGCCTGATCGCGCTTGCCGGGGCGATCTTAGCGCAGTATCAAGGCTTCGCTGATGTCCAAATGGGCATCGGGATGGTTGTGTGGGGTTTGGCCAGTGTAATCATCGGTGAAGCTCTGGTAGGCACACGGCAGCTCGGATTCGCGATCATCGGCGCCATCATGGGTTCCGTGCTCTTCCGCCTTCTTGTCGCCATCGCCCTGCGCTGGGGTCTCAACCCAAACGACCTGAAGCTGATCACCGCCGCGTTTGTCTTCCTCGCGCTGATCCTGCCAAACCTGCTCGCGAAATTCAGCGCGACGAGAGTGAGGTCCCCCGCACGTGCTTGAGACGAAAAGGATCTTAAAGACGTTTAATGCCGGCACGCCCAACGAGGTGAAGTCCTTGCAGGGCGTCGATCTCACCATCGACGATGGTTCGTTCGTAATCGTCATCGGAACGAACGGCTCGGGAAAATCCACGCTGCTGAACGCGATTGCCGGAACATTCTTGGTCGATTCTGGCAGCATCCACATCGATGGCCAGGATGTGACCCGCTGGCCGGAGCATCGTCGCGCGCGGTTCATCGGCCGCGTATTCCAAAACCCGTTTAGCGGAACTGCCCCTAACCTGTCGATCGCCGAGAATCTTGCCCTCTCAGCGCGACGCGGACAGCCTCGGGGATTCGGCTGGGCGCTTGAATCCAACCTGATGGCAAAAATGCGCGACACAGTGCGGACCCTCAAGATGGGCCTTGAAGACCGATTGGACAATGCGATCGGCAGCCTCTCCGGGGGGCAACGCCAGGCTTTGACGCTCCTTATGGCGACTTGGCTCAAACCGAAGATCTTACTGCTCGACGAGCACACGGCTGCGCTGGATCCGAAGAGCGCCGATCAGGTCATCAAGCTCAGCGACGACATCATCAGCCGCGAGAAGCTTACGACGCTGATGGTTACCCACTCCATGCAACAGGCCGCAAACCTCGGCGATCGCCTGATCATGATGCACCGCGGCAGCATCGTGCACGACCTCCGCGGAGCTGAAAAGCGTCGCCTCCGCGCCGAAGATCTGCTCGCACGCTTCGAAGACCTCCGGCGCGCCGATCAACTAGACGAAAATGCGGCCGAACTCCTGCAACGGGCCTACGTGTAGATCAGTACGGACGGAACTGCCACAAACGATCGAGGTAGGTTGTTCTGGGTCTGGCAATTGACATCTTTCTTCGTTCAAGCCAAATACCGGATTCCCGAGTGAGGTTTGTCGTTGGATTTCGTTTCTTCCGCAAGGGTTTCTTCAACACCCAACTACTGAGCCTTGGTCGGCCGCCTGTGGTCTTTCACAAGAGGGAGCTGGCCCTACTGGAGCGAGTGCCATGGGCAAGACGAGCGGATGGAGTGGAAGGGCCTGACCAGCGCCTTTCCTCCACATTTCTCAACATCCGTTCTGCGCTGACAGGCGCCTGGAACGCAAGGAGCGTGAATTGCACAGGGCTTTTGCTTGGGGCGAGCGTATAAGCCGTTCTTAACGCTGGCACGGTTGCTTGCGCCTTTCTGCTGCCTTGCCGGTGAGGCGTGCTGAGGGACGGGATCGCCAGAACATAAATCAAGTGCGCGAAGCGCACACCGCTTAGGCGCTGCTCATTCGGCAGACGAGATTGTACTGAGGATCTTCGGCGTGCCGGTCCTCTTAGAAGATGGATGGCTCCAACGCTCCACTGCGAACAGGCGAGCCTTACACCTCAGGCAAAACCCATGGTTTGCGATATTCGGGACGAGTTCTCAGAGCGTTGGCTTCGGCATCGCCGACAAACGATTCAGTGGCTGCGTCCAGTGTCAACTTGCGACCGAGCCTGGCCGAAATATTTCCGGCGTGGCACAACACGGATGCCGGATGGCCGATGGTTTCGAGGTCACTATAGGGCTTGGCACGGGACTTAATGCAATCGATAAAGTTCTGCACGTGGGGAGCTTCGTGGCTATCCCCTTCTCCTCGTGCAAGCACTTGGCCGTCTTTGCCGTAGGCTTCCCAGCGTGTGTTGCCGGCCACGATATATCCCTGATCCCCGAACACGGCCGACCCTTCCGATTCACCGAGATAATCGTACGGCGTCCACACGCGCATTTCGTAGGTCAGCAATTTGGTTCTCGGGCCTGAGCCAAACTCGAAGTTCACCTGCATCGTATCGGGAAACTCCTGCGCATCATCGAAATACCATTTGCCGCCATTGGCGAATATCGTTGATGGCAGTCCAACTGGCGCGTCGCCTTGAGCCTCGCAGGCCGCGTTGAGCAGCGCGACTGCCATGTCAAGGCGATGGACGCCGTCGTTGCCGAGGTCGCCCGTGCCGTAATCGTAAAGCCAGTGCCATCGTCCGTGAAATCGATTGATATTGAATGGCCGTTCGGGCGCGGGTCCCATCCACATCTCGTAGTCAACACCGGGTGGCACCGTCTCGTCGTTCGGAAAACCAATCGGCCCCTGTTTCGTACTCTCCCAAGCTTTAGCGACGACAGCGCGTCCGAGTTTTCCGCTTTTGACCCACTCGATGGCGGACTGAAGCCCCTTGGTCGCGCGGAGCTGGGAACCCATCTGGACAATCCTTTTGTGTTTTCGCATGGCCGCCACCATCCGCATCCCTTCGACGATGTTATGGCCATCCGGCTTTTCGACATACACGTCCTTTCCGGCTTGACAGGCCAGAATCGTCGGAATTGCATGCCAGTGGTCGGGTGTCCCAACCACCAGGGCATCAATCGATGGGTCGTCGATCAACTTCCGAAAATCGCTTTCGCCGCGTGGTTTCGTTCCTTGTAGCTTTGCAGCAGACTCAAGTCCCTTCGGTAAGCGATTGGAGTCCAGATCGGCGATTCCTACGACTTCAACCCACTTGTTTGCCGAGAATGATGCGATCAGCGAGGCCGCTCGTCCGCCTGCGCCAACAATCCCCACTCGCACTCGATCGCTGGCCGCCGCTTTGGCCGTCCGACCCAGCTGAGAAACGAATGCTGCCGTAGTGGCCGCGGCATAACCGTGTTTTAAGAACTCTCGTCGAGATCTGGTTCGCATGATCAATTTCCTTTTTTTAGTTTGTCTGTCGCGATACTCGACAACAAGCTCCCTTCCTTGGATAAGGAGGGGAGCCGCGGCTACTAGCCGCGGTGGGGGTGGTTCGAACGGTAGGGGAAAAGCCAAATCAATAGCGGGAGCGCAACGAGTCGGACCACCCCTGTGATTCTTCAGTTCCCTACAGGAACTAGGCTAGCCTCCAGAAATAGGATTCGACTATTTCTCTGCTACAACCGGATTGCGCAGGACACCTGCACCCTCCAGCTCAACTTCGACGACGTCCCCAGGCTTGATGGCTGAAGTCGTTCCAGGAGTGCCGGTAAAGATCAAATCGCCGGGTTGCAACGTAACGTACTTGCTGATGAAGCTCACAGTCGTCGGAATATCGTGGATCAGGTGGTCCGTCAGCTCTTCCTGTTTGACTTCTCCATTCAGTCGCAGGCGCAACATCAGTTTGCCGTAGTCGACTCCGGTAACAATATAAGGTCCTACCGGTCCGAACGTATCCGCCCCTTTGGCCCGCCACCACTGCACATCCTTGACACCCGCATCGTTCTGCCAAATACGTTCGCTGACATCATTGCCCGCAGTGACCCCGAATACATAGTCCATAGCTCTTTCTTTCGACACCTTGGAGCATTTCTTGCCGATCACGATCACCAGTTCAGCTTCATAGTGAACTGTCTTGGCATCCTTCGGTATCACGATCGCTTCGCCCTGTCCCACGACGCAGGAAGGACTCTTGAAGAAAGGCTGCGGAATTTGAAACTTGGGCGGCACCGCATCATCCTTCAGATGACTTCGATAGTTGCCGGCGAGTGCCAAGACCTGGGACGGTTTGGTAGGTGGAAGCAGCTTTACCTCGCTCAACGCGTAAGTGGTGGCAGTCTTCGAAGGCGCACCGAAGAGGTCGCCGGAAAGCTCTCGCACTCGAGAACCTTCCAACAAACCGTAGGCAACCTTGTCACCCTTCTGGAAACGGAGGTATTTCAGTGGCTCCGCAGTGAGTGCTGCTTCACAGATGCAGAGGACAAGCAGAATCGTAGTGGCAAAGCAGTATCGTGACATCGCGTGTCTCCCTGGGTGAGGTAGAGTGGTGAGTGAGCGGTCCATCGCAACCAGCATTCGAGCAGTTTTCGAAAACCGCATTCACAGGGTTGAGATCCGCCATCCTGGGACTTGGGCAAAATTGAGCCGGCGCTCAGCTCATCAATGTCAGCGGATTTACGCGAGTTGCCATGGGTAACTCGATCGTACCGTTGACACGATGCGATTCGAATACAGCCGCGATCATTTCGATGATGCTTCGGCAATCTTCAGCAGAGCATTTCGTCGGTCGATTGTGTTTGACGCTGTCAATCAGGTCATTGATGGCAGCAATATGTCCTCCTTCGTAGCTGCCGTCCGTGCGTGGTTCGGCCTTGCCTATCCCTGCCGAAGTGATCGGCTCCCAAGACTTGCCAGACCGCCCTGGAGACCAGCTGCTGTCGCGCAGGATGTACGCCTTCGCAAGATAACCGCTCTCCATTTCGATGATGCCCTTCGAGCCAAAAACTTGGATCGCAAACCGCCACGGATTGCCAGCCATACCTCGCCGCGATGCGAAGTGGCCGTATGCGCCGCCAGGAAATGAGTATCTTGCTTGTACGTTGTCGCCGGCCAGGGGCCCGAGTCCCTCAGCACCTGTCACGACCTCCGATTTCGTCACGCGGTTGCCTTGATGGGTAACGATCGCGGTACACGAGGTTGCATTTCCTCCGGCTAGCGAACGCATCAGTCCAAACATGTGCGAACCCAGTACCCATAAGTCTTCGCCACCGCCGCGCTGGTCTTCTTTGCCGCGCGCCCGGAATTCCAGCACCTTACCGATTTCACCATTCTCGATCAGCGACTTGACGACTTCGAGAACAGGCGAGTACTGGCTGACGTGTGCGATTCCCAACTTCAGATTCCGCTTCTGAAGCTCTTTGATCGCACTATCACATTCGGCAAGAGTTCGACAGAAGGGCTTTTCCATGTAGATGTGACACCCCGCCTGAGCTGCCGCAACGATCATGTCGTGATGCTGGTCGATCCATCTCGGACAAATGGCAACCACGTCGAGTTTTTCCTTCGCGAGCATTTCGCGAAAGTCCGCATAGCCTCTCTTGGGGTTCGTCCGTTTCTGGGCGGTTGCGCGCCCTTCTTGGTTCTCGTCGGCAAGCGCGACAATGTCAACATTTGACAGTTTCGTAAAGGCGACATCGACGCCGTGCCCATAGTCACCTTTGCCCGTGCGGCCAATGATTCCCACTCGAATGCGCTCGCCGGTTGCGGCCCTGATGGTTCGGCTGAGCGGAGAAGCCAAAACTCCAGAAGCGACGGCAACTGAGCCATCCTGCAAGAACTTGCGCCTGGATCGAGGTTGCATAGAAATTCACCTTCCAAGGGTTGAAAGTTTGAGTAACGACTCGTGTCGAGTCAACAGGGATGTCCGTAAACCAGACATCAACTTCAAGAAAATATGCCTAGCGCTAGAAATGAAGGAAGCCTACCCTATGGTAACAAAACAGCGCTGAAGCGCAGAAGGATTGTTGAGGTCTAAGCCAACCCCAGTTCTCGAAAACCCGGCCTGCGTGCATCTTGAAAGAGCGCAAGATTATGGGATCATCAGCCCACAAAACAGTCATCTCACTGATGCTGGCTGTGCCAGACACGCCGACGGCCGTTGAATGGTACAAGAAGGCCCTCGGCGCACTCGTGTTGTGGAGTCTCGGTTCAGTTGCCGGCCTCGAAATTGACGGTGCTCCGTTCTTCTTACACGAACCGGTCAAAGATGGGTTCCACAGTCCGGAGGAAGTTGGTACGACAACAGTGAGGGTAGAATTGTTCGTCGATGAACCGGATCCACTAATCGCAAGTGCCATCGAGGCTGGGGCTACGGGTGGTGGCATAAAAGACCACATCGTGCCTTGGGGCCTGCATCGGCAGGGCGGTTTCACGGACCCGTTTGGGCACATCTAGTTGGTCGGGGATAAGTCTCCCTTGAACCGATTCCGCGGATAGTCAGGCGACCGAAGAGATGAAGGCGCGGAACAACGTGGTTGAGGACCATCCAAATTGGCGCGACCCGTCACATGGTGGCTACGCCAATCTCGGAAGGTTACGCCTTCACTACTTCCAGTGTAGCAAATTCTGGCCGTTGCTCGCTGTCACCATAGTGTTGCTGCAAACCTGTTCCCCGAAGAACGCCAACGACGAAATAAGTCTTGGCCCGCGTACAGTTTTGACCATTCGTTGTATCTGATCTGTTCCATTCTTTCCTAGTTGTCTTCAACATTAGCTTGAGAGCACAATTTGGACTCTTCTAGACCGGTTCAAATCTTGGGCGGGGGTCCGGCGGGGTCGGCAGCAGCGATCGCCGCCCTCTCCGCAACCCATTCGGTCCATATATTCGAAAAGTCTGCGTTTCCTCGACACAAGGTCTGTGGCGAGTTTCTTTCTGGGGAGATTGCTCCCCTCTTACAGTCGTTCGGATTGTGGCAGGATTTCGTTCTGCTTGGGCCCGCGCTCATCACAAGAATGATTCTGCATTTTGGTACTCGCGTCAGCCAATGCCAACTTCCCGAGAAAGCGTATGGATTGAGTCGCTACGAGTTTGACCGATTGCTTTTTGACAAGGCCGTCAGCCAGGGTGCCACAACTTCCCGACAACGGCTGACGCCCGAAGGTTTTGCCGCAGAAGGTGCCTCAAAGAAGGGCGGGAAAGTGCTGGCCATTGGACGGAAAGCGGTAGCCTCCACAGGAAATCGGTTATTTGGGTTTAAGGCACACTTCAAAGGACCTGTGAATGACGCCGTTGAAATGTTTTTCTTTCGTAGATGCTACGTTGGAGTAAGTGCCATCGAGAATGGAATGACCAATATCTGCGGCATCGCGCCCGAGGGAGTTCTTCGCGCGTATGACTTCAACATGGACGATCTGCTGACAGCGTGGCCGCCGTTGGCGAGTCGCACCCGTCCCCTCTCTCGAGTATCCCGTTGGTTCTCGGTTGGGCCATTGGTATTCTCTCGGTTGTGGGACCGATCTCCGGAGCGGGATATTTATCTCGCAGGCGATTCACTTGGGTTCATCGATCCATTTACGGGGCTGGGCCTAGTGACTGCCGTCGGTACGGGCCGAATGGCCGGGCTGGCCGCGGGCAGAGGGAGTTCGGTCAATGAACACTTGTCTCGTTGTCGCCGTATGGTTCGCCAACCTATGTATCTGGCAAAGATCCTCCGGGCGGTTCTTGATGCGGGTTTGGCAGAAATCTTAGGCCCGCTGATTCCCGGACGACACCTCTTTCGCATGACTCGGCCCAGCATTTTGCGCTCATAGGGGCAAAGGTCTTATCGGAGAACCTCGTTCAATGAATCGTTCCCTGGAACCGGAACTGATTGATGATCCGAATCTGCCCGAAGAAACACTGGCCTTGGTCTTCAAGGATCTGATTTGGACCCATCGCCTTCTTGGAAACACCCGGGCTTTGCTGGCGAGGCTACGGCGACATCCTGAGCCCCTGCGCCAGGTTCTCGATATCGGGTGTGCACATGGTGGGCTACTGCTCGAAATTCGGAACAAGCTGTCAGTCGAAACTTTAGGTGTGGAATTGAGAGTTCCTCGCACCTTCCGCTCATGTATTCGGATCATTCAAGCAGATGCGGTGTGCGATCCGTTGCCCGCTTGCGACGTGGCCCTGGCCGTCTGCGTCGTTCATCACCTATCGGATGACTCTGTTGTGAACCTGATCCGCAACGTAGGCCGTTCTTCCAAGCGCTTTGTCATTCTGGATCTTGTGCGGCATCCATTGCCCCTTTGGCTCTTTCGGTACTTTGTCGCTCCCTTTGTCCACTGGATAAATGCAGCCGACGGCTTTTCATCAATCCGACGTTCATACACGCCAATGGAACTTGAATCGCTCGTTCGTCGAGCCCTCGACGGATCGGCCGGAACCTATCAACACTCCGTTGGCTGGTTGTATATCCGACAAATCGTCGATATTCGTTATCGCTGAATAACAGTTTCGTTTGAGAACCAAGCAATCCCAGGGTGATCTCGTCGAGAGAAACGCGAAATGGGTCTCCTTTATTCCTACCAGGGAGAGACCCGATTCCCACCCACGGAACGCGCTCCTCTCCCAACCGCACCGCCCCTGTGTCGATGCAGTGCCTGCGGTGTATTTCAGCAGAGGCGAGAGAGGGTTTTGAGGCGTCAACCCCTGACACACCGAACGGAAAATGCTGCCTGCTTCTCGCCGCCGCTTTGACGATGGAGAGCTTGCCCGCCTCGACCAAAGTTGTAAAACCATACACTGCCCGGATCACTCTCTGATGCCGTCCAGAAGAATCCGTGGGCTTCCAATCGTGCGTACTGGCCAACATCGGACCGACCGCCGCCGAGCAAGGCACTGAATCCCGAACTGCCTCCGGCCAAGAGCGCCTTGTACGCCGCTTTACCCCTCTCATCCGAATCCTCGCTCACGCCACCGTAGTGTTTCGCCATCTGCCGCCATTCGTCGTCGGTCGGCAATCGCCATCCACCTCCCAATGATTCACATACTCGCCGCGCCGACTCCCAAGTGTACAAACGGCCATATTGACGGCAATTCCGTTCCGCCTCCTCGTAGCAATAAGACGGGACAGTGTTGACGTTCAGATTGTGTGTCGTCCACACTTTGCCGTCTGCCATCCGCTTGGAGTAATCCGTCGTCCCGGACGCTTTCTGGTTTTGCGCTGAAAGCCGCTCCAAAGAGGCGATAACAGACCCGAACGCAATACTCAGCGCGATTGACACGACACAAACTCGAATCGTCCTGGTCTTCTGCTTAACGGTACTCATGAACGACCTCCACCGTGCTTCCGAAACTCACAGCGGAATCAGCTGCTTCAGTCGAGACTGGTCGGTGCGGTGTCGAGTAGCTTCGCGATCTCATCAATACTCTTTTGCTGATTTGCAAAGAGATTGCAAACTGTAATTGTCCTCTTCTCGTTGGCTGGAAAGTCTACGGTGTCGTCCGGCATGACGTACTTCTGCTTTGTCAGTCGAAATCCTTCCGA
This sequence comes from uncultured Acidimicrobiia bacterium, assembly GCA_963791795.1. GTDB lineage: Bacteria > Acidobacteriota > Terriglobia > Versatilivoradales > Versatilivoraceae > VFZK01. The sequence goes on from CAWBTP010000021.1 coordinate 57,589, forward strand.
AGTATAGAGGTAGGGAACAAACATAGAAAGATAGGTTCGCAGCCGATTCAGCATCGCATCTTATGGTGTTCTGGATGTAGCCCTGCTGCGGAACAGCAATTGTGCGGCATGGAGGGCAGACTATTTCATCAGCGAGTTCTCTCTTCTACTGAAACCGATTGTCGTCTGCGGAGGGTCCGAAGAGCGACGGGACTTTTGCGCCCATCAAACGGAGATAGACTGTCATCTGTCCGCGGTGATGTGACCAATGGCTAAGAGTGTCCTGGATCATCACATACCGCGGCGACTCCATGACAACTTGTCCTCGAGCCAGCAGTCGCCAATTGGTCATCAGGTGTTCATCGCTAGTCTTCGCGAAAGCCGAACGCGCATCAGCCGCGGCCTTGTCGAGCGCCTTCAGCAACTCAGCGCTCATATCCAGGCGTTTTGATTCCATTTTTGCGCCGTCCGCCGGAGCCACATCGAGTTGGTCTTGATTGATCTCCATTGCAATCCACGAAGGAATTGTGGCGACCATATTCGCGAGATATCCGAAGATCATGGACTTCGGGTGCGGCTTCCACTCGTACTTCCCCTCGGGAACCTGCTCCAGGGCCCGCCGCGAACGCTCCACCTCACGGTCGAACTCTGCCGGTAGGAACTCTGTCAGTTTCATACACGTCTCCTCATATCGGAAGCATTGATCCAGTACGGCCCCCTGAAATCCAAGCTATATCAGCCAATCTGAGCAGCATTCTGGTCAATTTTGCTCGCGCGCAGACTTAGAGTGTTGTGGCTGACTGGGATTGAGGTGGACTATCTTTGAGATGAATGGAACGGACCTGAACTAAATAGGTCCGGTGGGTGGGGGGTTTTCTTCTCTAAGCTAAGCTCTGCTATCACGCTTCCGTGAAAATGTATTCGTGCTGGCCCTCGCGAACAATCAGCGCTCGCTTCTCGTTGCGTTTGCTTTCCACAAACTCAAAGCCAGCTCCGCCAGGATCAATGGTCATGAAGGAGATCGTGCCGTCGTCGTTTTTGCGAGAAGCCACCGAGCTGCGCCACTCGCCGAGATCGAAGACGATAGAAGGACCCTGGCGGAGAACCACAAGCTCTCCCAACTCGGGACTTGTGTAACGCGCAGCCAGTCTGCCGGCAGCCTCCTTGTCCGGGGGCACAACCAGGCGCTCGCGAAACTTGGCTTGAATTGCTCTATAGTTCTCGGCGGCCTTCGCAAGATCTTCTACCGCCTCCGCCTTGCCATCGAATAGCACCTCCAGGAACCGGCGCCGGAAGGACCCGAGCATCAACTGGCCCGTATCAGCGTTCGTCAGAATAACGGCGCCAACACCGTGCTCTGGCAGGAACAGTATGTCGCTTTTGAAACCGATCATGCTACCGCCGTGGGACACGACGGGCGTGCCCCAGCGATTCTCGACCTGCAGGCCCATTCCGTAGCTGCCATAAGCTCCAACCTTTACGTACGGCTTGCGGCGCGCCAGCAGGCTGGTTTCGGAGACGAGTACCTTGCCGTTTGGGAGCTTGCCTTTCACCAGCTCCAGCTGAACGTAGCGGATCAGGTCATGAGCAGAGGTCCAGACGCCGCCGGCAGGACGGTGGGGATGGATCGAGTAGTTCAGGTCCATTGAGGCGACCCTCTGCTTGCCATTCACATCGTAAGAGTGTGGATTGGCGTGATTGCCCTTGAGTGCACGGGCATAATCGAACGTCGTCGCGTTCATCTCCAGCGGTTCGAAGATCTTCTTCCTCATCGCTTCGTCATAGGCTGCACCCAATTCGAGCTTCGGATTGTATAGGTATCCGGCCACGTACCCGGCGCCCGAGGCCATGATGTTGCTGTATTGAAACACCTCACCAAAGCCGCTCGTAGGCTGCATCTTGCCCAGCAGCTCCATGGAGAGCGCGGCGTTGGCCTTGCGAAACTCGAACAGCCACGGCAGGTCCTGACGTGGCAGTCCCGTGCAGGCACAGATGAGGTGCTCGATACGCACCTGCTCGGTCGTTCGCGCGTCGCCCAGCTTGAACTTCGGGTAGGCTGCGGTGACCAGGTCGTCCCATTTGACCTTGCCTTCATCGACGAGTTTCGCCAGCAGCAGAGTCGTCATGCCCTTGGTGTTCGAGGCGGCCATGAACAGCGTGTTGGCATCGACCGCATCGGGCTTACCGAGTTCCTTTACCCCGTAGCCGCCTTCGTACACAATCTTGCCGTTTTCGATGAAGGCCACGCCTACACCAGGAACGTCGAGCTTCTTCATTGCCGTCTCGACGAATTCCTTCATCTGCGCGAGGCGCTCGGCGTTCAGTGCCCCGGCTTTGCGTCCCGCGAAGGATTCACGCTGATACGTGCTCGGCCGCAGACTCCCCATAATCAAACCAATGGCGGCTCCGCGCTTTTCGAACGTGGGCTGCTTGCCGTTGAGGAGGACGACTGTCCAGGTATTCTTCACCCGGCGTGCCACCGCTTGCGCCACAGCCCGCTCATTGGGCGAAGTTTCGTAGACGTAGACCTGAACCTCTTCCCATCCTTCGCGGGCGGTGGGAGAAAGTTTCTGCCGGATAGCGCGTTTTTCGCCGCGTTTGTATGCAGCCCAGGCTGCGTCAATGGCGGCTTCTGCCGTGGCGGCATCAGAATCGAAGATAACGATATGCGAATCAGCTTCCGCCGGCTCGACGACAATGAGCGGTCCGGAAGTAGACATTGACCACCCGCCTGGAGCCGTAAAAGTAGCTCCGCCGGATGTAGTGACTTGTTTGTCGGCAGCAAGTTTCTCGGGAGGCGACGGAGCCTGTGCAGCTGCAGCAAGAGCGCTCCAGGCGATCAAGGAAATCAGCAGGTGTGCAAATCTCATATGGGTCATTCCTCGGTTAGATAGAATCAGTCTGGCAGAGCAGGTGAAGGGAGTCAATTCAACTGGAGTCCCGCAGTCGTCCACTCACCATCGATGCCGCAATCAGGGCGTGAGGCAGCAGGAAGACCAGAATTTGAGCGCTACGGGGAAGAACTCGATCCAAGCAGGCATGCTGCGAGGTGGTCGAGAAGTATGCCGGAGGGGACATGCTACGGCTTTAATCCGAACGAAAATTTCCCACACCGGGCACATTGCCATGTTCCCCCTCGGGACTGCTGAAGATCATGCCGCGAAGGAAGCCAGTTGTGACCAACGATCCAACAGACAATCCTCCTCAGTGGTTTCATAACGAGTTTCGCGACACAGACTGGGAAAACCCTTCTTTCGAGTAAAAGGACTCAATGCTGTCGGAGAGTCGGTAGGCAAGAATCAAAGGCTTGGCAGATAGAATCAGGGTCAGAGGCCCGAAACTGCAATCAGGAGATCCACCGGCGACTTCCTTCAGCCAAGGTCGTCAACGAGCCGTTTCGTCAGAAACGACGCATCGCTCCCCATTGTCCACAGCTTTTGGGTCATCCTCAAAATGGCACTGGCCAGAACGCTATCCTCCTCGGCTGTTCGTTTACCCTGAAGACGGCCTTGTATGAAACGCCAATCTGTCAGGTATTCCGGTGGGATGTGACGCCTCTCCACGAGGATTAGCTCGTTGCAGGCGTCTTGGAGACGCGTTGAGAGATCTTCATCATAGGTTGTTAGGATATGGAGTGCTTGCCCAAACTTTTCCGTGCTGTAGTTCATACTCGCTTCGTCGCCCTATCTGGAGCTAGCTTTGAATTGCCACGAAATAGAATTCTCGCACTGGTTGGAAACACGGCTGATCAAAACTGAACCAAACTGAGTCTTGGGCGAGAAAGAAATCAAAGTAACGGTTCCGAGGACAAACCTTGAGTTGCCACACACTTTGCAGCTTCAGCCAAGGTGCAAATTGGGACATCTTGCAAATCTAAGAAGGCCTCGCATAAGAATTGTGCCGGAGGGACCGGACAGATCAAACGCACTCGCAGCGTTCTCTCCTCAGGAGAAAAAGTCGATACGGTTCCCTCCGCACCCCCCTAATTCCGATCCATTGGTCAAAATTGAGCAGTTTCTAGCCTCCAAACTCCTGCAACATCCTCGCGAGAGGCTGGACCTCCAAAAGGACGATGTTCATCCGGTGGAACACGTTCCTTGATCCTAGGCTCAGGTTTCTCCTCATCGACAGCAGGCTGCCACTCTGCAAGCATATGTGGTGCGACGAACACCAATTTCGGTAACCTTCGAAGCGAATCTTTTTAAGAGCAAACCGCATACCAGTTGAGCAGGCTGTGGTGCGAGGCTCCCACGCGGACCGGAAAGCGATTGAGCCAAGCCAGGGCGACTGCAAGCTCACTGGAGTGAGCTTGAAATCATCCCGCTAAGCTTGCAAAGGTTCTCTACGACTCACTCATCCCTGGAAGTCTCACAATGGAAAAGGCTGGCCAACTTCACAATCCCCAAGAACACCCATGATCGATCTAAGGCGGTACGCCTTCCGTTGCTGTTACTCGCGCTAGGCACCATTGCGATGCTTCATTTGGCCTATCAAATAGTCCCGGTCCAAGGCTTTCCGGGAAAGTAACGCCAGCAGGAACGCCACATCCCCTCTCGCCCGACTAACAATCAACACAACGGGAGAGTGCGCTTGCCTCCCTGAGTTTGCGAATCATCTCTCGTTTCAGTTGGTCCCTTGGTTATCCAGAACGAGCCGCCGTAGCGCACCCATTTCATCGAAGGATGATTGTCTTCGGACACCTCTAGAAGACGTGGATAAGTATCTTTCTTGGCGTGTCAGCGATTCCAAGCGCGGCATCGCGAGTTATCTTGACGAAGCGATCTAAATTGCAGAAAAGACAAAAGAGTCTTCTGATACTGCTTTCGATTAGCATTGATTAACGTAAACAGCAGGGATGCGGATTCTCTGGGATATAGCGAGGACGCACCTTGACTTCGTAGTCAAAGTGCTATCAGGTTCGATCTCAAAACTTCGCGCAGGATACCGAAGAGATACGTTTGGGCAGTGTTGCTTCGCTTAACTTGATTGACGATTAGTCGTCGTATGAGATCATTCAGAATATTTCTAACCGACCCCAGTACCTGGCGCAGAGTTACGGGACTCTTCTTGATGTCGAACAAGTCCCCTTACAATTCGTGGGGGCCTCGTAATTTTGAAAGTCAAGGCTGTTACTGAGTCGCGAGACGATTCGCCAGGCCGCAAGCCGAGCGTACAAGGTTCCCAGCGGAGTTGGATCCGGGTTCCAAGTTGCTAGACTATCCTCGAGCCCTCAAAAGTTGACAAAGGAGTTTTTCAGCGCCTTGCGGCGCCGCATTCGATAAAGAGAGCGTCCCCCCTTGGACAAGGGGGGACTTCAGGGGGGTTTAGGAGTGGGCGGTGCGGTCTGCGGTCGGCCGTCCAAAACCTGTCACGACAACCCCCTGAAGGCTTCACGACCGCTGTCGTTTCGCCTTCTTCCCCCTTTGGTAAGGGGGATTTTCAAAGGAGCTATGTGGACAAGCTAACTCGAAGGTCAATTTTACGCCGGTCTGGTCTGACAGCGGCCGCGGCCGCTTTGCTCCCGGTGGCGAATTCCCGTGCGCAGGATAAGCGTGCCGAGCCGGATCGAAAGCTGAGGGTGGTCGCTGTAGGAGGCCATTCGGATGACCCCCAGACCTGTGCCGGCGGGACCCTGGCTCTCTTTGTTGATCAAGGGCACGACGTTGTGGCCCTGACACTGACCGGCGGACCGCCTCCGGGCCCCGATGCGGATCCCGAGAAGCGCTCTGTCAAGATCCGATTGGACTCTACGAAGATGGCTGCGATTTTGAAGATTCGGCTGGAATGCTTGAACTATACCGGATCGAATATGGGCCAGTTCTCGGCCCCTATCGTCTACGGGAACGCATCAGAAATCACGGGACAGCGATATAAGGAGTTCACGGAAATCCTGCTGGACAAGTATAAGCCCGATATCGTCTTCACCCACTGGCCTATCGATGTCCACATGGATCACCGGGCCGCTTCGCTACTCACTTACAGCGCCTGGTTGGCCAGCGGGAAAAGATTTCCACTTTATTACATGGAAGCGGAAACGGGAACGCAAACGCAAAACTTCTTTCCGACTCATTACGTTGACATCACTTCTGTGGGGGAGCGAACACACGAAGCCTGGAAGGCCCTCACACTGTGGTATGACGAAGTTTGGCCTCTCCATGACCTGATGCGGCGAATGCGAGGGGCAGAACACGGATGCAAGTTGGCGGAGGCCTTCAACCACCACCCCCAAAGCCCTGCTCGGCCGCCGTTGCCTTGTAGAAAAGCGGCGTCGAACACGCGCTTGCCGCGAGTCTAACAAGAGGTAAACCCATGCTTTGGATCACAACAGCGATGCTGCACGGTCGGACCTGGTTCAATTCGTTGTCTCCTCAACTACAGTGGAAAGCCCTGGATCCGCCTTTCCGATGGCGGAATCAGATGGCAGAGCTGCAGCTGCTGTCTCCAGGCTTCGCCAAAAAACTATCCTTGAGTTTGATGCTCTGGGTCGCGCTCTGCACACCTGCCGGATTTGCTCAGACGCCGAACACCCGGACCGACGACGCCAACAATCGGCTCCTCGGCGACGTCATGATGGAGAAATATCTGGCCCAGGAAGCCGCCAAGCTCAGCGAGCGTTTCCTTGACGGCTCCAGGACGCTCGACGAGTGGAAGGCGAAGCGACCCCGGCTTCGGCAAGAGTTTCTCGAAATGATTGGGCTCTGGCCGATGCCGGAAAAGACTCCGCTGCACGCCACCATCACGGGGAAGATCGAAAAGGATGATTTCATCGTCGAGAAGTTGCACTTTCAAAGCCGGCCGGGCCTATACGTCACGGCGAATCTGTGGCGGCCGCGGCAGATCGCGGGGAAGCTGCCCGCCGTCGTCTTGTTCGTAGGTCACTACAACCGGGGGCGCAACGGACATAAGACGTTCATGCAGGATCAAGGGATGTGGTTCGCGAAGAACGGCTACGTCTGCCTGATCTTTGATTCGCTAACTCGCGGAGAACTTCCTGGCGAGCACCAGGGGCTCTACAACGGGCAACGCTGGTGGTGGATCTCCCGCGGCTATACGCCGGCTGCGGTCGAATGCTGGAACGCTGTCCGCTCGATCGACTATCTCGTCAGCCGTCCAGAAGTTGACCAGGACCGCATCGCTGCTACCGGCCTCTCCGGCGGCGGAGCGCTGACGTTCTGGATTGCCGCCGTCGACGATCGGGTGAAGTGTGCAGCAGCCGCCTCAGGGATGACCGACTGGGAAAGTAACGTGACCAACCGTATTCTGCGTCTTCATTGCGACTGCATGGTACCAATCAACACGTACGGCTGGGAGTTCACGACGGTCGCTGCGCTCGCTGCTCCCCGACCGTTGATGTTCGTGAACTGTGACGACGACCTCGGGTTCCCCATGGCCGCGAACCATCGTATTGCAGCGCGGCTGCGAAAGATCTACGGGATGTATGGCAAGGACGACCTCTTCAAGGACTACGTGACGCACGGTCCAGTCGGAGCGCATGGCTACACGCCTGATTCGCGGATGACGATATTCAAGTGGATCAACCATCACCTCAAAGGGGACGACCGTTCAGTGACCGACGCGAACTTCGCACGGCTCCCCGAGGAGGAGCTGCGCACGTTCCCCACGGATAACGACCTGCCGAAGGACGCCCTCAACAACGTCATCGACCAGACGTTCGTTCGTCAGGCCGAGGTGTCTCTGCCAGCAGCCAGCGAGTTTAAGGTGTGGCGTGAGAAGTTGCTCGGCCGGTTGCGGTCGCTTTCATTCCCGACATTCCCAGATCGCATTCCCGCCTCGGACAAAGCTCCCCGCCCCAACTTCTTCAGGTTTGTGGACTGGGAGCGGGAAAGCGGGCCTCAGGTTCGAACCACCGAGTCGGGTCTGTTGGTCTATCTCTCTTTGCACGGTCTCGTGAGCAACGAGCCGCCGCGCGACAAGCAGGTTACGCTCGTCGTCCTGAACGATGGCGAGTCTTTCGAGAAACTTCCCGATTGGGCCGTTCAGTTCGTCTCCAATCAGGAGCCGCATGCGATCCTCGCACCCCGAGGCGTAGGGCCGACCACCTGGACCAAGCAACGGGCAAACTACGTCGAACGGGCGCATGTGCTGGTGGGACGCACCGTCGACCAAGGCCGCGTCTGGGACGTCGCAGCCGTCGCCCGTCCACTGAACGGCGAAGGTCCCGTGAAGGTGATCGGCCGCGGTCAGGCCGGTGTTATAGCCGCCTACGCTGCGCTATGGGAACCGTCAATCAAAGAGGCGATCCTGGTCGACCCGCCGACTTCACACGCCATCGGTCCAATTTTCATGAACGTGCTGCGGGTGCTGGACGTCCCCGAAGCCTTGGGACTGCTCGCCCCGCGGCCGCTCACACTTGTGAGCGCAGGCGATGCGGCCTTCGCTCGCACCGAGGAAATCTATAAGCGTGCTGGAGCAGAAAAGAGTTTGCAGCGGCGTTGACGGCCGGTCGATCCGAAAAGAGTGCCGGGGAAGCTGATCGCCCAGGTGCCCGCATAAATCACTCCAGAACGTGGTGGGTCACATAGGAGGTCTGGACAGGAACGCTGTCGTTAATCTTCACCTTGAGGAGGACTTGGTAGTAGGCAGGCAGCTCAGGTTTGCTGCCGGGACCTGAGGTGTTCAACGCTTTGATGAGTTCTCTGACATATTCCGGTTTGGTCACGTATTCGGCGCACGCCTGCGTGCCCAGGGTGGTTATTCCAGAAAGAATCAGGAGTCGACGGCTGGGATCCAGCCCGCGCAGCATGCTGATCAACGCATAGTCCTCGGTTACTGTGCTTTGCGAGGCGCCCTCGATAACAGGCGCATAACTTTTCTGTTCACTGTTCCGAGGCTTGCGATTCAGAACCACAAAATTGGGCACGCCATTTTGAACCCGTTCCGCCCGGTAGACAAAGTCCTGCTCTTGGGGAAGGCGACGAAGCAGCAGGTTTTCAACCGGCCCACCCAGGAAAACAAGGTTTTGCGCTTTCACGGTTTCCCAGTTGAGCAACAAACTGCGCTCCACCCGAAAAGAGGTACCAGTCTTCCAGAACAGACTTCCCAGAAAGTAAACCCCCATGACCTCTCCCACTCCCGTATAAACATCGGTCGTCACAGGGTTTTGTAGTGATCGAGACATTGGGGCAGGAAGTAACGCAGGCGGAGCAGACTCTGGGGGAACCCAGTATTTCAGTCCGTCGACGAGGTTGCCTTGAAAGACCGCGTTACTGTAAGCAATCAGCAAGGGGCTGCGGTTGCTGAGGAAATCTCCCCAGAAAGGCGAAATTTCATTGATCAAGCCAAGGTCGATCCTGTTGCTGACCAGGTACTGCCGGGCTTCTTTCGCCTCGATGTGATAGCGATATGCCAGGCCCGCCAGGAATAAGGATGTTACCACCAGCCCGAAAATCAACCCTGGGCGCAACCTGCCCATAACTTCTTCGCGACGAGAGGTGAAGGTATCCAAGGACAAAGAGGACTTCCCAGGAGCGACAGTTTCGGGCAGATCCTTGCGGATGTCCGGATGGAAATAAGCAAATGCCGGCACATAGTGGCCCTTTGGCAAGTGGATTAGGACCTTGTCACCGTTTCCGTCCGACGCGTAATACTCTTCCAACTTAGAGCGAAGTCGAGCTGCCTGAACACGGACCAGCGAATCAATTCGAGGATCATAGTTATCGCTGCGACCGAAGACTTCCATCGCGATCGTATATTCCTTCAGCTCACTCTCCTGCCCTTCCAACGATTTCTTGACGACAAATCGAAGAAACGATTTCAACGTTTCCGCGCCATGGAAAACGTGGTTGCTCAGGATTTTTTCCAATTGATCCTGTTTTTCTTCGGAAGTGGGTCCCTGTAACGCTCGACTTGTGGCCTTTAACATGTTACCGCTGGCGCTTAACGCTGCCTTCGAAAAGTAAGTGAGTCCAGAAGAGATAACATCAATTATACCCCCCTTAACGCCCAGCGCAACGACTTCACATCCCACAATTCCTGCCAGATATTCATCAACCAATCTTTACCTTGGTCTTTTTCACTCTTGAAGGCCAACAGGGTCAGGCAAGGTTTAACAAGGAGACGTTATGAATGGCAGATCCATCGCTTACCGGAGGATGGCGCTTGCGGGCCTCCCAGTCTTCCTATCACTGTTCGTGGGCTTTCTTGCAGTTCAACCCTCCTGGGGCCAGCAAGTGACCGCGGCAATCACTGGGAAGGTCGTCGATCCTTCGGGCGCCTCAATTGCTGCGGCAAAAGTGACTGCTAAGGATTTGGACCGTGGAACGCTCTGGACGGGTGAAACAAATCAAGAGGGGTTTTACAACCTTCCGCGTGTCCCGGTAGGCCGGTACGAGATCAGGACGGAAGCTCAGGGCTTTCAAACCGCAATTCATCCGTCGATTCAGCTGGTGCTAAACCAAACCGCACGAGTGGATTTTCAAATGCAAATAGGCGAAGTAACTCAAACGGTGGACGTGACCGCGGCTCCCCCGTTGCTCCAAACCGAGACTACTCAACTCGGCACGGTTATGGATTCCAAAACCAACGAGACTCTTCCCCTGGCAACGCGTAACTATGTGCAACTTACCTTGCTGGCACCGGGGAGCATCAATCCCAATCCTTCGACGCTGACGGGTCCGCTGACCACCGGAAGCGGCGGGCGACCCTACATCAATGGCAATCGCGAGCAAGCTAACAATTTCTTATTGGACGGTCTGGATAATAACCAGGTTTCGGACAACCTGGTCGGCTACTCGCCAAGCCCGGATGCCATTCAAGAGTTCAACATGATCACCAGCAACGCCTCTGCGGAGTTCGGAAACTTTCAAGGAGGTATCATCAGCACCAACATCAAATCGGGCACCAACGAGTTGCATGGAGTCGTTTACGAGTTCTTGCGCAACGACGCGCTGAACGCCAATAGCTGGTCGAACAACTGGCAAGGGGCGGACAAGCCGGGAATGCGCTGGAACATGTTCGGTGCGACCGCAGGCGGGCCGATTGTGAAGAACAAGCTGTTTTTCTTTGGAGACTATCAGGGTCTGCGCTTCAACACTCCTGCCAGCACGGGCCGGTTCACCGTCTTTACTGCCGACGAGCGTCGAGGCGACTTTTCTCGACTGCTGACCGAAAAAGGAATTCAACTGTACAACCCGTTTCAGTTGGGTGCAAACGGCAATCGTGTGCCTTTTCCCAACAATCAAATTCCCCTCTCGCTGCTCGATCCAGTTGCCTCAAACCTGTTTCGGTCGAACCTCTATCCGGCGCCCGATAACAATAACCTCGAGCGCAACCAAGCCAATACCAGTCAAAGCGAAGTGGAAAACAACCAGTTCGACATCAAGATTGACGCGAACCTGTCGGACCAGGACCGTTTCTTTGGCCGTTACTCCCATGGACGCCAAAACAATCCAGGCACTAACACATTTCCTTTGTTCTTCGGCAGCTTCTTCAAGACGCCCAGCCACAACAGTGTCTTCAACTGGACTCGAACGATCAATCCCAACTTCGTGAACGAAGTTCGGTTAGGCTTCAATCGGGTTCTCGTCAACAACGGCGGCGAGGATAACGGTCTGGGCAATGTCGCTCAAGAGTTGGGCATTCGAGGCGTCAACGACCGCGGTCCAGGCCTGCTGGCTATCAATTTTGGCGGAGGAGTCGTCGGTGGCTTTGGCAGTGCCAACATTGGCTCGCAGCAATTCTTCGCCAACAATGTTTACCAGGCCGAAGACGCGATAGTTTTGACGCGGGGTCGGCATATCATCCACACCGGTTTCCAATACTGGCGGCGGCAGCTCAACATCTTCTACGCTGGCAACAATGGCAGAACCGGCCTCATGGACTATTCGGGCAAATTTACAGCAGGTCCGAACCCCCTGGCGGTTGCAGGCGGTGGTGCGGGCGCCGGTGAAGCCGATTTCTTCCTTGGGCTGCCTACCCGACTGGGCCGCGGGCTCGATACAGGGACTTGGGGACACCGAGCGCACCAGATAGGCATTTACATACAAGACGACTGGCGCGCTACGGACACGCTTACCCTGAACCTGGGACTTCGCTATGACATGCATACCCCTTGGGTTGAAGTGAAAGATCGCCAGTCCAACTTTGCGCCATTTAGTGGCCAACTCCAGCTTGCCGGCCAAAGCAGCTTCTACAAAAACAACCGCGCTCTTTACAACCCTTACCGGTGGGGTATCGGTAATTTCCAGCCGCGCTTCGGCTTTGCCTGGACTCCAGATGCACTCGACAAGAAAACCGTCCTTCGAGGCGCCTACACGATTTCCTCCTACCTGGAGGGGACCGGAACAAACCTTCGCCTACCGTTGAATCCGCCTTTCAACCAGGAGTTTGAAACTCGTTACGATAGCCTGGCGCTACCTCGTTCGCGGACGGCCGACGGATTGACTGTTCTCTCGTCGCCGGCAGACCCCTTCGCCGGCGCCAACATTCGGCTTTGGGATCCGAATGTTCAGCCAGCTATTGTGCAGCAATGGAACCTTTCGATTCAGCACCAGTTGCCCAGCGACACGACGTTGCAATTGGCTTACGTGGGCCAGCACGGGACTCACCTGATGGTGCCCATGCCCTATTTCCAACGGCAATTGTTGGGAAGAACGGCTGGTGGCGCTCCCATCACAGCGCCGAGCCCATATCTGGCGGGCAATCCGGCTTTGGCTAGCATCGCGCAGATCTCGGGCACGGAGTCCAACGGCAACCAGCGTTACGATGCCTTGCAGGCCACGCTTCAGAAGCGCTTCAGTGGTGGCCTTCAATATCAAGTGGCGTACACATATTCGAAGTGCATGACCAACTCGAGCGGGTACTACGGCTCCTGGGGAGGCCAAGCGCTGCCAACGTCTCCTTACTGGCAGAACCTTTACGACGAGCGGGCGGAGTGGGGACCGTGCTACTACGATGTGACCCACACGCTCACGAGTTATGCGGTTTATGAGTTGCCGGTGGGCAAAGGTAAGAAGGTGGGGGACGATTGGCATCCAGTGGCTACAGCGATCCTGGGCAATTGGCAGGTGAGCCCAATTGTTTCCTTGCATGGCGGGTTCCCGATCACCATTTCCGGTGGCGATGCCTCTGGCACGAACTCTCGCGGTGCTCGAGCCAACTGTATCGGTCCGGCCGAGGAATTCGGACGACAGAACCATCCCTCCGGAGGTTTCCAATGGTTCGACGGAAGTTCGAGTGTGTTCGGGCCGGCTCCTCCGGGAACATTTGGCACCTGTGGCGTTGGTACCGTGCGAGGTCCTGGCTTAACCACCCTCGACCTTGGGATTCACAAGGAATTCCCGATCGACGAAAAGAGGCGCATTCAGTTTCGAACCGAGTTCCTCAATTTCACGAACACACCCATTCTAAATGCTCCAGGTGCGGGTCTGGGCGCTGATCTTGGACGAGTGACCAGTTCCCAGGGCGCACGCAATATCCAGTTCGGTCTGAAGTTTTACTATTAGTCGCTGAGGGCGGTTGCCACCCGGTGAAACGTCGGAGGGTAGCGAGGCCTGATTCAACCTCCCTTTTTGTCCCCCTTTTCCAAGGGGGACGCCGCGTTTTTTGCGGCAGGGGGTCTTCGTTGGTTTGAACCACACCCCCTGTAGTACCCCTTGCCAAGGGGGGACAAATGCGGCCGCAGGTTGCGTCGATCGGCCCGAAAGGCTGACCAGAGCATCGCTCTGCGATGCTCGGTCCCGACAGAATCAAACCCTGTGTCCAGGTGGTTTGGTTGTTCGACTTACTCTCCTTAGGGCTTTCAGCTTTCTCTAACGACGTCGCTTTCTCCTCTCAGTTCAGCCTTTCGAATACTTTCAAATGATATTTTCTCTGGCTCCAGCTCTACCGCCTTGAGCAAAGACTGGAGAGCTGCGTCAAGGTGCCCAATGCCAGACAGCATTTGCCAAGATGAAAACGAGCCAGCATCAGGTTCGGATCCCCAGTGACGGCTGTTCGCAGGAAAGGCAGCGCTTCGTCAGCTTTCTGGCTTCGTAGCAAAAGCTCTCCCAGGTAAAAACTTGCCAAAGGATGATTCGGGTTGCCTCTCAGGACCTGCCGTAGTTCCGACTCGACCTGCGCAGTGTTATGAATCAGAACGGCGCAGCGCCGCGAACTCGATGCGCCGCAGGGCTCCGTCAAAGTCCCCTTTAACAAAGGGGGACAGCGGTTTCGCAGAAACCGCGCGGGGGTTGTCGTGCTTCCGGTCGCCTAATACGCCAGGACAACCCCCAAACGCCCTGCGGCCTTTGCCCCCCTTTTGTAAGGGGACTTGGCCGCTCGCTTGACGAGAATAGATTGATCTTCTATGTTCAATCGGAGACTCGGCCTCATCTTCGTTGAAATTGAATGAGTATGTTTCGTTCCCTGTACATATTTAGTCTGGTGTCCGGGCTTCTCGCTCCATTTGGATTCTCACAGTCTCCGACGAGCGAAGCAGCCACGGTGGATGGTTTGGCTCGCGAGGCGCAGACAGCACTCAGCCGCGAGGATTGGCCGACCGCAGTTCGCGGATATGAAAAACTGGTCAAACTCCTCCCGAGCCGGGCAGAGTTTCACTTGAATCTGGGGGTGGCCCGCTATTCATCGGGCAAGGCAAACGATGCAGTCGTTCCTTTACGCCAGGCCCTAAAGCTGAAGCCCGATTTCATCGCAGCACAGGATTATCTGGCGGTAAGCCTTGCCGAGAGCAGCCAATGCCGCGAGGCGCTCGCCCGCCTCAAGAAGTCCGCTGGCCGGGTCTCCGATCCTCAACTTAAACGTGCGGTGGGACTCAATGGCATCCGCTGTTCCATGGGTACAGGTCAACCGCAGGAGGCCGTGGATTTCATCCGCCGGCTCACGCGTGATCTTCCTCACGACCCGGAGGTGCTTTACCTTTCGGTGCATGTCTACTCCGACCTGTCCATCCGCGCTTCACAAGAACTGCTGTTCAAGGCGCCTTCGTCCTACCAGGTGCGCTTGCTGAACGCAGAGGCGTTGGAAACTCAGGGAAGATGGGACGACGCGGCTTCAGAGTATCGTCAGGTGCTCGCGAAGAACCCGAGCTTGCCGGGTATCCATTACCGGATGGGACGTTTGATTCTGTCGGCGCCGAAGACGCCGACAACACTTGAGGATGCGAAGCGGGAGTTCGAGGCCGAGTTGAAGGTCGATCCACGCAACGCCGGGGCCGAGTACATCCTGGCCGAACTGGCGCGTAAAGCCCGCCAGTGGCCCCAGGCCATTGAACACTTCTCTCGCGCCTCACAACTTAATCCTGGATTTTCGGACGCCTTCATCGGCCTCGGCAAGTCTCTGGTTTCCGCCGGGCAGCCTGCCGAAGCCGTAGCTCCCTTGGAAACCGCTATCAAGCTTCAACCCGCAAATCCCGTTCCGTATTTTCAACTCGCCACGGCCTTTCGCCGGGCCGGTCGCAAAGAAGATGCCGAGCGGGCCTTCGCTACCCATCGGCAGGTCTCTGAGAAGGCGCGCCAAAGCAGCGAGGGCATTCAGAAAGCCGTGCTGGGTCCGCCCCAGACCGAGGAGCCGCCAGAATAGAGACGCGGCAGCATCGGGGTTAAACCGCGAAGACGCGATAGCGGGCGTGACGTCGCCTGTGCTCCCAGGGAAGCGAGCAAAGAAAGAAGTTGAATCGCTCCGCGACACAGAGGTTCGTTGTCCCCGGAGGGTGTTCTTCGAGGAACTACCCGTTCGACCCCTTCAGGGTCGGTGTTCTTGGCATTTGACCCCGGGTGGCGCGACGTGACGCGCCACCCGGGGCTATTCACATTGGTCCCCTCCGGGGACTCCTCCCGGGGACAGGCGGACCAAAGTCTTCAGTTTTCAGAGCTTCAATAGCAGGAGGCGAGGAGGCATTGCGACTCCTTAGAAGACCTTACCAAAAGGCCAAACTGAACGGCGCTGTCGCCAGGTTTTTCACCCTCGTTGCATTGTCTTGCCTCTTGTTCCACGCTTTCGGATCGCCCATCCCGTTCACCTCGCCATCTTTACCGGCTGTTCAATTCTCAGACGTCACCCAGCCGTCGGGTATTCGCTTCAAACACTTCAAGGGCAGCAAGGGGACTTCCACGATTCTGGAGGAAGCTGGACCCGGCGTCTGCGTGGCCGACTACAACGCCGATGGCTACCAGGATATTTACTTCGTCAATGGCCGTGACCTTTACCAGCGAGGCGTCTCGGTACGCAACGCCTTATATCGCAACCAAGGAGACGGCACGTTCGTTGACATGACGGAAAGCGCCGGCGTACCAGGCACAGCTTATGGCTTGGGTTGCGTCTGGGGCGACTATGACAACGATGGCTACCCCGACCTCTACGTGTCTCAGTATGGCAAGAACGTGCTCTATCGCAACAATGGGCGTGGTGCGTTCACCGAGGTCACGACTCAAGCCCGCGTGGGAGGAATGGACTTCGGCACCACGTTCCACACGGGAGCCACTTTCTTCGACTATGACCGCGACGGCCGTCTGGATCTCTACGATGGAGGTTATGCGAAATTCCTTGCCACAAGTCGCCGCACCTGCACCATCGGGAACGGAATCCCAACCAGTTGTCGTCCGACCATTTATGGGGGAACACCGGCGGTGCTTTATCACAATGAGGGCGGCGGCACTTTCGCCAACGTGACGAAGACTGCCAGGATCTACCAGCCCAAGGGACTCAATCTTTCAGTCGGCGCAGGTGACTACGACAACGACGGCTGGCCCGACCTGTTCGTGGCGAACGACGGTCTGGAAGCTTACCTCTATCACAACAAGGGAAACGGAACTTTTGCGAACGTGGCGTTGGAAGCCGGCATGGCCTTCACTCCAGATGGATTGGAGATGGCAGCCATGTGCATCTCGCTGGCTGACTACGATAACGATGGCGGACTAGACCTTTACATCTCTGACTTCCAGGGAGTGCCCGATCGCGTTTGGCACAACCAGGGCAAGGGGCTCTTCGAAGACGTCAGCGACTGGGTGGGGATTGCCGAACCGACCCGCCAGGTGCTGAGTTTTGGCGGAGGGTTCTTCGATTTCGATAATGATGGTTGGCAGGACCTCTTCATCGCCAATGGTCACGTCTACCCGGAAGTTGAGCGCGTTTCTCCCGACGTCCGCTACAAGCAGATCAACTCGCTTTTTCGCAACGATGGCAAAGGCAAGTTTGTTGAAGTCACGAAGACTTCCGGCCCTGGGTTCACAACGCCATATGCCGGGCGTGGTGCTGCCTTTGCCGATTTCGACAATGATGGGGATCTCGACATCGTTGTGGGCAACAATGGCGATCCTCCCCTGCTGCTCCGAAACGAAGGAGGAACTGGCAATCATTTCCTCAATCTCAGGCTCGTGGGCACCGCGAGCAATCGAGACGCGATGGGCGCCCGCATCCAGTTGCGGGCGGGCGGGATCTCCCAAATCCGCGAGATAGCCGGTGGCGGCAGTTATCTCTCGCAAAGCGACCTGCGAGCACACTTTGGGCTGGCGCAGAGCACGCGTGCCGAAAGTCTCAAAGTGTGGTGGCCTAGCGGCCGCCGTCAGATATTCCGCGACGTGGTCGCTAATCGGTTTTATCTGATTGTGGAAGGAAAAGATCAACTTGCAGTCCAGGAGTTTGGTCGTCCAACCGTCACGCCTTGACTCATTCGCCAAGGGTTCATCAAATGTGTTCAAAAGAGCGACTGTGAGTTTAGTGGATGCACTCGTGCCGGCGACCGAGCAAAGGATCGTCCTGATAAGGCGCTCATGTCTGGAACGAGTGCCGAGTCTGCTGGCGTTTTGCGAGGGTTCTGTATCGTTACTTAATTCACTTAATTCGGACAGGCCATGAATATTGTCCATCGGGTCCTTCGCCCCTCTGTTTCCTTCTGCTGCATTCTCCTGATCTCTGCGCTGCTGGGCCTTGTAGTCTTAGTGGCCAGCTCAGTTCAGCCTTTGTTTGACGAGCTCACAGCTTCAAAGAGCGGGATTACCTGGGTCCATGACAACGCTCGTTCTGAAAAAAGGTATCTTCCGGAAACTCTAGGTCCAGGCTGTGCTTTCTTCGACTATGACAACGACGGCTGGATGGATATCTACTTGGTGAGTTACGGGCCTTGTGATTTCTTCAAGCCATCAACCCCGCTGCAGAGTGCTCTGTACAGGAATAATCGCGATGGAAGTTTTACGGACGTTACCGCAAAAGCCGGCGTCAGTGGCAATGTCTTTGGAATGGGCGTGGCCGCCGGCGACTACGACAACAATGGTTACGTCGACCTGCTGGTCACTGCCTACGATCATTCGCCTCTTCTGTATCGTAACAACGGCGACGGCACGTTCACCGACGTGAGTTCGAAATCCGGCCTCCAAACTCACAGTTGGACGACCAGCGCCGTCTGGTTCGACTACGATAACGACGGTCGGCTGGATCTCTTTCTTTGTAGTTTCGTCGACTACGGATTGGATCGGCACATTTTTTGCGGCGATAACAAGCTCGGCCGCGCCTACTACTGTATTCCGCGCGTCTTTAAACCAACACCCAGCTACTTGTTTCATAACAACGGCGATGGCACGTTCACGGATGTGACCAAACCGTCTGGCATTTCCAAATCGCTTGGCAAGGCTTTGGGAGTTGTCGCAACCGACATTAACAACGACAAACTGATGGATCTCTTCGTCGCCAACGACACCGTGCAGAATTTTCTGTTTGTCAATCGGGGCAATGGCAAATTTGAAGAAATAGGATTGATGGCTGAAGTGGCATACAGTGAAGATGGGCGGCCGCGCTCCGGCATGGGCGTGGACTCGGCAGATTTCAACGGTGACAGCTGGCCAGACTTGTTTGTTGCAAACGTCGACCAGGAAAAGTTTTCAATCTATCAGAACAACAAAGACGAGACGTTTCGCGACCAGGCTATGACCACTGGTGTCGGCCAAGCCACGTTGCTCTTGAGCGGCTGGGGACTGAAATTCTTCGACTTCGACAATGACAGCGTCATGGATCTTTTCCTGGCCAACGGCCATCCCGACGACATGGTTGAGATCAACATGACCAAGGTGACTTACAAGGAGCCGCTGCTTCTCTTTCGCCAGGAGAATCGGAAGTTTCTCAACATCTCGGCTGACGCGGGACCGGCCTTTACGCGTCAATACGCTGCTCGCGGAATGGCACTTGGTGATTATGACAATGACGGCCGTTACGATGTGCTCGTTGCTAACAATGGAGAACCGCCACTCTTGCTCCATAACAACGCAGGCAAAGACAATCATTGGCTCGGCATTCGGCTTGTCGGCACCCAGTCCAACCGCGACGCCATAGGAGTTCGGTTGACCTGGTCCGCCGGTGGCGTAAAGGAATCGAAATTGCGAACTTCAGGTGGCAGCTATCTTTCTTCACACGATCCACGCGAGATCCTGGGATTGGGTAGAGTGACGAAACTCGACTCGCTGGAAGTGACCTGGCCCGGCCCGAACGGGAAAACGGAGAGATTTCCTGAGGTTCCTGTTGATCGCTATATCGAGATTACGGAAGGTAAAGGCATCAGCCAGTGATTCGGCTGCGTCGAGATTCGCGGAACCAAGGCCCAAAAGCCCCGTGATTCACGGTGGCGGTAGCCTTCGCTACATGAAGACGAGGGTCTTCCGGAATCAGGCACTCAAAAGTAAACGCACCCGCGAGATCAGCCACTGCCCCATTTTGTGGAAGCCTTTGAGTTTCCGAAGCAGGGTTATTTTTGGGATACTATCGCCCTAATCGCTCAAGCTGAAGTATTGACCCCGCTGATCTTTACGGTCAGCCGCTCCGACGTTACTTCCGAGGTGGCTATATGTGGAAATCTGCGATTGCCAGGACGGCGCTCTGTGCACCTTTCCTTGTGGGTCTTTGTTCTGCTCAGACGCCTGCCAAAGTCAACTTTGAACAGGACGTGTTGCCGGTGTTCCGTCAGAACTGCGTAAGCTGTCATGGATCATCCCAGCAAACGAACGGCTTGCGGCTGGACCGTAAGAGCTCTGTAATGAAATTCCGTCGTGTCGTGCCCGGAAGCAGCGAAAACAGCTTTATTTATCACCGCGTGGCTGGCACTGAGTACGGTATGCAGATGCCTCCAACTGGCGCGCTCTCAGCCGAACAAATCCAAATCATCAAGATGTGGATCGACGAAGGAGCTGAGTGGCCGGACTCGCTCGCCAACGAGGTTGATCTGCCACCCCTCAACCCGAAGGCAGTCGCGTTAGTCGATACTTTGCGAAAGGGGGATGTGCGTTCATTCCTGAAGACAGGGACTACCGACCCGAAGCTCATCAACGCTCGGGGCCCCGGAGGAGCGACACCGTTCATGTACGCGGTGCTTTATGCGGATACGGCAACGCTCGAAAAGCTCCTCAAGCTGGGTGCCGATCCGAACAAGCGCAATGACGTAAACGCAACAGCATTGATGTGGGCTGGGGGAGACCTCGGGAAAACGCGCCTCTTGCTCGACCATGGCGCCGAAGTGAACGCCCGTTCCGATGAACTCAGAACACCCTTGATGATCGCCGCGCGGAGGCCGGGAGCGGAGGCACCCGTGCGGCTGCTCCTCGCCCGTGGTGCAAATCCGAACCCGAACGCGAAACCGCTTACGGAATCCTCACCTCTGATAGAAGCCGCTACTGCCGGCGAGGCCAGCATTATGGAGTTACTCCTCGAGCATGGTGCTGACGCCAAGGCGGGTGCGCAGCCTGCCGTGACCATGGCCGTTACTACCGGCTGCTCGAAATGCCTGGACTTGCTTGCAGCCCGCAAACTTGACCCGGAAGCGTATACGGGCGCATTGGCCGATGTTGCGGTCCTCGCGGACGTGGATGCAGTCCGTTTGATGCTCGACCAGGGTGCGAACGTCAATAAGTTCGACCCTCTCGGACGCACCCCGCTTATGTACGCCGCCGCGGCCGATGCCTTGCCACTAGACGTGGTCAAACTCCTCATTGAACGGGGCGCCGACGTAAACGCAAAGAGCCGCCACAAGCTGTCGGGGGATGCCGGACTCAGTGTTCTCGATATTGCAAAACTGCATGGGGAAACACCGATTGTCGAATGGCTCGTCAAATCGGGTGCTAAAGGCACACAGCCGGTTGAGCCGCCACTGAGACCGGTGCGCGAAAACACATTGCGTGATGCGGTAGAGCGGAGCCTCCCACTTTTGCAGCGGGCAGACGCATCGTTCAGTGCGAAGGGTGGCTGTATCTCATGCCACAACAATAGCCTGCAGGCAATTGCGGTGGGTGCTGCCAGGAAAGCCGGCTTTCGCTTGGACGAGGTGATCGCAGCACAGCAGGTGAAAGCGAATATCGCGGTCCTGGAAAAAACCCGCGAGCGCATCTATCAAGGGTTTTTCGTTCCAGTGGGCGACATGTTCGGCTCGTTCATCTTTGGGTACGCTCTCACCGGTCTTGCCGCAGAGCACTACGAAGGGGATTTGAATACCGACGCTGTAGCTTTTTACCTGCGGACGCATCAGGCGCAGGACGGAAGCTGGCCGTACCCCAGAGGCGACAGCCGTCCCCCCTTGTGTTCGGATTACATCGCACAGACTACTTTGTCGATGCGAGCCCTTCAGCTCTACGCGCCGAAAACTGGAAGGTCCGACTGGAACCGATCGATTCAGCGGGCAGTGGCTTGGCTTGCCAAGGCAGAGGCGAAGAATAACGACGACCGGGGATGGCGTCTCCTGGGGCTTGCCTGGGCGGGAGCGGACAAGAACGCGACGCAGCAGGCATTGCGGGAGTTACTGGCTACGCAACGGTCTGACGGCGGCTGGTCCGATATCCCCTCAACTGAGAGTACCGCATACGCGACCGGGCAGGCGCTGTTCGCATTGCATACCGCCGGCCTGCCCTCGTCGGATCCGGCTTACGAGCGCGGAGTTCAGTTCCTGCTCAAGACCCAGCAGGAGGACGGCTCTTGGTACGTGAAAACGCGTG
Organism: uncultured Acidimicrobiia bacterium; assembly: GCA_963791795.1. GTDB lineage: Bacteria > Acidobacteriota > Terriglobia > Versatilivoradales > Versatilivoraceae > VFZK01. The sequence continues at coordinate 79,488 of CAWBTP010000021.1, forward strand.
CGCTCGGATTCCAGCCATTCTTCGATGCGGGTTTCCCGTATGGCTTTGATCAGTGGATCTCAGCGGCGGGCACGAGTTGGGCCAGTATGGCGCTAGCCTCGGCATCTCCGAAGCCTATACCTGCCGTGAAATCGTCGCAGACTGGCGCTTCAGAGGTTCGTGAGGATCACAAGGGACCGCGTCGTCAAGCTTCGGTCACCCATCTCGGTCGTTAGCTGCAGTATAAAGTTTGGGTAGTACTGCTCGCCCTCCAGCCCCGGGGGGGCGCGATATGGTAGCCCAGGGCAAGCGAGCGCTGCGAGCGTCGCCCTGGGTAAGAGAATCTTCGACATAACTCCCTCTCCCCTGCGACTCTTCGGTCAGGCTCTGGAACCCGCTTCCAACGCGGGGGGAGAGGGCTGGGGAGTGGGGGCTGCCGGGGCTTTGCGTCTTACACCTTTTCCCTGGTCTCATGCGGCTTGCTGTGACGCGCTCTAAGGAAGCTCAGCGCCGAATGGACAAAGCTCTCGACATCTTCGTTGCGGCGGAAGGGCCGGCGTAGCAAGCACGTCCGGCTCGTGGTCGCCTTGAGACTCCGGAGTTCCCATACCACAGCATTTGCTCGAAGAGACGGCAGGCCAAGCAGCCTGGAAGGTAGAACAGAGAAGACTCTCGTTTGGAATTTCTGGCGAGTTCCTGTAGGCTGAATATACAAGCATCGAGGTAACGCCAATGCCTCACCTCTCCTTTACAGCACTCATTCGTCGAATTCGCTACCGCCACGGATTCCCTTTCATCATGTCCGTTGTTCTCGCTGTCGTGACGACTGCTTGGGCCCAGCCCGCGCGGGCAAGGTCCATTTGGAGTTTTGCGCTCCTGGCGCTCATCGCCACCACATTCGCGTTGCTATGCGGTGGCCGGTTTCGCACTTTCTACGTTGCCATCGCGGTGACGCTTCCCTTCCTTTTTCTTCTTCAGTGGTTCCTTCAAGTGCGTTCTTGGATACCCGATTTCCCCACCAAACCGGTCGCAGAATATTTCCTCTACTTCGTCGTGGCTCCGATTAGTCTGGGTCGTTGCGACGCTGCTCAAGCGCAATGAGCGGCACGCCTAACTCGTCTCGGTTCTAGATTTTGGAAGCCAACAACCCAAAAGCATTTCAGCGGGACGCCGCTCCCGCGTCTCCTCCATCGGTGGTGGGTCAGTTTGATTCTAGCTTGTTTGCGACGGCCTGTTGAAAGGCCCTGGATTCCCGCTTTCGCGGGAATGACGACGATTGAGATTTATTTGAATCCACCACGACCATCATGCCCGCGAAAGCGGGCATCCAGTCTTCTCGTCGGAACAGAGAAACCCTTAAACTGACCCACTACCCCCTTCGTCGATCACCTAGACGATCTCGCCTGCCGCGTGATAGTGTCCGCCCATGCGACGCAGAAAACTGTTGTGGGCCGCGGCGATGGCGATCGCGATCGCCGGCGGGATGCGACTCGTTGGCGACGACCGTTACCCGGCCGAAATCGCTGAGTGGCGCAAGAATTATGATCGCGATCTACGATCGGAGAAGGGCCCGCTGTGGCTGATCGCGCGCCACACCGTGGCGGAGGGCAGGACTGAGATCGGCAGCGACGCGTCCAACCACATTAAGTTGCCAGCCCGCGCGCCGAAGCGAGTCGGCGCACTCGAGCGCCGTGGCGATAAAGTCACGTTTGAGCCGGCCGCTGGAATCGCAGTGAAGTTCAACGGCAAACCGATGACCGGTCCGGCAGCGCTGCAGACGGGCGTGGCGCCGGATCCACGCGACCGGCTTCAGTTCGGCGATTTCGAGATCGCTGCGTCGATTAGTGACGGGAACTGCCAGTTGGTCGTTCGCGACCGGCAGAGCTCGCTGCTGAAAACGTTCTCTGGGGCGCTGTGGTTTCCTGTCAGCGCCGACTATCGCGTTGAGGCCGCGTTCACGCCCTATCCGCAGCCGAAGGAGCTCAAGATCCCCGACACAGGCGGACGCACCAGGACCAGGCAGGTGCCGGGATATGTGACTTTCCGGCTCAACGGCGAGACGATGCGCCTGGAGCCGGTCGCGATTGGGAACGAACTTTTCTTCATGTTCAAGGACCGCACGACGGGCCGGGAAACCTATGGCGCCGGGCGATATCTCGATACGGAACTGCCGAAGAATGGCAAGGTCGTACTGGACTTCAACAAAGCCTACAACCCGTATTGCGCGTTCAATCCTTATTCCTCATGTCCTATCCCACCAAAGCAGAACACGCTGCTCACTCGAGTAGAAGCGGGCGAGAAGGTTCGCGGCCATCACTAGCCTAGTCTAATCTAGTGCTACCTTGTTACGTCTCGAGGGCATTTCGGGTGGCGCACACAGAACCGGGGATGAGGGTTACCCTGGTCTCACTGACGGGAATCTCAAGACCACTTGGTCTGACGCAACGACACAAGGCGAGTCGACGATGAAGCGCAGGCCATTGGACGCTAAGGAAGAGTTACTGGAAGAGTTCGAGCGCGCCCTCCGCGTGAGCGAATATCTGCTAGGTGGCTTGCCCGGGCGGCTGTGGCGCGCTGAGCCGCCCGACGGTCATGGGCGTTCGATCGCAGCGACGGTCGCGCATATGCAAAGCGTGCGGCGAACGTTCGCGAAGATGGGCGGCGCGCCGGTCGCTTTGGCCTTGGATCGCGAACGTTCCACCGCAACCGAGGCCCGGCGGGCTTTCCGGCAGTCCCGGGACACACTGACGGAGCTGTTCCGCAATTCACTGGGTCGTGACCAGTCCAGGGTGAGGGGCATGCCCAGGCGAACCGTGAATATGATCTTCTACCTGGTTCAACACGAAGCGCATCACCGTGGTCAGATTTGCAGGCTGGCGAGAGTGCTGGGCCACGAGTTTTCCGGCGACGACGTCATGCGGATCTGGGGCTGGAAGAAGCTACCGTGACGCCGAGCCCGCATTCCCAAGAGTTCTCGAGAGCTAGAGACTGCGGACGAGGACGTCCGCGCTCCGAGGGAAAGGATCTCCCAGGGGAAGGACTGATGACTGGCAAGCGGGACAATGTGGACAAGGAAGTTCGAGCTCCCAGCCGGCACAAGGAGTGGTACTCGCGAGGGTATCTGCCGCATTTCGACCATCCTGATCTGACACAAATGATCACTTTCAGATTAGCTGATGCACTGCCGAGTCACTTGCTCGATCAGTGGGAGAAGACCTTGGGGAGAGAAAGCGATGCCAGGAAGCGCAAACAGATTGAGGCCTATTTGGATGCCGGGCATGGCAGCTGCGTGCTTCGCGATCCGCGCATTGGTCCCATGGTTGAGGATACATTGCTTCACTTCGATACTGAGCGTTACCGGCTGATGGAGTGGGTGATCATGCCCAACCACGTTCATTTGTTGGCCGAGTTTCTTGCTGGATCTCTTCTTTCGGAGGTTGTGAAATCCTGGAAGTCGTTCTCTGCGCATGAAGCCAATCACATCCTGGGACGCTCGGGCCAGTTTTGGCAGGAAGAGTATTTCGATCGCTTTGTCAGGGACGACGTTCATTTTGAAAATGCCAGACGTTACATTCGCGAAAATCCTGTACAAGCGAGCCTGGTGAAGCACCCCGAAGACTGGCCCTACGGAAGCGCGTCCTGGCTCCGTCGCTACCCTGGGAGCGCTGGGAGCGCGGACGTCTTCGTCCGCCCATCCGGCCGTCGGCTCGTAGAATTCTTCGAGTCTGAAGCGAGATCGAAAATGGAAGAGCAGACGAATGCGTTAAGCGACCCACGGGGTCGTGAGATTCTAGAGACTGCGGACGGGACGTCCGCGCTCCCAGCAGATGGCCACCAGGGAGGAACGATACGATTCCTATGATGAATCGAAGAACCTTTCTGGGCGTCGCAGCCGGAATCGCCAGTCTGGCTGCGGTCCCGCACACCGCACCTCTGCCCATCATCGACACACACATCCATCTCTTCGACCCGCGACGTCCGCAGGGCGTGCCCTGGCCTGACAAGAAGGATGCAACCCTCTACCAACCCGCACTGCCGGACCGGTATCGGGAGGTCATCAAGGGGCTCGGTGTCGTCGGCGCGATTGAGGTTGAGTGCAGTCCTTGGCTCGAAGACAACCAGTGGGTACTTGACATCGCCGCCAAGGACACGATCATCGTCGGCACCGTGGGCAACCTGGAACCAGGTACACCGGGCTTCCGCAAGCATTTGGAGAGGTTCCATCGTAATCCGTTGTTTCGCGGCATCCGGTGCGGGAACCTGTGGGGCAGGAACCTCGCGGACCAGATCTCCCGCCCTGAATTCCGATCGGACCTTGCGGCGCTGGCCGAGGCCGGCCTCGAGATGGATACGGCCAATCCTAACCCCTCGTTGCTTTCGGCGCTGCTGCGACTCACTGACCTGGTCCCCAGCTTGCGGGTCGTGATCGATCACCTTCCCCAGATGGAGAAGCCCAAGGCACTGTCCGACCGTTCGGCCCTCCAAGCAAATCTCCGGGAGCTTGGAAAACGACCCCAGATCTATGCCAAGGTTTCGGAGGTCCTTCGTCGGGTGGATGGTCGCATTCCTGACGATCTGAATTTCTACCGCGCCACCTTGGATGAACTCTGGGAGGTATTCGGACCGGACCGGCTAATTTACGGGAGCGACTGGCCGAACAGCGACCGGTGGGGGGCGTACCCACAGGCAATGAAAGTGGTCCGGGAGTACTTCACCGGCAAGGGTGCCGCCGTTGCCGAGAAATTCTTCTGGAAGAATTCGCTCGCAGCCTACCGTTGGACCAAGCGTCACGAAAGCCAGCCCGGCGAAGGTGCGTAATCTCAGCATCTAACTTCGCCCACATCTCCGGCCCATTCCCCCTTAACAAAGTGGACGGCGCGGAGGTGAAGTGTTGAGAAGAGTTCCCTCACCGGGAAATTTTTCGCAGCTCTCCTCGCGAGTGGGGAATATTCTCATCGAGCGTGGCGCCGGAACGCGGCATGAAAGATTCTCTTCTTGTCCCAACTGTCGTCAGTCTCCGACCACCGTGACTAAAACAGTTCGTTGGCGAGCGTGCACGTCGCATTCCAGGTGGAAGATCTGCTGCCAGGTACCGAGCGCCAGCTTACCATCGCAGATAGGCACGCTCAGCGATGGGCCGAGCAGAGTTGCCTGCAGGTGCGAGTGGCCGTTGCCATCATGCCAGGCTTTTTCATGACCGTACTGACGGCTGGGCGGGATGAGCTTGTCCAGAAGGGTGGGCAGATCACGCTCTAATCCTGGCTCGAATTCAATGGTGCCGACCGCAGCCGTGCTGCCGACGTTGAAGATGTTGACCGTGCCTGTTTGGATCCCCGAAGAAGTCACGATCATAGCGACCTGTTCGGACAGATCGTGCATGTCTCCGGGTCCTTTGGTCGTGATGGGAATTTGTTGCTGATAGGTCATGGTTTCGTGCGCCGCCTCTGAAGTTGAAAATGCCGGCTCTCAATGCGGGTTTCCGTTACCCCCTGTGTGCAGCGAAAAGACACGGGACACGAGTAGTTCGGATATCGGGAGGGCCTGCCCCTACCGGCGGGGGCTGCCTTTGAAGGCTGGATCCATCGCTGCGATATCGACGCGAAAGCTTACCGTCTCGGCAGTGGGGAAACTGCCAGGGATCTTCTGCGTCACTCTCCCGGTCGCAGCCCACTCGGTTCCCCGCTGAAAAGTCGCGATGAACCCCACGCAGCTCAGCGCCGGAATGTCGTGCCCCAACGTGGTGTGGAAAATCCGTCCCTTCCCATACGAAAGCACCATGAGAACGGGCTCGTCGTAGCCCGTGCCCCGGTTGTCGGGCGCTGAGTAGGCCGTCGCGAGAACGGTCATGTTCTTGCCTGGCCCGCGAAGCCTGGCATAGAGCTCATCGCCTGCGTGCATCCAAACCTTTGGCAGGCCCTTCGTAATGGGGTGTTCGCCATCCCGGATTGTGACTGGAAATGGAAGCCGGGCCCCATGCGACCCGGCATTCCCCGGAGAGTTGTCGGAGACAAGCTTGCCTTCCTTGTAGTACCAAAACGGGCCTGCCTTCTCCGTCCGGTTGCGCCAGCCGCCGATTCCAATCATTTCGTTGAATGCAGGCCAGTCTGGAAATGCGTTGTCGGCCGCGTGCACCGCTACCAAGCTGCCTCCATCCTTCACATACTGCTCAAACGACGCTTTCAGCTCCGCGGGCCATTCCGGCGCATCGTAGTTTGAGACGATAACCTGGTACTTCTTGAACTCCGGCTTGAAAGTGCTGAAGTCGCCGCCAGACTGGGGCGCTGTGACGACGTCGACCTGGAAGAGACCGGTAGCCTCCAACTGCTTCCGCAACACTGGCGTCACACGCTGCCAATCATGGTAAGGACCTCCGCTCTGCCCATCGAGAATCATGACCCGAATCGTGCCTGCGGCAATGGCCATGAGCGGCGCGAAGAGCTGTACCAGGGCGATCAAGCTCCAAACGATTTCTTTCATACGGCTCTCACCTCAGGCAAGTTTGTGCTTCTGGATCGGCAGTCTCGAATTCTTTTTCCGGTTACAGCAAATATGGCATTGCAGATCGCCGGAGCAATCGGAGGGACACCTGGCTCTCCCACGTCGGCAGGAAGCTCCGAGCTGGGCATAATGTGGACATAGGTCTCGCAGGGCGCTGGCGACCGCGAATACTTCGAATCCGCAAAAGAGAAGCTATGAATCTTCAGAACCTCTACCTGCGATCCTGTCTAAAATGGGACCTTATTCAGGAAGCCGCGACTGTTGGGGTGAAACAAGGTAAGGCGCGAAAATCTTAGCAGAGAATATGCCGGATCGACATTGGTTTTCCTAGGCCAATTGTGAGTCTGTCGTTGGTTCCAAAAGATAGCGGCGGCAGAGAAGGAAGTAGGAGGCGAAGGGCGCGATGCCACGCTTGCCCTTTTTCTAGGTGCAGATGATAATGCGGCGAAAACCAACCAAAACCATGTCGATTGAATGCGGCGAAAACCAACCAAAACCATGTCGATTGATGGAGACGCGGCTGATGGTCCATTTTCGGAATGAAACCTTTTTAGCGGATTATGCGCGTCTGAGGATCTGGACCGCGCTGGCTCTGCTGGCAATTTCCGCGGGAACCATGTTTGCTCAAGTGCCCAGTGCCGCGCAGCAGCCGGGTCCCCCGTTGCCCGAAGGCGCCGGCAAAGACATCACTCACAAGGTTTGCGGAGCGACCTGTCACGGCACGGACATCATCATGGGCAGAGGGCGAACGCGCGATCAATGGACGGCCGTTGTCAATGCGATGGTGGCTCGCGGCGCCAAGGCCAGCGATGCCGAATTCGTGCAGATCACCGAGTACCTCAGCTCGCATTTCGGGCCCAACAGCGTCGTTCCTTCTGCTTCCACACGCGGCAACCGACCAGGTGGCGACGTACCGCGAGCGTCCGGACGCGGACCTGGTCCGATGGGATCCGGCGCTGCGGATTCCCATGTGGTCGATGATGCGGGCGCCGAGCGCGGCAAGTCTGTCTATATCGCCGAGTGCATCACCTGCCATGGCGTCAAGGCTCGCGGAGGAGATTCCAGCCTGCCTCGGAATCAACAAGGGGCCAACCTGATCCGTTCCCTGGTTGTTCTGCACGATCGCTACGGAAACGGAATTGGTCCGTTTCTCGCGAAGGGCCATCCCCTGCAGAGCGGACGGTCAGCCTCCAGCCTCAAGCCCGAACAGGTGGCTGACCTCGCGCATTTCCTGCATCACAAGGTTTACAACACGCTGCGCAGCGGCCCGGAATTGCAGATTCAAAACGTGCTTACTGGCGATCCAAAGGCAGGCGAGGTGTACTTCAACGGCGCTGGAAAGTGCCATACCTGCCATTCACCGACCGGCGACCTGAAGGGCATTGGCCGCAAGTACGATCCGCCGACGCTTCAGTCGAAGTTCCTCTTCCCACGCGCCGTGGGATTTGGCCGACGCGGAGCAGCGCCTGTTTCGACGAAGCCCGTTACAGTGACAGTGACCCAGCCGAACGGAGAGGTGGTGGAAGGAGTGCTCCAAACGCTGGACGATTTCAACGTTGCGCTTCGTGATGCGCAGGGCAACTACCGCTCATTCAAGATCACGCCTGAATTGAAGGTTGTGAAACACGATCCGTACGCGATGCACGTCACCCTGCTCGATCAATACACAGACAAAGACATGCACGACATCGTTGCTTATCTGGAGACCCTGAAATGATCACGATGCGCATTTCGGGAAAGATACTGGTCGCTTCGGTACTGCTGGTCGCCACTTTCGAGAGCCAGTCCCTGAAGCCTTCCAAGCTGATGGAGCCGCCAACAGATACGTGGCCGATGTACAACGGCGACTATTCCGGGCGTCGTTTCAGCACGCTGAATAAGATTAACGACTCCAATGTCCGGTCGCTCAGTCTGGCTTGGGTCTATCGCGCGAGTGTGGGTGGAGGTGGCTTTGGCGGATCCATTAAAGCCACGCCTTTGCTGATCGACGGTGTCCTGTACTTCACGCTGCCGGATCACGCGTGGGCCATCGATGCGCGCACGGGCCGAGAGGTGTGGCACTTCGCCTGGGAGTCCAAGGGAGGAATTCACATTGGCAGTCGCGGGGCCGCGGCTTATGGCGACTGGCTTTACTTCGAGACGCCCGACTGCAATCTGGTGTCGTTGAATCTGAAAGACGGCAAGAAACGATGGCAAACACCGATCTGCGACCTGGACCAGATGTATTTCGGCTCGGTCGCACCGCTGGTGATCAAGAATCACGTGATCGCCGGCGTCAGCGGAGACGATCTCGACGTGCCTGGCTACATTGAATCGCACGATCCGGAAACCGGAGCCTTGCAGTGGCGCTGGTATACGCACCCGCAGCCTGGCGAGCCCGAAGCCAAGACCTGGCCCAGCGTCGAGGCGATGCTGCATGGCGGCGGCATGACCTGGGGCTCGTATACTTACGATCCGGAGTTGAATCTGCTTTACTTCGGAACGGGTAATCCGCAACCGGTGATCTCCGGAAAGGGCCGCGAGGGAGACAACCTCTACACCGAGTGCATCATTGCCCTGAATCCCGACACCGGCAAACTGGTTTGGTATTTCCAAGCGTCCCCGCACGATACCCACGACTGGGATGCGAATGAGGTTCCTGTTCTGATCGACGGTGAAATCAATGGGCAGAAGCGCAAACTGTTAGCCCAGGCGAGCCGCAATGGCTATTTTTTTGTCCTCGATCGAGTGACCGGGAAAAACATCGTCACGACCACTTTTGCGAAAGCTAACTGGGCTAAAGGGCTGGATGCGAAAGGACAGCCAATTCCCAATCCGGCCAAGATGCCCCAACTGGACGGTGCTCTGGTTTCTCCGAACCAGGCGGGTGCTGCCAACTGGCCGCCCCCGAGCTTCAGTCCAGCGACCGGGCTATTCTATGTGAATGCGACCGATGCCTACAGTGTCTACTACATCTACGACACCGAACCGAAGGCGGAAGGCTGGGCCGGGAATGATCGCGGGGGCTGGTCGCAGTCGTCGCTTCGTGCGATCGACTATAGGACAGGGAAAATCAAATGGAGTCACACCTGGGAGGGCACCGGTGGGCCGCGGTCAGGCGTGTTCTCCACCGCGGGCAATCTGGTTTTCGCGGGCGACCCGTCGAACAACCTCGTCGCAGTCAATGCAACCACAGGCCAACCTCTCTGGCACGCCAACCTTGGTGCCGGCATGAGCAACGCGCCCATCACATATGAACTCGACGGCACGCAATACCTGGTGGTCGGCGCGGGCGATACGTTGTTTGGCTTTGCCCTGCTGACGAAGTGATCCCGCGGACGAGGGCAATTACTGAGAGAGATTGAATTTCGGATCTTCACGACGTTGCCGATGTCGTTGAGGGGATTCGCATCGGGCACGACAATGTCGGCAAGTTTTCCAGGTCCAATCGTTCCAAGCTCGTCGAGCCGGCCCAAGAACCGGGCCGGGCTCACAGCAGCGGTCTGTAGCGCCCGAAGCGGCGTTAAGTCTGCGCTCGCCCTCAGCTGTAACTCATCGTGCAAACTGAATCCCGGTACGATGCCTGGCAATGCCGGCAAGTCAGTGCCGGCTAAAATTCCCACACGCGCTTTTTGAAGATCGGCGACGAATCCGCCCACGGCTTGACACAAATAGGGCACAGTGCCAAATTGTCTTCATACCTGGACTGGGTGGGCGGAAGTCTTCGGATCGGTGAGAAGGGCTACCGTTTGATTGTCGCGTAAACATCGCATGAACTGGACTCGAGATAAGAAACTTTTGTCAAAGCGATGGTGTGGTCTGTTTCTGTTCGCGATTTGGACAGCATTGGACTTTACGGCGCAAGCTGTGCCCCAAAGCAGCGTGGAGCGTCAGGCTCTGGCAATCATTGAGACGCGTTGTTTGTCTTGCCATGGCGCTGAACTAAAGACTTCAGGGTTGGATCTGTCAACTCTCCAAACCGCTCTGCAGGGCGGCAGCGCGGGTCCGGCGCTCAAGCCTGGGCAGCCTGCCGAGAGCTTATTGCTCAAACGCGTCATTCAACATCAGATGCCTCCGGGAAAACCGTTACCGCAAGAAGAAAAGACGCTCCTCAGCCAATGGATACTCGAGGGAGCGCCCTGGTCTGGGCAAATCGGTAAGGCCGCAGGCCCGCCCCGCCGCGCGGGTTTAGACTGGTGGGCATTGCAGCCTTTGCGCGAACAGTCACCTCCCGACCCCGCGGGCTTGCCAGCAGAATGGTCCCACTCACCCGTCGATCGATTCATCTACGCCAAGCTCCAAGAGAAAGGGCTTCGGCCTTCGCCACCCGCCGATCGAGCGACTTACATCCGTCGTGCGAGTTTTGATCTGTTGGGTCTGCCACCCACTCCTGAAGAGATTGATGACTTCGTGCAAGACACGAGTCCGGGCGCCTACGAGAAACTAATTGACCGATTGTTAGCCTCGCCGCATTACGGTGAGCGCTGGGGACGGCACTGGTTGGACGTGATTCGGTTCGGCGAGAGTCATGGCTATGAGCAAAACCATTTGCGGGAACGCGCTTGGCCGTTTCGAGACTACCTCATCCGCTCTCTGAATCAGGACAAGCCGTTCAGCCAGATGGTACTGGAGCAGCTGGCCGGCGACCGGCTCGCGCCGGATGAACCCGAGGTGGCAGTGGCGACAGGGTTTCTCGTGGCCGGCGTCCACGACACTGTCAAGATTGAAAACATCGAAGGCGAGCTGCAGAAGCGGGCCAACGATCTGGACGACATGGTGCTGACGACGGGTGCGGCGTTTCTTGGACTGACAGTCAATTGCGCGCGTTGTCACGACCACAAGTTCGACCCGATTCCACAGGTGGACTACTACCGCATGCAGGCTGCCTTTGCCGGTGTTCAACATGCGGAGCGCGAATTAACGACTCGCAAAGAGCAAGCCCTGCGTGAGGCTCAGGAAAAACCATTGCGGGAAGATTTGGAGCGAATTAACCAGCGCTTGGCCGCACTCAACCAGTCAGGATGGCCACTGGCGGAAGCCCGCAAGGCCGAACTCTCCAAGGCGTATCGTCAGCCGGTAGATGCGAAGGGCAATGAGGAGAGGTTTTCACCCGTTGCGTCCCGGTTCGCCCGCATGAACATCCTGACAACGTACAAGAATCAGGAGCCGGCTCTCGACGAACTGGAAGTTTGGACGGCTGAAGGACCTCAAGTCAATGTCGCGCTCGCTTCGCGAGGGGCTAAGGCCAGTGCCCGTTCTACGCGGACCGATGGCAAAGGAGCGGCCTTCTACAAGCTGGATTTTCTAAACGATGGGAAATTCGATGAGATCTGGATTTCTGACGAGCGAGGCACAGGCCAGGTAACGCTCGAGTTCCCCAAGACACTGACCATTTCACGCATCACGTGGTCTCGAGACCGTCCTGGCGCCAATCAGGGTCGCTTCCTCAGCCGCGTGCCGGTGAAGTATGTTTTTGAGACTTCACTCGACGGTGTGCAATGGCGGCGAGTGGCGAGCTCTGACGACCGATTGCCATTCACGGAGGAAGAACGCGAAGAGTTCTTCCTGCTTTCCGTGCTCGTTCCAAAGGAAAAGGACGAGTGGCTGGCATTGAGAAAAGGGAAAGCGGAAACGGAAAAGAAGCTGGCGGCGTTGCCCAAGCCACCGACTGCCTATATCGGCAGATTCACTCAGCCGTCTGAACCGGTGGCGCTGCACAAGCGCGGCAATCCGATGGATAAGGGCGACATTGTGGCGCCCGGTGGTTTGAGTGCGCTCCAGAGAATGCTGCCGGTTTATGAGCTCGACGCAAATGCTCCAGAAGGCGAGCGTCGGCTGGCATTGGCCCGCTGGATTGTTGACGATCGAAACGGGTTGACGGCTCGGGTGTTGGCCAATCGTCTCTGGCATTATCATTTCGGGAAAGGACTGGTCGGAACTCCGAGCGATTTTGGCTACAACGGCGAGAAGCCGACGCATCCCGAATTGTTGGAGTGGCTGGCGCAGCGTTTACTGCATCACGGCTGGCGGCTCAAGCCCATGCACAAGGAGTTGATGTTGTCGGGTGTTTATCGTCAGTCAAGCCAGTGGAATCCTGAGGCAGCAGCCATCGACAATGAAGCGCGCACCCTGTGGCGTTTTCCCACAAGGCGTCTGGAAGCCGAGGCAGTGCGCGACTCGATTCTGGCGGTGAGCGGAAAACTGAATCGTACGATGGGAGGACCAGGCTTCCGCCTCTACGACTACACGGTTGATAACGTTGCGACCTATGGGTTCCGATCAAGCTTTGGTCCGGAGACATACAGGCGCGCTGTCTATCATCAATCCGCCCGTTCAGTGAAAGACGACTTGATGGGACCGTTTGATTGCCCCGATTCGGCGCTTCCTGAACCCAAACGGGTCTCGACCACAACGGCGCTTCAAGCCCTCAGCTTGCTGAACAACGCCTTCATCCTCGACCAGGCAGGGTTCTTTGCCGAGCGTTTGCGTCGAGAAGCCGGTGAGCGGGACGTGAAAGCTCAGATAAACGTGGCCTTTCGCCTCGTCTTCGGACGAGCTCCGAAGGATAAGGAAGTCTCTTCGGCGGTGGAACTCATTCGGCGGCGCGATCTAAAGGCTTTTTGCCGAGCGCTGCTGAATGCCAATGAATTTCTTTATGTGATGTGAAATCCCGGAGAGAACGCGACGCCTTCGGGGGGAGTCATGATCGCGCGAAAAGCTGCAAGACACCCCAGTCGCTTCGAGACCAGCCCTCTTAATTTTTTGAAGGGGGCTATTTGGTAGCGTCATGAAGACAAGCCATCCCAGAATCCAATTTCACCCTCAGTGGCTGAACCGCCGCGAATTTCTCGGCAACCTGGGCGAAGGGCTCACCGGGATTGCTTTGGCTGTTCTGCTGAACGAAGAGGGGCTGCTGGCACAAGATCTGCCGACCTCCGGAAAGCCTCATTTTTCGCCACGCGCCAAGCGAGTGATTCAGATCTTTTGCCCGGGTGCGGTCTCGGCAATGGACACTTTCGAGTTTAAGCCCGAACTACAGAAAAGGAGCGGAGAGCCCTTGCCTGGGGGTGAAAACTTGGTCTCCTTCCAGGGAGCCAACGGGAATCTGATGCAGAGCCCTTGGGAATTTCGCCGCTGCGGCCAGAGCGGGAAGTGGGTTTCCAGTTTGCTGCCTCATTTGAGCGGATGGGTAGACGAGATTGGCTTCATCCACTCAATGACGGCGAAAAGCAATACCCATGGTCCGGCCTGTGTGCAGATGAATACAGGGTTCGTCAGCGAGGGCTTTCCCAGCATGGGTGCCTGGATCAGCTATGCACTCGGCACAGAGAACCAAAATCTGCCAGCGTTTGTCGCAATCCCGGATGTTCGCGGAATTCCGCCTTCCGGACCTGCAAACTGGACCTCCGGATTTTTGCCCGCCGCGCACCAAGGCACGCCATTCAACGCCGCAGAGCCAATCCAAAATCTGCAGCGGCCGCCAGGAATCAGCGCTGAAGCTGATGACGACAGTCGAAGGTTTCTGCGACTCCTCAATCAAGTCCACGAAAAGGATAATCCAGGCAATTCGGACCTGGCAGCACGAGTCGCTGCCTATGAGCTTGCCGCGCGCATGCAGCTGTCCGCGCCCGAAGCTACGGACTTGAGCCAGGAAAGCAAAGCTACAAGGGAGCTGTATGGTGCAGACGACTCAAACCCGCTTATGGCCGCTTATGCTCGCAACTGCCTGCTGGCGCGACGCCTGATTGAGCGAGGTGTCCGGTTTGTCCAACTCTTCTGTGGTTCTCGCGCCTCTGGGGTTGACGGTCTGCTCAACTGGGATGCGCACAAGACGCTCAAACAGGACTACGAACGGCATTGTCCAATTCTGGATAAGCCGAGCGCCGGATTGATCCGGGATCTAAAGGGGCGAGGATTACTCAAAGACACCCTGGTCCTGTGGACCACCGAGTTCGGAAGGATGCCAACCCATCAAGCTGGAACTCTCGGACGCGACCACAATCCAGACGGCTTTACTGTCTGGATGTTAGGGGCCGGCGTCCAGCCGGGTAGCTACGGCGCAACCGATGAGTTTGGACGCAAGGCCGTTCAGAACGTCTCCACTATTTACGACTTTCACGCCACCGTTCTCCATCTGCTCGGGTTGGATCACGAAAAGCTCACCTACTACCACAACGGCATCAAACGCCGCCTTACCGATGTTCATGGGCACGTTATCGAAAAGCTAGTGCGTTCCTGAATTTCGTAGTCGAAACTACGAGGGTTTGGAAGTGGTGCGCTTGCATCTTGTTTGGAGTGCTCTATATCGGCTGGATTTGTATGATTTACTGTGAACACGACAGGTTTGATGTGAGCCGAAATTGGAAGCGAGCTTGGAACGATTTTTGCTCGCAATTCTAGGATAACTAATGCTCTTTTAACTGCAGAACGCCGAATCTGATTTTGCCTGGCCCCAGTCGCTCAGGCCCTTCCTCGAACCACCTCCTCCCGTTCATGACTGAGGTTTCAGGTCGCGTTCTGACACAACCATTTTGAACCTAATGTAAGGAGGCACGAAATGAGGCACAAGACCTTGAAGTCTTTTCTCCTCTTCTTCTTTCTGTCGATACTCCTTTTGCCAGGTTCCGTTCAGGCACAGAGCACCTATGGTCTCATTGTGGGCGTAGCGCTCGATGAATCGAAAGCCGTAGTTCCTGCCGCCACCGTCACCGTCAAAAACGCGGCAACCAACATCGAACGGGCCGTCGAAACTGGCGACCAGGGCGAATTTCGTGTCACCAACCTGCTTCCGGGAACCTACACCGTCACAGTCGAAAAGAGCGGCTTCAAAAAGGGGACCAGTAGTGGTGTGATTGTCCGGCTCAACGAGTCAACACGCCTCGACTTCACCTTGCAAGTGGGCGAGGTGACTCAGACCGTGGACGTTAGCGTTGCGGCCCCATTGCTGGAAACCAGCAACTCGACTATCGGTCGTGTGGTGACCAATGAAAAGATTGTCGAGCTGCCTCTGAATGGCCGCGACTTTACTCGGTTGACGCTGATGGTGCCTGGCGCTTCACCAGGACAAAGTTCGGGAACCGGCTTTCTCATCGGGGGCACGCCGGTTGCAGTGACAGGCAATCGGAGTGATCAGAATAACTACACTCTGGACGGTGTTAACAACAACGAGACGTTCTTCAAGCACTACGGGATCCGTCCTTCGATTGATGCCATTCAGGAGTTCAAGATCCAGACCAACATCACCAGCGCCGAATACGGCGAGGCGGCGGGAGCCAATGTAAACATCGCTGTTAAGTCAGGAACGAACAACTACCACGGTGCTCTGTTTGAATTCTTCCGGAACAATGTATTGGACGCCAGAGAGAGTTTCTCGGCGCGCAAGCAGCAGTTCCGCTGGAATCAGTTTGGCGGCACCTTCGGTGGTCCCATCCGAAAAGACAAGACGTTCTTCTTTGGTAATTACGAGGGTTTTCGCTTTCGGAGAGAAGGTAACTCACTGACGACCGTTCCGACGGCAGCGATGATGCGTGGCGACTTTTCGCTCAATGTGAACGGAACGCCAGCACCTCGCATTTACGATCCACTAACTTCCCGCACCGTGAACGGCGTGCTGGTCCGCGATCCGTTTCCCGGCAACATCGTTCCGTCGGGCCGGTTCAATCCGGTTTCGCTGGAATGGCAGAAGAACCTTTATGCGCCGCATCCTGAGAACCGGCCCGGTCAACTACAGAACTTTCAGAACCTGACCGGTACCATCCGTGGCGATGACCAGTTTACTGTTCGCGTGGACCATCAGTTTAACGACAAGAACATGATTTTCGGCCGGTATTCGTGGGCCAACAACGATCAGGACATTCCGAGAACGTTGCCGGCAGTCGTGGAGTCACAGTACAACCAGTTCCGCAACTACGTAGTGAACTACACGCGCTTGATCAGTCCAACGACAATCTTTGATTTCAAATATGGATTTAATCACGACGACATCCAGAGACGGACTCCGCGGCTGGGAAGCGGGATTCCTGGCTTGGTGGCTGCCGGTCTGAAAGGCATTCCTGAATCGGGAACATTCCGCGAAACGTTTGAATATCCAGTTTCGCTCAATGTTCAGGGATTTGCCGGCGGTGATTTGACGGCATTCGTCTCGGGTCCGCAAAAGACCTGGCAGTTTCTCCCTGCCTTAAGCAAAGTGGTCGGTACCCACAATCTAAAGTTCGGAGCGGACATCAAGGTGCGGCATGTCCTGCATGATGGATCCTTTGCCACGATTACTCACGACCGGTTGACGACTTCGGACCCGCAGGACACGGCGGGCGTTACAGGTCTGCCGTACGCAAGTTTCCTGCTGGGATACCCTTCCACTGCGGGACGCCAGGTCTCCTTGCCCTCACCGGGATGTACTTCCTGCACGGAAGCACATATGAAGCAGGACCTGTGGCACTTCTATGTTCAGGACGACATTAAGGTCAGCCGCAACCTCACCGTCAATATCGGTATGCGGTATGAGTATAGCTCCTGGTATAGCAGCCTCAACAATCCCTCGAATGCCTCCTGGTTCGACACCTTGGGCAACGGCGGGAAGGGCCAGTTTGTCTGGGCAGGACCCAATCCGATTACTGGAGAAGCACCGAACACCACGTCCACCTTTATCGAGCCGGACAAGAACAACTGGGCGCCAAGGATTGGACTTGCCTATCTGTTTGGTCAGAAGACAACGTTTCGAACTGGTTATGCCATCTTTTACGGCTCCAACATCGCGTGGGAAGGCAACCATATGCGAGGGAACTACCCCTATGCCGTTGGTCAGGATCTGCCGATTAACCGAACCACGATCACCAATACCACCGATAATGCTTTTCCTCCGATCGACTTTGCGACGGTACCTCCAAGCGCTCAGCATACTGCCCGGCGCGACAACCGGATGCCCTACGTACAACAGTGGAACCTGGGTATCCAGCACCAGTTAGTGGAAGACCTGGTTTTTGAAGTCAATTATGTCGGTTCCAAAGGCACACGGCTTTCGTCCTTTCTCAGCGGAAACGATCCGCGACCGGGGCCTGGCGACATTCAGCCACGGCGCCCCTACCCGCAGCATCTCGGGGCGTTCAGCGAGAACCGGAGTGAAGCGACTTCCAGCTACCACGGCATGACCGTCAGAGTGGAGAAGCGCTTTTCCAAGGGGTTAAGCTACGGTGGCAACTATTCCTGGTCGAAGTCGATGGATCTCAATTCCAATTGGGGAGGTACTTCTCCTCAGGACGCCTACAACGCGAAAGACTCGATCGGCCTGTCGGATTTCGACCGCCGCCACATCTTCTCCAGCGATTTCGTCTACCTACTGCCTAAAAGCAGTCTGACGGGAGTTGCCGGGGCTTTGGTCAACGGTTGGCAGACGAATGGGATCATCATGCTGCGAAGCGGACGTCCGCTGACGCCGACCTTGCCGTTTGATAATGCCAATGTTGGAGCCAGGGGCAACTTCCAGCGACCCAATGTGGTTGGCGATATCAATGGGCCTGAAACCCGTCAACAGTGGTTCAACACCAGCGCCTTTGCAGTTTCTGCGCCCTTCTCCTTTGGGAATGCAGGGCGTAACATCATTGAGGGTCCCGGATACGCCAGTGTTGACTTTGCGCTGTACAAGAACTTCATGATCAGTGAAAGCCAACAAATCCAGTTCCGTTCGGAGTTCTTCAACATCTTCAATCGAACAAACTACAATAACCCAGGCCTGTCCTTCGGGACGCCTGGATTTGGAGTCATTACCGGAACTGATTCAGCGCGTCAGATTCAATTCGCTTTGAAATACCTGTTCTGATTGTTTTCCCTTCACGCGATACAATGAGCCCGTCCAGGAAGTCATCTGGGCGGGTTTTTTTGTTTTGGGGCTTGTTCAGAGTACAGCCTTCAGGCTGCTGAATATCGACGCAAGCTAAAGCTTGGACTCTGAGCTGGACCCTCAGAAGGGCATGCGGATAGCTTCAATGCGGCGATCATGCTGGATGCGGGTTCTCTTATATGCGGTGATCAGTGGGTTTCTCATTTCGACGGGCGAGGCCCAGAAGCCCCCGCCATCGTCTGCCGACGTGGAGCGGCTCATTCAGGCTGCTCGGACAGCAGAACAGCGGCAAGACTACTTCACGGCCGCAGCCGCCTACGAAAAACTCGCAGCTCTCCGTCCCGGTGATCCCTTGGCCCACCAAAGCCTGGGGCTGGCCTGGTATCTCCAGGGAAGCTACGCCAAAGCCGTTAGTCCGCTGGAACGGGCTGTGGAGCTTGATCCGCGGCTCTTGGGTTCCAGGCTTTATCTCGGGATCTGTTACTACCGAACAAACCAATTTCAGAAGGCAGTAGATTCGCTAGAGGTGGCGGAACGTGCCAAGCCAAACGAAGCGATCACGCTTTATTGGCTTGGGGCCAGCCAGCTGGCGCTCAAGAACTTTGTTGAGGCGACGGAGAAGCTCGAGCGTGCCAGCACGCTTTCCCCCGAAGATTCCGAGGTCTTGCATACGCTAGCCAGAGCCTATGCCGATTACTCGGGATTTCTTTTTGAAAAGCTTCTCCAGGCGGCACCGCAATCTGCGTCGGCTCGACTGTTGCGGGCCGAGGATTTTTGGCGGGAGAATCTGGCCCAGCCAGCCTTGGAGTTGCTATCGGAAGCGGCGGAAGGACAACCGGAGTTGCCAGGGCTACATCTTGCCGCTGGTCAGATTCTTTGGCAGGAACGAAAGTTTGAAGAAGCAGCTGAAGAGTTTCGGACGGAGTTGATGGTGGATCCAGCTTCTCCGGAGGCCCATCGGGGACTGGCGGCTTACTATCAATCCAGCAACACGCCAGAAAAGGCGACGGTGCACCTCGACCACTTGGCCAGAATGAGAGCGCAGGATGGTTCGGCTGGCTCTGCTGCTTCGGGTCGCCGACCGGCCGTTTCGCGTGTTCCAGCGGGCGGCACAGACCTGGAGTCGGCTTCCGCCCACTATGCGAAAGGTGAGATCGGACCAGCCATCGATGATCTCAAATCGCGCCTCAAAGCAGATCGAGGAGATGTTCCTGCACGACGGCTGCTAGTTCGCTGCCTATTGGTGCGTGAGCAGTTGGACGCAGTCGTTTCTGCGCTCCAGGAACTTCTGGAGATCCGGCCCGGCGATCCCGAAGCTACCTTTCTCCTGGCCAAGTCTTACGAAGCGCTTTCCTCCCGCGTGGTACAGAAAATGGTCACTCTGGAGCCAGACTCTTACCGCGTTCGGCTCCTCCGCGGTGAGGCCCACGAAAAAAGTGTTCGGCGCGAGTATGCAGAAGCTCTGGCCGAGTACCTTCAGGCTCTGAAGCTAAAACCTGATACGCCTGGCGTTTCCTTTGCCGCTGGGCGGATTCTGTGGAAGATGAACCGTTTCGATGAGGCCGTGGCGCACCTCGAAAAAGAGCTGGCTTTGAACTCGCATCACGGGCTGGCAAATTACTATCTCGGAAACATTTTCCTGTCGCGCGCAGAATATGAAAAGGGTCTCATCTATCTGGACGCCGCGGTTCGGGCGCAACCGGGGCTCATCCAAGCTCACCGCGACCGCGGTCGCGCTCTAGCCAGCTTGAAGAGGTATGACGAAGCCATCCATGCATTTCAGAAGGTCGTGGAGGCGAATCCGGAAGACTCAAGCATTCATGCCCTGATGGTAACCTCGTATCGGGCCATGGGCCGTCTGGACGATGCCAAACGCTCAGCCTCGATCGTCCAAGAGCTCAGCGAGAAGCGACGCCGGATGCCTGGGAAGTGAAATGAATCCAGAAAAGCTGAGACCAAAAGACCTAGTCTCGAAGAGTCAGAACTAATCGGATCTGCGTCATACCCGCGAACGCGGGAATCCAGACTTCTCGTCGGGACCTGCTGGATTCCCGCTTTCGCGGGAATGACAAGCGGCCCTGTTTTCACTGCGACCATTGCAAATTTTGTGGCTCAGGTATGAGAGCTCCAACGCGCACACACAACCTGCTGTATCAACCGCTGCTGTTTTGTTTCCTCTTTCCCCTGGCTTTGCTCTCCCAGGAACGCCCTCTGGAGAAGCATCTCCGACTCGCACAAGCTCACTTCGACCGGGAGCAGTATCAGGAAGCAATCGTTGAGCTGCGGAAGGTGGTCGCCATCGACCCCTCGATTCCGGGGACCTACTATCAACTGGGGTACTCGTCTTGGAAGTTGGGAAACATCACCGAAGCGAAGCGTCACTTCGACAGGGAGTTGCAGTTCAAGCCTCCCGACCCATACTCGCACTACTATCTTGGCCGAATTCTCCTGGCTGAAGGAAAATCGGCAGAAGCTCTAAAGCACTTTGAGAAAGTGCTCAGCATTGCTCCGATTCTGGACGTTTACCAGCAGATCGGGACTGTCCACTTGCTTGCCGGCCGCGTTCCGGAGGCGATAGGCACACTGAAAAAAGCAGTGGAGCGCCATCCGGAGCAGGGCGAGGCCCACTACAAGCTGGGTCGTGCCTATCAGCGTGCCGGCCGCATTGAGGAGGCTCGAAGGGAGTTCAGCCGAGCTCGCGAACTGAAGTGGCAGGATCAGGAAATCACGCAGCGACTCCTGCAGTGTGAAGAGTATTTGAAACAGAAGAAGCCCGATGAAGCTCTGGCCACAGTCAAGGAACTGGGTCCACTGGAGGATGCCGAGCTGCTCGCGTCAATTGGAAGGCTCTTCGGTAAGTATAACCTTCATCCCCAGGCACTGGACTTCCTGGGGCAGGCAGTCCGACTGGAGCCTTCTCTGTTTGAGGCGCATTACAATCAAGGCGTCAGTCTGGTAGCGACAAAGGAATTCTCGCAGGGAGTGGAAGCGTTGCGGAAAGCCGTTCAGTTACGACCCGATTCCTACGAGGCGCAATCGCTGCTAGGACTCGCTTTGGTCCAGCAGGGCAAAAGCGAAGAATCCCTTCGGCCTTTGCGCGCCGCCGTAGCTCTGAAGCCCGACAGCGTGCGTCTGTTGGCATTGTTGGGACTGAAGTATACGGAGGGCCGCTATTACAAGGATGCGATCACTGCGCTCCGAAAGGCTGTGAATCTGGAATCGTCAAACCCAGAGTGGAGGTTCTTGCTAATCCAGGCGCTCTACTTGAATCAGGACTTTGAGGCTGCGTTGGCCGAGGCGCGGAAGACAGCCGAGGCGTTTCCCGATCTGGCACGCAGCCATTTCGAGGTGGCGCAGCAATTGAACAACATGGGGGACTTTCTACAGGCGCAGCCCTTTCTGAAGAAAGCGCTGAGTCTCAATCCGGGGTTGGTCGAGGCACAGGTTTCGCTTGGAGACGTTCTCTTGAAGCAGGGACAAAGTGAAGAGGCTTTGCAGACGTTTCGCTTGGCACTGAAGGAGCGTCCGGATTTAATCGAAGCGCATGTCGGCGCCGGCAAGGCGTTGTTACAGTTGAAGCGTTATGACGAAGCGGTTGCCCAGATGGAACAGGCAATCCGCATCGCGCCCGATCAAGCTCAGCCGCACTTCCATTTGTCCCAAGCTTACCGGGGAGCCGGACGCAACGAGGACGCTGCTCGTGAATCGCAAGTATTCAGCCGCCTGAATCGTGAACGCATGCAGCGGCGCGACCAGGAGACCGAAAGAATATTTACTCCGTAGATCCACAGAAATGAACTCTGTGACGGCGTTGATTTTTCAAGCTGGACATCGCAGGTTCAATCCTGGGTCGGGCCTGTGTTCTAGAAAGGTTCCTTAGCATCTACATACTTTATATGTCCGCTGATTCCCAACTTCGGTAAGCAGAATCGAAAGGCCAAGATCCTGAGGAGGTTTTTTGGGGTGGAATCCGTGGCGGTTAGGGTGAGAAGGTCAAGCACGGAGAAGGAGCCCTAGGGAGCGGACCGCATTTGTGGATGCGAGCGCTCGGTCGGAGGGACTATTCCAGGTCGAACTCGGAGAAGATTTGCCCGAGCGCGTGGCGAGTCAGTTCAAGCTGGCGAAAAAAACTTTGAGCGGTGAGATGGACAAAAGCGGCGTCGTTCGTATGAAGAAAATTCTCAGCGAAGAAAGTTCCCAAACTCCTCATCGGGTCATGGGAGCCATTCAGGATTCCATGATACGACTTGTAACGTTTTCGAAGCTGCTGTTCAAGGCGGGCCCGCTCGTCCTCGGTGCTCGACTCGCTCAGGTAGATCTTCTCATGCATCAGGTCGAGTAGTTTTTCTGCGCTTCCTGGCTCGACAAGAGCATTCGACACCGCTTTCGTGGCACAGAACGCTTTCAGGAACAACAACTCGCGCCGGCCATGGTCGTCGATTTCCTCCTGATCGCGTAGCGTTCCGGGGAAGACATCCCCAATCCTCTTTCTGGAACTCTCCCACAGGATGATGGTGGCCAGTCCGTCTGCGACGAGCTCAACTGGTACTGCCTTTCTCTTTCTAAGCAAACCCATCGCGCTCGTCTTCCCCGGCTCAAAGCAGCTATCGCATCGGACGAGGACAGAGGAATCGCCCGCTTGACAGCTATCTGCTAGTTATCGGGATTGTCTTACGGGACCGCTGCACGTAGAAGTAGCAAGGCAATCCGAAACTCAATGTCGCCAAACCTAAGCCTGACCACAGCAATTTCGTCCGGCTCTGTTCCAGCGTCGCCTTTACAGAGTCCTCCAGCTCGGCAGTCTCTTTCATTCCCGTCTGGGACAGCTCCACACCCACCTTCGACCAGAGGTTGTCATACGATTTCTCGCGTTCGCGATGCTTCATCAAGGCGTGTCCGACCGGCTCGAAGGCACGCTCGCCGATTTGGCCTGGTCCCTTTCGTCTGGCGAACTTGTCAATTTCAGACCAGACCTGGATCTCTGCCCTCAGAATCTCCTCGACGGAGCGCAGCAGCATTTGTGCGTCTCGTGGCGCTCCAGAAGGCAGCTGGGCGAGCGCAGCCAAATCGTTCGCTGCGGCGTCTCGACCTCCGGTGGATGCAGCGTGCCAGCGATCCCTGGTAGCTCTCCGAGGAACTGATCCATCGGTGACAGCGAGATACTCGATCTGCTGTAGTCTCTCTCGGCTGTGGTCCACCGCTGCAGACGTTTTATTAAGCAGAGTGCGGCAAAGCGTCAACTCTAGCCTCATCGCATTCCAGCGCTCGGAATGCTCGACCGACTGCGTTTCCATCTCGCGGCGTGTAACTAATGCACCAACAAGGGAGACAGCCGCCAACGTAAACAGGGCACCGATTGTCGTCCTCGAGAGTGTCCACTTCCTGGACGAGCCAGACATGGAACCACACTTCCCAGACTTTTCCGCTTGATCCTGCAGCATCGCTACGCCTCCGGGCATCTGGATGGGGCCTGCTGTTTCTTGACCCCGTCTCTTTGAGTCCTGAGACGAGCTAGCACGTTATTTTGATTACAAGACTCTCCTCACCACCGCTCTTTCTTGCCCTCAAGACTCATGGCACGCAGACGACCATCCTCTTCAGCACCAAGTGCTTGCGAGTTTCGTCTCAAATCCGCTCAAGGCCCAGATGACCTACGACTGAGTGGCAGACGGGCATTCGCCGCTAGCGCTCATGAGAAGAACCTAAGCAGGAAAAAAGTGAAGATGTTGCAAAGGAAACCTGGGTGTGGATCGTCTTCTACTTGGTTGCGGTTACCTGGGATCCCGGATGGGCATCAAGGATCAGGGGGTTCAGATCATCGGAGATTGAGAGTTTGGCTCAATGGACGGCAGCAAGGCGTGAAGGTCTGGTGGTCTGGTCCCTGGAACGAACTGAGGCAACTTGACTCAGGAACGCAGTTATCGGGCAGTTCAAACCACTTAAGCGAAAGCCGCGAGGTACACTATGCCAGCTGATTTTTCCAAGTGGCCCCAAAGTGCGCTTGCGTTTCGAGGGCCGATCGGCGCCGCAGTAGAATCCTTTTTGGCATTCCCAACCGATCGAGAGTTCGATCCAGGTCGGACCGCCAAGGATCAATTGTATGAAAGGCTCGATGAACTTTCCGACCCGAGTCGAGAGGCAGCGATGCTGTTCGTTCTTCACGAGTTGACAGAAGCGGAATGCAGACGGATTTGCATGTCGAGGATCCCGTCGATTCTGGGTAGCTGAAACCACGTAAGATCGGGACCTCTCACCAGCAAAGGGCCAATGAGCACGAACCTTGCGGCATTTTGGGCAGCACGATCCTATGATGGGAATTGCTGCATTCGGCCCTTAATCATTGAACCGCGCACCCACCACCCGCTTGCCAGAACTATCAGCCTCGATTCGCACAACCATAACCCGACTCGTGCCGTTGAAGGTCAAACCGCTGCTGGAACTGACATCAGCGGTCAAATGTGTGTTGATCCAGATAGGATGGTTCAGATAGAAGGAGATGCCCTCCTCACTGACGTCGCGGGACTCTGTTGTCTCCTCAAAAGCTGAGCCGTTGACATCCACACCCGCGATCACAACCGTTGAACGCTCATTTTGCCTTACCGACGCTCTTCCATCTCTTGGCATAGTCATCCCTTTGAAAAGTATTCAGTAACATCAAGCGTGTCCGCAGCCTGAACGCAATCCTCAGTCGAGAAGGCCGCTCGAAGACGGCGTTGACGATACGGTCTTGGCAGTAGTGACATCGTCCGCGGACCGGCGGACTTGGTCTGACACTCGAGTAGCAAAGCAGCTGCCAATCCAGGCCGACCATTTGAACTCATCGTTAGGAACGGCTTACTAGGTCTCTTGAGCACAGTTCAGACTATACCTGCCACCTGTCACCTCAACGAGGGCGTCGTGAGACTCCTCGTTGGGGCATATTGTTCCGTAGTTCGCGCGTCTTCCCTCACTGAGGGGACCGCGATATCGACGGGGGATGGCAAACGTCAAAGCAGAATAGGACTTCCGAGCGGGTTCTCCGAAAGCCCGTGGGGTTCAATCAGGCGGATCGATGGCTTCCCGTGGATTTGATCCGATAGCCCAGCGAACCTCCTTCGTCACTTGTGCACCGGCACCATGAGCAGATACAGTCAGCCTGCCCAGCCCCTATTTTAGGGCCGGTGAATCTCATGACCCTATGTCGCGACGTAAGATCCTCGGCTGCACGTTTACCTTCAATGATACTTCCTTGACTTGTCACAAACTTCGACGCTCCGTGGCAGAAAGTGAAAGCACTCTGTGACACTGCATATCGGTCTTCTTCTGGCCATCATCGCGCTTGCCCTCGTTTTCTTTGCATTCGAGTGGATTTCAGCCGATGTCACGGCTTTAGGTGTTTTGCTCCTCCTCATTCTGACCGGCTTGGTTCCAGCAAACAGAGCCTTCAGTGGGTTTGGAAGTGACACAGTCATGCTTATCCTGGGGTTGCTTATCATGACCGCTGCCCTGGTGCGGACTGGCGTAGTCGATATGGCGGGGCGGTCTATTCTCAGAGCAGCCGGCGGCCAGCCGACTCGCCTTGTCGTGGCGCTCATGATCGCCACGGCGGTGCTCTCGGCCTTCATCAGCAACACGGCTGCCACAGCTTTCTTTCTGCCCGTTGCGATAGGGGCTGCCGCAAAGGCGCGAATCAGTGCCTCCAGTCTCCTGATGCCTTTGGCGTTCTCTTCGATCCTGACCAGTTCCGTTTCACTGATTAGCACTTCGACAAATATCGTGGTCAGCAACATGATGACGCGTTATGACATGCCACCCATGCGAATGTTCGAATTGGCGCCGGTGGGTTTGCCCATTTCGGTTGTGGGGCTCCTCTACGTATTGTTGATCGGGCGGAAGCTGCTGCCTCAGCGTGACAATCAGCGGCAGCTGACCGAGCAATTCGGGTTGCGACCCTATTTGACGGAAATCCTTATCCGACCGAAGTCGAACCTGATTGGCAAGACTTTGACCGAGGCCGGACTCGGTCAGGAACTCGACTTGACAGTGCTTCAGGTCATTCGAGACAAAGATCGATTCTTAGGGACCTCTTCGGAGATTCGCCTGCAGGAAGGGGACATTCTTCTGGTGGAAGGATTGCGTGAAGAAATCCTGAAGATTCAGGATACGGCTGGCCTGGATATCAAGGCCGACATAGCGCTCTCCGACCCGAACCTGGAAACCGACGACATTCGGTTGGCGGAGATTCTCATCATGCCACGCTCACCGCTCATTGGCCGTTCGCTGAAGGGATTCGGGTTCCGTGAACGTTATGGCCTCCAAGTTCTGGCAATCAACCGACATGGAGAAACACTGTTTCGCAAATTAACGGATGTGTGGCTGAAGATGGGAGATGTGTTGTTGGTGCAGGGCCAGCGCGCAAACGTTACAGCTCTGGAAACCGATACTACTTTGCGCGTTCTCGGCGCAGTAGAACAGAAGCGGCCGAACCTGCGGAGAGCCCCGTTGGCCATCGCTATTTTCACCGGCGTTTTACTGGCGACCACGTTTGAAGTCCTATCGTTGCCTGTAGCCGCGCTGTTGGGCGCCTTGCTATGTTTTCTGACGCGCTGCATCACTCCCGAAGATGCCTACCGTGAGGTGGAATGGAAGGCGCTCATTCTCATTGGCAGTTTGCTTGCGTTGGGGCTGGCCATGGATGAGACCGGCACAGCAAAGTTTCTGGCTTCGCGTGTTGTGGATGTCGTGGGTGAATCCAATCCCATTGGGCTGCTCAGTGGCTTCTTCATTCTCACGGTCATACTCACTCAGCCCATGTCTAATCAGGCTGCCGCTATCGTAATCCTTCCTGTGGCGATTGAAACGGCATTGCAATTGGGACTGAATCCCAGGTCTTTCGCCATGATGATTGCGGTGGCTGCCAGTTGCTCCTATCTGACTCCGCTTGAACCTTCATGTCTGATGGTCTATGGCCCAGGACGCTATCGGTTCGCGGACTTTCTGAAAGTAGGCGCTCTTCTCACTGTCTTGATCTTCCTGATAACCATAGCCCTCGTTCCGCGTTTTTGGCCTTTGTCTTGACGGGTTATTCCAGTGCCATCCTCGACCGAATGATCTGGCATCACATCGGTGATAGCAGCAACCGAACTCGGCCGAGGGAGAAGCCCGCACCACAACTAGAAGGAACAACAGCCAACATTGTGGTGCAGGCTTCCAGCCTGCTGGTGCCGCGATCGGATGCGGCCGTTAAAGCTCTTAGCGCAGGCCGCCGGAGATCACCAACGTTTCGCCAGTGATCCATGCCGCGTCTGACGAGGCGAGGAAGACTGCGGCAGGAGCAATATCCTGCGGCTGGCCGATGCGTCCGAGCGGGGTTTGCGATTCAACCTGCTTTCGGAAATCACTCTCCGCAATTCCAGCGGAGCGCACTCCCTCGGTATCCACCATCCCGGGATTGATCGAGTTCACGCGGATATTGCGCGGCCCAAGTTCCTTGGCCAGCGATTTCGTCACCGCATCGACGGCGGCTTTCGTCGCGCTGTAGACCGACGCAGTGGCGACCGGCATGATGCTCGCCACTGAGCTGATGTTGATGATGCTGCCCCCTGCAGTGCCGAAGTGTTTGGATGCCGCTTGAGAGGCAAGGATCAGCCCCAGAACATTCAAATCAAATTGCTTGTGGAAGTGCTCTTCGGTAACGGCTTCGATGGGAGAGAAATCGTAGATCCCGGCGTTGTTCACCAGGATATCGACCTTGCCGAAGGCCTTCTTGGTTTCCGCAAAAAGGCGTTCAATCTCCGCCTGTTTCGCGACATTGGCCTGCACCGCCACAGCCTTGCCCCCGCCGCCAGTGATATCGGCAACCACACGGTCGGCACCCTCTTTGCTTGAGGAATAGTTCACCACCACGGCCGCGCCCTCGGCAGCCAGGTGCTTGGCAATAGAAGCGCCGATTCCCTTCGAGGCGCCGGTTACGATAGCGACTTTATTTTGAAGTTTGCTCATTTCCTTTGCTCCTTATAGTCCCCCTTAGCAAAGGGGGAAAGAAGGTGCCGCGACCGCCGTCGTGGCACCTTCAGGGGGTTGTCTCTCGGTGTTCGTCCAACCAACCAGCGTGCGCCGGAGCGCCCGCTCCACCAGGTGGAACGCGCGCTCCGCGCGCGTTTGCGACTGTGTATTTTTGTTGGCTCCAGGGAAAGTGAGGGGGAACAGCAGAATCTGGATTGGCCATCGGGCCTTTCGCATCGAATTGTTTCCGTTTGCGTCCATTGCGTTTCCTCCTGCTGTGCGGTAAAATATGTCGTCTCTGATTGGACAATCAATGATTAAAACGCCAAATTTTATGTCTTATCGTCTAAATAGAGGCCGCTCCAATGGATTGTTTGAATGAAGTCTTAAAGACCCTGCATTTGAAGAGCTCCGTGTCTTGCCGCTCGGAGCTCAGCGCTCCCTGGGGGCTGCAATTTCCCCATGTCCCGGGTCACGCCGGGTTCTCAGCTGGTGGCTCGGGGCAGTTGCTGGCTGGAGATGGAGGGAGAGAAAAAACAGATTGCCCTGGCTGGAGGGGACTTCGTCATGTTCCCGCATGGGAGCGCCCACGTGATGCGCGATGCTCCCGGCCGCCGGACCATCAATGTTCAAACGCTGTTGAAGTCCCACGACGCGGCTGGCAACAAGAGCCTGAGCTACGGAGGAGGCGGCGCTCTTACCACCTTGGTCTGCGGCTGCTTCGAGTTCGAAGGTGGGGAAACCAATCCGCTCATTTCCTCTCTTCCCGCGGTCATCCATATCAAAGGAGAAGAGGGAAGGTCGGTCCCCTGGCTGGAAACGACGCTGCAATATCTGGCGAGCGAGACCACCTCAGGGTTGCCAGGCGCCGCCACGGTCATCGGTCATTTGACAGACATCATCTTCATTCAAGCGGTGCGGGCCTACATCAGCGGTTCCGGAGACTGCAAGAAAGGACTGGCCAAGGCAATCACCGATGCACAGATCGGACAGGCGCTGGCATTGATTCACAACGCTCCGCAGGAGCCCTGGACGGTTGCCTCACTGGCGTTGCGCGCAGGGATGTCGCGGGCCGGCTTCGCCGCCCGATTCCGGGAGCTGGTGGGTGAGCCGCCCTTGCAATACCTCACCCGCTGGCGCATGCACAAGGCAGCCGGCATGCTGCGCGCGGGCTCGGAAAGCCTCGGCGAAATCGCCGGCCGAATCGGCTACGAAGCGGAGGCCGCGTTCAGCAAAGCCTTCAAGCGTTGGGCAGGACACGCTCCGGGCGCCTATCGCCACAATTCCCGGACGGCTGCCGCAAACCCGGCATGATGAGAGTAAGATGGACCTGATAGACAGAATGGACAGGATGGACAAGAGTCGTTGGGACTGAACACGATGGAACCTGAACCACTGATTCCGAAGCATGGCGGCTACCGGAAGCTCAAGAGCTTTCAGGTGGCCCAACTCGTCTATGACGTCACCGTCCGTTTCTGTGACCGCTATATCGAGAAGCGCAGCCGCACCCACGACCAGATGGTGCAGGCAGCCCGGAGCGGCGTGCAGAACATTGCCGAAGGCAGTAAAGCCAGCGGGACGTCGAAGAAGATGGAGCTGAAACTCACCAACGTGGCCCGTGCCAGCCTGGAAGAACTGCGCCTGGACTATGAGGACTATTTACGGCAACGCGCCCTGGCGCTTTGGGCCAAAGACGACCCGCGCCGCAAGAGGCTGGTTGCCCGGCGCTGTGCCACGGCGGACGAGGTGGCGGAGTGGGTTAGGGAGGTGCATGGACTGGATGGACAAAGTGGACCAGGCACAGGGGCGAAGCGAAGGGCAGTGTCCAAAGAGTCCATACTGTCCATAAAGTCCAGCTTTGCTGAGATTGCAGCAAATGCTGCCCTGGTTCTGATCGGTGTGGCTTGTGCGCTGCTTGACCGCCAGATCCTGGCTCAGGCGGAAGCCTTTGTGGAAGAAGGCGGCTTCACCGAACGGCTCTACCGTGTTCGTACCGCGCGGAGGCGCCATGCCACTCGTTGACGAGTCGGAAGGTGAGAAGATGAGTCAGGTCTACCTCATCATCAAGAAACGTGGCCTCACTCAAGTGGCCGCAGCCCAACTGCTCAAGCTGAAGCAGCCCGATGTCTCCTTACTCATGCGCGGCCGCCTTTCGCGGTTTTCCACTGACCGATTGATCTAGATGCTCAACGTACTGGATCGCGACGTGGAGATTGTCGTCAAGCGTAATCCCAGTTCCAAACGAAAAGCTTCGCTGAAAGTCATCGCTGCATGATGAGCATCTTCCGGGAGCCTTGGATCCTCTTCTGGAGGCAGATTCTGTAGAAAGGAAAGCGGAGCGATGCATCGTGAACTTCAGGTCTTCGTCAGCTCCGTTCAGAAGGAACTCGAAGACGAGCGGCTCATCGTCCAGAATCTGCTGAACACCGACCCGTTTCTCTCCGCGCACTGCGCTCCACTGCTCTACGAGTTTGAGCCTGCATCGCCGCAGAAGGCCCTGGAGGAGTGCCTCAAATCGCTCGACCGTTGCCAGGTTTACCTCCTGATTGTCGCAATCCAGTACGGCTCACTGGTGGGCGACATCTCAATCACCCACGCCGAGTATCGTCGTGCCAAGGAAAACAAGCTCCCGGTTCTCACCTTCATCAAGGGCGACCGCAGCCTCAAGCGCGAGCCTGGCACCGATGCCTTGCTGAAGGAACTCGACGCCGATGGCACCAAGTACAAATGCTTCGGCAACGTGATTGAACTTCAGAAAGAAGTCCGCGCATCTCTGGTAAAACTCCTGAAAGAACAGTTCAGGATCGTGCCCTCCAGCGACGAGAATGCGATTGCCCAACAAACCATCGAAGCGACCTCGACGTTCGAGTCGCAGCCGTTGACCAGAATGCGCTGGCTGGATCTCGATCACGATGTCGTTCGCCAGTTGATTGCAACGGCGGAAGGCAGGAGCACTGAAAGGATCTCGCCAAAGGCGCTGCTTGCCGGAGCCTCTCTCCGCGGGTTGGTCTGGCACGACCCGAAGACGGGTGAGCACTTTGCGACCGCCGCCGGCATCGTCCTGCTGGGAAAGGACCCATCAGCCGTCTTCCCGCAGTGTCGTCTTCTGGCAGATGCCTATCGCGGAGCGGAGCTTGATGGCAATCCGAGCGATCATGAAGACATTCGCGGTCCGATGCCCCTGGTCATCGACCGGGCCATTGCTTTCGTCGACCGCAACACCCGTCATCCGATGAAAGTGGTGGGCCTGAATCGTGTGCGGCTGGACGAATATCCCGTTGAGGCGCTGCGGGAAGCCCTGGTCAACGCCGTGGCCCACCGCCAATACGAGGATGCCGGACGGAAAGTCATGCTCGAAGTGTTTTCCGATCGTGTGGTCATCTCCAGCCCGGGTCTGCCGCCGGCGCCCATCACTCTCGCCAACCTCCGCAAAGGCAAATACCGGCCCTGCTCGCGGAATCCCGTCCTGGCGCAATGCCTCTCCTATTTCCATCGCATCGAGGAACGCGGCAGCGGCTTTCGCCGCATGCGCGACCAGATGCTCAATCATGGCCTCGATCAGCCGCTGCTCGGCACCGACACCGGCTATTTCCAAGTCACGTTCCCCGGACCGGGCGAGAACCTTGACCGCCTCCGGATGCCTGTGGACGCCTCTGGTACTGTGGTTACTCCGGCCATGGAAGCTCAACTGAACGAACGGCAGAAGAAGATGGTAGCTCTGCTGGTGGCGGGCGAAAAGTTGACAAGTCGCAGGTGCGAGGACGAGTTCGGTGTTACCCGAGACACAGCCTCGCGGGACTTCAATCTTTTGATGGAGCTGGGATTGGCCTCCCGGCAGGGTCGTGGCCGATCAACCAGTTACGTCCTGGCGACGAAAGCTTGAGAATCCATTCGTCAGATAATCGTCAGATGAAACCGTAGAATCGTCAGATTCCCTGGTCGCTCGCAACACGATTCTGATCAGGGCAAGGTGAGCAATTGGGGCGGAATAACTCCCAGACGAAAATGAGCATTGTCGGAATGATGATCAGGAACAAAAGAACAATTGTATCAATTGCCTTCGAGGCCTCTCGCAGATAGGCGGTACAGAACTGACGATCATTGTGAAACCCGAGACTACATAACATGGAAAAACTCCTGAACCTGCTATACGAAAACAATCTGGCTACGTGGAGTACCGATGCCGAAGCAGCCTTCAAAGAACTCTTCGGTTCTGCGACCGGGCGCTACGCGGAGCGCGCTGAAAAATCGATCCAGATAAGAGCTCCGAAGTTTCAGGATGATAGCAACGTTCCGTTCGCGACGCTGATCGAACCATCGAATCCGAAGTCGGGCCCTTACGGTGGCATGAGTGTCGGCTTGTTCCCGGTAGGGGGAGAGCCTTGCCTGATAATACTTGGAACAGGCACAACCGGACTACATCCAGATGAAGCGATTCTGGCGCGTCCGGGTCATGCTCGAAAGGCTCAGGGCGATTTGTGAGGCAATTAACCGTCGTGAGAACCGCCTCGCAGCATGGGCAAAGCATGACCCGACCCGAAACGATCTGCCAATTCCTGAAAACGTAGCTTCCAGTTTCGAAGCCTACAGGACTCCGCTAAGGCGGTACGGGAAGGAGGTCCACGCGATCTACCAGCCAACCAACGATCGAAGGCTGCGCTGTTCGCACTGAAAGCATTTCTGGATCTCTACTTTGAGGAAAGAGGTCATTCACCATTGGCTGCGCACACGTGGAGGCGGCGGCGATCCAGAGTGAGTATTTCCGATGCCTAATGCCTGACGTTTCAGTCGACGAGGTCGCACAGTTGCTCAGCGATCGCAGGTTCGTGGTTCTGGAAGGCCCTCCCGGAACGGGAAAGACTCGCACTGCCTTGGAGCTATTGAAGGCAAAGTATGTGGGGCGCGGACTGTCGATTCAGTTCCATCCAAACACGACGTACGAAAACTTTGTGGGTGGACTCGCGCCCACGAAGGCGGACGGAACCCTAGGGTTTCGGTTCCAACCAGTAATGGGTCAACTAATGGTCGCCGCGAAACTCGCTATCGAAGTGAAGCCGCAGCCATTTCTTTTGCATATCGACGAAATCAATCGAGCAGATTTGTCGAAAGTGCTTGGAGAGGCTGTTATGCTCCTCGAACATAATGAAGGGCCCCGAAATATCAAACTGCCGTATGACTTCGGGCCTCCATTCCACAACAGTTTTTCCCTTCCGGCTAATCTTCACATCCTCGGAACCATGAACAGTGCTGACCGAAGTATTGCAATTTTGGACGTCGCTATTCGTCGGCGCTTTGCTTTTGTGAAGTTGTGGCCGCAGTTCGGTGTGGTTCAGCAGTTCAAATGTTCCCTCGCAAATGAAGCCTATAGGCGACTCCTTTCAGTCTTCACAGAACATGCTTCGGACGACACGTTCGCATTGACACCCGGTCATTCGTATTTCATAGCAAAAGATGGAAAGGACGAAACAGCTTTGCGTTCGCTCCAGGTGAACCTCCTTCCGTTGTTAGAGGAATATCTGGCTCAAGGCTATGTCACCAGCTTTGCGGACCACATTCGAGGCTATTGCCAGTGGGTCCAGTCGTTGAAGGCCTCGGCACCAGGCACGACTGAAAGGCACGGATAATTTCCGCAAGTGTCAATTGGCAGCGTGGCTCCGCTTGCTAAGCCAAATCGACCATGAAGATGCGCTCGCCTCGACTAGCCCATAAACATAATTCGCCGTTTAGGCGAGTTGGACAAATTCCAGCGGAGGCGCTTCAGCTAGTTGATACATCCACCAGGAGCTTTCCAGCGTCAGTCCTTGCCCGGACCGGCGCAGGGGACTCTGGGCGCGAAGCACATCTCGCACATCTGTTCATTGAGCGTAACCAGAAGACACTCGGGCAGTTCAAGATCGATGCCCGTGTGGATTTTGATGGCAATCGCGTCTACGTGGTCTTCCAATCGGGCTCGACGATCGGTGCCTTTCCCCTTGTCTCGCCCCTTTCGGGTAAGCCGGATGTCAGCCTAATCGTGCGCCCGAGATTTGGCTGGACTGGACTGGGTGCGGCGCTGGGAAGCAGTGGTTTCAAAATCATTCCGCAAATACTGCCGATTTCGTTGTTGCCAAAAACTGAGCGAGAAATTCCGTCGTGGGTTCTGTCGGCTGCGGTGTTGCCTCGGCTACGAGCGATGATACAGAGGCTTACCCGAAAGTTTGAAATCGTAGACGATGTGCGAACCGCGCCGTCTGGGACGGTGGATTGGGCAACATATGCCACCCAAATGATGCCCACTATGCAATTCCTCAGGGTCCCATGTCGACATCCTGACCTGGTGAGCGATCGCGAACTGCAGGCGGCGGTCCACTTCACGCTGCAAAAGCAACTTTCTTCGTTGGAATCCCAGCGCGAAGCGGGCTTCGTCGTCTTTGAGCTAATGCAGCTGTGCACGACTTTGCTCCGTGCTGTTGACGGTGTGCCTCCGCGACAACCCAGTCCCCGGCACATGGAATCATGGTTCAGAACCCCGCTAGCGGCGGCCACTTTTTATGAAGGGCTGGATGCAATCAAATGGACAACTGATGAGACTGGACTCGGAGGGATGACGGATTGGCGAGGACTACCGTGGGCGATGTCGATGGAGCAATTCTACGAGGCATGGGTAGAAACCATATTTGAGCGGTTCACTCGCCGGTTTGGCGGGCTGCTGAAGGTTGGTCGACGTCGGGAAACGATCACTCCAATTGCATGGGAGCAAGCCTACCTTGGCTCCCAAAAGTTTCTGTTGCCTGACCTCGTAATCGAACAAGAGGACCGGGTGATCTACGTGGACGCAAAGTACAAAGACCACTGGGAAGAACTTCGGCAGCACCGTTGGATGGATCTTGAAGCAGAGATACGTGAGCGGCATCGCGAAGACTTGTTGCAGGTTCTGGCCTATTCCTCGCTTTCAGACAAGAAGTCGACCACTGCATGCCTTGCCTATCCTTGCACTGGCGACACATGGAGTTCGCTCAAGGACCGCGGACTCCTGAGTCATCGGGGCGCTATCTATGCCGGCCGAAGGAAGATTGAGTTGGTATTGGTGGCAGTTCCAATGGGGAAACGGCCAGAGGAACTTGTTGAGCACATGGGTGCAGCCCTCATGGATTTCACTGGCAATCAATGAGAACTGGTTTCTAGACTGAGCGCCCTGAGAGCCAGCGAGGGGCCGTTTCATGCTAAGGGGGCGATCCGCCAGCACTATTTGCTCTCCACAACAATCGGATCGTGAATCGCTTTCATTCGTTCATCCAGCCGCTGCTGCAATCGCGCGCGGACTTCGCGGCGTTTGGGGTCCCGGTAAAGGTTGGTCAGCTCCCTGGGTCGCTTTTCAAGTCGTACAGTTCATCAGTCCATTGGCGCGATAGTGCCGCACCAGCTTCCAGTCGTTCGTGCGCAGCATGCGCATGTAGGCCGGGCCGGAGTTGTGCAGGTCGTACTGCCCGAAGATTTCCGCGCGCCGGTTCGGATCGCGTTCCAAATCATCAACTCCCGAGATGAGCAGATCTAGGGGATCACCGTTCAGCCAGCGGGAAGCGCGGAATCACCCCTGGATTGACAAGGTGAGCGGGCCAGCGGCCTTGGAGCACCAGGGCGGCGTTACGTGCGCCTCGAATCTTGGAATCGGCCGTGGACTCCACCGAGCTGCCTGCACAGTGAGGCGTCAACAAGACGTTGTCTAACTCCAGGAGCGGGTGAGTGGGAGGCTGTGATGTTCTTGCTGAAAACACATCCAGCGTGTCAAAGACGTCCAGCGCTGCGCCGCCAATGCGATGCTCGCGAAGAACGGCGATTAAAGCCGCTTCATCGACGATGGCGCCTCGCGCCGTATTGATCAACACCGCCGTAGGCTTCATGCGCGCGAGTTGAGCGTGTCCAATCACCCCGCGCGTCTCGTCATTCAGCGGCAAATGAATGGAGACAAAGTCTGCCCGGGTGAGAAGGTCGTTTAATGAGACGAGTTCGACTCCCAAAGACTGCGCCTTGTCCCGGTACTTCTCGGGATGACGTGCCCACGCCAGAAGTTGAACTCCAAAAGCAGAACACCGTTGGGCAACCCCTTGCGCGCTGGCGCCAAAGCCCACAAGTCCAACCGTTCTCCCAGCGAGACGATGAACCAGCGGGTGGTGTCTCGCATTCCAGTTGCCTTGTTTCATCGCATCCAGCATGAAGGGTAATTGACGCGCCCAGCCCAGCAGGAGAGCCATTGTGTGTTCGGCTTGTTCATTGACGCAGAAATCGGGAACGTTGGCGACAACGATGCCCCGCTCCGTGGCGGACCGAACGTCAATGCGATCCGTTCCGGCGCCAAGACGTGACAGGACCCGGCAGCGACTCAGCGCTTCTATGACAGGGGCTGGAACTTTGGCTGAAATAACAAGGAGAGCATCGCAGTGACGGGCTGCCTGAATGATGTCCTGCTCAGTCTCGCCTTCGAGGGCAAGAAGTTCAGCATCAGCCTGTTCGAGTTCGACGCACTCCTGGGGATCGACCGGGAAAGTGTCTGCATTGAGCCGGACGGCGAGAAAGGCGGGCACTAGGCGTTCTCCTGAAGTTCGCGTTTTGTGAGTTCTTTGAGCCAGCGGCTATCCCACAACGAGGGGAAGGGGTTCTTCTGATAAGGATGAGCAAGGCATACGCTGGTATCCAGGTCAATTCCCAGACCCGGTCCGGTAGGCACCGCATAAAAGCCGTTTCGGCAGGGGTTCCAGCCGTGCAGGAAGTCGTGCCTCCAGGGCACATCGTAATCGCCGAAGTTCTCCTGAATGCTGGCGTTCTTTGTGGACCAGTCAAAATGCAACGCAGCGCAGAGAGCTACCGGACCTATGGAACAGTGGGGAGACACCATCAAACCGCGCTCAGTCGCCAACGCAGCGATCTTCTTCCCCATCGCGAGGCCTCCACAGTGAGCCAGATCCATCTGGACGATGTCGCAGGCCTGCATCGCGGTCAATCGGTCGAACTCTTCCAGCATGTAAAGCCGTTCGCCGGCGGCGATGGGAAAGGGGAGAGCTTGCTTCACTTCGTGCAAGAGATCCAAGCTGTGGGGAGTTACGGGTTCTTCGTACCAGGCAGGCCGGTAAGGAATCAGACGTTGGCCCATCTCGATGGCGCAGCTTGCCGAAAGGCGTCCGTGGACCTCGATCATTAGCTGAACTTCATCGCCGACGGCCTCGCGAACCGCGGCCACCCGCTCCTCTGCCACGCTCATTTCTGCCGCCGTCATCTCCAGCCATGCCACTCCAAACGGATCGAACTTCAGCGCCGTGTATCCGGCTGACACGACCTCGCTGGCTTTGCTGGCATACTCCTTGGGAGAATTGGCGCCGCCATACCAACCGTTGGCGTACGCCGGCAAACGGTCGTGAGCCTGGCCACCCAGCAGCTTGAACACCGGTTCACCGCTGGCTTTGCCAATCAAATCCCACAGGGCAATTTCCACGCCGCTGATCGCTGTCAAAATGGTGGGGCCACCCTGGTACTGGTCGCGAATGAGATCACTGATCACGTCTTCGAGATCGAAGGGACTGGTGCCCAGGATTCGATCTTCGACCCAGTCATGAAGAAGAGTCTGGACGGCTCGCTCCTGCCATTCGAGCGAAGCCTCTCCAAGACCGGTCAATCCAGTATCGGTCGTCAAGCGCACAAAGAGATAGTTGCGCAATCCGGCATGCGTCAGAAATGTTTCCAGGCGCGTAATTTTCATTCAGAGTCGGACCTCATCGCAGTTTCAATTCGTGGGCATCGGAGTGAGCGAAAGTGGAACAACCCCCGGGCGCCTGCGGCGCTTCTTCCTGAAGCTGTGAAAAAACTCTGATCGGTAGGGACGCGGAGCACCGCGTCCCTACCGGGTTTACGTTGATCGCGGATGCAGCCGAATTTTCCCACAACTTCCCTTTCTTAAAGGGGGAATGCATTTTCGCAGATGCTACAGCCTGCACTATTGGCTCTCTCGAATAGTCAGGATCGCGAATCTCCTTCATTCGTTCCTCCAACCGCTGTTGTAATCTAGCACGGACTTCACGAAGCTGCGGATCCTGGTAACAACCTGGGAACGCTGACCTGCCTTCCCTTGAATCACAGCGTCACAAAATATTCTACGAATCTCTCGCGCTGAGATTGTATAGTTCCCCACCATGCTCGCTGGACAAATTACCCGAAGACGACAAATTGAATTGATTGGCCATCCGGAGCCGGTGCCGGGGATTTCCGGCGAGATTGTTTTTCAACCGGAACTGGCATGCCTCTGCGGATCAGACATTCCCTTTTTTGCGGCTGAACATCCGGCGTATCCACTACAAGTCGGGCTGTCGTTGCACGAGATGGTTGGAACCGTTCTTTGGGCAGACGGAAGTCGATTTCGTGAAGGCCAGAAGGTGCTGGCCGTACCTACCAACCACGTGGGAATCTTCGAGCGTTTTGCGATTTCTGAAAAGCAGGTCGTTCCGCTCGATCTCCGGCGACCTTTCGAAGAGATGATCCTTTCTCAGCCGCTCGGCACGGTGCTCTATGGGCTGCGAATGTTGCCCAACCTGCTGGGATGGAATGTCGCCGTGGTGGGCCAGGGTCCGATTGGGCAGCTGTTTTGCGCCGCCTTGCGCAACCTCGGGGCAAAACAGATTATCGGAATCGACCGGATCGCATCCCGGTTGAGCCTCAGCACACGCATGGGAGCGACCGCCGTCATTAACGTGGACCAAGAAGACCCGATCGCCGCAGTGGGTGATCTGACCGGTGGAGTGATGGCTGACCTGGTGGTTGAGGCGGTTGGGCACGAGAATCAGGCACTGAATCTGTGTATCGATCTGTGCCGCCGCCAGGGTCGGATCCATTATTTCGGTGTCCCCCCAACGCTCATCAATGGCATCCGCTGGCGCGACCTGCTGATGAAGAATCTTGCCTTGACCACCAGTGTCGGCCCCGACTTTACGCGCGACTTCCCCCTGGCCATGCAGTGGATTGGTGAAGGGCGAATCGATGTGAGGCCGCTTGTGACTCACACCTTCCCGCTGAGCGAAATCCAGACCGCATTTGAAATCTTCTCTGACCGAAAAGACGGAGCCTGCAAAGTTCTGATCCGATTCCCCGCTGCTGGCTGAAGGCAGCGACAGCGGTCGCAGCGACGGCGGTCGCAGCGACAGGGGCGCAACGGCGGCAGTCGTCTTAGCGCCGGGACAACCGTGTTACGGATTCGGGGCGTCCTTCGTAACCATCAAGGAAGTTTCCACCCTTTAGATAACTGCAGTTCAACCGTTAGCCGAAAAAGAATAAGAAATCGACATTGGTTCCTGCAAGTATTGGACGTGCACCCGCCCATTGGGTAACGGTGCTTCGAGACAACCCCCGAAGGCTCCGCCTTCTCTCCCCCTTTGTTAAGGGGGAATGAATTGTTCGCAGATGCTACCGCCTGCACTATTGGCTCTCTCGAAAGAAATGGATCGCGAATCACCTTCATTCGTTCATCCAGCCGTTGTTGCAATCGTGCGCGGACTTCGCGGTGCTGGGGATCCCTGTAAAGATTGGTCAGCTCGCCAGGATCGTTCTTTCAAATCGTAGAGTTCATCCAGTCCGTTGGTGTGATAGTAACGCACCCGCTTCCAGTCGTTCGTGCGCAGCAGGCGCATGTAAGACCGGAATGGGTGTTTTCAGGTTGGGCGTGTCAAAGATTTTTCATAACGCCAGACTTCCAGCGGAAAGGTTCCCTTCGAGGTTTCCAATTGGTTGATCATCGTCCCAGCCCGATGCCATCCGCATTTTTCATAGAACCTCGCGGCTCGCTCGTTTCCGATCATGCATGCCAGCCAAGCTTTATCGACGCCGTTTTCAGAAAGCCGAGCCTCTGCATCGGCAATCAATGCGGCTGCGACGCCCGAACCTCGTGATGGTGCCAAGACGAAGAGTTGATAGAGTTCGTTGCCCTTAATGATACAAAATCCAAGGGGCTTACCACACGGACCGACGACTCGCACATCCGGAAGAGCTGCCTGAAGCCTGACTCTGAAACTCTCCAGGGTGCGAAGCCGGGTGAGTTCCGCCGGCACAAGTTGCGCATGCGCCTCATGCCAGCCGTCGTACCAGAGGTTTGCCAGGTGATCGATCTCAACTTCTTCGGCCGCTCTCACTTCCATTGCATCACCCCG
The DNA here is from genome assembly GCA_963791795.1 of uncultured Acidimicrobiia bacterium. GTDB lineage: Bacteria > Acidobacteriota > Terriglobia > Versatilivoradales > Versatilivoraceae > VFZK01. Next base: position 119,928 of record CAWBTP010000021.1, read on the forward strand.
GCCTTGCTCTATGGATTCGGCGGTACCGGCAGCGGCAGAAAATCGCGCTCCAGAATCATCCATTCCTGCAACCTGGCTTTGAGGTCGCGCTCAATGCCGGCCTGTTCTTTGCTGCCGATCAGGTTGTTGAATTCGTTCGGGTCGGTCTCAAGATCGAACAATTCGAACATCGGGCGCGTCGGTGAAAAGTACAAGCGCGACATCAGTGGTGACAGCTTCCCGTCGGCGTTCATTTGCTGCAGCTCCTTCCAGAACGGCTGCCCGGCAAAATCCACCGGCTGGTAGGGCAGTTGCCACAGCGCTGTATAGATCAATTTGTAACGCCTGCCGATAATCACACGCCCCAAATCAAACGGAGTAGTGCCGTTGGGCAGTCCTGAGCCATGGGCGCCACGTTCGGCAAACACGTAATCCCGGCCTGTGTGAGCCTCGCCGCGTAGCAACTTAAGAAAGCTGCGCCCCGTCATTTCCTTCAGAGGTTTCTGTCCACAGGCTTCCAGAAAAGTCGGCGCGAGGTCTTCTCCCGAGATCAGTTCTGTCGTTACACTGCCTGCTTTGATCTTGCCCGGCCAGCGGACCAGCAGCGGCACATTCAGTCCGTATTCGTACAACGTGCCTTTGCCGCGGAATTGCGCCGCGCCGTTGTCGCCCTGGAACACCACAAGGGTGTTGTCTGCCAGCCCGCGCTTTTGCAACTCATCCAGCACCTGTCTGAAGCTGCCGTCAAAACGCGAAATCTCGTCGTAATAGTTCGCAAAATCGGCTCGCACACCAGGTGTGTCGGGATAGTGCACGGGCAGTTTGATCTTGTTCGGATCGTGTGGTTCGGCGATCGCGTCCTTGTCATACACGCGATGTGGATCACTGAAGCACAGTTGCAATGCGAATGGTTTGCCTCTGGGGACAAGGTCGAGGAATTCACGGTACTGCGCGATCGCAGAAATGTGAGTCTGCCCGGCAGCATTTCTTACAAAATCAAGCCGTCGCTCAAAAGTCCGCAACTTGTGCTGTTCAAAGACTACCTTTGTTTCCGGCGGCTGGTTGGCCGATCCGTCCAGATGAAACGTACGCCCGGCCACGCCTGTGAAATAGCCACTGGCGCGCAACAGTTCCAGCCAGGTCTTGTATTCTTCGGCCAGAGGCGCGGAAAAGCGCGTCATCTGAACCGCGACAGGCGAACGTCCCGTCATCAGAGCCGCGCGCGAAGGCACACATTGCGGCGCCGCAACGTAAGCGCGCTTGAAAAGCATCCCTTCCCTGGCAAAGGCGTCGAGGTTGGGTGTTTTAATGTCGGTGTTTCCATACGCGCCGACGTGCGCTGCACTGTGATCGTCAGACAAGACCAGCAGCACGTTCGGGCGCGTGGTGGCTTGCGGGAATGCCAACGCAGACATGACCACAATCCATAGGATCGAGAAGGCACACAGTTCATTTCGCATCGGGGCAATCCTCCAGCTAAGGATGACGTACTGATCTTGTTTCCGGCGACTCTCTTTCTCTTTGCAAGGCCCCTTCTCGGCGGTCCCTAACAGAACGAGATCGCTCGCGACTCTTTAAGTTCATCGGAAAGCGCGCTGACCAACTGACAGACAACCCCCTAGGGCCTCCGGCGCTTCCCCCTTTGCTAAGGGGGAATACTCAGAAGCTGCGGTCGGTAGGGGAATCGCTTCGGGAACATCCAGCGGATGGGATAACGGCGATGCCGAACTGGATAAAGGAGCGGATTGGATTTGAGCGCATTGATGGCCTGGCGGACTTCGCGGACAAAAGCTCCACCGAGGCCGGCCTGTCGTTCTTCATACCAGAGCGCCGTCTCTTGAATATCGGACTCGACTTGTGGACGGAGCCGAAGCTCGGTATGTCATTGGTTGAAGCGCCGGCGTAAGCGGTCTTCAACCTCGTCCCAGGGAACAGAAGACTCAGGGTTCCCTTCGTGCTCGGCCAGGCGCTGCTCAATGAGGACTCGCTCCGCATTCGTCAGCTCGCCACTGTCCAACCAATCCCCTCCGTCCAGTTCCCAGATCTTGTCCAGGATCTCCTTTCGCTCATCGGGCGTGAGTTTCGGGAGTTCGCTCATGATGTCTGTCTTACTCATACAAACAACTTTACCAGATCCAGGATGGTTTTGTGCACCGCCTGTTGATCTGCTTTAGAGACTTTCAACCCAACTCACGAGCTGTGGGTGTTAATCACCTTTGGAGGATCTGGTAAGCCTCTGGGAGCGCTGACTCTCCACTCTCCCCGGTTATTGGCTCTCGACCATCGGATCGCGAATTGCCTTCATGCGTTCGTCCAGCCGCTGTTGCAATCGAGCGCGGACTTCGCGTGCTGAGGGTCCCTGTAAAGGTTGGTCAGCTCGCCGGGATCGTTCTTCAGATCGTAGAGTTCATCCAGTCCGTTGGCGCGATAGTGCCGCACCAGCTTCCAGTCGTTCGTGCGCAGCATGCGCATGTAGGCAAGGCCGGTGTTGTGCAGATCGTATTGCCCGAAGATTTCCGTGCGCCAAGCAGTGTCGCGCAAGCCGAACAGGAGCGGCGTGAAATCCTGACCGTTGTGCCGAACCTCTGCCGGCGGCTTGAGATTGAGCATGCCCAGCACCGACGGGAACATGTCCAGGTTAAGGACCGTCTCGTTGACCTCTGATCCGGCCAGCAGTGTGCCCGGCCAGCGGATGAGCAGTGGAATGCGCAACGATGTATCCCACATGTTCGGCCGCTTCGGGCCGTTCACACCCCCGAAGATGACCACCCCGTTGCCCTTGGTGTGAATGCCATGGTGTCCGATGTTGTAACCGTGGTCACTCTGAAACATCACGATGGTACGCCGATCCAGCTTCAATCGTTCGAGCAGCGCCAGCAGTTTGCCCAGGTTTCGATCCACGGCGTGAACGGCGGCATAGTACTCCCGGTAAAACTGCTTCACCTGCTCCCGATCCAGTCCTTTCACATCGGGGATTGTCGGGTCGAGGTTTCTGAAAAGCCGCGCGTCCTCTTCCAGCACCGGCGTATAAGGCAGGTGCGGTTCACGGAAGTGGATCAAAGCCGCAAACGGCTTGTCGTGGTTGGCTTCGATCCAGCGAACGGCGTCGTCCATTACGACGTCGGAGCTGGCGCCCTTCAGCTCGCTCATCTGCCCGTTGACTTCGAGCCGTGGATTCATCGCCGCAAAGGCGCCTTCCTGCGTGCCCATGAAGTGACTGAAGCCTCGTTTCGTCGGATGAAATTCCGGTCGCGTGCCCAGGTGGTATTTCCCAAATAGTGCGGTGTGATATCCGTTCTGTTGCAAGACGCGCGGCCAGGTCACGGCCGACGCGGGCAAACCCATCCCTGACACGCCTTCGTCCGGTGAGAGGAAATCGGTGATGCCGACTTGTGAACCATACAGACTGGTCAGGAACGCCGCACGGCTGGGCGAACAGACGGGCGTCGTAACAAAGGCGTTGTTGAACTTGACGCCTTCGCGCGCCAAGCGGTCCATGTTCGGAGTGATCGATTCGCGATTGCCATACGCGCCAATGGACCAGAGCGACTGATCGTCAGTGACAATCGAGATCAAGTTGACCCGCAGACTCTCGGGACTTCGGGCTTGCGGCTCGCGCTGCCCGTTGATCTCGCGATATTGCTGCTGCATCTGCCCGGCCATCGTTTGCACGCGCTGCGGTTCGCGGGCCGCCAGATCGCGCTGTTCCTCCGGATCGGTCTTCAGGTTGTAGAGTTCGTATTTTTCAAAGTCCGCATAAGCCAGGAGCTTCCAATCGCCTGCGCGCAAGGCGACTTTGGGCACCGGCAGGTTGTTGTCTGAAGCGGTGACGGCATGGTCGTACTGCCAATAGAGCGGTGCGCTGCGTTGGAGCGGCTGTCCCTGCAACAACGGGCGCAGGCTGACGCCATCAATCGGACGACCGGAAGGCGGTTTGACGCCAGCCAGATCGCACAGCGTCGGCAGCAGGTCGGTGTTTCGCACCGGCTCATCGCTCGTGCTGCCCGGCTTGAGGGCGCCGGGGTACCGGATGATGCCTGGCACGCGAATGCCGCCTTCGTAGAGATGCAGCTTCATGCCGCGGTTCTTGCCCGCCGAGCCGTAGGAACGGTTCGCGGCCGCGTACCGCATCAACGTTTCGGGGCCGTTGTCGCTGGAGAAGAAGATGAACGTGTTTTTGGCCTGGCCGGACGTTTCGAGCGCGTCGAGTAGACGGCCGACTTCGTGATCGAGCTGCGCCACGTTGCCAAAATACTGCGCTTCATCGGCGTTGCGCGCCAGGCCGGCGTACTCCTGGACGAACCTATCGGCGCTGGCCACTTTTTCGTGCGGCGCGTGAAAGGCCACATAGAGAAAGTAAGGCTGCGCGGCTTTGCGTCGTCCCAACCAGTCAATCGCTTCGTTGATGATCAGCGTGGAGGAATAGCCCTGGAGCGACCCAACCGGCTTGCCGTTGCGAACAAAGTTGTTTGGGTTTTCATGGGATGGCAGGGCGTTATTCTGCGTGGCAAACCAATGGTCGAAATCGTGATGGCCAGGCGTCGGCTGCGATCCGTCGAGCGTGGCACTCAGATGCCATTTGCCGGTCATCGCCGTGGCGTAGCCGGCGCCTTTGAGCAGTCGGGCGATGGTGACAGCTTCGCGTTTTAAATGCACCGGCGAGTTTTCTGGAATCCATTCGCTGATGCCTTCGCGCTGGGGCACGCGCCCTGTCATCAGCGCGGCACGCGACGGCGAACAGACGGGCATGCCGGCGTAGCAGTTCGTCAGCTTCAGCCCTTCCGCTCCCAGGCGGTCGAGATGGGGTGTCTTGATGGCAGGGTGGCCGAAGCTGCTCAAATCGCCGTGGCCGAGGTCGTCCGCCAGGATGATGATGAAGTTAGGGCGGGCGCTTTCTGCGGCCAATATTGGCGGCGACGCCTTCGCCAACGCAGCGAGCAGCGCGCAACAGACCAGAATGAAGCGAACCAGTACCTGGCATCCCTTTGGATTGCTTTGTTGTGAACGCATAGGTCTTCTCTCGATACGCGTGCGATGAGTGCGGTCGTGTGGCCGAAATCGAACTCGAAGCCGACGGCGCGCTGGCTTCTTGCGCTCACTTCGTAGCGCGGGAATGAACGGATGCAGAACGTTTGCATCTGGACTCCAGACAAGGGGACCTCACGAAATGAGGTTTCTATAGTTTCCGAAGTTTCCTCAGAAGACCGAGTGGGGGACGCACCGCTCGGGTCAGCAATCCGTGTGTCAGTTTCTCATCCCACTGTTTGATCGCAGTCCGGAATCCCGCCGGATGCAGTTCGTCATGATATCGCCTAATTCGCTTGTGTATGGCTTCGACCAAGTCCGCACGACCCCTTCGTGCAAAATGTTCGACGCATTCTTGGAACAAACCCATATCGTAGTTGTTCTGAAGAGCCCCGTCGTCGATCATCTGTGGCGTGATCTCAACGTGCGGGAACGTGTGTGCCTTCTCTAACTTGTCCAGTGCTGCCAGCTGGATCATCGTGTGCTGACACTTACCGCAACGACCGCAGTTGATGCTCGTCGGAATCCCCTCGTTTTGCCAACAGCACTGGAGAATTTCCATTGCAGCAGACCAATCTGAGATGATCGCAGTTTTCTGTAGTCGTGAGAGCTGCAGACCATCGTGGCGGACTTCGACATTCGTGCTCGAGTAGTTCGGGTCCAATAACGGATGGGTGCCCCAGAGCATCGGAATGCCTATAGAGCCCGACGAGCCAAACAATATTCGAAGATATCCTTGGGCTGAAGGCGTGAGCCACTGAAGCCAGCCCGGCGCCCATCCCCCGCGCGTTCCAGGCATTAGAGTCTCTTGCGAAGAATCGGATGTTGGTGTGAACAGGGATGAGATCGATCTGCGCTTCGCGGGCAAGCTCCGCCATCCGCTCCAGACGCGTTTCGAAATCCTGCAGCCGTTCGGGAACCGGTCCATTGGCATCGAAATCATATCGATTGAACCCCAGGAAGAAGAAGCAGTCGCGGACCGACGCAGGATGATTCAAGGGATAATCCAGGCGGTTACAGCGAAGCGTCGCGAGGGCGTCGACGCCGGCAGACATGAAGGACGCCACACGCGGCGGCGTGCGGGGAACGCTTGGGTGAAAGCCCACCGTCGATTCAATCGCAGGGCGATTGCATTGGGGATACCAGTCGCGGATTACCCGGAAGGCCGCCAGGAGCCCGTTACGCAGCTCGGGGCATACGGGGCCTTCGACTTGGACCCTCCGCTCGCCACGGTCGGTCGCCGGCATGATGCCGGCGAGCAAGAACGCGTTGGGATTTGGTACGATATCGTCTTCAAGAGACGCGGGACATTCGAAATAGACCGCTTCGTTGGGCCGGTCGCAATCCTCCCAGATCACGGTGGCGGAGACTCTTACCCTTCCACCAGCACTGTTCTTGCGAAGACCACGGATTTGCATTTTCTCTGGGTTAGGAACCAGTTAGTTGCTCAGGTCGGACACTGCGCCGCTTAGCGTACAATGCGCGCGAGATCTTCTCCAACCATCAAAATCGAAGCGGTTCGAGTCCTCCTGCCTGCCGAACGCGAGGGGTCTGAAGCGGTAGTCGTCGCCGTAATCTCGGGCGAGACGCTCAAGATGTCCCCCTCGACGCAAACAGCATCTCCCCTTCGAGAAGGGGCGACTTCAGGGGGGTTTGGGAGTGGGTTGCGGTCGGCCTTCCCAAACCCGTCACGACAACCCCCTGAATGCGCCACGACCGCTGTTCGTGTCGCCTTCTTTCCCCCTTTGGGTAAGGGGGATTGCAGGGAGCCATCCATGCTGCGGGTGAGTGGTGGAATAGGGAGCAGACCGACGGAGGGGATTTTCAGGGAAGCTGTGAGAGAATCGAATTGAGCTGTCGGTGCTCGCAGCCCTACCACGCCTCAGCGAGGAAGCATGGACTGGCGAAAAGTTTGCTACGACGCCATCGTCATCGGATCGGGTGCAGCCGGGGGAATGGCAGCTAGGACGCTGACGAACGGCTGACTCCGGAGGCCTGCCGTCCCCAAAAGCGGTCTCGCCAAGAGTTTGAAGCCATCAAGGCGAGACAGCCCATTCAATCGCAGAATCTTCTGTACAGCAGCGAAAACTGTCACCTCTTCGTTGACGATCTTGAAAACCCCTATTCCACTCCGACTCCGACTGAATTCAATTGGATACGCTCCCGGCAGACAGGCGGGAGGACCCGGGTTTGGAGCCGCTTTGTCCTGCGAATGGCCGATGAAGACCTGAAGAGCGCCGAAGAGGACGGCGTTGGTGAGCCCTGGCCGATCCGCTACCAGGATCTGGCGCCTTACTATGACAAGGTCGAGCTGATGATTGGCGTCCAAGGAACTCAGGAAGGGCTCCCGTCTTTGCCCGATGGTCAGTTCCTGCCCCGGCAGGTGCCGGGCTTTCTCCAGGAGCTGCGGGAGCGTGTCGCGCAACGCTGGCCAGAGAGACATCTGCTTCCTTCGCGAGAGGCAGTGGGCGACGCTGACGGGCCGGCATCCGATCTTCCTTCCAATTCCGGCGGTAGGTTCTCTCCTCTTCAATGTGACCGCCAAAAACTGACTCTTCGCTCCAACTGCGTTGCCGCGCGGATAGTTCTAGACAATCCTGGACGGGCTCGCGGTGTCGTCTTCATCGATCGACTGAGCGGGGAATGGCAGGAGGTTTCGGCTCGTGTCATCATTCTATGCGCTTCCACGATTGAATCTGTTCGACTGCTCCTTGCTTCGAAGACTCACGAGCATCCCAACGGCCTCGGTAACTCTTCCGGAGTTCTGGGTCACTATCTCCTCGACCACTTTGGTGGCACTCGCATGGTCGCTCTCGGCAAACTGAAGGGCGTCGAATCGCCTGCAACCGAGAGAGTCTATCTCCCTCGCTTTTGTAATCGCAGGCAGCAGGGCGAAGACTTTATTCGTGGTTACGGCATGCAGGGTGAGGTGGAAGTGAGGCCGGGCGGAATCGCGATGCTTTCACTGGGAGTTTTCGGTGAGGTCCTGCCTTATTTCGAGAACTCTGTGCAACTCGACGAGCACACTAAGGACGCTGTGGGGCTGCCGGTTCCCAGGATCTGTTTCAGCTACCGGGACAATGAACACAGGATGGCCCGGCATGCGGCTTTGGCCGTACGAGAAATCGTCGACTCGCTTGGCTTCCGGCCTTCGATTGTGCAGGATCATCTCCTGGTCCCAGGGACGCGCGCTCATGAACTCGGCGGCGCGAGGATGGGCGCAAGCCGAGGCACTTCGGTACTCAATGAATTCAACCAGTGCTGGGACGTCGCCAATCTTTTCGTAACAGACGGTTCCTGTTTTCCATCGGCCAGCTATAAGGGTCCAACACTGACATTGATGGCTCTAACCTGCAGAGCTTGTGAGCACATCCTTCGTGAGTTGCATGCCCTCCGCCTGTGATTCGATTTCAGGAATGACCGAAGGCGTGGGCGTCGAAGGATGCTCGTCCTACACGGGGAGGCTGAGACGAATGCCCCCTGGCGAAGCTGCCTGGCACCCTCGACGATATCCGGCCACGCAACAAGCAACTCTCCAAACTGTCGCAGCACCACACGCGTCCGCTCCTGCGAATTCAATGTCGCCCCACCCAGCCTTAAATCCAACGGCACCCAGTAGTCTGGCTGACTTTCCGCCGCCTTCACCTTCTCGCAAAAACGAAAGACATCCCTGGCATAGAGGTGTCCTTTCCCATGCACACGATTCGCTCGCTCGATCATCTCGGCGGGAAATCGTTGATTGGAGATCTGCAACTGCTCCAACAGCCGGTCGCCAAGGGCATCCCCGGAAAGATCAGCAAGGCGCATCAGATGCTCCCCCACTGCTTTTAGCAGGTGGCAAGGCGAGGTGTGCGGGTCAGAAAACTCGCAGAGCTTGATGGCTTCGATCATCACCCGGCACAGATCTACACCTGCGGCGCTGCGGAGAATCTCTCCATCCCAAAACCGGCGAGCGGGAATTGGGTCATGGACGACGGCCAGGGGCACGTGGCCGAAGGTCGCTTTGCTGAAACACTTCCACAGGAGCTGTCCGAAAACCAGATCCTGACCACGATTCGTTGGAACGTTGGGGGGCAGCAAGTCCCGATGATCTAATCCCCAAAATGTCAAAATGCTGAAAGACGCATCGGAGAGCACTGGAGAAGAGGTGATTCTGAGAACTTGCCTGGACCGCAGCGTTTGCCGGTAGTGCTGGTCCGAGCTGATGAGCCGTTCGAGTGACCCACCGTCAAATGCCAGGAATCCCATCGGCGCATGCCAGAATCCAAAAGGTGCGCCCCAGGCACAATCTCCCAACAGACCATTGAGTGTGATTCTAACGACACTATCGGCCGGCCGGACTGCCTGAAGGCTGGGCCGATGGTCCTCCCTGTGACTTCTGGGGGCGCTGATGCATAAGTCTTCTACGGTCCTTCCGAGCAGCGCTTCATGGGCTCCCAGGAGATCCGCGTCCACCGGCCTAGCGGCTGCGCAGGCTTCCCCGGATTCGCCAAAGCACCAAAACTCGGCTGGATCCATACCTGTGCAAACTTTCACACCCGGTGCCGGAGTCGGTGGCGCCGCGAGACGACACACCGTGTCGTCGTCCACACAGAGAAAGAGTGTCCCCACAGAGTCCAGGAGCAACGCATTTCTGTTTTGCCCCAGCGTGTATCCTTGGGGCTGCAACAGCGTATTCTTCAAAACGTGTTTCGAGATGCAGGGAAACTGCTCCAAGTGCCGCACGAAACGGGTGCGCTCATCAAAGCCGGCAAAGCGAATCCTTGCCTTAAACTTTCGAGCCAACGCCCCGGCCGCTTCAAGGCCGGCGTGGCGATTCGCCACGTTTTTGCTGTCATCAAAGACGACGTATTCAATCTGCCTGGAATGTCTTGCGGCATTCTCGATGTAACTCTGCAGTCCCCGCTGGAGTAGTTCCGGGCGGTCCGCAGTCAACATGCCTACTGCTGAGATGGCGCGTCCTGGCTCACCAAGAGCTTTGAGTGGTGGGTTCTTCTCAGGAATGTCGGCTGAATTCATTGAGCTCGGAAGCAGCAAGCCAAACACACTTCACAGGCCTTGCTCGGCAAGTCTCGATTTCGAGTCCGTTAGTTTCAGGGGAAGTCCATCCCAATCTGGAAGAGCCCGCTCCCCGAGCCATTCGGATATTGTCGGTGCAATGTCGAAGTCGCGTCCAGTCAATCGACCTCTGACGACGCCAGGTCCATGCGCCAGCAGAAAACCAATTCCACGATGATTGCCACACCCGCCCAAAAGGTCGGGCTGACGCTCAATCAGGCCACACCTTTGTGAAACCACCTCACTCACGATGTGTCCTGTGTTCCAGATTACACTCAAATCGGGCAGCTCGTCGGAGAATGGACCCCGGTAGAGACGGCGCGGTTGAACAACCGCTTTCACGACGGGTGCGTTGTCATGCCTGTGGCGCAAGGCAAGCAACTCGGTCTCGATTTCGTCGCAAACGGATTGGTATTCTGCTTCGGCAACAATCCCATTCGGCTCACGCCCGTGAAGATTGATTCGAATCAGTCCCTCCCAGGCTGTGGGCAGACAGAATGCCCTGGACCGCGTCATATCCAGACTTAGAGCCGGCACGTAGGTGGCATACCTGGAGTTTGTCTGCCTTGGGACGGTCATGCCCATTCGGATGAGGGCCTCCTGAAGAAAGTCGCCCGCCATGTTATCCAGGTCAAACCCATGGCCCGACACCACAATGAGGAGATAGTTCTGCGGGAGCGCTTCGATGAATTCAGCCAGCACGGAATCGATCGCTTGATAAGTATCTCTGAGAGAGTTTTCGTTGCTGTCTCCGTGAACATAAAGCGCGTGGCGAGGATCTTGGAAGCGCCAAAAAGCGTGTCCTGCGGCGTGGGTTTCTCCAAACACCGAAAAAAAAAGGCGAGGACGGTACTGTTGCAGGAGTGACAGGTTTAGGCGGTGCTTCATCCTGACTCCGTCCAGGATCTGTTGCTTCAAGCACTCAAAATCGCGGCGCTGGTGCAGCGCTTCCTCGAAGTTGCCCTCGACAAACGGATGCCTGCCGAATTCCGTCAACACCTGTGTCGATAGTCCTTTCGGGACCGAGGAGAGTTCCGAGTAGTGGTCGTACGTCCCCCACTCCACCAGTTGAATGCCCTGCAGAGATGCAAGCAAGGGCGCCTTGGGAACATCAACGGCGATAACCGGACTCTTGAAAGAACTCCAGAAGAGGGCCTGCTGGAGATCACGAGCCTTGATGCGCCGAATCTCGTACGTCCCACTCTTAATTTGGTGACGATGATAACTTCCGCATTTGCCCGGATTGCATCCGGTAGCGATAGACAGCCAAGGAGTTCCTGAAAGAATCGCCGAGGTTGACTCGATGAGCGCGTATGTCCCCTCCTGTAACAACTTCGCAAAGGCAGGCAAGTGCCCTTGCGCTGACCACCGCTCGATGAGCAGGTGATCTGCTCCATCGAATCCAAGGATTGCGACAGGGGATTCAGATTTCATGACCAGGTTTGAATCTTGGGCACAAAAGCTCGTAAGTTCGATCGCGCAGCGCACAAAGCCGAGGTCATTCGTGGCTCGCGCCCTCTTAGCGTCGCGATGGTTCCTCGGACTCCAACCGGTCTGCTGACTGTTGCTCTGTGCTCGCGGCGGTTTCGGTCGAGCATTTCATGTTGATGGAATGTCGCATTTCGGTGATTTTCTGGGCGTGCGCTTCGATCGTAGGATGGTCAAAGAAGAACGAGATCGGCAACTCGACGCCGAAAGCTTCCAGAACACGTACAATGATCTGAACCATCTTTAGAGAATCGCCGTCAAGTTCGAAGAAAACGTCGCTCGCCCCGAGTTGTTCGACTCCGAGAACTTCAGCCCAGATGCCAGCCAGCGTGCTTTCGACAATGTTACGCGGAGCCACATACTCGTTGTCGGGCCTTTTTCTTGAGGTGCGCTGCCACGACTCGAAAGCCGAAAGAATCTGTTCAGGTGTCGCAAGCTCCGCAGCGATTCGGGCCAAGAGGCGGCTTCTTTCCTGGGCTTGCAGGCTGGCCTTCGGCTCAGTCGCTGCTCGCGGTTCGGACGAGCGGTTCGCCCCCACAGGATCGGGGGTGTATTCGATCGCAGGGGGAATGTAGCGAACGCGCGCCGCCATATCAGCAGAAAGAACGTAGGAACCAGACTGAACGGTCTGCTCGTGACCTTGAAGCATCGTCTGCAGAAAGTCGCGCATCGGGCGATTCCTGGAAGTCTCAATGAAGGGAAGTTGCAGGAATCGCAGCCCGCGCTCGTGCGCCAATGCTCCAAGCCCAGCCAGCATCTGGTGCTCAACTCCCCTCCCGAGCGCCCTGCAGCTGAGTAGGAAGCTGTCAAACTTGAGCGAATCCAATTTGTCGGCTTCGAAAAGGATAAGTCCTACCTGTCCGTAGTCGCCAAAGCGGTCGCTCACCTCCACGGCCCAAGCCTCGAGATTCTGCGAACGCCACAGATGCGTGAGTTCCGCTTCAGATCGTCGAATCGATGACAGGTTGAATTGATTAACACGCTGAGTCAATTGCGCTGAACGAGCAAGGTCCGCCTCTTCGAGAGGTCGTATCCTTACCCGGAGGTCTAGCGAAGCCAAGAATTCAGCTAAGTTGGTCACCTGATTTCGGAACTGCTTTCGCTCGCGTTCCTGCAAGTATTGCCCAGTCCGGCCGCGGTCCTCTCGCGCAGGAGATTCTCGGTCGAAAGCCCAAATACCCCGGAGAAATAGGACCAAAGTTTCAGGGTCCGGAGGTAGGTGCAGGGTTAAGACCTCGGGCAGACCCGCGCGGACCTCGGCGCACTCGAACGGATTGTCGTCAACAAACACAAACGAATCCGAGCCGATACCAAGCTCTCGTGCGAGCGAGCGGATGTTGCCAACTTTGGACTCCCAGTTGATTCGGTGGGCTGCGACGTGGTGCAATTTTAGCGGCATCTCAACTCGCTGCTCAAACACTTTGAGGACATCCTCCTCGCTATTCTTGCTACAAAGGCATATCAACATTCCAGCATCATGTTGGGCGACTAGAAAATTCTGCAGCGCTTGCCGTGGTCCATCGATGACGACTCCGTGCGGACCGTCTTCAGCACAGGCTCCAGCCCACAGGGTTTGGTCGCAGTCAACAACGATTGCTTTGTACGGAGGCGTCATGACGGAGTGCAGCCGTCTCGCAATAAGAGCCGCTATAACGACGAACAGGCCGGTTCGATACGGAACCGAGGCCAGTCGATCACTCAGCGCATCCGCATAGTCTTGCACAGGATAAAGCAGCAGGAGCTCATTCGACGTGACGACGAACACCCCTGGCAGTCCTGTCACCATCGATTTCAGGCGAGCGTCCACGTCTCGAAACCTCGTACTCCTTTCCGGGTCGATCAACGCCTCTGGCGAAGGGGCACACAGACAGACCAGATGCGGAATGCGTGCCACAGATGAAGAACAGGACAACGCAGAGACGAGGAGTTCCAGTGCGTGCTCGCAATCCTTGAACTCGATGCCACACACGTCCTCCCAGCGAAGAAGGATGACGTTGAGACCGCTCGAATTCGTGGCGAAGACGCTCCTTGGGTCGAGCAGTGTCTGCATGACCTGCCCCATCCCCGCCAGCTCGATGCGGGCATCGACACTCAGTACTTCGTGCAGCCAGAAGCGGAGTGGCTCGAAGATAGGAAACGCGGTGAAACTGGCAGCGATGGCAACGGTGGGTCCTGGGGTTGCGTCCATTAGAGATTCTGGAGAATGAAGATCCAAAGGCTCGTTCATATCACTCTTAACGCCTGAATCTGGTACGAGCTCTACATCGGCACTTCAGCACACAAACATAATCCGACTTCGATTCGTCCCGCCACAGGAAGGACCCTTCCAACCAAGGCTCTGCGGAAACCCCATCCCACGGTTTTGTGCCCGTGGTCTTTCTTCCAAACGCGCGTTGCATGCGGTCCCTCGATCCAACGGGACTGAGTGTAACAGAGTGAGCAACTGCCGAACTCGGCTGTGGATGAGGATTCTGAAGCTCTACGAGATCAATCAAACGGCAATCGCGGAGGGAGCTCGCTGGATCCACTGGAAGCCGGCTTGAAAGAGAAGGGCTTGCACCCCTCACTAACGCGAACAGTCACCAGTTAGAAAAATAGTGGGGAGATCATCGTCAAATCCGGAGTTACGATCTCTTCGCACTGTCACCCGTTGATGACAATGAATTCCATGTCGCCGGGCTTCAACTCGCGTCCCTTCAGTTGTGACGCCTGGCCTTTCCTAACTGAGATTCTTTCCTCGCTCGTGAGGAGGCCGTCGCTGTCATAGCGGCTCACGCGGTGCGCCTCGCCGGTCAGCCACAGCGGCAGGTTCAGGCTGAGATCGATGGGGCGGGGGCTGCTTCCATCGTTCAGCACCACGATGAACGCCCGGTTGTTGTGCACGTGGCTACGGATGAACAGCGGACTCGGCTCGGCCAGAATGCAGTCTCCCAACGGCACACCCTCGGTGAAGAACGGCAGAAACTGTTTTCGCCGGGCTGCCATCTGCTTCACCACGGGAGAGAGCGCAGGCTTTTCGCCCAGGATGGCGCTGCCGTTCTCACCATCGGGTTTGCGCAGCAGGAAGTTGAGATAGGCGCCATCGGCAAACCCTTTCTTCACCGCCAGCGGCGAGGACTCGATGTTACAGTTCATCCTCGGGCTGCGCAGCACGTTGAGGATCGGCGAAGCCTCGATGTATTCCACGTAGGTGGTTGTGGTCAGGTGTCCTTCCTTGAACTGGTCACTGATCCAGTTCCAGGTGTAATCGAGCACTTCTCCGTCCCATTCGAGGCCACTGATCGAGTTGGTCTCCGCGTTGAAAGTCGATTCGGGATCGACCTTGCGCGCATGGGTCCGGAACCGCTTCGCCACCTTGTTGAGCGCGACGTTGTCCTCATAGCGTGAAGACAAAGCACCGTCCGGCCCCCCGCCGCCGTAGACATCCCAGGTGAACGAAGTGATCCCGCGATCCATCCATTCCACGAGCGACTTGTAGACGTCTTCCTGCCACGTCGGGTTCGACGGCGGAATCGGTTTGTCCTGCGTGATCGAGCGGCAGTCCCTTCAGGTAGGCGGGATTGAAGTTCGGGATCAGGTCCCGGTGGAAATTCCAGGCGTTGCGGGCGGTGTATTGAACCCCGTAGCGAGCGAGCTGGGTGTGGTGCAGCAAGTGAATGCCGAGGGAAGCGGCGATGTTGACGTCCATCGCGCGGCAATCCTTCACCGCCTGGACCCATTCCTCCGCCGTGCCGAGTACCTTGCGGTGTGGAATCGGCAGTTGAAGGTGATGGCACCAGCGCCAGACGGCCATTTCGTCGAGCCCGTGTTCCTTGGTGTCGCGGGCGATGCCGGGCAGGTCCTTGTACCGCATGGCGGCAAGCTCTGGCACGGTTTCGTGAGCGTCGGACATCCAGATGGACAGATAGCCCAGCCCCTCGCGCACGCGTTTCGGAATCTCGCGTGGAGGATTTACCTCGCGCACGTAGGCGCGGTAGGTTTCAATCCCCTTGGCCCAACCGCCTTCGTGCGGCGTGAGAACATACTCCGGGCTTTCCCAGGTTTCGCCGGGCGCGATGCGCCCTGGCTGCCAGCAGGCAAGGCGAACCCTATCGGGTTGGCTCTCGCTCACATAGGTGAGAATGTCGGGACGGCGGTAGTCGCGGTCGCGCCACTTCTTCTGAAACAGACTGAACCCCCCGCGCAGGCTTCCATAGTCCAGCCAGTTCATGACATTGGGGCCGTAGGAGTAGGCTGTGGCCTCGTAGAGGTGCCAGCCGGAGTCGACCGGCCAGAAGGCCGTGTGGTGGCGGCTCTCGCGGCGCTGCGTGAACGGCGTGACCGATCCTCGAGCCATCGTCAGTTTGGTGGCCTCAGGCGGGCCGAGAGCGCGCAGGCCAAGGAAATCAGGGAAAAGAATCTGCGGCAGAGGCTGCTGGAATTTGTTCTCAATCCGGCAACGCAGCAGCACAGACCGGCCATCTGGTGCTGCCGCAAGCGTGACGCGCGCCCAGGCCGAACCCAGTGGCAGACTGACATGCGTGCGGCTGGGTGCGAGCTCGGGCCAGGTGATCGTCACCCCTCGGGTGCTTTCCTCGATGACAGCGCGGGAGAAGCGGGTCGCGAGCCGCATGGGCACGTAGCCGGCAAGGGGAAAGGCAAGATCAAGGAACCCGGCAGCCTCCGGTTCGGTGGCTAGAATTTCGCCCACCTGCGGATAGCGGAGCGAGACGATACCGCCATTCTTTTCGTCGATGCCGATCTCCAGCCCGTTGAGTGTGACCTTCCGTGCAGCGGCGTGACCGCTCGCGAGCAGCGACCACAACAGCACCGAAGTCAGCGTGCTCCTAAAAAGTCGGTGAGCAGCCTGGTGTCTTGGCATGAGGAACCTGTCGCAGAGAATTCGTTCGCGTTCAAAGGTGAAGGTATATCAGACTTGTGGCACGCAATCCAAGCGACGGACCTGGAGGATAGCGGGTCCGTTCCCCAGGTGAAGCATTTCTACAACACAACCGGACTGAAAGTGTGTGAATCTGAGACAACATGGGAGGAGTGGCTCACCGGTCTGCGCAAGTTAACCTTTTGAAAAGAGTGCGGATTCTCTAAGTGTCTCGTTTCTGGAGCATCGCGTGCTTTAGAATGAGTTGTCGCAACGTCTTGTTCGAGGGTCACTTTCTGGAAAACCAACATACACTGGCAGCACCTATTTCGTTTTCCGGAGTCGGCCTTCACAGCGGCGCTTCCGTCAACCTTACAATTCGGCCCGCCCCTGCGGGCCACGGCGTCGTTTTTCACCGGGTGGATCTCGAGAATTTTCCCATCGAAGCCACGGTAAAAAACGTCGCACACGTCGCTTACGCAACAACCCTGATGAGGCAAGGCGTCCTCATCTCTACCATCGAGCATCTGCTTTCTTCCCTCTACATCTTTGGCGTGGATAACGCGATTGTTGAACTCGACAATCTCGAAGTTCCCATCCTGGATGGAAGCGCGCTGGAATTCGTCAGCGAGATTCAACGGGTGGGACTTCAGAAGCAGTCAGCGTTCCGGACGTATCTCGTGATCCGCAAGGAGCTTCACCTCGAAGAGCGAGGCAAGACGATTTCGATTTATCCAGCACACAGTTTTCAGATCAGCTACTCAATTGATTTCCCCCATCCGATGATTGGAAAACAGACCTATGAGTTTGATGCCTCGCCCGAAACTTTTGCGCGTGAGATCGCTCCGGCCAGAACTTTCGGGTTTTTGCATGAGGTTGAAGAACTGAAGAAGAACGGGCTCGTGCGCGGTGGATCGATGGACAACGCCATCGTTTTAACAAAGACAGGGATTTTGAACGACATTCTTCGGTTCAAAGATGAGTTTGTCCGCCACAAGATTCTGGACAACATTGGAGACCTTTCGCTGATTGGCCGTCCCTTTATCGGCCGCATCGTTGCCAGCAAGGCCGGGCATGCATTGCATACCCTTCTGGTGTCGCGAATCCTAAGCAATCCTGCCAATTTCGAACTACTCCCCAGCAGCGAGCTCCGGTCTGAAGTCGCGGCCGGATAGAAGCCCGCCGGCCTGAGATTCGTAACGGAATGCCAGCTTGCTTCCCATTTCCAGCCTCCTCTATACTCTCGGTCGCATAACCACCTTTCGAAAAAGGAGTTTCAGATGGCGAAGGTCGAATTGCACGATGAACTCAATCCCTTTGAGGAAATGGTGCAGCGCTTCAACATCGCGGCAGAGAAGCTGAAACTCGACGACGGGCTCTACCAGGTAATGCTGACTCCTGATCGCGAGATCGGTGTGGCGATTCCCGTTATGATGGACAACGGTTCCCTGAAGGTGTTCAAAGGCTACCGCGTTCAGCACAGCCTGGCGCGAGGCCCTGCTAAAGGCGGTATCCGCTACGCGCCCGACGTGACTTTGGATGAGGTTCGCGCGCTGGCAGCCTGGATGACCTGGAAATGCGCCGTGGTCAACCTTCCGTTTGGCGGCGCCAAAGGCGGCATCATCTGCGATCCCAAAGCCCTCTCCAACGCAGAACTGGAGAAGCTGACCCGGCGTTACACCGCCTCGCTGATGGACGTTCTGGGTCCTGATCGAGATGTCCCGGCACCCGACGTCAACACCGATGAAAAGATAATGGCGTGGATCATGGACACGTATTCAATGCATGCCCGTCACACCGTGACGGGCTGTGTCACCGGGAAACCCCTCGACCTGGGTGGATCGGTTGGCAGGCGCGAAGCCACGGGGAGAGGTTGCAAGATTGTCTGCGATCGCGCCATCTCCCGTATGGGGATGAAGCGTGAGAACACGCGCGTGATCATTCAAGGGTTCGGCAATGTAGGTTCCATGGCGGCTCACATTCTCTACGGAGCGGGATATAGCGTGATCGGGGTTTCCGATGTCCATGGCGGCATCATCAACACACTGGGGATCAATATCACGAAGCTGATGGCCCACGTTCTGGAAGCCAAGACAGTGGTGGGCTTCCCCGATGCCGAGCCCATTTCAGGCGACGACCTGCTGGTGCAACCCTGCGACATCCTGCTTCCGGCTGCTACCGAGAACCAGATCACCCTCGAGAACGCCGACCGCATTCAGGCGCGCATCATTTGCGAAGGCGCCAATGGTCCGACGACGGCTCAGGCGGACGAGATCCTGTTTGACAAGAAGGTTTTCATCATTCCCGACATTCTGGCGAATGCCGGTGGCGTCACGGTTTCTTACTTTGAATGGGTACAAGACCGGCAGGGTTACTTCTGGAATCTAAAGACGGTGAATGAACGGCTTGAAGAAATCATGGTGAACAGTTTTGACACCGTGGTTTCCTACGCCGACCGCCACAATGTAAACATGCGCATTGCAGCTTACATGCTCGCCATCGACCGCGTCGCTTTTACGATCAGGGAACGCGGCATATACGCTTGAATTCAAACTACAAGGAACTCGATGCTCGACCTGACTTTCATTCGCCAGAATCTTAGCCTCGTCCGCCAGAAGATGGAAGAGCGGGGGGCTTCGGTCGCGCTTGACGAATTCGAACAGCTCGATACGGAACGGCGCAAGCTGATCGTCGAGACCGAGAATCTCAAGCACTTGCGCAACAAGACAAACGACGAGATTACCGCGCTCAAGAAGCAGAAGGGTGATGCGTCAGCCAAGATTGGCGAGATGAAGGACGTTTCGGCACGCATCAAATCTTTGGATGAGCTGCTGAAGGAATGCGATGAGAAGCTGCGGGCTTTGCAGTTGACGATTCCGAACATTCCGCACGCTTCAGTCCCTTCAGGCTCTGATGCCACAGCCAACGTTGAGGTCCGTGTTGTCGGGGAAAAGCCAAAACTTAACTTCGAGCCGAAGTCCCACTGGGAACTGGGACCGGCTTTGGGAATCCTGGACTTCGATCGCGCGTCGAAGATTGCGGGCGCCCGTTTCAGCCTCTATACGGGTCTGGGTGCGCGACTGGAGCGAGCTCTCATCAACTTCATGCTGGATGTCCATACGCGCGAACACAGGTACGTCGAAGTGATTCCACCGCTGATGGTCAACTCAGCCAGCATGCAGGGCACCGGCCAGCTGCCAAAGTTTGGTGCGGACCTGTTCAAGGTGGAAAACACCGACTACTGGCTGATCCCAACGGCGGAAGTTCCAGTGACCAACGTTTATGCTGGAGAGATCCTGGATGGTTCTCAGCTGCCGGTTTACATGACTGCCTACACGCCCTGTTTTCGCAGTGAGGCTGGATCTTACGGCAAAGATACACGCGGGCTGATTCGTCAGCATCAGTTCAACAAAGTGGAACTGGTGAAGTTCGTCAGACCGGAGACCTCTTACGACGAACTGGAGAAGTTGACGAGCAATGCTGAGGAAATCCTTAAACGCCTGGGCTTGTCCTACCGGACCGTGTCTCTTTGCACCGGAGACCTCGGCTTCTCGTCGGCCAAGACCTACGATCTCGAGGTTTGGCTTCCAGGTCAGAATGCGTACCGCGAGATCTCTTCCTGCAGCAACTTCGAGGACTTCCAAGCCCGCCGAGCTAACATCCGCTTCCGTCCTGACCCGAAAGCAAAGGTTGAGTTCGTTCACACGCTCAATGGCTCGGGCCTCGCTGTCGGGCGCACCTGGGTGGCGATTCTGGAGAACTACCAGCAAGCCGATGGAAGCGTACTCATTCCTGAAGTGCTCAGGCCGTACATGGACAACGTGGAGAGAATCACCAGGCACTGAGTGATTGTGCCATTGACGATTGAGTCACTGAATCATTCGTAGCAATCGTCGATGAATCGACCATCAATGAATCAATGAAGAAGAATCCCTCATCAAACCTGGCTTCGCGCGTCAAACGCTTGCACAAGCGTCTAGCCCCACTGTTTCCGAACATTGACCCCCACGACCTGGAGATGATCCTGACTTCTTTGCTGCGCCGGCGAAGAGAACGGATGCAGCTGATGTTCCTGAAGAAGCGCAAGGACGGCCGCTATGTCTTTTGACGAGAGTCTTGTTTCTGGAGCGATTGAGTACGGACCTGCTGATTTGAAGCTGAATTTGACGGAGCGTCGGCTGGTCACAAAATCGTTAGCAAACATTCTCCCGCGTTCACAGCCTGTCCTTCGACAACACAAAGTTTCTCAACCGTCCCAGATTTCGAAGCCTTGAGTTCGTTCTGCATTTTCATGGCTTCAACCACAGCCACGCCTTGACCTTCTTTGACCGAATCACCTTCCGCCACCAGTAACTTGACCAGTTTTCCCGGCATTGGGGACGTCACCGACGCAGGGCCTGCAGAATCTTCGTCCGCGCCGGTTTGATGCCGCAGTTGCCTGGGATCTCGAAGGGCTACCTCGAAGGAAACTCCATTCACCGTCACTTGATAATGGTTCAGCAAGCGATGAACCGTGACGTCAAAAGAATTCCCATCAATCAAGAGAGAGTAGCTGCTCTCGTTCAGAATGGTGGCATCCACCTTCAATTCCCGATCAGGAAGACGTGCGACGAAACCTTCGACCGTGGATCCTTCGAGCGACAAAGCCACCCACTGGCGGTCGATCAAGGCCTCGAATTGACATTTTTTGATCAAGGGTGAGTTTGCCATCCGCCGAGCGCCCGGGTGAGCCTTACCTTCTGTCGAGCCCCTCTCGACGCCCAGCCCGCTTCCAGGCGCTGTCGGTAGTTTGTCCCGTGACTATCGACTTTCTTTCAAGACTTGCGTGAAGGGCGGCCGCGATCGCCGCAACATCCGAAAGCGCTCCGCGCTCTGGCTGTGCTCCAGGGACGTAGTACTTATCGATGAAACCCGTGCTGAGCGCGCCTGCCAGGAATTGCTCATGCGCAAGTATCGACCGGAAGAAAGACAGATTGGTTTTGATGCCGGCCACCTGATACTCGCCGAGAGCGCGCTGCATGCGGACGATGGCTTCGTGACGATCCTTTCCCCACGTCACAAGCTTGGACAGCAGCGGGTCGTAAAATAGCGGAACTGTCCAACCCTCGTAGATTCCAGTATCGTCCCGAACACCCGGCCCTGAAGGAGTTCTCAGCAATGTGATGGTCCCCGGCGAAGGAAAGAAGTTGTTGTCCGGGTCTTCGGCGTATATCCGACACTCCAGCGCAGCGCCCCGCCACTCCACGCTTTCCTGACACAAGCTGAGTGGATCGCCAGCAGCGATGCGAAGCTGTTCTTTGACCAAATCAATACCCGTGACGCATTCTGTGACAGGATGTTCGACCTGCAGACGGGTGTTCATCTCCAGGAAATAAAAGTTCCTCGCAGCATCGACCAGAAACTCGACGGTCCCGGCATTCTCGTAGCCGCAGGCTCTGGCAATTTTGATCGCGGCCGCCCCCATCGTCTTTCGCAGTTCGGCCGTCATGATGGGAGAAGGGCATTCTTCAATCACCTTCTGGTGCCGCCGCTGGATGGAGCACTCCCGCTCGCCCAGGTGGATGACGTTGCCATGGCGGTCCGCGAGAATCTGAAATTCAATGTGTCTGGGGTCGACAATCAACTTCTCAAGATACACTGCTGAATCGCCGAAAGCTGCGGCGGCCTCCGACTGGGCATCTCGAAGGGCGGAAGGCAGTTGATCCGGTCCTTCCACCAGACGCATTCCTTTGCCGCCGCCGCCGGCAGCCGCTTTGATCATTACGGGAAAACCAACCTCCGTTGCAGCATCCAAGGCCTCATTCAGATTCTCTATGCTTCCTTGGGTCCCTGGCACGACTGGGATGCTTGCCATTAAGGCGGTCTTTCGGGCAGCGATCTTTCCTCCAACCTGTTCCATCGCAGTCGCTGATGGACCAATAAAAGTCACACCGGACTTGCCACAGCGCCGGGCAAACTCGGGATTCTCGGACAGAAAACCGTACCCAGGATGAATCGCCTCGGCATGGCTCGACTGGGCCGCGGCCATCACCTTGTCAATGTTGAGGTAGCTCTCTTGCGAAGGCGAAGGTCCCAGCAGACAGGCTTCGTCGGCCATGCGGACGTGCAGCGCAGCCCGGTCGCATTCGGAATAGACCGCCACAGTTGAGATGCCCATTTCCCTGGCGGCACGAATGACGCGAACGGCAATCTCCCCGCGGTTGGCGATGAGGATCTTCCGAAACATGCTAGTGAAGTGATTTCACAAGCTGATCGAGAGCGCTCTGCAAAGACGCTTCTACAGGGTAGCTCTTGAGGAACTCTTTTTCGATGGCAGCTCCCGGCAAATTGGACTGATCCAGACTCAGGAAAAACTTCAGGTAGGTTTCGTGATGCTGCGGATGCCGGGCCTTCAGGAAAACATGGTCGGCAAAGAAGGCCGCGTTTTCACGCGCCACAGCCTTCTGGCCATCTGGAATCGTTGCGGCTGAATCCACCAATCGATCGGTCAGGCGGTGTGTGGTCTCGTGGAGCACAACCAACAATGACTGCAAGGACTCTGCTTTTGTTTCCGGCAGTGGCGCAACCACATGAAAGAGGACCCGCTGTTCCTGATTTACCGGAACGCCCCGCCCATTGCGCTTCATGACCGGGCAAAGATAAATGTTGAAAACGTTAACGCCCGATCTGCTGGCCCACGGTTCGAGGATTTTGGAGCCCTCGGACTTCCAGAGTTGTTCGAACCTTTCCCGGCTCGCCAGGTCTACTTCGGTTCGAGCTTCGCGGTAGGGCTTGTAGAAATGGTCACGCTCGTCATCCATGCACTGGGCAAACTGCTTCAGGAATTCGTGCTCGGCCGGTTCCGGGAAACGATTCTTGAACAGTGGAATCAATCGTCGCGTGTTCCCAAACAGGAGTGGCGCCAGCGCCTCCCGGGCCTTGCGCTGCTCATAGGTTTCGCGTGAATCCTCGCTTTCATTGCGAAAGTTGAAGTCGATCATCGCCAGCGCCTGTTTGAAGGAAGCATAGTCATCTGCCATAAAGGGCGCCAGGTTGAGAAAGCGCAATCCAGGCAGTTTCCGATAGCTTTGCTCCAGCGCTGCCCGAGATTGATCGAGTTTCGTTTGTCCGACCTCCAGGTCCTTCTTGGCTTGTTGGATTTCCTCGACGTAGGCCTTGGAATGAAGGTTCGACGGATCTCCAGGCACCGCAAAATGCGCCAGCGTGTGATAGACGATGTCCAAATCCGGATTCAGGGAAATCTGGATCTGTTTTGGATCGAAGGTGTGGGTGGAAATATCTGAAGGAGTGCCGCCTTGACCCGATGCCAGAAGGAACAAGCAGGACAAAATAACTGCCAGCCGCAGATGAACGCGAGTAGACGTGAATGTTAGCAAATGGTTCTTCATAGGATCTGAATCCGGTCTCTCCGAGGTGAAGTCTTGCCTGCTTTGTTCATTCGTCATTCGGCCAAGCACAACGCGAGCCGGAATCCAGGCGCGCTGTTGAAGTAACACCGTCTTGATTCCCGTGTCCGCGGGAATGACGGACCGTGTGATGTGCCACGCACCTACAACGGAATGTTCCCGTGCTTCTTGGGCGGATTCTTATCCCGTTTGGTATCCAGCATCGTCAACGCCGCAATCAATTTTCTTCGGGTATCGCGCGGCTGAATGACTTCGTCGATGTAGCCGCGTTCAGCCGCCAGGTAAGGGTTGGCAAAACGGTCCTTGAACTCCTGGACGCGACGCGATCGTTCCTCTGCCACATCTGCAGCCTCCGACAACTCTTTGCGGTAAACGATGTTGACGGCTCCCTCCGGTCCCATGACGGCGATTTCAGCCGTCGGATAGGCAAAGTTCATGTCGGTACGGATGTGCTTGGACGCCATGACACAGTAGGCGCCGCCATAGGACTTGCGCGTGATGACCGTGATCTTCGGGACGGTGGCCTCCGCGAACGCATATAGCAATTTTGCGCCATGCCGTATGATGCCGCCAAACTCCTGTGCGGTGCCCGGAAGAAAACCCGGAACGTCTTCGAATGTGATGAGAGGGATATTGAATGCATCGCAGAAGCGGACAAACCGCGCGGCTTTCACGGACGCATCGATGTCTAGACACCCAGCGAGCACGGCGGGTTGATTGGCCACGATGCCGACAGGGCGGCCCGCAAGACGGGCGAATCCGACGACGATGTTCTGGGCAAATTGTGAGTGAACTTCAAGAAAATGATGATCGTCGGCCACGCTGTGGATGATGGAGGTGATGTCGTACGGCTTGTTGGCCTCAATCGGGACGATGCCGTCCAGCGCGGGATCGACCCGGTCCGCGGAATCCTGGGACTCACGGCGCGGCGGCGAATCCAGGTTGTTGGAAGGCAGGAAAGAAAGGAGCTCGCGGATCACGCTCAGACACTCGCGGTCCGTGTTCGCCGCAAAATGAGCGACGCCACTCTGCCGGTTGTGCGTCAACGCGCCGCCCAATTCCTCTTTGCTGACCTCTTCGTGCGTCACGGTTTTGATGACGTCGGGCCCAGTGATGAACATGTAGCTGCTGTTCCGCACCATGACGACGAAATCCGTAATCGCTGGAGAGTAAACCGCTCCGCCGGCACAGGGTCCCATGATGGCTGAGATTTGTGGAACAACCCCTGATGCCAGCGTGTTGCGGAGAAAGATGTCTGCGTAACCTGCCAGGGACACCACGCCTTCCTGAATACGCGCGCCGCCTGAATCATTTAGGCCGATGACAGGCGCGCCCATCTTCATGGCCAGATCCATAACTTTGCAGATCTTCTGTGCGTTGGTCTCCGAGAGCGAGCCTCCGAAAATGGTGAAGTCCTGAGCGAAGACATAGACCAGCCGCCCCTCAATGCGCCCGTAACCGGAGACGACGCCATCACCGGGAACCTGCTGCTCCTGCATCCCGAAATCCTGGCAGCGATGCGTCACAAACTTGTCCAACTCCTCGAACGAATCGTCGTCGAGCAGGAACTCGATCCGTTCCCGCGCCGTCAGCTTTCCAGCAGATCGTTGCCGGGCTTGTCGTTCGGCGCCGCCGCCAGCCTCCGCTCGCCGGTTGAGATCGTTGAGTCTTTGTAGTAGTGGATTCGTTTCCGGAGCTTCTTTGGCCATTCTCAATCCTGTGGCGCAGACGGCGGTTTCGCGGGAAGTCTGCGGCTTCTCGTCGTGTGATTTCAGTGAGTAGGGTGCGTCGCGCATTTCGACGCACCACTTCTGCTACCGAGCTCATTGGTGCGTTGGAAAAGCACAACGCACCCTACGGAATACCAAGGGCAGCAGCTCTCGCCTAGTAAGATTCCTTATTCCACCGTATCGCTAACTTCTTCTGAGAACTCGCTCTCGTTTCCCTTCTGATCAACAGCCTTCACGCGGTAAAAGTAAGTCTGCCCTTTCTCGACAGATTTGTCGATGATCGACGCCGTCAACAGAAGCTGATCCTGCAAACGCTGGAACTTCTTGTCTTGTCCGCTGCGGTACACCCAGTACCCGGCCAAGTCGGCGTCAGTATTGGGCAGCCAGACGAGGCTGATTCCCTCTCCACTGGCGATGGCTGTCACTTCGGCAGGAGCCTTCGGCGGATAGGTATCGGGATTGGTGACCTCGAGAACCAGGCTGTCTTCACCTTCAACAGCACCGGACGGCGTCTCGACGACAGGGCGAACCGAGTAGACATAGGTTTTCCCCAATTCGATTGACTCGTCTTTGAACCGACCTTCCTGGACTAAGGATTGGTTCAAGCGGGTCTCAGGCGGCCTGCGCGTCGGCCCGACGATACACATTGAATTGTGTGGGTGGCTTCACGGCACTTCCGTCGGTGTTCAGGGTCGGAATGTCCCATCCAATTTCGATGTGTTGCTCTCCCAGCGAGACGGCACGCAAGTTCACCGGGGAGGTGGGTAATGGAATGACGCTGAGAGAAACGACGTTCGAGAATCCAGCCTGCTGCTTCTTGTTGTTGACGACTTTCAGGGCGTAGTGGAGGGAATGCTGGTAAACCTCGTGTCCGGCAAATTCTTCGAAGGTGTCATCGAACGATAGCTTCGCCCCCTCTGGGTAGGTAGCCAAAACTTGTTTGGAAATCGATTTCCATATCTGAGCCGACTGCGCAAACGACTTGGGGTCAGGGGAGGGCTGATTGCGGTCGGTTGACAGCCGATAGATCTCGACAGTCGCCACGGTAGTTGCGGCGGAGCCGTCGGTGTTCAGCTTCGGAAGCGTCCAGCTCAATTGAGCGGACTTCCCAAATTGCTGGATCGCGAGATCTGAAACAGGAACGGGGATTTGAATCAGAGGGGGAAGCGGCGCCCCGACGTTGCCGCAGCCGGTGAGCAGAGATGAAGAAACGACGAAAGCTAGGAAGATGGAGACTCTGAGTGCAGTGTTCAATCGGATGGGTGAGGCTTGCCTTCCGTTTTGGCTTGAGGCTAAGGGTTGGCTGAAACCAGAAAGCCTACTTGACCTTGGGCACTCCCAGATCCCTGCAAATCTTGCGCGCTAGATTATCCTCAATCTCGTTATGTCGGGGGATTGCGGAACGTCTATTTTGGGCGGCATGGTACCACCACGAGTGCTTGCCGCCTTCACGAAGCAGCGTGCATCCGTTGCTTCGCAAATGTCGCAGAAGCTCTTCGCGTTTCATAGGGCGATTGATGCTTCCTCGAAATCCTGCCCTGCTGCTTCCCTCGCTTCTCGGCGGTTAAACTCCAAGGCCTCTTGCAGTGTCACCTTGAGGCTCTCGATTAGTTCCTGTCTAGTTGGTTCCTGACAGTTGACGCCAGGAACTTCCTCAATCCATCCAGTCCACCAAGATCCAGATTGCTTGATCACTGCTGAGTACGAGTCCTTCATTTGAATCCCTCCGAGTGCTCGCGTGAGGTGCGCGTTTAGAGAATATACCGGCTGAGATCCTGATCCTTCACGATTGATTCCAGCATCTGTTTCACGTAGACCGCATCGATCGACTGCGTCTTCTCCTTCAGATCCGGCCCTTCGAAGGAAATCTCGTCCAGCAATCGTTCCATGATCGTGTGAAGCCGGCGGGCGCCGATGTTCTCCGTTCTCTCATTCACCAGGGCGGCGAACTTGGCTATTTCCACCACGGCATCGTCCGTGAAAGAGCAGCTTGATTCCTTCCGTCTCCATCAAGCCAACGTACTGCTTCACCAGAGCATTCTTGGGCTCTCTCAGGATTCGGACAAAATCCGTCAATGGTGAGTGACTCCAATTCGACCCGGATCGGAAAGCGTCCCTGCAGTTCAGGAATCAGGTCGGACGGCTTGCTCACGTGAAATGCGCCGGCGGCGATGAAAAGAATGTGATCGGTGCCAACCATGCCGTAGCGCGTGTTCACCGTGGTGCCTTCCACGATCGGCAGAATGTCGCGCTGCACCCCTTCGCGGCTGACGTCCGGACCGTGGCCGCTTTCGCGGCCGGCAATCTTGTCGATCTCGTCCAGGAAGATAATGCCGTTCTGTTCGACGCGCTCAATAGCAATGCGGGTGACCTGGTCCATGTCGATCAACTTCTGCTCCTCTTCCTGGACCAGATATTCGATCGCTTCGGAGATCTTCATCTTCCGCTTCTTCGTCTTCTGGCCGAAGAGTCCGGGCAGCATGTCCTTGACATTGATGTCCATTTCTTCGACGCCCGAATTGGAGATGATCTCGAAAGAAGGAAAATTCCGTTCGCGCACCTCCACTTCCACCGTGCGCTCGTCCAGCTTTCCATCGCGCAACTGCTGCCGCAGTTTCTCGCGCGTTTTCTGGAAGGTTTCCTGGGCCTTGTCGATTTCCTCCGGCGAACTCGAGCCCTTGCTGGCTGCCGGGTTCGGCGGCAGCAACAAATCCAGAATACGCTCTTCTGTGTTCTGCTCCGCCTTGTCAGCTACATCGTCGAGCTTCTCTTCCCTCACCATATCGATGGCGATTTCCACCAGGTCGCGAATCATCGATTCGACATCGCGCCCGACATACCCGACTTCGGTAAACTTTGAGGCTTCGACCTTCAGAAATGGCGAATTTGAGAGCTTGGAAAGCCGTCGCGCGATCTCGGTCTTGCCCACACCGGTAGCGCCGATCATGATGATGTTCTTCGGCATGATCTCTTCCGCCATCTCTGGCGGCAACTTCTGGCGGCGAATTCGGTTCCGCAATGCGATTGCAACTGCTCTCTTGGCAGCCTTCTGGCCAACGACATGCTTGTCCAGTTCCGCCACAATTTGCCTCGGTGTCAGTTCATCCAAGGGAACCTCTTCTCCTTCGACAGCTCCGGGTAAGTAAATCACCATATCCCCTCTTTGCGGCTCTCCCATAGGATTTGGACTTCACTTCGGTTGAATCGTGTCCTGGTTCGCCAGTGCCGGGTTCACCCAACAAGGCACGTCGTCGCGAGTTACAACTCCTCGACGATGATCGACAGGTTGGTAAAGATGCAAATAGTGCCCGCAATCAACATGGCTTCTTCAGCAATCTGCCGGGCCGACAAGTTGGAATGCTTCATCAGCGCCTTCGCTGCCGCCAGCGCGAACGGTCCCCCGGAACCAATGGAAGCAATACCGTCGTCGGGTTCGATCAGGTCGCCATTCCCGCTCAGCAGAAATGAGCTTTCCGCGTTGGCTACGATCAGGAGCGCTTGCAAATGCCGCAACGCCCTGTCCGTACGCCAGTCTTTGGCAAGTTCCACAGCGGCTCGCGGCAGGTTGCCACGAAACTCTTCGAGCTTGGTCTCAAACCGTGAAAACAATGCAAATGCATCTGCAGTGGAACCGGCAAAGCCCGCCAGAATCTGCCCGTTGTACAGACGGCGAATCTTGCGCGCGCTTTGCTTGATGACGGTTTCCCCGAGGGTCACCTGTCCGTCTCCGGCCAGTGCCACTTTCCCATCCTTGCGTACACAAATGACAGTCGTACTGCGAATCATGCTCGCTCCAATACGGATTTACTTCTGTTTGTAGTCTGGGGTAAAGAGGGCGTCAGGCAGTCCCTGATTCAGTTTCACCTCCGACAGGTGAAACTCAGAGGCTTTGTAGCCGTTGGAGAAGCGCACCGAGCTGAAAGGAATCTTGACGTTTTGCACTTCGTGGTAGTTGTAGAATACGCGCTCGTCGTCGGTCGGCCAGCGCTTGCCGAAGCCGGGCGACTTGAATTCCATTTTTGCCGGCAGAAAGTTGGAGGCATTGAGATAGATCTTTACGCGGTCGTTATCCTTGTCAATAAGCTGAACACACTCGACCTCACCCAGGTCCATGCGGCTCTTCCCGAGATAGCGAAACTTCATGCCCGGCTCATGGACCCGTTCGCGCAGGATGTTTTCCAAGCTATGTTGTAGCCCTGCTTTGTAGAGCCTGATCTCCTCGGGAGACTGATTTTTCACCACCTTATACTCAACCTTCCAACCGCTGTCTCCATCGTTGATATTGGTGATTTCACCCTTCTTTCCCATCTCAAAGCGTTGCTTCAAAGGAAACTTGTCGAACGACTGAAAGGGTACGGCGCCACGCAGGTCCTCTTTGCTGAACTGGTAGAACTTGCCTGTTCGATGGACATCCTGGATTTTCAAGTAGGCTTCACCACCCATCGCCTCGACCGCTTTCTGGAGTAAATCGCGAGCCTTGGTCTCGGCTTCCTTCAGGTAGTCAGCCTGTGCCTGAATCCACCTGGCTGCACCTAGCGCGTGAATCAAGACAAGAATTGCGATCCTTACCTTCAAGCAGCCTCCAGCACACTAGAGGATCAAGGACGAAGCTAAAGCAATCTAGAAGTGTAGCCAATGGAAAAATCCTCGTCAAACTGGAATTGGAGATCCAGGACTATGTAGTGCGTGCAGGCGCCACGATCTTAAAAGCAACTTGGTCGCGCGACAGGTAGAGGCACGCCGTGCTAGGCAATTCCGAGGTATGCGATGGCGCACAACTAGTAGTCGCGAGCAACCTCGTGCCGCCGAGATTCAAAACAGGAAACCGCCAAGGACGCAAAGAGCGCCAAGAGCTTGCCTGATGAAGCCTTTGGTAGAAGTACTCGTCGGCCATCTGGATTCCCGAGTTGAGATTCTCCGATTCCAAGGTTCGATTCCCCTTTGCGTTCTTGGCGCTCTTGGCGGTTCAAACGGATGCAAATTTGACCGATTCTTGAACTTGACTGGCAGCAAGTGAAACTAGTCTTCTTCGGAAGGACTATTCATCCAGGCAAGAATGTCTGACATCAACCTGCTTTGGACTGCAGCCATCACAGAATCGTGCCCTGGACGGGCGCCAGCAGTGATGCCTGTTGTTTTGCCAACGCACGGCAGCCATGGTACTATCTCGGTTCTGTGTGCGTTGCGGCGAGCAGGGCTAGCCGGTTTCATTCGACGCTCAAGACTCAAAGGACCCTCATGTTTTCTCAAGGATTCATCACTTCACAACTTGAAAAAGCCATCGGTTGGGCACGAAAGTACTCCCTGTTCCAGTACCCTTTCGTGACAGCCTGCTGCGGCATGGAATACATGGCCACGGCTTCCTCTCACTACGACATAGACCGCTTTGGGGCGGGCTTTCCGCGTTTTTCACCGCGACAGGCCGACGTCCTCTTTGTGGTTGGAACCATCAATCACAAAATGGCCCCGGTGTTGAAGACGATTTACGACCAGATGTGCGAGCCAAAATGGGTGGTCGCCTTCGGGGTCTGCACCTGCACCGGCGGCTTTTACGACAACTACGCTACCGTCCAGGGCATCGATACCATCATTCCGGTCGATATCTACATTCCAGGCTGTCCGCCGCGTCCCGAAACCGTTTTGGACGGATTGATGAAACTGCAGGAACGGATCCAGCACTCACGACAGGAATTTTGACTCCATGGCCGAAGATAGCCTGACACTGACTCGGTTGCGGGAGAAGTTTGCCGAGAAAATTCTGGAAACACACTCGTTTCGCGGAGACGACACCGCCATCATCCAGCCGGACGCTATCGTTCCCGTGGCAACATGCCTCAAGAACGATCCGGATCTTGACTATGACTTCCTGATGGACTTGACGGCTGTCGATTGCCTGAACCTCGGCACTGCGCATCGGTTTGAAGTGGTCTACCACTTCTTTTCCCTGTCCAAGAAGCATCGAGTGCGCATCAAGACGCAGTTGGGGGGAAAGAGTCCCCAGGTGGATTCCATTGCGTCGTTGTGGGCTGGAGCTGATTGGTATGAGCGCGAAGCTTGGGACATGTTTGGCGTCAAGTTCCGCGGCCATCCCAACCTGAAGCGGATTCTCATGTACGAAGAGTTCGAAGGTCATCCGTTGCGAAAAGACTATCCCATCCGAAAGCGGCAACCGCTCATTGGTCCGGGATCCCCTGGCCAGCCATCATCCAAGTAGGCGTTTGTCATTTCGATGTTCATCCGAAGGCCTTCCTCATGGACAAGATTCTACTTGAAGGTATTCGTTTCGATATCCGCGTGGGGACTACCGAGGAGGAGCGAAGCGAGCCTCAACTTTGCGGTTTGGACCTGGTGCTGGAAGCAGACTTGAAAGCGGCCGGTCGTTCGGGTGACTTGAACCGCACGGTGGACTACGCCGCAATATTTCGTCTACTTGAAGCGCACTGTTCCCAGAATTCATTCACCTTGCTGGAAGAGATTGGACAGCAGCTTTGCGACAAGATCTTCGACCAGTATCCCGTCGAGAGCATCAAACTGAAAATCAGAAAGCTGAACGCGTTTAGCTCGAGAGTCAGTGCCGTCGGCGTCGAGCTCAGGCGCAACCGCAAGCGGAACAAGAAACGCTCGCGGTGATGCTGGATCCCAAGCCCGTGTCACCCGGCTGTTGGGACTCATCCCAGCGGGCAAGCCGAGTACAACCGATGCTTGCAAATCACCCGAAGGGGGCTGCATGCCTGAGTTTGTGTTTGCGGCTAGGACCGATGACATTCCAGTCGGCCGGAGCAAAACGATCGATCTCGGAGAGAAGAAGGTTGCTCTCTTCAACGTGGATGGAGCGTTCTATGCCATCGACGATACTTGTCTCCACCGGGGCGGTCCTCTTGGCGAGGGAGAGCTGGAGGGCTACTTCGTGACCTGCCCATGGCATGGTTGGAAGTTCGATGTCAGGAGCGGAGAAATGACCATGAATGCGGCGGCTCGCGTGAACTGTTACGCGACTCGCGTCCAGGCCAACGATGTGCAGATCTGCTGTTGAGAGCCCTCCTTCTTCCTGCTGGCAAAGCGCAGCGGCTCGGCACGAGCTCGTTTACGGGAAAGCGGTGACCTGAAGGGTCCAGCGGCTTGCTCACATTCGAACAGTGAGAGTCTCAGGATGGGCTTGCAATTTCCGCCTCAACATCCGCCACGAAGGCCTCTGCCGAAGCAGCGATCCGGCGCGAAAGTGGAAGCTGAATCGAGTTATTGCCTGAAATCGTGTGGACCACAAGCTCGATCCTGCGATACACCAAGTACGCGAACAGTAGAGCCATTGCCGCCGTCAGGAAAACGGCCGTGACATAGAGGTCTGGAACGCTCAGACTCATTTCATAGTTAGGCACAAAGACACCCTTTACAGCGGGTACGGCGTACCACCACACGCCGGTTGCGGCCGACAGCAGTAACAAAACGATTGCTGCGGCAAGCAGCGCTCGAACTTGGAAGGTTCGAATGCAGAACGAGTCAATGCTGCGCAAAGGGACTATGTTCACCACATTGTGTCCAGCCTGCACACTGCGATAGACGAGACACCGCCTCTGCAAGCTTAGAGACTGACCTCCTGAGGCAATGGTTGTTCCGGCCTCTGTGCGTGAATGAGGCCTTACCAAATCGGCGTTGCTGAGAATCGAATCAGCCCTGCGCGGCCTCGGATCCTCGGTAATGAGTCCCATTCCACACCTCCGATGGATTGAACGGATACCTCCGTAATCTCTGGCCACAAGGGTCGCCCCTTTTTGTCTTGAATTTCAGTTCAATTTTGCTCCGGACGGCAAGTCTCTGGCCCGACGAGGGCAATTAGCTAGATTCTTCTGGCGTTTTTGAAGCCCCTAACTATCTGCCCTTCTCCGCTTCAGATAGGAAAATCTTCTCCAAACACGAAAAAGTTTCCGCAGTATTTCGCCTCCACTCTGAGGTTCTTTGGGAGATTTGCGAGATTCTGCACGCCAAATCGTACTTTCTCCATGGACTTAGAAGTTTGACCTGGGATTTGGCGACCACGTTGCTAATGCTGAATTGATTCTGAAGCCTCAATACCGCCCGCAGGTTCGTTCCTTATCGATCTGGTCCATTTCTCCTGGGAATTCAAAGCAAAACACAAGAAGGAGGATGAGTCATGTCTCTGAGTCTTCAAAGAACCGAGTCACTGCTTCACACTGCGATTTCGAAGTTTATATCCACACGAAATGTGCTGAATTTTCGAAGGAATGAGGTCATCTATTCGCAAGGGGATATAGCTGATGCGCTGTTCTATATTCAATCGGGCCGAGTGAAGGTCGCTGTCGTTTCACAGTCGGGCAAAGAGGCAACGCTTTCGGTCTTTGCTGAAACCGACTTTCTTGGACTCGGATGCCTAAGTTTTCAGGAGCAGCGTCTCGGAACAGCTACAGCGATGGAATCTTCCCAATTGATCCGAATCGACAGAGATAGTTGGTTCAAGGTGCTTCGGGAGCAGCCCGAGCTCTTCGAAGCTGCCTTGGCCCATCTTTCGAGCCGAAATATCGAACTTCAGAAGGACCTGTGCGCCCAGATTCTGGACCCCAGTGAGACTCGACTGGCACGTGTCCTGTTAAAACTCGCCCAGATTGGAGTCGAGCAGAACACACCGGCAACTCTTCCCAGGATCTCGCACGATACTCTGGCATCGATGGTCGGAACCACCCGTTCACGGATCACCTATTTCATGAATTCCTTCAGGAAACGCGGCCTCATCGACTACAAGGGCAGCGTCATGGTCCATCCTTCCCGTCTCACCGCAGCCCTACAGGACGACTAGGGCGCTCTCTGTTCAAAGCCTGAACTCTTTTTCGAAACGAAAGGAGACAGACATCATGTCTGATTTCCACCAGACAGGAGTTGTGGCGACTCTGCACAAGCTCGGCTCCAGCGATGGAGGCAAGATCGAGAAGGATCTGGAAAGCTTTGGCCGCCAGCGACCTATTGCCCTGGTCTTGCCGGCGCTCTACTCGGAGTTCGAGTCAGACGCCATGCACAACGTCATTCGGGAGCTGAGCCACGTGAAGTTCCTGCACCAGATCGTGTTGAGCCTGGATCGCGCCGATGCCAATCAGTTCCGGCAGGCCAGAGAGTTCCTGGCCGTGTTGCCACAGCACGT
Source organism: uncultured Acidimicrobiia bacterium (assembly GCA_963791795.1). Classification (GTDB taxonomy): domain Bacteria; phylum Acidobacteriota; class Terriglobia; order Versatilivoradales; family Versatilivoraceae; genus VFZK01. The sequence continues at coordinate 154,620 of CAWBTP010000021.1, forward strand.
CCGGGTGATCTGGAACGATGGACCGCGTTTGTCGGGGCTCTACGAAATGCTGGAGGCAAACGACTTGCGCATAGGACCGGCCGGCAAAGGCCGGGGATGCTGGATGGCGTATGGTTATGTTTTGGCAAGCCAGCAGAGCGACATCATTGCGGTGCATGACTGCGACATCCTGAACTACGACCGGGAAATGCTGGCGCGGCTGTGTTATCCAATCGCAAATCCGAGCATCGATTTCGAATTCTGCAAAGGGTTCTACGCGCGCGTCACCGACCGCATGCATGGCCGCGTGACGCGATTGCTGATGTCTCCGCTCATCCGGTCTTTGATGAGCATTCTGGGCCACCTTCCGCTCCTGTTATATCTGGACAGTTTTCGATACCCCTTGGCCGGCGAGTTTGCTATGAAAGTCGATTTGGCGAGAGCCAACCGCATTCCGTCAGATTGGGGCCTGGAATTGGGAATGCTGGCAGAAATCTATCGAAACTGCGCGATCAAGCGCATTTGCCAGGTGGATATCTGCGACAACTACGAACACAAGCATCAGCCGCTTTCACCCGATGATCCCGACAGCGGACTACTCAAGATGACGATTGAAATCGTGAAAATCCTCTTCCGCACTCTGGCTGCCGAGGGGATCGTACTGGACAACGGCGTCTTCAGCTCGTTGCTGGCGCGCTATGTTAGAACCGCTGAAGACACTCTGAAGCGTTATCATGCCGATGCACTCATTAACGGCCTCAAGTTTGACCGGCATCTCGAGGAAATTGCAGTGGCCACTTTCAGCAAAGGCATCGATCTGGCACGGAAGAGCTTTCTGGACGATCCTTTGGGAGCACCCCTGATACCCAACTGGAATCGCGTCATCGCAGCGATCCCGGAGTTCCTGAGCGTCATGGAAACAGCCGTAGACCAGGACAATCTGGTTGCCGCAACCGCGATGCAGCGGTGAAGCGGCGTTTCGCATGAAGGAGGTGTTCGCAGCAGAATCCCATTCTCCATCCCGCCAAAAATGCGATACTGGTGCTCACAAGGCTCCACTAGTCCTGCTTTCCACTACATCTCCAGTTGGAGAACGCCTGATGAGTCGCCCACTCTGTTTCGTGTTGTTGCCAAACGGAACGAAGCTCAGTCCGGCCGGAGTACAGGTAGACTTTGACCTTGTTTACCGCGACCTCATTGCTCCAGCGATTGAGAACGCCGGTCTGCAGCCGTTGCGGGCAGCGCAGGATTATTCGGATAACATCAATCTCAAGCCTCTGTTTGAGCAATTCACACTCTGCCCCTTTGCGGTAGCAGACCTCACTTTGGCAAACGCCAATCTCTATCACGAACTCGGCGTACGAAATGCCAAGCGTCCCGGCACCACGGCGACGGTGTGTTGCGATGAAAGGACCGCTGATCGACAGACCCTCGGTGCCATTGCCTATTCGCTGGCCGCTGACGGAACCCCGGCTGACATCGTGAGCGCACAGGCGACGCTAACCAGGAACCTTGAAGAAGCCCACCGGACGCACAAGGAGAACCCGTTTTCAGATCGGCCGATTGTTGATCTGCTGGAGGAGTTCCAGGGAATTGCCCACACCAAAACGGATGTTTTCCAGGGAGCGTGTTCGCTATTCATCGGAATTGAAACAGAGGCTTGCGGCCGCACGTCAATCGGGTCTGGCAGCCTTGCGCGAGCTGGAAGAATCGTTCGAGCCCATTCAGATGCTGGAATCGGCCGTTGTTATCGACCTCTTGCTCTCCTATCGCGCCCTGAGCGGGTGGCCAGAGATGATTGCTTTGACGAAGAAGATGGCGCTTCCTCTGGTTGAGACAACCATGGTTCAAGAGCAGTTGGCGCTGGCGCTGAATCGAGCCGGCAGGGGTACCGAGGCCGAAAGTATCCTGAAGACTCTACTCGGGCGCCAGGGACCGAGCAGTGAAACCTGCGCAATTTTGGGGCGAGTGTATAAGGACCGATGGGAGGCCGCACTCAACGCTGGCGACAACCGGCTTGCCGGCGAGTCTCTTCAGAAGGCCATTGATGCTTACCGCCAGGGCTTTGAGGCCGATTGGCGGGACGCTTTTCCGGGGATTAACGCGGTGACTCTGATGGAACTGAAAGAGCCGCCCGATCCGGCCCGGTTCCGCCTGCTACCTGTGGTTGCCTATGCTGTCAACCGGCGCATAGCCGTCTGGCAAGCCCGACTACTGGGACCACGCGACGATCCTCGAACTTGCTGTCCTGGCAAAGGAAGAATCAAGGGCCCTTACGGCCGTAGGCCAAGCACTGGCTGCAGTGCGGGAAGACTGGGAACCCGAAACCACAGCTCGCACTCTGCGTTTGATTCGCGAAGCCCGTGCGCAACGAGGAGAGGACGTCCCTTGGGTGCGCAAGATTGAGCAAGCGCTTGAAGAGCGAGCACGCGGCCGTTAGATTTGCGGTCCGGCCGATGAGAAGGCAGTTGAGTCCTGGTTCGCATTCAGACCGGTTCAGCACCGACCCTGAGCCATTGACGAACGGATTTGCCTATGTGTCCTGCGATCCCTCGCTGGCTCATTGCCGCCTGTTTCCTGACATTCTCAGGCTCTCCCGTTGAAGCAGCAACTCGATGGAGCTATGTCTCTGGCCCTGACCTCGAAGTGGTGGGAAGTGTGTCAGAGGATGCAGCTGTGGGAATGGCCCGACGGCTTGCCCTCTTTCGCCAGCTATTTCTGAAGACCCTGGGCATTTCCAGAGATGGCCTGCCATTGCGAGTTTATCTTTTCGAAGGCGATCGTGAACTCCAACCGTTCCTGCCCTTGAAAGATGGCAAGCCTATTGAGTCGTCCGGATTCTTCCATAGGGATCTGGACCGGGACACGCTGGTGCTCCACCTTGGGGCTGGGACACGACAGACTTCCGAAGGCGCCTTCCATTTGTATGTTCATCTACTCTCAGGTCCTCTCACAGGGTGGCCAGCATGGTGGAGAGAGGGACTGGCCGAGTTTTTGTCCACTGCTGAGTTCGGAACCAGCAAAGTTCGCCTGGGCCAAGCGCCAGAAAGACACTTGGCCTACTTGCGGACGCACCCCCCACTGCCGCTTGGCGAGCTATTTCGTGTTGACCGGAATTCTCTCTCCTACGATGAAGGGACAAAGAGCGGCCCTTTCTATGCAACGTCCTGGCTGCTGGTTCACAAGCTGCTCATCAAAAGTGGTCTCAAACACTTGGTCGGAGCAAGCGAGTTCCACCGTTGGCTGTCGGGCGGGAACGACCCGCAGCAAGCCCTGCTGAAGGCATTTCAAACCGATGCCACTGCTTTGGACGCGGAACTGAAGCAAACGGCACGCAGTTTTGCCTTCCATGCAGTCCAAGAAAATCTCGAATTGGCTTGGGATGCCCAGAAGGCGTCGACCACGCAGCTCGCTCCACCACAGGTACAGGCCTACCTTGGTGATTTACTCTATCGATCTCTGAGAGAAACCGAAGCTGAGGATTGGTTCAACAAGGCCATCGCTCTTGATCCACAGCTGCCGCTTCCCTATGAAGGATTGGCTGGTTGCGCATTCATCAGAATCGACGACGCGAGGCTGCAGAGTATTTCAAGCAAGCCAACCAATATGGCTCGAAGAATGCGTTGTCGTTCTACTATCACGCCGAAATGCTATTGCAGGACCTGAGCAAGGACACCGACAACGCTATCCTGGCCGATTCGGCTCGTCGTGACCTGGAGACTGCCGTCGAGTTGAGGCCCAACTTTGCTGCGGGACACTACTCACTGGCCCATCTGATTCTCATGCTGGGTCGTGGCTTTGAAGAGGGTATACCTCACGCCGAGAAGGCAATTCGATTGGAACCTGGCAAGCCGCAATATGTCCTTGCTTTGGTGGGTTTGCTGTTCTATTCCAAGCGCTTTTCCGAGGCGCGAGCGGCGCTCGAGCCTTTGCTCAAAGCAGAGACCGGAGATGGATACAAAAGCGCCGCGGAGTCTTTGCGGAACATGATCGAGGAATCCATCAGCCGCAAGCGATCGCTGGATGCTCTGGTAAACAGCGAGCCGCCGACACAGCAGAAAGAACCACAGGGTGATCCCGTCCGCTGATGTCCGCTCCGAACTGGTCTCCTGGTGCGTCTGTCCCACGGCGGGTGACCTATCGGCCTTTCACATAGTTGCAGTTCAACTCACCGTTGGCCGTAAACAAATTAAGAAATCGATATTGATTTCCGCAAGTATTGGATTCGACCCCGTCTCTGAGGCAATGCTGCTTTAGGACAACCCCAAGAGGGGTCCGCGACCGTCGTCGTTTCGATTGGCTTTGCTTTGTTCGAGGGCGAGCACGAGGGCGAATCTGAAATGGAGAACCTATGAAAACACTGTTAGGCATCCTGTTGCTTATCGCTGGAACCGCAAATGCACAGACGCAAGTTACCGTCTACAACCAGAATTTCGCCACAGTGAAGGAGAATCGTGTTCTGGAATTGAAGAAAGGGGAGAACGAAGTGCGGATGACTGAGATAACGGCGCACCTGGAGCCCGAGTCCGTGGTGCTGCGCCACCTTCGCCAGCCCGATTTGATCAAGATTCTGGAACAGAACTACGAGAGCGATCCACTGAGCGAAGGCCTGCTGCTGCGCAAGTCCGAAGGCAAGACGATCGATTTTGAAATCACTCTGCCGACCAGCGGTGAGAAACGAATGGTGAAAGGCAAGATTCTGAGGAGTGGCTACATCCCTCACGCCTCCGCCTTTCAGCGTTATGGTCAGCAGTATCAATACAGCCAGATGATGTATGCCAACCCGCAAGGCGGTGGACAACCGATTGTAGAAGTGGAGGGCAAGATCCAATTTGGCCTTCCCGGCAAACCGATCTTTGAGGCGCTTGATCCGAGGAGTTTTCTAAAGCCGACACTGTTGTGGAAACTGTGGGCCGAATCTGCCGGCAAGCACGACGTTGAGTTTTCCTATTTGACGGGCGGGATGCGCTGGGAAGCCAACTACAATGCCGTCGCGCCTGAGAAGGGCGATACGTTTGACATTGTGGGCTGGGTGACTCTTGAGAACATGAGCGGCAAGGACTTCGACAATGCCAATGTAAAACTGATGGCGGGCGATGTGGCCCGTGCGAAGCCTGGTGAGGAAGACTTTCGGGCCGTCGGAGCTATGGCCAGAGACGAGGTTGCTGCTCGCCAGGCCGTTACCGAGCGAGCGTTCGAAGAGTACCACTTATACACGTTGGCGCGGCCAACATCAGTGCTGGATCGGGAGATCAAGCAGGTGGAGTTTGTGCGTGCAGCCAACGTTCCGGCCAGCCGGATTTACGTTTACGACGGATTCAAACTCGATCAGCGCTACCGCGGCTGGGACTACACCAGCATCCGCAGCCAACCTGAGTATGGAACGATTTCAAATCCGAAGGTGTGGGTGATGATGGAGTTCCAGAACTCCGAGAAAGCCCGCTTGGGCATGCCTCTTCCCAAGGGCAAAGTGAAACTCTACCGTCGGGACATGGACGGACGGAACGAATTCATCGGAGAGGATCAGATCGACCATACCCCGAAAGACGAGACCGTTCGCCTCTACACCGGCAACGCTTTTGACATTGTGGGCGAACGCCGCCAGACCAGCTTCAAGCTCGACAGCAACAACCACTGGCTGGATGAGTCCTTCGAGATCAAGGTGCGGAACCACAAGAAAGAACGCGTTGAGGTCCGTGTGGTCGAACACCTGTACCGTTGGCTTCAGTGGACGATCACCACCGGTTCGATGGAACACCGAAACATCGATGCACGCACCATGGAGTTTCGTCCCACGATTGCTGCGGGCGGAGAGGCCGTCATCCGGTACACAGTGCACTACACGTGGTGAGGCGGAAATTCTGCCCAGACGGGGTCGGAGTTGAATCAGCAGAGAGGCATCCCCCTCACTCCCAGCCCCTCTCCCACGTTGGGGGCGAGGGGAGCCGTATCACTAAAGGGGAATGGGTTGCTGCTAAATTGGCACGAGCAGGCGCTTGCCGCGGCAGATGGTCAAGCGGCTGACAATTCGTTGTTTGGCCGTGACTGCATTCTTCTGGGAGTCGACGAGCTGAAACTCTCCGTCTTCGATGGCCAGCAGCGCCAGGTCGGCAGGCGCTCCGACTTCAATACCCCCGAGACCCTTGATCCGGTTGATCACCTTCGCGGGGTTGATGGTGGTGCGCTTCAGCACCTCGTCAAAGCTCATGCCCAGATACAACAGCTTCGACATGGTGGTCGGCATATCATAGACAGGACCGTTGATGTTTAGCGTGTAAATATCCGTCGAGATGGTATCCGGCAAGAATCCCGCCTGCATGGCCTTTCGAGCTGCTGGGAAGTTGAAGCTTCCCAGCCCGTGGCCCACATCAAACAGCACTCCTCGTGCCCGGGCTTCCTGAACCCCGGGCTTGATTTTTCCATCCTGGTCCACAATACCCAGCGTATGTCCGTTGTAACAATGCGTCACCACGTCGCCCGGACGCATCAGTTCCATCACTTCCGGCGTCTCCGGTGGAGCAAAGCTGATATGCGTCATGAGAGGCAGCTTGAACTGATCGCACAATTCCCGAGCAATCTTCAGAAGCTCCAGGCTGTATTTGCCGTTCATATTTGAACCCACCTGAAACTTGATCCCCAGGATAATGTCGCGATTTGCCTGTGCCGCTTCTCCCGTGCGGCGCATCACGCCTCTCGTGTATTTAACTGGATCAATGTCCGGGTTGCGGCTGCTTGGGTATAGATAGATATAGCCGAAGACCCTTGCCTGCGAGCGAAGCACGGCGAAGCGCCGAAAGCCGTCAACCTGGTCATAACCGAAACTACCGGCGTCCACCCAGGTCGTGGCGCCCGAGCGGGCCGCAACGGGGTCGGCCTCTATCCCGATGCCGCTTCCACCCCAGAAACAGTGGGTATGCAGATCGATGAGGCCGGGAGTGACAAAGAGTCCACGGGCATCAATCACATCCAATGCCCGATCGACGGCGATGTTCGTCTCGATCGCAGCGATCTTCCCATCCACGATCGCCACGTCGGATCGACTCCGAAATCCCCGGCCCGGGTCGCGTACCTCACCGTTCTTGATCAGGATGTCATAACGCTGAAGCTGTTGCGCGTGAGGACAGACCAGCGGCGATGCCGGCCGATCCGATACCTAGAGCCTTAAGGAAAGCACGACGATTCATACGATTTCCCCTCCAAATCTGGACGTTGAGGATCCCAGAATAAAGTGACGAAACTCTAGCTTCTTTCAGTTCCCCTCGTCCCAACGCGAGAGAGGGGTGACGGGGCGCGCACACGGCTACTTCGGCGTGTTTGGCGCCGCACACCGAACCAAGATTCTGAAGATACTCGAGCAGATCCGACATCTGTTCTGACGTGATTTCACGCTCGTGTCCTTCAGGCATCGCCGAAACAGTGCTTGCGCGCATTCGGGCAATGTTGCTGCGCAGCACAGTATCCTGGTGTCCTTCCTTGCGCCGCAGCGTCACTGAGGTGGTGCTGTCTTCCACCAGTATCCCGGTGATGCTGCGCCGATCGATCGTTTCGATAAGGTACTCTTCGTATCCGGCTGCGATGCTCGCGTTGGGATCGAGGATCTGGATGAGCAGGTTCCCTTTCGCCAGGCGCCCGCCTAAATTGACCAGATCGGGTCCGACTGCCGATCCCATGTCGCCGATGCGGTGGCATCCGCTGCAAACCCGCCGGAATACCTCCTTGCCCCGAGCCACGTCTCCACGACGGCTGGCTGCGTCGTGGTAGCTGGAAATGACTTTCTGGCGATTGCTGGTTACCTCGGCGAACAGTGCTTTCGCCCGCTTGCGAACGCCCTCGTCGCTGTGGCGCAGCAGTTGGTTCACTCGGGCAACGTTGAAGCTGAAGGCCGAAATCGTGCCGCTCTCGATAGCATCAACGAGCAGCCTCAGATGCGGTGCGTTCCGGAGGAATCCGTTCCAGACTATTTCGCCAACCGAAACAGGCAGCTCTCTCCACTTCTCAAGCAGGATTCGAACAGCACCTTCGTTGCCCCGTGCGAGCAAGGAATTCGCCGCCGCCTGCTGGATCTCAGTGGGCTGTTGCGGCATCAGTAGCTGGCCGAGCAGTGCAAGCGAGCTGTCCGATCGATCCAGCCCCAGCAGACGCACAGCGTTAGTCCGTACTTCCAGAGGAGGTTTCTCACTGCGTGCCACCGTGGCAGAGCGTTGGACCTCCATCCGCAAGCGTGGATGGTCAAATGGAAATGATTTTTCGATGACATCCAGCGTAGCCGACACGACTTTGGGGGACGCGTCGAGCAAACCAGAGAGTCTTGCCTGAGCTGCGGATGACAATACAACCTGCCTGCGGCTGCTCCGTTGCATGCCTTCGGCCAGACCCGAGAGTGTTGCGACTCGCCACCAGTCGGCGCCGGTTGGACGAAGCAGCGTTGCCAACAGGGTATCCAACTCACGACGGTCCTGTCTGGCTCCGACGATGGAGGCGGTACGTTTCAGGAAGCTTTCTTTTCCGTTGGAGGGCTGGACAAGAACCCGGGCTGCACGTTCAATCGCTCGAAACCAGGCACTGGCCGAGACTGGAGCGGCCGACAGTGCCGCAATCTGGAACCACGAGTCTTCGATGTGGGCAAGCGTGATTCTTGTCAATGCCGCGAAGGCGGGTTCGTCGACGTTCGTTCCCAGCGTGCAGAGCAGCTGAAAGAGGACCCGGTCGTCGGGGTCAGCCGTCATGGAGAGTAGCTTCTGCCGGAGTTTTGCAAAGGTCGGGTTGCTGGAACCCACTTGAGGTCCCCGCTTGTGCAAGGGGGGATGCTCATTCTTGAGCAACTGACGTACGAACTCCTCGGAGAGCAGGATGGCCTGTTCGCGAACCAGTGGGCTAGGGTCGTCAAGGGCTGCCAGCACACGCTCGGCTTTAAGTTCGCCGACTCCTTCAAGCGTCCACAGCGCGTGCACCCGACCCTGTGGTGCAGCCGACTGGCCAGCCAGTACCTCAAGTTGCGGGACCACCGACTTATCCTGCCGGTCGACCAGCAACCGCTGCGCCGTGGTGCGCCACCAGAGATTTGGATTCGACAGTTGGCTGACTAACTCGGCGGAACTGGCGTCTTTCAAGCGGGGCTTGGCACCGGCTTGCTGCTGCTATGCAGGACGCGGTAAATACGCCCCTGGCCCGCACCGGCACGCAGATCGAGTTTTCCTTCCATCCCTTCAGGGACGTAATCGGGATGCTCGACGTACTTGCGATAGTAGTCGACGACATAGAGCGCGCCGTCAGGTCCCACCGTCGTGAACACCGGCTTGAACCACCCGTCGGTCGAAGCCAGGAACTCAGCTTTGTCAACGGAACGCTGGGCGACATAGGTAGCGCCACTGGGTGCCAGCAGATCGCTGTGCACCAGATTGTGAACCGGCTCGCAGACGAAGTAGGAACGGTCGTATGGACTCGGAAAGCTTCCACCCGCATAGGCTGTGTTACCGCAAGCCGAGGTGAACATCCCGACCTGCGACTCGTGGATGTAGATCGGGCGTTCCGTGGCGGGGTAGATGATCGACTGGTCTTCGTGGTTGGATGGAAATTGCATGGCCGAGCCGACGCTCTGGTAGGGATTACGCTCTAGATACTTGCTCTCGATCACCATGTGACGGATGTGGTTGTTGTTCCAGAGACCAAAGCGGTGATGGCGCTCGTTGAAGGTATTCCCATACTGGGAATTGCCTGCTACGGGTTCAATCTTGAGCTGATCGGGTTGAAAGCGAAAATCGGAGCCCAGCCGGGCAATGTCCACGGGTGGGACTTCCGGATGAGCCGGGAAGTGCAGCGGTCCGCCAGGTTTGCCGAATTGCTCAGGGTTCCGTCGCGAAGGTCCATACTTCGGGTAAGCGCCATAGATCCAGTTGTCGATCCCATAGAGGAGCCCATTGACTCGCAGCTGCGGGTTGAAAGGATTGAATCCGGAGAGAAGAACCTGCCGCTGGTCGGCGCGGTGGTCACCGTCGGTGTCGGCCAGATAGAAAATATCGGGCGCAGCCGCGACCAGAATTCCGTCCCTCCAGGGCATGACTCCCGTGGGAAAGTGGAATCCGTCTGCGAAGACGAAGCTCGTCTCGAAATGCCCGTTTTCGTCGCGGTCTTCGAGCAAGCGGATTCGCCCCGCCGGTTCCCGTTCGTCCGGATAGTCGATCATCTCAACCGCGTAGATCCGTCCCTGCGGGTCGAATGCGATTGCAACCGGGTCGGCGACATCAGGTTCGGCTGCCACAAGCTCAATGCGGAACCCTTCTGAAAGACGGAAGGCTCTCAACGCCTCCTTTGGTGCAAACGGTGGCCCTACTGTTCTTCCCCTGCAGCCGCTGTTGAATAGGAGCAGGACGAAGAGCGATGCTGAGAACCGGATGTTCAGCAACACAAACTCCGAAACGAGAAGACGGAAAGGTGAAGCACTTCGGGTCTCCAAGCGTCAGGGCAGCCAGAATGTATCTGGAAACCACTGATGGGCAAGACGCCTGCGTACTCGGCGTGAAGTAAAAGGTCTAGTTTGACTTGCCTGCAGGGTTCAAGCGGATGATGCTTTCTGTTTCTTGCTCGACCGCCTTGCGTGAATAGCGCAACGGAAAGTACTCTCCGCGGCGCCAGAGAGGCGCAAGATCCCGATAGTGGGCATTCTCGGGATCTCCCGACTGCCCGGGATGGTTCATGGCCCGGGAGTTGTCCCAGTTGCCCACGTCCACGACGATTCGGAAGGACGGACCTCCAGTTTGCCTGAAGTCCGCGAGGCGATAAGCGGATTGGTTAGGCGTAAACTCGCTGCCGTGCTTTGCAATGGGTCCGACGTCGAGTTTCGCGCGCATCGACTCATCGACGATTCTGGAGAAAGCGATGCTCATTGAAGTTGTGATGCAGCTTGCCCCACTGCCACATTTGCGGATCGCTCCCCTGCAACTTCTCCATCTCGATAAACGCTGCTTTGAGGGTGGTCAGTAAGAGGTCGTTGCGCTGCTGCGCGGCACTGGCGCCAAAGTGTGCAGCGGGATTCTCCAACGCGCTCAGCAGCACACGCATGTCCGCGCCGGAAACAAGTTGACTTGCCGCCTTCGGCAACTCCGCTTCGGCAAATGCCTTCCGCAAATGCCGGCTCTGCCAAACTTCAAAGAGAGCAGTTGGAGCAGACTCCGCCAGCTCACGGAAATCCCATCTTCGCAACAAGTCGAGGGCGGCTTGAGTCTTGGAGTCGGTCGCGGACAGCCCCGCCAGCAAAGCAACAATCCGGCGGGCCGGAATCGAAAGGATGTCGTTCTGCAGTTCTTGCACTTGCTCGAGCGACACTTTCGGAAGCCCGGTGAGCACTTCACTGATTCGGTTGAAGCGCGACGGGTTCGCCCATTCAAAACTCGGCTTGCGCTCGCGGTAGGGATAGTCGGGCGGGAGGTTCATGCTGTTCGCCGTCGCAAAGAAGCCTTGTGACGGGTTCTGAACTGAAGGCAGATCCTCGCCGTTCCAGAATCCCGCCCATTCGTACCGGCCATCGCCAGGCACGGGCAGGAGGCCGTCCCAGTTCGGGCGCTTGGGCGTCAAGCCGCGCGGCAGCCAGGCAATGTTCCCTTTCATGTCGGCGTAAACATGATTCAGCGGCGGAGCACCCCACCTTTGCATCGAATGCCTGAACTGCTCCAGCGATTGCGCGCGCATCGAGTCGATAGCGTTGAAGTATGACAAGGTGCCAGGTTCCAGCCAGACCGAACGCACCGCAAAAGCCCGGCCTCCCGGTTTTCGCTCATCCTTTTCCTGGAAGATGACCGGTCCGTGTCGCGTGAAGAGAAGATCGGCAGCGACGGTTTGGCCATTCTTGACTTTGATCTCCTCGCGGACGACCTTGAAGGGCTCCCAGCCGGACTTGTAACGGTATTCATTCGCTCGAGCGGGATTGAGCTCGTAAACATAGAGGTCCTGCTGGTCGATGGGAAAGATTGTTATCCCAAAAGCGATGGTTCCGTTATGCCCGATGGAAATCCCCGGCAGTGCAGGCTCTCCACCACCAATCACGTTCAGACCGGGCGCGCTGAGGTGTGTGATGTAGCGCAGGCTCGGAGCGGAGTAGGCGCGGTGCGGGTCATTCGCCATGATGGCGCGTCCCGTTGCCGACTTCTTCGGGGACACCACCCAGTTGTTGCTCCCCTCGAGTTCTTCATCTGTTCTGTCGATTGCGGCAACCCGTGTTGTCTCGGCATCGCTGGTCATGAGCGACTCTTTCGTGACGGCGACAGCCTGAGTGGCAAGAAGGAAGACCCTCAGCACATCTTTCGGCAAACAGGGATCGAGACCGGCTGGAACCTGCGTTTCCCAGGCTGGCTGCAAAGGGATGCGTATCTCGTCTGCCTTCAAATCCGCCGTGCAGGCCGTATTGGCCCGATCGACCTCGCTTTGAAGATTGCGGTGGAGGCCGTGTGAGCGAATCCGAACGACGTCCTCGGCTTTCCATTGGGCAGGCGGATAGCCCAGATGCTTAAACTCGAACGGCATGTTTCCCGGGTGGCTGCCCAGCCAATCGACGTAAGCGTTGATGCCTTGAACGAATGCGGTGACGATACCGTGGGCTTCGTATGTTCCTTTGGAGCTGTAGCTGCGCCATTCTTTGTCCAAATCACCGCGATAAAGAAACAGGCGCGCAGCCTTGTCTTGCTCAACATAGGCTGGACCAAAGACTTCAGCCAGTTGCCCCAGCCCGCGACGGCGCCACAGATCGATCTGAAAAAGCCGGTCACGCGCCGCATTAAAGCCCTGCACAAAAAAGGCATCCCTTTCTGTCTTCGCATAGATATGTGGCACACCCCAGCGATCAATAAGGATCTCGGCAGGCCTTGCGAGTCCAGCAACACTCAGGGTGGTCGAGGGCACGCTGGTGCCGTCGGCGCAGAGGTTCATCTCGCTGCCGAACACAACCGCAAAGAGCCCGCAAGAAACCGCAACTCCAGTAAGGCGGCTGACATCAAACCGGCGGCATTTCATGGTTTTCATAACTTTGCACCAACTCGCGAGGATTGTTGAGGTCGGCAGAATAGGGTAACAATTCCCGGTTCCTCAGCTCTTCTCCCAGTCGGGAGAGAGAGCCGAAGACGGAGCGAGGGACTCGCCTGAATCCAGAACACCATCAAGTCCAGATCTTGTTTTAAACTCTTTCGTCTACACGGACACTCGACAGAGCCTTCGCAACCACGACCTTGGCAGCGCGAAGCACTTTGCCTTCCCAGAGGTACCCTTTCTCAATCTCGCGAGAAACAGTCGAATCCGGGAATTTCTGGCTGGGTTCCGTGTCAACCGCCTCGTGCAGGGATGGATCAAATGGCTGGCCAACACTTTCGAACGTCAACACGCCGCGCTGTTCAAGCAGTTGATGAATTTGCCTCTGGATGGAACGCATTCCTTGATAGACCTGAGGCTCAGCCTTCAGCGCTTCAGACTGAAAGGCCCGATCAAAGCTGTCTTGCACGGCCACAAGGTCGAACAGCAACTCTCGGATGAGGGTTTTGGCTTCGTCGATTCCATCCTTGGCGGTTCGCTTCCGGTAGTTTTCAAACTCAGCCAGCGTCTTCGCGCACAGCTCTTCCTTCGCGTGAAGCGCGGCTTTCAGTTTCTCCAATTGGTCAGCATGCGTCTTTTTCAAAGCGGATAACGGTTGGGAATGAGAATGGTTTGCAGGTTTGGCCTGTTTTCATTGCACAACTTTTTTGGTCCGAAGGTTTTCAGTTCCCGGATTGCCTTACTTGATAAAATCCAGAAACTCGCTGCGCGTCTTGCTGTCGCTTTTGAAGCGTCCGAGCATGCAGCTCGTAATCGTGCTGCTGTTCTGTTTCTGGACGCCTCGCATCATCATGCAAAGATGATAGGCCTCCACGACGACGCCCACTCCTTTCGGTTCGAGGTATTTCTCGATGGCGGAAGCAACTTGTGTTGTCAGCCTTTCTTGAACCTGCAAGCGGCGCGCAAACACATCGACAATCCGCGGCATTTTGCTGAGGCCGATGATTTTTGTCTGAGGCAGATACGCGATGTGGCATTTGCCATAGAACGGCAGCATATGATGTTCGCAAAGGCTGTACACCTCGATGTCCTTCACGATGACCATCTCATCATACTCCGCATTAAAAACGGCGCCGTTGATGATCTTGTCGATGTCGAGGTGATATCCCCGCGTCAGGAACCTCAAGCTTGCATCAACGCGCTCGGGTGTGCGTCGCAAACCTTCGCGACCCGGGTTTTCTCCCAGTTCGACCAGGATATTTTCAACCATGCTGGCAATCTGTTCTGAAGCGGTGGTGCTCTTTTTCATTTGCGGCCCATCACAGGATTATCAGAATAACGGCTCGTCCCACTGTTCGAGCTTGTTCTTGAGGCTCGACATGAATTGATCGGCGACGGCGCCGTCGATCAAACGATGATCGAAAGTCAAAGTCAAGTACGCCATGGACCGGATCGCAATGGCATCGTTGACGACGACGGGGCGCTTCGTGATAGCGCCGATGCAAAGGATGGCGACCTGTGGCTGGTTAATGATGGGCGTTCCGAGCAGGCTTCCGAATACACCTGGATTCGTGATGGTGAACGTTCCACCCTGGACATCTTCGGGGGCCAGTTTTTTCTGCCGTGCGCGTTCCGCGAGGCTGGACGCCGTCTTGGCGATTCCCAGAAAACTCTTCTCATCGGCGTTCTTGACGACTGGAACGATAAGACCCCAATCGAGCGCAACCGCGACCCCGATGTTTACGTCCTTCTTGTAGATGATATCTGTTCCTGAAACCGACGCGTTGACAACCGGAAATTCCTTCAACGCGCCCGCAACGGTCTTGATGAAAAAAGGCATGTACGACAACTTCCCGCCCTCACGTTCCAGGAACTCCTGCGCGTGCTGGTTCTTGATGTTCACGATGCGCGTGAGGTCGACTTCAAAAACCGTGGTTACATGTGCCGAGGTCCGTCGGCTGGCCAGCATGTGTTCAGCAATGCTCTTTCGCATGGCTGACATGGGCACCACTTCGCTCGAACCAGCTCCGCTGGCTGGTGGGCTGGCCGTTTGCTGCCTGGGAAGGATGGGCGTCGGGGCATCGGAGCTCTGCCGGCCCGACAAATGCGACAGGATA
Organism: uncultured Acidimicrobiia bacterium; assembly: GCA_963791795.1. Classification (GTDB taxonomy): domain Bacteria; phylum Acidobacteriota; class Terriglobia; order Versatilivoradales; family Versatilivoraceae; genus VFZK01. Next base: position 169,730 of record CAWBTP010000021.1, read on the forward strand.
TCTTTCTTTGTAATTCGACCGCCGAGCCCGGTGCCCTCCAGCTGGCCCAGATCCACATCCTCTTCACGCGCAATCCGTTTGACGAGAGGCGAAGAACGGACGTTCCGCGATGCAGTCGCTGTGTCTGGCTCAGGGCTCAACGCTTCGGCGGGTTCCCGCGGTGCAGGTTGGGCAGCTTGTGGTTTTGGGACCTCCTTCGATTCTACCTTGGCTGGCGCGGCACTGGTGGCAACGCCCTCTTCGGAAATCACACCGACCACCGTGTTGATCTGGACGGTTTCTCCCTCGTTGACACGAATCTCCGCTAGCACTCCGGAAGCAGGAGCGGGAATCTCCGAATCCACTTTGTCCGTGGAAATTTCGAACAGCGGCTCATCACGCTTCACCGGCTCGCCAACCTTCTTGAGCCACTTGGTGATGGTGCCTTCGAAAATGCTCTCGCCCATCTGAGGCATGATCACATTGGACGGCATGCAACGCTCCTGTTGGTTTCAAACTAGTAGGCGGCCAGTTGCCTGGCAACCCGAACGATGTCGGATGTTTTTGGCAGGAAGAATTCTTCCAGCGGCGGGCTATAGGGAACCGGTGTGTCGGGTGCGGTAATCCGCATGATCGGGCCGTCCAAGTATTCGAACGCTTCCTCTGCAATGATGGCGGCCAGCTCTCCAGCGATACCGCCTGTGCGAACGTCTTCGTGCAGGAGAATCACCTTGCTGGTCTTCTTGACGGAGTCGAGAATGCGCTCCTTGTCCAGCGGCACCAGAGTTCGCAGATCGACGACTTCCAACTCGATCCCATCGTTGGCCAGCGTCGCCGCAGCCTCCAGAGCCAGATGGACCATGGCGCCGTAGGTGATCACTGAGATGTCCGAACCGGCTCGCTTGATGTCGGCCTTGCCGATCGGGACCGTCCAGTCGCCCTCGGGGAGTTCCTCCTTCAAACGGCGGTACAGGAATTTATGCTCAAAATAAACCACTGGATCTTCATCCCGAATGGCCGATTTGATCAGGCCTTTAGCGTCGTACACCGTCGAGGGGGCCACCACCTTCAAGCCAGGCGTATGGACATAGTGCATCTCTGGATTCTGGGAATGGTAAGGGCCGCCATGAATGCCGCCGCCGGACGGGCCCCGGATCACCATCGGAACGCCGGCGCCCCAGCGATAGCGGCACTTGGCCGCGAAGTTCGTGATCTGGTCAAAGGCGCAGGAGATGAAATCGGCAAACTGCATTTCCGCAATCGGCCGCATGCCCATTAGCGCAGCGCCAATGGCGGCACCGACAATGGCCGATTCTGAGATCGGCGTATCGACCACACGGTCTTCGCCAAAGCGCTCCAGCAGGCCTTCCGTCAACTTGAAGGCGCCGCCGTAGATGCCCACGTCTTCACCCAGCACAAAGACGCTGGAGTCTCGTTCCATTTCCTCCCAAATGCCCTGGCGGATTGCCTCCAAGTAAGTGACAGCGGCCACAGGGTTCTCCTATCGCTCCTGGGAAAAAAACGAATTGGCAAATGTCAACGGAGCTTCCATGTTCTGGTCCGCGTAGACGCCCTCTAGCGTCTCTGCCGGATCTGGGAAAGGATCGTTTTCTGCCATTGCCAAGCCCTCGTCCACCTCTCGCGTGATGCGGGCCGCCAGCTTCTTGACAGCATCTTCCGACACCACTTTCTGCCGGATCATCGAAGACTCCAGCTTAAGGATTGGATCTTTCTTTTCCCATTCCGCAAAGAGTTCCTTAGGGACGTATTTCACGTCGTCGTGCGCCGAGTGCCCGGTCATGCGAAATGTTTTGCATTCGATGAGGCTGGGGCCGCCGCCTTGCCGCGCCAGATGGATGGCGTCCTGCGTCGCCTTAAACACCTCAATCGCGTCATTGCCGTCGACAATAACTCCGGGCATGGCATATGCGGCACCACGAACGGCGATGTCCTTGACCGCCATTTGCTTTTCCAACGGCGTCGAGTAGGCATAGTAGTTGTTGTTACAAATGTAAACTACCGGCGCTTTCTGAACTGACGCCAAGTTTAGGCCTTCATGCCAATCTCCCCGGCTGGTGGCGCCGTCGCCGAAATAGCAGAGCACGACGTTGTTCTGCTTCCGCATCTTGTACGTCATGCCAATGCCAGCAGCGACCGGAATCGTGTCCGCAAGCATGCTGACGAAAGCGACAATGCCCCGACGCATGTCGCCCATGTGCATATTGGCTTCTTTGCCTTTGGTCGGCCCAGTCCGTCGCCCCATGTACTGGGCAAAAATCTCCCGCGGCGTGATTCCGCGAATGAGAAATGCTCCCATGTCACGGTGCGATGGGCAGATACAGTCGTCCTTCTCAAGCTGAATCGTGGAACCCACGGCGATGGCTTCCTGGCCGCGGCCGACGTAAACACCTCCCACTATTTTCCCCTGACGGTACAGCTTTCGCTCGATGCGCGTCTCAATCTCGCGCGTCAGCTTCATGTAATACAGCATGTCGAGCAGCGTCTGCTGATTGAGCTCCATTGACGTCAGCTCCTTAAGAGAATCCTACTGCTTGAACACAAGAAATGAGAGCCCTTGGGCTTGACGCATCAATCCAACACTGCGGCTGTCTCATGCATGGACCGGCCAAAGATCCGTCCGAAGTGCTGGATGAACCGAGACTTCACCTCGCGCAGTCCCGGCACCTGGCTCCCTAGGAGCTTCGAGAGAGAGGTGACACCGCGCGACCGAAGGCCACAAGGCACGATCATGTCGAAGTACTTCAAATCCGGATGGACATTCAATGCGATGCCGTGGGAGGTCACCCACTGGCTGGTTCGAACCCCAATAGCGGCAATCTTTTCGTCACCCACCCAGACTCCCGTCGCCCCGGAAACGCGTCCAGATGGAACGCCAAAGTCAGCCAGCGTATCCATCAGGCATTCCTCCAGGCTTCTTAGGTACCAGTCGATATCGCGACAATGTTTCTTCAAATCGAGAATCGGATACGCGATCATCTGGCCCGGCCCGTGATAGGTGATATCGCCCCCACGGTCAGTCTCACAATAGCTGACGGATTTTTTCTCCAGCTCAGATGCGGCTGCCAATAGGTGCTCGGCTTTCCCACCACGCCCTAAGGTGATTGTATGTGGATACTCTACAAACAAAAGGCAATCGGGTAATTCACTCCTCTTTCGTCTTTGGACGATTTTGCGCTGCAGCTCCAAGCTTGGGAGGTATTCGCACGATCCCAAGTCCCAAACCAGGCAGTCTGGCACCTGTTCGGTAGCAACCGCTTGGGACGGTGTTGCAGGGGCAAATTCTGGTCTCGCAGTCACCATCGATAGCGCACGCTCACAGGTCGGCTGGAGTCTCCACGAACCATCCGCAATTCTAAACCAGTCAAATGAACGGTTCAAATGAATCCGGGTGTCGAAGTACCAAGGTCGAAGTTCGAATGACGAAGACGTCGCGAAGTGCGAAATTCGAAGTTCGAATCACGAAGACGACAGAGGCTTGAATGTCCAATGACACATTTCGGATACCACTCTAATTTCGAACTGCACTTCGCAACTTCACACTTCGAAATTCAATCAATCCTTGAGGCTCTGCCACATGGAGGCAAACAAATCCATCAAGGAGTCGGAGTCATTGCTCCAGGAAACGGTCGAAGCATCTCGAGGCAGCTTGCCTTCCTTCGCAGCCAACTGCAGCTCTTTCATCCTGAGTCGGCGCGACTCGGCCTGCAGCATTTCCTTCTCCCGGTTGCGAGCCTTGCGCAGGCCACCACCGCGGATGAAGGCAATGATCTGGGGCAATTCCGTGTGGTCCAACCAGGTTCCGTGTTCGCGGCACCAATCGATGACAACACCTGAACAACCTGCGAAATTCATGCGGTTCATCAGCATCTTGCAAACCGGGCAAGGAACATAGACACGGCGTGGCTTCCCGCTGGACTCTGGCGGCAGTGTCTCAACCACGGGACGCCCAAGGACCGCTTCTTGCTGTTCCCGGTCCTGACAGATCTTCTCGAAAGAACCTCTATTGACCCAGATGCCGCCACAGGCTCGGCACTCGCTCAACTGGCTGATGCCGAGTTGAACGAATGTCATGATTGTCTGGCAATGCGGACAAGCCTCTGCAACTTCCTTGAGTACGGCCGCTTTTGTTACCTCTGCCCCGCACCACGGACAATGTTTCATCCCAGTGAAGATCGTGGCAAAGCAGGATGGGCAGGCAACGGTTGCCAACGATCCTTGGCACCACGAGCAGCGCACCTGATCCGGACTGGCATCACCGCCACAGTTGGGGCATTTCATAGGTTTTCAGGTTACCGGAGAGAATGTCGAGGTTCGAAATGCGAATGTCGAAGGGGCCATCGCCATGTCTTGTTCGCTTCGCACCTCGTACTTCGTCATTCGTACTTTACCTTCTCCCATTTCCGGCTTCGCATCGATCGGTAGCCTGATTCGAGAATGCAATTGACGACGTAGCCGTCTTCGTAGGTTTCCCTGGGGTGCCTTCCGTCACGAACGCATTCGACAAAGTGCCGCATCTCGGCCTGATAGCCGTAGGCGAAAGCTTCTTCCGGAAGAGGCCGAGTCCAGCCGAAGTCGAGGTCGGCTTTCTCGATGACATAGCCTGCCGGCCGTGGTGTGAAGGAGACTAGCGGCGTCTGACGCGTTACATCCGTGAACAACGAGCCCTCTGATCCATGGATTTCGTTACGAAGGTCCAAGCCTCCTCGCGTCGTCCAGGAGAGTTCACAATGACCGATGCCACCGCTCGCAAATCGCAGCAGGAGAAGTGCATTGTCCTCCCCTTTCGTCTTCTTGTGATGTACGAGTGTTGCTCCCCAGGCCATGACTTCAACAATGGCATCGTCCTTGCCGAAAAAGTATCGCGCAGCCTCCACGCAGTGGCAACCCAGGTCGTGCAACGCGCCGCCGCCGGTCTTGGCAACATCCCAGAAGTGCGGACTGTGCGGGCCGCTGTGCGATTCTCGCGACCGCACCCACAGGACTTTCCCAATGCCCCCCTGCTCAATGGTCTCCTTTGCCTTGACGACCGCGGGTGCAAAAACTTCGGTTTCGGCATAGCCGTGCATCTTCCCCGACTTTGCGGCCGCCTTAAGCATCGCTCGCGCCTCTCGTGGATTACGCGCCAGCGGTTTGGTGCAGACTTGATTCTTTCCGTGGCTTGCCAGCAGCAGAGCAACCGGCAAGTGTTCTTCGTTCGGCAGAGCGATCAAGTACAGGTCAATATCACTGCGGTCCACTGCATTCTTCAGGTTCGTTGCGCTATTCGGAATGCTCCAGCGCCGAGCAAACTCTTCCGCTCTCTTGCGTGAGCGTGAGTAGTTCACCACAACCCTCTGGCCGTTGACGTTCGCCAGACCCTGCATGAAGAACTCCGCCACAAACCCGGAGCCGAGAAGAGCGATATTGACGATGCGCATACTGGACAAGCTCCGTCCTTTGGACCCTCTGCCGGAGGATCGCTTGAAAATGGGATTACCCTGAGCTACTCTGGTTTCTGGAGCGTGATGACATGATGTGCCTTCACACGAGGAAAGTTTGTCTCTTTGTGGCCCTTGTATTCTCCGAAGTCTCCACCGGACTCGCTTTTGAGAAGCCACCGTTGCCCGAGGCGGCAAACCTAGAGATTGCTGGCGTTTTGGTTTGTCTGGATGGGACTTTCAAAGAGACGGCTTGCGGCACAACGCCGGAGATTCTAGGCCTAAAAACGGCCGCAGGCAAAACCTATCCACTCAAGAAACACGAAAACGTCGGAGCGCTGTTGGTGGAAAAGCGACTCCAGACTCGGGAGTTCCGGCTGACCTTGCGAAAAGACGAGCCCCCATCGCCCTGGTTTGAATTGGTGAAAGCTCAGTTTGTCCGCGGCGGGAAGACGTATGACTTCCACTACTTCTGCGAGGTCTGCAATATTACGACCCACGCACCCGGAATTTGCCTGTGCTGCAGGGAAGAAACGGAGTACCGGGAGCGCTTGGCAGAGTGATGGAAGTGGTTAGCCGTTATTGGTCGCGGCCGTGGCGGAAACTTCCGCATGCTGGATTTGATGGCAGAGGTAGCCAATCACATCCCGCGCCGAAATAATGCCAACCGGTTCACGATTGCGGACGAGCGGAATGTGCCGAAAGCCACCGACAGACATTTCGTGAAGGGCAAAGCGAATGGAGTGTTCCGGGCTTAAGGTGATCGGACTGGGTGTCATGACCTCCCCAAGCTGAATCTCCCCCAGGCTGCGGCCGAGATTGGCAGCCTTCAGCAAGAAATCTCTCTCCGAAAAGACCCCGGCCAACTGTCCTTCTTTCATTACCAAAATACAGCCGACGTGGCGTTCCTTCATCGTCGCGACTGCCTCCAGAACGGAGGCATCCGCAGGCAGTGAGATGGCGCTTGCAGGCCGCAAGGCTGAAATCGAATCTTCCATGAGGCGTTCCTGAAGACCTGACTTCGCCTGTGGCACATCCAGCTTCATCAGCGAAGCCATACAGGTTTCACATCGATCTACGCCGGGCAGATTGTCGTGGCCACAAGCAGGACAGAGCATAGACGTTCCTCCTCAAACCCGCCGATCTGAAGTTTGAAGTTCGAAGTGCGAATGAAGAACCCGAAAAACCAATGGATCAGCGGCACGGATTCCGGTCGTTGGCAATTCGACCTTCGCAGTTCGAAATTCGCAGTTCAAACTTACTCCACAACCCAGGTGTCTCCACTGTTTAGGAGCTTTTCCAGGTTTCCCGGGCCAAACCGGTTGATGGAATCCTGAACCTGAGCGTCAAGCAGTTCGTCATAAGTGGGTTTTCCCACAGCGTGGAAAATCCCGATGGGAACTGGAAACTCGGGATAGTCCATTCTCGCCAGCATATAAGGAAGACTGGGGTCCGACGAATGCGCATCATGCACGAGCAGGTCGGCTTCGGTGATTCCGTTGCCAAGTTCCACGACTTCCAGCTTCATTCCCTGAAGCCGGATCCCCTTATTGCGATCCTTCCCAAAAGTCATGGGCTTGCCGTGCTCGAGATTAATGGTGCGGTCTTCGCGGTGCTCTCGCTCGGTGAAATGCTTGAACGCTCCATCATTGAAAATATTGCAATTCTGAAACACCTCGACGAAGGAAACACCCTTGTGGTTCGCAGCCTGGGTGAGCACGGTGTTCAGATGCTTCACGTCAACGTCAATCGAGCGTCCCACAAACGTCGCTTCGTTTGCCAGCGCCACGCACAAAGGATTGATGGGATAGTCAATGGAACCCTGCGGTGTGGATTTGGTTTTCTTTCCAAACTCGGAGGTCGGCGAGTACTGACCCTTCGTCAAACCATAAATCCGGTTGTTAAACAGAATGATGTTGACGTCCAGGTTGCGCCGGATCACATGCATGAAGTGATTGCCGCCGATGCTCAAGGCATCACCGTCACCGGTGATAACCCAAACGGAGAGCTCCGGTCGTGCAGCCTTGATGCCGGTGGCCACGGCGGGAGCCCGGCCGTGGATGCTATGGAACCCGTAGCTATTGACGTAATAGGGAAAGCGGCTCGAACAGCCGATGCCCGAAACGAAAACAAAATTCTCTCGCGGGATCTTGAGATCCGGCAAGGTCTTCTGGGTTTGGGCCAGGATGGAGTAGTCGCCGCAACCAGGACACCAGCGTACCTCCTGGTCGGTCATGAAGTCCTGGCGCTTGAGTTCGACGACTCCAGCACCCTTGCCGTTTTGCTTGCCATTTTCACTCATCAGAAATCATCTCCAGTGCAAACCAATCGATCACGACACAGTTTTCTTTGAACGAGCCAACAAAGCGTCAAACCAACTCTTCCATCTTTCGAACCAACTCTGAGATTTTGAAAGGATGCCCTTTGACCTTGTTGAACCCTATGGCATCCACAAGATAGCGGGCTCTTAGGAGCAAACACAGTTGGCCCAGATTCAGTTCCGGGACAAGGACCTTCTCAAATCGCGAAAGGACCTCGCCCAGGTTTCTGGGAAACGGATTCAGATGGCGAAGGTGTATGCTCGATACGGACTTGCCTCGTCCTTGCATCGCCTCCACAGCCGAGGTGATTGCACCATAGGTTCCTCCCCACCCGATCACGAGGAGCTTGCCTTCGGGTTTCCCGAACACCTCAACTTCCGGGATGAAGTTTGCGATACGGGCCACCTTCTCGGCGCGCAATCGGACCATGAATTCGTGATTGTCCGGATCGTAACTGACATTGCCGGTAATGTGCTGCTTCTCCAACCCTCCAATGCGATGTTCCAGACCGGGCGTCCCGGGAATTGCCCAAGGTCGCGCCAACGTGGCTTCATTCCGCAGATAAGGATGGAAGCCTTCCGCTTCAGTTCGATACTCGATGTCAATCTTCGGCAGCTCGTCCACCTTCGGAAGTTTCCAAGGTTCCGAGCCATTGCCCAGATATCCGTCCGAAAGGTAGAACACCGGGGTCATAAACATCGTCGCAATTCGGAACGCCTCGAACGCCATTGCAAAACAATCGGAGGGTGTCGCTGCGGCAACGATGGGTACCGGGCACTCCCCGTTGCGCCCGAACATCGCCTGCAGAAGGTCGGCTTGCTCCGTCTTGGTTGGTAAGCCGGTGCTGGGTCCGCCGCGCTGGATGTTCGCGATTACCACCGGCAATTCGGTCATCACGGCTAAACCGATAGCCTCGGATTTCAGTGCGACACCAGGTCCACTGGTACCCGTCAACCCAAGATGCCCCGCAAAGGAGGCTCCAATCGCGGCCGTCATGGCGGCAATCTCGTCCTCAGCCTGAAACGTCTTGATGCCGAAATTCTTGTGACGCGACAATTCATGAAGAATGTCGCTGGCTGGCGTGATTGGATAGCTCGCGTAAAACAACGGCCGCTTGGCCACTTGGGCCGCAGCGATGAATCCCAGCGCCGTGGCCTCGTTGCCGGTGATGTTCCGATATTTTCCCGGTGCCAGGCTGGCCTTCCGCACGCGGTAGTGAGTCGTGAAGAGTTCGGTGGTGTCCGCATAGTTGAAACCGGCACGCAAAGCGCGGACGTTGGCTTCAAGGATAACGGGGTTCTTTTGAAACTTCGATTGCATCCACTTCAGCGTCGGCTCCAGCGGACGGTCATACAGCCAGTACATCATTCCTAAAGCGAAGAAGTTTTTGCAGCGGTCAGCTTCTTTTTTCCCGAGACTCAACTCTTTTAGGGCATTCAGATTTAGTTCGGTGAGCGGAATCGAGATGACACGATAGGCCGACAATGACCCGTCTTCGAGCGGATTCTTCTCGTAGCCGGCCTTCTTTAGATTCAGTTCCGCGAACGCATCGCTGTTGACAATAAGGATGCCGCCCTTCTCCAGATCATGAAGGTTTACCTTGAGTGCCGCCGGGTTCATCGCGACCAACACATTGGGCTCATCGCCCGGTGTGCGAATATCGCGGCTGCTGAAATTGATCTGGAACCCGCTGACGCCCGGAAGCGAACCTGCTGGGGCACGGATTTCCGCCGGGAAGTCAGGCAGTGTGCTGATGTCATTGCCAAGAATGGCTGAGGTATTTGTGAACTGAGTCCCTGTCAACTGCATGCCGTCGCCTGAATCTCCGGCGAAGCGGATGGTTACATTCTCAATTTCAACCAGATCTTTCCTGTTTTCGGTCTCAATCACCGGCATAAACTGTGCGCCCTCAATTTTGATTTGTTGTAAGGAACAAAGGGGATCGTCTCAAGCACCATCGGCCGCGGCAAATCGCTGTTCACCCCTTGGCGGTAGGGCTAGCACTTCTTGCGGCAGACTCTCCGCCAGAAACTCAACGACTTTGGAAACCGGCAAACTGCCCACCAAGCGTCCGTCGGCTTCCACCAAGGGGATGTTGCGATAGCCGTGTTCGTCCATCAAGTAGATGGCATCGAAAACAGAGTCTTCAGGGCTGAGGACGGTTGGATTTGGAGTCATGAACTCACGGATGGGTCTGGTGCTATCCACCGAAGCAACCCCAACCTTGGAGATGAGGTCCCGCTCTGTGAAGATGCCTGCCAGACGTTCGTTCTCTGTCACAAGCACCGAGCCCGAACCCGATCCCTGCATGGCCTGCAGCGTCTCCCGTAAGCTGTTGCCGGCGTCAACCGACAGATGCCGCGGAAGTTCCAGCTGTCGAATTCTTCTCGACCGTAAGATAGCTTCTATACCCATGGCCGCACCTCTGCTTAATGTGCCTGTATCCATTGGGAAACTAACATCTTTGTCTAAAAAACTCAATCAACGAAAGGCCCACGTGCCGGGACGATTTGATTCTGAGGTGCCAGAACGTTGTTTGCGGGTGCTGCCTGGAATCCCGCTAACGACGGGAATGAAAATAGCCTACAATCGGCTTGAATTCAGAAATCTCGGCAATTCCCGAACTGACCATGACCGAGGCGCATCCCTTGAGATCTGCCGGGCTGGCGTTCGTCACAGCTCATTAAGGTAACGCCCTGAGGGTTTTGCGGCCCTGTCGGTGAGCCTTCGGCCCCCTTCCTGAGGGGATTTGAGGAGCGACCAATGAAGACCTTTCGGTGGGCGAAATCACTGTGGATTTCACTCTTCTTCGCAACCAGCGGAAACGCCGCACCGTTGTCGTGCGACTTCAGCCAGTATCAACCCACCGAAGGCATTCGGGCTGAACTGAAAGGGGACATCCTGCAACTCAGTTGGGAGGGAGCCAGCCGCCAGCAAGTACAGGTCAGCTTCGGGTTGCAAGGCACGTCACCCGTCATTCGGGAGATGAGCGTCCGCAAGATGGGCGGCACGCGCGTGGTCCTGGGAGAGGACCTTCGCCCCGAGTTCCACGTGACGACGGGCCGGCGTCGCATTTCAGAGCAACAATTGAGCCCATTGCGCCAGTTGGGCTTGGATCGCAACACCGAATTTCTGGAGCAGGAGAAGTGGAAGGTCTTCTGGGATGCACCGCTGGTCATTCCGGGTTCGTCCGGCACCAATCCGGGGCTGCCACGGAGCGCTGATGAAATTCGACGCGCCGCAGCGACCTTCAATTCCAGTGACTGCCGGGTGAAGACCGACGGGGCGCGCGTGGAAGTCTCGTTCTCCGGTCTCACTCTGGGTATCTTTTCAGGGCGACTTCAGTTCACCGCCTATCGCGGCACCAATTTGCTTCGCCAGGAGGCGATTGCGAAGACCGACGAGGCAGCCGTGGCCTACCATTACCGCGCCGGCTTGCGAGGCTTCCAGATCGATCGGGCGAAGCGGGTCGTGTGGCGCGACGTGGCGCGCGGCTGGCAGAAGGTTGAATTTGGCGGATCGCCAAACACCGATCCGGTAGCCCTGCGCGCGCGCAACCGGCTGGCCATTGTGGAGACCGACACTGGATCAATTGCCGTCTTCCCGCCACCGCACAAATTTTTCTTCGGCCGGGAAATCGAATTGAACCTGGGATATGTGTGGTACCGCAAGGACGATGGCCAGTCGTTTTCCGTCGGTGTCCGCCAGGCAGACCGGGAGGAGATGTACCGGCCCTTTGGCATGTCGGACGATGTCTGGCAGCGGCGCTCACGACAGGCGCGGAGCTTTGCCATGGGCAACTTCGCACTCTACAACGCTCCGCCCGGAACCTGGCAACGCATGGCTGTGTATTACTACCTGAGCCCTGAGGCGGGTGTAGCGACTCAGGAGCGGGTGATGGCGTTTACGCACGACGATCGATATGCACCGGTGCCAGGATTTCAGGTCGCGGTCAGCCATTTCCACACCGCCTTTCATGAGCAGGTGCTGGATGCGGGGAGCCTGGATTTCCAGCCGCCCTGGATTCCAACGTTTCGGGCACTGGGCATCAACATTGCGATGATGTCGGACTTCCACGGAGACGGTCACGCCAAAGACCCGGGGCCACTACGGCTGCCGGAGCAGAAGGCCTACTTCGAAACGTCGCGTCGCCATTCGGATCGCGATTTTCTCATCATGCCAGGCGAAGAACCCAACGCACATTTCGGCGGGCATTACACGACGGTCTTTCCCAGACCCGTTTTCTGGACCCAGGTTCGGCAGCCTGGGCAGGCGCTGGTGGAAAACCACGCGGAATACGGCAAGGTGTACCATGTGGGATCGGCTGCCGACGAGCTGGAGATGCTGAAGGCGGAAAACGGTTTGGTCTGGCAGGCACACCCGCGTACCAAGGGCTCCAGTGGCTACCCGGATGCAACAAGAGAGACGGAATATTTTCGCAGCGACCGCTTCCTGGGAGGTGCGTTTCAATCTTTGCCTGCGGATTTGTCTGAGGCCCGTCTCTGTGAAGTTCGCTGCTTGGGCACTTTGGACGACATGAACAACTGGGCCGGGCCGAAGTACTTGGTGGCTGAGGGAGACACCTATGCCAAGTTTCCCGACGACGACACTTACCAGCACCTGATCGTAAACTATCTGAAGCTTGATCGTTTGCCCGGTTTTGGGGACGACTGGAGTCTTATCGTTAAATCGATGCGCGACGGAAATTTCTTTGTCACGAGTGGTGAGGTGTTATTCAAGCATTTCGCGGTCGAGGGGGCGGGACCGCAGCGGACCGTCGTCGCGGAACTTCAGTGGACCTATCCCTTGGAGTTCCTCGAACTGGTCTGGGGCGATGGACAGAAAACAGAGAGGCAATTGGTAAGGGCTACGGATCGGCCGCCGTTTGGGTCGCATCGATTCAAGATTCCTTTTAATGCGACTGGGAAAAAGTGGGTGCGAGTCGCTGCTTGGGATTCCGCCGGTAACGGAGCGTTCTGGCAACCGATCCATCTGAAACCGCAATAGTGTGTTGTAAGGAAGATTGAGTAATAGTCGAGGTATGACGGAGGGTGCGATCCGGGTAGCGTCATGCCCGCGAACGCTGGCATCCAGACTGCGTTGCCGTAGTTGCCAAAGGTTTCTGGATTCCCGCTTCCGCGGGAATGACGTGGGTTCCAACTTGGTTTGCGTCACCGAAGATTGTGGGGGCCGCACTTGAACTCTGAGCCATGACGAGCGGATCGGTTCCTTCAAGCGATTATCGGGTGGCTGCCCACCGATTGGAGAGAGATTATCTTCCCGATGCCAACCTCTCGAAAGCGGCCTGGCAAGGTGCTTCGCGAGTGATTCTGGTGGATACAGAGAACCCTCAGCGTTCGCATGCGGGAGCGAAGACGGAAGCCAGCATACGTTGGAGTCCGAAGCATCTCTATGTCGCCTTTTGGTGCCAATACACTGAATTAAACTTATACTTGGGGGAGGATGCGGAACTTGAGCGTTGGGAGCTCTGGAATCGAGATGTCGCGGAAGTTTTCCTCAACCCTTTTCCCCAGGCGCCCAATCGTTATTGGGAGTTCGAAGTTTCACCGAACAACCTGTGGGTTGACCTCGCCATTGAGAACGTCGGAGAGATTCGCCTGGATGCCGGCTGGAACTCAGGCTTTGCTCATGCCAGTCAGATTGACGAAGGGTCCAAACTTTGGAGTTGCGAGATGCGGATCCCAGTGCAATCGTTGGGTGTCCAGCAGATCGAACGTGGGATGGAATGGCGCATCAATTTCTATCGGTGTGATGGCTTGGGTGATGACAGCCAGCGCAGGTTTCTGGCGTGGAGCCCGACATTTAAGTTGAACTTTCACGTTCCCGAACGATTTGGCTGGGTTCGGATGGAGGATTAGGCGCACAAAGTCTTCGAGCCGCCTGGAAACGCATGCAGCGTCTTGCTACACAGATCAGGGGTCTGGCGTGTTTTGCGGCCCTTACATTTTGCTTGGCCGCGTTTGTCGACCAACCGGCAAAGGCTGTGCAGAATACTGAGGTGCCGGGCGCTACTTCCTCCCGTCGGATTGATTTCAGTCGTGACATCCGTCCGATTCTTTCGGACAAGTGCTTCGCCTGTCACGGTCCGGATGCTCCAAACAACAAAAGCCCCCTCCGATTCGATACCGAGGCTCACGCCTTTGCCGATCTGGGAGAGGGCCGGCGAGCCATCGTCCGCGGCCATCCGGAGCAAAGCGAGCTGGTGCGTCGCATCACGACAGAAGATGAAGCGCTGCGGATGCCGCCGGCCTATTCGACACACAAACTAACGAAGCAGGAGATCGAGCGTCTTACCGAGTGGATCGCACAGGGAGCACAGTGGCAGCAGCATTGGGCGTTCACTGTTCCTGTTCGGCTGCCACTGCCGGCAGTAAAGAACAGGGCGTGGCCTCGCAATGGTATCGATTCTTTCGTGCTGGCCAGGCTGGAACAGGAAGGCTCGAAGCCTGCGGAGGAAGCAGATCGCGCGACCTTGATACGCCGTGTTTCGTTTGACCTTACCGGTTTGCCGCCCACGCCGCAGGAGATTGACGCCTTTCTCAGCGACCGATCGCCCAAGGCCTACGAAAAGGTTGTGGATCGTCTGCTGGCCTCGCCAAGGTATGGGGAACGCATGGCCTTTCGCTGGCTCGATGCAGCCCGCTACGCGGACACGAACGGGTATCAGCTGGATGGCGAGCGGGAGATGTGGCGCTGGCGCGACTGGGTGATCGAGGCGTACAATCGCAATCTCCCCTTCGATCAATTCGTCATCGAGCAGCTCGCCGGAGATCTACTGCCCAGCCCCAGTTTGGAGCAGCGCATCGCCACCGCCTTCAATCGCAATCATCGCGGCAACTCGGAAGATGGCTTGGTGCCCGAAGAGTACGCGGTTGAGTATGTTGTAGACCGCGTCGATACTGTCTCCACGGTGTTTCTGGGCCTGACGATGGGCTGCGCCCGTTGCCACAACCACAAGTACGATCCCTTCACACAGAAGGAGTATTACCAGCTCTACGCCTACTTCAACAACATCCCCGAAGACGGGCGATTCGCTAACTTCGGCAACTCGCGGCCTTGGATGGCGGCACCCACACGAGAGCAACAGGAACAGCTCCGTTCGTTGGAAGGGAAGATCGCTCGGTCGGAGAAGCGACTGGCATCATTGCTGAAGGAGACGGTGCCAGCCGAGCGGCGTTGGGAGAAGTCGCTCGCCGGCTCTCAGAACCGGCAGTGGTTCCCTGCCGACGACCTGATTGTGCATCACGCGCTCGACGAAAACGCCACTCTCTTCGTTAACGAAACCCCGAGACCAATCCAACCGGACGAGCCAAATGAAGCGGATGTCAGTCCTCCCAAGGATGAAAAGAAAGTGGAGATTGGTTTCAAAGACGGTCTGCCGCAGTCTGTCGCCTCCCCGCTTGGCACGGGCGTTGGCTTCGACGGCAAACTCTCGTTCGACGCGGGCAAAGTGGCCACGTTCGATTATCGCGATCGGGTGCACGACTTCAAAGACCAGTTTGCTATTTCAGCCTGGTTTTATCCTGAATCCGAGAGTAGCGGTGCTTTGGTCACGCGTATGAGCGACAACGTGACCGAGCAGGAGAACAATCTGCCCAAAGGGCGCGGCTATGGAGTGTTTTTCGTCAATGGCAAAGTGCATTTCAACCTCGTGGGCGTGTGGGCCGATGATTCGTTCCGTGTCGAAACAGAGAACACACTGCCCATCAAGCGCTGGTACCACGTGGTGACTGTGTTCGACAGTTTGCAACCTTATGACAAGGTGCAGATCTACGTTAATGGACAGAAGCAACCGTTGAAAGTAAACAACAGCCGTTTGTTTCGTCAGTTTGCAAACAACGACGCGCATTTATCCATCGGGGGCGGCGGTGGACCCCAGTGGCGTTTCAGAGGGCTGATCGACGAAGTGCGGATCTACAACGCACTGCCGAGCGCTGAGCAGATTGCGATTCTGTCCTGTCCGGATTCTTTGTCTCAGATTGCGGCAATCCCGCCGCAAATGCGAAGCGAGGGACAGCGGTTGAAGACCCGCAATGCGTTCCTCGACGGAGCCTCGTCCACGACCGCCAAGGGCGAGTGGAAAACCCTGCGCGAACTGCAACGGCAGAAGGCATCGCTCGAAGCCTCGATTGTGACTCTGATGGTCATGGAGGAACTGCCCCAGCCGAGGTCAGCCTTCGTGTTGAATCGCGGCTCCTATGACGCCAAAGGAGAGCGGGTGGACCGCGGCGTACCCACGGTGCTGCCGGGACTGCCCAAAACGTGGCCGAACAACCGGCTGGGATTGGCTCGCTGGCTTGTCAGTGCAGAGAATCCGTTGACTGCCCGAGTGACCGTCAATCGCTTTTGGCAGATGTTTTTCAGCAACGGGCTAGTGAAAACCGCAGAGGATTTCGGCGCGCAAGGCGAGCGGCCTTCGCATCCGGAGCTGCTCGACTGGCTTGCGGTCGAGTTTCAGCAAAACGGTTGGAACACGAAAGCGCTGCTCAAGACGATCGTCATGAGCAACACCTATCGTCAGAGCTCACAAATCACTCCGGAACTGCTCCAGCGCGATCCCGACAACCGGCTGCTGGCACGCGGTCCACGGGTGCGTTTGCCGGCCGAGATGATTCGCGATCAAGCACTGTTTGCTTCTGGTCTTTTGGTCGAGGAGCTTGGCGGCCCGTCGGTCCGGCCGTATCAGCCGGAAGGTCTATACAAAGACCTGCTGTTCTCAAACATGACCAAGTACGCTCAAGACAAGAGCAAGGGTCTGTGGCGGCGAAGTCTTTACACCTTCTGGAAGCGCACGGTCAATCCTCCGGCCATGAATGTTTTTGATGCCTCCTCGCGTGAGTACTGCATGGTGCGCGAGACGCGTACCAACACCCCGCTGCAAGCCCTCAATCTGATGAACGATACCACCTATGTCGAAGCCGCCAGAATCATGGCCCAGCGGATGTTGAGCGAAGGTGGCACCAATCCTGAGGAACGCATCGCGCTTGGGCTGCGTCTGGCGGCCGGACGCCCACCAGAGGAAATTGAGAGGCAAGTGCTCTTGGGGAATCTGCAATCTCAGCTAGAGTATTTCCACCGGCATCCGCAAGAGGCAACGCGACTGCTGGCCGTCGGGGCCAAGCCGGGCGATGCAACGCTGAAAGCTGAGGAACTGGCTGCGTACGCCGTGATTGCCAGTTTGATTCTGAATCTCGACGAGGTCATCACGAAGCAATGAGTATCGAAATGACTGACCGGCTTGCTGAGTACCAGCTCCTGATGACGCGCAGGCACTTCTTCAGCCGCTGTAGTTTGGGACTTGGTACGACTGCGTTGGCTGCTCTGTTGAAGGAAGACGGCCTAGCGGTCGGCTCAACCGAGGCCAGAGGTCCACAATCAGGCCTGCCAGACATGCCGCATTTTGCACCGAAAGCAAAGCGGGTGATCTATCTGTTCCAATCAGGCGGACCCTCGCAGTTGGAACTCTTTGATCACAAGCCGCAGCTCGAAAAATATCGCGGTCAGGACTTGCCTGATTCCGTGCGGCGCGGGCAGCGTTTGACAGGGATGACTGCGTTCCAATCCAGCTTCCCCACGGCACCCTCGATCTACAAGTTTGGTCAATACGGAAAGTCGGGTGCGACCCTTAGCGAGCTACTGCCGCACACCGCGAAGATTGCGGACGATCTTTGTTTCATCAAATCCATGCACACGGAGCAGATCAACCACGATCCCGCCATCACGTTTTCGCTCACTGGTTTTCAACTGGCGGGACGTCCGAGTCTGGGGGCGTGGATCGCCTACGGTCTGGGCAGCGAAAACCAGGACCTGCCTGCATTCGTCGTGATGGTTTCAGTCGGTGCTTCGAGCGACCAGCCGTTGTATGACCGGTTGTGGGGCAGCGGGTTTCTTTCGTCGCGGCATCAAGGGGTGAAGTTCCATAGCGGCCAGGACCCGGTGCTTTACCTGTCGAATCCACCGGGAATCAGCAATGAAGTGCGCCGTCGTTTTCTCGACGATCTGGCGAAGTTGAATCAGAAAAATGCCGAGACGTTTGGCGACCCGGAGATTCTGTCGCGGGTGTCACAGTACGAGCTGGCTTATCGGATGCAGTCTTCTGTGCCTGAGCTGACTGATCTATCGAACGAGCCCGAGAAGATTCTGGAACGATACGGGCCCGACGCGCGCAAGCCGGGCACCTTTGCCGCAAACTGTATTCTGGCACGGCGCCTGGCCGAACGTGGCGTGCGTTTCATCCAGCTGTTTCATCGAGGCTGGGATCAGCACAATAACTGCCCTAAGCAGATCGCCGGACAATGCCGCAATACCGACCAGCCGACGGCCGCGCTCATTCAGGACCTGAAGGAGCGTGGTCTGTTCGATGACACACTAGTGATCTGGGGTGGAGAATTCGGGCGCACCGTCTACTCGCAGGGAAAACTCACGCCGGACAACTATGGCCGCGATCACCATCCTCGTTGCTTCACGCTTTGGATGGCTGGGGGTGGGATCAAAGGCGGCGTGACGATCGGTGAGACCGACGATTTCAGCTACAACATCGTCCGTGACCCGATTTCAGTCTTCGACCTCAACGCGACCATTCTGCACTGCCTCGGCCTCGATCACACACGTCTCACCTATAAGTTTCAAGGGCGCTACTTCCGCTTGACGGATGTGCACGGAGATGTGGTGAAGCGGGCTTTGGCGTGAGGCGCCCACTCCACCGAGGTTTTCGGCTGTGCATCGAGAACGGTGATGCGTCGGGATCGCACTGAGTCAATCTCTTCCCAGCTCCCGGGTGTGGCAGGCCTTATTTTTGGTTCTGGCGGACGATCTTCCCGAACAGTTGTCCACCAGCATTCTTCCCACTCCAAGTTCCTGCGTATTGGTCCCTGTACAGAATGACGCGGGCCGTGTAGGTTCCAACCCCGGGAATCGTCAGATCAGTCAAAGTGATCACCGGCGTGTCACCGGCCCAGAGAATCGTCAGCGGTATCGGCACCGGAATCTCACGCTCACCATATTTAAGACGCGTCTGGAAGAGCCAGGTATCGCCCGTCAGCTTAGATACCTTGTCGATCAGATATTGCTCCTCGCCCGAAAGCCCCTCGCGGTTCAGCCTTGTTGAGCGACCCACCAGCGCGACACCAGACATCATTTCCCGAAATTGCTGCTCGCGTTGCGAGTCGGTGATTGCTTGTGGTTTTTGGGAACAGCCCGCAAGCGGGAGGAGAAGCAACAGCGGCGCCAACAGTTTCACGCGTTGGATAATGACGAAGTCTCTCGGGTTCATGGGTGGTTCCTACCCCCTCTTGATCTCCCCCTTATGCGCTGCGCAAGGGGAGAATGACGCTGTGCGATAACTCCCCCTTAGTCAAAGGGCGCGGCGGCGAAGCCGCCCGGGGGTTGTCGTGCCAATTTAGAAAGCCTAGATCAGCGCATCGTCCCTCAAGTGGCGCCTCTCCTCTTGCGTTCAATTTAGGTCTTCGCGAAATGTAACCCGGTTGTAGCCTCGGCGCCAGGTTGCCAGCCTCTCGCGGAGATTCACAAGGGCTTTCCGAATGGTCTTCAATCGAAGAGCCAGCAATGTAACGACAACCGCACCATAGGCCAGAGGTTCCCGAATGTCCGACTTCACGAGCCAGACGAAATGGACGATCGCCAGCAACGCAGCAAGATAGATCAGCCGGTGAAGGCGCTTCCAGTTCTTACCCAATCGCCTCATCCATCCTTTGGTAGAAGTGATGGCCATCGGAAGAAGCGTCAGAAACGCAGCGAACCCGACAAGCGCGTAGCGCTTCTTGAAAATGGCTTCCTTGAGCAATTCCGGATCGAACTGATAGTCCAGGCCGACGAATGTCAGAAAATGCAGTGTTGCATACAGGAAAGCGTAAAGGCCAAGCGACCTGCGCAAGCGGAGCACTTGCCTTAACCCGAAGACGGTGTTGAGCGGCGTGCAAGCCAAAGCCAGGATGAGCAGCACAAGCGTCGTCTTGCCAGTTCGGAATGTAATGTATTGAATCGGATTGGCAGTCAACTGATCGTGAAAGAAGTTCCAGATTAGCATTGCCAGCGGCAACAGTGCTCCAACGTGAGTCAAGATGAGGAGCCAGGTCCGCTTAAGCCAACCCATCAAAAGTCCCTCCGCAAATCCATGCGAGCGTACAGATGGGCGACCTGGTCGGCATATCCGTTGAAGGGCAGCGTTTTTCGCCGGCCGAACTCGCCAATCCGGCGCTCGCTGGCCTGAGACCAGCGGGGATGATCTACTGCAGGATTGACATTTGCGTAGAAGCCGTACTCATTGGGGGCAGCCTGCATCCACAGGGAATTTGGCATGGATCCGACCAGATCAATTTTCACGATGGATTTGATGCTCTTGAATCCATACTTCCAGGGAACGACCAGTCGAATCGGGGCTCCGTTTTGAGGCGGCAGAGGGTTGCCATAGAGTCCCGTTGCCAGGATGGCTAAATCGTTCATGGCTTCATCCATGCGTAACCCCTCAACATAGGGCCATGAATACCAGCCACTCTTCTGGCCAGGCATCTGTTTTCGATCGTGCAGAGTCTCGAAGCGGACGTATTTGGCCTTCGGCGTGGGTTCAACGATCTTCAGCAAGGACGCTAAAGGAAATCCCATCCAAGGAATCACCATCGACCAGCCTTCAACGCAGCGCAGTCGATAGATGCGCTCCTCTTGAGGAAACCTCTTGCGGAGATCGTCAATATCGAAGGTCGCAGGTTTGCTCACGTGTCCGCCCACCTTCACGCTCCAAGGAGAGGTCTGAAATCCCTGGGACAGCGGCGCAACGTCCTCTTTCTTCGTCGAGAACTCGTAGAAATTGTTGTAACTTGTGATCGCTTTCAACGGGGTCAGTTCCTTGCGCAGTTCTTCATAACCATCGGCTGCCAGGAAGCTGGATGGCAAAAACGCACTACCAGCCAAGGCCCCAACCGTTCCCATAAATCGCCTTCTGGAAAGGTATACAGATTCCGGAGTAATTTCTGATCTTGGTATCTTGTTCATATAGCCCCTATGAGTCGATCCGCTATCTCACGCAAGCTTCAGTTCGACCGCCTGCTGGCTGAGCGTCAGAGAAGTCTAGATCGCCTAACCCCATCCTGATTCTATATCCTTTGCTGGCGGCTGGAAATTCCTGATGAGTTTCTTTTTTAGTTGATGTGCCTGACAGACTCTCGGAGTTTATTTTCTGTTTCATCGACTTCAACTCTTCGCCAGCCGCACGACACCGCGCTGCTACGCAGGAATCCAACAGTGCCCGAAACGCCCAAGGCTGAACAACATATTGGGTTATGCCGCGACTGCCAACACATGCAACAGATCGAGTCTGATCGCGGGTCCATATTCTACCAGTGCCAGCGTTCAGCCAGTAATCCGAGTTTCCCTAAATATCCCAGACTTCCCGTCATTCAGTGTTCTGGCCACGAGCCGAAGTTGGGGCAACCTAGTCCCTAAGCTTCCGCTCGACACCGGCTCAGGCCTAAGCAGTGGGCGGGCCATGTCAAATAAGAATCGTCTTGCTCCTCCAGGCTTCTGGCTTTAGCATACAAATCATGCACGGGATCTTGAGAACAGTTGTCGCCGTGGTCGTGTTGCTGGCGTTCAGTCTCAGCACCACCGATCTGACTCTTCTGCTGGGCGCGAGCTTGAAGGCAACGCCAGAAGGCACAAGCTGTCCTCTGCACAAGACAAAGTGCTGTTGTCCCAAGGTCTGTAAGACTCCGCCCAAAGTGGGTGCTGCCTGTCACAAACCTGGTGATTCAACGGAACGGTTAGGCGCCACCAAGACAGCGCCGGCAACAGCTTGCGTTCTGAAAGCCGGCTGTGACAAGGAATACTTCTTTGGCTTGCTTCCGTTGCTGAAGGATTTTGTGCCTGAATCTTTGGGACAAATCGGATTCGATCCAAGTCTCTCGGTCTTCGTCAGCGCAAAAGACCGATTCCTTCTCCTGGATTGCTCACCTCAATTTTTTCATCCTCCTAGAAATTCCTAACCAAGGTTCACAAGCTCCCGGCCCCTCCCGTAGGGTTTAGCTTAAGCCACGATGTGAGGATAGCACCCTTCGGAGCATGAGGCTCGGCGCTGGGGCGTCCTGTACGTCACCTTCAATACCGCTACGGTAAGGCTCCGCCTGTGTCTGTCGGGACTTGAAGTCGGCAACGACAGGAGGTCATTCCCGCCAAGCGCAGCGCGCGCCGGAATCCAGGTTGGATTTCCTCTCCTGCTTTCGCGAGGGCAGGTTTTGTGGGAATGACTTGGCGAAGAAAAAAGAGGGAAGCATGCTTTCATTTATTGCCAAAGCTACGTTCGTAATGTTTTGTGCAGTAGCGTTCGCGCCGGTGGCTGTGGCACAGGAAAACATCAACTCTGCCAGCGTCAGCGGACGCGTGACCGATCCGTCAGGCGAGGTCGTGCAAGGCGCACAAGTCACGGCTCGCCAGACGGACACCAATCTGACGAGGAGCACAACCACCGATCAAGAAGGACGATTCAGGCTTCCATACCTCAGAGTCGGACCCTGCGAAATCAAGGTTCAAACGAAAGGGTTTGCGGAAGTCACTCGCTTGTTGACCTTGACCGTGGGCGCTGCGTATGAGCTGCCTATCTCGCTCGCCATTGGAACCACCGAAACGAAGCTGACCGTGACCGCCGAAGGCGTCACGCTCGAGGCCGCGCGCAGCCAGATTGCCAGCACCGTGTCGCAAACCGAGGTGAAAAACCTTCCGCTGAACGGCCGCAACTTTCTGGACCTGGCGCTGCTCGTTCCTGGTGTCTCTCCCACCAACACCGCCAGCACGCAGCTCTTTCCCGAGACTTCGGCAGTGCCGGGCCAAGGCATCTCGGTCAGTAGCCAACGGAACTTTTCGAATAATTTCATCGTCGACGGCCTTTCTGCCAATGACGATGCCGCTGGTCTCAGCGGTATCTTCTACGGTCTCGACGTCGTCCATGAGTTTCAGGTGGTCACTTCCGGAGGCCAGGCCGAATTCGGGCGAGCCCTGGGTGGCTACGTTAATATGGTCACCAAGAGCGGCACCAATTCCATGCACGGTAGCCTCTATGGTTTCTTGCGCAACAAGCGCTTCAATGCGGCCAACCCCCTCTCTCACACGAAACTCCCCCTGACACAGGGACAGTATGGGGCCAGTCTCGGAGGCCCCATCATCCGGGACCGGACTTTCTTTTTCTCGAACTTCGAGCAGCGCTTGCTGAACCAATCCGGACTGGTCACTATTTCTCAAGCGAACGTGAACACGATCAATTCCCGGCTGGCCGCTGTCGGCTATCAAGGTCCACTGATCAGCACAGGGCTCTATCCCAACCCGGTTCATAACGTGAATGTCCTCGGGAAGGTCGATCATCAGTTCACTCCAAAGGATCAGTTCAGCATTCGCTACAGCCTCTACGATGTCAATGCGAGGAACTCGCGAGGCGCCGGAGCCCTGAGCGCGCCCTCCGCCTCTTCCAACCTGGAGAACAACGACCAGACCGTTGCGGTTAGCAACACCGTGAGTCTTTCACCTAGAACGATTAATGAAACACGGGGGCAATTTACTTACAGCGACTTGAAGGCCCCGCCCAGCGATCCTGTTGGACCGGCAACCAGCATCTCGGGAGTTGCCTCCTTCGGGACATCGTCCGGTTCTCCTACCGGGCGTGCCAACAAGCTCTACGAAATTGTCAACAACCTTTCCCACCACGCAGGGGCGCATGCATTGCGAGTGGGAACGGACTTTCTCTACAACAGTTGTAAGATCACCTACCCTAGATCCATTCGCGGCAGCTACGCCTTTTCCTCTCTGGCGAACTTCGTTTCCGGGGTCTATAACAATTCAGGTTTTACCCAGACCTTCGGCAACTCGGTGATTTCCCAGAACAATCCCAATTTCGGCCTGTATGCTCAGGACGAGTGGAAATTAAACCGGAGTCTGACACTGAATGCGGGCCTACGGTACGACTGGCAGTTTTTGGAAACGATCTCAACCGACCGGAACAATTTCTCGCCGCGCTTCGGTTTTGCGTGGTCGCCCTTTGAATCGCGACGCACCGTGGTACGAGGTAGCTACGGGCTTTTCTACGACCGCGTTCCCCTGCGCGCTCTCGCCAATGCGATCTTGTCCGCTGGCAATACCACGGACCTTGCCAACCTGAGCCAGATCAGCCTGAGTCTCTCTCCCACGCAAGCCGGAGCTCCTGTTTTCCCAAATATCCTCAACGCTCCTGTTCCCGCTGTCACCCTTGTCAACCTGACAACCATGGACCGCGAGATGCAGAATGCGTATTCCCAGCAGGCCAGCCTGGAGATCGAGCATCAAATTGGAGAACGCGGCACCTTGAGTGTCGGCTACCAGAATCTGCGCGGACTTCGTCTGATCATCTCGGTGAACCAAAATGTGCCAACCTGCGTGGCGTCAGGCAATAACAATGGTTGCCGCCCCAACCCCAACTATGCCAACAACAGCCGTTACTCCTCATTGGCCGACTCCAACTACAACGCCATGCATGTCGCTTTCGTGCAGCGACCGGTGCGCTGGGGGAACTATCGCGTCTCGTACACCTACTCCAAATCACTGAACAACGTCGGGGAGTTCTTCTTCAGCTCGCCGATCAACCACTACGACATCTGGCAGGACTATGGACGGTCCGACGATGACCAGCGCCATCGGTTTGTCTTCAATGGCACAGCACAAACTTCCACAGACCCTGCCAAGAATGTTTGGGAACACATCAGCCATGGCTTTCAGTTGAGCACCATGGTTCAGTATTACTCGGCGCTGCCGTTCAACATCACCACCGGGACGACCACAATCCAGGGCACCAACGCCCGACCCACCGTAAACGGAGCATTCATCAGCCGCAATGCAGGCACGGGCTTCGACTTTGTCAACTTGAATGCACGGCTCAGTCGCACTTTCCGGCTGACGGAGAGAGTACGCCTGGAAGGAATCGTCGAGGGGTTCAACCTCCTGAATCGGGTAAACGGCGTCACCCGGAATGGCACCTTCGGCACGGGCGTCTATCCGACCAATCCGTTGCCGACGTTCGGGCAGATCCTTTCGGTGAGCGACCCGAGAACGCTGCAACTGGCATTGCGGGTGATGTTTTGAAGGGAAGTCTATGGGCGTCGGCACGCTCGATGAAAAACCGTCCCCCCTTGGACAAGGGGGGACTTCAGGGGGGTTTTGGGGCTGTTACAACCCACAGCCCCTTCGGACTCAAGGGAAGAACCACGCCATTTTCAAAGGGAGCAATCTCTCATGCTGAAACGACTTTGCCTGGCGTTGTTGCTGGCCACCTGCATCCCACTGTTGGCTGCTCAAGTCCACCAGCACGGAACATTGTCGAAGGAGGACGGTCGCTACAATCCCTTTCTCGCTGCCGATCCTCGTGGTGGCTTTTATCTTGTTTACGTCGAGCGCAAAGCCGGAATAAGCAACGTACTGCTGCAGCGATCTCCCGACGGGAGGACTTTTTCGGAACCCGTCAGAGTGAATAGCGAGTTGGGAGATGCCACGGTTCGAAATGAGAACCCTCCCAAAGTCGCGGTCGGCCCGACTGGACAGATTTACGTCTGCTGGGCCAATGAGCGTGGACGTTGGAAAGGCAACGTTCGTTTTGCCCGATCCACGGACGGAGGGAAAACGTTCTCGCGGGCCATAAGCATCAATTCGGACGCAGCGTTACAACCGGCCGGGCACGCCTTCCAGTCAATTACCGTCGACGGCAAAGGCCGAATCCATGCCACTTGGATCGATGAAAGGAGCAAAAAGCCTACGGATCGGGGAGCGGAAATCTGGATGAGCACGTCAACCGATGAGGGCAGGACATTTTCTCCGGATCGCCGGATTCTCGGCGATGTGTGTGAGTGTTGCAGAACTCAACTCCAGATCGATGCGTCGGGACGAATGTTTCTTTCCTATCGGACGGTCCCACCCGCGGGGCCCATGTTTCGCGATATTGTGCTGGCGGTCTCGCACGATGAAGGGAAGAGCTTCTCGAAGACTATTGTGAACCAGGACAAATGGGAGGTGAATGCCTGTCCAGTCGCAGGACCGGCCCTTTCCATTGATGCCGGAGGGCAAGTCTCGGTCACCTGGTTTACGGGTGGAGGGGGACGGCCTGGGCTCTACCATGCATCGTCTGCCGACCACGGAGCCACTTTTTCACCGCGCCGTTTGCTCTCTCCAAACCAGAAGTTGGGGAAACATTCTCAAACAGCCATGGTCTCTCAAGGCAGAGTGCTGGTGGCCTGGGACGACCTGGCGGAAACGACACTCACGCGCTGGGGGCTGCTGGATTTGAAAGAGCTGAAGTTGCAGGAGCTCGGGTCGCAGGAAGGCGCCTCATTCCCAGTGGTAGCCATTAGCAAGCAAACAGCGCTGATCGCCGCTGCCCAACTCTCAGCCCGAGACCTATTCTTCCGCTCGGAATCGTTGACGATCGACTCAAGTCGCTAGTCGGTGCCTTGGCTGGCTGCAACCCTTGGCTCCTGCTTCCGGCCCGACATTTGTCCCACCCGCCGTGTCTGCGGAGATCGCACACTTCCCCACGTGTCACTCCTAGTGCCTCCTCGTTGACTCTCAAAGCCGATGACATTAAGATTACCGTTCGTGTTTGGCAGCTGGACCTCGCAGAGATGCCTAGGTCATGCTTTCATGTGCCTGTAATCTCTACTCCGTCTTCAACCTTTTCGAGTGATTCGATAGAGGAGGAACACTCATGGCATACGAATGGAAGTTCAATCCCCGGCCTTACTCAGATGCTGAAGCCAAAGAGCTCCTGAAAGATGTTGTTTCAGTTGAGACCACAGACTGGCATTACAACACTCATCACAAAGGCTATGTCACTTTCCTAAATAACATAGAGAAGGAGCTGGAGGGAGCAGACCGCTCCAAGGCCAATGGCAACTACAGCCAGATTGGCGAGCTGAAACGCCGATTCACCTGGAATCACGCCGGAGCGTTGTTACACGACGTCTATTGGGAAGTGCTTGGTGGCGATGGCGACGTTTCCAAGGCTCCCACGCTGTCCAAGGCCCTTGCAGCGGAGTTTGGTTCCATTGACAGTTGGAAAGCTGACTTCAAAGCTGCGGCAGTTTCCGCCAAACTAAGTGGCTGGGGATTGCTGGTCTATGATTCCCTTTATTCGAAGAGACTCCTGAACGTCTTGGTGGACGAGCATCAATATGGCGCCATTTGGGGCGGCATTCCGCTGATCTCGTGCGATGTGTTCGAGCACGCTTACTATCACAAGGACGGGCCCGGCCGCGCCAAGTACATCGACAACTTCCTAGCCAAGCTCCATTGGGGCCGCATCGAGGCCCGCTACGCAAAATTTGCCAAGTAGTCGAATTTGCTGCTGGCTTGCTGGTGCTTCTGAGTGGGAGACGGTCTCAGTGGAGGCTGCCTCCCACTTTGTTTATTTGGGCGATGTATATGCACACCGGCGGCTGCTTCTGACGCCCCCAAACTGAGTTTGCGGAACAACATTCCATGCTTCGCGGCTATCAAGGCAAGTCCCCCCAGATTGGCGCGGGGGTTTTCATCGAAGACAGCGCGCAGATAATCGGCGATGTCGTCATCGGCGACCATTCCAGCGTTTGGTTCAACACGGTGGTGCGCGGTGATGTCTACTACATTCGGATTGGTACCAGCACCAACATTCAAGACTCCTGCGTGCTGCATGTGACCCGTGACCGAAACGCTACGATCTTGGGCGACTTTGTCAGTGTTGGGCATGGTGTCATTCTGCACGGCTGCACCGTGGAGTCGCATTGTTTGATCGGAATGGGCGCCATCGTCATGGATAAGGTCGTCATCGGCGAAGGCTCCATCGTCGGTGCGGGTTCGTTGGTAACACAGGGCCTCAAGGTGCCTCCCCGCAGCCTCGTACTGGGCTCTCCAGCGAAGGTCGTGCGTGAGCTCTCTTCCTCAGAGGTCGAAAGCATTGACCAATACGCGAACAACTATTTGAAGTACAAAGAGAACTATCTGAAGGAGAAGGGCTGAGGACAATCTTGATTTATGCGTCATTCCCGCGGAAGCGGGAATCCAGTCTTCATCTCCAACGCAAGAATGACCAATGCCGAAACCCTAATGACGAAATAAATCCGAAGCTCTAATGACCCAATACTTTCTTGTACCCTTTTCGAGCTTCGGTATTAGTCATTCTTTCGTCATTCGTGCTTAGTCATTGGTCATTGAATTGTCTTTAGTCATTGAATCATGCCGGGCTAGCTGAAAGCGCGGCTTCGAAACAGAAGTATCCGACACCACAACCCGAAACAGTGATCAAGTCCATCAAAGGTACGCGCGACATCCTGCCTCCCGAATCGGCTCTGTGGAGTCGTGTGGAGAACACCGCCCGCGACATTTTCGATCTCTACGGCTTCACCGAGGTTCGTACTCCGATCTTTGAAAGCACAGAACTTTTTGCGCGCGGCGTTGGAGAAGACACGGACATCGTTTCCAAAGAGATGTACACCTTTGAGGACCGCGACGAGAAGTCGCTCACGTTGCGCCCTGAGGGGACAGCACCTGTCGTGCGAGCCTACAACCAACATAAGTTGCAGCAGGAATTGCCCATCGCCAAGCTGTACTATCTCGGTCCTATGTTTCGCCGCGAGCGTCCCCAAAAAGGGCGCTACCGACAATTTCATCAGATTGGGGCCGAGGTGCTAGGGTCGGACAATCCAGCCATCGAGGCCGAAGTCATTGAAATGCTGCAGTTTTTTCTCAAGAAGATCGGCATTGAAGACCAAACCCTGTTCGTCAATTCCATCGGGTGTAATATCTGCCGACCGCGATTCCTGGAGCATCTCAAGAAGGCTTTGGTCTCGATGAAGCCCCTGTTGTGCGACGATTGTCAAAGGCGTAGCGAAACTAATCCTCTGCGTGTGTTCGACTGCAAGGTGAAATCCTGTCAACCCTTCATTGAATCGCTTCCAAAGATCTCAGACTTCCTAGACGAGGCCTGCCGGGCACATTTTGAAAAGTTCCTGACCTATCTCACGAGCCGTGAGATTTCATTCACCGTTGTGCCTCGGCTTGTCCGTGGCTTGGACTATTACACGCGAACCACTTTTGAGATCACGAGTGGAGCACTGGGCGCACAGAATACGCTCATTGGCGGAGGAAGATACGACGGACTCGCGGAAGCATTGGGCGGGCCACCGACCAAGGGTTTTGGTTTTGCTTTGGGACTTGAGCGCATCCTGCTGCTGTTGGAGAATTCAGGAACGCAGCTGCAGGTTCCTTCCCCTCAACTTTTCCTGGCGCCTTTGGGAGAGGCGGCGTTTGAGAAAGCGACACTCCTCGCGCGAGACCTGCGGCAGCAAGGCATCCACTGCTCTTTGGATTTTGAAACCCGCAGCCTGAAGAGTGCGATGCGGCTGGCGAACAAGTTGCAAGCAAATGAGGTCGTGATTATAGGAGAGCAGGAACTCCTGCTCCAAACTTACACCGCTAAGAGCTTGCGGCTCGGACGACAAGCAAAGGTTCCCGCCGCCGATATCCTCCAACGAGTGAAAACTCTAGAGGAAATCATTGTCTTTGACGGATTCTACAGGATCCAACCTGATTTCGCGGGACGCCGGGTAACTTGGAAGCCTGGTGATGATCCTCCCGACATAGTCTGTGTCGATGAGAATGGAAAGCGAATCGCAGTTGAACTCACGGAGTGGTTGAATGAAGAGCAGATCAAGGCTGCAAAGAGCCGCGAGAAAGTTCGTCAGTCTTTCTTGGAAGCAATTCGTAGCGAGGATGTCGCTCCTCCCAACATCATTGGGAACATCTGGCTCAGCGCAAAGGAACAACTTCAACCAGTCCATAGACAAAGGTTTCGGGAACAGTTTCTTGCATTTGTGTCGGAAAAGGACTCTTCATGGGGGCATCTTGATAGTCCCCAAGGCTTCTCGACTGAGGAATTCTCCGATTATCCGCTCCTTACGCAATACTTATCATCTGTCCGCTTCTTTTCACGGCCTCACTTTAATCCGCAGTTTGGCAATCGCTGGGTGGAGTTTGAAAATGAGGGCGGATTCTATAGCCCGAAAACCTCGATTGATGCCCTGCGACAAGTCATCGACAAGAAGAAGGGCAAGTACCATGCCCTTTTGACTGAGCGGAACTTCGACGAGGTCTATTTGGTGGTGTACTACAGCAAAGCCCACTTCTACAACACGCCTTATTTTGTCCCCGACTTTCATTTTAGGGACGTAGCCAGCCTAGTCTCAGCGGATCGGCGTGAGCACGGAGGATTTCGAAACATTTTCTTGTTTAATACGATTGAGTCTGACGAGGAGGTTGTGCCCTTTTGGCCGATAATAACAACTTCTTAGAACGGCTCTGTTACCTTCCTATGGTTGGCGATGACAGTGCTGCCTTTGCGATTCCTGGGCATCACAGCTCAAGCATCCCAGACCGCGCGACGTGTGCGCCACCCAGGAGTGATGGATCAAGTTCTCGGTTGGCGGACACTCTCACTCAAAGGTCTGTGTAGCGTCTGGGACTGCGCTGTTCAATTCAACAACTGGAGAAATAAATTGGTTTTGGATTCCTTAGACAACCTCGAAAGAACTCACCACTGTGGCGCGTTGACGGCGCAAGCAAGCCGGAAACACTGTCTTGCTGATGGGGTGGGTCGCCCGCCGGCGCGACATGGGGCACCTCATCTTTATCGACTTGCGGGATCGAGAGGGTGTCACGCAGATCCTGTTCAATCCAGATCATTCGGCCAGCGCTCACCAGAAGGCCAAGGGTCTGCGCTCAGAGTTTGTCATTGCTGTCCGGGGTGAAGTGGTTCGTCGCGATCCGGACACGGTGAATCCTTCCATCTCAACGGGTGAGGTGGAGGTGCTGGTCTCCGAGCTCTACGTCTTGAACGAAGCCAAGACGCCTCCATTTCCAATCGAAGATGACATCGCAACTTCAGAAGACTTGCGGCTGAAGTATCGGTACCTGGATCTGCGTCGCTCCAAGTTGGCCCGCAATTTCAAACTGCGCCACCAGATCACCATGGCTGTTCGAAGGGTCATGGACGCGCAGGGGTTCTATGAGATCGAAACACCCTTTCTGACAAAATCGACTCCCGAGGGTGCGCGTGACTACCTGGTTCCTTCGCGCTTGCAGACGGGCAGCTTCTACGCCCTGCCGCAGTCGCCGCAAATCTTTAAGCAACTTCTTATGGTGGGCGGCATGGACAAGTACTTTCAAATTGTCCGTTGCTTCCGCGATGAAGACTTGCGCGCTGACCGCCAGCCGGAGTTCACACAAATCGACATCGAAATGTCGTTTGCTCAGCCGGAAATGGTTTTTCGGATGATCGAACCGCTGATCGCCGAGATCTTCGCCGTGAATGGAACTGTGGTTCAGACGCCGTTTCGCCGGCTGCCCTATCGTGAGGCCATGGAACGCTACGGGTCGGACAAACCAGACCTCCGTTTTGGTCTGGAGTTTGTCGATCTAAGCCCGCTGTTCGCCGGAACAGATTTCCCGCCGTTCCAGACCGCGCTGCAAGCCGGAGGCCAGGTGAAGGCGATCTGTGTTCCTGGATGCGCCGGCTATTCGCGCAAACAGCTGGACGATCTGACGGCGGTCGCGCGTGTCTTTGGTGCCAGCACCTTGGCGTACGTCAAGGTGGCGGAGAATGAAGTGCAATCGCCTCTCCTTAAGAATTTGGGCGAGGCCAAATGCCGTGAGATGGCGGAATCGGCACAAGCCAAACCTGGAGACCTTCTGCTCATCATCTCCGGAAGCCAAAAGGTCGTGGCCGAATCGCTGGGCGCCGTTCGGTTGCAGATGGGCAAGCAGGAGAAGCTGATCGATTCCAAGGCGCTGTCGTTCCTTTGGGTGACCGACTTCCCTATGTTTGACTACGACCCGACCGAGAAGCGCTATGTCGCCTGCCATCACCCGTTCACCTCGCCGACCGAGGAAGATCTCGACAAGATCGCATCGAATCCAGCCGCCGTTCGGGCCAAAGCTTACGATCTCGTCTTGAACGGCATGGAGATTGGCGGAGGGTCGGTGAGAATTCATCGTCAGGACGTGCAAGCGTTAGTCTTCAAAACGCTCGGGCTCAGCGAAGAAGAAGCAAAGTTGCGCTTTGGGTTTTTCCTCGAAGCGCTGGAATATGGGACACCTCCCCACGGCGGCATCGCGCTGGGGTTGGATCGCATTACGATGCTGCTGGCGGGCGAAAATTCCATCCGAGACGTCATTGCCTTCCCGAAAACGGCTCGAGCCGTCGACCTGATGGCCGAATGCCCCACACCAGTGGACAAAAAGCAGCTGGATGAACTGGGAATTCGATTTCTGGGAAGGCTGGATTGAGGTTACAGCGGAAAGGTTGCAGGAAATAGGGCACATCGATCACCGAAGCCGTCCGCCCGCAGGATACGCCGTTTCCCAAATGTGGCGATCCATCTTGATTCTGTTGCGCTCCGAGTCTCTTTATCCTGGCTGATGGCCGATTGCTGAGCGCTGAACCATGTCCAAAATCCGGGTCCTGCCTGAAGCTCTCGCCAACAAAATCGCTGCCGGTGAAGTCGTTGAACGCCCGGCTTCTGTCGTGAAAGAGCTGCTGGAAAACTCGCTCGACGCCGGAGCGCTGAGTCTGGAGGTTGATGTCGAGTCCGGCGGTCGCCGGTTCATTCGCGTCCAGGACGATGGCGAAGGCATGACGCCTGACGATGCCTTGCTGGCCTTCGAGCGTCATGCCACCAGCAAACTGCAGCGCGCCGATGACCTGATGGAGATTGCAACCCTGGGCTTTCGCGGCGAGGCATTGCCCAGCATCGCCAGTGTCAGCCGCCTGCTGCTTGAAACACGCCATGAAAGCCGTGAGTCTGGCACCTCGGTCGAGATCAACGGAGCTCGGCTCGCTGGAGTCAAGGAGATCGCCCGCTCGCGTGGAACCACCCTCACCGTGCGGGACCTCTTCTTCAACGTTCCCGCCCGGAAGAAGTTTCTCCGCTCCGACAGCACCGAGCTGGGGCACATTGTGAACTTCGTAACCCAATACGCCCTGGCACACCCGGAAGGACGCTTCGTGCTGCGCAGCGCCGGCTCTGAGGTATTCAACTTGCAACCTGTGCCTCTCCAGAGGGAACGCGTGTTTCAGGTGTTTGGCGGCGCGTTGTTGAAACAGCTTGTCGAGGTTCAGAGCGACGTGCCGGTATTTAGCGCGGGAGAGGACAGTCCCGAAGAGCCCGGCCGCTCGGAATGCATCCGCGTCCATGGCTTCGTTTCGAAGCCTGAAGTTCACAAGTTGAACCGCAATTCCCTCTACTTCTTTGTAAACCGGCGAATGGTTCGTGACCGCATCATCCTGCACGCGCTCAACGAAGCCTATCGCAACATTTTGCCTGCCGGCATATTCCCCGTCGTGCTTCTGTTCGTGGAGATGCCACTGGGCGAAGTGGATGTGAATGTCCATCCTTCGAAGACCGAAGTTCGCTTCCGGCATCAAGCGTTGCTTCACGACTTCTTGCGCGACAGCGTCCGTAAGGCTTTGATGGAGGCGCGTCCGCAAACCCCGTTTCCGGCAGCGCGGCATGCCCAGTCTGGCCTCGTCGAGAACCCATTTGATTCGCCACCCACCGAGGAGCTCGGTTTCCCCGGAGCAGTTCCAAGAGCTTCTCTGATGCCTGGTGTCATCCCCGTGGAGGATCGCCCACTCACTCTCACCTCACCAGCTCCGGCTCCAACCAACGCCAGGCTCCCTTTTGGAAGCGAGAATGCCCTGACCATTTCGAGCAGCCCCTCAGCCGCCGGCGTTCCTTCGGAGGTCTTTGCCTCTCTCTCGAGTGCGGCCCCAGCTGCCGCATTGTCGACGTCCACCGTGGCAATGCCCGCTGGAGCGCCAAAAACGGGCGAGTCTGGAGAGCCCGTGTTGGTAGCCCAATCCCAGTTCGGCATCGTTCCGCTTGGACAGATTGACAACAGTTTTATCGTCGCTGCTGATGGAGGTGCCCTGCTGCTCATCGATCAGCACGTTGCGCACGAACGGATTCTGTTTGAGAAAGTGCTGCGCCAGCGGTTAGACGGGAAGGTCGAGAGTCAGCGACTCCTGTTGCCGTTGATCATCGAGATCAATCCTAGACAACAGGTGATTCTGGAAAACATCACGCCTGAGCTGTCGGCTTGCGGCTTCGAAGTCGAACCGTTTGGAAGGAAAACGGTCGCCATCAAGGCCGCCCCGGCCGGCCTGGCAACGGTTGACGTTGAGCAACTACTGGGTGAACTGCTGGAGGGGTTGGAGCGTGAGACACAAGCCATCAGTCTTGCAAAGTTGCGGGAAAGAATCGCGGCCTCCGTCGCCTGCCACGCTGCCATCAAGGTCAACATGCATCTGGATCACCCGAAGATGGTCTGGCTCATCGATGAACTGCAGAAGACCCAATACCCCATGAGCTGCCCCCACGGCCGCCCCATTGTTCTTCGTTACGAGAGGAATGAGATTCTGAAGGCGTTTAAGAGGATTTGAGGATAGGGCAACAGAGATACAGGTCGGCGAATCGTTCCATTTTCCGTCTAGTGCTAGATCCGTTCCAGTGTCTGAACCGTTCGCTCGTTGGTCACATTACCTGTGTTGAGCACCGTGGAGGGCTCGAACAGCAGAACCTGAGCTTCTTCTTCAGCCACCGGACGATGTTCGATGCCACGTGGCACGATGAGGAATTCACCTTCCTCCACCCACACCTGACGGTCCCGAAACTCCATGCGAAACCGACCTTGGATCACCAGGAACATCTCGTCTTCCTCCTGGTGATGATGCCAGACGAATGGACCCTGGAACTTGACCAGCTTCACCATCTGTCCATTCAGCTCGCCAACGATCTTGGGCTTCCAGTGCTCATGAAAGAGCTGCAGCTTTTGAGCCAGATTGACCTTCTCCATCGATATCTCTCCTGAAATCCCCTCCATCGGAGGGGTGGGTTGGTTTCTCTTCCCAGAACCCCCCTGAAGTCCCCCTTATCCAAGGGTGGACGGTATTTTAATCGAACGTGGCGCCGCGAGGCGGTATCTGCATCCAGGGCCCGCGCATCCTTCAGTGAGTCTGTCGTGATCGGTTGTGAAGGCAACTATCCGAGAATCTGCTGTAGGTGATGTTTCAGATGGACCACGTAGTCGTTCATGAGAAATTCAAGTGTTACCGGTTCCTTGTCTCCGATGGTGCAGCGTCGGCTGAGTTGATCGCCAGGCACGCGCGCCATCACGTGCAGCAAATGCCGGTTGTACTGGTGCCACAGTGCGACGAGCGTGTCCCAGCTCTCGTCCTGATAGTGTTGAACCGCTACCCACTTTTCCTGCTCATAGCCTGGAAGGACCAATTCCTGGCTGAGTTGTGCCCTGACGAAGCGTTGATGGTTGTTCGCTGCGGAATCAATCAGGTGTCCCAGAACCTGCTTCCTGGACCACTTGCCCGGAGATGGAACCGTCTGGCTGTCCGAATCCGCGATCTTGCCTAGCTTTGGGGCAGCATGGTCAAGGGTTGACTTGAAGTCGTCTAGAGTGGATTGCATTGGATGATCTCCTCGAGTCCGGGGATGGCGAGGCTCGTCGCCTTCCCTGGCGATTCCTCACGCCGTACGTTGGCTTGCCAGCTCTGTCGCCAGTCTTCCCAGCAGGATCACAGCTTCCTCAATGCGATCGCACCAGCCGAAGCCGCAATTGACGCGGATGAAGTTTCGATAGCCCTGGCTGGCAGAGAACGCCGGACCCGGCGCCACGCTGATGTTGCGTTCCAAAGCTCGCTGGTAGAGATCCAACGAGTCCACCGACCTTGGCAATTCGACCCAGAGCACAATGCCGCCCGAGGGCCGTGTGACCTTTGTTCCTTCGGGGAAATAGCGGGCAATCGCTTGCGACATCCTGTGGAGCTGCTGGGCATACCCTTTGCGTGTGTTCCGCAGGTGGTGGTCATAACCGCCGCTCTTCAGAAACTCGGCAATCATCATTTGAGGAAGCAGCGCATTTCCTGCCGTGCTGATGTTCTTCAATCGCTCCACCTGCTCGCGATATCTTCCGGCAGCGGTCCAGCCCACACGGTGTCCCGGCGCCAACGTCTTCGAGAACGAAGAACACAACAGCACCAAGCCTTTGCGGTCGTAGGCTTTGGCCACCTTGGGGCGGGAGGCGCCAAAGCAAACATCACCGTAAACGTCGTCTTCAATGAGAGGGATTTCCCGCTGTGCCAGAATCTCTACGAGTTTCTTCTTTTTCTCGTCGGGCATGCAAGCGCCCAGCGGATTATGAAAGTTGGTCATGAAGAGACAGGCTTTCACCTTCCGCCGATCCAACGCAGCCTCCAGTTCGTTCAAACACACGCCTTCACGCGGGTCGGTCGGAATCTCGATCGCCTTCATCTGCAGCGCTTCCAGAATCATCAGCAGCACAAAGTAGGTTGGCGATTCAACGGCGATCACATCGCCCGGACCAGCGACAGCGCGGAGGCACAGATTGAGTGCATCCGTGCAGCCGGCTGTGATCACAAGATCGTCGCCTGACAGGCTGCATCCAAGATCGATGGATCGCCGCGCTATCTGGTGACGTAGTTCCGGATGTCCCGGCGCCATGTCGTAGCGGTTGGCCGCAATGCCCTCACGCCGCGCCACCGACGCCAGAATGCGGTGTAGCTTGGCGGTGGGGAACAACTCCGGGCTCGCGGCGGCAATACCGAGCGGCACGATGCCGGGATTCCGGCTGGCTTTCATGATGCTTGAAACCAAATCGCCAATCCCGACGCGCGTTGCTGTCTGCGGCGGGAAAGTGATTTTGGGCTCAGCCGGAAGGCGGCGGCTCTGCAGGCGAACGTAAAAGCCCGACTGGGGCCGGGCTTCAATCAAGCCTCGATCTTCCAGCAGGAAGTAAGCCTGCAACGCCGTTGAGACACTGACCTTCTCCTGGCGGCTGATACGGCGGACGGAGGGAATGCGCTCGCCAGGCCGCAAGGTGCCACGATGGATCAGCTGCGTGATCTTGGCAGCCACCTGTTCGTACCGATACTCGACGATGTTCTCGTTCATGAACGAAACGGTACTGCAAGGTCCTGACTCTGAGAAGGCACAGTTTGCCTGAAATCGAGCATAACAGTTTTGAGTCAGCATAAACTGTTATGGTCGTCTTTGAAAGTCACTGCATCTGTTCTGATTTCGCCTCAGGACCTAGACTGCGATTGACGATTTCAGTCCACAACCTGAACCAATCCAAGGCAGGAGAAGGAAAATGGCAATCGATTACTATCGGAAGGTTGAGTCTTTCGAGCGCGAGATCATCAGTCAGGCCCTGCAAGAAACGCGCGGCAACCAGGCTCAGGCCGCCCGGCTATTAGGATTGGCGCCAACGACGCTTTCTTCGCAACTTCGGCGGCTGGGTATTCAGGTGCATGACTTCAAGCGGAGCAATCCGTCGGAATCGTTTGAAACGTTCCAACGCTTCCTGCTCTGGAAATCAGGTGTACCCCGTACGAGAGCGTGTGAGACGATCCCGTCTACTGATTGACTCCCCACAGACGCTTCTGTCCAACCAGCATTCAATTCTCAAGGAGTTCGGATGCTCTCTGCGTCGCTTTAACAACGGCCTTGATCAACGTCACGCGCAACTTGCCCTCTTCCAGCTCGAGGATGCCGTCGATGGTGCATCCCGCCGGTGTTGTGACGATGTCTTTGAGCAGAGCCGGGTGTTCGCGCGTTTCCAGAACCATCTTCGCAGAGCCGAGAGTCATCTGAGCGGCCAGTTCAGTGGCCACCGACCGCGGAAGACCCACTTTCACACCCGCTTCCGCCAGCGATTCGATAATGATGTACATGAACGCGGGGCCGCTGGCGCTTAATCCCGTTACTGCGTCCATGTACTTTTCATCCAGAATCAAAGTGCGGCCCACCGAGTCAAACATCCGCTGCGCCTCCTTCAGCTGCTGCTCCTCGGCATAGACTCCTTTGCACAAAGCAGTCATTCCTGAACGCACCAGACAGGGCGTATTGGGCATGGCGCGAATGACCGGAATTGGAGCGCCCAGGTTGCGCTCCAGGAAAGCCGTGGTGACCGAAGCCACGACGGAAATCACCACTTGGTCGCGAGTGAGTTCACCGCGGATCTCTTCCAGCAGCTCCTTCACCGCTTGCGGCTTGACGGCCAGCAACACGACCGAGGCTCCCTTCACCGCTTTGCGATTGTTCGTGGTGACTCCAACCCTGTATTTGGCCTTCAGCGCATTCAGTCGTTCCGTGTGTTTCGCCGTTGCCACGATGCGGTCGCGCGAAATTACGCCGACATCCAACATTCCTGAGATCAGCGTCTCGCCAAGTTTTCCGGCACCGAGCACCGCGAGTTTCTTTCGCTTTGTCATCACCGAAGCATCCTTTCAGAGTTCCAAAAGAGTAGCAGCTGAAACGGGGACTATAATATAGTTTGAAGCTTTCGGATTGCTGCTCGGCTGTTGCATGGATTCCGCAGGGCGCTGCAGCAGGCCATTTCACCTCGGAAGGAGACCTGATGGGGATTCTTGGAAATACTGAGGGGTTGAGCGAAGCAACTGTGCTGGAAGCTCTCAAAGCGGTGAAAGATCCGGACCTTCAGCAAGACGTTGTTAGCTTGGGCTTCGTGAAGGATTTGAAGATTGGTGCTGGAACCGTCAGCTTCTCGCTCGAATTGACGACACCTGCGTGCCCGGTAAAGGACCAACTCAAGGCGGAAGCGGAAAGGGCTGTGTCTTCTCTGCCTGGGGTTCAGGGCGTGAACGTCCAGATGACGTTTCGGGTCACCACGAAGCAGACACAGCAGGCGCGCACGCTGATTCCGGAGGTTCGCAACACGATTGCGGTTGCCAGCGGCAAGGGTGGAGTCGGGAAGTCCACGGTTGCTGCAAATCTGGCCGTCGCGCTGATGAAGTTTGGCGCCAAGGTCGGCCTCATGGATGCCGACGTCTACGGTCCCAGCATTCCGATTCTGATGGGAGCTTCCGAAGCGCCCCAAGTGACTCAGAACCGAATCCTCCCGCCCGTGACTCAAGGCGTTAAGATGATCTCAATGGGCTATTTTCTGCCAAAGAACGAAGCAGTGATCTGGCGTGGCCCCATGTTGCACAAGATGATCCAGCAGTTCCTTGGCGAGGTGGAGTGGGGAGAGCTGGACTACCTCGTGATCGACCTGCCTCCTGGCACAGGCGATATTCAGTTGAGCCTCTGTCAGACCATCCCGTTGACCGGCGCCGTCATCGTCTCAACGCCCCAGGATCTCGCTCTGGAAGTTGCTTCCAAGGCAATCGCGATGTTTAAAAAGCTCAACACTCCAATTCTCGGCGTTGTGGAAAACATGAGCTATTACGTTTGCTCGCATTGTGGCGAGCGGGATGAGATCTTTGGCCACGGCGGCGCACGCAAGGCAAGCTCGCAGCTGGGCTATCCGTTCTTAGGGGAGATTCCGCTGAATCCAGCCATCCGAACCAGCAGTGATAGCGGCCACCCGGCAGCTCTGGGAGAGACTCCGGTCGGGAAAGCCTTCTTGGATATCGCCAGTGGCGTCGCCGCACAAATCAGCATCGCAAACTTCAATGCTCCACAAGCTCCAGTGATTGAGGGGTGACGGAAGCCGTGCGAACGGCCGGTCTGACGTCATCGACTTCTTGCAATCGTTTCAGCCTTCAGAATTCGGATACTCTGTGAACCTGGCTCCCACCACCATCAAACTGTCCGCTCCCGGCGGTGTGCTCGTCAGGTGGAATGACGGGCACGAAGCCACTTATTCCTACGCCTATCTGCGGCAGCGCTGTCCCTGCGCGACCTGCCGCGACACCCCCCCGACCGTGAAGGTCACGCCCGACCCTTTTCCCATTCACGGAAAGGACGTCATCAAAGTCACCGGCGCCGGTCCTGTTGGCCACTACGCCATTCAATTCAACTTCAACGACAACCATGCCACCGGGATCTATTCTTATGCCTATCTGCGAGAGATTTGCCCCTGTGATCGATGCCGGGTAGACACAAACGCACAAGGAGTCCAGTAGTCCGGGGCTTTGAGCTCGCTTGAAACTCACCCGTGTTCTCGTCTTGCGAGCATGTCCCAACGCCGATTACCGCTCACATGGAC
>CAWBTP010000022.1:0-345768 GCA_963791795.1 uncultured Acidimicrobiia bacterium
CGAACCCACCTATCGCAACAGAGTTGCGACACACAGGTTTTGAAGACCAGGAGAGTCACCAGACCCTATGCGCCTCCGGCAGCGGACTATAGCACGAGTCGTTCGGCGATCGGCGTGCCACGGGCGGTGACTGGCAATCAGTCTTCGAGTGAGGTGTTCCGAAGCGGAAGCCGCTGGAAGACTCGGCCGCGAGCCTAGCTTCGCTCGATGAGCTCGGTCTGAAGCTTCTGCCGCAGGTTGGAAGCGATCAGTTTGTTCAGGCGTGCCGTTCTGGGAAACGAGTTATCTGCTTCCTCAGTCGAGCCGCTGTCAGCCGGTGAAGCCTCCAGTAGACTGTCGCTGGCATTGCGCAACAAGGTGTAGATGAGTCCGATTTCGCGTCTGGAAAGAGTGAGTGCCATGCTGTTTCTCCTTGAGAGTCAGGGCCGAACTTTCTTGTGTCAGGTTGGAGCCTCACGCCTTGTTAGCTCCTTGCGCTACGCGCCGTACTTTGCAAATGCCTGGCCAACTCAAAGCGGCTGGATCATTTCTGATTTCAAGTCTCTGAATTTAAATATCTTTTTAAAAAGATGCTGAGGTAGAATAGCGTCAAACTCACACGGAGAAATGTCATTCCTCAGAAAGCTGATGTCAAAGCATTGACAGCTTTTGAGATCCTGAGAAGGGCTCGATCTCCTTTGATTTCAGCAGCGTTACCCATCAACGAACATTCAATCATCCAGTCGGTGCTGTTAGATCCAACGTGGTATGCTCGCTACGCATCGAAGCAGTAGGGGCTATCAAGTTCAATGAAGGAGGCATTCCAATGATGAGGAAGTCAAATCGCTGGTTGGCATACTCGATACTGGCACTGGTTTTTTCCGGGCTTGCCGGGTGTTCGAAGCCCACCGAAACGCCGGCAACGCCGACGGATGCGTCGATCACGGACGCCATAAGAGCAAGCTTGGCCTCTGATTCGCAGCTGAGTGGCCAACGGGTGGACGTCACTGTAAGCAATGGCGAGGTGACGCTGTCAGGCGAGGTTTCCAGCGATGCAGCTCACCTTCAAGCCTACAAACTGGCAACTGAAACGGCCGGCGTGAAGAAGGTTAACGATCTGTTGCAGGTTCGACCGGATGTAGCGTCTGCCGTGCCGCCCGAGCAGCCACGTGCGATCGCAAGTTCCAAACGCCAGAGCGCATCTTCAAAGCCCTCAGCGCAGTCTGGTGGCATGCCACAGGCGCCCTCAGCCGTCGCTCCTCCGCAGTCTGCTGGCGCTGCTTCGTCTTCCGTGTCTCCACCGGCCCCCCCACCGCCTCCGCCGCCGCGGGTGGTGACAATTCCGGCCGGAACTTCCGTTCAAGTTCAGATGATTGACTCTGTAGATTCTGCCACCAATAAGATTGGCGATACGTTCCTGGCCTCACTGGCTGCGCCCATTGTCGTGAACGATGAAGTGATCATTCCCAAAAACGCAGACGTTCAGATCAAACTGGCGAGCGCGAAGACTTCAGGAAAGTTCACTGGGCAAAGCGAACTGACGCTGGAGCTTGACAGCGTGAAATTTCGAGGTAAGTCGTACCCACTCACCAGCAGCACCTTTCAGCAGGTGGGCCAATCCAGAGGGAAGGACACCGCCAAGAAGACCGCAATTGGCGCCGCCATTGGAACGGCGATTGGCGCCATAGCGGGTGGAGGCAAGGGGGCTGCGATTGGAGCTGGAATTGGGGCAGGTTCCGGCGCCGCATCTCAAGTATTCATGAAGGGGAAACAGGTGAAAGTTCCCTCTGAAACCAAGATCGACTTTCAACTGGAGCAGCCTGTGGACGTGACAGCACCGAGGAAGTAGCGGTGCTTGGAAGAGACTTGGAAGGGATCAATCAACTTTGAGGGCAAGATCGCTGCCACGAACGTAGTGTACCGTCACTTTCTTGCCCGTTTCTGGCTTTTTCCGCAGTATCTTCTGCTCGAGCTCAGGGGAGTAATGAAAGGTTCTCACCAAATAGATGTTGCTCACGCTTTTCACGGTGATCGCCTTCGGCCCCACAACCACCACCGTTCCATCGAACTTGTCAGTCTTCGGCTTCGCTTGAAGAGTGCCAAGCCCAAAGCCACCCAATAGCAGCCAGATTGCGCAAACCAGCCCAGGCAATGGGCTGACTCGCCGTCTTCTCACCAGGCGCTGGACGGCGCCTGCGCGCCCATTCTCAGTTAGCTTCTCTGTCATCGATGCTGATCTTGAGTGACTTCAGGAACTTGACGTCCTGGGAGGTGATATTGAGTTCGGCGTCCCCGTCGAATCCGACAGCTTCGGAAGACTCGTCAGCGCCGGGCTCATGGCGACGGTTGAATCCGATGGTGGCTTCCAGAACGAGGAAAACGTCGTATCCGGAGCTTCGTATCCTGGCTATCGCCTCGCTGATTCTGTCCGAGTTAGAAAGCGTGTCGTTGATGGCCGCTCCCAGTTCCTTCATCAGTTGCTTCAAATTTTCATCCAGCGGTTCCACATAACCTCCACCCCGTGTTAGACGAGAGTTCCTTTTGCGGGGCTGCACAGCTTAATTATTATCGGAAGGCGATCGGATTACTTGCGAGAATTCGGCTTAAGAGGGAGGCATATTACGCCCACGTATCCGAAAGTGTCAAGGCAACCCCGTCGCAGCCAGTCAGCCGAAATCTAGAAGATTCGCCAGAACGCTGTTGACCAGACAGTTGGTGAATTCCCGCATCGACGGGTATGGCGTGAGAGTCACCCCCCGGCAGACAATTATTGCGCGCAGACCTCCATTCTTGGTTGGATTCCTCAATCGGTGGCTAACAACGGCGGCTCAACCGGATGGCTATGGTATCATCTTGACTCTTTTGACCTCATCCCTTGGCTGCGTTTGAATGCTCAAGCTTTTCCAGACCGCGTTCCAAGATCTAATCCGAACCATCCGTATCCTTTTTCACGAGACAATGGGTGCTGTGTTTCTCGTGATCGGGATCGTGATTACATTCAATGGCTATAAGCAGGTGCGTCGCTACCTCGACTTCGGCGAAATCTCCCATATCACGATCATCTCCACATTCACCTTCGGCATTCTCATGCTCGGTTACGGCATCCACTCGTTTTATCTTGCAAGGAAGACGAAATAGCCGGAAACCACCTGGGTTGCAGAGAGCGCTGTTGCCCCTAAACCCTTGACAGCAGAGTGCCGACACGGATATTGTAACCGAAAGAGATCGAGGAGAAATCTATGGCACCGCGAGCTTCATGGACCGGTTATCTCAGGTTGTCACTCGTCACTATTCCTGTCAGGCTCTACAACGCGGTCAGCAGCACCGGCAAAGTCTCTCTCAACCAGCTCCACAAAGGCTGCAGTCTTAGGCTACGCCAGCAAATGGTGTGTCCGGAACACGGCAAGGTCGAGAAAGAGGACATCGCCAAAGGCTATGAGTTCGAAAAGGATCGCTACGTCGTAGTGGATGACGCCGATCTACAGAAAATCAAGCTCGAAACCACCAAAACCATTGATCTCATTCAGTTCGTGGATGCCAATGAGGTCGATGCGATTTACTTCGACACTCCTTATTATGTGGCACCCGACGGACCTGTGGCCGAAGAGGGCTTTCGAATCTTGCGTGAGGCCCTGCGACTGGCGAACAAGATTGCCATTGGGCAAGTCGTCATCTCGAATCGGGAACACATGGTCGCTATTGCGCCTCAGGACAAGGGGTTCGTCCTCAATATATTGCACTACGCGGAAGAGGTCCGGACAGCATCGACTTATTTCGAAGACATCAAGACCGCCGAAGTGAAGAAGCCTCAGCTCGACCTGGCTCAGCAGCTGGTGAACAGCTTGTCGAGTCCTTTCGAGCCTGCCAAATTCAAGGATCGCTACCAGGACGCCTTGCTGGATGTCATCAAGAATAAGATCTCTGGCTCCGAGCCGGTCGTTGCCCAGAAAGTTGAAATGGGCAAGGTGGTTAATCTGATGGACGCGCTGAAGCAGAGTTTGGCCCAGTCGATGTCTCAAAAGAAGCCACCTGCCGAAAGCGTCAAGTCGCCGGTTGCCAAGAAGCAAAAGAAGGTTAAGAACGCCTAGTGAAGTCGTGACAGAGTCCGGCTTGAGGAACACTCCTCGCCGGGCTCCTTCTTCAGTCTCGTGTCTCCCGCAGTCACTCATTCCCCGCCCATCATGGAACC
Source organism: uncultured Acidimicrobiia bacterium (assembly GCA_963791795.1). GTDB lineage: Bacteria > Acidobacteriota > Terriglobia > Versatilivoradales > Versatilivoraceae > VFZK01. The sequence goes on from CAWBTP010000022.1 coordinate 4,169, forward strand.
TCCGTTGAAGCACGCCACCGTTAGCTTCACTGGAAGGCTTGCTACTGTGAGCCGGGAAGAGGCTTGCCGTCTGGTTCGGGAAGCCGGAGGCGAACCCTGCAGCGGGGTCTCCCGACGCACCTCTTTACTTGTTGTCGGCATGGGCGGCTGGCCGCTGTTGCCTGATGGCGGCGTCGCCAGCAAGTTAAAGCGCGCCGAGGAATTGCGAGGGCGCGGCTGTGGCATCCGTATTCTTTCTGAGGAAGCGTTCCTCGAACTGCTCGGACGCAAGCATTCGGCCCAACCAGCAGCTCCGAAGACCCATTCAGCGGCTGAAGTGTGCCAGCAGCTCGGGGTCTCCCCTGAAGCGCTGCAGCGCTGGGAGCAATTCGGACTTATCCATCCGGTGGATGGGCTCTACGACTTTCAGGATCTGGTGTCTCTGCGAACCATCGCAGAATTGGTCGAGCGTGGTGTTCGTCCCGAGGTGATCGCTCAGAGCTTGCAGAGTCTGTCTTCGATACTGCCCACCATCGAACGCCCGCTGGCCCAGTTGAGAATACTCGCAGAGAATCCCAAGGCTCTTCACGTGGATTTGGGAGGGTCCTTGATGGCCCCCAACGGGCAACTGCTCATCAACTTCGGCGGCACGCCCAGGCCTCGCACAACGATTGTTCCCTTGAAACCGGTTCCATCCGATGGAGAGTGGTTCGAGTATGGCCAGGCGTGTGAGGAAGCCGAGGAATATGAAGAAGCTGTTGTCGCCTACCGGCGGGCGATCGCCATGTCGTCTCAATTCCCGGCAGCATGGTTCAACCTGGGTAACGCCCTGAGAATGCTCGACCAGATAGAAGCCGCAGCGAAGGCATACAAGGAGGCGACTCGGCAGGATGCTACGATGGCTCCAGCCTGGTACAACCTCGCTGATGTTCAGGAAGAACAAGGAAAGGTGGCTGACGCCGTTGAAAGCCTACAAGCAGCACTCAAGGCAAGCCCTGCCTATGCCGACGCACACTTCAACCTGGCGCTATGCTATGAGAAGCAGCAGCGGTGGAGAGAGGCAAAACATCATTGGGAGGCATACTTGAAGGTGGACGGTTCAAGCCAGTGGGCCAAAATCGCGCGCCGTCACTTGGCCGGACGTTGACGTTTAGGTAGGAATTAAGAAGAGCGCACTGAACCGCAACTCTATTTGCCCTTCTGCTTGCCCCAGAATGCCGCGCCCAAGACCCCGCCAATCGTAGTTAGAATTCCGCAGGCAAGCACCTTGGACAGCAGCCCAAAGATCAGAACGACGGGGTGAAGCGGCTCAGCCAACAACGGAAGGATCTTGTCCACAACTTGCAACGTTTCCGCGGGAAAGTTTTGATTGCGAAGGAACTCCTGGATCTGTTCAGTCTGATACGAGGACCGGGTGATGTAGGCAATCGGAACCTCTAGAATCTGCCAGAACAGAGCACCGATCATACCGGCAAGAAAGCCAGCCTTTGCGCCCAGACCCGCTGCAATTTCTCCTGCATAATCCTGGCGCAAGAGATAGACAGCCAGCAGTCCACCGCCTCCAAGCCACAACAAGCAGCAGCAATTCACCAGCGGTAACGCAGAGAGCACACCCAACGCGACACCACCCAGGAAGGCGGGCTTCAAAACACTAGGCAGCGCACTGGGGACTGGGGGAGGTTGGAATGAAGAATCCTGCGCACGCGGTCCAGTTGCAGAACCCTCTGGCAAGAGCGGCGGTGGCAGCTGTCCTTCTGGTACTTCAATTGGAGCATCCAGAGACCTTACTTCCTCAACCGATGCTCCGCAAATGGGACAAAACCGCGCTGTCTCATCCAGGAGTTGCTGACATGAAGGACACTGTTTTGCCATTCGAACGCTTGCGAGCCACCGTGATGAAAGGACCAAAACCGCAAAAGTCCGCCTACGTTATACTAGGAACTCCAGCCTTTCAACTGGATTATTTGGGGTGTTAAGATGCACCCAGTGCGGGATTCAAGGAGAACCTATGCAGTTTTTTCAGAAAAGTGTGCAGGACCTGATTACACAAACTTCCACTAATCTGCCCCCCGACGTGCGACGGGCGATGGCAGCAGCCATCCACAGCGAACAGCCGAGCACGAAGTCTTCGCAAGCCCTGGCGGTCATTGCCACGAATATCGACATGGCTAGCGACGATCAAGGTCCGATTTGCCAGGACACGGGCATGCCCACATTCGAAATCAAGACCCCAGTGGGTGCCAATCAGATCGAGATGAAGGCGATGATTCGAGCGGCGGTCGCGGAAGCAACTCGTCTGGGCAAGTTGCGACCGAATTCAGTGGATTCCCTGACCGGGAAGAACAGCGGCGACAACCTCGGTGCCGGAACCCCCATCCTGCATTTTGACCAGTGGGAGAACAACCAGGAAATTGAGATCAAGCTCCTTCTGAAAGGCGGAGGGTGCGAAAACAAAAACATTCAGTACTCGGTGCCCTGCGAGCTGCCGCATCTCGGCCGCGCGGACCGGACACTGGACGGCGTTCGCAAATGTGTTCTGCACGCTGTCTGGCAGGCGCAAGGGCAGGGTTGTAGCGCCGGCGCCATCGGGGTGTGCATTGGCGGGGATCGCACCTCGGGCTACACGCATGCGAAAGAGCAGTTGTTTCGAACACTTGACGACATCAATCCCGACGCCGAGTTGGCCAAGTTGGAGAACTACATCATGACTGCGGCTAACACGCTCGGGATTGGAACCATGGGTTTCGGCGGAGGAGTGACGTTGATTGGTTGCAAGGTTGGGGTTCAGAACCGGTTGCCTGCCAGCTTCTTTGTCTCCGTTGCCTATGACTGCTGGGCTTTCCGGCGGCTCGGCGTCGTTCTGGATGCCGGGACTGGAGCTATCAAACGCTGGCTGTATCGGGATGACAAGCCTTCGGTTCCCATGGGCGGCAGCGGCGGCTTCCCGCGAACCGGGAAGGAAATCCGGCTTCAAGCCCCGATCAGCGAGCAACAGATTCGCAGCCTAGGGGTTGGCGATATGGTTCTGGTAAGCGGCGAGATGTACACGGGACGCGATGCGGTCCACGCTCATCTGATGAAGCATGAGCCGCCTGTCAGCCTGCAAGGTAACATTCTCTACCATTGCGGCCCGGTCGTGCTCAAAAACAATGGCCACTACAAGATCACTGCGGCTGGTCCAACCACCAGCATTCGCGAAGAGCCTTACCAGGCCGAAATCATCAAACGCTACGGCATTCGAGCAGTAATCGGCAAGGGTGGCATGGGGGCGAAAACGTTGGCCGGTTTGAAGGAATCGGGGGCGGTTTACCTTAACGCCATCGGTGGGGCGGCTCAGTACTACTCTCGCTGCATTGAGGAGGTGCTGGGGGTTCATCTGCTGGAGTTCGGCATTCCAGAAGCCATGTGGCACATCAGAGTGAAGGATTTCCCTGCCATCGTAACAATGGACGCTCATAGAAACTCGCTCCACGCCGACGTGGAGAAAGCTTCTGCCACGATGATGGCGCGCCTAGCGGAACCCGTGTTCACCTAGTCTCTTCGATAGTCGCAAGAGCAAACGGGCATGAGCTAGGCCACAGCTGCCTGGCATGAAACTTGAGTTCGAGTCACTTGGACAGGCAGCGAAACGGACCTTCGCACGGTCCGAGTCCCCTCTGAGCCAAATTCTTTCAAAGCTTTCGTCGAAAATGACGGGTGAGATTGTAGACACCTATCCCGATCAAGACTAGCGGCCAGCCCCGCAGGACAAACCGCAGAGTTCCCGGAACAAACTGGTTCACCAGAAAAATACTCCCCACCAGAATGGCAAGGCACCCTACCCAGAGCTCTGGGAATTTCACCTTCTCAAGCGGGGTGATGACGGTGATCCCTTGCAGAGCCAGCGTTCGCTTCTTGGCGACGTGATAGGCGTCAAAGGGCATGTAGAGGTACACGGCTGCGGTCAGGATTCCAAAGACGGGACCGAGGTCTCCCGTTTCGTTCGAGCTGGATAGAGAAACCAGGCTCCCAAACACCAACACCTGCAAAAACGCCTTCAGGTAGTCTCCATTGCAAATCGAACCCACTCCCGGGATGAAGCCCAACAGCAAAGAGACCCCTGGAGGGCAGTAGGGATAACCGAGGGTTGATGGCAGAGGGGGCGGTGCATAGGCCCTTCCAGGAGACGGAGTCACGGTAGGAGGAATCGGCGGAGGAGCAGACGCCTGACGCACCGTCCGTTCTTGCTCGCACGGGTCGCACAAGACCGGGGACTTGTCGGGAGAAAAGCAATCCGAGCAGAGTGCCTTCCCGCAGTTTGAACAGTATGCCGCGGCGGCAGCGTCGGGGTGATTTGCACACTGCATGAAGCCTCCAAGGCGGCCAGACCTTGCCTCTCGGACCAGCGCCGTCTCTAGTAACGAGTCGCCAGCCTCAAAAGTTCAATAATCCTCTAGGGACTTGGTGCCGGGCTGCGCTTTCTCAGGAGTACCTCAAGTACTTGATGTTTCAATAGGTAAAACTTCTGACTGTTGAACTCCGTGAAGAGCTGAGTCACATCCCGCGTCTGATAGACCTTTTTGACTTCCATCATCCGATCGAGCGGAATGTATTCCAAGAATGATTCGCTGCCAATGCGGTATTTGTGCAAAGGTGTGGGTCCGGCACTCTTTTGCGTGCGGAAGAATCCCAAGACGAGACTATCCGCCTTCATCTTTGCGGAGATGCGCTCAACAAAGACGCGGGCAAATTTGGGCTCCAGATAACTCAAGAAGTCCCAGCAAATCAGGCCGTCGAAGAACTGGTCGGCATAGTCAAAATTCTCGCTGAAAAACTGTTGTTCGTTCAGCGTCGGCTTCTCATCTACCAGAATGGAATGCTTGGGGTTCGCATAAGCGGCAAGGAAATCCTCCATATAGACTTTGATCCCAAGATTGAGGAAGAACTCAATATTGGAACCAACCACCGGGCCAAGGTCCAAAACAACTGGATTCTCTTTGCGTGTCACCGCAGCAATAAAGTCCTTCAAGACGCTGGTTTGATAGGACGTGTGCGTCGGTGCCAAAGGGGCTCGGGCGGGTTTAGCGCTCTGAGCCGAAGGGGCACTGGAGGGTTCGACGTTGTTGCGTTTCCAGAACTTGAACGGGTCTAGGCGATTTTTCATGGCGAATCAAACGCCAATACGTTTGACAGTCAGAGGCTTTGGATCGGCCCTGCGTGGATCTTACAACGTTCCCCTGGAAACCCGGTAACGAAAGACGCACGAAGACAGCCGAAGGCAGGACAGCCAAACGTCGTCATTGAGCTGATGGCAGGTTTAACAGATCGCTGGAGCGCATGGACACCTGTGAACCGGTGTCCACGTTGCGAAAGGTTCGAACAGTGCTGGCAGGCTAGCTACAAGCACTGTTGGTTGGCCTCACTTGCGGGCTCTCGATTGTTTCAGAAACACAAATTGCCGTTGAACGAAGCTTTGGTTTTAGCAGAAAAACCAAACCGGCTTCTTACGACAGCATCGCTGAACTGCAGGAGGACGAACTACTTCGCCTGGAGTTTCGGCATGGATGGCTCAGAGCTCATCATTTTGACAGGCTCAACGCGCGGCAAGTCTGACTTCTTTTCGGTGCTACGCTGCATGTCGACGCTACCTTTGAAGTGCGCGCCGTCTGCAATCGAGATTCTGGGGGCTTTGATGTCTCCCATGACGGATCCCGAGGTCTTGATTTCGATAATATCGCTGGCGTTGATGTTGCCAACGACGCTGCCGATGATCGTTACGTTCTTCGCATTGATCTCGGCATTGATCTTACCGTTGGGCCCGATAACGAGGTTGTGATCCTTGAGCTCAATCTTTCCTTCAACACGACCTTCGATGGTGAGATCTTCATCACCGGTCAACTCCCCTTTGATGAAGACGGATCTTCCGATATTGATGACTTCTTCCTTGCTTGGGTTGGGTCTGGGTTCGAACCGTGATTCCATAGGTTTTTTCTCCTCGAATGCATTCATTGGAAACTCCTCCTTTCGCGGTGCGTAGGCTTCCCTGTCATCCTCGGGTCGTTTGTTCTTCCACATGTCTCCTCCAGAACGCGAAGCCAAACGCTTCGTCGTTCATCCGAAATGATGGCATTGCGGCCCCCCAACCGGCCTATACCTTAGCACAGGAAAAATTTAGGCGTGTAGGGAATTTTCCGCTTCCTTTGCGCCAACGCTGGGGTTTTCACGGAGCGTCACGACCTGCTGTGCTCAGGTCTTGAGAGTCGCAAGCGTTATCGACACTTCAGACGACAGAGGTTAGTTTTGGAGTGAAGAATTCGTGTGAGTGCAGTCGGAATCGACGTTCGCACATCTGGAAATATGTGGATGGGATACGCTGGGGGTTTGGTTGGTTCCTTCCAATCGGTCGTCACGACGCTACATAAGGGGCGGCTTGCCAACCCTCGATGAGAGCGCAGATTCAAGGTCTCTGCAACCTGCCTAAGACAAAGATGCGGTGATGCAAGAGACTTCTCTCACATCACCACAATTCAAGTGGACGCAGCTTCCTAATCCGCTACGAACAAGCGTGCTAGCCGGTTATGAGATCCGTAACGAGAATTTTGTCTTCGTTTTCTTTTGAATAAATCCCGAGTAAGAGACCCGTAGCTTGCAGGCTGCGTCGCGCATTTTGACGCACCACCTCCGACAGATGATTTGGTGCGTTGAAAAAGCACAACGCACCCTTCGGAGTAGCAAGGGTGCCAGGCCTTGTTAGTTACTGGGCTCAGTTCTAGGCCGCCGCTTGAGAAGGGTTCCAGGTGGCGCAAGCCTATCTGGGGGCGAAACCCGCTGAATCAGCGGCCCGCCTTCCTCAATTTTGTAGTCGGCTGGAACTTCGAAGAGCGAACGGGATTGTTCGCTGCGATTGATCCCTGTGAGGCGATAGGTCGTTTCACCCATTCGCGGATCACTATGCTTAGACATAACGACGGCCTGCAATTCAGTAGAAAACCAGCTTTCGGAAACAACCTGGATCGGTAGTTCATTGCCGACCTGACCTGCCGGGATCGTCATAATTGTCCGTGTACCTTCAGCTTCGACACCTTCAATTACACGCTTTCCCAATGCTTCGGTCTGCGGCTTGGCAACCGGACTCTCCCAAGTCCCCGACGCCTGGAAACCGATGTTTCGTCGCCCGGCCCCGCGATCCGTCGTTTAAAGCGCATGGTCTGATGAGGCGCTGACGCATCTGCCACAGTGACCTCTTCTTTGAACGACGATTTTTCGTGCCGTGCGCTCCTTCGGGTTCAGGATGTAGTGCACACCCGCCACCGAATCATCAATGAAAATGGTCTGAGGTGCTTCGCCTGAAGCCGCCCACGGCCCGATCGCACTCAGTGTCTGTTCCCGCCGTGTGCGGCCCTCGCTGTCACGATAGACGCTGGCGGTCGATTTGTGCTGAATCCGGTTGCCATCGCTGAGCGTCTGCGTAGACTCCGTGACGGCTTCTGCAGCATAGGGCGCATCTTTTACCGGCTTGCCGCCAAAGCTCATTTCCGACGCAACCCAACCAAACGTTCCACCGCCCAGCGGACCGTCCGCAGCGACCTCAGGGCCGAGTAGCATTTTTACGCCCGGCGTCCCGGGGGCGCGATGAATCAAAACGTCTTCCTCGACTCGAACCGGGTCCTTCGCCTTCGCAGGTTCTTCCCCAACTACGACTACGGCACCAGCCAACAACAGAACAGCATGGACAAAAACGTTCTTAGTCCTCATTCGCTTGTTTCCTTTCTTGATTAGAGTCATTCACAACAGCGGCCGCTCCTCTGCTGGTGCACCAGCTTGCGAACGGCCTGTTTTCCTTCTTCTACCTGTCACTCCCTGACGAATCGCACCGCCAAGGCCCTGCCATCCTCACCCAACATAACATCCGCCTGCACAGGTTCGCGCGCCCGCTCCATGTTCATGGGCAATCCGAAAACCTGCAGCGCCGACCGAGGCAGCTTCACACGCACAAACTGCCGTTGCTCCGACGGGAACCCAGGTCCGGCCGCCATGAAGGGAAGGAATTCCGTTTCCACGCGGTCATTGACGTTGCTTTCCGCTTCGCGACTTACCGTCTGCCTGGAGTTCCGCCTTGCATACTGAATTCGCCCTTCGGCCACCGGTGTCGAGATCCGCGGCGGGCGCGTCCGGGCCGGGCGAGATGGCTTCCGAGCCGGCTCCGATGAAGATTCTGGCGTCCACTTTCACGGGAGCAGCTGCCTTCTCCGGCAAAGGTGCCACAGACTTCGGGCCAGGAGAAATCTGAGCTTGATCCATTCCTGGGTTCCCGAGTGAATTGAATCAGACCCCAACCCAAGAGCAACAGCACCGACGCAGCCAATCCTACATACGCGCGGAGTTCTCCACCGTGCTGTTTCGGAGGACTGGACACCAAGCTGAGGCAGCCGGCACTGCTTCCTTCGTTCGCTCAAGACGGCGAAAGTTCCTCAGCAACGCCTCTTCAAGATGAGCCGCCCCAGTTTCGCGCCTTGCAGCGCCAGCCAAGACTCGCAGACCCGCCGCCAACGCTCGCTCTTCAGACAGCCTGGCCGCGCAACGCGAACATGCGTTTGCATGCTCCAGCGCTTCCGCCCGACGAAAGCTTTCGATGTCCCGCTCAAAAGCAACATCGCGGATGCAGGCTTCAAATTCGGCGCAGTTCATGAAAGACACCTCGCAATGCTGTTGCGGCTCGCGCGGGACGAAGTCTCATCGCCTTCGCGTAGTTTCTGCACGAGCAGCGCGTGAGCGCGGTGCAGGCGCGATCGAATGGTTCCCACTGCGCAGCCAAGGGAACGGGCAGCCTCTTCGTAGCTCAGTTCCTCGAGATCGCACAGGGCCACAACTTCGCGGTAGTGCAGCGGAAGAGCCAGAATCGATTGCCGCAGCGCTGACAGGCCCTCGCGCAGAGTCAGGTCTCCCAGCGGATCCCCAGGCGCAACGACCAGCTGGAAGCGAACCTTCATCGCCGGAATCCTCATCGAGTGGAATATGAGACTTGCCCGGTTTCAAGTGCCGTCTCACCTGGTTGCGCGCCACGCCGTAGAGATAGGGTGCAAGCGGGCCCCGCGATGAATCAAACTGGGAAGACGCGTTCATCAATGCCAAAAACACCTCTTGAGTCACATCCTCCGCGATGACTTCGCTTCCGCTCATTTGTAAGGCGAACCGATAGACCGGCCCTTGATGCCGTCGATAAAGCGCTGTGAAAGCACTCTCGTCGCCAGCTCTTGTCAGCCGCAACAATTCTTCGTCGCCCAGCGTTTGCGGATTGGTCATCGTTTGGAGGTCAACGTCATCTTCCGGCTGACAACTATAATTCAGACAACAGACGAAAAAGTTCCAGGAAATTTTGGTTTAGAATGCGACGGCCGGTTCTCTCCCGGTTGGCCCGACACCCGCGGTCACCCTGATTGATGAGTCCCAGCTTCAAGTTAAGCCCTCTTTTTTGATCATGGCACGAGTTCTCATTGCAGGTTGTGGCTACACAGGTATTGCCTTAGGGGAACTTCTAGCCCGTGAAGGCCATGCCGTCTGGGGACTCCGCCGGCGGCCAGAACTTCTGCCTTCCACGATTCACGCCGTCAAGGCCAACCTCTGCAGGCCGCAGAGCTTAACAACGATACCGCCTGCACTCGATTTCATCTTCTATACTGCGGCTGCCGAACGCTCAGATGACGCTTCCTATCATGCCGTCTACGTCGCAGGAATGCGGAATCTCCTAAATCATCTGTTTGCAACGGGCCACAAGCTCAAGCGAGTGTTCTTCACGTCGAGCACTGCGGTATACGGGCAGGCCAATGGCGAGTGGGTGGACGAAACTTCTGAGACTTCGCCGCAGGGATTTGCCGGACTACGGTTGTTAGAAGCAGAACAGTTGCTCGCGCGAGGCCCATTCGCAGCAACCATTGTGCGAATGGCAGGTATTTACGGACCCGGCCGGGTGCGTTTGATCAATCAAGTCCTCCGGGGTGAAGCGGTCTGTCGCGCAGGCGAGCCTCGCTATACGAATCGGATCCATCGAGACGATTGCGCCGGCGTTCTGAGGCACTTGATGGGGCTGAGTTCACCGGAGGCCGTGTACCTGGGCGCTGATAACGAACCGGCCGACCAGTCTGAAGTCTTTCGGTGGCTTGCAAAGCGGCTGGGAAGGCCTGTGCCCAGCACCGAACCACGAGCAGCGGTAACTGCAGGAAAGACCCAAAGCAACAAGCGCTGCCGGAATTCCCGACTGCTGGAAACTGGCTACAGGCTTCGCTACCCAACGTTCCGCGAAGGTTACGAGGCGATTCTGGCTGGAATGGCGATTCCTAGCACCTGATCGCAAAGCAACAACCTAAGGGTGCTGTTTCAGGGTCGGGTGTGCTGCTTTTCGAGGAATTGGCGCGGAATTTGTGGGGGAGCTATTACAAACGCGATAAGTAGCGTTACATCGGTTTGTCTAACCCGACCACTGGCGTGAGCCAGTGGTTGACGGAAAGTGATTGTGGGGATACCGACCGCGTGAGCGGTCGGAGGCTCAGCACATTGCTGCTGAGGTGAAGCTCCGACCGCTGATGCGGTCGGTATCTCAAGGAAGGCCAGACCGCCGCGTGCCACTGGCTTACGCCAGTGGTTGGATTTGGCCCAATCTGTAACACTACTAAGTGCGTTTGTATTAGACGGAAGGTGCCCCGCCGTGCTTTGACTTGTGTACGACTGAGAAAGGCTTCTCCAAAACCATCAGGAGAAGTCGGCATGGAACTGCTTGAGAAACTACCTGATGTGACAGTAAAAGGCGACGGGGCAGAACTAGTCAAACACGTTTCATCAGGTTCTGCAAAACAAAATCATAGGAGTTCTTCATGCCGCGTTGCGGCACCACGTTTGATGAAAACAGCGTCCTCCCTTGGACAAGGGGGGACTTCAGGGGGGTTTGGAGTGGGTTGTCGGGCCGGCCTTCCCGAACCCGTCACGACAACCCCCTGAAGGCTTCACGACCGCTGTCGTTTCGCCTTCTTTCCCCCTTTGGTAAGGGGGATTTTCACAGGAGGAGTCCTATCTCACTTGCCAGTAACTGCCACCCCTCGGGCATTCAGACCAATTCGCCAGAGTCCAGCCCCTGCCGTGATGTAAAGTGCCTTCAGGTCTGGGCCTCCGAAGGTGCAGTTGGTGACAGAGTCTTCCGGCACCGGAATGAAACCGAGAGACTTCCCCTGAGGAGAGAAGATATAGACGCCAGCTTTGACCGAGCTATCCTGCTCGGGAGAAAAACCGCCGTTTAGTCCTGCAGTGACGTAGGCGTTGCCATCACTGTCCAGACACATGCCATCGCCGCCTCGACCCGTTCCAAAGTCGTGCAACACTCGGCGGGCACCGACGGAGCCATCCGGTCGCAAACATAGGCATAAACCTTCCTTGCACCACGCTGGCTGGGGTTATTGTCCACTACATAGAGCGTCTTCTGGTCCGGAGAAACGGCGATGCCGTTGGGACGCTCGACATCGGCAATGACGCGCACCAGCCCGCCGGAAGGATCGATTCGATACACCGACTCTTTGTCCAATTCCAAACCTTCCCGATTCCCGTAGCGTGGATCCGTGAAATAGATTCGTCCTTTTGCGTCGACGGCCAAATCGTTTGGGCTATTCAATCGCTTTCCTTCGTATTTCTCGGCTAAAACCGTCAGTGCATCGTTCGCTTCAGTTCGCGTGACCCGGCGCCTCCCGCCGCTGCCACTGCCTTCGCATGCCAGCAAACGGCCCGTCGCGTCAAACTCCAATCCATTGGCACGTCCCGTGGGCTCCCGAAAGATCTCTAGCGGCAGAGGCAAAGCAGCTTGCCGATCGACGCGGACCCGCAGAATGCGGCTGTTGCTGGTGTCGGTGAAATAGATATGGCCATCGCGATAGGCCGGGCCTTCAGTAAACGGAGCGGCCTGCGCAGCCAGGGTGCGCGCCACCAGTTCGACTTTGCTTCCAACTGGAACAATGTCCGGTGCAGCGCCGGCGTGAGAGAGAAGAGAGAAACCTGCTGCCAGAGTGATCAGAACAAGATTTGTAGGTGCCATAGAGCCTTATGTTCTCTTCCTTCGTACATCCAGGCAAAACGGTTCTCTGCGCAATGCCACGACTCTAATTCCCCCTTAAAAAAGGGGGAAGTCGCGAAGCGACTGGGGGTTGTCCTGCGGCGTCGAGCGCGGTCTGCTCAATGTCCAACGCCCTGCAGGTGCGGTTGAGAAGCAGCGCCCCCCACCTGCCCCTCAATTCGGAACCGGTGCATCCTGCCGAATCAGGTTCTCCGCTTTGAGTTCCGCCCAAAATTCAGAAGGAATTGGCTCATCGACGAGTTTCAGATTCTCCTCGACTCGGTCTGGCACACGAGTACCCGGGATGATGCAGGTGACCTGCGGATGTGCCAGCGCAAACTGAGAGGCAGCGGCCTTAAGTGAAACTCGATGTCTCGCCGCGAACTTCTGTAACCCCCGAGCCTTCTCCAAAACCTCCGAGGGCGCATCTGCATAGTTGAACTTGGCTCCAGCGCTCAGGTTTGAAGCAAGGATGCCACTGTTATAAGTTCCGCCCAGCATGATCCCGATGTTTTTCTTGGCGCACATCGGAAAAAGCTCATCCATGGCGCCTTGCTCCAGGATGCTGTAACGACCAGCCAGAAGGAAACAGTCAAAATCGCCTTCCCGCGCGAAGCGCGCCAGCATCTCACTCTGGTTCATCCCGGCGCTCACCGCGCGGATCACTCCCTGACTGCGTAGCTTGTCGAGCGCAGGATACGCGCCGCGCAGTGCCTGTTCATAGTGATTGTCCGGATCGTGAATGTGCAAGATCTCGATCCGGTCTGTCTGAAGACGTTTCAGGCTTTCTTCTACCGAACGCATCACAGCGTCGTAGCTGAAGTCGAACTTCGGTCTTAGCGGAGATTCCGTCCCCCAGTTTGCATCCTGGCTGGTGTCTCCTCCCTCGTCTTTCGGAACCAACAGACGCCCTACCTTGGTTGCCAGCACGAAATCACTTCTGTTCCGGCCCTGCACCGCTCTGCCGATGCGAATTTCACTTTTCCCGTAGCCATACAACGGCGCTGTATCGATGACATTGATGCCCAAAAACAACGCCCGGCGTACAACTTCGTGAGCCTGCACTTCCGGGATGTCACCATACATCCCTCCCAGCGAGGCGCAGCCAAGTCCCACGCGAGTCACTTCAATGCCACTCTTTCCGAGAGTTTTTTTCGTTAGCCCTCTCATTTCGCTTCAGCCCTCTCTGACAACTGTTTCCGTTCCACTCAATCAAGACACGGTGTAAAAACATATAGCCCGCACTTGTTACCACAATCCCAAGATCTTCCACCATGCAAACCCGACCGTGACCCAAATCGGGATGTTCGCCAACGACGTCAACAGTCCAAGCCGCCACCAGGTCTGCTGTGTCACGTAGCCCGCACCAAAATAGATGGGTGCCGGCGTGGTGCCATAGTGGGTCAACGACGCATTGAGATTGGAGAACGCCGCCAGAGAAAACAACGCCAGATAAGGTGGCGCACCGGCTGCCAGAATCACCACGAGGAACGGGGTGTACATAGCGGAAACGTGCGCGGTGATGCTGGCGAAGCCGTAGTGCGCATAGAAATAGATAAACAATAGAGCAGCCATCGCGGGCGGCCAGCTCCACCCGGAAGTGAAACTCGCGGCGGCTTCAGCGAACTGGCGGGTGATGCCCGCTTCACCCAGAGCCTCGGCCATCCGCACCAGACCTCCGTACCAGATGAACACGTCCCAGGCGCCTTTCTCGCCCAGCATCTCGTCCCATTTCAATACGCCACTCAATAGCAAGATGCAGATGCCAAGCAAGGCGACGACGGCGTAATGGATGCCGTGAAGAGCGGAGGTCATCCACAACGAAGCCACCAGCAGAAAGGTCAGGAGCATCAGCTTTTCGCCGCCCGACATCGCGCCCATGCGCTTCAGCTCTTCTCGGGCAAAGTCGGCCGCTGCAGGTGTGTGCTTGATCTCCGGTGGAAATACCCGGTAGATCAGTTGCGGCACAACCAGCAGCGACACAATCCCAGGCACGATGGCGGCTAGAGCCCACTGGCTGTAACTCAGCGTCTTGCCCGTGACCTCTTGGGCAAACTTCGCGATGAGCACATTCGACGCCTGGCCGGTAAGGAACATGGCACAAATGATCACTTCACACTGGTACACCAGACAGATTAGGAACGCGCCCAACCTCGCCGCTGTTGCACCAGGCTTGGAATCGTAAGCTTCCGCTAAACTCCTGGTGACAGGGAAAAGGACACCGCCCGCACGAGCGGCGTTCGAAGGAATCACCATGGCAAGAAGCATGTCGGTACAAACCAGTGCGTAACCCAAACCCAATGATCTCTTCCCGAGCGTACGAATGAACAAGAACGCAACGCGACGCCCAAGCCCGGTGTTGACCATGCCCCGGGAAATAAAGAATGCGGCCAGTACCATCCACACAATCGGATCCGCGTATCCGCCCAAGGCCTCAGCAATAGGGAGAGCTCCGGTTAGGGCGGCAGCCGAAACACCCAGCATGACCACCGCAGCCCCGGGAACCGGCTGAAAGATGGAACCAACAATGGTTGCCGCGAAAATAGCCAGCAGCCGCCATCCCTGTGGAGAGATGCCCGCCGGCGGCGGAATCATGACAACGGCAAGTCCGACAAGGATTACCGGACACCACTTCAGCAACGGCCGTCGTTGGCGCTCTTTCGTGCTGTCTGTCATTGAAGCGGTTTCCTTCAAAGGATACGCTGGTGCGCTCATGAAGAAGCCGTCTGGAAATGAAAAACGAGCCCCAACCTTAACATAAGTTTTTCACATCGCATTGTTGAAAGGGAATTCTGTACAATCCTTCACTCTATCGAAGCCCCTGTGGGAAAGGGGACAACGGGTTCGCACCGACCAGGAGATCGTTATAGTTCCATTCTGCGAACCGGCCTGATTCCTTTTTTCGGCCTTGGTTGCGCAACCGCTCGAACGGAGGTTGCGTGGACGAAGAGTTTTTGAGCGCAGCCCGTTTGAAGATACAGAGACTCGCGAGGTTCTAATGAGAATCGAAGAGCTGGACACTCCAGCGCTAACTGTCGACCTGGACATCATGGAACGCAATCTCCATTCCTTGGTAGACTACTGCAGGGAACATGGACTCAACCTGAGGCCGCACACGAAAACGCACAAGATTCCAGCCATAGCCAAAATGCAGATTGCTGCTGGATGTTCAGGGATCACCGTCGCAAAAGTTGGCGAAGCTGAGGTAATGGCAAGCGCTGGCCTGGAGAATATTCTGATCGCCTATCCGGTGGTCGGCCAAACCAAGTGCGAGCGGCTTGCAAAGCTTGCACAGCACAAGACGATTACCGTCAGCCTGGACTCGGTTGAAGTCGCCCGAGGCATTTCTGAAGCCGCTACTCGGGCTGGTTCCGAGGTGAAGATTCTTGTCGAGTTTGATGTTGGCATGCGCCGCTGCGGCCTTCAAACCGTGGATGCCTGGCTGGACGTGGCGCGGGCCGTTGACAAACTTTCAGGTGTGCGATTCTCAGGATTGATGTTCTATCCAGGACACATTTGGGATGCATTGCCTGAGCAGGGTCCGGCGCTGGAGAGCATCAGTCGAGTGATTGAAGAGATCCAAGCAAAGTCCAGGGAGAGCGGGTTGAACTGCGAGCTTGTAACCGGAGGCAGCACACCCACGGCTTACAACAGCCACCAGGTGCGCGGCCTCACTGAAATCCGGCCTGGCACCTACGTCTTCTACGACATGAATGAAACCAAGGCCGGCTACAGCCAGCTTTCCGATTGTGCGCTGAGAGTCCAGGTGACCGTGGTCAGCAAATCCGTGCAGGGCCGTGCGATGATCGATGGAGGATCGAAGACCTTCTCAGGAGACCGGCTCATTTCAGGCGACAAGCAGGGCTTTGGTTTTGTCACGGAACTTCCCAACGCCCAATTCGCAGCCATGTCCGAAGAGCACGGCCATCTGGACTTGGGCCCGGCTGACCAGGTGAAGGTCGGAGACCGACTCTCCGTAGTTCCGAATCACGTCTGCGCGTGCGTCAATATGCACAACCAGGTTTACTACCACCGCAAGGGAATTGTGGAAGGTTCCTGGACGGTGGAGGGTCGGGGAAGGATTCAGTAGCTATCGTCCCCTTTGAACAAGGGTGGACTTCAGGAAGGTGTGGCAATTGCTCCCGTCCGCCTCGGAGGGAAGAGTCCCTCGACCTCACAGGAGTGATGATGGGAAAGTCAATCATCTCCTCACGTCGCAGATTCTTGACAACTTCTCTGTTGGCAGCAGGACCAACTTTGGTGGCTCAGCCTCTGCCAGGGCTTCAATCCACCACTCCGATCAAACCCGGGCTCAAGGTGGTATGTGTCGGTGGGCATCCGGATGACCCCGAATCTGGTTGTGCCGGAACGCTGGCGCTCTATCAAGAGTTGGGCAGTAAGCCTGCAATTGTTTATCTCACTCGAGGCGAACGGGGAATTCAAGGTAAGTCAAACGACGAAGCCGCTCGGATCCGCAGCGGGGAGTGCGAAGCCGCTTGCAGGGTTCTGGGGGCAGCAGCCCGCTTTGCCGGACAGATTGACGGTTCAGCCGATTTCACTCGAACCCGCGTCCAAGAGCTTCAGGAGATCCTGGCTGACGAGCGTCCCGATGTGGTTTTTACTCATTGGCCCGTGGACACGCACATGGACCACCAGGTGGCCAGCATGTGCACTATTCGGGCGTGTCTCGCGCTGAAGCCGCATCCCGAGCTGTATTTCTTTGAAGTAAACACCGGCAGTCAGACACTGGGATTCACACCCAACCACTACGTGGACTTCACCAAAACCCTCGAAAAAAAGAAGGCGTCCTTGTTCGCTCACAAGAGCCAGAACGGAGAAGGTATCTGGAAAAATCACCACGAACCGATTGCGAGGTGGCGGGGCCGTGAGGCGGGTTGCCAGGTCGCCGAAGCTTTTGCTCGATTGAATCGTGACGTGGCTGTGAGGCTTCCCCGAATCTAGACTGGGCGACATGAGTAAATTCGCGTGAGTGTCGCTGTGTGTTGCGGCTGCCCCTCACCCCAGCCCTCTCCCTGTGGGAGAGGGTGGCCGAAGGCCGGGTGAGGGTGCGATGAAATTAACGACGCTGATTATGAGAGGCCGGTTCCCTCTCTTGGGGCAAGGCGTTGCGGTCGTGGCACTCGGGGTTCTGCCTTGTATAGGTGCGGTTGAAGAAAAGCGCACTCTAGTGGACTCTGCTAGACTTACTGGTGATTCTTGTCTCTGCCTCCATCTGGCTGACACGGTGGAGGCTGCGTGCTGTAAAAAAGATGCCAGATCGCTTGATCTTGGGTTGCCGGGGCAATTCAAACGATTAATGCAGCGTTCCTTTCTGAGAAACCTCCTTTTCTGTTTTGCCGGAGTTTTTTGTCTGACTTTGGCTGGTCTGTCTCCCGCCGAACAAGCTCCCGTACGCTACGTGGACATCACTGCGGCGTCCGGGCTTCGTTTCCAGCACCTCAACTCCGCCACAACCAGCAAATTCCTCATCGAGACCATGACAGGTGGTGTAGCGCTATTTGACTATGACAACGACGGTTGGCTGGACGTTTTCTTCATAAACGGGGCCAAGCTGAAGGCCAACCAGACTGACAGCGAACCCTTGGAGAAAACGGGTCCCGAGTTTTGGAACCGTTTGTTTCGCAACAATCACGACGGAACCTTTGTGGACGTGACAGCCAAAGCTGGGTTGCAAGGCAAAGGCTACGGAATGGGCGTCGCCACCGGGGACTACGACAACGATGGGGACACCGATCTCTTTGTCACCAGCTACGGATCCGCTGTTCTTTATCGCAACAATGGCAACGGAACTTTTTCCGATGCGACCGCTGGCTCCAAGCTCAACGCTCAGGGCTTTTTGACGAGCGCCGGGTTTCTCGACTACGACCACGACGGGAGCCTTGACCTTTTCGTCTGCCGCTATATGCAGTGGAACTTTGCCTCAAACATTTTCTGCGGAAACAAAGGCGAAGACGGCCGGTCCTATTGCCACCCTGACAACTTCAAACCGATTTCCAATCTCCTGTTTCGTAACAATGGCGATGGCACCTTTGCGGACGCCACGGTTTCAAGCAAGATCGGGGAAAGCACCGGCAAGGCCTTGGGCCTGGCGTTCGCAGACTTCAACAACGACGGCCTTCTGGATATCAGCGTCGCCAACGACTCCTATCAACAATTTCTCTTCAAGAACCTGGGGAAGGGAGTGTTCCAGGAAATGGGTGTGATTGCGGGGACTGGCTACACGGAGGACGGCAAGAGCTTTGCAGGTATGGGAACTGACTTTACCGATATCGACGACGATGGCTTCCCAGATATTGTAACCACAGCCCTTTCGAACGAGAGCTACGCCTATTTCCACAACAACGGCGATGAGAGCTTCACCTACGCCACACTGGTTTCAAGTTTGGGCGAAATCACGCGGCTGCTGGCTGGTTGGGGAATGCGGATTTTCGACTATGACAATGACGGTTCCAAGGACCTGTTCCTGGCGAATAGTCACGTCATGGACAACATTGAAAAAACTCAACCTCATCTTCGTTACTTGCAGAAACCGCTCCTGCTGAAACGCAACGGCAAGAAGTTCCAGGATGTCTCGCCTGCTTCAGGTGAGGTCTTCCAACAGGTGTGGGCCAGCCGGGGTGCATCCTTCGGCGATCTGGACAATGACGGTGACCTTGACGTCGTGGTTTCCAACTGCAACGGTTCCGCCTACGTCATTCGCAACGACGGCGGGAATCGCAACCACTGGGTAGGCCTGGATCTTCAGGGCAAAAAGAGCAATCGTGACGGCATTGGTGCGCGGGTAAAGCTGGTCCTCGCCAGTGGCAAGGTGCAGTACAACCTGGCAACTACCACGGCAAGCTATCTTTCCGCTATCGACCGGCGAGTGTTCTTTGGGTTGGGCATTGAGACAAAAATCAAAGAGGTTGAAGTATTGTGGCCGAGTGGCGTCAAGCAGTTGATGCCGAATCCAGCGATCGATCAGTTCCTGAAAATCGTGGAACCCGAAACTAAAGCGAATTGAGCTTGCAGAGTGAAAGAACACGTTCAAGTTGGCATGCCGACAAACGGATAGGTTGTTCGGCTGCAATTGACTGGATTCCGGCTTTCGCCGGAATGACAACTAGCAGATAAACCAGCGAGGACATGAAACGAGCCAAGAAATCGGCACTCGGGAGGGCGCTCCCTTCCATGCACGTATCCGGCAAAACTGCCTTGGTGACGGGTGCCGGGTCGGGGTTGGGCCGCTCCATCGCCCTGGCGCTGGCTGAGGCAGGGGCCGACGTCGCCATAACGGAGCTTGCCAGCCGCATGGAGAATGCCCGGACGGTCGCGGCTTCCATTCGTTCGTTAGGTCGAAAGGCCCTGGTGGTAAAGCTGGACGTCACCTCCGTGAAAAACATAGAGCGGGCTGTGGCAGAGGTGATCAAGGCATTCTCAAGAATCGATATTCTCGTAAACAACGCCGGCATCAATATTCCCAGACGAGCCCTCGATGTCACAGAAGATGACTGGGATCGCATTCTTGCCGTGAATTTGAAAGGTGTCTTCTTCTGTGCCCAGGCAGTCGGGCGGCAGATGGTGCGACAGGGATCAGGCAAGATCATCAACATGGCCTCGCAGAATGGCGTGGTGGGTTATCATGATCGTGCAGCCTACTGCTCCAGCAAAGCCGGCGTGGTTAATCTGACCCGTGTCCTGGCAATCGAATGGGCGCAGTATCAAATCAACGTAAATGCGGTTGCGCCAACCTTCGTATTGACGCCCCTGACCGAAAAGATGTTTGCAAATCGCGCGTTTTCGAGCGAAATCCGCCGGCGCATACCACTGGGAAGGCTGGGAACGCCGGAGGATGTCGTCGGGGCGGTGGTCTTCCTGGCAAGCGCGGCAGCCGATTTGATCACCGGGCACACGCTGCTGGTGGATGGCGGCTGGACGGCAATTTAGACATGACATGAATTCCCGCTCGTGACGAAGCTAAAGGATTCCCCCCTCCGCTGAGGAGGGGGAGGCCATGGGCACCGACCATGGCGGGGGTGGTCCAGTCGGATCCAACCACCCCGCGCTGGCTTGCGCCAGCGCCTCCCCTCCTTATCCAAGGAGGGGAACTCTCTCAAGACGTCCTTCACTTAAGAAGGGGAGCAATCGGTTCAATCTGCATCTCAAGTTACAGCAGCGTGGCAGTTGAGGTTCGCAATTCCTGTCTCTTCTCGAGGTCCAATGTGAAACGCATCCACCTCTTGGTGTATCTAGTGTTGTTTTCGCTTTTGAACGCCCAATCCGCTCTGACGCTGTTCAGCCAGGGAGTGGCCGTTCCGCGCCGGGTTGGCCGTGCGGCTCCGAATGTGAAACTGGAGTTTCCTCTCCCTAAAGTAGACTTTGAGGATGTGGCCGCGAAAGCAGGGGTGACGGCCCGTCACGTTACCGGTCCGGACTTCGACAAGAAATACATCATCGAAACAACGGGGAGCGGCGTCGCCCTCATCGACTATGACACGGACGGGTGGCTGGACGTGTTCATGGTGAATGGTACCACGCTCGAAGGGTTTCCGAAGGGGCAGGAACCCACCAACCATCTTTACCGCAACAACCGGGATGGTACATTTGCCGATGTCACAGAAAAAGCGAATTTGATTCGCACCGGCTGGGGCCAGGGGGCCTGCGTCGGCGACTATGACAACGATGGCCGAGACGACCTGTTGGTGACCTACTTCGGGCAGAACGCGCTTTATCACAATGAAGGCAATGGCCGCTTTGCTGACGTGGCGGGAAAAGCCGGACTCTCGCATAGCTCGCAACGGTGGAGCACCGGATGTTCGTTTGTGGACTATGACAAAGACGGCCGGCTGGACCTGTTCGTTGCGAACTACGTGGTCTTTGACATCAAGAAAATCCCGGCCAAAGGAACCAACCAGTTCTGCCAATGGAAAGGAATGCCGGTGATGTGCGGCCCGCGCGGTCTGCCAGGAGGCACGAATCTGCTTTATCACAACAATGGCGACGGGACGTTCACGGATGTGTCGGAGAAGAGCGGCGTCGTCAAACCTAGCGGCTACTACGCCTTCACATCGTTGGTGACGGATTACGACAACGACGGCTGGCCAGACATCTACGTGGCTTGCGACTCGACGCCAAACATTCTTTACCACAACGAAGGCAATGGAACGTTTACGGACATTGGTCTGATTTCGGGCGGGGCATTCAACGAGGACGGCCAGGAACAAGCCGGAATGGGCATATCAACCGCCGACTACGACAACGACGGATTTTTCGACATTGTAAAGACCAACTTCACTGACGACACTTCAACACTCTACCGCAATGCGGGCGACGGCACCTTTAATGACGTTACCTATCCGGGCCGCTTAGGCGTCAACACACGCTTTCTGGGATGGGGCACCGGATTTTTTGATGTGGATCATGACGGCTGGAAAGACATCTTCATGGTGAATGGCCACGTGTATCCGGAAGTGGACACGCAAACGCCCGACAGTCCTTACAAGCAGGAGAGGCTTGTCTATTGGAACCTGCGCAACGGGACGTTCCTGGACATTTCCGAGCAAGCCGGCAAGGGCATCCTGGAACGCCACTCCTCACGCGGCGCTGCCCTCGGCGATCTCGACAACGACGGCAGTCTGGAGATCGTGGTCAACAATATGAACGAGTCGCCCAGCCTGCTGAAGAATCGTGGCGAGAAGAAGAATTGGGTTTTGATCAAGACCGTGGGCAGGAAATCGAATCGGAATGGAATTGGGGCGCGGGTTACGGTCTTCACTGGCAACCAGAAGCAGATGGACGAGGTGCGCAGTGGCGGAAGCTATGTGTCCCAAAACGACCTGAGATTGCACTTCGGTCTCGGTGACGCTGCAAAGATCGACCGGGCTGAGGTGCAATGGCCGAGCGGCACGCATGAATCGTTCGAGAACGTCAGCGCCAATCAAGTGGCTGTTCTTGAAGAAGGAAAAGGGAAGCCGCTGCCAGCGAAGAGTTCGCCAGGCAAGAAATAGGCAGTGACGCGAAGGCCTCGAGCCCAGTCTCAAAACCTGCTGCCCCGCAGGTACCTCAATCCACTGCGCTGTGTCTCGTTCCGTCATTTCCGTGAGAAACACACCGTGGAAGTAGAGCGGGACGGGAATCCACCTGGATTCCGGCTCGCGCTTCGCTTGGCCGGAATGACAGAGCGCAGATCGCAATCCCACCTACGCGCCTTTACAACCCACGTTCCGGAGCGCTGGAAAAGCGCATTAACGACGGCAACAGAAAGATATTGGCGAGCAGATCAGTTCCCATGATGAAGGCTGTCAGCAGACCGAACTGTGATACAGGCACAAATCTTGAAAGGCCGAATACAAGAAATCCAATGGTGAGGGCGATGGACGCCGCTAGCATGGCTCCACCTGCATTCTTGAGGCTCTGGCTCGTGGCATCGGCAATCGAAAGCCCCAAGCGCACGTTTCGCTGAAAATGGACCAGGAAGTGGACACAATTGTTCACGGCGATTCCGATAGCAACATTTGCAATCAGGCTCGTGTTGACGTTGAGCGAAACGCCTGACCAACCCATGAGTCCGAAACATAGAAGAACTGGCAACCCTGCCGGGATCAACGCCAGACAAGCAATTCTGAACGATCGAAAAAGAATGACAACGATGGCAGAAATGAGCAAGACCGAGAATATCAGGCTTTTCGCCTGTTCTGCGGCCACTCGATCTGAGGTGCGGTTCATCAACACCAGACTGCCGCTCACCTGAACTCTGAAGTCGTCTGGAAACAGCTGTGCCGCTCGCTGGTTTATTCGATCGATCGTTGTGTGGAGCTCGGAAGAACTGAACAGGTGGGTTCTGGCAACGATGCGAGCGTAACGATGGTCGGACGAGAGAAAGTCGCCGCTCAAGCCGCTCGGGTCGGATTCCGCGAACTCGACCAGACTCGCGATGACATCCGGTTCCTCTGGAACCACGAAATACTCCGGTGCTTCGTTGTGAAAGGCCCGGTTCAGTAGCTTCAGCGTATCCACGAACGAGAGCGCCGCATCCACGCCTGGAACCTCCTGAACGCTTCGCTGCAACGCCTCGGTGGCCTTCAAGATACCAGGCTCCGTAACCTTCCGTTCTCCTTTCGATTCCACGATGACGAACAACGGAGCAATGCCCGCCATCCGTTCATGAAAAAACCGGGCGGTTTGTGCCACAGGCGCATTCTTGTGGAAGTAAGAAAGGTAGTCGGTATGCACTTGAAGATGGAGCAGCCCCCAAATTGCCCAGACGGCGGACACAATTGAAATAGCGTAGACCCAGCCGGCCCGGTGAAGGTTGAACCGGGACAGTTTCTCCAGGAAAGTGTGTCGGCGGCTGTCTTCCCCTCCAGGCAACTGGTTGAAACGTGGCACGGGGGAAAACCAGAGAAACGACGGCACAAGCAGGACGCAAAACCAATAGCTCAGAAACACTCCCACTGTGGCGAAGATTCCCAGATCGCGAATGGCAGGGATACCTGAGAAGATGAAGGCGCCAAAGCCAGCCATCGTCGTCGCGGCTGAAATGAATATCGGAGAATGCGTATATTCAACGGCATCCAACAGCGCCTGGCGATACCTCGCCCGATCCAGCTTGGCGTCGGCACGCTCGCCCCAATCAGCGTACGCCTTATGAAGCAGCCGGTAGTACTGCGCCAAAAAATGGATTACGTAGGACGTTCCGTTCGAGATTAGAAGAGATGGGAGGATCATGGTCGTGACCTTAAGGGGCCGCCCGGACCAGACCATCGCGGCCAGCGTCCATACGACCGCCAAGCCAATCATACCCAATGGAAGCAGGATACCCCGGAGGCAGCGAAAACTTGCTGCCAGGATGATGACGACCAGCAACATCGTTAGGGGTGTGAGGACCCGCAGATCGCGCATCATGTTCTCAGTTCCCTGCAACTCCATCTCAGGCAAGCCACTGACTAATGCCTGGCCTGAGCCAACAATCCGGTTGGTGATGGTGCGAACCTGTCGGGTCACTTCCCTTCCCTGCAGCAGGCTATCCTTTTGTTCGAACTCATCGAGAAAGACCAGCACGGCTAAGGTGCGCTCATCCGAGGAGATCAGATTCTTGACGTAGAACGGATTGCTCCGGATTCGACTACGCAGCCCCTCGAGATCAACATCGCTCCCATCATCAGGAACCAGAGGTGAGACGGCTACTTCGTCGCCGGCCCCACGAACGTCCTTGACGTTTGTCAGACTCAAGACGCGTTTCACGCCTGGTATCTGCTCGAGTTCATTGGTTAGATCCCTCACCCGAGCCAGTTCAGAGGGTCGCAACAGGTTGTCGCCCTGAATTCCGATCAGGATCAACTGGTCGTTGCCGAAGATTCGTTTGATTTCGTCGTAGTACCGGGCCTCGTCGGAGCCAGCCAGAATGAGTGTTGAAGGAGAGGTGTCGAACTGAAGCTTACGGATCGTGAAGAGACAAACAAGCGTGAGGATGCCAGTGAGGCAGATCGTCCAGGCTGAACGCCGCAGGATACTGCTCCAGAGAGATGGCATGCGCGGGTTTATAAAGGAAACCCACGACGTGAGTCAATGCGATTGTGCGGCACGAGTGTGAGAAGTTTCTTGTTGAACGAATTCTTCGGCGGGATGTTACTGCGTGGCAGCAACCTAGGCCGGCGCATACTCATCGGCAAAGCGGCCTTCTCAATACGTTATTCCGGCGACAGCCGGAATCCAGTGCGGGCATGAACCGTGGACCCCGGCTTTCGCCGGCGCGACGGCTTTGCAAAGTGGGCAGGCCCTGTGCGGCAGCACTCCAGTGAACGAGGAGATTCATTTAGCCGTCTTTCGGATATAGATGTCGCCATCAAACGCCTTGAAAAGGACTTCCGGCCCACCACCATTAATGTTCCCTGCAACGCCCTTGTCAACCTGAACGCTGAACTTGCCTCCCTTGGCCCTTTCGTCCTTGACCACCGGTACACGAGTGGCCGCTGACGGCTGAATATCGAAATCGCTGTAAACCTCGCCATTGTTGGAGTGAACCTTCACCGACGCTTTGAAATCCACTGGAAACGTCACGTCAATGTCTCCATCCAGCGAACTGAAGGACATTGCTTTTCCAGGGTTCACTTTCAACAGGGAAACCGTAAGATCACCGTCAACCGTGTGAGCGACGACCGTCCCGGAAACCTTGGTCAATTTCACATCGCCGTCAACATTGTTCACTTCAATTTCGCCTTCGACGTTTTCCACCAAGATATCTCCGTCATCGATTGCATTGAGCTTGAGTGAGGTGTTTACGGGAACTTGAACCAGCAGGTCGACCTCATGTTCCGAAACACCCGTCGATACCGTCACAACATTGTTCTCTTCCTCGGCGATGAGTCCAGAACCCATTGGCTTGATGCGCTTCATCCCCTGCGCCCGTTTCGGCACGGCCTCCGACTTTCCGTCCTTATTCTTAGCCTCGACCAGGACGTCTTTGCCTTCATATCCTCTGACAGTGATACCCCCACTCAGCAAACTGACCTTCACCAACCGCGGCCTAGTGGCATCACTGAACGGGATCGTAACCCGGTCACCACCTTGCGCCCGAAGGGAAAATGGACAAGCAAGGCTAAGAAGCGCGGCGAAAAGAGGCAGCATGCCACGCACAGCAGCGGTTGTAGTTGTCAGAATCGGCTCCCCTCGCCCCAACGTGGGAGAGGGGCTGGGGGTGAGGGGGGTACCTCTGGGGTGAACAAGCTCCAGGAATCCAGTTCCGGATGAGGGTTCTGGAACAGCCGACGACAACATCCGACCGCGTACTCGCCCCCTCACCCCTGACCCCTCTCCCACGTTGGGGCGAGGGGAACCGAAGTCAGTTAAGGCCGTCGAAGCACCATGAGTGTCGTCACTATATTCTGTAGTTCTCAATAATACCTTCATGTAAGTCTCCTTAAGACCTTGATCGCGACTTTTGGGTTCAAGTTCATCCGACTCTACCTAACTGAGCTGTTGCAGCCCCCAGCGGGCTCGTTCCCGAACCTTGGGTTGGACCTTCGGTTCATCGCTCATTCGAGTCAGCAGATTAATCGCCTGCCGCTCCTTGTTCTCAACCAACCAATCAATCAACATAATCTGGACCAGCGGTGACTTCTGTTTTTCGAGTGCATGCAGCAACCCCTGGCGAACTTCGTGGATGCTCGAAAACTTCTGCAATGCTTCCAACGCCGCCAGCCGCACGTTGACGTTGGGGTCGGAGTTCAGCGTCTGGAGCAACGCAGAGAGCACAGCTTCCTCGGGTTGTGGTACCTGGGAGCTCCAACTGACTCCTCGCAGTCGCTCGCTGGCCGACTGCTGCTGAAGCAACGATAAGGCCAGCAATTCACGCAAGCCGCCAACCTCATCGCGCAAACGGGCAATATCTCCGTCCTGTTTGGGCCTCTCCAAGCTCCACCGGCCCAACCCCACTCCGACAACCAACAGAAGCAGTCCGAAGGCGAGCTGCCATCTGAGGCGAGCGGGCCACCATCCTTCCACCCAGTCCGCAAGAGTCACCCGCCTCTCTGATTGAGTGCGCAGCTCCAGTTGTTGTTTTTCGAGCATCGCATAAAAACGGGTTCGGACCTGTGGACTGGGCTCGGTATCCTCAAGCACACCCAGACGAGTCCATGCCGATTGCAGCGTCGCCAGTTCCTGGCGGCAAGCTCCGCACATCGCCAGATGCGACTGAATGGCGGCACTGCTTTCCTGGCTTAGACTGTTCGCCAGATAGTCGGGAACCTCCGATTTCACCTGTTCACAGTTCATGATGCCTTCTCTCCCGTAATCCCGTCCAAGACTTCACCCAGCTCTCGAATCGCCCGGAATACCCTGCCTTTGATGGTTCCAACCTCGCACCTGAGAATGGTGGCAATCTCTTCGTACTTCAATCCCTGATAGCGGCTAAGGATGAGCACCTCCCGCCTCTCTGGAGGCAATTGGGCTAGTGCCCTTCTCACAAGCCGGGTCTCCTGACGCTTGAGGAGAGATTCTTCGGGTGTCAGGCCAGAGCTGACAATCTCAAACACTGTGTCATCGTCCTCATCGTGGCTGGCTTCACCCTCGTGCTTGTGTTTGCGGAAGTGATCGATTTGAGCGTTTCGCGCCACATGATACATCCAGGCCGAAAACTGACTGTCGGGCCGAAACGTGTGACGGTACTTCAGCAGGCGCAGGAACACTTCCTGCACGAGGTCCTCGCTCAAATCGCGGTTCCCGGTTGACCGAAGGAAGAAGTTGAACAAGGCACGATGGTAGCGCTCAAACAGGAAGCTTAGCTTCCCGAGGTCGCCGTCCCGCACCTTCAACATCAGCTCGTTATCTGCTGCTGGACTCACGCGCCTCGCGCCTCTCTGTCGAGCCTACGTGTATGTAAACTGAGGATTTGAGAAAAGGTTACAGGAAAGAGGGAGTTTTTTGAGGAAAAATGGGAATTTAGGATGGTGCAACTTGACGGCACTGCCGAGCCCAAGCCTCCCGCTCGGCATTGGCTGCTTCAATTGAAGGATACTTGAACAGGCCCGGAGGAAACCTTGAGGCTAATGGCTGTGCCGAACGCAGAACAGCTCGAAGGCGCTGTAGATGTTCCAGGCTGCCCGGCCGGACTCGCCGCGATTCTGGCATCTCCTCTACCGATCGAAATTTCTGAACTGGCATGCGCTTCAGTCTTTCAGGTTGAATTCCTGTTTCAACCAGGCGGCGTCATAACGGTCCTTCATTCGCACTGTGCTTTTTTTCATCCGATAGAGCATAGACGGTGTCACGACCTTGACGCCTCACGATCGCGCGAAGTACACCGGCGGACGACATCGACCGTAACCGCGGACTTCGCACCTGGAAATCAACAGGCTCCAGCCGAATCGAATTCGGCCCGCTGGCACTGGCACGCGCGCAGTGCCCGGCTGGTTCGCTGCACGATCAAATCGTCAAGCAGTGGGGCAATATCCGGGCGTACGTCATCAAGGACAGTCAACTGTTCCTCGCGCTGATGGCCGACGGCAGAATCTACGAGTTCGCGTCAGTCTGAAGGGGAAGTGGTTCGCCTCACGACAAACCTGCTACTGCGTCTCCTGCATGCACGCGTTATACGCCTTCCGGTATTCGGGTGTCATCATGTTTGGATACTGCTTCGAGGCACGTTCCCGGCACATTTTCATTTTCTCGGGTAGTGCGTTGCGCGCGGCTTGTGCGGCTTTGAAACGTTCCATATGCTCGCGCTGAAGACGCTGTTCTCGTTCACCCATCGTTTCGGTTGGTTTGGAGGTTTCTGGCCGCGCCGACTGCGGTGCAGCGGTCATCGTTTTTGGCGCAGGGGCGGGCAGGCTCGCCGCAGCCAGTGTGGTGATGAGACGGCCATCCGGGTCCAGGATGTCAACCTGCCGGATCCGAGCGAAAAGGACGGCGTTCTTTTTCGGTTTTCGGTCGAGCACGATTTCGCTCAACTCGACACCGTCGGCATCGAAGTGCAAGCGAGCGGCAAGCCCCGCCGCCGACTTGATATACGTCGGACTCTTGACCAGGGCCTCCGCTCGTGCGGGCTCCAGAGGAATCCCGGTCAGCTGAAGTTGGCGGTCGAGCGCGAGAAACTCGACCCACGGAAACGTCTGGATGCTGGAGCCGATCTGGAAGTATTGTCGCCACGTGCCGGCGGGAGGATCGGGGTTGACTCCCAGCTTCGTCTCAGGCGGATCCGCCTTCCGCATCGATTGTGTGGCTCCCAGCAACCCATAGTTAGCGGTCGCACCCGCTCGCGCCGGCAGTCGAACCTCGAACGGCGATTCACTAACCGGCGGCAGGATGTCGATCCTGTCCCTGAACGTCGGGTTCGGACCGGGAAGCACGACGCCCTGGGGGAGAAATCGCAGTGCCCGCGCAGCGAAATTGTATCCGTACTTCGGCAGAGGAAGCGCCAACCAGAGGTTCGTCGGCGCCCTCTTCACTGCCGCCTCGAGGTGGCGCTTGTAGACAGGGGCGAGTTCCTGCGCCGCGAATCGTGCGTCGCGTCCGTCGACCTTATCGCGAGAGAACAGGAACACCTCGACGACGGCATTGAACCGCGTGTCCCACGCCGGGTCGCCGGTGACGAACGACCAGTTGGGGTCGGTACGCAGGAACACGTCGAGCAGCGCGCCGGTGGCCAACGGGTCCTGACGCTCGGCGTACGCCTGCCATTCGTAAGTGAACGAGGGCTTCTTGGAATTCAGTTTCTGATTGCCACCCATCTGCCCGGAGACCATGGCCGAAATACGAGTCCACGCTCGCTGCTCCGCGACCACCTGCGCATGCGTGGGTTCCACGAGGCTGGCCTCGACTACCTGCGGCTGATCGCGGACGGTCAGCAGCGTGGCGCGGTACGAGGTCAAGGGCAACGCGGTTGTAGGATCGGCGGTTGCAGGCATCGAGCCCGGCGCGCGACTCGGTGCGATCGAAGCCGTCGAACCTGGCGGAGGAGTCGTCACGGTCGATGTCGAAGGTGGCGAGGCTGCCGGCGCAGTCGACGCAGTCGAAGGCGCTGGCTTGGGACTCCCCGTGCTCACTGCCGTTTGAGTGGTACTCGAGGATCCGCCGGGAAACACGTGAAGAACAGAGCCATTGGCCGGATCAACAGCGCGTGCAGCCACAATGCGCGCAGGGATGGCGATCTGGGTCAACTGCCGTCCAGGTCTGATGAGCGCCGGACCTACCTCAATGACGCTTTCGATGCTCACGGCCCGGAACTGCCCGAGCTTCTCACGGGCATTCAAGTAGTCTTCGGCAGCCGCCCTCGCCATCGGCAGTTCCTTGATGCCGCCGTGGCCGCTGATTGCGAGAACGAATTGCATAACGGACGTGAAGGAGGCGCCGGCGAGTGCCACCCTAGGCCGAAAGGAGCACCAGTTCTCTCCGGGACCCGGGTACGTGAGGCCGGTTCGCGTCCGCGGCGTTCGAACGATGCCGATGCGCGGGTCAGGGCCAAGCACGGTGAGCGTCCCAGGTCCGCTTTCGACTGGAAACGCGCTCGTGGCCTGATTGAATTGACCAAGTTGCTCTCGGGTCTTCAGACGGAAGACCGCCGTCTTGGGCCACGACCGCGCGGCACTCAACGCGGTCTTGAAGCCTGCTCGCGCCTCGCCGAGGAGCGTCTCGCGCGTGATGTCGTTACGAAGCTTCTGATCGAGCTCCAGGCACTCCTTGCTCGGGCTCGTCGGCACGCTGAAGAGCAGGTAGTGCTCCCACGCTGCGCTGTCGTCGCTGGCGAGCACGTCAGCGTTGGCTGCGAGGTAGAGTTTGAAGAGATCCCGATAGGTGGGCTCCGGCGCCTCGAAGCGTGCGGCGCCAGTCTGAACCGTCTGTACTGTCTCCGGCGCGACCTGCAGGACAACGAGAGCGCACAACGCCGTCACAATGCAACGATGCTTCTGCACGAGCATGGTGTTCACCTCGAACCCGTTCCTCCGCGCACGCGCGAAAGAGCCGAGTAAAGAGCCGAGTAAAGATCCGAGAAGTCGATAGTTTGTTGGACCGAGAAGATTGTAGCAGTCTGCCTGTTCCCAGCCAAGTCGATTACTGGTCAGTCGATTCTTCCGTGGCCCGAATGAACATATCCCTTTCGCCAATCCCGGGCGCTTCAAGCCCACCTTTTAGCAGCAAACCTTCAATTTCAACGGCACTTCGCCAAGTGTTCACCAAAGCAGTGATGTAATCCTGCTGCAATTGAAACAGGTTTCGCTGCGCAATCAAAACCTGGGGATAAGCGGCCGCCATTTGCCGGAAATTGTTCAGGTACAGCTCATATGCTCGTTGAGCCCTAGGAATCATCTGTGTCCGATACTTTTCGGCCGTGATCATCGCATCCTGATACTCCTTGTAAACTCGTGCCATCCGCATGCGCAGGGAAAGCTTCACGCGCTGGACCTCGCGTTCTGCCCTGTCGAGATTGGCCTGGGCTGCGGCTACGTTGCCTTGATTCCGGTTAAAAAAGGGGATCTCGAATCCCACATCGAAGAACCCCTCCAAACCCACCGGCCTTCCACCCGCTTCCAAGAGCTCGCGGTTCTTTCTCAGACCGCCTCGAGCCAATATATCCGGAATCTTTTCGACCTTTGCTCGCTGGACCGCAGCCTGTTCACGAGCAATAGTGAGTTCCGAGTTGCGAATTTCCGGGCTGTCGCTGAAGAGCCTGCTCATTGCCGCTTCCAGTTCCAGCCTTGGCATTTCCTCCAAATTACCTTCCAAAGGAATTGGCATGAGAGAAGGATTGGCCACGACTGCGGCAAGCTCCCGCCAGACCCGGGTCTGAGCTGTCTGGGCCAGGGCAAGGGAGACTTCTGCTCGTTCAGCCTCGATCTCCGACTCAAGCAAATCCGGTCGATCAGCCGCGCCCACGTTAAGGAGCTCTTGCGAAATCTTGACGGCATGCTGGGAAAGCTCGGCAAGCTGTGTTTGAACCTGAACCAGGCGCTCGGCCCCCAGTGCCTCGTAGTAAAGAATGCGGACTGAATTGAGCACTCTCAGCTTCTGTGCCTGCGCCGAGGTTTCCGTCTGCAGCCGCTCTTGCTCAGCAACGTCCCGATTCTTGCCCAGCTTCCCTGCCGTTACCAGCCTCTGTTCCACAAAAAATCCGAACTCGCCTCCGCGGATAATTGGCCCCGGCGTGTTCTCATCTCCGGTAGCTCCGATCACAGGGTTTGGATAGATCCCCGCCTGCAGCTTCTTCCCTTCGGCAGCTTTGATCTCAGCGGCCGCTTGGGCCAGCGTCGGATTTCCCTCAAGAGCCATTCTTTCCAAGTCCGCCAGACCCAATCGCGGCCCAGCTCCCGGTGATTGAGGCAGAACGTAAGGCTTGAGCGGTTCAGCGTGAGTCTGTTTGGCTGAGGGAGGATGGTGTTGGTGCTGTCCGGCTTTGTTAGGATCGGGAACCTCCTGAATCCTTTGGCCGGGCAGCAGTGCGGGAAGACTCAACACCAGCAGCATTCCAAGTGCGGGCGGTCTCTTCACTAAATGTAATCTCATCCTCATTTGATCTCCACTGAACGTGTTCCTCGGTTCGTCATTCCAACAAAAGAACGTCAAGCCGGCAGATGTCATCCCGGCGGATAGTAAGCCGGGAAAGCCTGGGCGGGAATCAGGCTGGATTCCGGCTCGCACTGCGCTTGGCCGGAATGACGAGAATTTTCGTCGATGGTCCCCTTGTATTGCACACTCACTGCTCAAAAAACCACACTCAATGCTTGTGCTGACCGGCAGGTTTGGCTTCCGGTTCCTTGGATTTCATCGCGATGATCTCGTCGTACAGTTCGGGAGGCAGCACTCGCACCAGCGTCATCATTCCCATCATGGCGCGATCCCAGGTTGGCCGGAGACCGTGAAATTCCGCTTTATTCGGTATCCATTGCGACATATCCATCCACATGTCCTGAGGATAGCCGGGCACCCGTTTCTTCTCTGGATCATCCACTGGATACATGACGTCTCCGACTTGCCCCGGCATGGCATGTCCTTGATGTCCGGTCTGTGGTGCCCTTGACCCAGGCAGCGCGGGCGACGCGGTCCGTGGTTGCTGGGCCGCAATTGGCGAGCCTACCAAGTGTGTTACTGCTTTCTCCCGGCGGGCGCTTTCTCCGATGTCTCTCCCAAAAGAGGGCCCAAAATCCTCGGCTAGGGCGTCACCGTCACGGAGCATTCCCATGCCGTTCTCCATGCTCATGCCGGCATGCATACCATGCCCCAAGTGCGACAGTGGACCTACCATCGACACCATCTGGTTCATCATGTGGTGTGGAAGGTGACAGTGCAGCATCCAGTCGCCGACATATTTGGCTTCAAACTCCATCGTCCTTGCTTGAGCGACACCCACAATCTCGGTATTCCCCGGAGTCCAGGCGGCTTCCGGCACACGGCCACCTTCGGTTCCAGTGACAACCCAGGTGTTTCCGTGCAAGTGCATTGGGTGATGGTCCATGCCAAGGTTGACGATGCGCAACCTCACCCGCTCTCCGAGCCGAACCAGCATGGGGGTACAAGCCGGACCCGCCTTGCCATTAATCGTGAGCCAATTGAACTCCATGGCCAGAGTGTTCGGCACCGTGTTGTTTGGCAGCAGTGCCCACTCCTGCAGGATGAGGCCGAAATCCCGGTGGACTTTCGGCTGGTAGGACTGTTTGGGATGAAGAATAAACAGTCCAATCATTCCAGCCATTTCTTGCATGGCAAAGTGTGAGTGATAGAAGAAGGTTCCGTGCTGATGTAGCGTAAACTCGTAAACAAACTTGCCGCCGGGCATGACCGGGTCCTGGCCCAGACCCGGAACCCCATCCATCGCCATGGGCACCTCAAAGCCATGCCAGTGAACGGTGGTCATCTCTGGAAGATGGTTTTCGAAGATGATTCGAACACGCTCCCCTTCGTTGGCTTCTATCGTCGGTCCCGGCACGCTTCCGTTATAGCCCCAGGCATCCACCACCCGTCCGGGCACAAATTCGGTGCGTACCGGCTCCGCAACCAAGTGAAACTCCTTGGCGCCATCCACGACTTTCCACGGCAAACGTGGGACATCCGGGGTCTCGACGGGAAGGACCGCCCCACTGGTCGGGGCTACACCTGGCTCCGAACGCTTAGTCGGCACGCCAGTCTGCGCACCGTGCCGATGGTGCGCATGCGGGTTTTCCTGGGCCTGTGGGGTTTGCGAGCCTACAACCAGAGCCCGCACCCATGGATCCGATGCGCCTGAAAAAATCTCGTCTGTCTTTGCTCATTTGAGACTCCTCTCGAAATCCCCTCCATCGGAGGGGGTCGAAGCCTCGAGACAGCGTCGCGAGGCGACAGCGGTCGCAGCGCCGTGATGGGTTCCCCGATCCACAACCCACTCAGGTGGTGTGAGCCAACTGAAGTCCCCTTCAGGGGACGCTCTTTTCATCAAACGTAGTGCCCTGGCGTCAAGAAAAATTCCCCGATCCGTCGACCTAGCGCCGGGGGTGGCGATCGACAGCCAGACCCCCTGAAGTCCCACTTATCCAAGGGAGACGCTCTTTTCATCGAACGTGGACGCCGCAGCGAATGTAGAAGCCGCTGCGGCCTGGCAGAAAAAGACCTGCCGGATCTCGGCACAAACTACGAACCTTGATACTGGAGTATCAAATACGAAGGGTGGAATTGATGAGGAAGGTGTCTTGACGGTGGGAAATCAAAGGAAACGGCGGACCGTGGAGCCTGGCTTCCAACGAAACTGGCGTGACTTTCGGCGAGAGTTGCGTGTTAATACCGCAAACCTTGGATCTCTCGTTTCGAAAAGAATCCAAAGTGAATTCGAACTTCTCGCGCTGTGGAGGGAGTCGGCTTGCATGGCGCACTCACAACCCGCTCTCGCAACCACTTCGACAACGGAAAGTGGCAGTGCGTGCGGACAATTTGAGAGAGTCCGACTGAGCCAGCACCGCACGATGACAGCTCTCACTCCGCCAGCGGCAGCTTTCCAGACAGGACATACTGGGGAGGAAAGCTGCAGAAGAACTGCGATGAGGATGAAAATGGCCGAAAGCGCTTGAGAGTCATGTTGGCCGCCACCACGGACATAACATTATAGGGCAGAGGACCAGACTACCCAAACGCAATTTGTGAGGCCGACACTTCTTCTCGCAGCTGTACCGGGCCGTGAACACAGCGCTCCCGCTGGGCACTGCGGGCAGCAAAACATCAAAACGAGCGCCATCCAGCAACAAGGAGCGCGTACTAGTCCTCGTCGTCGTGCTCGTCCTCGGCTTTTCGATCACCAGGACCGACAACGAGGCAGAAGCATTCGGGCTACTTCGCGAGGACTTCTTCGAAAAACGCCAGCGCACGGCCGTCGTTCGATTGACCCAGCCAGAACATGGCCTCTTTACGGACCACTGGGTTCTTATTGTTTCGCGCGACCTGGATCAGCAGTGGGATACCTTCGTCCTTGGGAAGCTGGTGCAAGGCAAAGACCGCTTTCTTCTTCACCTGAGTCTCAGGATCTTGTTCGACCGCCGCAGCGATAGCCTCCGCAGCGCGACGTCCCGCCTTGTTCGCCAGCCAGAAAAGCGCCTGACCGCGCACATGCGCACTGGCATCCCCACGCGCCGTCTGAATCAGCGTCGGGACCGCTTCCGGTTCCGGGCTTTGCGAGAGGGCAAAGATGACATGCTCGCGGAATTTCTCATTCGTGTCTTCGCGCAGGAAACGCCGCAGCGCTTCGTATCCAGCTCGTCCTCTTACAACTCCCAGCCAGAAAGCAGCCTGTTTACGCAGCTCCAAGGGCCGCGAGGTTGCTGCCAGATTCTCCAGCACCCGATCAGACTCCGTTCCAGCATGGTGAGCAACCGCCATGACCGCACCGTCTGCCCGACGCCGTCCTTCGCGGCCGTCCACGGCGGCATCGGTCGCTACGGAGGCAAGCCAGCGCAGGCTTTCAGCAGGCTTTGCTTCGCTCAGCCAAATCAGGGGCAATCCTCCGAAGTCAAGTTCGCAGTCAGCCGAAAACACCCGAATCTTCTCCAGTTGTTTCTGTGCAATGCGGTATAGCACCACGATTTCTGCTGAACCTTCCAGTTTGACACTCTTCGGCGCCTCCGTCGTGCTCCGAACTCCATCCTGCTTCTCTTCGAGACGACAGCTGCTGCAATCACGTTGAGATCCGCCCCAGTCCGAGCAGCACATCAGCGAGCGACCGGCCACCGCCGGGACAACATATCCCACCCAAGCAGGTTCTGTCTGGGTAGCCAGGATTCCCTGGAGCAACCGTTCCAGACCGTTTGCGGCCGAGCGCGTTTCTTGTTTGGCGTTGACAATCCGTGCCGGCAGCGCGAAGGCAGGGAGGAAGAGCACCAGTCCCATCGTGATTGTTGATATCAATCTCATCTTCGTTCTCCTCTGACCGACGCGATGGCCATCCGCTACTTCAAAAGATCCATAAAGTACTCGGTGCCTTCCTTGGAGTTCATCAAAGAGAGCTTCTCAGCAGCCGCCTTTTTCAGTTCAGGATCAGTCTCTTTGCGAGCGATATCCACCAAGGCCTTGGCGTTCTGCTGCAGGAACAAGGCTTGAATGATCTCTTTCCTGATATCGGGTTCCTTTTCGCTGGCGTACATCGTCACCAGGGCTTCTCCGCTTTTGCTCTCGCCCATCGTTCCCAGATTGCGAATGGCAGACTTACGCAAGCCCGCATCCTTCTCCGTTCGTGCCAGCTCCAGCAGTTTTTCCGCATTGCCGCTGATGAACATGGCGCGCAGCAGTTCCTTCTTGTTCTCAATTACGGTCTCGGATTGATACAACTGCCAGATCTCAGCCTGGGCATTCATCACACCCAGTTGTCGAATAGCTTCCCGGCGCAATTCAGGTACCGATTCCCCTTTGGCGGCCGCCAGCACGCGTTCTTTCTCGCCCGCCACCATGAAGCTGCGCAAGATCGCCTTTTTCACGTCAACACTGGCGGAAGAACCATAGATGTCGGCCAGGACTTGTCGGCTTTCCTTGCCGCCGAACATTCCGAGGTACTTCAACGCTTGCATCTGTAACTCGGGATTCCCATTGCCGCGCGCAATTCCAGCGACAATCTCCCGTCCACGCGGTGAATTGCTCTGGCTGAGGACAAACAATGCTCGCTCCTTGAGCTTGGGCGGCTGGCTGCCTTGCAGAAATTTCTCCAACATCGGCAAGGCCTTTTCGCTATCGGTGTGGAGCAGGCTGTTAATGGCGATTAGCTTCAACTCCTCATCGCCCGTCTTTTCAGGACTGACAGTCTGCCCGCTGGCCTGGCGGACTTCCACCTCCAAGGCCGCAGCTTCCTTCAGCCACCGGCTTTGTGGATGTCCGCTTCGTAAGGTCGAGAGCGTGGCCAGGGCTTCTGCCCGCTGTCCCTGTTTGTTCTGGGCATAAGCCTTCCAGTACAGTGCGCCATCGACGCGACGTCCCTTCAATTTGATAACATCGTCAAATAGAGCCTGGGCCCGATCCCAGCGGCGCTGGTCCAAGGCCTGAGTGCCGCGCTCGTACATCTGGGCTTCTTCATCTCCGGAACGGCCTGCAGCGCCTCCGGCCTGAGCTGAAGAACCAGGTCGACAAAGGGGACGGGTTCTCCAGCAAGCCTTCTGGGGTTTGAGAAAATGACGGGTTCAAAGAACCGGCCACCAAAATCAATGTCCAAGCAGATAACAGGAAGCTTTTCATTTTCACCTCGGAAGCAATCCAGTATAGATAGCACCAACCCATGCAACTGTTCACCGGAGTCGTAGTCACAGCAGCGACTGTGGCGACCCTTTCTTTTCCCGTCGACCTGACTTGTGCGCTTAGGACTCGAATCTTGAACAAGAGATCTTCCTCGTCAATCCGCCGTCGAATCTCCCGGAGCTCCGTCCCCGTCACGTCGGCAGGCTGATTGGCGATTTCGATCAGGACTCGTTCCAGCTCGTCCAGTACCGAAGCCAGGCTGGCCTCTCCAGCCTGTGTGGCCGACTGGCGGTAGAGTCGATTGGCTGCTACCAATTCACCTGCTCGTGCCTGATCAGAATCCAGGCCATTGGAATCCGAGCCGTTTGCCAGTTCCAGCAATGCAAGCTGTGATTGGTCCAGGTGGTCGGCGACGGTAGTCAAGAGAATGCGATCCCGAGCCGCTTCTGAAACAGGCTCTGGCCGCGGAGTTTCCCGTCCCGGGCCGAACCGCCCGGCCACAAAACCAGTCACGATGAGTAGGGCAGCCGCCACTGCCAGCTTCCACTGGCGAAACACGAACCTGCCCGGAAGTATTTGCGCTGGGGTCGCTTTGAGTCTTGGCTCTAGCCGCTGCCAAACCTGTTGCCCATAATCCTTAGGCCGATCGGGAACCACAGCCTCTTTCAGGAAAGACAGATCGCGGTCCAGGGCGGCAAAACGCGTCTGACAATCGTCACAGATTTCCAGATGCTTCACGGCTTCGAGCGGGTCGTCCAGCTCGCCGTAGTAGTGCGAGACCAGTTGTTCATCACTTAGGTGTTTCATCAGTTCTACCTCGCCCACGGTTCCAAAGCCTTGCGCATTTTCTGAACGGCCCGAAAGACGGCTTGCTTTGCTGCGCTGTTGCTCAATCCCAGCGACTGTGCAATCTCTTCAGTGGAAAGCTCCTCGTAGTGGCGCAACACAAAGGCTGCCCTTTCAACCGAGCTCAACCGCTCCAGAACATTCGCGACTCGCTGACTCAGTTGCGCGCTGTAGACCAGGCGGTCCGCCGCAGGTGAGTTTGAAGCCAGCGTGAGCACAGGCGCGGAAGTCTCGTCGCTATCCAGAGGTTCCAGATGGGCATCGTGCCGCTTGCGTTTGCGCAACAGATCGATGCAGCCGTTCACAGCAATTCGATAGAGCCAGGTACCCACGTTTGATCGAGCTTCAAAGGACTCACGCTGCTGGTACGCCCTCAGAAATGTCTCCTGAACGACTTCTTCTGCATCGCTTTCACTTCCAGTCATACGAAAGGCGACTCGAAACAGGGCGAGGCTGTGCTGCTCCACCAGGACCTGAAAGGCTGCGTGATCTCCCGCTTGGACTTGGGCTACTGCCGTTGCCTGGCTCGCTTCCATCACTTCCATTAGACGACTGTCTCTTTCGCCAGTTAGGTCAGGTTTCGGAGAACGGGCTTTATTTTTCTTGAAGCGGAACATGAGCAAGTCAGAAATTGGCGAAGTTTGGCTGCATAAGTACTTTGGTTTCAGCGCCTTCGATAGGACGCGCTCCATCAGGATTCAGCTTCTTTGGCTTCTAGTACTCGGGTCCGCAATCACGTTGCTAACAGGCAATTCAGAGTTGGAGGCGCGCTCCGCGCGGCGACACATTTCCAAATCGGGCAAACCGTCGCCATCGGGGCGACGCTTCCCGCACTAACAAGCTCGTGAGGGCACCGCGCACCATTCTGGGGAACCGGGGCCGTAGCGTTCCACTGTACTGTTCAGTGGTCGTATTTTGGTTTTGACCGCCGGTTTGATTGTGCTACAACTTGGCAGCTTTCATCCCCGCGATTGAGGAAATCTTATGAAACTGGCCGGAAAGGTTGCGCTGATTACTGGCGGCGGAACAGGGATTGGGCGGGCCATTTCGCTCAGTTTTGCCAGGGAAGGCGCAGTCGTCGTTATTAACTACTCCAAATCGGAATCCGATGCTGCCAAGACCGCCGCTGAAGTGCAGACTTCTGGTGGCAAGAGCTCGACCGTGAAGGCCGACGTCTCCTCCGACAAGCAAGTGCGCAGCATGGTCGGCGAGGTCATCGAGAAATGGGGCCGCCTCGACATTCTGGTCAACAACTCTGGGTTCACCCGCTTCATCGATCACGCCAACCTGGAAGCCATGGAAGAGGAAATCTGGGACAACATCTTCGCCGTAAACCTCAAGGGCGTGTTCTTCTGCTGTCGCGCCGTGGCCCCGGTGATGAAGAAGCAAGGCAGCGGTAGAGTGATCAACATCGCTTCGGTCGCCGGGATTACGGGCAACGGAAGCTCGATCGCCTACTGCGCCTCCAAAGCCGGCGTCATCTCCGTGACCAAATCGTTGGCGAGGGTTTTGGCCCCTGAAGCCACGGTGAACGCGATCGCACCCGGACTGATCGATACGCGCTGGCTGGACGGCGTGGCGCGCGCCGATGCCATGCGCCAGAATTTTCAGAACGCGGCACTATTGAAGCGCGTGGGAACTCCTGAAGACATCGCCGAAGTCGCCTTGTCCATGGCAGCAGATTGGGGCTTCGTTACGGGACAGGTTGTGGTGGTAGACGGCGGCAGGACGGTATAGCTGCTTCAACCTGAGCGTGGTTGGCTCCGGACTGGATTCCGGCTCGCGCTACGCTTGACCGGAATGACGGTCTGGAAGCGGTCGTTCGGTGAGTCATTCCCGCGAAAGTGGGAATCCAGTGTGTCCTTCAACAGTCGCCATTGGGTGTGTCCTATGAACAAGCTATTGTCCCTCTTGCTTCTGCTTTCTCTGCCGTCGCCGGCCTTGGCTACGAGGCTGGTCACGTACTCCATCTTCAACGAAGTTCGCGCCGGGGCGGTTGAGGGAACCTACGTTGTCGATTTGAACCGTGCCTATGCCTTCTATCTCTTTAACGCTGTGAAGGCGGGTCCTCGAGCTGACGATTCGCTGGTGCCTTCGTCTCTGCTGGAGGTCATTCAGGGTGGGGAACCGGCGTTGGAAGCGGTTCGCAAGACCTTGGAGTACACCCGCAACGCTGTTGGCCGATCCTGTGGAGATCGACCGCCTCGTAACTGCCGGTGCCCTCCGCGACCTGAAGCGCGTGAAGTTGATGACTCCCCTGCCCGCACCTCACCGTATCCTGGCCATCGGTCTGAACTACCGCAAGCATGCCGAGGAAAGCGGCCAGAAGATCCCCGTTGCGCCGGAGGTTTTTGCCAAAGAATCGCTGCCGATTGGCCCTGGAGAGACCATCCGGATCCCCAAAGCAGTGACGCAGCCCGACTACGAAGCCGAGCTGGCATTTGTGATTGGCAAGGCTGCCCGGAATGTGCCGAAGGAGAAAGCGCTGGAGTACGTCGCCGGATACATGACATTCAATGACGTCAGCGCGCGTGACGTGCAACGTCGCGGCTCACAGTGGCTGCTGGGAAAGAGTGTGGATACGTTCGCTGTGGCAGGACCCTATCTGGTTTTGAAGGATGAGATACCAGACCCGCAGAAGCTCGAATTGAAAGCCAGCATTGGCGAAGAAATCCTGCAGCAATCGAACACGGCCGACATGATTTTTTCCGTGGCCGACATCATCGCCGACATAACGAAGTATCTAACTCTTCAACCTGGAACGATCGTAGCGACCGGAACTCCATCGGGAGTAGGTTCAGCCCGCAAGCCTCAGCGCTGGCTCCGTCACGGGGAAACGATTCGAATCGAAGTACAGGGATTGGGAAGGCTGGAAAACCCGATTGTGCAGGAGTGAACTGATCACCTCATGAACTCTCCGCCTTTTCTCCTCGCATAGGCACCATCAATCTCAGAAACCACAGCATCAGGCAGCCTACTCCTGCGCTGAACAACGTCCCCAACCCAAGCATGAATGTCAGATGTCCGAAGATGTGCCGGAGGTGCATGGGATCGTCACCCGGCACGGAAAACTCCGGCAAGGTATAAACATTCTCGGTGCCAGTCGCCACGGCGAACAGAATGGCGATCACGATCAGGATTTGGCTCCAAGCATTCAAGAGCAAACTCGTCGTCACGACATTGGTATAACCGCCGAAGCTATGAAAATGGATCAACAGGGCTGCCAGAAACACAGCCACGGCGCTAGCTGTGGTGACACTGAAGATGCGCGAAACCGAGAGAGAGACTCCGAGGGCTGCGAGAAGAAGGCGCAGCAACCAGACCACAGCAACAAAAGCGAACAACGGCAACAGCAATCGAACGTGTTCCCGCATTCGGTGTCCGCCGACTCTCATAGAGCCTCCTGGCGCGGGCTACGACTGGTTTCCGGCTGCCAGTCCGTGGCCCGCACAAGCATCAGGGTCATATCATCCTCTGGACTCGGGCCCGACCACTTGCGGACAGCCTGCAGCACCTGAGCCTGAATCTCAGCCAGCGGCTTTCCGCAGTTGACCTTGACCACTTCCTCCAGCCGCGACTCTCCGAATTCCTCCCCGGTTGCAGTGGCTGCCTCAGTGATTCCGTCGGAATAAAGTACCAGCGTTTCGCCCGGTTTAAGACAAACCCGTCCCGTATCGAACTTGGCCGCTGGAAACATCCCGAGAGGCATACCGCCTCGCTCCAACCGCTCGCATCGGCCGTTTCCCAGGAGCAAAGGAGCATTGTGACCCGCGTTCACGTAGTTGAGGCAGCGTTCCTCCGAATTCCATTCTGCGTAGAAGAGCGTGGCAAACTTGGCCGCGTCGGTCACTTGGTGGAGGTGTTCGTTCAACTGCCGGCAGACGGCGCTTGGTTCCGCCGCAGACGGCGCCAAGGCACGCAGCAGAGCTTGAAGGTTAGCCATCAGAATTGCGGCAGAGACACCTTTCCCGCTGATGTCGGCAATTGTGAAGACTAGCCGCCCATCGGGAAGCGCCAGCACATCGTAGTAATCTCCGCTGATGCCGGCCGAAGGAAGGCACACAGCGCTGAACTCCAACCCATCACCCGTTGGCAACTGTCTCGGAAAAAGCGCCTGCTGGACCTCTCGCGCAATGTTCAGCTCGGCTTCCTTGCGGGCCAGTTCGAGTCGGCTTGCTTTTAGTTGCAGTTGGAGCCGATAGAGCACCACTCCCAACACTGCCGCCGCAGCCGTGCCGCCAAAGGTCAGGCTCCAGGTGAGCAGAACCGCTGGTCCCGGCAGCACGCCCCGCCCCAGCACCAAAAGTACCCCAGCTCCAACCAGGAAGCCGATCACATAGAACTTGTCTCGCACCCGTATAGTTAATCGAAACTGCCCGCGGATTTATACTCTTTTCCGCGTTTGGGGTTTGCGCGAGAACGCTTCGCTCCGTTAACAGCGTGATGCCAGAGGGAAGTCGGTCAAGGCAGCCAACTGAGTTAACGAAGATCTCTTGCCGGTCGGTCGATTCCCACTCTTCTAAGGATTAGTTGGCGGCGACCCGGAGCTTCTTGAATTTCGCAGAATTGAACTTTGGCTGGAGTGCTTTGGGAAAACTCACGGCCTCAGG
The DNA here is from genome assembly GCA_963791795.1 of uncultured Acidimicrobiia bacterium. Lineage (GTDB taxonomy): Bacteria > Acidobacteriota > Terriglobia > Versatilivoradales > Versatilivoraceae > VFZK01. The sequence goes on from CAWBTP010000022.1 coordinate 46,841, forward strand.
TTGGCCGTCGCTGACGAAGACTTCACCAGGATGCTTCTCGTAGTAGGAAAGCCAGTACTTGAGATCAGGGCCGGGTACTTGAATGCGCGGGAGATGCAACAAGTCGCATCCGGTGCTGAATGGCGACTGGGCCGCGCCACCGGCGACCATCAGAATCGCTTCGTGTTGATAGGCGGTTCCTTTGAATTGACCCTTCACTGCCAGGTTCAGGTCCTTGGGGTAGACGCCAAACGGCAACGCCAGAGAGCGAACCGCGTAGCCGGACACTCGCTTCTGAATAGACTCCTTGGACAGGGCCAGCTGTTTCTGGACCGTCGTGTCATCGTACTTTCCAAGGTTGGCATGCCAGAGCGTGTGGCTGCCAATCTCAAAACCTAATGCCACCAATTCCTTGAGTTTGTCGGCCTCATACTCGGGCTGCCCAAAGAGTTTGTGGGGCTGCTTGGCTTCGGGGAGTACAAAGAAAACTGCCTTGTTCGCCCAGTCAGGATGCCGACGATGAAAGCTGAGCAGCAGCCCCACCGCACAATCCGGGTCGATCTCTTTCTTTCCGTTCCTCGTCAGATACCGAAATTGCCCCGGAGAAGAATCGTCGAAGGTGAGCAACACGGGCTTCGTTCCGGCAGGCAAGTCGATCTTGCCATCGATGATGTCGGCCATTGCCACAGGGCGATAACCCGCTTGATAGAGCCGCTCCAAATCTTGCTTAAAGTTTGGAATTGAGCGCCCCCATCGGGTTTCCTGCTCCTGGATGAGGTGGTACTCCAGAATCAGAAAGCGTCCCAGTTCATTGGCTGCAGTCGTGTTAGCTTGCACGCTGGCGCCCGGTGAGGCTTGAGCAGCAGCGCTGAGGGAGAAAGTAAGAACAATGAGCAGCGTCGCGAGCGCCTGCTTCTGAGGTGGATTCTTCATGGGTGTTTGGTGTCGGGTTAGCATTTTTACTGCGGGCTAGAAAGCCAAGGCAGACGCTGCAAAGAACGCCTGCCGTTTTTGCTCTGGTCTACTGCGCGACCTGCGGTTTGGAAACCACTTGGCTTGCAACTTGATCTGTACCCAGACGCAACGCCTTCATCGCGTCGGCAGTGTGTGTGAATTTGTTGCTGGCATCCCACAGAAGATAGCCGCTGCTGCGAGCTTGTTCGCAAGCCTGGATTTGAAGTTTGATGTCGTTGCCGTTATACGGGCGCCTGTCAAACGCATAGTCCTTGAAGTTCTGGAGCCATGGGCGCAACTTCTTTGACTGGCCATCCAGTCGTTTGGCAGCCTTCTCCAGTGTGTAGTAGACCACCTCGCGGGAGTGCTGAACCGGGTTCCGATAGCCAGGTATGCCCAGGTGATACCCGGATGGATAGACCATCAGGCACAAATAATCCAAGTGCTTAGCCACTTCTTCTATTTTCTGCCCGATGTCGGTGTCGTTGTAGTTCCAGGGTGTGTAGCCGAAAATATCACCAGAAAAATAGACGTTGTAAGGCAGGAGTTCTTTGGCCGCTGTTTCCAGAAACGTGTTGATTGTCTTGACGCGGTTCTCCATGTTATTCGGCTGCGAATACTTGGCAGACGATAGCTTGCCATCCGTTGGGAAACGCATGTAGTCAAACTGGATCTCGTCGAAACCAGCCTTCGCAGCTTCCTTGGCAATGGCAATGTTGTAGTCCCACACTTCTTTGCGGAAGGGATCCACCCAGGCCAGTTCCTCGCGGTCCATCCACGGCTTCTGCGTGCGGGTATCGGTGATGGCCCATTCCGGCTTGGCATTCGCCAGAATGTTGTCTTTGAAAACGACAATTCGGGCGATGGCGTAGATATTCCGCTGATGCAAGTCCGCCACGAATGCGCGAGCATCCTTAATGGTAGGCAGCTTCAAGGCACCAATCTCAGCGGCCAGTGGAATGTCGTATCGGGAACTCAGCAATCCGCGGTCGCCCTTCACGTCAATGACCACAGCGTTGAGATCTGTTTCGTCGATCAAACCAAGAACGCGATTGCGGAGCATTTTCGAGCTAACGCCAAAGTGGGTCAGGTACAGTCCCTTCGCGTCAAAAGGCTTTAGAGCGACTTTGATCGTGCGGCTGCCTGTCAGAGCCACTGATGTCTGGCGGTACCCACTGGCCTTAATCAGAACTGGCTTGCTGGGGTCTGCTTTCAGTTCGAACTTGCCGTCGGTCCCGGTGCGCACCGCGACCCCATTATGAAAGACAGTTGCGGCCTGAACTGGCTTCTGGCTTTGCGAGTCGACCACTGTTCCGTCCAGCTCGGTGAGTGTGACTGGGGCCGTCTCTGATCCAGAAGTTGGCTCCGAAGACGAAGTTGTTCTACCAATTCCCGGGTTGTTACCGACGGGTGCAACCGCGCCTCCAGACAGCGTCAAGACTCCGGGTTGCGTCTGACAGTTTGAGCAGAACGTTGCAAGAATTATCAGGAGAGTCAGCTTTCGCATTGTCATCATCGTGTTACGGGCGATCCAGATCGCCTTCGATCCTTTCTTCTTCACAGGTATTGAGTTGTTCTTGAGAGGCAGTTGTGTTGTATCTGCCATCCCCCACTGCATGTGCATTTTGGCGCCCAACGCGGGCTGCGACTGTTTCGTCTGAAGTAAGGGGTGACTTTAAAAGGAAGGGAGGGAGGGAAAACCTGCTGAAGATGAAGGAGCCCGGGGAGAGAAACGTGGAAGCAGCGACGAAGCTATTGGAAGCCGTTGTAGCTTCGGCTTGCCTCTCTGATTCTGGCCTACAAATCCGGTACCGAAGTCACAGCTTCCAGCCGCAACTTAAAGGTACTCGGCATAGAACTCCCAGGTAGGGACGCGGGACGAGGCGTGCGAGGTTGAGTGGATACTGCCCAGGCAAGTTGTCAGGGTTTTCGGCTAAAGCTCGTGAACGTTCACCAAAACGCCCGAAGCAGCGCTGCTGCTGACCGCTTCGGTAAACTGCATGTACTTCAATCCGTCTTCGAAAGTTGTGAACTTGACCTTCTCCACACCGCGAACGGCGTTGATAAACTCCTCTTCCACGCGCCATCCAATGGAACGCTCGCCGGGAATCGCGATTTCGCGCAAAGCTGTTTCGCCGCGCCGGGCACCCAATAGCTTCTCACTGGATCCATCGTAACGCAGCGTCCCTTCACTCCCAAAGAGCCACACCTCTGGACCCGGTGCGAGCCCCGTGACTGCACTGAATTGAAAACGGGCTTGGGCACCACAGGCCATCTCGGCCAGGATGTCCACGTGGTCTGGAACAGAGATGGTTTTGAGTAGTCCCTCAGAATCCTTTCGCTGCCTGACAGACACGCGCGACATTGCGTTCACTGTCTTCGCTTCGCCCACCCAGCGCATAACGGCCTCGTACCAAATCCCCATCCCTAGAATGTTCAGCCCGCTGAAGTCCCGATCATGCCGCCAGTGCAACGGGCTCTCGCGATCCAGAAAACCAGATGCGTTCGCTCTTACTTCCAGCGCTTGCAAATCGCCCACGAACCCTTCGACAAAAAGCTTCTGCACGGTGCGGTCAATCTTCAAGGTGTAGGGAGACGGCACGACCTGCGTCACCAGGTGTGGGTTTCGTCGCGAAGCTTCCAGCATAAGCCGTGCTTCAGACGCGTTCATGGCCATACGCGCTTCAGTCAAGACATGCTTTCCGGCCGACAGGGCCGCTAACGTCACCGGGCAATGCAAGTAAGGCCAGGTGCCAATGACCACGGCGTCAATGTCAGCCGACTCAACCAGTTCTTTCCAATGCTGAGAGATTCGAGGAATGCCAAACTCTTTCGCGACTTTCTCCGCGGACTCCCGGCTGCGATTACAAACGCTGACAATCTCGACGCCGGCCTGAGCCTTGAGGTTTGGAATATGACGGCTACGGGTGTTTGCGCCCGCGCCAACAATGCCTATGCGGATAGTTGTAGTTGTGGACATGATCTATGAATGTGAACTCAGGAAGCGAGAGACAGGCTTGGAGCCGTAGCCGCCAATGTGCCGAGATGGAGTTCTCCTGGCCACCTCGTCGGCGGCTACGGGCGGCCAGACTCTTTACGAACTAACAACGATATTCGTCATGCTGCCGATTTTCTCCACCCACACCTCGATGACATCGCCCGGTTTCAGGTACTGCGGGGGATTCATGCCGAAGCCAACACCCGGTGGTGTTCCCGTAAAGATCATGTCACCTGGATCGAGCGTGACGTAGCTGGAAATGAACTCAATCAACTTAGGCACTTTGAAAATGATCTGGTTCGTGCTGGAGTTCTGTCGTACTTCTCCGTTCACCTTGGTGCCCAGTTTGAGTGCATGTGGATCAGTAATCTCATCCTTCGTTACGATCACCGGCCCAATCGGAGCAAACGTATCGCTGGATTTGGCTCGCACCCACTGATCGTCACTGCGCTGGAAGGCACGCTCGCTGACGTCATGCCCACAAGTATATCCAGCTACATAGTCGTACGCTTCGGCCTGTGGAACCCGCGACGCCCGCTTGCCAACCACGATCACGAGTTCGACCTCGTAGTCGAGCTTGCTGTGATTCAACGGTGCAACGATGTTGTCGCCCGGACCGCAAAGTGTCGTGTAGTACTTGGCAAACATCATTGGTTCGTCGGGAACCTTGGAGCCCGACTCGGCGGCATGGTCTGCGTAGTTCAATCCAATGCAAATGATCTTAGCTCTTTCTTCTCCGGAGATCGGTCCCAACACCTGAAGGTCACGCCGTTGCAAAATGGCGCCTTTCACTGGCTTCTCCACCAACCGCCGCGCCGCCACCATCCCGTCGTCGCCCAACTCCAGAAACGCACGCATGCCCGAAGGGAGATTACCTGCCACAGAAAAATCCAACACTCTCTCGGCATCCAACTCCGCGCCAATTGAGCGGCGTCCCCGATGCGTAAAGGCCAGCAATCGCATAAAAACTCCTTTCAGATTGATAAAGACGCCGTGTATTAAAGCCTAAATCCCAATGCGGTGCAACGTCTGACCTCAAACCCGCGCTGCAACGCGCGTGCTTCGCCACAACGTGACAACCCTGCGTTCCTTGACGGAATTTGGCAAAGCGGCTAGCTTACCCGGAACTTGATTGGCAGAATTTGAGGAAGCTCATGCTCGTCATCGATGCTCATTTGGATCTGTCTTGGAGTGCGCTGAATTGGAATCGCGATTTGACTCAGGACGTTTCCAGTATTCGTGAATCGGAAGCTGGCATGGAGCAGCGCGGCCGAGGGGCCAACACGGTTTCGTTCCCTTCAATGCGTCAGGGCAAAGTGGCGATCTGCCTGGCAACTCTGCTCGCGCGGGCGAATGTCAAGGGAAAGAGCCCTATGCTGGACTTCCGCAACCAAGCGATAGCAGCAGCTATGGCCCGGGGGCAGCTCGCATACTACAGAATTCTTCAGAAACAAGGCTATCTCCGGCAGTTAGACGACTGGCGCTCGATTGAGATGCATTTTGGGGACTGGCAATCATCCGACAAACCGAATGCACCGTTGGGTTATATCCTCAGCATGGAAGGAGCCGATCCTATTCAGTCGCCTGAAGACTTGCAGGATTGGTGGAACGACGGGTTGCGCGCACTGGGATTGGCTCACTATGGCCCGAGCGCCTATGCGCACGGCACCGCCTCGACTGGGGGACTCACGGCAAGAGGGATTGAATTGGTGAAGCTCATGGATGAATTGGGAATGATTCTCGATGCGACGCATCTGGCGGAGGAAAGTTTCTGGCAGGCCTTGGACCTGTTCCATGGCACCGTGATTGCCAGCCACAACAATTGTCGCGTGTTGGTCCCAGGAGACCGCCAGTTCTCAGATGAGCAGATTCGCAAGTTAATTGAGCGCGACGCAGTCATCGGCAGTGCCTTTGATAACTGGATGCTCTATCCAGGCTGGGTAGCGGGTCGGACTCTAAGTTCTGTGGTCAGTCTTGAAAACGTGATCGACCACATCGATCACGTTTGCCAGTTGGCGGGAAACACTCGGCATGCGGCAATCGGCAGTGATCTGGATGGCGGATTCGGTCGCGAGCAATCACCGGGAGACTTGGACACAATTGCTGACCTGCAAAAGATTCCACCCTTGCTCCGGAAACGGGGTTACGCCGAAGCTGACGTCGAAGCCATCCTGCACGGCAACTGGCTACGGGTGTTTCGAAAAGCGTGGGGGTAGAGGTAGGACGGGTGTTCCCTATAACCTGTCCCCTGCAACCTAATAAATGTCCCCCGTTCTAGCCAAATTGAAGAATCCCACCGAGCTTTGAAAGCGTTCATCAAAGTAGATCGCATCGCCTTGCAGCCGGCCGCTCACGAGCTCACCAAACAGGCGATAAGACAGCAGGCTGAGGCTTGGGTCGCTATCGAAGATGTTCTGAATCTGAATAATATATCCGTTGTTGATGATATCGCCGGCCACCAGGAAATTCCTTCTCGTCGTCGGGAAAGTACCGCTCAGAATCTCCAGCCTTCCATAGAGCATGTCACGCTCTTGGAAGAGATCAATCCTCGCTTGTGCGTTGATGAGAGTGCCACCAGAAAGTGTCCCTTCCCATCTTCCAGCAATCGAGATTGTGTTTGCCTGCGGTAACGCAAAGGCCGGGAAAAATCCTGACGTGCCATTGGTGCTTCGAATGAAAGAGTTGGCCACCAGTCGCGGGGTGTTGTTGTCGCCGGCATTCGCATCGGTGACTTCAATGACAATCTGACCAAACGTGCCTGGAGCGGCACTCCGGATGTCATTGTCGACGTACATCCCATCAGCCTTGCAGGAAGGCCGTTTTGGTGTTGAGAAGAACTCCCACATTGTCGTAGATCTTTACTACCAGATTCCCGTCCCCGGAGCCCACATTCACGACAGCCAGCGACGACTGAAACGTGGCGCCTTTTGCCGAAGACTGAATCATCAACCGTGTTCCTGTGCTCTCCACAAATGCCGCAGGCTTGTTGATTTGATCGGCAATGGCCAGTTCGATGGCAGGGTCGTTGTTGTCATTTCGAACGACTGAGGCCCAAGCCGTCAACGGTTCGTCGGAATAGATGAGCAACCACCCGGCTGAGATGTTGCTTCCCAGCCGCGAAATGATGTTGTCCAGCTGCAACAGATGGTTCGATCCGACCGTAAATTCACCGCTGCCCGCCAAGTTACCTTGCGGGTCGAACAACCCGATCGCAACACTCGTACTGGGGCTCGCACCGTGAGTCAGTGAGTCTTGGCTGAAGTTGTTCAATCCTAGGTTGGTGCGGGTGTTCGAGTCGGCAGCCACATAGGGAATGAGGTTGACATAGGAAGCACCATCGCTGGTCATCTGTCCGTCGCCCTCAAGCCGTGTTCGCGAGTGGGCTAGAATCGCCCGCCTGAGGGCTACAAAATGCTCCGTCAGATTGTGCTGTTCCAAAGATCTTTGGATTCCCCGGACAGTGAGTTCTTGTCTCTGGCTGGATTCTGCAAGCCCAAGCCGACTTAGCACTGACAAGAGGCTCAAGGCTGTAAGGAGTATCAGGGGCAGTTTGCGCATTGGGTCTCCTTCCCGGTGGTTAGTTTCCTACCTAAGATGCAGACTCGGCCGAATTCGATCCTGGGAATCAGCAAAATGGCCAAAAAAAATCCACTCGGATGAGTGGATTCTAAAAGCCGTCGGGGCACTTTATGTCTGCGGACTGTCGAACGAAACATCGAAGATCGGGCCAAAAAGCCATCGCCCGATTTCATGGTTCAGCCGAAAACGCAGCTACATTCTCCGCGTGAGTGTAGCAAATTCTGCCTCATCGATCTTGATCGAGCCAGCTTTCGTCATCGTCTCTCGCACCGAATCCAAGTAGCTCTGAAACATCTTGTCTTTCTTTGGTGTCAGTAGAGACTGGCGGAGGCCAGCTTTGGCTTTGGCAAACTCTTCGGGATTCACCGCATGCTTTTCTTTGAGCTGGGCAACTACCTGGCGCTGTCCAACCTGAATGGGCTGGCTGACACTCCCGACTGCTGAGGAAAACGCAAAACTATCAAATTGAGAACTCGATCCCAGATCCTGCAAGTTTCCGTTGCGCGTGAATTCTTCACTGGTCTTGACGTCAACCGAATAGCTCGTGGCCAGTTTGTCGATCCCTCCAGCAGTCTTTGCTTTTTCCGCAAACTCTTGGGCCTTCACTTTGGCAAGCTCTGCGGCCTTTGCTGCCTTCAGGGAATCTTCGACTTTCGCCCGGACTTCGTCCAATGGTGGAACATAGGGTGCCTTGATCTCGACAAGCTGAGCCAGCGCGAATCCGTTCGGAATTCGGATGGGCGATCCCACCTCTTTCTCTTTTAGACCAAAAACCTTGGAAGAGAACTCAGGTGAGTTCCCAATCAGGGGAATCGCTCCGCCCTGCTGAAAAAGGGGCGTTTCCTGGACGCTGATTTTCAATTCAGCCGCAATCTGATCGAACGATTTGTTGCTTTTGGCCAGTGTAAAAGCCTTGTCCGCGAGTTCCTGAGCCTTTTGCTCTGCTTTGCGCTGCAGCAAGGTGGGGCGGATCAGATTCTCCACTTCCTCAAACGTTTGGGTGTGAGCAGGCTGCTTCTCCAGAACTTTGATGATGTGATAACCAAACTGGGTCTTGACCAGATCGCTAACTGCACCCACTCCCAAGGTAAAGGCGGCCTGATCGAATTCAGGCACCATCGCACCTCGAGCAAACAATCCAAGATCTCCACCATTCACCGCCGATACAGTGTCCTCGGAGTTCTTCTTCGCCAGCGCTGCGAAGTCTGCACCTTTGCGCGCCTGTAGAAGTAGATCGGTGGCCCTGGCTTTGATCTTCTCGCTCTCCTCAGGAGACTTTCCTTCTGTTTTCAGAAGAATATGTGTAGCGCGCACCTTCTCAGGCAATTGATAAGTTGCTAGGTTTTGTTGGTAGTAGTTCTTCAATTCAGCATCAGGGATCTGGATTCCAGCACGCAGTGCCGAGCTGTCGGCGAACAGGTATTTCACTCTTCGTTGCTCGGGAATCCTGTAGGACTCCTTGTTCTGATCGTAGTGCGCCTTCACATCAGCGTCCTGCAGCACCACCGCGCTTGTGAACTTCGAGGGTTCAAAGGAAACGTAACTGATTTTGCTCTTTTCGTTCCGGTCGCGGAATTCCTCTTCGATCTCCCGGTCGCTCACAGAAACCGAATCGGTGATTAGGTTCTTTAGCTTTTCCTGGATAATCTCCTCACGAACCCCATCTTCGAACTGCGGGACTGTCATCCCATTCTGTTCCAAAATGGCCTTGTAACGATTGAATGCAAAGTTCCCGTTGTCCTGAAAGTAAGGCAGCGCAAAAATCTTCTGCTGGAGCTCATTGGCAGTCGCATCGATTCCGAGCCGCTTGGCCTCGCTCAGCATGACTTCGCGCGAAACCAACTGGTTCAATATCTGCCGGTCAACTTGCAGCGTTTTCAGGAATTGACGGTCGTAAGGAAACTGGCCACTACGCAGAAACCGCTGATAGGAACCGATGAACTCGGTGCTCGAGATCTCCGAATTACCGACGGTCGCTAGAACAGAAGCTCCGAGCCCGTCCCCCCAAGCGCCACCCGGCATACCGGGAATGAGATAGGCCACCAGCCCGAACATCAACGGCAAAAGCAAGATACCGAGAAATTTTTTCTTTTCCCGGCGCATAAGATCTAAAATCATGGCGTTTCTTCAATCTCCTTCGTTCAAAATCATCCATTGAAACCGCAACTTCGTGGCCAATGAAAAGGTCTCAGTGTAGTGGATGAAATCGCGTTTAAGCAATCGAAATACTCCTTTCCTGACAAATTGTTGTATAGCTCCCGGACTTTTTTACCGAGAATACTTACGATTGAGTGTTGGGGATCGGTGTGTTAGATTCATCGTCTGCAAGTGTAAGTATATTCAACGAATTATCGGCTTTTTAGATGGAATCCAGGGTAACCAAGAACAAAAAACTCGAAATCTACTGGTTTACGATTTCTTACAAGCAGATCGTCGCTTGGGCAGCTGCCATCGCCTTGGTGGGAGGGCTCGGAGGTTTCGCATTCTTCAAGGACTACATCGTCCGAAAATACAATCAGTTTCTTGAAGCAGAGGGCAGCACCAAGACCGTAAGCACCAAGAAGAATGGATCCTTTTCCAAGCTCATTGGAACCATAAAAGTTAAGAAATCTAACGCTGTGCAGTGGACCAACGCGGACTCTCAAACTGTGTTGGAAGAGGGCGACTACATTCAGACGTCTTCGGACTCATTCGCCAGCATTGTTTTTCCAGACGGCACGCAGTATCGCATGAAGCCTGACTCATTGATCGTCGTCCAGGAGAACTCCGAAGACCCAAGGACACTTGCCAAGAAAGTCACAGTGCGGGTTACTTCCGGTTCGATCAATTTGTCAACCGTCAAGAAAGATGTAGAGTCATCAACGACTTCGGTATCTGCCGCATCCACAACAGCTATTATTCACGAGAATTCCCGAATGGACGTGGAATCCAACCCCGGGAAGAAAACCTCTATTTTCGCGCTCTCTCAAGGGAAGGCCCGGGTTGTAAGTGGCGGAATATCAACGCCTATGGAGGCTTACGATCAGGTTACGGCGGTAGAGGGAAAACTGACCAAGGAAAAATTGATGCAGCCGCCCGAACTGATGGCACCTAACAGCGTCAAGCCCGTTGTGGCCCGGGAAGGTCTCGCGACCAAGATTCAGTTCACATGGAAACCAGTTCCCCTGGCGGCAGCCTACAAGATCAAGATTTCCAATTCGTCGCTGTTTTCAAAGAACATCCGCGAGGAAACCCTAAAGCAGGAAACGCAGTTTGTGACCTCCGGATTGGGAGAAGGGACTTACTATTGGACGGTTACCGCGATCAGCGCTGACAACAAACACAGTCGCGACAGTGACCCAAACAAGTTCCTTTTGATCAACAAGTCGTTCCGCGAAAAAGAAACTGACGTCTTCTTGGACGTTAAAATTATCCGTATCTCCAACATATTTGAGATAATCGGGCGAACCGACCCTAGCGCGTCAGTCATCATCAATGAAGAGCCTGTGACGTCGATGTCTGGCGACGGATCCTTCAAGCACTTTACCTCTCCTCTCCCGCACAAAGGGAAAAACCTCATTACCATCACCGCGCAAGACCGCAGCGGCAACGCCAAGACTCTGACGAAAGAAGTCTACGTTGACTAAAGCCAGATTCAACCAACGCCAAGGAGCCCGTTTCTGAATGAACTTCCGATCCTTATTCCATCTGTTCTCCAGCGACCTAGCCATTGATCTGGGCACAGCCAACTCCTTGGTGTTTGCAAAAGGGAAAGGCATCGTCGTCAATGAGCCGTCGATTGTTGCCATCAACAAGGTGACTGGCGAAGTTGAAGCTGTCGGCAAAGAAGCCAAGGAGATGCTGGGGCGTACGCCCGGCAATATCGTTGCAATCCGCCCATTGAAGGATGGCGTGATTGCCGACTTCAAAGTCACCGAAAAGATGTTGAACTACTTCATTCAAAAGGCGCATGGACGCAAGCTCCTAGTCCACCCACGCATCATTATTGGCGTCCCATCGGAAATCACTCAGGTGGAAAAACGTGCCGTGATCGACTCGGCGTTTCGGGCGAAGGCGAGTGAGGTTTACCTTGTAGAACAGGCCATGGTTGCAGCCATCGGTGCGGGTCTGCCGATCACGGAGCCGTCGGGGAACATGGTCGTGGACATTGGCGGCGGGACGACCGATATAGCCGTTATTTCGCTTTCTGGCATCGTATATAGCCGATCAGTCCGTTTGGCCGGCAATGAAATGGACGATGCAATCACTCAGTTTATCAAGCGAAAGTACAACCTGCTGATTGGCGAAAGAACGGCAGAACAAATCAAGATTGAAATTGGATCGGCGTATCCGTTGGACGAGCCGCTGACAATGGAGATCAAGGGGCGGAATTTGATCGAAGGCATTCCCAAGACTTTGGTGATCACCGACGAAGAGATCCGCGAAGCACTCTCGGAGTGTGTCGGCACGATCGTCAACGCAGTGAGAGTCGCCCTCGAGCGGACGCCGCCGGAACTCTCCGCCGATATCGTCGACAAGGGAATCGTGATCACCGGCGGCGGTTCTATGCTGCGCAACCTGGACAAACGAATCAGGGAAGAAACCAGCCTGCCAGTGACTCTGGCCGACGATCCACTATCTTCCGTCGTACTGGGAACCGGGAGAATGCTCAGCGATTTTGGTCTCTTGAAGAAAATTTCGATCGACTCGTTCTGAGAGCGTTACAGAGTTCGCCTGAACCGTATCTCCTACCGTCGCTAACTCTTTCGGGCGGAGAATGACAGGTTCCCTGCTGCCATTGCGTTGAGCAATGGTTCGGGATTCGGACTCACAAGATTCGCAGTCAGTCAGACTCGAAAGTTGCCTGTCCTCTCAGGACCAGCAAGGCTTCATGAAGCAGTTTTTCAAAACCCGGGTTGAATGGATTCTTCTCCTCGTTGCACTCATCGGTCATCTGGTGTTGCTGTCGACACGGATGAACGAGTCCCAGCAGACTCCTCTGTTGCGAGCTTGGACCATGGAAGTAGCTTATCCCTTCCTCTCGCAGGCTGTTGGCAGCGTAACCTCAGTTTCAAACCTTTGGCGCAACTATATCGATTTGCGGCGCAGTCGCGAGGAAAACAGTGCATTGAAAAGCCAGATCGAAGAGTACCGGCGCACAATCACCAGTCACGAAGAAAAGATCAAGGAAATCAACAGGCTCCAGGTGTTGTCCGAACTGGACAAAACGTTGTCACTGCCGTCAGTAAAGGCCAGGGTGATTGGCGGCGATCCTACGCAGTGGTACCAGTCGCGGATACTTGACAAGGGTACTGGAGACGGGATTGCACGCGATTGTCCTGCGATTAACGCTGATGGCGTGGTAGGACGAATTGTTCAGGTTTCCAGGAATAGTTCCGTGCTGCAACTGATTACCGATGTGGATTCCGGGGTCGGCGTTCTCCTTGAAAACAGCCGTGCCCAAGGGGTTTTGAAAGGTGAAGGACGGCATGAAGCCTTCATCGAATACGTGGGCTCCAGTGAAAAAGTTGTGGTCGGAGAGAAGGTCCTCACTTCAGGCCTGGATCAGATCTACCCCAAGGGTCTGCTGGTTGGATACGTGTTGGCCACGAAACCCGCGAAGCAAGTCTTTCAGAAGGTGGATGTAACGATTTCGGCCAACGTGCTAAAGCTTGAGGAAGTGCTGGTACTCAAGAAGGAGTCGCCAAGCTAGATGGGAAACTTTCTGCGCTCCGCCGCTGTTCTCATTATAATTGTCTCGACAGTCGTATTGCAGGTTTTGCTCACCCGCTACTTTCCCCATCTGCTGCTGGACCTCCCATTGGTGGCGGTGCTGTACCTGACAATAGCAAAGGAAAGTCTGCTGTGGACGATCATCTCGGGTACCGTAGTTGGTTTCCTGCAAGACAGTCTATCGCCCGGGCCTGCTGGCCTGAACGGTTTCACGAAGATTGCAATCGGGTGTCTGGCATACATGACCAATACGATTATCGCCGTTGACCGCGTTGCGACTCGTTGGGGGCTTTTATTTGTCTCTTCCCTGCTGGCTGCGCTGCTCTTTCTGCTTTTGAGGGTTTTGTTTCTGAACCGTAATGAATCGATTGACGGTGAACGCATTCTGTTGAGTGGGTTGATTAACGCTTGCGCAGGATTGCCGCTGTTCTACATTTTCGACAAGATCAGCCGACCGGCGAATGAGTAGTCATGGCTTTAAAGGATTTTTACGAGGACAAGAGGTTCGTTCAATCCAGGATTGTCGTGATTCGGGTGGCGGCAATTCTGGTGTTCCTGTTCTTGTTGGCGGGACTGTGGAACCTCCAGATTCTCCAGCGCAGCTACTACCGCGAGCTGGCTGAAAAGAACCAGATTCGGTCAATTACTTTGGTCGCGCCTCGCGGAAAGATACTTGACCGCAACGGCCAGATCATTGTCGACAATCGTCCTTCCTTCACGCTCTCGCTGATGCGTGAGCATCTCTCCTCCATTGAGACCTCAGTCGACCTGCTGGCGTCAGGCTTAAATCTGGAAGTGGATTTTCTTAAGTCGCAGGTCGAAAAACACCAGCGCCAACCGAGCTATCTGCCCATCGTGATCAAAGAAGATTTGACGGCGGCGGATCTCGCGTTCATCGAGTCGCATCGTTTGGAATTTCCTGGCCTGGACGTCATCCGGCAGCCAAGGCGGTTTTACAGGGAAGGGACGCTGGCTGCGCATCTGTTGGGCTATCTGGGTGAAATTTCCGAGAAGCAGCTGGAAACTGACGAGTTCAAGGAATATTGCAAAGCGGGAGACTTCGTTGGCAAGGCTGGAGTTGAACGGGTCTACAACCGCATCTTGACGGGCGTGGATGGCCAGCGACGGGTCATGGTGGACAGCCGCGGACGAGAGGTCGCTGTTCTGGACACGGTCGAACCGATTCCTGGAAACGACCTGCGCTTGACCATTGATCTGGATATTCAGCGGGCAGCCGAAAATGGATTCGGAGAAAAGGGTGGCGCTGCGGTTTCACTGGATCCCCGTTCGGGTGAAATCCTTAGCCTCGTGAGTCGCCCAGCGTTCGATCCAAACAGCTTTTCCTCGCGCATCAGCAAGAAAGAATGGGTTGATCTGATCAACGATCCCCGCAAGCCAATGCAGAATCGAGCCATCCAGAGCCATTTCCCTCCTGGCTCGGTGTTCAAAATCATCATGACGATCGCAGGACTTCAGGAAGGTATTCTAAAGCCCGGCTACACAGATTTTTGTACCGGCTCCACCGTCATGTACGGGCGGCCATTCCACTGCCACAAGAAAGGTGGCCACGGAACGGTTGACCTCCACAAGGCCATCATTAACTCATGCAACGTATTTTTCTACCACGTGGGACAAAAGTTGGGAATCGACAAAATTGCCTACTGGGCAAAGAGCATGGGGCTGGGCGAGAAGACCGGGGTGGATTTGCCCAGCGAGGATTCGGGCTTGATTCCGTCGCCCGAATGGAAGAAGCGCGTGTTGAAGGCTGACTGGTACGCGGGCGAAACCATTTCCGTTGCCATCGGGCAGGGATATGTGTCTCTCACTTTGATTCAAACAGCGAGGGCCTTTGGAGGTTTCGGCGCGGGAGGTGTTTTCAAAACGCCTCATGTCGTGTCGGCAGAGGAACTGAAGCGATGGGGTCGGACCCCGGATTTCTCTACGGAGAAACAGTTCAAACTTGATGAGCAAACGTTTCAGATTGTCAGCCGGGGGCTCTGGGGCGTGGTTAACGAATGGGGCACCGGACGGAGGGCGGCCGTGCCAGGTTTCGATGTCGGCGGGAAGACCGGCACCGCCCAGGTGGTGGGCCGCGAGGCCCAAAAGGCTGCGGTGGGTGAGAAGAAAGCAGAATATGAGGACAACGCCTGGTTTGTAGGCTACGCACCCATCCACTCCGCTCAGATTGCAGCAGCGGTCTTTGTGACGCATGGGGGGCACGGCGGTGAATCGGCAGCGCCCATTTTCCATGACATGTTTCAGGTCTTTTACGACAAGAACAACAAGCCCGGCAGCCCGCCGTTGCAGATCAGCATGAAGTAGTGGACAAGCGGACCAGCGAGTGTCGCAGGCAACACTCGACTCGCAGCAGAAGTGACACACAATGTTTGGCAAAACTGCCCTTTACGTAAAAGACTTTGATTGGTTCATCTTCCTCTTGGCCCTCGCTATCGCCTTCATTGGCGTTGTGGAGATCCACAGCGCCACGCAATACGACAGGGCGGAAAATTTCTACGTAAAGCAGATTTACCGCATCCTGATTGGCCTCTTTCTGATGGTCCTGGTGATGAGTATTGACTACCACGCCCTGGCCGAGAATGTCCCCTACCTCTATGCAGCTGCAGTCTTATCGTTGTTCGCTGTCCTTCTGTTTGGGAAACGAGTGTCTGGAAGCAAGAGTTGGATCTCTCTTGGCGGCTTTTTCGAACTTCAACCATCCGAATTGGTCAAAGTGGTGGTGGTGATTGCCTTGGCTCGTTACCTCTGCGAGATTCGCACGCAGTATTTGAGCAGCGCCGAGATCGCCAAGGCATCCGCCGTGGCAGGTTTGCCAATTCTGCTCGTCATGCTGCAACCTGATCTGGGTTCAGCGATGACCTTTGTTCCCATCCTGATGGTCGGCCTCTTCTTGGGCGGATTGCGCCCTAAATGGCTCGCCGGTGCGGCAATTTTGGCAGTTTTGGCCGCGGGAGCAGGGTGGTATAATCTCAAGGCTTATCAGAAGGAGCGTATTTACACGTTCCTGGAACCGGAACGAGATCCGCAAGGACACGGCTATCACTCGATACAATCCAAGATTGCGGTGGGTTCGGGAGGTTTTTGGGGTAAAGGCGTCGGCAAGGGCAGCCAGACCCGCCTCGGCTTTCTGCCCGAACGGCACACGGACTTCATTTTCTCTGTGGTCGGTGAAGAACTGGGGTTTGCTGGAGCAGCCACGATCATATTGCTTTACCTTTTGATCATTGGGCGGTCGATTCAGATAGCGCAGACGGCCCGTGACAAGCTTGGGATCTATCTGACGATGGGCGCGGTATCGGTTCTGCTGTTTCATATTCTGGAGAACATCGGCATGGTGGTCGGAATTATGCCGATCACGGGAATTCCGTTGCCGTTGCTTAGTTATGGCGGCTCGTCAGTCATGGCCACGTTCATGCTTTTGGGCCTGATTATCAACGTTCGCATGCGAAGGTATGTGAACTGAGCTGGCAATTTTGAATCATTAAGTCCACGACGTCGGGATCTGGTCTGAGAACGAAATCCTGGGTACAAAGGAACCTGGCTTTGAGGGCTAGCGGCTCTTGAGCAGATTCCTTGACTTGCGAGTTTTGTGAAGAAACCACTTTCTTAGTTTCTGTCTCGGTTTTGTGTCGTTCAGCGGCTGCAATGGCAGCCGATTTCAGTCTACTTCGTGAATTCACTCACGAGCTTTGTTGGTACTTGTCTGAAAGTGATCAAGCCTTTCAGCCAGGCAAGGGCAGTGAACTTCGTAATCCAAACAATTTGTTTCCAAAGCATGCTTCCACCAATAACAACCCGTTGATGGGAAACCTGCTGGAGGATCACTTGTTCGTCTCCCCCACCACACAGCTCCTCGGTGTTTCACGCCGGAGGAGTATCAATGTCCAAAGAACTCATCGTTTCAGTCACCCCCCAGGAAACCAAAGCTGCCATTCTTGAGAATGACCAGGTCATCGAAATCCACATTGAGCGCGACAAGGAACACGGGGTCGTAGGCGCCATTTGCAAAGGGCGCGTGATGAAGGTGTTGCCTGGAATGCAGTCTGCTTTTGTCGACATTGGACTGGAGCGGGACGCGTTTCTCTACGTGTCGGATTTCTTCGAGGACGCTGATGAGTACGACAAGCTGGTGACGACTGCCGAAGAACAGGTGGAAAAACTGGGTCAGCCGCCAGGCGCAGCGGGGCTGATTGCTGGCGGACCCGTTTCAGTGTCTGATAACGGGCCAACAGGTCTTCCTGGAGGCAACAAATTTCAGGACCGCCGAGGCCGGTCGCGACGGTCGCGGCGATTTCGACTCAAGGGCAAACAATACGAGAGTGCTGCGCCTTCTCCGTCAGCGCCCGCACCTTCAAGCCAGGCGGCCCCTGCGCCTGCAGAAGCCCCTCCCTTCGTGAGTCACGTTGAAGCAGAGGATATCCAACCCGCCTTGTCCCTGCTCCCAGGCGAGTCTGTGGCCAAGTACCAGGACCCACTCTCAGAAAGAGCGGATGAACCCGCAGGAGAACCATTCCTGAGCAGTGTTGAGGCCTTCGAAGATGCCTTGGCGATTGAAGCCAGGGAATTAAGCGATCTGCCACTATCCGCGGCCAGCATGCCGGAATTGGACTCCGACGAGGAGGAGGAAGTAAGCGAGGTTCTGTCAGCTGCTGAAGTACTATCCGGTTCCTTGATTGACGCTGAATCAGAGGGCCAACCAGACTCTGAACTGTGGGCACCGGCAGACGAACCAGCCGGGATCTCGGCAGCCATGAGCAGTGAGAGTTTTGCAGAACCACCAGCACCAACTCTGGCAGAGGCGGCAATCTCGGAAGTAGCGGTGCCGCCTGCACGCACAACGGAAGACGTGCAGCGAATCTCTGGCTCTGAGGAGCCGACGGCTATAACTGTTCCGGCAGAGAATCTGGCACCAGACGGGGCGACGGTCAATTTCACGGGTGCCGACTCCGGCTCCCCAACTCCACTCGGTGAGAACAACACGAGTGCCCTGGTTGTGACCCCTGTTCAAGAATCGGCTGGAGCCACTGGGCCCGCGTCAGGGGCTGCAACCGGACCCGTGAAGGCGCAGTTCCGTAATGCTCCGGGAACCTCCAAGTTCTTCCGGCGCGGCTCAGACCGCCATCGAAGACCCGGAGGATACGAGTCTCGAGAAGAAGGCGGTGTCTCCCCATCAGCTCCCCTCATCGCAGACTTATTGAAGGAAGGTCAGGAAATCCTGGTCCAGATCGCCAAGGAACCACTTGGAACTAAGGGCGCCCGTATCACTTCGCATATCGCTCTGCCGGGCCGGTACCTGGTCTATATGCCCACCGTCGACCACATAGGAGTTTCTCGAAAAATTGAGTCCGACGACGAGCGACAGAGGTTAAAGCGCATCATCCAGGAGAACCGTCGCAGCAACTTTCCGGGTGGCTTCATTGTTCGTACGGCTGGACAAGGGCGAGGCGAGGATGAATTCAAGTCTGATATCAAGTTTCTTTATGCTCTCTGGGCCGAAATCAAGATGCGGGCGGACAAGAAAAAAGGCGCCACGATCGTGCACCGCGATCTGAATCTGGTGCAACGCATTCTGCGCGACCAGCTGTCAGCAGAGTTCTCCTGCATCCGCGTGGACAACGAACTTGAATACGCCGCCATTGTCGAGCTCATCAACCGCTTTCAGCCGTCGCTGGTCAGCCGCGTCAAGCTCTACACCAAAGAGACGCCTATCTTTGAAGAGTTCGGCGTTCAAACTGAGATCGACAAGGCGCTGCGCAACAAGGTGTGGCTGAAATCCGGAGGCTACATTGTCATCGACCAAGCCGAGGCGCTGGTCGCGATTGACGTCAACACTGGCAAGTACGTAGGCAAATCAAACAAGCTGGAAGATACCATCGTCAAAACCAACATTGAAGCAGCCAAAGAGATTGCTCGCCAGGTGCGACTGCGGGATCTTGGGGGTATCATCGTCTGCGACTTCATTGACATGGAGGACCGCAAGAATCGCCTGAAAGTCACCCAGACCCTGGAAGAAGCGCTGCGCACCGACAAGTCTCCCTCGAAGGTTCTCCAGTTCAACGATTTCGGCTTGGTCGCCATCACGCGTAAGCGTGTGAAACAGTCTCTGATGCGGGCACTTTGCGAGCCCTGTTCGCAGTGCAGCGGCGGCGGAATGGTGAAATCGGCCCAGACCGTCTGCTACGAGATTCAGGGTGAAGTGAAGAAAATGGCTAAGAGCTTGGATGGCAAGGAAATCACCGTACGGGTAAGCCCCGATGTCGCAAAGGCGCTGAAAGGCCCCGAGCGGTCGGTCGTCGAAGACATGGAGACGTTGCTAAAGCGTGACATCGTTATCAAGACCGATCCTCTGTTGCATCCGGAGCGGTTTGATATTTATTGACGTACCTAAGTGTCACCGTTGGCCTCGCCACAGAGGCACGGCGACACAGAGCGAGAAGTTGGACGCAGATTACGCAGATGGACTCAGATCCATCGCGAGTGAGAAACCTGAAATCACCCTGGCTCAAAGCTAACGCCGTCCGGTGGCTGTCGAGATCTGTGCTTCCACTTCTCTTTCTCAAGCTGCACCTCTGTCATCTGCGTTCATCTGAGCAATCTGCGTCCAAAGCTTTGCAGCATTCTCCGCGTCTCTGTGCCTCTGTGGCAGTCCGAATCCATTTGGATGATAATTTCGGATCAACCCATCCAGAACGAACTCCGTTCCGCGCTCCTGCTGACTCCGCCGATGTTTGACCGCTGCTTCGGCCGCATGGCCGGCTACAACGCACACCGCTTCCGCAAGGATCTCATCGCTGGCCTCATCGTGGGTATAGTCTCCTTGCCACTGGCCATGGCCTTTGCCATCGCCAGTGGCGTTCCTCCCGAACGAGGCCTTTACACCGCGATTATTGCTGGCGCGGCGATCTCCATCTTCGGAGGATCCCGCGTCCAGATTGGAGGCCCTACCGGAGCCATGGTCGCGATCCTGTCGCTCATTCTGCTCCAGTACGGATTAAACAATCTGCTGCTCGCCGGATTTGTCGCGGGACTGATGCTGATTGTGATGGGCGTCTTTCGAGTTGGAGCCTTGATTCGCTTCATCCCTTATCCCGTCACAACCGGGTTTACAGCCGGCATTGCCGTCATCATTTTCACCGGACAGCTGAATTCATTCTTAGGGCTCACGGGAATCGCACGTCACGAGCAGTTTCACCTGAACCTTCTGGAAACGCTGCGCAATCTGACGCGACTGGATCTTCAAGCCGTTGCCACAGCAGCGACAGGGTTGGCGTGCATTCTCATCACGCCAAAGTTGACGCACAAAATTCCCGGTTCGCTTGTCTGCGTACTGGCTGCGACCGGGTTGGCGAGCCTTCTTCAATGGCCCATCGAGACCATTGGCAGCCGCTTTGGCGGCATACCGCGTACCCTGCCCTGGCCATCGTTTCCGTCGCTGACCTTCTCAGCGTTTCTTAACGTCTTGCAGCCGGCATTCACGATTGCTGTCTTGGGTGCTATCGAAAGCCTCTTATCCTGCGTCGTGGCCGATTCAAAAACCGGCGAACAGCACGATTCGAACAAAGAGCTCATCGGTCAGGGCATTGCCAACTGTCTGGCGCCGATTTTCGGAGGCATTCCGGCCACAGGCGCCATCGCCAGAACTGCGACGAACATCCGCAGCGGTGGAAATAGTCCAGTGGCTGGCGTGGTGCACGCACTCACGTTGCTCCTCATCATGCTCATCTTCGCTCCCTGGGCCAGACAGATCCCACTGGCCGCCCTGGCGCCCATCCTCATGGTCGTGGCCTGGAACATGGCCGAGATTCACCAGGTGCGGCACATCCTTAAGGGAACGCGCAGCGACGTAGCCGTACTCGCCATCACCTTCTTACTCACCGTCTTTGCAGATCTGACGGTAGCGGTGCAGTTTGGCTTGCTCATGGCGGCCGTTCTCTTCATCAAGCGCATGAGCGACGTGCATCGTGTGGAAAAGGTGTTGCCAGATGTAACCGACCCGAAAAGCAAAGTGCGGGCCGTGGGAGAT
The DNA here is from genome assembly GCA_963791795.1 of uncultured Acidimicrobiia bacterium. Classification (GTDB taxonomy): domain Bacteria; phylum Acidobacteriota; class Terriglobia; order Versatilivoradales; family Versatilivoraceae; genus VFZK01. Next base: position 68,104 of record CAWBTP010000022.1, read on the forward strand.
CAGCCAAAGGACTGTCCTCAAGCCGCGATTCTATCGGTCGAGGGTGCCTTGTTTTTCGGTGCTGCACGCCAGTTTGAACGGGAAGTGGCTGAACATCTGACCAGGGATCCGCACACTCATCCTCCGCATGGGGCGGGTACCGGTCATCGATGCCACTGGCGAAAAGGCTCTGCGAGCTATCCTCGAGGAATGCGAGAAGAGCGAAGTGCTTCTTCTCATCAGCGGCCTGCAGCCTCAGCCGCGCGAAGTGCTGGAATCCACCGGCCTGTTGGGTTCGATCGGTCCGGACCATCTCTTCACCCGCACAGGTCCTGCCTTGAACGTGGCCATCACACGAATGGACGCCAAAGCTTGCAGCTATTGCCCTCATTTTGTGTTTCGGGAATGCGAAGAGTTGAAGTATCGCGGCGTCCAGGAGTTCAACCAGCAGCGCCGGGAAAGCCAGCCGTAAGACTTGAACCGCCAAGAACGCAAAGGGGAATGCGGGTTGCCATCTGCGATTTGTAGTCTGCGATCTGTAAGCTGCGATCTCACCATCACCGATCCGAGCTAGACCTGCGAAAGGCTTGGTCAGGAACATCTTGGCGCTCTTTGCGTCTTGGCGGTTTCCTGTTTTGGTCACAACGGCAGCCGAAGTCGTGCCAGGCAGCCGCCGCCGTTGGCGCGGTTTTCCAAGCTAAGGTGACCGCCGTGGTTTTCCGCAATCTGACGACTCAGCGGAAGACCGATACCTGATCCTCCAGGCTTGGTAGTGAAGAACGGGACAAACAGATTGCTGGTGTTCGGCAACCCTGGTCCGTCATCCTCGACTCGGACTTCGACAAATCCTGGCGTCCGAAACCAGCCGACCCTGACGCCACCCCCGGTTTCCAGAGCAGCATCGACTGCATTGTGGAGAAGATTGATGAGAAGCTGTTCCAGTTGGTCGCTGTCGGCTTGAATCACCAGGGCCGGTCCCGGCGACAGGACGATCGCGATACGATTTTCGAGTTTGACAACCCGCTCGAGCCACTCGCGAACATTCACTGGACGCAAAGAGGGCTGGGGGAGCCTCGCCAACCGCGCATAGTCTCCCATGAACCGGCCGAGCGCCTCGGACCGCGAAGCAATCACTGCCAGCCCCCGGATCATATCGTCCTGCCAGTCGGCTGGCCGCGGATTGCGCGCCAAGAGCGTCTCGAGCGTTGCCGCCATCGACTTGATCGGCGCAAGCGAATTGTTCAGCTCGTGACCCAGCACTCGCAGCAGGCGCTGCCAAGCCTGGCGTTCCTCGTCACGCAGCGCGCGACTCAAGTCCGAAAGCACTACCATCTGGTGAGGCACGCCTCCCTCACGAAAGCTGCTGCGTCGAACTCCCCAGCGACCACTCCCTCCCGGAAAACTTCGTTGAATGGAAGGTGACGATTCTCCAACGAGACAATCGGCCAAGCCCAATTCCTCCGCGCTCTTGCCCAACAGTTGCTCGGCCGAATGGTCCAGCAGGCGCTCTCCTGCCCGATTCGTGAGCCGCAGGCGCTGGCTGTCGTCGAACGCAAAGATCGCGACGTCAATCTCCGCCATCACTTTGCGAAGCAGGGTGGTCGCTTCCAACGCTCCGAGACGTTGTTGCCTCAAAGTTTCGCTGAGCGTGTTCACCTCGCGCATGACTTCGCTCAGAGCATCGCCTGTTCGCGACCGGCGCGCCCGAATCGAGTAATCGCCCTCGCCCAGCGCCGCAAGCAGATTGGAGAGCGTCTGCAGCGGAAACACCACACGGCGCCGCACCGCAAACGCCAACCCAATCCAGATAAGACCAATGAACAAGACCAAGGTCCACTGCAGCCTGGCGCTGTAGCCCCCAATCCAGAGCAGCACTGCTGAGACCAAAGCACCTGGCAGACCCGCGAGAAGCACCATCCACAAGACAGTCCGCTCGTGACTTCTGCGAGGTTTGGAGAGTGGATTAACAGGGTTGGGCGAGTAGAGCATGCAGCACTGAATGGCGGAGATTCGGCTGCCATGCCGGCGGCAGCGAGGGGACTACAGTTTGAACTTCTCCAGCCGGCGGTAGAGAGCGCTGCGGCTGAGTCCCAGTGCCTCGGCAGCGCGGCTGACATTGCCTTCAAAGCGCGCAAGGGCCTTCTGTACCAGCAAACTTTCCACTTCTTCCAGAGTCATGTCCTCAACGCGGCCCGGTGCGCTCTCGAACCTGCTTCAACCCGAGGTCCTCCGCCCGGATGACGGTACCTTGTGCCATCAGCACGGATCGCTCGGCAGCATGATCCAGTTCCCGCACATTCCCGGGCCAATGATAACTCTGCAAAACCTGGCGAGCACCCTCATCGAAACCCGACAGGGTTTTACGATAGCGCTGTGCATGCATTCGCAGGAAATGCTCGGCCAACAGCGGAATGTCTTCCCGGCGCTCCCGCAAAGGGGGCAACCGAATTTCAATCGTGTTCAGGCGAAAGAGGAGATCCTGGCGAAACCGGCCTGCCGCCACCTCCGCATGAAGGTCCGCATTGCTGGCGGAGAGAACTCGCACACTTACCCGGCGTGTTCTCGACGATCCGACCCGTTCGAACTCGCCCGTCTCGACGACACGCAGCAACCTGGCCTGCATCTGGAGTGAGATATTGGCGATTTCATCGAGGAACAGGGTGCCCCCGTCCGCCAGTTCGAAGCGCCCTACGCGATCGGTCTTGGCATCGGTGTAGGCGCCCTTGACGTGGCCGAACAGTTCGCTTTCAAAAACCCCCTCAGGCAATCCTCCGGCGTTGACAATGACCAATGGCTTGGATGCCCGTCCAGAGATGGCATGGAGGGACCTCGCCACAACTCCTTTGCCTGTTCCGTTCTCGCCAGTAATGAAGACGTTCGCATCTGAAGGACCGACACGGGCAATCAGCTCCAACACCGGTTGCATGGCTCGCGACTGGCCGATCATTGTCGGGCTGCCCTCGTCACGCAACAGCCGATTCTCGGCCTCCAGGCGCTGCCCTCGCCGCAATGCCCGTCCGAGTTCGATTTGTGTGTTGAGGATGGTGAGAAGCCGGGTGTTGTCCCAGGGCTTTTGGATGAAGTCTCGAGCACCTCGTCGAATGGCTTCCACAGCCAGGTTCACGGTGCTCCAAGCGGTCATCACTATGACGGGTAGCGTCGCATCGAAGGCGTGAATGCGGTCCAGCAGATCCAGCCCCTCCTGCCCCGAGGTTGTGTCGCGCGCATAATTCAGGTCCATGAGAACAGCGTCAAGATCCTGAGAGCGCGTCATTTCGAGAACAGCCGCAGGGCTGCTGACTGATTCGCACTGAATGCCTTCGCCCTTCAATAGGAGACGCAGTGCTTCCAGCACATCAGCCTGGTCATCAGCGATTAGGATTCGCGGCGGGGGTGTTTGCATGTTTATTCGGAGGCTGGCTTGCCATAGCAACAGCAGTGTTGCCCCAGGTTTGCATGCCAGACAATGCTTCTACTTCGGCGCTACGTTCGATAAAGTACCGTCCCTCTCCCGTTTGTGGGGAGAGGGTGGCTGAAGGCCGGGCTGAGGGGCTCCGGCCGACGGAGAACATGTCCTCGGCGGTCTTGAGGGATTCCTCGGTGGCGCTTTACTTGGCCATCCACCCATCTGCGAGCTGGATCGTGCGCCTGCCATAGGAGGCATTGCGGTCGGAATGTGTCACTTGAATGACCGTCGTTCCTTCCTGATTCAGCCTGGCGAACAGCTGCATGATCTCGTCTCCCTGGCTCGAATGCAAGTTGCCGGTCGGCTCATCGGCCAAGATCAGTTTCGGCGAGGCCACGACGGCGCGAGCAACAGCCACCAGCTGCTGCTGCCCGCCTGAGAGTTGGTTTGGGTAGAGGTCCTTCTTTCCCACAATCTGAAATCGGTCAAGCAGATCGCAAACGATGCTCTGCCGTTTTGCCTTCGGAATATCGCGATACGACAATGGAATCTCCAGGTTCTCATAGACCGTCATGTCGTCCAGAAGGTGATAACTCTGGAAAACAAAACCAATGTACTTCTTGCTCAGCGCCAGGCGTTCCTTCGCCTTCAGCTTGTGCACCGGTTGATCAAAAAGGTGATACTCACCTGTCCAACCAGCGTCGTGCATTCCCAGGACGTGCAGTAGTGTCGACTTGCCGGCGCCCGAAGGCCCCATAATCGACAGGAAATCGCCCTCCTTCACCTCAAGGTCGATGCGGCGTAATACCCAAGTCTTCGTGGTGCCGTGCTCATAATATTTCTCGACATTTCTCAGTGTGATCATCTTGGCAACCTCATTGCCACGTTTCCCGTTGATATGTCGCTCCACCGACTCCGGACGATAGTCCGTCGTCCTCGTAGTCGAAACCCCGAGAACGAGTAATCGACTCCGAATCACGAATCCCAAGTCCGCTATTCCCGTGTCGGACGCGCGCTACGCATGATCTTCTCGCTGAGTCCCACATTTCCAGCAGGATGCAAATTGTCCCTCAATCTCTTCCTTGCAGCGGGAACAAAGCCAAGGCTCAGGTATCTCAAAGAGGGGTGACACCCACTCGTCAAGTAGCTCTTTCGCTCGAGGATAATCTTCATCATTCAGAACCCAAAGCTCGGGATAACATTCCGTGAACGGAATCTCACCTGTCGCAACCGAGAGAAACTCATTGCGCGTGACACATGGGATGAAGGACTTCTCAAGAAGGTCTTTGAGCAACCCGATTTGTGCATTCTGCCCAACGTTAAAAGTGAAAAGTTTCTTCATGAGCCTCCCTTAACCAAAGCTGACAAGCCGAAAACAAGGTTCTCGTCATTTCCGCGAAAGAACGTCAGCCCGGCAGATAGTAAGCCAGAGCGGAAATCTGAGGATTGAATGCTTCTCGAGAAGTGCAGCGGCAGGAGGCCGCTGCTTCCTCTTGGGAGCCCTGTAAGGGCATCAGAAAGTAGCCCAGGGCAAACGAGGGGTACGAACCCCTCGTGCCGCCCTGGGTCAGCGTTCCAATCAATTTTCCCTCTCCCCTCGGATCGTCCGCCCTGGGGCGATTCGGGGGAGAGGTTGGGTGAGGGGGCAGTACTTTGCCGATTCACAAGTTTCGCTGGATTCCCGCTTTCGCGGGAATGACACAACAGCGCTGGACTTAGCTGACTCCTCGATTGCCTACCTTGTCTTCCCATGCACCGACTCCGCATAGACCAACTCCCCGGTCAAACCGTCATAGTAGTGGATCACCACGTGGGGCCTTGGATAAGCCACCCAGCGGGGCTTTCCGGGTGCGGCCGGATTGTCGAACACGTTGTTCACCTGAGCCACGGCATAGAAGGGTCGCTTTCTCAGCGAAGCAGGCATGTCGTCGCGAATGTAGGTCGACCAGCGGATATCCACCTTCCGGCCCCGCGAATCAAATTCGCCGTTGGGTGGGCGTCCACCTTCACTCTTAGCAGGGTGATTCTGTGATCCCAACGGACCTGAAGCAAACTCCCAGACGCGGTCGGTGATTTTCACTGCCCAGCTATTGTGGAGATCTCCTGTCATGATCATCACAGGCTTTCCAAGCGAATCCCAGAAGCGGATCATCTGCTCCCGTTCCTCAACGAAGGCCGTCCAGGCGTCGTCTTTGTTTTCGGGAGCACTGCCCTCCGGGCCGCCCAAGTGCGGCACTGTGACGTTAACTGACGAGGCAAGGAAGAAGAAATCGGCGTCGCTTGCCTTCATGGCATTCATCAGCCACTCACGCTGGCGCTGTCCGAGAATCGAAGTGCCGGCCTTGGTCGGGTTTTTTGTGTCCTGCAGATCACGGATTGAACGGGTATCCAGCAAATAGAACTCAGCGTTACCGACCCGAAAGGTGGAGAAGGACAGTCTTCCCAGTGAGTAGGCCGAGAGACCGCTGTGAACTGGCGTGGGACGAACGCGCAGCCGGGTCTTGTCCAGAATTTCGAGCACCTCGTACACACCGGCGTTGGGATCGCCTTCACTCACAGCAAACCGGCCTGAATCAACTCCCGCGTATTGGCCACCCCAATGGACGTGCAAGTTGGAAACCTGTTTGAGGTCTACTTTGGTGAAATCCGCACCGGTATCGACGAGTACATCCGATCCTGCTGTGACCTTCGCCTGGCCAAACATCCCTGGTTGAGGAAACGGGAGAGGTTGCGATCCGGCCAGATAGTCGAACCAAGCCTGAATGCCAATGTCGCGAAAAACCGTTCGCCGGTCGCGGCGTCCCACTGTCGCGGTGCCGAAGATATCGTTCAGAATCTCGTGATCGTCGGGCGTGTAGTAGGAAGGAACCATCCGATGCCAGGCCGCCAGGTTGGCGCCTCGCTCCAGGAAGTACTTGTAGTTTTCCCATACTCCCGCGATCGAAGGAGCCCACTCCAGGATCTTCGGCAACGGAGCATTCCGCGAACCCGTTTGTTCACGCCATTGATCCACCGTGAACTCTCGTTTGTCCTCGTACAACCAGTCACCGTTCATGATGGAAAAGTGAATCGATCCGGGCAGCTGTTTGAGCATCGTGCCATAAGCCGGTAATCCGGGTCCGGTGCCACCCACCGGCCGTTGATCGGCGCAGGAGCCAAACTGAAACCTGAAATTGAAGAGTCCGCGTGGATTCGTGCTGGCGTCGCGATAGCTTTCCGAAGCGGGCAGCGTAAGAAAGGACCCGGCGGGTCCGGCGTCACTGCTCGTAACCGGCCGGTAGTAGTAGCGGGTGTTCGGACTGAGTCCGTTCAGGCGAACCCAGCCAGTGTTGTCCCGGTCGGCCGCTGTGGTCGCGGCTTCCGACACCTGGTCCAGGCGATCCGGCACGCGACCGTACTGCACTTGAAACTGGCCCGGCTTCGAGGTCCGTGCCCAGATGGAGATGCTCTCGGAGGTCACATGACCGAGCATTGGGCCATGGGTAATGTTCACAGCCTGTGCCAAGGCAAAGCTGAAGTACAGGTTGAGGAGAAGAAAGCCGAATGCCGATGCGATGGAGCATAGAGTCTCCGAGTGAATGCGGGTCTGATGGATACCCGACCTTTCACCGTCGGGCCGCGACGATTGTACTTGGTTTCGAAGCCGGCGCAGAACACTGCAGGGTTCTTTGGTTCTCAGCACTCACTACTCGTCATTCGTGACCCATCATTTGTCACTCGTACCTGAGCGACACCATCGGATCAACCTTGCTGGCACGGTAAGCTGGAATCACGCTGGCCAGCAAGGCAACTCCTATCAAAAGTAGTGAAACAACCGTAAAAGTGGCGGGATCGGCGGCACTGATACCATAGAGAAGGCTTGACAGCAGCCGTGTCAAGGCGAGTGCCGCAACCAGACCCATCACCAAACCTATCAGAACCAGCCCCATTCCCTGGCCAACTACTGATCGAAACACATCTCTCTGCTGGGCGCCCAGCGCCATGCGGATGCCGATCTCTTGCGTACGCTGGGTCACCAGATACGCCATCACTCCATAAATTCCCACCGAAGCCAGGATCAGGGCGACTGCTGCAAAACTACCCAAAAGGATTGTGTTGAACCTCTGCGGGGCCACGGAGTCAACAATGACCTGCTCCATGGTTTGAAGGTCTGAGACGGGCAAATCCCGATCGAGAGCCAAAACCTGCGCCCGCATTGCAGCCGCCAAGTTCTCTGGACCGCGGGCTCCACGAAGCACCACCCTCAGCGACCGCATTTGTCTGTTCTGCAGGTAGGGCTCATAAGTGTGGGGTCGGGTCTCCGCGTTCAACCTTCCATCCTTCACATCCCCAACAACTCCGACGATTGTGAGCCACGGGTTTTCGGCTTGGGGCAAACCCCACTTCAGCCGCTTTCCAAGAGGATCTTCATTAGGCCAGAAACGCCGCGCCATGGTCTCGTTGATAAGGAGGACGCCGGAGGTCCCAACTCGATCCTGATCCGTGAAGAACCGGCCTCTTTTCAGAGGGATTCCCAAAGCCGGCAGGTAATTGCCAAACACAACCGTGTGCGCGTTGGTTGGAGGGAGGCCTGATGGGGGCTCCTTCCATCCCTCGGCAGTGAAGAGTCTGGTCCAGGTGCTTCGAAGAGGCAGGTCAGTTCCCGCGCCCACCCTCAGGACTCCCGGTAACTGTTCCAGCCGCTCGATCAACTGTTGATAGAACGAGAAGACCTGCGCTTCAGTGCGATAGCTCGATTGAGGGAGCGCAATCGTCATGGTCAACACCTGCTGAGGCCGGAAGCCGGGATCGGTTTGGCTGAGGAGCTGAAAGCTGCGAATGAAGAGGCCCGCGCAAACCAGAAGCACCAGCGACAGTGTGACTTCACAGACAACCAGTCCTGCTCGAAAACGGCCGCGTCCGGTCCCGGCCGTTGCGTTCTTTGTTCCTTCGCTCAATGTGCGCTCACGTTGATCGTGAAAGATGGAGAAATGGAGCGAGACCGAAGAGCACGCTTGTCAAGAGGGATAGCCCCAGAGCAAAACCGAACACCCGAAAGTCCAGGCTGACCTCGCCGGCTCTAGGGAGAGTGTCTGCAGTGAACGAGACAAACAGGTCGGTTCCCCAGACGCCTATCAACAATCCGAGTCCTGTTCCGGACAGGGCCAGCAGGAGGCACTCCACAAGGATCTGACGCAAAAGGCGGAGCCGGCCGGCACCAAGGGCAGTGCGGATCGCCATCTCCCTGCGATGGGCGGCAGCTCGTGCCAACAGCAAATTGGCGACGTTGGCACAGGCGATCAGTAAGACAAGACCCACGGCAACCAGCAACACGAGCAAAAGACGCCGAACATTTCCCACAACCTCTTCCTTCAGCGGCAAGGCGTAGGCCGTCAAATCAAAGTCGTCGCCAACTGCTGGGGGATAGTTTTCCCGAATACGTGCTGCGATGGATTTCACGTCCGCGTTGGCCTGCTCGAAGGAAACTCCTAGCTTCAGGCGAGCAAGGAGTCCAATGTTGAAATTGTCACCCCGGTTACTGAGCTCTTCTGAAGTGAACCGCATCGGGACCCAAAGTTCTGCCGGTCCCGCAAAAGAAATGCCCATCTGGGGAAACTGAAAGCCGCCAGGCATTACTCCCACAACCGTGTAGACGTTTCGGTTGAGCGTCAGGCTCTTGCCCACGATGAGCCTGTCGGCTCCAAAGCGGCGTTGCCACAGACCATGGCTCAAAATGACGACATTCTGCCCCGGTCGATCCTCCTCCGATGAGAAACTCCGCCCCAACATCGGCGGCACTCCCAAAAGCGGAAACAAACTGGATGAGACTCGTGCAGCTGGCAGCCTTTCTGGCTCATTGACTCCCGAGAGGTCCAGCCCCAAGTTTTCAAAGGCTGCAAGGTTTTCGAAGACTTGATTCATCTGCTGAAAATCCCCAACATCAGGAGCTGAAACCGGAATCGATCCACCACCCAATTTGGGAATGGCTTCCCGGATCAGGACGAGTCGCTCTGGATCCTTGTAGCAAAGTGGCCGTAGCAGAACGGCATTGACGACGCTGAAGATTGCCGTGCTCGCACCGATGCCCAAGGCCAGAGTAACCACGGCCGCGATAGTAAAGCCGGGGGTTTTGAGAAGCATTCGAACAGCGTAGCGAAGGTCGTTGACCATAGATTTCAGGTTCCAGGTGTTAGGTGTTAGGTTTTTAGCTTCAGCTCGTCACTCGCCACTCGTCACTTGTCATTCGCTTCGAAGCACCGAGACCGGATCAACTCGGGCCGCGCGGAAAGCCGGCCAGAGGCAGGCCTGTATACCCACCATCAACAGAACTCCGGCCACGACCGCAAATGAAAGTGGGTCGAACGGAGATACCTTCCAGATCATCTGTTGAAGGACTCTTGCCGCAGCAGCACTGCCGGCAAGGCCAAGCACGATGCCTGCGCCGATAAGCATCAGACCGCTGGACAGGATCATGCGAACGATTTGGCTGGAACTCGCACCCAACGCAATACGAACGCCGATCTCCTGCTTCCGCCGAGACACGGCATGGGAGATGACGCCGTAGACTCCAATCACCGCCAGCGAGAGTCCGAGCGCGGCGAAAACGGTAAAGAGTACGAGGCTGAAACGAGGGCCGGAGAAAACGAAGTTATCGAGCATCGCTTGCATCGTGCGAACTTCCGTCACCGGCTGATCCTTGTCCAGCGCGTAGACCTGGCTGCGGACTGCATTGGTCACGGTCGCGGGGTCGGCCTGGGTCAGCACCACAAGCCTGTCAGCCAAGCCTGTTACCGTGTAGGGCATGTAGAGCTCCGGCTGAACCTCATTCCTGAGGCTGCGGTTCAGCGTGTCTCTGACGATGCCGACGATCTGAAAGGACCCGTCCGTCAAATTGAATGGCGGCGTCAACATTCGTGGGATACGCACCCCTCGGCCAAGCGGTTCTTGACCCGCGAAATAGCGGCGCACGAAGGCTTGATTGACTACTGCGAGATGTCGTCTTCCGTACATCTCTGCGTCCGTGAATAGCCGCCCTTGAAGAAGTGCAATTCCCAGCATTTGCTGTGTATTCGCCGCTCACCTGGTGGACGACAACCGGTCGGGCATCCTGCTGGCTGCTGCCTGCGATGTCCACAGGAAGACGCCAATTGCCAAAAGGATGCATGCCTGTATTCAATCCGGCGGCTGCGACACCCGGAACTGCCCTGACGCGTTCCAGCAACTCACGAAAGAACGCGATCCTTCGCAGCGGATCCGGATAGCGCTGGTCCGGCAGCGGAATCCGCAAAGTCAGCAGCCGGTCGGTTCGTATTCCCAAGTTGACATCCTGCAAGGCCAGGAGCGTGCGCATCATGAGAGTGGCCCCGACTAGCAACATCACCGACAGCGCGACTTCAGCTACCACCAGGCCGTTTCGAACAAGCACCTGGCCACGACCACCGCTGACCACGCCCCTTGCGTCCTTTAGAGACTTCGCCAGTTCTGGTTTTGAAGCCTGCCACGCAGGAGCCAGGCCGAACACGACGGCAGTGAGCACGGAGATCAGCACCGTGAAGATCAGAACGGCGGAGTTGATCGAGATTTCAGATTCGTCGGGAATCGTGCCGGCGGGCACTATGGCGATGATTGCCGTGAGCCCAACATAGGCAAGCACGACGCCCAAGGCCGTCCCTGGAGCAGCCAGGAGCAGGCTCTCAGTCAATAGCTGCCGCAGCAGCCGGCTTCTTCGCGCACCCAGCGCCGCCCGCACGGCCATCTCTCTTTGCCGGGCGGAAGCCCTGGACAGGAGGAGGTTGGATACGTTGACACACGCAATCACTAAGAGCAGGCCCACTGCCCCAAACAGAATCCACAGAGTCTCACGAAGATCGCTTGGAAATGTCTCCCTGAACGACAGCAGTCCGACACGCCACTTCTCGGGAAATTCGGCAGGCTCTCTCTTCTGCAGCTCCTCGATGATGGGTTTCAGGTCTACTTCGGCTTGAGCTTCGGTTACTCCCGGTTTCAGGCGTCCCAGCACATGGACTAACCGCACTCCCTCTGTGACCTGACCTCTCTGGAATACGATCGGGACATAAACATCCGCGCCACGCCACATGAAGCGGCGCGGCATCACGCCCACAATGGTGCGCACAACTCCATTGAGTTTGAGCTCGCGTCCCAGAACTCCCTTGTCCTCGCCGAACTGTCGCTGCCAGAATCGGTAGCCCAGCACGACGACCGGCGTTGCCTGTGGCGCGCCGTCTGACGGCATGATGGCTCGACCCAGAAGTGGCGGCACACCCATGATTTCGAATGTGTTCGTCGTCACATGGTTCCCGCGCAGGCGTTGTGGCTCGCCATCGCTCGTCCAGACAACATCGCTGATCGTGGATGCGATCGTGCCCTCAAAGATGGAGTTCTGTTCAGCAATTTCCAGAAACTGGTCGGTGGAATAGTAGACTCGTCCTCCGCGCTGTCCGGGTTCCTGAACCCGAACGCTCATCAGGTGATCGACGTCCTTATACGGAAAGGGATCCAAGACGACCGCATGCACGACGCTATACATCGCTGTGGTCGCCATGACACCGAGCGCAAGGGTGAGCACAGCCACAGCAGTGAAGCCGGGGTTCTTGCGAAGTTGACGAAGGGCGAAACGAAGATCGTTGATCATAGTGGTTCGGGGTTAGTGGTTCGTGGTTCGTATTCTCTGACTTGTTGGCTCGAAACCCGAACCACGAATCCCGAGCCACGGTTTTACTCGCATCTAAGCGCTACCATGGGATCCACCCGTGAGGCGCGTCGTGCCGGCAGAAATGCAGCCAGCAAACCTACTGTAAGCATCAATGTCGTCACTGCAGCGATCGTGAGTGGATCCGTTGGGCTGACGCCAAAGAGCCAAGTGGAAAGCAGACGTGTAACCGTCAAGGCGATCGGCACGCCGAGTGCGATCCCGCCCAGTATCAACCTCACACTCTCCTTGAGTACCAAGAGGAGCACGCTCGCAGGCGTAGCTCCCATTGCCAGACGGATACCGATTTCACTAGTGCGCCGAGTGACTGTATAGGAGATCACCCCGTAAAGCCCCAGGCACGAAAGCAGCATCGCCAACACTCCAAAGAAGCCGGAGAGCACGGCCATCAAACGTTCCTGTGACAGCACGTGGTCGAGCTGCCCTTCGATCGTCGTGATTTTGAGCACTGGTAGGTTTGGGTCGAGCCCGTGCAACGCCTGACGTATACTCATTGCGAGCGCGGCTGGGGGGCCGGACGTCCGCACCGCGACGCACCAATTGAGACGCAGGAAACGCGTGTTCTGCCGATACGGGTAGTACCACGCACCTCGCTGGTCGCGCGGCGTGCCGAGCTTGGCATCCTTCACCACACCGACGACTTCGATTGGAAAACCTCCCTCCCCCATCGCACTGAAACGCTTTCCCACCGGGTTCTCACCGCCGAAAAAGAATCGCGCCATCGTTTCGTTGAGGATTGCTACCTGTGGTGCCTTATCGGTATCCAGCTCGGTGAAATCACGCCCCGCCACCAGCGGCGTCCCCACGGTCGCAAGGAAGCCAGGTGAAATGGCGAGTGGTCTGACCGTCAAGCCGGGCTTAGGCAACTGCCCTTGAAAGCTTAAAGTCTCGCTGTTGCTCCGTCCACTCGTCACACTGCCGTCGAGGACTCCGCCATTCGATATGCTGGCGCTCAACACCCCCGGCAGAGATGAAAGCCGCTGTTGGACGGTCTTGGCGAAGTCCGCCAGCACCGGGACAGTGCGACCCGTTCGCACGGGTGCAGTCCAGACCAACAACCGATTTGCCCGGTCGAAGCCCACATCCTGGATTCGAAGTTTGCGTAGCGTACCCACGAGCAACACCGCGCCGATCAGCAAGACCAGCGAGAGCGCAACCTGCACAACGACAAGCATCTTGCCGAGTGAGAACCGCCCGCGCCGGGTACCTGCAGGCGCACCTCGTGCCTTCAACGCCGAGTTAAGTGCAACCTGCGACGAACGGAAAGCGGGGGCAAGGCCGAAAAGGCCGACAAATACACAGAGCGTCGCCGTCCAAGCGATGAGCCGCCCGTCCAGGTGCAGATCAAGCGAGAGAGAGTTGTCCTCAATGCCAGCCGACAGCGGACCGGCGCCCAGCATTGTTGTCAGCACACTCGTTCCCCAGACGCAGAAGAGCAAACCGAGCGCGCTTCCAATCACAGCCAGCAACAGACTTTCAATCAGTAGTTGGCGCATGATGCGCCAGTGGTGAGCACCGAGCGCCTGACGCACTGCCAGCTCACGCTCCCGTGCCGCAGCACGCGCCAACAGTAGGTTCGCCACATTCGCGCACACCGCCAGCAACACCAGACCGACCATTCCCGCGAGAAGCTGAAGCGGCTGCGCCAAAGTCTGACGTTGAGCTGAATACCCGCTGGCTGCCGGTTCGAGCTCTATGCGCCGCTGCACTATGTATTGGAGTTGTTCTGGCGTGAGATTGGACCCGGCCTCGTCCAGCAAACCTTGTTGGTAGACTAACTGAGAAGCGGCCTGCGCCTGCGCCCTCGTCACGCCTGGCTTGAGGCGTGCGATGATGAGCGCTGGGAATTTCGGCGGACCGCCGGGCACCTCCGGCATCACCTGCGAAGCCATCATGAATGGCACCCACAGATCGGCGGGTCTGCCAACCCATTCGCCGGTGAAGCCAGGCGGCGTCGCACCGATGATTGTGTAAGGAGTTCCGCTAAGTGTTACCGTGCGGCCCACGACGTCGGAAGCAAGCCCGAACCGGCGTTCCCAATAGCTGTAACTGATGACGGCCACAGGGTGACCGTCAGGCACTCGGTTATCGGTGGTGTTGAAGGTCCTGCCGACCACCGCCTGAATGCCGAGGGCGGAAAAGTAGTTTCCCGACGCCATGCCGACGCGGACCTGGCCAGGCTCCGCTCCGGGGCTGTCAGCTGCCTCAGATCGCTCGATGAGCCAATTCGCCGCGACATCAGAAAAGGGCCCAGGCTGATCGCGTAGCCGCTCGAACATCGGATACGCCAGGTCGTAAACGGTACGATTCGACGCTTCGATTCGTTTGAATAGTACCAACTGCTCTGGTTTCTGCACTGGCAGCGTTCTCAGCATCAGCGCATCGATCAGGCTGAAGATAGCCGTATTCGCGCCAATACCGAGCGCCAAGGTCAGCACCGCGACCGCAGTGAATCCTGGATTGTTGCGAAGTTGACGAAGTGCGTAGCGAAAGTCGTTGAACATAGTAGATTCCAGGTGCCAGGTTTCAGGTGTCAGGGAGACAGTTGCTGCGTGTGGACACTCATTGTTCCCCACTCATCACTCGCTAGCCATAGTGGTTCTTGTGCTGTTTTCGCCGGTTCGAATCCCGAATCACGAATCCCTAATCACGGCATCACTCGCATCTCAGCGCCACCATCGGATCAACTCTGCTGGCGCGGCGGGCCGGGAGCCAGGCGGCGATAAGTGCTACCGCCAGCAGCCCAGACGTCGCTGCGAATAGAGCAATCGGATCCGAGGACGTCAATCCAAAAAGCATGCTCGAGATCAGGCGGTTCATGGCTGTTGCTGCCATGAGACCAACGACTGCACCGCAGAGCACCAGCACAGTCGCTTCCCGCAGCACCAGCCAGAGGACGTCGCCTTTGCGAGCGCCCAGCGCCATGCGGATTCCAATCTCGCTGGTTCGACGCGTCACTGCGTAAGAAAGCGTGCCATACAGACCAATGGCCGAAAGGAGCAACGCCAAAAGTCCAAAGAAGCTCGACAGGGTAGCCACGAGTCTTTCCTGAACGAGGCCCTGATCAATCTGCGTCCGCAACGTCTTGATCTCCGAAACGGGAATGTCGCGACTGATTTCGCGAAATGCCAGACGGGCACCGGAGGCCACGGCATTCGGGTCAACGGCCGTTCGGATCTCCAGAGTCATGTTGGGCTGGTGGTATTGCAGAAAAGGAAGGTAAAGCATCCGCGGCGCCGGCTGTCGGAGGTCCTGGCGCTTTGAATCCCTCGCCACGCCTACGACCTGAATGGGCGGTCCCTGGTTATCCCAGCTCATGTGGACGATCTGTCCGAGAGGATCAACTTCAGGGAAGTAGAACCGGGCCGCAGCATCATTGAGGATTGCGACTTTGGGAGCATTCGCGTCATCCGCGGGTGTAAACTCGCGCCCTCTCAGCAAAGTGATTCCCATGGTTTCAAAAAAGCGCGTGCCGATGGAATTGAGATGCACGACCTGCTCGTCTCGTGTGCGCGCCTGAAAACCGGGCACAAACAGGGGCCGGGTGGAATCGTCACCACTCATGGGCCCCAGGGATGACAGGCTGGCCACGCGCACCCCCGGAAGACCGTTTGCCCGCTCGAGAGCTTCGCGGTAGAAAGCTTCCAGCTGTTTGCGGCGCTCAGGACCCGATGAACCTGTGCCAGACGTGTCGAACGTTACCAACAAAAGATTCTCAACCCGAAATCCGCCATCGACCGACTGGATCTTCCTCAGGCTCATCACAAAGAGGGTAGCTCCTACGAGAAGTGTCAGCGAGAGCGCCACCTGAACAGACACAAGCATTTTCCCCCAGCGCCACCGGGCTGAGGCTCCAACGAGAGAGCCGGCTCCCTCCTTGAGTGTCGGCGTCAAATCCAGAATCGTTCCGCGAACGGCCGGGGCAAGCCCGAAGAGAATGCCTGTCAAAACCGAAACGCCGGCCGTAAAGCCCAGAACCCGCCAGTCGGGCGCGAGCTCGAGTTGGATCGGGACCGGTCCCGTGGAGATAAACCGCACCAACAGGTTGCTGCCCCACCACGCAAGCCAAAGACCTGCGCATCCCCCGGCCAGCGCCAACAGAACGCTCTCCGTCAGGAACTGCCGGATGAGCCGAGCTCGCCCTGCGCCGATTGCTTGCCGAACTGCAATCTCCTTCTGTCGTGCCACCGATCTGGCCGCGAGGAGGTTCGCCACATTCGCGCAGGCAATCAGCAGGACCATCCCTACGATAGCCATCAGAACTTGCAGCGGCTTCGAGAATTTGCGTCGCAAAGCGTCCAGGCCTGTACTTCCCGGCAACAGCTCGATCCGCGACCAACTGCCCATCTTGCCGCCTTCGCGGAGCACCACGTCCTCGACCCAGGGGCGCACCAGAACCTCAGCTTCCGCACGCGCCCGCTCCAGCTCGACACCGGGCTTGAGACGCCCCACGATGCAGAGGCCCCAGGTTCCTTCGCGCATCTCTCGCCGGTCCCCAAACCCCGGCGAAACGCGCGGCTGTATCCCCAGGGGCATGGAGATTTCCATCGCGTTTCCAAGCTGCAAACCGAAGAACTCCGGTGGCGTGACGCCAATTATCGTAACCGGCGTTCCGTTGACGACCATCGTCTTTCCCACCACATCGCGATTACTCCCGAACTTCCGTTGCCACCAGCCATGGCTGATGACGACCACGGGCTCTCCGTCGTCGGTTTCGGAAAGGACGCGGCCGAGGATTGGCTGAACACCGAGGGCTGAGAAGTAGTTCGGAGTGACATACTGGCCCCGGGCCGGTTCCGATTCCGCGCCGATTCGCGCCCTGAAATCCAGCGGCCAGAAGGCGAAGCATTCTGAGAAGGACTGGCTGCCGTCGCGAAGGGTCTGGTACAGCGGATAGTTCGAGCCGGTCGAAGGCAATCCCGTGTCTCTGTGGGCGAACACCACCAGTTGCTTCGGGTTTTTCACTGGCAACATCTTCAGAAGCACGGCGTCAATGAGACTAAAGATCGTGGTGTTCGCCCCGATTCCCAGGGCTAACGATAGGATGACGACACCGGTGAATCCCGGATTCTTAAGAAGTTGACGAAGGGCAAAGCGAAGATCGTTGAACATAGGGGTTCGGGGTTCGGGGTTCGGGGTTAGTGATTCGTGGTTCGTGATTTTGTGATTTAGCCAGTCGAATCACATATCACGAATCCCGAATCACGGCATTACTCGCACCTAAGCGCCTCCATCGGGTCTACTCTCGTCGCCCGCCGCGCTGGGACGTAGCAAGCCAGCAATGCCACTCCAATCAGCAATACGGCGATCCCGGCAAACGTCAGCGGGTCAGTCGCACTCACGCCGTAAAGCATACCGACCAGCAGCCTGGTCAGGCCCAAAGCAGCGAACAGTCCCAAGGCAACTCCGCCAAGTGCCATCTTCATTCCGTCATTTACGACCAGGTGCAGCAAGTCGAGGCGCTGGGCACCGAGTGCGAGCCGTATGCCAAGTTCGTGTGTCCTTTGGCTTACCAGATATGAAATGACACCATAGAGACCGATGCTGGCCAGCAGCAATGCTAGCGCCGCAAAAGTGTTGAGCAGGATCATCGAGAAGCGCTGGCGGGATAACGAGTCGGCAAGCACCTCATTCAGCGTCCGCGCGCCGAAGACGACGTTCTGGCCATGATGGCTTTGGACGACCCGGCGGATCGAAGTCAGGAGTGTTGTCGCGGCCGCGGCTCCCTCGGCCCGCACGACGACACTCACCTCGGACGACCAGCCCGGTAATTGTCGAAAGGGTTCGTAAAGTTGCGCTTGGAGCGATTGTTTGTCGTCCCCATCAAGCCCCCACTGCTTTACGTGCCCGACGACTCCAACAATCTCCAAAGGGTCGCGGCCACTCCCCAGATTGAGGCGCTTGCCGATAGGGTTTGTTTTCGGGAAATGCTGACGGGCAAAGACCTCGTCGATCACAACGACAGCCTGAGTTCGCACCTCATCTTGAGTATTGAAAAAGCGGCCCTGCTGGAGTGGGATGCCCATGGCCGCCAGATAGCCGGGTTCAACCCGATAAACGACCGCCATCTGCATTTCGCTGGTGCTTGCCGGCTTGGGCTGGCCATCCAGCCAGAAGAACACGTTGTCTATGCCCCGCAAGGGAGCTGCACCCGTCCAGAATGAAGCAGCCCGCACACCAGGTATATCGCTGATCTTCTGACTCAATTCGCGCAAATCGGCGTGCTTCGCCTCCGGTGTAGCAGATCGCATCAAGGGTGTAAACCCAAGCCCAAACGTCAGCACGTTGTCTGGACGAAAGCCGGGATCGACGCTCCAGAGCGCACTCAGGCTGCGAATCATCAAGCCTGCACCGATCAGCAAGACGAGCGCAAGCGCCATCTCTCCCGCAACCAAAAGCCCCTGCCCCCGATGCCTCCCGCCGCTGCCGCCCCGCCCACCTTTCTGGAGTGCTTCCGAAAGGTACGCCGGCGAAATCCTTAGCGCCGGAACTAGGCCAGCAAGCACCCCTGTAAACAACGAAATAACGCTTGTGAAAAGCAAGACGTGACCATCCAATCCGATTTCATCAGCCCGTGGCAACGCAGCGGGTGATACGCTGATGGCCACTCGAGAGCCCAGGTCAGCGAGCAGCAAGCCTAGTCCGCCCCCGGCTGACGCCAGCAGCAGGCTTTCGCTCAACGATTGGCGGATCAAGCGCCACCGGCCTGCACCCAGTGCGGCGCGAACGGCAAATTCGCGTGACCTGCGGTTCGAACGCGCGAGCAACAGATTGCCGACGTTCACGCATGCGATCAGCAGCACAAAACCCACCGCCCCCAGCAGCATCCACAGAATCGTTCCGACATCTCCGACCAGTCTTTCCTTGAGTGGCACGAGCGCGGCCCCGTTACCTCGGTTCACATCGGGATAGGCTTCGACCAGTAGCCGCATCACTCTGTCCAGGTCGGCCCGTGCTTGCGCGAGGGTGACGCCAGGCTTGAGCCTCCCAATGCCCTGGAGGCCTAAGCCGGCACTGCGATTCTGTAACCCGGAATTGTTCCACTGGCCCATCGGCACATACACATCCGTGCCGCGATACAGTGTGAAGTCAGCGGGGAGTACACCAATAATTGTGTAGCTCTTGTCGTCCAGAGTCAGGCTTCTGCCCGGCACATCTAGCGCCGCCCCAAATTTACGTTGCCAGAGCCCTGCGCTGATCACGACCACCGGGGCAACGCCCGGCTCATCTTCACCAGGCGCAAAATCACGCCCTAGCGCAGGCTTCACGCCAATTACGCTGAAGAGATTCGCCGAGACTCGCCGCCCGTCCACCTGCTCGGCCTCGCCAGCACCGACCAGATTGGCGCTGAAGGAGCGCCCAATCGCCATGCCTGAGAAGGTCTGATTCTCCCTCTGTAAGTCCAGAAAATTCGGGTATGAGATCGAGCCAGTCGGGAAATTCGGCTTGCTTTGGTGGAGCGAGACAAGCCGCTCAGGCTGCGGGTAAGGCAGCGGATTCAGCAATACGGCGTTGACCACCGAAAAGAGCGCGGCGTTCGCGCCGATCCCCAGCGCCAGCGTGAGCACGGCGACGATAGTGAAACCAGGGTTCTTGCCAAGTTGGCGAATCGCGAAGCGAAGATCGTTTAGCATAGTGGTTCGGGGTTAGGGGTTCGTGGTTAGTGGTTGGTTTTCGATAACTTGACAGCTCGAAACCCGAATCACGAATCCCGTGTCACGGATTCATTCGTATCTAAGCGCTTCCATCGGGTCCACTTTCGTCGCCCGTCGGGCCGGAAGCCAGCAGGCCAGCAATGCCACCCCCGTGAGCAGCAGCGCGATCAGAATGAACGTCAGCGGATCGGTCGCACTCACCCCAAACAGCAGTGTCTTCATCAAACGCGTCAACGCCAATGAAGCGACCACACCAATGGCTACGCCACTCAACGCCAGTTTCATTCCGTGGCCGATGACCAGCCTGAGCACGTCGTGGATATGCGCTCCGAGCGCCATCCGAATGCCAATCTCGTGTGTGCGCTCAGTGACCGCATACGAGATCACGCCATAGATACCGATAGCCGCCAGTAGCAAAGCAACCGCCGCAAACAGACCGAGTAACGATGCGCCGAAGCGCGGCGCCGCAATCGACTCGTAAATCACTTGCTCCATTGTTTTGAGCTTGGTCACCGGCAGGTCTTGATCCAACGCCCTGACTTGCTGGCGAAGCGTTGACGACAGACCAAGCGGCTGACCCGTCGTGCGCACGACCAGGTACATGCTGCGCGACCACGAAGCCCAACCCGGTGTCGTGTAGGGGACGTACATCGTAATCGTCTCTTCCGCTTTAAGCCCGGTGTACTTCACATTGCCGACGACACCAACAATCGTTTGCCACGGAGCATTTGGGCTTGGATCGCCCGTCTGCAAACGCTTACCGACAGGGTCTTCATTCGGGAAGAAGCGGCGCGCCATCGCTTCATTGATAATCAATACTCGTAGCGCGCCTGCTTTGTCGGCATCAGTGAAAAAACGTCCGCGTAGCAAAGGCACACCGAGCACGGTAAAGTAATCAGGACTGATCGTCAGCTCTTCGGCTACGGGGCGCTTTTGTCCAGGCGGGAGTGGGCGCCCTTCGATGCCGAAATCATTGCTGATCTGCAACTGATTCGGTGGGAGGCTCATGCTGATGCCTACGGCTTGCACTCCCGGCAGACTTTTCAAGCGATTGATCAGTTCTTGATAAAACGCAATGATGTTTTGATCCTCGGCATAACGCGCGGACGGCAGTGAAATCTGCGCGGTCAGTAGATGGCCAGGCTGGAAACCGGGCTTAACTTCTTGCAGGCGCAGGAAGCTCTTGAGCAACAGACCTGCGCCAACCAGCAACACGAGCGTGAGCGCCACTTCAGCGACCACCAGCAAACCACGCAGCCGCTTTCGCCCATGACTTTCCGTTCCCGCACGGCCACCTTCTTTGAGCGATTCATTCAAATCCGGGCGCGAGGCTTGTAGCGCCGGCGCCAAACCGAAGATGAGGCCGCTTAGCGCCGCTGCCAGCATAGTAAAGCCCAGCACCCACCCATCGAGATTGACTTCCTGCAAGCGCGGTAGGTTCGAGGGGCCAAAGGTGCGGAAGAGATTAATGCCCCAGAGCGCCAAGAGGAATCCAACCACGCCGCCAATCGCAGCCAGCATGAGGCTTTCAGTGAGCAATTGCCGCACAATGCGCCAGCGATGCGCGCCGAGCGCCCGGCGGACAGCCATCTCGCGCTCCCGCGAGGCGGCGCGCGCGAGTTGCAGGTTGGCGACATTCGCTGCTGCAATCAAAAGCACGAACGCCACTGCTCCCAGGATCACCAGCAAACCCCGGCGTACCTCCCCCACCACAGAAGTCGTCAACGGCCTCGTCGTCATGGCGCTGAATGGAGGATTGGGAAATTGCTGCTTCACCTGAGCCGCGATGGCGCTCAAATCCGCCTGTGCTTGCCGCTCGGTCACACCCGGCTTCAAGCGCCCGATACATCGGCTGAAGAAAGGCCCGCGGCGTGTCGGCGGATGGATCACGCGCACCGGCCACAACTCCGCTTCCGGCGTCAGCGCAAAGTGAAAGCTCTCCGGCATCACACCAATGATGGTGTAGGGCGTGCTGTTCAGGTTGATCGTCTTGCCAATAACCTGTGGTTCCGCCGCCAGCCGCTGCTGCCAGAAACCGTGACTGATGACGACTACGCGTGCGCTTTCCGGGCGCTCATCTTCGGCCTGGTAAGTTCGGCCTCGTACTGGCGTGACACGCAAAGTGGCGAAGAAATCGGCACTCACCCAGGCGCCGGAGACCTGTTCCGGCCTCTCGCCACCAGTGAAAGTGAAGCCGCCGGAAGAGAAGGCGGTGACGTTTTCAAAACTCTGATTCCGTTCTCTGACGGCGAGAAAGTCGGCCATCCCTAAACTAGTCTGGCTTTGCCCCTGCGCCGTCAAAAAAGACATGACCAGTCGCTCCGGCTCCGGGTAAGGCAGCGGGCGCAATAACACGGCGTTTACGACGCTGAAAATCGCCGTGTTCGCGCCGACGCCCAGCGCGAGCGTGATGACGGCAATCAAAGTGACGCCCGGTCGTTTGACTAACATTCGCGCGCCGTAGCGCAGGTCTTGCTGGAGTATTTGCATGGTTCCTCCACTCTTGAGTTCGGGTCATTCGTAGCGCAGCGCGACCATCGGGTCTACTTTCGTCGCCCGCCGCGCCGGAACGCCAGCAGGCCAGCAAGGCCACAGCGTGAGCAGCAGCGCGATCGCGGCAAACGTCAGCCGGATCGGTGGCGCTCACGCCGAAGAGCAGATTCTTCATCGTTCGCGTCAACGCCACCGACGCGACCAGGCCAAGCGCCACGCCGACGAGCGCCAGCTTCATTCCCTGCCCGATCACCAGTTTCAGCACATCGCTCGCTCTGCGCGCCGAGCGCCATCCGAACGCCGATTTCGCGCGTGCGCTGCGCGACCGCGTACGACATCAAGCCGTAAATCCCGAGGCTGGCGAGCGCCAGCGCGACGACGGCGAAGACGGTCAGCAACAGCATGGAGAAACGCCGGGCGGCGACCGATTGCGCCACCGTCTGTTCCATCGTGCGCACGTTGAAGACCGCCTGATCTTTATTCAAAGCCGCCACCTGGCCGCGCACCGCTGAGGCCAGGCTCAACGGTTCGACCTCGGTGCGCGTCAGCAGATTGATGCGCCGGACATAGCCTGGCAGCCGCTCCACGGGAATCTGATTGAAGTTGGGGTAGAACTGCGCCGGGGCTGGTCCTTGTCGCGTCCAGGCTGTTCGGTTCGACGTGCCGGACGACGCCCACAATCTCTATACCCGGCGCGTCGGCAGACGCCTTCAACCGCTTGCCAAGCGGGTCTTCGTTGGGGAAGTACCGCCGGGCGAGCACTTCATCAATGATCGACGACCAGCTGGGCTGTCGCGGCGTGTCCTCGGCGGTGAAGAGGCGGCCTTTGATCAACTCAATGCCCATCGTCTGGAAGTAATCGGGACTCACGGTGTAGCGCAGGCCCGAAGGTTTATTGTCGGTCTCCGGTCGGCCTTCAATGAGGAACGGCGGGAAGTTCGTCGAGCCAAAGGGAAGTCCGTTCGACACCGCGACCGATTTGACGCCGGGCAGGCTGCGGACGTTTTGCTGCAACTGCTCGAAGAAGTTCGCCACTTGCTGACCGTCGGGGTTGTTGACGGAGACCTGCATCGTGAGCAGGTTCTGCGCCTTGAAGCCCGGATCAACCTGTAGCACGCGCCGAAAGCTTTGAATGAGCAAACCCGCGCCCACCAGCAGCGTCAGCGTCAGGGCGACTTCGCCGACTACCAACACGCTGCGCAGCCGCTGGCGGCGCCCGGATGAACCCCGGTCTCCTTCCTTCAACCCTTCCGTCAGATTCGGGCGTGAAGCTTGCAAGGCCGGAGCCAGGCCGAAGAGCAAACCGGTCAGGAGCGAGACGGCGAGCGTGAAGACCAACACCGGCGCGTCAACCTGGCTTCCTGCAAGCGCGGGATGCCGTCAGGCAATTGGGAAGCGATAAAACTCGTGCCCCAGAACGCGAGCAGGATTCCCAACGCGGCGCCCAACGCGGCCAGCAGGACGCTCTCGGTCAGCAGTTGACGAACGATGCGTCGCGCGGCTGGCGCCGAGCGCCACGCGCACCGCCATCTCCTTTTGCCGCGCAGACGAACGGACGAGCAGGAGATTGGCGACATTGGCGCAGGCGATCAATAAGACCAGGCCGACCGCGCCCAGCAAAATCAACAGCGGCTGGCGCACGTCGCCGACAAAGCTTTCGTGCAGCGGCGTCAGCAGCACGCGCCGCCCTTTGTTGCTCTCCGGATACTGTTGTTCCAGCCGCGCGGCGATCAGATTCAACTCCGTCTCCGCCTGCTGCTGCGACACGTTCGGTTTCAAACGCGCGACGACGTCAGTTCCCGGATCTGCTGCCGCGCAGTCCTGAAGCGTTCCGCCTGAGAGACCGATGGGCACAGTGACGTCGGCTTCCAACCCGTACTGGAAATTCGCCGGAGTAATCCCGACGACGGTGAAGCTTTGGTTGTTGAGCGTGAGCTGTTTCCCGATGATGCCTGGATCAGCGCCGAACCTGCGCTGCCAGAATCCGTAACTCAGGATCACCGCCGGAGTCGCGCCCGGACGGTCTTCTTCCGCGAGAAAGTCGCGCCCGAGCAGCGGCTTGATGCCCAGAGTGGAGAAGAACTCCGCCGAGACGAGCCGCCCCTGCAAGCGTTCCGGTTCGCCTGCGCCGGTGAAGTTGAAACTCTCGTTCCCACGCACCGCCGCGATTGAATCGAAGACCGTGTTCTGCGCGCGCCAATCAACAAAGTTGGGATAGGACGGCGAGAAGCCGCCTCCGCGGAGACACGCTCCTGAACGATCACCAGGCGCTCCGGCGCTTGGTACGGAAACGGGCGCAGGAGCACCGCATTGACAATGCTGAAGATCGCCGTGTTCGCGCCAATGCCCAGCGCCAGCGTGAGCACAGCGACGGCCGTGAAGCCGGGATTCTTGATAAGTTGACGGAGAGCGTAGCGAAGGTCGTTGAGCATAGTGGTTCGGGGTTAGGGGTTCGTGGTTAGTGAATATCGGAGACGTTTCAGCATTTTCTGAACGTCTGTCAGCAACCGGAAAACAGCTTCAAGATCATTCGTAGAGTGGTAACCCAGCTCGATGGATAGCCGAAGCTGAGTGTCGACTTCGGCAGCTGAGCCCTCTGCATGGGAAATAAATTGAACAAACTCACCCGTTGTGTTCCTGGCCTGCCCCTCAGCGATATTGGATGGAATGGAAACCGCTGCACGCCGCATCTGCGAGACCAAACCGAATTTCTCCTCGGAGGGAAATTTGCCGGTCAGCAGATTGATTTCCTTGGCTAGTTGCATTCCCTTCTGCCAGACATGGAGGTCCTTGTAGTCCCTGATCGGTTGCTGCGAACTCGATTCATTCACTTGACCCTCCTCAGGCTTGCCGACCTTTATCCCGCGACTCTCGGCGATACTTTGGTCAACGAATCACGAACCCCGAGTCCCGAATCACGGCATTACTCGTATCTCAACGCCACCAGCGGATCGATTTTCGTGGCGCGGCGGGCGGGTACAAAACAGGCGACGAGCGCGATTGCCGCAAGCAGCAGTGGAATCACGCCGAAGGTGAGCGGATCGGTCGGGGCGACTCCAAAAAGCAGAACCCGCAAGACACGGGTCAGGGCCAACGCGCCAGCCAGCCCAATGACGATGCCCAGACCAACCAGTTTCATTCCCTGCCCCAACACCAGACCGAGGACATCGCTGCGTTGAGCACCAAGGGCGACACGCACGCCAATCTCGCGCTGGCGTTGCGTTACCAAGTAAGCCAGTACTCCATAGAGGCCAATCGCAGCCAGCCCGAGCGCGACGGCCGCAAAGGTTCCGACCAGGATGAGGTTCAACCGCTGTGGAGCGGACGAGTTGGCCCGGAGTTCAGACAAGGTACGGGCCTCATAGATGGGCTGCTCTGAGTCGATTGCGATTACCTGCTGTCGCGCAGCCGCGTACAGAGCGCTGGGCTCCAGCGATGTTTTCACCACAACCGTCATCCACAATCTGGGTGCCTGTAGGAATGGCAGGTAAGCTCGCACCTCGCCCTCCCGCTCGTGCAGTAGCCTCTTTGCTCGCCCGACGACCCCTACGACAGTCAGCAGTGGGTTTTTTTCCTGGGCCCCCCAAGGCAGGCGAATGTGCTGCCCAATGGGGTCTTCATTCGGCCAGTACCGACGAGCAAATTCCTCATCCACGATGATGGAGCTTAATGCAGCCAGCCATGCGTCCGGCTCGCTCATCCGACTCCGCTCAGACGCTCGTCCGCGCAGGTGCACGCGATTGTCCTGCTCAGTGAATCCTCGACCACGCAGAATCGGAATGCCCATCGCACGGAAGTAATCCGGGGCGACGAAAGTCATCTCCATGTAGGGCTTATCGTGCGCCGACTCAAGGCGGTCTTCGACCAGAAACAACGTCCCGTTATTGCGGCCATCGAGCGGAATCCTGGAAGCGACGCTCGCGGCCTGAACGCCCGGCAGCACCCGCAGCTTCTCCAACAATTCCTGGTAGAAAGCGATTTGGCGTTCTGCCGTCGGATAATTCCGAGCCAGCAAATCGACGCGAAAACTCAGCACGCGTTCGTAGTCGAAGCCGGGATTGACGTTCTGCAATTGATAGAAGCTGCGCAAGAAAAGCCCCGCGCTGACCAGCAGAAGCAGGGTGAGCGCGACTTCCGCCACGATAAGTCCTTCGCGCCATTTTCCTCCCGAGCCCGTTGTGCTCCGTGCGGTGTCTTTGAGGGCATTCTGCAAATCCACTCGGCTCGCCTGCCACGCTGGGACTAGTCCAAAAACAACGCTCGTCAGCAAGGCGATCCCAGCAGAGAAAAGCAGCACCGTGCCATCTAAACTGACGCCAGCCACACGCGGGACGGTGCTTTGTGCCATCGTCACGCTTACTCCTAACGCCCCGTGAGCCAGCAACAAACCCGCCGCACCACCCAACAGCGCCAGCAACACGCTTTCGGTGAGCAATTGCCGTACGATTTGACAGCGGCTCGCGCCGAGTGCCGCCCGGACGACCAATTCCCTCTGTCGCGCCGCCGACCGTGCTATTAGCAGATTTGCCACGTTCGTGCATGCAATGAGCAACACCATCCCGACTGCGCCGAACAGAATCCATAAATTTCGGCCGACACCACCGACCACAACGTCAAGCAAGCGATCCACCTGCACACGACGGCCTTTGTTGGTTTCTGGGAATTGTTGTTCGAGCTGCGCGGCGATGGTGTCCAGGTTGATGCGCGCTTGCTCCAGACTGACTCCCGGCTTGAGCCGTGCAACTCCGAAAAGGTCAGGGTGTTCGCCGCGGTTCTTTTTCCATTGCCACTTTGGGTCAGCAGCAATCGGTTCCACTGGCACCCAAAGATTCACGTCGCTCGGGAAGATAAAGCCCGCTGGCATCACCCCGACTACCGTATAAGCGCGCCCATCCAGCGTGATCGTTTGATTCACGATACCCGGCTCGCCGCCGAAACGGCCCCGCCACAGCGAATGGCTCAGCACCACAGTCAGCGCCACGTCGGCCTTGTCCTCATCTTCACCGAAGACGCGCCCCAGAGCCGCCTGCACTCCCATCGTTGGAAAAATGTCGGCAGATACGTGCGCGCCTTTCAGTTGCGCGGGATCGCCAGCGCCAGTGAGGACGAAATTGTTTACGATGTAACACCCGAAGTGATCAAAGACGGTTTGCTGTTCCCGCCAGTCGGCGAAGTTCAGATAAGCAACCGAGAGTCCGGCATGACCAGGTAAGCGCTCCGCCAACCACACGAGCCTCTCGGATTCCGGGTAAGGCAGCGGTCGGAGAAGCACGGCGTTCACGATACTGAAGATCGCCGTGTTCGCTCCGATGCCGAGCGCGAGAGTAAGAACGGCCACAGCTGTAAAACCGGGGTTCTTGCCAAGTTGGCGAATCGCGAAGCGAAGATCGTTTAGCATAGT
This sequence comes from uncultured Acidimicrobiia bacterium, assembly GCA_963791795.1. Taxonomy (GTDB): domain Bacteria; phylum Acidobacteriota; class Terriglobia; order Versatilivoradales; family Versatilivoraceae; genus VFZK01. The sequence continues at coordinate 95,748 of CAWBTP010000022.1, forward strand.
GGGTTCCAGGTTTCAGGTTCCAGGTTCTAGGTGTTAGGTTCCAGGTGATCGCTCTCGCTTTAAGCTCAACTCGCCACTCGCCTTTAAACACTCGTCACTCATATCTCAATGCCACCAGCGGATCGACGTGGGCCGCTCGACGGGCCGGGATGTAACTGGCCAGCAAAGCTACAAAGGTCAACAGAATTGAGACGCCCAGGAAAGTGGCCGGATCGGTCGGCTGCACGCTGTAAAGCAGCGTTCCCAGGAAGCGCGTCAGTGCGAAGGCTCCCAGCAAACCGAAAACGACACCTGTCACAGCTAGCAAGACGGCCTCACGAGTCACGAGCATCAGCACATCCTGTTGCTGTGCACCAAGCGCCATGCGGATACCGATTTCCTGCGTGCGCTGCGCTACCGTATACGACATGACACTGTAAATGCCGAGCGCAGCCAGCAGCAACGCCACAGCGGCGAAGATCGCGAGCAGCACCATGCTCGCGCGGCGCAAAGCAACGGAGTTGGAAGCCAGTTCTTCCATCATACGGACCGACTGGATTGGTTGGTCCTTATCCACAGAAGCGATCGCTTGCGTCAGCGTGTCCGCAAGTTGTCGCCGGAGCTAGGGAGGCCCTGGCCACCACGGTGAAGAACGGCCAGGACGCTTGATAAAACGGTCGGTAAATCTCGATCGGGGCTTCCTCTGCCAGGCCGTAGTGCCGCACATCTCCCACAACACCCACAATGTGGCGCATCGCCGGAGTTTGCATGTCTGGCACCATGATGGTCTTCCCAATCGGGTCTTCGTTTGGCCAGAAACGACGCGCTAACCCTTCGCTGATGATGACCACTTCAGCGCTGCCCTTCCGGTCCCTCTCGTCAAACACACGTCCTCGCTTCAAAGGGATGCGCATCGTTTGGAAGTAGTCGGGTGTAACCAGCCGGAAGCGGGCAATGTTCGGCCGGCCCGGCTCCTCGGGTTGCCCCTGAACTGCAAACGGACGGCGTGCATCGTTGCCGCTCAGCGGCAGAGTGCTGATTGCTCCGGCCGACTCGACGCCGGGCACGGCTTTCAGTCGAGCAAGCAACTGTTCCAGAAAAATTGCCGTGGCATCTCCGCCCGGGTATCGATTCGGAGCGAGCAGCAGAAAAGAAGCCGCAACCCTGTCCGTATGAAATCCTAGCGACTGCTCTTGCAGGCGCAGAAAGCTGCGAATCAGCAAGCCTGAGCCTGCAAGCAGCATCAGCGACAGCGCAACCTGTGAAACGATGAGCACGCTGCGCAATCGCGCGGATAGAGCGTGCCCTGTCGAGCCGCGAGCGCCAGCCTTCAAAACTTCCTGTGGTAGACGTGGAGCACGAAACGCCGGCATCAAGCCGAAGACCACTCCAGCGATGACGGCGGTGGCCAGCGCAAAGAGCAGCACCGGCCAGTCGATCCATTCGGACGGATGGGCTGGAAGCGGAGTTCTCGAAAGTTGGGTTGAAAACATCTGCGGCAGCACCTGAACTCCCCAGAATGCCAAGCAACAGGCCTCCCGCTGCACCCAGCGAGGCGAGGATGAGACCCTGGGTTAGAAATTGACTGAAAAGATGCCGACGGCGTGCCCCCAGCGCCAGTCGAATAGCCACCTCGCGCTCTCGGCTGCTGGCCTGGGCGAGGAGCATGTTGGCAACGTTGGCACAGGCGATGATCAGCATCAGGAACACTGCCGCCTGCAGCACCCACAAGGCTTCGCGCAGATCGCCGGTGTACAGATCGCGGATGGCCGCCATTCGGATGCCCCAGTTCTTGTTGGTATCCGGATGTTGCCGGGCCAAGTCCCCAGCCAGCACTTCCATCTCTTTCTGCGCTTGCGCAAGTCCGACGCCGGTCCGCAGCCGTGCAACGACATGCAAGAGATGAAGCTTGCGGTTCTGAAACAGTTCGGGGGAAAGAGCCAGCGGAGTCCAGAGATCGACGAAAGTCCCCGGGTGGGCGAACTCCGCCGGCATCACTCCGATAATCGTGTGGGGCTCTCCGTTCAGCCTGACCGACCGGCCAACCACGTTTCGGTCGGAGGCAAATTGCTTTTCCCAGAGCCGATGACTCAGGACGAGCACATGATCCTTGCCCGGTTCCCCGTCCTCCGGCAGAAAAGCACGGCCCAAGAAAGGTTGTGCTCCAAGCAGCGAAAACAGGTTGGTGGAAAACTGAAACCCCACTACCGACAGAGGCGCCCCAGTGTCGGTCAGAGTGTAAGGCTCATCCATGGAGTAGGCCATGTCTTCAAAGACATGGTTGCGAGCTTTCCAATCGGCGTAGTCGGCGCACGTCACTTTGTCTTGTGCCTGTCGCTCCAGATTCATTTGCCAGACCGCGACCAACCGGTCGGACTGTCGATAGGGCAGCGCTCGCAGCAACACCGCATGGAGAACACTGAAAATAGCGGTGTTCGCACCAATGCCCAGGGCCAGAGTGACGACGGCAGCAATGGTAAAGCCCGGGCTCTTGAGCAGTTGACGGATAGCGTAGCGAAGGTCGTTGATCATAGTGGTTCGGGGTTAGTGATTCGTGGTTCGTCTAGTTGTTGTGATGAATTGCCAGACCCATGATCTCTCGTTCCGTAACAAGACTCCTTCTGGTTCACGGATCACGAATCCCGTATCACGGCTTCACTCACATCTAAGCGCCACCATCGGATCCACCTTCGCCGCCCGGCGAGCAGGGAAATAACAGGCCAGCAAAGCCACAGCCGCGAGGAGTAGGCAGACAACTGCGTAGATCCGCAGATCGACTGCGCTCGTGCGGAAGAGCAAACTGCCAATGAACCTGCCCATGGCGGACGCGCCGGCAAGGCCGAGGACCAGACCTGCAGCCGTCAGCACCAGACCATGCCTGAGGGTGAGCCACAAGACATCGATCTGCCGTGCTCCAACCGCCATGCGAATGGCAATCTCGCGGACCCTCTGGCTCATCCAATAAGCCACGACGCCGTAGATGCCGACGGCCGCTAATGTGAGTGCGAGTCCCGCAAAAGCACCGAGCAAGGCTGCCTGAAACCTGCGCCGCGATTGAGCGACGGAGACCAATTCATGCATTGGATGCATGTTAAAGAGAGCCAGCGTAGGATCTTGTGAGGCGACTTCCTTCTTAATGAGCCCGGCCATAGCCATGGGGTTCCCGCGAGTGCGAACCACCAGGGCAGAAACAAAAGACGGAACTTGCAAGTGAGGAACATAGATTTCCGCGTAGCGTTCGGTTTCAAGACCAAAGTGGGTAACTCCCTTCACGACCCCTACGATCTCGCGCCAGACCGGTTTGCCGTCACGTCGATTGAGAGTGATTCGTTTGCCTAACGGGTCTTCATTCGGCCAATACTTCTGCGCCGCTACGTCACTGATGATCGCAACTTCAAGGCTGCCAGCTTTGTCGTTCTCTGTAAAACCGCGCCCTCGGAGCAAGCGGATACCCATGACCTGAAAATAATCGGACGAAACTTTGGGACGGTTCGCCCGAAAACCCTCAGCTCCCGGCGGTGGATCGGCACGGCCCTCGATGCGAAATCCGCCTTGATCGTTCACTCCAGCCAAAGGAACCGAATTGCAAACCCCGGCGGCAGCCACGCCAGGCAGCTCCTGAACCCGCTCGACGAGACGCTGAAAGAAAGCGGCTTGTTGCTCGGGTTGAGGATAACGTTCTGGCGGTAGGAAGATCCAGCCAGCAACCACGTCCCGGGGATCGAATCCCGAATCGACTGAAAGGAGCCGCCGAAAGCTTTGGATCAACAGGCCTGCTCCGGTGAGCAGAACGAGGGCCATTGCCACCTCACCGATGATCAGGAAATCGCGAAGTCGACCGCGACTTCTGTCCGCGGTATTCCGTGACGAGGCGTCCTTCAAGGCATCATTCAAGTTGGTTCGGGAAGCAAGAAGAGCAGGGACCAAGCCAAACAGCAGCACCGTGCCCAAAGACAGAACCAGTGCAAAGAGCAAAACCCGCAAATCAAGTCCGGCATCTTGCAGGCGAGGAATATTTGCCGGGCCCAGACGCCGGAAACTTTCGACGGCCCAAACCGCCAATAGAAGCCCAACGGCGGCGCCTGCCAGAGACAGCAGACAGGCTTCAGTGAGCGATTGCCTGACAAGTCGAAAACGGCTGGCTCCCAGGGCCGCTCGCACGGCCATTTCCCGCAGCCGGGTGTTGACTTTCGAAAGTAAAAGGCTAGCCAGATTGGCACAAGCGATGAGAAGCACCAGCCCGATCGAGCCAAGCAAAATCCACAAAGGTTGGTTTACCTCGCGGGTAAGGTGTTGCTGCAAACTGGTGACTTTGATGCCGAGATCGCGGTTCTCGTTTGGATACTGCTGCGCGATTGCGGCGCCGATCGCGTCCATGTTCGTCTGCGCATCGTTTAGGGTGACGCCCGATTTCAGCCGAGCAATCGCCCAGTAGTTGCGATTGCTGCGATACTGCACCTCTGGATTTCGCATCGGAATCCAGAGGTCAATCCCACCCAAGACAACCTCTCCTGGATAGGCATAAGGAAACTGAAAACCATCCGGCATGACGCCAACAATCGTGCAGCTCTGGCCGTCAATCGTGATGGGCTTGCCCACTATTGACTCGCTTCCTCCAAAGCGACGCTGCCAAAGGCCATAGCTCAAGATGACTACGTTGCCTTTGCCTGGCTGATCTTCCTCGGGCACAAATGTCCGGCCCAGCGACGGATGCACACCAAGGACGCTGAAGAGGCCTGAAGTGACTTGCAGTCCTAGAACGGTTTCAGGCGTTCCGTCGCCCGCAACGGTGAAGGGCCAATAGCGGTAAGCGGCGACGTCCTCGAAGACTTGATTCTGCCGTCGCCAGTCGAGGAAGTTGGGAAACGAGACCCAGTCTCTCGAACCACCGCCGCGCAAGCCCGTCTCGTACAACTGCACCAGGCGTTCGGGTTCACGGTACGGAAGCGGCCGCAGCAGCACAGCGTAGACCACGCTGAAAATGGCCGTGGTGGCGCCGATCCCGAGCGCGAGCGTCAGCACGGCCGCAGCTGTGAAACCGGGGCTCTTGCGAAGTTGGCGAACGGCGTAGCGAAGGTCATTTAGCATAGTGGTTCGGGGTTAGTGATTCGTGGTTCGTTAGTTGTTGTGATGAATCGCATGACCCATAATCTCCAATTCCCCATCAAGAATCCTTCTGGACACGAAACCCGTATCACGAATCCCGTATCACGGCTTCACTCACTCCTAAGCGCCTCCATCGGGTCTACGTTCGCCGCGCGCCGTGCTGGAATCAGACACGCCAATATGGCAACGATGACAAGCAGCAGCGCCACGGCGGCAAAGGTGATGGGATCGACGGGACCGACTTCGTAGAGATGATTTCGCAGGACGCGCGTCAGCGCGAAGGCCCCCGCTAGTCCGATGGCCACACCCAGCAGGGTCAGTCCCAGACCGTGCCGCAGGACCAATCGCAAGACGTCCGAACGCTGCGCGCCCAGTGCCATGCGAATCCCAATCTCGTGGCGCCGCAGCGCCACCGCATGGGCCAGAACCCCATACAAGCCCAGAGCGGCAAGCCCGAGCGCAGTAACTGCAAACAGCCCCAGCAGCATGAACGTCTGCCGCCTGGCGGCGACCGAGCGGTCAATGTCCTGCTCCACCGTGCGCACATTCGACACGGGCTGGTCCCCATCGACCTCCAGAATTGCCTTGCGGATCGGTTCGGCGAGCGACGCCGGTGCGACACGAGTTCGAACGATCAAGCTGCCATTGCCGACGTGTGGAAAGTAAATTTTGTCCGGCCGATCATCGAGGAGTTGGGTCAGTTTAATGTCGCCTACCATGCCGACGATCTCGACTTTTTTCTCGTCCCTGTCGAACTGCACGTATTTTCCAACCGGGTCTTCGTTAGGAAATATCTTTCTGGCGAGGGCCTCGCTGCAGACCACTACGAGCGCTGCATTGGTGGGGTAGTCGGCTCTCGAGAAAGTCCTCCCTTTCAACAAGGGGACGCCGAGCGCACGGAAGTAGTCCCCCGCCACTCCTTCATATTTGACGCCGTAGCCCAGTTCCGGCTGGTTTTGGCGGCCCACAACCCTCATTCCGCGTTCGTCCATCTCAACGCCCTGCATGGGCCTGTTCCACGAATAGCCGGCACTGTCCACTCCTGGAATCGCTGAGATTCGATCCATTACCCTCTGCACAAACTCCGTCTTTACGCTGGCATTGGGATATTTGCTGTTGGGCACGGACAAGTCCATCGCCAGCGCGTGTTGAGCGACGAAACCAAGCGACACGCTCATGAGTTTGGTGAAGCTCCGCACCAGCAGCCCCGCGCCCGTCAGCAACATCAAGGCGAGCCCGATTTCCGCGATGATCAAACCACTTTGCAGCCGACCGCGCGAGCTGGCCACCACACCTCGTCCACCCTCCTTCAGAACCGGGTCGAGCCGAGGGCCGGACATCCGCAGCGCCGGAAACACACCGAAGCACACGCCCGTCCCGAGTGCGATGAACAGCGCGAACCCGAGCATTCGTGCATCGACATGCGCTTGGGCCAAGTGCCGCACCGGGCCTTCATTCCAGGCCAGCAACGCGTGCACGCCGCCGTAGGCGACCAACACACCAAGCGCGCCGCCCAGGGTTGCCAGCAAGATGCTCTCGGTCAGCACCTGGCGGATCGATGCGCCAACGGCTCGCCCCAAGCGCGGCCCGCACCGCCATCTCCCTCTGCCGGGCCACGGCTCTCGACAACAGCAGGTTGGCAATGTTGGCGCAGACAACCAGCAACACGCATCCCACCGCACCAAGCAGGATCAACAACGTGGGCTTCACTTCACCGGTGACTTCTTCGTGCATCGGCACCACCGTCACCGACCATTTTTCCTTATACTTCGGATAGTGCGGCTGCATCCGCTGCTTGATGGCAGCCAGTTCGGCTCTTGCATGTTCGGGTGTAATGCCGGGCTTGAGCCGGCCAATAACCCGAAGATTATTGGCGCCGTAATGGCGCTGCCAGCCCTCTGGAATCAAAAAATCCACTTCGGATTCCGTCGCTAGGGCGTTCGGTCGCAACACCCCCGCCACGATGCGGCTGTCGCCATCGAGCCAGATTGGCTTGCCAACGAGATTGGTGTCGCCGCCAAAGCGGCGTTGCCACAGGCCGTGAGACAGCACTACGACCTTGTCTCCGCCTCCGAGTCGCTCTTCCTCCGGCAAGAAACCACGCCCGACCTCCGGCTGTTCGCGCAGAATCGAGAGGAAGTTGGCACTCACGCGCAACCCATGGATCGCGTTCAGGCTGCCCGGTTCCGGTGAGATTGGCCGCCGCGCCACGGATGGCCGACACGCCCTCGAAAGAGGTGCTGTGCTCTCTCCAGTCCATAAACGCGCCGGACGACACGTCCCCGGGCTTCCCGTTCGGACGCATTTCCCAAAGGTGAACAAGCTGCCCGGGTTGTTCATAGGGAAGCGGTTCCAGCAACACACCGTTGATGAGGCTGAAGATGGCCGTCGTCGCCCCAATGCCGAGCGCAAGCGTGAGTACGGCCGCGGCTGTGAAACCGGGGCTCTTAAGTAATTGCCGGAATGCGTAGCGAAGGTCATTTAGCATAGTGGTTCGGGGTTAGTGATTCGTGGTTCGTTAGTTGTTGTGATGAATCGCATGACCCATGATCTCCAATTCCCTATCAAGAATCCTTCTGGACACGAAACCCGTATCACGAATCCCGTATCTATCACGGCTTCACTCACTTCTAAGCGCCTCCATCGGATCGACTTTCGCCGCACGGCGTGCTGGCAGCCAGCACGCGAATAGCCCCACGAGGACCATCAACAACGGCACGGCTAGGAAAGTAAGCGGATCGGCTGGGCTGACACCGAAGAGCAGGCTGCGCAAAAGCTGCGTCAAACCTATTGCGCCGATCAACCCGAGCACGATTCCCGCTCCTGCCAGCTTTAGTCCCCTTCGTAGCACAAGGGCGAGCACAGCACGGCGTTGTGCACCGAGCGCCATGCGGACACCAATTTCGCGGGTGCGCTGTCGGACCGTCCAGGCGATCACTCCGTAAATCCCGACCATTGCGAGGAGGAGCGAAGACCCTGCGAAGAGTGAAACCACCACGGTATTGAACCAGCGCATGGCGAGGGACTGATCCAGCACTTCGGTCATGGTACGCACGGCGTAGGCGGGTTGATCCGGGTCCACTGCTTTAATTGCGCCCAGCACCGGGCTGACCAGCAGGCGTGCGTCACCCGACGTGCGGACCATCAACACCATGCGATCTCGGGCGCGTTGGAGATAGTTCCAATAGATCTGCAATCGCTGGTCGCTTTCGAGGGTTTCGTGCCGGATGTGTCCGACGACGCCCACAACCTCAGCCCATGCACTGTTCGGGCTGCTGCGCATACGCTTGCCGATGGGATTTTCCCCGGGCCAGGCTCGACGCGCGACCTGTTCATCCACCACCACGACCAAAGGGGCGTTCATCGTGTCTTGTTCGGTGAACGGCCGTCCCTGGAGCACCGGGATACCCACCGCACTGAAATAATCCGGTGTGGCGGTCGTGTCGTCGGTGGCGTCAAGCATGCCGGGTTCCTGATTCGCGCGCTCAAAAAACACAGACGACATGCCTGAAGGTCCCCCGAGCGGAAGACGGTTGCTCATCCCAGCGGCGTCGACCCCGGGCAGGGCGCGCACCTGTTCCAGAATCCGTTGGCAAAACGCCGCTACCTTTTCGTCTCCACCATACTTGTTCCTTGGAATGGCGAGGCGGAGGCTCAAGACACCCTGCGGACGAAAGCCCGGATTCACTTCCTTGAGAGCGGCAAAGGTTCGAATCAGCAATCCCGCCCCGGTAACGAGAATTACCGTCAGCGCCACCTGGCCCACGACGAGCAGGTTCCGAATCGTCGCCTTGCCCGCTGTGCCGGATGAAGTTCGAGAGTCCTCGCGGAGTGTTGCGACCAGATCCGGTGCACGTGGCTTGGATCGCCGGCAACAACAGCACCAGCACAGCCGTGATGAAAAGAATGGCGCTACTAAAAAACAGCACGGGCAGGTTTACTTCGATTTCATCCACTCTCGGTAACGCGGAGGGCAGCCAAGGGATGACGAGCTCAATGCCCGTCTTCGCTGCGAGCACCCCCAGGAACGAGCCAAGCAGCAGGATGGGAAGCAGCTCCGCGGCCGCCTGACGGATGAGGCGGGCCTGAGATGCGCCCAACGCGGAGCGAACTGCGGTTTCACGACCTCTCGGCCAGCGCGCGCGCCAGCAACAAGCTCACCAAGTTGCAACACCCGATGAGCAGTAAACCGAGCGCCGCTGCCAACAACACGATCAGCGGCTTGCGCGCGACATTGGCGATATCCCGGCGCAAAGGCGTCACACTGAATCGCATCTCCTTGTTCGACTTGGGATGCTCCTGCGCCAGCCGCGTCGAGATGACGTTCACCTCGGTCTGCGCCTGTTCCAACGTAACGCCCGGCTTAAGACGCGCCACAGAGAGATGCCCGTAGCCGGTCCGTGTCTGGAAGTCCGCCGGGTTGATGGTCAGGGGCGTCCAGATTTGAACATCTCGCGTTGGATACTGGAACTCAGGACTCATGACTCCGACCACGGTATATGGCAAGGTCTCCAGACGGATCATCTTCCCGACGATGTTCGGGTCTCCGGCGTATCGACGCTGCCAGAGGCCGTGACTCAGGATGACAACATGTTCTCGGCCTTGCTGATTCTCATCCTCAGTAAAACCACGTCCCAGAACGGGCCTCACTCGCAACAAAGGAAACAGATTGGCAGGAATTCGGGAAGCCAAGAGGCGTTCGGGTTCCCCATCGCCGGTAAGGTTGTAGTTGGCGACGCCGCTCAAGATGGCGATGTCTTCGAAGACCGTGTTCTGCGCCTTTAAGTCACGATGGTTGGCGGCCGCCATTGGGAGCCGGTCAAATTGCGGCGTTTGAGTCCAGAGTGCTACGAGCTGCTCCGATTCTGGGAACGGCAGCGGGCGTAATACGACGGCATAGACAACGCTGAAAATCGCTGTCGTAGCCCCAATCCCCAGCGCAAGCGTGAGCACAGCCACAGCGGTGAAGCCGGGGTTCTTCAGCAACTGGCGGAAAGCGTAGCGAAGGTCATTAAGCATCGTGGCTAGGGGGTTAGTGATTCGTGGTTCGTGATCTTGATTTTCGCCATTCCAATCACGCTTCACGAATCTCGTATCACCGCTTTACTCCATTCGAATCACGTATCACGAATCCCGTATCCCTGCATTACTCACATCTAAGCGCTACCATCGGATCGACCTTCGTCGCGCGGCGAGCGGGGACATACGAAGCAAGCAGCGCGACGAGAGAAAGAAGCATAGCCACGCCGGTGAATGTCATTGGGTCCGTGGCGCTAACTCCGAAAAGGAGACCGGAGAAGAGACGCGTGATGACGAAAGAGGCGCCGATGCCAATGCCCACGCCGAAAACTGCGAGCCGAGCGCCTTCGCCCACGACCAGACGCAGTACGTCGCTTCGCTGCGCGCCGAGCGCCATGCGAACGCCGATCTCCTGGGTGCGGCGCGTAACTGAAAAGGCCACAACTCCATAGATGCCGACTGCCGCAAGAACCAGAGCAGCGGCGGCAAATAATCCCGCGAGAAGAAGCACAAAACGGCGATCCGCGAGCCAGCCACCCATTTCGTCCGCAAACGTGGAGAATTTGACGGGGACATCGGGAGCAAGATCGCGGAAAACGTTGCGCGCGGCGGAAACGATCTCTGCCACCGGCGCGGCGCCGCGCATAACGATAGTCGGCGATGAATTAGCCTTCATCCCTCGCTGGCGATAATTGACGTAAATGATGGGACCCGGGGGAAGATTCAACCCGCGCGCTCGGACATCGCCCACGATGCCAACGATCGTGAGGGGCTTCAGGTTCCCATCCATGTTGCCGAAGTGAATCAATCGACCTATGGGATCCTGATTGGGCCAGCGCTGGCGAGCTAACCGTTGGCTGATCACGGCGACATGCGGCGAATTCCAATCGTCCTGTTCGCCGAACATCCGCCCGCGGATCAAGGGAATGCCTAGGGTGCGAAAGTACTCCTGGCCCGCAACGCAATAAAGGGCGTGTCCGGTTTGGGAAGGGTTTTGAGCTATCCGATCCCACTCATCGGAATTGGTGGGCGACCTTTGGCCATTCAGTAAGAGGAAGGTTCCATCCGCGAGATTGTCGCCGTGCGCGACTGGAAGGGCTCCAGCCAAGCCCACGCCTTCGACCCCTCGAATCGTACGAAGGCGGGCCACGATGTTGTCCATTTGACGGATTTGCCACGCGGCTGCTGCCTGATCGGTACCCTGCATCTGTACTTGCGCAATTGGACGCGAAAATTCCGCCGTGATTAGCTCCTGGTGGCTAAATCCGGGACTCGTGGAAACCAGCCGCAAGAAGCTGCGACCGAGAAGCCCTGCTCCTACCAGAATCACAAGCGTCGCGGCAATTTCGCCGATCACCAAAAAACCACGAAAGCGCTGGCTGGCGGCCGAATCAGTATGCCTGCGAGAGCCGGCGCTCAATGCCTCCTGCAGATCTCGCCCACCGGCGCGCCAGGCGGCAAACAGCCCGAGCGAAAACGCCACCGCCATAGTTACGGCTAAGACAAACAGGAGAACCGAGCTGTTGAGGGCGATGCCCTCCCGACGCGGCAAGTTCGACGGAAGAATTGCTGGGAGTATATTAACTGCCCAAGCGGCTAGCAAAATGCCCACTACGCCTGCGGCTAAGGAAAGCAAGAACGACTCTGCAAGGAACTGCTGAATCAGACGGCCGCGCCGAGCGCCGAGCGCCACACGGACAGCCAGCTCTTTGCGGCGGGCGGAAGTGCGGGCCAACAGCAACCCGGCCACATTCGTGCAGGCGACAAGGAGTAGGAGGCCGACGGCTCCCAAAAGAGTCAGGAGAGCAGACCGGACGTCTCCGACCATCGCATCGGCGAGGGGCGCTACGGCCGCGTCGTTGAGATCAACCTCTTTCCCGTACTGCTCCTTGATGCGGCGCGCAATTACACCGAGATCCGCGCGCGCCTGGGCGACAGTAATGCCGTCGCGAATGCGCCCGACACCTCGCCAATTATGCGCGGTGCGGCTGGGAAGCGCTAACTCGAGCTCACGTGGAATCCATGCGGCCACGCCGAGGGGAAAATCGAACCATTTCGGCATCACTCCGACAACAGGGTAGACTGCTCCCTCGACTCTTAAGCCGAGCCTGGAGAGATCCGTTGCACCATCGAGGTAGCGCTGCCAAAAGCCGTAGCTGACAATGGCTGCCGGCGCGCCATGGAGACGCAGCTCTTCGGCTACAAAAGCGCGACCGCGAAAAGGCTCGACACCGAGAACTCTAAAGAACGCGCTGGAGACGACGGCGACGCTGATACGCGCCGGCTCGCTGCCCCCGGAAACAGACGACAGCCCATAGCCATATACCGCGAGATCCGCAAAAGTCTTGTTCTGTGTGCGAAAATCGTCGAAATTTGGGTCAGCCAAATTCATTTGGTGGCCGTCGGGAGCCTTCTCCCAGACGCGAACGATTTGCTGGGGATTCGGATAGGGGAGAGAACGGAGGAGCACCGCGTCTGCGACAGAGAAGATCGAAGTTGACGCCCCGATGCCGAGCGCAAGCGTGATAATAGCTACGGCGCTGAACCCGGGGTTCTTTATGAGTTGACGGAAAGCGAAGCGAAGATCATTAAGCATCGTGGTTAGGGGTTAGTGATTCGTGGTTCATTAATTGTTGTGATGAATTGCCCCACCCGTAATCTCCAATTCTCTATCAAGAATCCTTCCGGACACGAAACCCGAATCACGAATCCCGTATCACGGTTTTATTCGTATCTAAGCGCTACCATCGGATCGACCTTGGTTGCCCGCCGCGCCGGAACCCAGCAGGCCAGCAGTGTGATCGCGGTGACTAAGAGCGCTGTCACAATGAACGTCAATGAATCAATCGCGCTGATCGCGAACAGCAAGCTTGCCATCCACCGCGTCAGCGCGAAGGCACCAGCTAGCCCCATGACGATTCCCGTTAACACTAGCCTCATCCCATTTCTCATCACGAGCGTTATGACATCGTGCGACTGCGCGCCCAGCGCAATACGAATTCCAATTTCCCGCGTCCTCTGAGCAACCGAATACGAAACTACGCCGTAAATTCCCACACCGGTGAGGATCAGCGCGATCAGCGCGAAGCCCCCCAGCAAGAGCATGTTGAAGCGCCGTTCTGCAATGGAGGCGGCAAGGACTGTCTCCATCGTCCGTGCTTCCGGAAGGGGCAGATCCTTGTCTAGTTCGCGCACTAATCCCAACGCCGCCGCGGCAACACTCTTCGGATCGCCGGCCGTACGCACGACCAGATGCATCTGAGGCAACGGGTTATAAGGGAACCAACGCTGTTGTTGATAGGGCAGATAGATTTCACTCTTTGGCTGTTTGTCCAACCCAAAGCCCCGCACGTCTCCCACAATTCCGACAATGGTTATCCATGGATTTACCGATCCGAATCTCAGATGTTGGCCAATGGCGCTCTCGTTCGGGAAAAAGCGGCGTGCAAAGTTTTGATTAACCAGGGCGACGGGTACCGCCAAGCCGTTGTCGGTGTCGGAAAATACGCGTCCCGCGATGAGCGGGATGCCCATCACTCGAAAGTAGTCCGCGGTGGTCAAACGGTCCTGGACGGCAACGGATTGATCCGATTCATCTATGGGTGCACGCCCCTCAATGAAGAATGTATTCGCATGACGACCCATTGTGGGCGGGAGTTCGTCAGTTGCCCCGATCGCTGTGACTCCGGGTAACGACTTGATTCGTTCCATGATCTGTGCGTAGAACGCAGCCTGTTTTGTCGCCTCGGGGTAAGAATATTTTGGCAGGTTGAACTGCGCAGTGAGGATGTTCTTGGTTTCGAATCCCGGATCCACTTGGAGCAATCCAACAAAGCTGCGGATGAGGAGACCGGCCCCAATGAGCAGGATCATTGAGAGCGCGACTTCGGAAACCGTCAGTAGCCTGCGGAGACGAAGGCCGTTTTCGCGAGCGGCCGAGTTTCTTCCGCCCTCCCTCAGTGGTTCGCTCATCCGTGCCGGCGTGGGCTGTGAGGCCGGCGCAAGACCGAAGAGAATCCCAGTGATGAGCGAGAGACCCAAGGAATACGCGAGCACTGTGGAATCAACAGCGACAACAGTTCCTGCATCCGCAGGGCCCAGCCCTCTCAGAAGTCCGATTCCCCATGACGTCAGCACTAGACCCAGCGCCCCTCCGATCGAGGCGAGGAGCACGCTTTCGGTGAGCAACTGTCGCAACAGGCGTCCCCGGCTCGCGCCCAGAGCCGTCCGGATGGCGATCTCCTTTTGCCGCGTAGAGCAGCGCGCCAATTGCAGATTGGCTACGTTCGCGCAGGCAATCAGCAGCACGAAGGAGACGGCGCCGAACAGCAACAGCAATACTAGACGGCTATCGCCGACAATTTGTTCATGCAAGGGCGTCAGCTTCACGCCAAATCCAGTCATCTCACGCGGATATTCCCTCGCCAGCCGCTCAGTAATCACACTCATGTCTTGCTCAGCTTGACGGAGCGTAACCCCCTGCTTGAGACGGGCGATGACACTAAGATATTTATGGCCGCGCTCGGAATTGTCGCGTGGCAGGACAATAGGGACCCACAAGTCCCTCGATTTATAGTAGTCGGGAATTGAGAAGTTAAAACCTTGCGGGAGGACACCGACGACCGTGTAACCCATCGCATCCAGCCGGATTGTCTGCCCGATAATATGCGGATCCGAGCCAAAGCGCCGCTGCCACAAGTTGTAACTCAGAACGGCGACCTGATCCCGCCCAGTCTGTGTGTCTTCCTCCAGAAAGATGCGCCCCAAGATTGGCTGGACCGCGAGCACACCGAAGAATTCGGCATTAACCATGCCGCCAAGAATGGGCTCGGGACTATCGGCCCCTGTCAGCGTAAAGTCGACGCCACTAAAGGTCGCCATGCGCTCGAAGACTTGGTTCTGTTGTTTGTAATCCAGAAAGCTAGGCGCCGAGAAACCAGTTTTGCCACGCCAACCAAACCCGCCGGGGTTTGTCCCCCACAGCATCACAATTTGATCTGGCTCCTTGTACGATAGCTGCCGAAGCAGTGTCGCATTCATTACGCTGAAAATTGCCGTGTTCGCCCCGATGCCCAGAGCGAGCGTGAGCACGGCCACGGCTGTGAAGCCAGGGTTCTTGGTGAGTTGGCGAAAGGCGTAGCGAAGGTCATTTAGCATAGTGGTTCGGGGTTAGTGATTCGTGGTTCGTTAATTGTTGTGATGAATTGCCTCAGCCGTAATCTCCAATTCCCTATCAAGAATCCTTCCGGACACGAAACCCGGATCACGAATCCCGAATCACGACTTCACTCGTTTCTAAGCGCTACCATCGGATCGACCTTGGTTGCCCGGCGAGCGGGGACGTAGCAGGCTACAAGACCCACGCCTACAATAATCACGGAAGTGCCCAGAAAGGTGCCTACATCCAGGGGGCTCGTCTCGTACAGAAGAGCTGTCAGCAGTCGCGTGAGAGCCACGGCACCGAGCAACCCCGTTGCCAGGCCAACTGCAGTGAGCGCTAATCCTCGCGTCAGCACCAGACGCAGAATGTCTTTTGAGTTAGCGCCCAGAGCCATCCGCAGTCCCATTTCCTGGGTCCGCTGGCCGACGGAGTAGGCAGTCACCGCATAAATTCCGGCGGCAGCCAGGACCAAAGCTAGACTGGCAAAAACCCCCAGTAACGCCGCAGCAAAGCGTTGGCGAGCGACCGAGCTTGACACCGCTTGCTCAAGCGTCTTGAGGTCTGAAACCGGCTGGTCCGGATCAACCGCCAACACTTCCTTACGGACAGCCGCCGCCAAGCTCGTGGGATCGACGTCGCTGCGCAAGACAAGCGTCATCGACTCAGCAGTGGCCTGTTGAAACGGCACGTACACTTGTTCCGTTGTGGCGGAGTCCAGCGCATAGTGCTTCGTGTCGCCCACGACCCCCACGATCTGGCTTGAACCCTCTGTCCAGCTTCCAACAATCCGCTGGCCAATTGGATTCTCATTCGGGAAATGCCGCCGTACCAAAGTTTCATTCACAATGACGACGGAGGGATTTCGACGATCGTCGCGTTCGTCAAACAACCGGCCGTTGACAAGTGGAATGCCCAAGGTCTGGAAGTAGCCGGAGCCGATGGAATAGAAGTTGGCCCGCGGGCGTTGCGCCGGTTCCGGGACTGGACGCCCGTCGATACGGAAGCTAAAGACAAGATCTCCCCACACAAAGGGCGGAAACGTGGAGCCGCCGGCGGCACGCACTCCAGTTAGATTCTCGACTCTATGGAGAACCTCTTGGAAGAACTGTGCCCTTCGTTCGGCAGATTCGTATTTCTTGGATAACAAGACGAGACCGGCTGTTAAAACCTTCTCGGTCTGAAAACCGGGATTCACCTGGACCAGCCGCACAAAGCTACCTATCAACAACCCGGCGCCTACAAGCACCAGTACGGCGAGCGCTGTCTCCCCGCAAATCAACGCATGCTGTAGTCGGGTCCGTCCCGGCCCGAGAGCCGACCGGCCCCCTGCCTTCAAGACCTCGTTGAATCTTAGACTTACCGCACTCAGAGCAGGAGGGAGGCCGGAAAGCAGGCTAGTGAGAACCGACAAGCCAAATGCGAATGCAAGGACCCCGCGATTCAGACTTACTTCTGAAAGACGAGGGATGCCTTCTGGCACCAGTGTAAGCAGTAACTCCACACCCCAGGCAGCAAACAACAGCCCAAGGCTGCCCGCCACGAAAGCCAGCAGAAAACTCTCCATCAACAGCTGGCGGATGATCTGACCCTTTCGGGAGCCCAGCGCTACTCGAATGGCAAACTCTCTCTGGCGGGCGACGCTTCGAGCGAGGAGCAGGTTGGCGATGTTTGCGCAAGCGATCAAGAGCACTAGACCGACGGCTCCAAAAAGAATGAGCACGGCCCGGCGCGTGGTTCCCAGAATTCTTTCGTCCAGGGAAAACACTTGTACCTTCCAGTTCCTGTTCGAATTCGGAAAGGATTCTTCGAGGCGTTTTGCAACACCTTCCATATCAGAACGAGCTTGCTCCAACGTGACACCAGCTCTCAACCGGGCCACAACGCGGTTATAGCGGTTGCTCCGATTCACCCGTTGCTCTGGGCTGAAACGAACCGGAGCCAGCAGTTCCACCTGGGACTGCGAAAGCTCCCCAGCTTCGGCGGGGAACTGAAAATCCGGCGGAAGTACACCCAGGACGGTGTGCATCTCTCCATCTAGAGAGATCGTCTTTCCAACAATGTCCATTGCTGAAGCGAATCGGCGCTGCCACAGGCCGTGGCTCACCAGCACCACAGGCGGGTTTTGCGTCTCGTCGTCGCCGGGTAAAAACCCTCGGCCCATCACCGGCTGGACACCCAGCAACGACAGGAAGTTTGCAGAAACCTTTGCTCCAGCCAACCGCTCTGGCTGATCAAATCCCAGGAGAGTGAACGGATAGGACCGAAAAGCTGCCATCCCGTCGAAGCTGCGGTTCTCCTCCTGCCAGGACAGAAGGTTTGCGACCGACACGGCAAAGGTGTTTCGCCCTGGAGGCCGGGCTTCATAGACGCGCACCAAATGATCGGGTTCGGAAAATGGAAGCGGCTTCAGCAAAACGGCACTAACGACACTAAACACGGCAGTGCTTGATCCAATACCAAGCGCGAGCATGAGCACCGCCACAGCCGTGAAGCCGGGGTTCTTCAAAAGTTGGCGGAAAGCGTAGCGAAGGTCGTTGATCATAGTGGTTCGGGGTTGGTGATTCGTGGCTCGTGATCTACGGTTCACGAATCTCGCATCACTGCTTTACTCACACCTCAGCGCTTCGATCGGGTTCACCCTTGACGCTCGCTGGGCAGGCAGGTAGCCCGCGAGCGCCGACACGGCAACCATGGTCAGCGCTGCCAGCGAAACCGTTGCGGGATCGTTTGCCTCGAGCCCGAAAAGCATGCTGGCAATGAATCGCGTGACACCCAGCGCAGCCAGAAGGCCGATGGCCAAACCGATCACGACCGGTGTCATGGATTCTTTCATCACCATTCCGACAACGTCCCGCTGCTCTGCTCCCAACGCCATTCGGATACCGATCTCGTTCGTACGCCGGGCAACGCCGTAAGACATCACTCCATACAGGCCAATGCAAGCCAGGACGAGTGCAACCAAACCAAAGAAGCTCGATAGGCGGGCGAAAAGACTCTCCTGCGAGAGAAGCTGTTCGATCTGGGCGGCCTGCGTTTTGACGTTGAAAAGCGGCAAGTCCTGATCGATCTCGCGCACCGCCTCGCGGACGGCGGCAATCATTGTGGAGGGTTCGCCGCCAACACGGACCGCGCAGTTTGCCTGTCCTGGGGCTTCTTGAAAGTAGGGAGCGTAGATGGTTGGTGGAGTCTCGCTGCGCAGGTCGGCATACTTCGCATCTTTGGCAATACCGACAATCTCAACCTCTCCGCTGTTTTGCGGGCCTCCGAAACCGAAGCGCTGCCCCACGGGATTGATGCCTGGGAAATACTTTTGCGCCATCGTTTGATTAATGACAGCCACCTTGGGCGCCCGCTCGTCGTCGCGCGGACTCAGCCCTCGACCCATGAGTAAAGGGATTTCCATGGTTTCCAGGAAATTGGCTTCCACCAGGTTGACAAAAACAAGGTTCGTCACGCCCGCTGGCATGGAGCGCCCTTGGAGAGCAATGCTGGAAGTGCGGCGGCTTCCGCTAAGCAGCGGATGGCGGGAGAGTGTTGCAGATCGAACACCCGGAATGGCTCGGATGCGGTCGAGAATGCGCCCATAGAGAGCCGCCATCTGCGATCCCTCGTACCCGCTCAGACGAGGATCGATTCGAAACAGCAGCAGACTCTGGCGGTTGAATCCCGCGTCGACGCCCTTTAGATTTCCGAGGGTGCGAACGAAGAGACCGGCAGTCACCAGCAAGAGCAGCGACATCGCAACCTGGGCAACAATCAGCGAACGGCTCAACACCGAGCGCAAACTGGCGCCGGAACCTCTCGCGTTGTCTTTCAGTGCGGGTGTGACGTCGCCACGGGTGGCGCGCAAGGCCGGGAGCCAGGCCGAATAGCAACGTCGTCAACAGGCAGGTCGCCGCCGTAAAACCGAGGACGCGCAGGTCAAGCCCAAGTTCCAGGACCAACTGCTCCCCAGCCCAGACCTGCCAAGCCAGCAAGGCGTCCTTGCCCCAGTGAGCCAACAACACGCCTAGAGCGCCTCCGAGGATGGAAAGCACGAGGCTTTCTGTCAGCAACTGCCGGACGATTCTCCGGCGGCTCGCTCCAATGGCCATGCGCACCGCGAATTCTTTCTGCCGCTGCGCCGCCCGAGACAGAAGGAGATTGGCCACGTTGGCGCACGCAATCAGCAGGACCAGACCTACCACGACCATCAGGATCGTGAGTGGACGAGAATACTGCCGGCGCAATTCCATCAGACCTTGCCCTCCTGGCGAGACTCTCAGTCTGGGTACATCTGGCTGGGTCTGACTATTCGTCCCAGCTGAAGCCTGGGCTAGTTTCCATCCCTCAAGCGCACTTTGCTGAAAAATGCCTTCGAAACTCGCACGTGCCTTTTCTGCTTCGATTCCGGGTTGCAATCTCCCCATAACTTGCAGCCACCAGAACCAGGGCTGAGCGAGGCTTTCACTTCCAGGGCGCAGCTGAGCTTCCAGTGCAAACGGCAGCGAGAGGTCAGGCGACTGGCCCACCTGCAGCGTACCCAGAAACTCCGCGGGAGTGACGCCGACCACGGTGACAGGAACCCGGTTCACATGGATGAGCTTCCCGACCACATCGGCATCGGACGCGAAGCGTCTCTGCCAATAGCGATGCGAAATCACAGCCACGGGAGGGGAATTCGCTTGGTCGTCACTCACCGCCAGAGTTCGTCCTCGCGACGCCGAAACTCCGAGGCCCAAATGGTAGGCTCCTGAAACGAGCTGTCCACTGGCGATCTCGGCCTGGCCATTCACGTTCACGTTGAGCTGCTCAATCGGCGCGAAAGCGAACACCTGCGACAAGGTTTGGTTATGGTCGCGAAATCGTTCAAATGCCGGGTAGGAGAAGGAGGTGCTGGTTCGCAAACCGGTGGCCGGGTCGCGGCCAATGTTGCCATCGATGGAAGTTGCCATACCTCTCGGCCCGGACAGCCAATTGAAGAGGAGCAGTTCCTGCGGCGCTCGAACCGGCAGCATTTTTAGCAGCACTGCATCCACCAGGCTAAACAGAGCCGTATTGGCCCCGATGCCCAGGGCAAGCGTGAGCACCGCCACAGCCGTGAAGCCGGGGTTCTTCAAAAGTTGGCGGAAAGCGTAGCGAAGGTCGTTGATCATAGTGGTTCGGGGTTAGTGATTCGTGGTTCGTTACTAGTTTTAATGAATGGCTGACCGGTGATTTCCAATTCCCTATCGATAACTCGCGAAACACGTATCACGAATCCCGCATCACGGCTTCACGGGTGTCTGTGCGCAACCTCATTATTTGCTGGGCGTAATCTTCAGGTCGGCGATGACCCCGTAGCCACCGCACCAAAGACCAACGGAGCCGCCGGGTCGGTCGCTGAGTTCGTTCACCACCAACGATGGCTCCGTCACGCCGTTGACGAAGACTTTTACTTGCCGCTTCTCGACAACCACCTTGGCGTGAAACCAGGCATCGCCATCCGGTGGGGGTTCGATGGGTTTCTCGAACTGGTCAGGCTTTTCCTTCCGCAGCCTGTCCCATTGCCACTGCGGCAAGGAGTGGTATTGCACAGCGTGCGATTTCCTTCCGGGATCAGCGGCACGAAAATTGAACGGGCGGAAATACACCGCATCATGGGTTGCCGCGTCCACTACGCGGAAAGCCACGCCGACGAAGCTGCTCTGTGGCGGCGCGCTCTTGCCCTTGGCATCGAACTCGATGGTGCCAGCGCTGAACGCGAATCCATCAAGCCACACAAACCCACCCTTGTTGAACTCGATGGCGGGCGCCCCATCCTTCTCAATAAGTTTCGTCGCGCCGATGTCGCCCTTCCATCCCTTCCCATCGGGCACAGCCTTCAGGTCGGGTGTGAGGGTCTGCGCGCTCAATGAACAAGCGCAATAAGCCAGGACGAAGGCGGTCAAACTTAGGCTCGGGATTCTGATTTTCATGATAGTAGGTTCCAGGTTTCAGGTTCCAGGTGTTAGGTTTCAGGTGATCGGTCTCGCTTTAGCTTCAACTCGTCACTCGTCACTCATCACTCTTCACTTGCACCGTAATGCCTCCATCGGATGAATCCGTGTCGCACGCTGGGCGGGCAGCCAGCAGGCGATCAGCGCCACAATGGCCAAGACAATCACCACAACGATGAACGTTAACGGATCAGTTGGCTGAACTTCGAAGAGTAGTCTTTTCAGGATGCGCGTCAGTGCGAAGGCGCCGAGCAGGCCAAGAACTGCTCCCGCCAGCACCAGCTTCATCCCGTGACCGACGACCAGTCCCAGCACGTCACCTCGCTGAGCACCCAGCGCCAGGCGAATGCCGATCTCGTGTGTCCGCTGCGAGACGGAATAGGCCAGCACGCCGTAGATGCCCACCGCCGCCAGCACCATCGCGATGGCGGCGAAGAGCGCGAACGCCAGAAAATTGAAGCGCGGCTGGGCGACCGAGACGGCCAGCAATTGCGACATCGTGTTGAGGTTGGAGAGCGGTTGCTGCGGGTCGAGCGCGGCCAACTCGCGCCGCACGACCGCAGCCAGCGCGAGCGGCTCGGATTGCGTACGCAGCACGACGCTCATTTCGTGCGTCGGGCGTTGCTGCGCAGGGATGTACATCTCCGGCACGGTCTCGGCGTCGAGACGTGCGTATTTGACATCGGCCAGCACGCCGACAACCTCGCGCATCCCGCCGGGGATGTCCCAGGTTGGTGGGCCGTCGCGCCGGAATCGCATGGTCTCGAAGTCGAGCGCCACACGCTTGCCGATGGGGTTTTCGCCCGGCCAGTATTTGCGCGCCATCGTTTCGTTGATGATGGTGACACGCAGCCCGTCCAGTTTGTCTTGCGCAGTGAAGCTACGCCCCTGTCGAAGCTGCAAACCCAGCGCACGAAAGTAGTCGGTTGTGGCCGAGCGGAAGTGCGCGCGGTTGCGCTCGCTGGGCGGCGGCACTGGCTGGCCTTCGATGAAGATGCTGCTGCTGCGGTCAACGCCGCTCAAGGGGAGAAATTCCACTGCACCCGCCGCCGTCACGCCCGGAAGGACGGAAATCCGCTCCAACAACCGCGCGTAAAAATCGGCGACCTGATGGGTCTCGGCGTATTTCGATCCGGGCAGACGGATGTCGAAGGTCAAAACATTCTCAGGATTGAAGCCGGGATTGACCTGTTGCAATCGTAGGAAGCTCTTGACCATCAACCCCGCCCCGGTGAGCAGCAATAACGCCAGCGCCACTTCCGTCACCACCAGTAGGCCGCGCGCACGTTGAGTGGTCAGACCGCCACGCGACTTTCCACCGCCTTCTTTGAGCGAGGCGTTCAAATCCGGTTTGGATGCTTGCAATGCCGGGAGAATACCGCATACCACACTCGTCAGTAGCGAGAGCAGAAAGGCGCCGCCCAACACGCGTGTATCCACGCTGATCTGTTGTGGCGAGATAGCATAAGGCATGAAGAAAGTGGGCTCGTTGAACGGCAAGCGCTTGAGCATGTCCGTGCCCCAGAGCGCGAGCAGCACACCGGCCATGCCGCCCGTTACGGCGAGTAAGACGTTTTCGACCATCAACGCTCGCGCAAGCCGCCAGGGGCTCGCCCCCAACGCGGCGCGAATCGCCATCTCCGAGCTGCGGGCGACGCCGCGCGCCAGTTGCAGGTTCGCCACGTTGGCGCAGGCGATGAGCAGCACGAACGCGACCGCGCCCAGCAGGACGAGCAACGCCAAGCGTAAATTCTTGACCACCTGCTCCCTGAGCGCGACCATCCGCAGCTTGATGCCTCGATTGATTTCCGGGTACTGCTCAGCCAGCCGCCGCGAAATCTCGCTCATCTCCGTCTGCGCCTGCGCCAGTTCAACGCCGGGTTTCAGACGCGCGATCACGCCGAGCGATTTGGCGTTGCGGTTGTAGATGCGCTGCCCGCCCAGCGGATCGAGGCCGAAGGGCAGCCAGACCTCAGTCTCTTTAGGGAAGCTGAGGAACCGAAACCCCGCGGGCAACACGCCGCACACTTCAAACGTCTGCCCATCCAGCGTCATCGTCTGGCCGATGGGATCCCGGTTGGCGCTCAAACGCCGCTGCCAGAGACCGTGACTGATGATGATGGCGCGCGCGCCGCCCGGCTTGTCTTCCTCAGGCCTGAAGTCGCGCCCCAGCATTGGCTGCACGCCGAGCACGGAGAATAGATTGGCCGAGACTACGGCATACTGCACCTTCTCCGGTTCCCCGCCACCGGACAAATTGAACCAGCCATTCGCCCAAGTGCTCATGGCCGCGCTCTGACATTGCTCGCGCGAGTCGAGAAAGTTGGGCAGCGACAGCGGCAATTGCGGCCAGTTCCCCGCCGGCCTGTCATCCCACATCAGCACCAGCCGCTCCGCTTCCGGGAATGGCAGCGAGCGCAAGAGCATCGTGTTGATGACGCTGAACACGGCGGTGTTCGCCCCGATGCCGAGCGCGAGCGTGAGCACGGCCACAGCAGTAAAGCCGGGGTTCTTGAGCAATTGGCGGAATGCGTAACTAAAATCGTTAAGCATCGTGGTTAGTGGTTAGTGCTTCGTAGTTTTGTCATGTTGGCCACTCGAATCACGCATCACGAATCCCGTATCACGGCTCATCATTTGTCACTCATATCTAAGTGCTACCAGGGGATCGACCTTGGCTGCCCGGTGTGCCGGAATCCAGCAGGCCAACAACGCAACGAGGACGAGCAGCAAGGCTATGACGAGAGTGGTCAGTGGATCGGTCACTGTGACTCCATAAAATTGTTTGACCATCTGTGCCTGCCACGTGGCAGGAGCAAAAGACTGGTTAACCAGCATGCGCTGCAAGGCATAAAGGCTGGCTACGCCGGCGGCCACTCCCAGCAGAACCAATTTCATGCCTTGCCAAATCACCATCCGCAGGACATCGGCGGTCTGCGCGCCGAGCGCCATACGAATGCCAATCTCATTCGTGCGTTGGGCGACCGAATAGGCCAACACGCCCGACAGTCCGATGGCCGCGAGCAAGAGCGCCAAGCCGCCGAAGAAACTCAAGAGCCGGGCCAGACAGTCGTTCCTGCCCCAACGTCGCCTGCGAGCGGGCAGTTTGCGTACTGATTTCCGTGACCGGCAGATTGCTGTCCAGTTCGCGCACGACCTGGCGCACCGTGGCGGCGAGCGCGGTCGGTTCGCCCGTCGTGCGCAAGGCGAAATGCATCTCGCCGATCACCTCGCCTTCCTGCTGCCACGGCGTGTAAAGCAGCGGCTCGAGCTCTTCGCGCTGGCTCCTGTATTTGGTATCGGCGACGACGCCGATGATCTCGACTTCACGTTTGCTGCGTCGATAATCGTGACGCGCTTGCCGAGCGCGTCTTCGTTGGGGAAGAACTTGCGAGCGAAGGTTTGATTGACGATGGCGACATTGGGGCGCGCGCTGGTCATCTTGCGCCGTGAAGCCGCGCCCGCGTAGCAGCGGGATTTCCATCGTCGCAAAATAGTTCTCGCGCGCCATCTGCCGGTTGGTGGCGTGCCTCTCGGCGGTCTTTTCCGTCTCGCCGGGCAGCAAGATGCCGTTGACAAGTTGTCATCCGCGATGAGCGGGACTTTCCCGAACGTCGCCGCGCGCACGCCCGGCAGGTTGTCCAGCCGCGCAAAGAGTTGCTGATAGAACTGCACCAGCCGTTCGTCTTTGTACCCGCCCTGTTGCGGCTGCAACCTGAAGAGCAAGAGGTTCTCCTGATTGAAGCCCAGGTTGACGCGTTGCAGGTTGTAGAGCGTGCGGATGAACAAACCCGCGCCGACCAACAACAACAACGAGAGCGCGACCTGCGCGACGATCAGCCCTTTGCTCAGCCGCGAAACCGCGCCCGTCGTGCGGCGGCTCTGTTTGAGCGAGGTCGCCAAATCCAGCCTCGTCGCGCGCCACGCGGGCGCCAAGCCGAACAGCACGCCGGTCAGCAGCGAGACGGCAACCGTGAACACGAGCACACGCCAATTCAGACTGAGGTCAACGCTCGTTGGGCAAGATGCCCGTGTTCCTGTCGGCCAGCGCCGCGAGCGCGCTCTTGCCCCAGAAGGCGAAGAGCACGCCGACCGCGCCGCCCAACGCCGCGAGCAACACGCTCTCGGTCAGCAGTTGCCGGATCAAACGCCAGCGCCCCGCGCCGACCGCCAGCCGCACGCTGATCTCTGCGCCGCGCAAGGCTGCCCGCGCCAGCAGCAGGTTCGCCACGTTGGCGCACGCAATCAGCAGCACCAGCGCCACCACGATGAACAGTCCGTAGATGGTGGCTGAATAACGTCTGCGCATGTCCAGCATCCCACGGCTGCCGGATTCCGCGATCAGGCGCGGGTAATCTTTCGGCTCGAGTTGCGCTGGTTCATTCGCCTTGCGCGGCGGCGGCATGACTTCCAACGCGGTGGCTTGGAAAGTGCCGTTCAAGCTGTCGCGCGCCTGTTCGTAGGTCGCGCCCGGTTTGAGCCGCCCCATCAAATTCAGCCACCAGACGCCCGGTTCTTTCGCCGTGCCCAAACGGCTGCGCTCACCCTGCAGCAACGGCTCGGAGGCAGCGGGACGGTGACGGCGGGGTGATAATCCACTTGCAACGTGCCGGTGAAGGCGGGCGGCGTGACGCCGATGATGGTGAATGATTGCTTGTTGAGTTTGAGCGGCTGGCCGATGACTGCCGGGTTGGCGCCGAACCGCTCCTGCCAAAACTGATGGCTGAGCACGACCACTGGCGCTGCGCCTGGCTTGTCATCTTCGTCAGTGATCGCGCGTCCCAAGCTCGGTTGCACTCTCAGCCCGGCGTAATAGCCGCCGGACACGGCTTGTCCGTTGACGATCTCCGCCTGATCGCCCACCACCGCCGTCAATTCACGGATCGGAGCGAAGGCAAAGAGATCGCTGAGCGGGCTGTCCGGCGCGGCGGCGTGCGCCTGGCGCATCTTTTCAAAGACCTCGTAGCGAAACAGCGAAAGCCCGCTCGTGCCTGGCGGCTTGGGCACGTTCGACGTGCCGCTCATGCCATTTATCCTGAATGGGAGTCCGGCTTGCCATGCAAACACCACCAGCGCTCCGGCTCTTTGACCGGCAGGGTCTTGAGCAGCACCGCATCCACCACGCTGAAGAACGCCGTATTCGCGCCGATGCCGAGGGCCAGCGAGAGCACGGCCACGGCCGTGAAGCCGGGGCTCTTGAGCAATTGTCGGAGTGCGTAGCGAAGGTCGTTGACCATAGCAGGTTCCAGGTGTCAGGTGTCAGGTTCCAGGTTTCAGGTCCGGGTGTCAGGTGTCAGGTTTCAGTGGGTTCTTGTCTACTCTCAGTACGTTGCATTCGTGCCGGAAACTTAAGAAGCAGTAGTTAGTGACGAGTGACGGGAACACCAATTCAGCGTTCTGCTACTTTTCCTAGCACCTGACACCTGGAACCTGACACCTACTCGTATCTCAACGCGACCAGGGGATCGACGTTCGCTGCCCGACGCGCAGGAACTGCGGTTGCGATCAAAGCAGCGACCGACAGCGCTACCAGAGCCACGATAAACGCGCGTGGGTCATTGGCTTCAAGGTCGAACAGGAATGTTTTGGCCAGCGCGCTTAGATACCACGCCCCCACGCTGCCGATGATCAAGCCCACAACCACCAATATGGAAGCGTTGGTGAGGACCATCCCAACAACGTTCGATCGCGTCGCGCCCAGCGCCATGCGAATGCCAATCTCCTGGGTTCGCTGAGA
The DNA here is from genome assembly GCA_963791795.1 of uncultured Acidimicrobiia bacterium. GTDB lineage: Bacteria > Acidobacteriota > Terriglobia > Versatilivoradales > Versatilivoraceae > VFZK01. Next base: position 122,707 of record CAWBTP010000022.1, read on the forward strand.
GACGACGTATGTCATGACGCCGTAGACACCGACTGCAGAAATCACCAGGCCGAGCAGTCCAAAAAGCCCCAACATCAGCATGCTTAACCGGCGCTGCGCCGTTTGTCGCGCTATCAACTCTTCCACCGTCGCCACATAGCGCACCGGGACGTCAGGCAGGACGCTCAGCACGGCAGCTTTCACCGCCGGCAGGACTCTGTGTGGGTCGCCACTCGTGCGAATCACCAAATAGGCAGAGCCCACCGGGCTTTGCGACATTGGCAGATAGGCCTCCTTGCGCGGGAGGGTCTCCAGGCCCAATTGATGCACATCGCCGACCACGCCGACGATGGTGCGCTCGGCGCCGTCGAGGGTAACCGCGTGTCCAACCGGCTCTTCACCGGGGAAGAACGCCTTCGCAGCAGATTCGTTGATGATCACGACATTGGCACCTCCCGCCCGGTCGGTTGTTTCGAACAGCCGGCCGCTTTTGAGAGGAATCCTCAATGCTTCGTGATAGTCCGGCGTCACGCTTTTGATGCTGACGCTACGATCGCCCTCCATGGTCTTGCCGGGAACCGCGAGCCCATTGATCCGCATTCTGACGCTGAGCGGGATGCCAGGAGAAACTGCTGATGCATGGACCACACCACCTGTCTCGCTCAAGCGCTCGACGATTTGGGCGCACGCGCCGCTCCAGTCTGGCGGTTGTTGGCCAGGTATCGGACGACGAAAGATCTGAAGTGTTAGCACGCTGTCGGGGTTGAAGCCCGGATCGACCCTCATCAATCGGATGAAGCTGCCGATAAAGAGCGCCGCCCCGACGAGCAGGACCACCGCGAGTGCAACCTCTACAACAACGAGCGTGCCCCGCAGGCGCTGGCTTCCTCGGCTGGCACTCGCACCCCTTGCGCCGTCCTTCAGTGAGGTGGTGAGATCGGGTTTCGACATTTGCAGAGCCGGCACAATTCCAAAGAGCAAACCGGTGACAAGCGACAGGCCTGCGGCTGTGGCGAGCACACGAAGGTCGAGTGCGATGGTCGCGACCCGGGGCACACCTTCGGGCATCGAGTTCCGCAGAATTTGGACAACCCACCACGCGAGGATGACCGACAAGACCGTGCCGATCACTGAAATGACAAGGCTCTCGACGAGGAACTGACGGACGAGACGCCAGCGCCCGGCGCAGAGCGCCGCGCGGATGGCAACCTCGCGCTCGCGTACACTGGCTCGGGCAAGCAGAAGGTTCGCGACATTGGCGCACGCGATCAGCAGCACGATCCCAACAGCGGCGAGCAGCATCATCATCCACGATTTCATGCTCGCGCCGACCAGGTGGTCGCGCAGCGGCCGTACGCCGATGGTGCTGCCCTGGTTCCACGTAGGGTTGGCTCTCTCGATGGTGGCCGCGATCTGGTCCATGTGAGCCTGTGCCTGCTCGATGGGTACGCCCGGCTTCAGCCGCGCAATGGTTTGCAGGTAGCTACTGAAGCCCCGACGGATCCGCTCATTGGGTGGAACGACGTAGGGTACCCAGAGATCGGTTGGGCGCAGAGCCCCAACCGGATAGGTGAAACCGGGAGGCATGACGCCAACAATCTCGTAGCTGCCGTCTTCCAGTGGAATCGGGCGTCCGATGATGTGTGGATCCCCGCTAAACCGCCGCCGCCAGAGCGCGTCACTCAGCACTGCCACGCGGTGACGGCCCTCGACCTCGCTGTCGACCATGAAGGCTCGACCGAGGGCAGGCTGGATGCGAAGCACGTCGAAGAACCCCGCCGTGACTCGGTGCCCTATCAGGTCTTCGGGCTCGGCGCCAGTTGCCTGAAGCGTGAACTCGCCGAGGTCGGCAATGGCAGCCATTGACTCGAACACCTGCTGTTGGGCGGCCCAGTCGATGTAGTTCTGCGGGCGCACTCTTGAAAGAGCCTGCGGATCGCCGCGATCCAAACCAGAGCCTACGGAGGCTTTGCCTCCCTTCCCGGGGACCGAGCGCTCGCCAACTGCCACGAGCCGATTGGGCTCGTAAAACGGCAAGCCACGGAGCACAACCGCGTCCACTACCGAGAAGATGGCCGTGCTGGCGCCGATGCCGAGCGTCAGGACGACCAACGCGACCACGGTAAAGCCGGGGTTCTTTCGAAGCATTCGGAAAGCGTAGCGAAGGTCATTAAGCATCGTGGATAGTGGTTAGTGGTTAGTGATTCGTCCTCTCCAAACCCGAATCACGAACCCCGATTCACGGCCTTGCTCTGGGCCCGTCGAAGGTCTGGAGCGGCATCGATCAGGCGCGGCAGGAGCTTGAAAACATCCACTTCTGTCCATTTCGTTCCGCGACGCGTCCGAAAACCCTGGGTGTTCAGGGTCTCGGCGATCCTGGAAAACGGGCCCTCTTCTCGAACCAGCTCCAGAAGCAAGGCCAAAACCGACGACTCTGCGGGATCTCGCTCGAGGTTCAAGCAATCCTCCGCAACCCGAAGACCGTAGGGAGTGCCCACTCTGACTCGTGGAACCTCCCTCTGGTCTCCGGCAACCTCCCGTTCCCATTCAATGAGAACCGGCTTCCAGCCCTCGCGAATTCTTTTCTGCAAGTAGTCATCAGTGATTGAACCCGTCAGAGTGTCGCGAACATGCTCGATGTAAGTCATGGTCTTTTCCTCGGAGCAATCAGCGAGAACGAGGTGAGGAATTCTGAATTAGTGTTTCGGGATTCGGGGTTCGTGGTACGAAATCCGCGAGCCCGAACTCCCCTCCTTTGTTAAGGAGGGGCATGCTGCGACGCAGTCGCGGCAGGGTTGGTTCTATATTTGTCCCCCTGTTCCAAGAATCGAAGCTTTGAGAACGCTTCTCCACGTCTTCCGCGCAAGGGGTCGAAGTGAATGAAGACCCCCTCTTGGTCTCCCCCTTATGCGCTTCGCAAGGGGGAGAAACTATTTCTCAGCCTGCAACACGACAGAGTTCGAACCACCCCCGCGCTGGCGGTGCCCGCGCTCCCCTCCTTGTCCAAGGAGGGGAGTTTCAGATCCAACCTCCATATTCCGTTTCACGGGATCACAGCCACTACAACCGTTGAGTCATCTTTCAGACGGCCATCAGAGAAGCACTTCACAGAATCCACAACAGCTTCTTGAAGCTGAGTTGCACCAAAGTGACGGCTTTCGATGAGCAGGTGCAGCAGGCGTTGCTCGCCATACTCCTCACCTCTGGCGTTGACGGCTTCGGTGACGCCGTCGGTAAACAAAACCAGTCGGTCTCCAGATGCCAAATCCAGCTCGCCCTGTTCGTAGCCGGCCTTCAGGTCGACACCCAGGACCAAGCCACCAATCTCCAAGCGTTGGTAAGAACCGTCCGGGTGGACGAGGACTGGCGCGTTGTGGCCGGCATTTGTGTAGCGCAGTCGGTGCGAAGCGACGTCGAGCGTGGCGTAGAAGAAAGTGATGAACCGGTCGATGGCGATGTTGCCACAAATGATCTGATTCACCTTCTGGCAGAGCGTTTTGGGTTCAATCCCAATGTCGGTGTAGGCGTGCACTGCAGCTTGCAAGTTCGCCATCAGCAACGACGCGGGCAGGCCCTTGCCTGAAACATCACCCACGCACAAGGCCACTCGCTGATCCGCCAGTCGGACTGCATCGAAGTAATCTCCCCCTACAGTCGAGGCGGCCAGACAAACTCCACTCAACTCGCAACCAGGGATGGACGGCATGGTTTTCGGGAGTAAGCCCTGTTGCACATCGCGCAGCGCTGCCCGGTCTTCCCGTTCCAACCGCTTGCGCTTTCCCCGAGCTATTTGCTGGTCAAGAATTCCTAAGAGCTCCCTGTTATCCCAGGGCTTGAGCACAAAATCGCAAGCTCCGCGGCGCAACCCTTCGATGGCGAGGTCCAAAGTAGCCCACGCGGTCATGGCGACGACAGGCGGCAAGTTCTCCAGATGCGCGAGCCGATCCAGCAAGTCCATCCCTTCGCGACCGGACGTGGTGTCCCGCGCATAGTTCAAGTCCATCAAAACAACATCAAAGGTGCGATAGGTCAGGGCCTCTAGAACGGTCTGAGGCGAGTTGACGGTTTCGACGCAATAGCCGTTCTGGGCCAGCAATAGCTGCAAAGCCAGCAGTATGTCCGGCTGATCATCAGCAACCAGGACTCGAAAGCGTGACACGTCAGGGAACGTGGAGAAATGGGTGGTGGAGATGGGATTTTCGAGAACAGCAGATTGCGGGACCAACATCGCTCTGGACCTCCCCCGCCAATGGGTTAGCAAGTGTGCTGCCAGGCCGATTTGGTGCATATCTAATGAATGGAGGAAGGTTAGGCCATAAATTACTGACTACGAGAAACGACAGGTGTCCGCTTCCGAACAGGCCGGTTGCGATAACGGGCAGTTTGCAAAGCAGGGTTCGGAGTTCGTGAATCGTGGCTCGGGCTAGCGATTTTTGATCTGCTCGATTCGAGCTACGTTGAATCCCGAATCACGTATCACGGCTTCGCGGCTTTCGGATTGGCAGTCCGGCTGGCCGCTGCGTATAATGATTCAACTCGAGGCTGAGGATTTCCAATGACACAGAGCTCTATAGATAAACCTGTTTGGACCTACGCGGAGTACAGTGTTCTCCCGCAGGACTTCAACCGTCACGAAATCATTGAAGGAGATCATGTCGTGACCCCGTCGCCAACCACTCGGCATCAGCGCGTCCTGACGGAGCTCACATCTTTGCTCGTCGTTCACGTGAATGCACACGGCTTGGGGGTCGTGCTTGCGGCGCCCATGGATGTTTTGCTGGCGCCCACGTCGGTCGTTCAGCCCGATCTTTTGTTCATCAGCAAAGAGCGCTTGGCCATCGTTAAAGAGGCCAACATCCAGGGACCTCCCGATCTGGTTGTGGAAGTCCTCTCCCCCTCCACGGCCGCCATCGATCGAGGAGGGAAAATGTCTCTGTACGCTCGCTATGGCGTACCGCACTACTGGATACTGGACGCACGTAACCTCAGCCTGGAAACCTACGAAATCCGCGAAGCCGAATACGAATTGATCTCGCAGTTCAAAAAAGACGATCCAGTGAAGCTTCGGCTTTTCCCTGACCTGGCGATTTCCTTGTCAGAGCTGGGAAAGTAGCAGCGGGCCAGCCTTCAACAACCGATTGCCGGCATCCGGAACACTTTTGCGGTTTCGCAACAGCTCAGGTAGCACCAACCGACTTAATCTCTGATAAGCTTCTGGTCACAGAACAAGATCCTGTTTTTCGCAAGCAACACCACGGAGGTACTCACCATGAGTCGCCAGACTTTAGCCTTCCTGCTCGTCTTCCTTTCTTCCGTCGCGCCGCTCTACGCCCCGCCCTTGCAGCAGCGCTACGAACGGGTACTCATTGGGCCAGCCAGTTCACGACAGACGATGAAGCCTGTCGTGCGAGGCGCGCAGTATGCGGCTGCCTCCATGGCAACCCAGGCCACGATGGCTGCTGAACGCATTTTGCGCGCCGGTGGAAACGCTTTTGATGCCATTGTGGCCGGCCAGGCGGCGTTGGCGCTTGTGGATGCCGCGTCGAACGGCATTGGCAGTGACGCCGTGCTCTTGATTTATTCTGCCAAGGAAAAAAAGGTCTGGTCGCTGAATGCCGAAGGCACTGCACCCAAGCTGGCCACGATCGAGTGGTATCAGAAAAACCAGAACGGCAAGATCCCGGTCAACGACACGCTGCTTTCAGCAACCGTCCCCGGCGTGGTCGATGCCTGGCACGTCTTGCTGATGCGCTGGGGAACCATGAGTTTCGCTCAAGTGCTCGCGCCAGCGATTGAACTGGCTGAACGCGGGTACCCTCTGTCTGAAAGCTATGCGCGCAGCATGGGCAGCGAGCAACTATTAAAGTATCCCTCCAGTGCTCGCCTGTATGCACCTGGCGGAAAGAAATGGAAGGAAGGAGAAATTTTTAAGAATGTGGACTTCGCCCGCACCTTGAGGCGTCTGGTTGAAGCGGAAAAGGACGCGAAAGGCCGTGAAGCCGGATTGAAACTCGCGCGCGATCGGTTCTACAAGGGCGACATTGCTCGTGAAATGGCTGAGTTCTCGGAGAAGAACGGTGGGCTGTTGCGCTACGAGGATTTTGCCAACTACACGGTGAAAGTGGAAGAGCCGGTTTCGGTGAGCTACCGCGGTTACGAAGTGTACAAGAACCCGTCGGCCACGCAGGGTCCTGCCGAACTCTTCATGCTGAATTTGCTGGGGGGCTATGACCTCAAGTTGATGGGCCACAACAGCGCCAACTTTATCCACACCTCCGTTGAAGCCACGAAGCTGGCCATGGCCGACCGGGACAAGTACCTGGGAGACATGGATTTCGTCCGCATTCCCTACGAGGGCTTGCTCTCAAAGCAGTACGCCGAGGAGCGACGCAAACTAATCTCGGCAGAAAAAGCTTCCTTCGAGTTCCGGCCAGGCCAGCCGGAAAAGTACATGTCTGGTTTTGCGCCTCTGGACCCGCCACGGGATATCGACATTGCCGGCCGCGCCGACCACGAAGGCGACACCAGCTACATTGCCGTGGTGGACCAGGATCGCAACGCCATCACGTTCACGCCCAGCCTGCATAGCGGCTTTGGAACCAAAGTGGTGATGGGGGAACTGGGATTCGTGCTGAATTGCCGTGGCGACTATTTCTCGCTGGTTCATGGCCACGCCAACGCGCTTCAGCCGGGCAAAAGACCCCGCAGCACACTTCAAGGAACGCTCGTCATGAAGGACGGAAAACCATTCCTGGTAACGGGCAGTCCCGGCGGCGACGACCAATGCATGCGAACCATTCAGACCTTCGTAAACATCGTCGATTTCGGCATGAACGTCCAACAGGCCATCGAAGCGCCGCGCTGGTCGACCCGAAGCTTTCCGGCCTCACCTTTCCCACACACGATGTATCCCGGAGAGATGAGCGTGGAAAGCCGCGTGTCGGAATCGGTTCGCGCCGAACTGGTCCGGCGTGGCCATAAGGTCTTTGTCAGCGGCCCGTGGAGCATGGGCTCCAATGCCGCGATCCTGATCGATCCAGCTACCGGATCCCTGAGTGCCGGAGCCGACCCACGCGTGGCGGCTGCGGCGCTGGCGTGGTAGTTGAAATTAGTGGCGAGTGATGAGTGGAAAGTGGGGAGTACTGCCGATTTCCGATTGGCGATTGCCGATTTCTCGGGTTGCGTGCGCTTGAAAAATGTGACCCGAATATAATTTGTCCCATAAGTGGGCTTCAATCGACAATTGGCAATCCCGCCACTCGCAACTCGCCACTGAGTCAGTGTCGCAAGTTGAAATGTCGGAGATGTGGGACTAAGATGAGCTTCCAGATCACGACGTCGCCAAGTGTTCCTTCCAGTATCTCTTGAAGGAGGTGACACCATGCCAAGAGTCAAAGAATTCAATCTTCGACTGGAGGATCGGCCAGGCACTCTCGGAAAGATCAGTCAAGCACTCGCTGATCGTGGGTTAAACATTCTAGGTTTTCAGTCCATTCCCTCCGAAGGAAAAAGCTTGGTCCGTCTAGTTGTGGACAATCTGGCCACAGCCAAGACCGTTCTGGATAGTCAAAAGATCACTTACACTGAGGCGGATGTTGCTCAGGTCAGCCTTCCAAATCGGACCGGTGAGTTGGCTCGAGCGGCTTCCCGACTCGGTGATGCCAACATCAACATCAACTACGCCTACACCGGGGTGGATTCAGCGACAAATAAACCGCTGCTGTTTTTCGGCGTGAACGATGTCGGCCGCGCAGCGGAGATTCTAGATCAGGCGGCAGCAGCCGCCCGGGGATAGTCGGCACGACTGACCCCAGCATCGAACTAGCAGATCGTTACTAATCGTTGATGGATCGTTGACGGCGTCGTGATCCTCTTCAGTAGGTGTCAGGTTCCAGGTGTTAGGGACCAGATCCATGCCGTTCTGCCTGACACACGACACCTACTCATAACGCAACGCCACGATGGGATCGACCTGTGTGGCTCGACGTGCGGGGATGTAGCAAGCCAGCAGGGAGACCATAGACATTAGAAGAGTCACTGCTGCAAAGGTAATGGGATCGGTCGGCTGGATTTGATACAGGAGACTCGTCAGGAAACGCGTCATGAATAGGGCGACAACCAAGCCGATGCCGGTGCCAATGAGCGACAAGACAATCCCCTGCCCCACTATTATGCGAAGCACATCCTGTTTTTGTGCTCCGAGCGCCATGCGGATGCCAATCTCGTGCGTGCGTTGAGATACGGAATAAGCAATCACGCCAGAAAGTCCCACTATCGCCAGGACCAATCCTAAGAAACCGAACACTCCAAGCAGGAGACCCGTGACCTGAGCGGGGAAGAGCGCGAAGGACAAATGTTGTCTGAGTGTGCCGAGCTGGATCAAAGCCAGGTTTGGATCCAACCTCTGAACTTCCTCTCGAATTGATTTGAGGAGTTGAGTCGTGTCCGCATTGGTACGCGCCACCAGGGTCGCTTTGGCCTGATAGTTCTGCAGGAAGCATCGAAACAAGAACGGCTTCGGCGATTCACCGAGCGTGCCATACTTACCGGTTTCAACAATCCCGACCACCTCGTAGCTTTCGCCTTTTGCCAGGGTTCCTTCTACCAGACGCCGACCGATGGGGTCCTGCCCTGGCCAGAAACGCCGAGCCATGGCTTCGTTAATGATGGCCACACGCGGAGCCGTTTCGTTGTCTTGCCGGCTGAATTCGCGACCCCTTTGGAGCGACGTTCCCATGGTCTTGAAATAGTCGGGTCCCACCTCCATAACGTTTACGTCGAAGCCATCCCGACCTTGAGGCGGCAACGTTCCTTCAATATTGATCTCTATCCCCCGACTCACCGTCTCCAAGGGAAGGTAGTTGGCCACGCTGGCAGACTCGACTCCTGGCAGCGCTGACACCCGCTCGACCCACGCGTCATAGAACTGCTTTCCGCGAGCCTGAGAATAATCGAGGCTCTTGAGGTCGAGTCTTGCGGAGACGCGGTTCTGCAGCTCAAATCCTGGGTCAATCGATTGAGCATTGAACAGGCTGCGCAGGCAGAGTCCGCCGCCCACCAGCAGCACGAAACACAGGGCAACCTGGCTGATGACGAGTCCGTTCCGGAATCGCGACCGGCGATAGCCGCCGCCACGACCTTCATCTTTCAGCGTCGGAGCCAAATCAACTCTGGTGCTGCGCAAAGCTGGAACAATGCCGAAAACTGTACCGGTCAACAATGAGAGCAGCACTGTAAAACCCATTACACGGATGTCCAGCGGGACGTCCAGTCGGACGGGCACGTTGTGCGGCTTGAGACTCAGTAACAACGGGTTGGCCCACAGGGCCAGGACCATCCCAGCGGCTCCCCCCAGGACAGCCAGCAAAACACTCTCGGTCAGAGTTTGCTGGATCACCCGCCGGCGACTCGCGCCGAGAGCGGAGCGAATCGCCATCTCTCTCCGGCGTTGCGTTGTCTGGGCAAGCAGGAAGTTCGCCGCATTGGCGCAGGCGATCAGGAGCACCAGCACGACCACCGCCATCAGCACACCGGTAAAAGCTGCAACAAAACCGCGAAAAGGGCCGGGGACAAGAGTTGCCGGAAAAACTGCCGCTTGCAGATTTCTGTTCTCCACGTAACTCTTCGACAGTTGGTGAGCCAGGAGATTCATTTCCGCGCCAGCCTGCGACGCTGTGATTCCGGGTTGGAGGCGGCCAATGGCAAAGAGTGAGAAGGACCCTTCGCGCGTTAACCACTCCGGGTCGTGCAGAATCTGCGGCGCCATCATCAGCGGTACCCATAGAGCTGGCGCGATGCCTGCGGTCATGCCCGTGAAGCCGGGGTGCGCGACTCCGACGACAGTGAAACTTTGGCCGTTCAAAGTCAGGCTCGTGCCCAACACGTTGCGATCAGACGCCAACTGTTCCCGCCAAAAAGCATGGCTGAGAACAGCTACCGGATGCGTACCCGGTGTCTTGTCCTCTTCCGGAAGAAATGTCCGCCCCAGAGCGGCCTCCACTCCAAGCAATGAAAAGAAGTTCCCACTGACGCACTGCCCCTGCACCAATTGTCCCTGTCCGGCCCGGCTCCAACTGAGAAATGCAGTGTCTCCGTCAAAAGCGAGCAACTCTTTAAAAACTTTTGTATGGTCGCGGTAGTAGGCATACCCGGGATAGCTCAGCAGATCGTAGCGCTCGAAAGCAGATCCGGCCTTGGGATTCTGGTTCCAGACTTCCAAAAGTTCATGCGGCGCCTCTACAGCAGGCGGGCGCAACAGCAGTGCGTTGACAAAGCTGAAAATGGAAACATTCCCGGCGATGCCGAGGGCCAGTGACAACAACACGATGACCGTAGCGCCCGCGTTCTTGTAAAGCATCCGAATCCCATAGCGCAGGTCCTGCCAGAGCGTGTCCATCAATATCTCCTACTCTGAAACTCCTAGAAAGTCACCAACGGTGCTCTCCTGAGCAGTGATGCCGGTCCCCAGAGAGTCAGAACGGCACCCTTGATATTTCCGTAGGGTGCGTTGCGCATTTTCAACACACCAAATCACCCGCCGGGGATGGTGCGTCAAAAGGCGCGACACACCCTACAGAGTGCCAGGTCGTAACACATCCAAAGATGACGAGAACAAAATCGGCGTTAGGATCTACACAACACTATAAAGGACGACTGAACGTGGAAGAGGGTTAACAGTCAACTTGGCCTCGTCCGCTGTTTTCTTGCAGGACTCTCGGATTCCGGAATCGAAACGGCCCGGTCAAGGAGCGCAGCAAGGACGAGAAAGGGGTCGAGCGCAACCGCGGCCGGTGTACATAGGTGTCGGGTTTCAGGTGTCAGTTTTCAGGTGTTAAGTGTTAGGTTTCGAGGAGTTTCAGGTTTTCTTGGCATCTGGTACCTGGCACCTGACACCTATTCACAACGCAGCGCCACCATCGGATCGACTTTCGCTGCGCGGCGGGCAGGCAGGTAGCCCGACAAGATCGCAGCTCCAGCCAGAAGCAACGTTGATAACGCAATCGTGAGCGCGTCGGTGGCCGTGATCCCGAAAAGCAAACTGGAAGCCAGTCGGCCAGTCATCAGGGTCGCTGGCACTCCAATCGCAGTTCCGACTGCAGCCAGCAGCAATGTTTCCCGCAGCACCAACCAACGCAGGGCCCTCGGTTGGGCCCCCAAGGCAGCGCGAATTCCGATCTCGTGGCGGCGGCGTGTGACGATGTAAGAGATCAGTCCATAGAGCCCGATAACGGCCAGCAGCGCCGCCAGCAGGCCGAAGAATCCCGACACCATCGCCATGAGGCGCTCGCGTACGAACCCTTCACGAATCTGGGGTTGAAAAGCGCTGAATTCCATCACGATCTCGGGATGCTTCTCGCTGATCCAACGCTTAACACTTCTCATGATTGTCTCGGGCGCCAGCTCCGAGTGAATCATCATTTTAGCCCAGGAGCCTATGTCTGGAAATTGCGAGGCCGGCGCGAACGTCATGGGGGGCGTTTCACCACGGAGGTCGTCGTATTTTGTGTCTGGAATGACACCGACGATCTCGTAAACGGTTGAGGGATACCTCGGTTCTGGACTGGTACGCATCGTCTGACCAATCGGGTCTGCTCCAGCCAGAAGCTTATTCACGAAAGCCTGGTTCACAATCGCCACGCGTGGCGATGCTTCGGTATCGTTCGGGCTGAACTCGCGGCCCTTCAATAGCGGAATACCCATGGTTTGGAAATAGCTGGGACTGACCCAGGTGAACATGGAGGACCCTTCGGATGATCCGATGCGGACACCGTGGCCCCAAGACCCTCCAATCAGCGGCACATTGGTCGTTGTCGCAGCGTGGAATACTCCGGGCACTGAACGTACCTCCTCCAGTAACTGGCGCTGAAACTCTGGGTATCGATCACGCGCGATCTGAGACTGGTGAAATCCGAAAAACGCGACCGTGATGCCGCGTTGCCGCATCCCCGGGTCAAACGTCATCAAATTGCGAAAGCTGCGGACAAAAAGCATTGCGCCCACCATCAGCACCAGCGAGATCGCGATCTGAGTTACGACCATCATCCGCTGCAACGAGAACCGATCGCGGCCTGCAGTCAAGCCACGCCCCGCGGACCTCATGGCGGTTATCGGCTCCGTCTGCGTTGCACGGAGTGCCGGCGCAGCGCCGAAAGCGATACAGGTTATCGCTGCTACCAGCGCTGCGAACAGAAGGACGCGCCAGTCTGTGTGAATCGAGAGAGTCACGGCAGCCCCCTCGGTGGAGAGCGACTGGATTAGAACTTGAGTCAGGAATTGTGCTAACCCCATTCCAAGCGCAGCGCCTGCGATGGCCAGCAGCCCGCTCTCGAGCAAGAGTTCGCGAAACAGCCGCCAGCGCGAGGCACCCAGGGCCAAGCGCACCGCTATTTCAGGTTCCCGCGCACTAGCTCGAGCCAGCATCAGGTTGGCCAAGTTCGCGCATGCGATCAAAAGCACTAAGCCGGTGATGCCAAGCAGCAGCCAAAGGGACGAGTCGTATTTCTTTCGCAGTACGCTGACACCTCCCGAAGCCGGATACGCCGCCAGCCGGAACCGCTTGTACCTTTCAACGGTCTTTGCACCGTATCCGGTGATTGCCGTCGCTTCGAAAATTCCGGGGCTAATGGTGTCCAAGTGCGCTGCAGCACGGTCAACCGTCCATTCGGGACGGAGACGCCCCATGACCGCCACATTGAACACATCGCGCCGCAACTCCTTGGGTTGGCATAAGGGCAGCGCAATGTCAAAGCGCTCCCCGACGGCCAGACCGAAAAACTCAGGTGGCGTTACTCCAATCACCTCCATCGAGTCGCCGTCAACCGTCAGTCGGATGTCGCTCGTCAGGTCTCGCCCGCCCAGCTGGCTTTGCCAATAGGAATAGCTGACGACAGCTCTCGATGGAGGGCATGCCATCTCATCCTCCGGCAAAAGTAACCGCCCTTGCCAAGGTCGGACTCCAAGCACGCGAAAGAAATCACCGCTCACCCGAATCCCGTTGGCGCGCCGCAGCTCACTTCCTTTGCCAACTCGAAATTCCGCGGCCGTCCAAGCGAAGACGCCGGAGAAAGCCTGCTGAGACTCGCGGATCTCTTGCCAGACCGGTCGAGTTAGCCCTCCATACCTGCTGGGGTTAAGACCCATGCCACCATTGCCACCCACAATCCGAACTTCTGCCAGCTCTTGCGGGTTGTGGATTGGCAGGCTTCGCAACCGAACAGCATCGAGCAACTGGAAGATGGCCGTGTTGGCACCGATGCCCAGTGCGAGGATGAGCACGACTACGGCAGCAAAGCCAGGGTTCTTGAGGATTTGTCGAAGGGCGTAGCGAAGGTCGGTATACATAGGTGTCGGGTGTCAGGTTTCAGGTGTTAGGTTTGGGCGTTGGGTTTCTGGGCGTTGGGGTTTACGCATCGCTTTCATCCTGGCACCTGAAACCTGGAACCTGACACCTAATCACACTGTTTTGGTCTGAAAGTTCTCTCCTTGGGTTTCGAAACGACCGTCGAGAATCTGAAGTGTCCTTTTGCTATATCCGGCGTTGACTTCAGAGTGTGTCACTTGGATGATCGTCGTCCCTTCTCGATTCAGCTTCTGGAAGAGCTCCATGATCTGCTGGCTCTGTTCGGAATGCAGGTTGCCCGTCGGCTCATCAGCCAGAAGCAACCTTGGGGACCCAACCACCGCGCGCGCCACGGCCACCAGTTGTTGCAAGCCGCCGGAGAGCTGACTTGGATAAAGATGTTTTCGACCGGCCAAAGCAAACCTGTCCAGAGCTTCGGCAACCACCCGTTCGCGCTCGGACTTCTTGATGCTGCGGTAGGAGAGCGGGATATCCAGATTCTCAGCCACGGTCAAATCATCGAGCAGATGAAATTGTTGAAAGACAAAGCCGACATGCTTCTTGTTCAGTTCGGCGCGTTGTTTGGGATTCAGGCGGTGAACGCTCTGATCCAGAAACAGATATTCGCCTTTCCAAGCACCGTCGTACATCCCGAGGATATTAAGCAACAGCGACTTGCCTGCTCCGGAAGGTCCCATGATGCTGACAAACTCGCCTTCTGCCACGTCCATATCGATGCCGCGCAGAACATGGTTGATACCTGATTTGTCTTCAAAGAACTTGGTGATGTTGCGCAGCTTGATCACTGGATGCCTCAGGTGTTAGGTGCCAGGTGTTAGGTTTCCGGTGTTAGGTTCAGGTGATAGTTCTCGCTTTAGCTCCAACTCGTCACTCGCCACTAGTCACTCGTATCTAAGCGCCACCATCGGATCGACTTTAGCTGCGCGGCGAGCTGGGATGTAGCACGCCAGCAGCGCAACCGAAGTCAACACGGCGGCACTGATGGAGAAGATGAGTGGATCGGTGCTTGTGACGCCGAACAAGAGACTCGCGAGTAGTCGCGACAGAGCCAGGGCAGCGATGACTCCGACCGCCACACCGGCTGCGGCCATCCTGAATCCTTCACCGACGACCAGGCGCAACACATCGCCACGCTGGGCGCCAATCGCCAGGCGGATACCGATCTCCTGCGTTCGTTGGCTGACGGAGTAAGCAATGACACCATAGAGACCTAGCGAAGCCAGCGCCAAGGCAAACGAAGAAAAGACGCCAAGCAAATGAGTGATCAACCGCCGTGGCGCAACGGCGTCATCGACGATCTGATCCAGCGTGGTGAACTCGCTGTTTGGCAAAGCCGGATCAAATGCCTTCATCGCCGCGCGCACATCGGGCACAAACGATTCGGGCAACCGCGACGTCCGGACGACGAGTTCGATGGCATTCCAGTCGCCGATTTGGCGAAAATTCAGATACATCTCCGCTCCTGCGGCTTCCTCCAATGTGCCGTGCCGCACGTCTCCGACGATTCCCACCACGCGCCAATCTTGCCGGTTGATGACGGCGCTTTGGCCAATGGCATCCCGGCCAGGCCAAAGGCGTTTCGCCATCGCTTCATTGATAACGATCACTTTGTCACTGGCAAAGTTGTCTCGCTCGTCGAAGTAGCGGCCCGCGCGCAGCGGAATGCGCATGGTCTGGAGGTAGCGATGATCGACAATGCGGGGAAAAGCAGACGGATACTCCTCTTCTCGCGTGTAGGTCACCCCTTTCACTCCCACACCCCAATCGCGGTTGCGTCCCAACGGTAGGGTATCGCTCAAACCTGCCGACTCGATGCCCGGAACCGCCAGGACTCGCCCAACCAACCCGTCATAGTATTGTGCCCAGTCCTGCGAGGACTTGAGCGAGCGGGTGGGATCGACTCGCCACGCCATGCCGTGCTTGGGTTGAAATCCCAAATCGACTTCAAGCAACCTGACGAAACTGCGAATCAACAACCCGGAGCCGACGAGCAGCACGCAGGCCATGGCCACTTCGACGATCACGAGCGATTTGCGAATCAGAGCGCTGTGTTTACCGGCGCTGCCTCTTTGCCCCGTTTCAGTGAGGGTTTTCTGCGCGTTCCGGCGCAAAAGCTGCAGAGCAGGCAGTGTCCCGCAGAGCCCACCTGCCAGGCACGAGAGCAATGCAGTGAATGCGAGCACCGTTGAGTCCACGGTGGTCGTCTGCAGCAGCGGGATACCAAAGGTGTGCAGCTGGGTGAGAGCGGCAGTGGTGAAATAGGCGAGCGGTACGCCGAGCGCGCAACCGCCTAGAGCGAGCATCAGGCTTTCGGACAACGTCTGGCGCACCAACAGCCACCGACCAGCGCCCAAGGCAACGCGCACAGCAAATTCTTTGCGTCGCGCATTGGCCCGGGCAAGCAACAAATTCGACAGATTGACGCAGCCGATCAGCAACACACAGCCGACGGCACCGGACAGGATGAGGAGCGCTGTGCGAAAAGATCCCCGAATACTGGCATCCAACCCGGCCATACGTGCCCCGAAGGTGCCCCGTTCCGGATGGTCAGTCGCCACGGCCCGGCTGATGACGTCAAACTCAGCTTGCGCCTGCCCTATCGAGGTGGACGGTTTCAGCCGGCCCACGGCGAAGAGCGTATTCCCCCAACGCGCCGTCTGCTCCACCAACGGAAACGGAAGCAGCACATCGATCTCCGTTCCCGGAGCGAACACAGAGTCGAAATCGAATGAAGAAGGCATAACGCCGACGATCTCTGTGGGATTGCCATTCAGCGTGACCGACCGGCCAACCACATTCCGATCGCCTGCGAAGCGCTGCATCCAGAACGCGTGGCTGAGAATGGCTGCTTTGCGCCCGTTCCAAACACACTCCTCATCCGAAAACGAGCGGCCCAGCATGGGCTGCACTCCGAGCACTTCCAGAAAGTTCTGCGAAATCGGCACCCCACGCAGACGCTGCGGCTCGCCGCTTTCTGAGAGCGTGTAGCGCTGGTAGTCGAAGAAAGCGAAGTATGCGCCAAGCTTCTCAAACGAATCCGTCCGTGCGCGCCATTCAAGAAAGTTGTCCACACGAGTTGTGCGACCAGACATGCCGTCTGTGCCGGTGTTTTCGATCCAAACCAAACGTCCGGGATCGCGAAACGGCAGCGGCCGCAGCAACACCGCATGGACCAAACTGAACATGGCGGTGCAAGCGCCCAAGCCGAGCGCGAGCGTCAGCACGGCCACAGTTGTGAAGCCAGGATTTTTTGACAGAATGCGAAAAGCGTAGCGAAAGTCGTTAAGCATAGTGGTTAGGGGTTCGGGACTGGTGATTCGTGGTTCGTGCCCGCTAATCACGCGTCACGAATCCCGAATCACGGCTTTTATTCGTACCTCAACACCACCATTGGATCCACCTTGGTGGCTCGGCGCGCTGGCAGGTAGCTTGCAACGACTGCAACTACAAGTAGCGTGGTACCAGCCAACGCAATCGTTGTCAGATCGCCGGACTTGATGCCGAAGAGCAGGCCCGACAGCAGGCGTGTGACCACCACGGTTCCAGCCAGACCCATGACAACACCTACCAGAACCATCTTCAGACTGTGCCCCAAGACCAACTGCAGCACCTGCCAAGTATCTGCCCCGAGGGCTCGACGAATACCGATTTCGTGATTTCGCTGGCTGACCGAATGTGCCACAACCCCGCAGATGCCCACGCCAGCAAGCAACAAGGCCACCGCTGAGAACGCCGCTAGCAGTAACATCGACAAGCGCCGTCTTGCCATCGAGGTAGCCAGAACCTCGTCCAAGGTACGAACAGCATATGCTGGTTGTTCCGGGTCAATGGCCATCACCTCACGTTGAATCGTATCCACGAGAGCACGCGGATCTTGAGAGGAGCGCAAGCGCGAGACTCATCGCTCTGGAAGGGTTCTGGGTATGGGGCCAGTAGAGCTCTACGCGCGAGGGCATTTCCAGAGTTCGAAAGCGAACGTGCTTGACGACACCGACGATCGACATCCAGGGATTTGTGGATTGCCGACCTCCGCGCTTGAGCCGTTTGCCGATGGGGTCCTGGTTCGGCCAGTAGGTGTCTGCCATGGTCTCGTCGATGATCGCAACCGGCGCCGATGACTCGGAATCACGTTCATCAAAGTATCGACCTCGCACCAGCTGGATTCTCAACGCTTCGAAAAGGCCAGGCGTGACCACTCTCCAATCCGCTTCGGGGGTGGCGTTGTCTGCAGGCACCGCCTGGCTGTCGACCGTCGTAGTCCCCGAGAAATTGTCTCCGGTTAGGGGAAGAATAGAGATGAGGCCTGCGGCTTCAACGCCGGGCAGCCTCAGCACCCGCTCGCGCAGGGTTGTGGTAGAAGGTCCGGATCTTGTCTGGCTGGTCGTAGCGGATCTGCGGCAGTGAAACTCGCACGGTCAGAACTCTGCTCCGAGTGGAAACCAGGGTCCACACCCAATAGCCTCTGAAAACTTTTGATGAGGAGACCAGCGCCTACCAGCAAAAGAAGTGACAGTGCCACTTCGGCAACGATCAGGAAGCCCCTTAAGCGACCCCGCGAAGCCGACGCCGTGGTGCTCTGACCGCTTTCCTTCAGAGCCTCTTGTGTGACACCTCGTGTGGACTGAAACGCTGGCAAGAAGCCGAAGATCACACTCGTGAGGATGGCCAGAAGGCAGGTAAACGTGAGAACCCCTCCATCGAGCCGGACTTCAGCCAAACGCGGCAGAATGCGTCCGGCGACTGCGGCCAGAACACCCAGGCTGGCTGAAGCCAGCCACAAGCCAAGCGCCGCGCCCAACACCGAAAGCAGAACGCTCTCGGTAAGGAGTTGTCGCAACAGCCGCGTCCGGCTTGCGCCAACCGCCGTTCGGATGGCGAACTCCCGCTCGCGCGCACTCCCTCTGGCCAGCAGCAGGTTCGCGATATTGGCGCAGGCAATCAGCAATACAAAGGCAACAGCCCCCATCAGGAGGATCAAGGCCATCCGAACCTCGCCGACGATTTCCTCGAGCATCGGGTTCATCAGAACCCGGAAACCAAACTTTTGATAGGGATAGTTCGCAGCGCCCTCGATGATCTTCTGCGACACGATGTCCAGCTCGGCGCGAGCTTGGGCGAAGGATAGGTTGTCTCGAATCCTGGCTAACACCGCCAAGCCGTGACTGCCGCGTGAGTTGGGGCTGAGCTGTTCGGGTGTGAAGGCCAGCGGCGTCCACATCGCAGCTTCATCGGGAAAGCTGAATCCCGGCGGCATCACGCCCACGATTTGGATGCTTCGTCCGTTAACCTGGTAGCTTCGGCCAATCAAGTTTCGATCGGAAGCGAAGAGACGCTGCCAAAGCGCATGACTGATGACAGCAACCGCGTCCTTGCCGACCTGCTCTTCTTCTGGCAGGAACACCCTCCCCATTTGTGCTTGCACTCCCAGCAACGGAAAGAGACTTGGTGAAACCGCAGCCCCGGCCACTCGTTCCGGTATCTCACCCACGCGCAGGTTGAAGTTCGTCGTGCCAATCGCCGCCAAATGGGAGAACGAAGTTGGCCAGCCGCCGAAGGTCCATGAACTCAGGCGCGGAAACTGCGTTCTGGTCCTTGGGAATCCCAATGCCAGTAAACCGCATCCAGAGTGCAACCAACTTGTCGGGGTTCTGGTACGGCAGCGGACGCAGCAAGATGGCGTTGACCACACTGAACAGCGTCGTGTTGGCGCCAATACTCAGCGCCAGTGTGAGGACGACCACAGCCGTAAAGCCGGGATTCTTTATTAGTTGGCGGAAGGCGTAGCGAAGGTCGTTAAACATAGGTGTCAGGTGTCTGGTTTCAGGTGTCAGATTAGCCAGGTCGGGAACTCTTTAGGCTCCTGATCAGACCGGCCAGCATCCGGCCAACTTCAGCTGTTTGATTCAGAAGTTGGTTCATTGACTCGACGTTCAGATATCCCAATCGTCCGGCGAGCAGGAAGTGCGTCTCCAACTCCATGAGCGAGCCGTTGGCCATCGACAGATAGTGAAGATAGTCGCCAAGATGTTCACGACCGTGGCCTTCCGCAATGTTGGCGGGAATTGAAACCGCCGCTCTTTGGATCTGACTGACCAGTCCGTACAGTTCACTTTGTGGAAACTGCTTGGCAACTTCGTAGCTGGTCACCACCAAATCCATGGCCTTCTGCCAGACTCTTAGATCGCGATAGCTGTTCACAGTCATGCGATCACTGTCCCGACACCTGGCACCCGACACCTGACACCTACTCACATCGCAGCGCTTCGATCGGGTTAACCTTGGCTGCTCTGCGCGCGGGGACGTAACAAGCCATCAGAGCTACGGCGAGGACGAAGAAAGAAAGCATGGCGAAGGTTGAAGGATCGGTTGCGCTCACACCGTACAGCAGCTTCGTCAAGAAACGGGTGAGCATCAACGCTCCCGCAATCCCGACAGCGACGCCGATCGCCGTCAAGGTCATCCCCTGCCCAAGAATCAGCTTCAGCAAATCGCCTGGGCGCGCACCCAGCGCCATTCGAATGCCCATTTCATGAGTGCGCTGGCTGACCGAATAAGAGATGGCTGCATAAAGCCCCGCTGCGGCCAGCGCCAGCGCGAGAGTCGCAAAACAGAGCACGAGAATGAGGTAAAACCGAGGCGTCGAAAGCGAACGTTCCACTACCTGCTCCATCGAGCGGAACCCAGTGATGGGAACATCCTGTTCCAAGGACCTGATTTCCTTTCTCACTGCATTTGCCAATCCGAGCGGGTCTCCCACAGCTTTGACCACGAGCTCGCGCGTCTCCCGCTTCATCCAGGGACTTTGCAGATGAGGGACGTAGATCTCCGGAGCGGGTTCACGGTCCAAAGCATACTGCCGCACGTTTCCCACAACGCCTACGATCTCGCCAGTGACTGGAACCTCGGCATCAATGGTCAGCCGTTTCCCGATAGCTTCGGTCTGTGGCCAATACCGGCTTGCGAGGAGTTCGTTAACGATCAGCGCGCGCGGCGCAGCGTCCGTGTCGGACGAGGAAAACGGTCGCCCCTGTTTGAGGCGCGATGCCCATGGTTTCAAAATAGCGCAAACTCACCACGCGAACCTCGGCAGAGCCCCCTGTCCCACCCTGGCTGGAAGGAACGGCCGCTTGACTGGGTATCGTGAAGTTGTTGGAAACACCTCCCAGGTCTCCCAGCGGCAGCCAGTCAATCATGGCCACTGAGGCGACCCCGGGGACCGTTTCGAGCCTTTCCAGCAATTGACGATTGAAGCTCAACATTTTCTCCCCAGCGGGATAGCGCGCAGATGGAAGCGAGATCCGGGTATTCAAGATCTGCTCCGTCGCAAGGCCGGTCTCGACATGAGTGAGGCGGAAGAAAGTCTTCATCAAAAGTCCAGCCCCAACCAGCAACACGACTGACGTTGCAACCTCTGATACGACGAGCAGACCACGAAGGTTCAACCGACGAGCACTACCCGGTTCGATCCACGAACCGCCCTTCAGGGTCTGATTGAGATCAAGCTTTAATGCCTGCAGCGCAGGCGCCAAGCCAAAAAGCACACCTGTCACGAGCGAAGCTGCCAGACTGAAGCCCAACACCCAATGGTCCAACGGAATCTCCTGTAGACGAGGCAGTCGGTCTGAACCGAGCGCAACCAAGAGATCACGACTCCACGCGGCAAGCAGGAGTCCGGCAACGCCCCCAAGCATCGAGAGCAACAAACTCTCCGTCAGCATTTGACGCAAAATGCGGCCTGGACTCGCACCCAGAGCGGAGCGCAAAGCGACTTCACGGCGACGCTGAATTGAACGGCTGAGCAGTAAATTGGCAACGTTGGCGCACGCGACCAGCAGCACAAATCCGACTGCTCCAAGCAATAACAGCAATGCTGGACGCACGTCGCCTGTGACCTGCTCGTGCATGGAAACGAGCAGCACTCCGATGTGCGCATTCGTCTCGGGATATGCCTGGCTGAGTCGTTGACCGAGAGCATCCATCTCGACTTGAGCCTGTTGAAGCGTGACTCCGAGGCTTCAGTCTGCCGTAGATCCGAAGGTAACGAGCTTTGCGGCTGGTCACGTTCGGGTCCAGTCCGATGGGAGCCCATGCGTCAGGGGTGTTGTTGCCAAAAAGACCGGGAGTGGTAAAACCCGCCGGAAGGACTCCCACAATGGTGTAAGGATTGCCGCTGAGGGTAGCCGTCTTTCCCACGATAAGTGGATCACTGCCAAAGCGTCGCTGCCAAAGACCATGGCTCAGGATCACGGTTCGCCCTGTTCCAGGACGGTCTTCCTCCGGGTTAAACGTCCTCCCAAGGAACGGTTTCACCCCGAGCGTTGGAAAGATGCTGGCCGAGACGCGGGCGCCTGAAATCCGCTCGGGCTCGTTCACTCCAGTGAGATTGAACCCCGGAGGGTACAGGGCAGCCAGGTACTCGAACGACTGGGTGTTCTTCTGGAGATCAAAAAAGTCGGCTGGCGAGACAAGGTGCTTGCCGCCTTCCTTCAGATTCCTCTCCCAAAGTGTCACCAGCTGATCAGGCTCGGGATAAGGCAGTGGCCGTAGCAGCACTGCGTTCACCAAACTGAAGATAGCCGTGTTGGCGCCAATACCCAGCGCCAGGATGAGCACGACCAAAGCGGTGAAGGCTGGATTCTTCAGCAAAAGGCGGAGGGCGTAACGAAAGTCATTAAGCATCGTGGTTAGGGGTTCGTGGTTCGTGGTTAGTTGGTTCTTCGGACGATGCGCGAACCCCTAATCACGAATCCCGAATCACGGCGTCATTCACACCGCAACGCCACCATGGGGTCCACCTTCGTTGCCCGCCGAGCGGGAACAAAGCAAGCCACCAGCGCAACCAATGTCAATAGCACCGCGATCACACCGTAAGTCGATGCGGGTCGGACGGCTTCACGCCAAATAGCATCCGCGATAGATTCATCCAGCTTTCCAAATACTTCGTCAGCACGTAGGCGCCCGCCAGACCCAGGACGACGCCCAGCAAAGCCAGCACCATGCCCTGCCGCACGATCATTTTCAGCACGTCGCGACGGCCGGCACCGAGCGCCATCCGAATGCCGATTTCCTGTGTCCGTTGTGATACGGAATAGGCCATCACTCCGAACAGCCCAATCGAGGCGAGTTGTTGTGCCAGGAGTCCAAACAAGGTCAGCAGCTTGGCGAACAGTCGTTCCATCGCCAACGTCTCTTCGGCTTGCTCGACCTGAGTTCGAATGTTGTCAAGAGGCAGATTTTCGTCCACGGCTCGCGCGGCTTGCCGGACAGCGGCGACAACAGCCGTCAGATCGCCCTCCGTGCGCAGCTCCAGCGTTGCCCTGCTCATGGAGCGCAACCCCTGCCGCCAAGGCAGATAGACTGTCGGCGGAATCTCGTCCCGCTGCCTGGCGTATTTCGCATCCTTGGCAAGCCCGACGATTTCGAATTCGTCAGGCTTGTTGCTCGCAAAGGCAAACCGTTTACCAACTGGGTTTTCGTTCGGGAAATAGCGGCTCGCAAAGGTTTGATTAACAATCACGACCTTGGGTCCGCGTGCATCGTCCTGTGCCTGCAGAGTGCGTCCGGCGAGCAACGGAATCTCCATGGCTTCCAGGAAGTTCTCGCGTACATGATTGACATAACCTGGTCCGCTTTCCTTAATTCTGCCCTCTTTATCTGGCTGGGCATTTAACGCGCTGCGCAAATAGACATTGCGAGAACTTGAGCCCCGACTGAGCAAAGAGTCACTCGAGAAAGTCACCTTCCGCAGGCCTGGGACAGCTTCGAAGCGTTCGACCAGCTGCACATAGAACTCTTCGAGCTTTTCCTCCTTATATCCGATCAGGCCCGGTCGGATATCGAAGAGTAATAAGTTGCGCGTATTGAAGCCCGGATCCACACGCTGCAAATTGAGTAGCGTCCGTACAAATAGCCCCGCCCCAACCAGCAGCAACAACGAAAGCGCTACTTGCAACACCACCAGTCCCCGGCTCAGCAGTGAGCGCGATAGAGCGCTCGAACCATGCCTGCCGTCTTTAAGCGTCGGGGTCAAATCCACTTTAGTGGCGCGCCAAGCGGGAGCGAGGCCAAAGAGGATTCCGGTCGCCAACGAAAGCGCCATCGTGAAACCAAGAACTCGCCAGTCGAGTTGTGGGTCAAACGCGCGCATCCCCCGCCCACCCCAATCACTGACCGCCAGCAAGCCATCCTTGATCCACAGCGCAAATACAATTCCCATCACGCCGCCCAGCACAGACAGCAGCACGCTTTCCGTCAGCAGTTGTCGAATCAAACGCCACTTGCCTGCCCCTAGCGCCAGGCGCACACCGAGTTCCTTTTGCCGCGAGGCCGCGCGCGACAGCAACAAATTGGCAACGTTCGCGCAGGCGATCAACAGCACCAGCCCGACGACACCAAGCAACAGATACAACGACGGAGCATAATATTGCCGCTGGTCCATTTCTCCCTGTCCTCCAGGATCGAGGAACAGACGCGGATACTCTTTCGGTTCCAACGCAGCGATGGGGTTTGCGCCTGCTGCCTGCGCCTCAGACTGTCGCGCCGTGCGATGCGCCGCCACGGATTGATGAAAGGCGCTTTCCATTTGCACGCGGGCTTGTTCGGCAGTGGCGCCCGGTTTCAAACGCCCCATCAGTCGCATCCACCAAACTCCTGCGCCATGCATACGCGAGCGTTCGCGCTCGACGTGGAGCTGGGGTTCCCAGGCAATCGGAATCGTGACTTCCTTGGTCGAACCAGCCTGCATCGTCCCTTCAAAGCCCGGCGGTGTGACGCCAACGACGGTGAACGCCACATTGTTGAGATTGATCTGCTGGCCGATGACCGAAGGATTGCCACCGAAGCGTGCAAGCCAGTATCGGTGACTCAGTACGGCAACGGGGGCCGCAACCGGCCTGTTGTCATCCTCGGTGAGCAAGCGACCGCGCCAGGGGTCGACACCCAGAACGACAAAATAATTGCCCGACACTGCCTGCCCGGCAGCCACATCGGCCCGTCCTTCGGCATTCACGTTGAGCTCAAGATCCCCGAAGGCGAAAATATCCGAAAGCGCACTTTCTTGCTCGCGCATGCGCTGGAAGCTTTGATATGGAAAAGAGGTCATCGTGCGCTGCCCGGTCACTGGATCTCTGCTGGCGTTGCCGGAGTAGAAGCCCGGACTGAACTCCCGCAGAGCCACGGATCTGAACAGCACCAGCCGTTCCGGATCCTTGACCGGCAGCATCTTCAGCAACATGGCATCCATCACACTGAAGAGCGCCGTGTTCGCACCGATGCCGAGTGCGAGAGAAAGCACCGCCACGGCGGTGAAGCCGGGATTTTTGAGCAGGAGACGGATGGCGTAACGGAGGTCGGTAATCATAGTGGTTCGGGGTTAGTGATTCGTGGTTCGTTGCTTGGCCATTCAAGACCCTCGAACAAGGTCCTAAATCGCTTCGTGATTAGTGAAAACTGCCAAGCGCCACGAACCACTAATCACGAATCCCGAGTCACGGCTTGGTAGATTGGCTGAGGCGAAGCCGATTCCATCTTACGGACCTCCCATCAGTCACGAACCCCGAACCGCGAATCCCTGACCACGGTTCTACTCGCTCGAACTTGCGGCTTGCACGCTCTCTTCGACGACTTGTCCGTCGAAGAGGTGGATGGTGCGGTCGGCGTGTTCGGCATAGCGCGGGTCGTGGGTGACCATACAGATGGTGGCGCCCTGGCGGTGCAGGTCGCGGAGGAGTTCCATGACGGCTTCACTGTTTCGAGAGTCCAGATTTCCGGTGGGCTCGTCGGCCAGCAGCACGAGCGGCTTTCCTGCCACAGCCCGCGCCACAGCAACACGCTGTTGCTGACCGCCGGAAAGCTGGCTGGGCAAATGCCGGGCTCGATGGGCCATGCCGACCTTCTCGAGCGATTCGTGCACACGGGCCTTGCGCTCAGCAGCCTTCATGCCGCGATAGGTGAGCGGAAGTTCGACGTTTTCGTAGACAGTTAGATCTCCGATCAGATTGAAGCTCTGAAAGATGAATCCAATCTCGCGGTTTCGAATGCGTGCGCGCTCCTGGTGCTTGAGGCTTTCCACGGGCTTGCCATTCAAGAGGTAACTACCTTCGGTGGGAGAGTCGAGTAAGCCGAGCAAGGATAGCAGCGTGGATTTGCCACAACCCGAAGGGCCGGCAATCGAGACGTATTCGCCGACACCAATCTTCAGGTGAACGTTGGACAGGGCGTGTGTCTCAACCTCTTCCGCAAAGAAGACCTTGGTGACCTTCTCCATCTGAATCAACACTTGGTTGCTCTGGTTCATGTTCGCTCCGGGCATCCAGGCTGGATGCCTCACTCAAAGGGGATGAAAATTCGAAAATAAGAGCTTGCGGTAAGGTGCCGATGGCGCCGTCACAGATTCGGGGATGTAACAAAGTACGGCCCACGCTTCGCTACTGCAGCCGTATTCGATCGTAACCATCCCAGGCGGACATGTCCGACAGAATGACCTGGTCGCCAGGCTTTAACCCCTCCAGGATTTCAATGGCTGTGACCGAATTCTTGCCAAGTTTGACTGGGACACGCACTGCGTGGGTTCCATTCTCCGTTAACTGGAACAACGTGATGGTTCCCTGCTCCTGTGCGAAAACTGGACGACCGACCTGAATTACGTTGTCGAGGTGTTCGAGTTGAATCGTCCCATCGACGCTCAGGTCCGTTCGGGCACCGTTCGGTAACTCCCCTTCGAGCGCCACATCCACGGTGACAGTCCCGTTCTGAACGGCAGGATCGATGCGGACGACGCGCCCGTTGATATGGCCATTGCGGGTGTCTATGTCAGCCAACTGCCCGTATTGGATATCCTTGGCTCGAGTCTCTGCGATCTTCACTTCAGCTTTCAAGCGTTTGGGATCGGCCACCCGCGCAAGGTTGGTGCCCGGCGTCACCCTCTGCCCAACCTGAACCGGCACGACTTGCAGCACGCCATCAAAACCTGCCCGAACATGGAGAGCATCCACCTGGTTGCGCTTCAGCTGGTAGAGAGCTCGCAACTCCTCCACCTGTGTCTTCTGCATCGCCAGCTGCGCCTGAATAGACTCGGCGCTAATGTCCAATCGCTTTTGCTCAATGGAATAGCGGTTCGCGAGTTCGTCGGCGGCTAGTTTTGACAGTTGCAAATCCACTGCCGGAAACAAGCCGTCTTTGGTGAGCAGTTCGTTGCGCTCGGCGCGGAGCTTGGCCTGGTTAAAGTCTGCCTGCACACGGGCGGCGGCCGCCTGCTGTTCGAGACGTTGGCTCTCGAGTCGCACTCTCAAATCCGTTAAAGCGGCCTCTGCCGACTTCAGCTGCCATTCCGTCCTGAAGGCTTCGAGTTCCATATCGGGGTTGCTTAACTCCAGCAACACGGTATTCGCCTTGACCTCTTTGCCTGGCAACACCAAAATGCGCTCGACGCGTCCGTCATGGGCCGCGGCAATCCAACGTATGTCTTCTGGAACCAGTGTGCCCAGTCCTCGCTCCTGGCGTACCAGGGGTCCACGCTTGACCGTATCGATGACCACCAGAGACCGGTCGGCCGACGGAGCTGCAGGCCTCATGCGTGACAGACCGAAAGTGATGCCTCCTAAAACCGTAAGGCCAACCACACTATAGATTCCGCGCTTGAGATAGCGCTGGCGAGCTGAGATTTTGCGGGGAATATCCATGGATCAATTTTTGACAGTAAGAAAAAGCATACACGGCCTACAGACGCACTGCCAGTTTGCAACTTTCTTGCCATCTGTTTAGACGGAGCAAGAGCGCAAAAGGTAACGACTTAGCCGCTTAATTCAGAAACAACTTGGGTTGTCAGGTGTTCGTTTGTGGGACGGCCGGCACTCGAAAGCGAACAGGAACTGCTTGGCATGTGGCGAACGCTCAGGTCAGCCAACCTCACCGGAACCACGGCCGATCAGGAGCAGCGAAGGACTTTCAGACCGCCAGGCAAAGTTGATGTTCTTTCTAATGCCAGTTTCGCCGGCTTTGTCCAATAGACGAATCAAAGCGGCGCGCTCAGCGGCCCTTGTCTTGCGCCGAATGAGAACGATGATGCCTGCCTGCATGCGACACGGCTCCCGCCAAGTTCAGAAAGTCGTCTCGGTTGCAAGTAATCAATATCAGCCCGCGCCTACGCGCAAGAATCAAAACCTCTTCATCGCTAGTGGCGGGATTGAGTACTTCGGGCAAACGAAATACTTGGTGGCGAAGGTGCTTCAGCGAATAAGACACGTCAACCGGGACGTCGTGGTCCAGCAAGAACTTCATGATGATGCTGGAGCAGTTTGGCGAGCAACCAGGAGATCGATCTCCCCCCGGTGGTCCTCATAATAGGCCAGACACTCATAAACCTGGGCCCTTGTGATTTCAGGAAAACAGTTTTTGATCACGGTGTCCACAGTCTCTCCGTTCTGGAGAAGTCCGACGACATCGTGAACTCCAATTCTGGTTTTCTCGATGACAGAATGTCCTCCGCGTGTCTTGGGAAGACGCGTAATGTACTTATATTCGTGTGATGTGCGAGCCATATCGTATTCCTTCATTCGACCTATCAGCGCTTTAGCACCTGGTCCAGCAGCCGTGAACACTCCAGGCTCTTGTCGTAGACAATCGAGTCTGTCCTACGCGCGCTCTCGCGCTCCTGGAAGAGCTCGTCGGTGATGTTGAGAGCCGCCATGACCGCCACCTTCAAAGAATCCACCGTTTTGCTTGCCCCCGCAATTTCGCGCATCTTCTGATCGATGTATGCCGCCAGCTCACCCACATACCTGGGATCGATCTCGCCCCGAATCTGGTAGCTCTGATCGAAAATCTCAATCCGTGTTGAATCATCCGGCAATGGACACGCCCCTTTCCGTCTCCTCAGGTTGCAAGACTGTCGAGGTTCTTCAGGATAGTTTCTATCTTGCCTTTGACTAAATCGCGTTCTTTCTTCAACTCGATCGATTCCTGCTTGAGCCGGTCCCCCTCGGCCTGAGTCTGATCGAGCAGCGACTTCAGTTTCAGTACTTCTTTCTCCAGCGATTCCTTCTGCAACTTCACCGCTTTGAAGAGTTCGATGGTGCGGTAAACCTTGTTTTCGAGATCAGTAAATTTTTCCAGTCCGTTATTCACTCTAAGTCCTCAATTGGGCTCCCAACCTGGATCGCAGCAGATTCAAAATGGTTTCGTGGAATTGATTCACTTCATCGTCAACCAGCGTTCTGTCAGGTGACTGATAGACAATGCTGATCGAGATTCCCTGTTTGTCGGATGGTAGCTTCTCTCCGAAATACAGGTCAAAGGGAAAACATCGCTGCACTTCCCGGATACCTGCCTGCAGCACAACCGACTGGATGGCCTCGCAGTCGATGTCCTTGTCCAGAACGAGCGACAGGTCCCTCTGAACGGCGGGGAACTTCGGCAGCTCGCGAGTCGTGCGCTCAGGAGGCTGATAGCGATACCACACTTCCAGCGGTATCTCCGCGAGGAATACCGGCTGTTTGATCTTGTAGCCTTCGCAAACCTGGGGATGCAGTTGCCCGCACACGCCCAGCGAATCCGCGCCCAGCCGCAATTCAGCCGAAACGGCTGGATGGTAGTATTCCGGAACCAAGCCTCCTTTACTTGGGGCCCGCCAGAGGACTTGGTCCACAGGAAGGGAAAGAGACTCCAACAACAGCTCCAAGTCAGCTTTCAGATCAAAAAATCCTGTGATTCGAGGTTTGTCGTTATGAACAGATTTCTCTTCAATGTTTCCGCTGCTGATGAGACCCAGAAACGGCTTTTCGTGCTGCAAACTTGCTAAAAAGTTCAAATCCTTTTCGGCCACAAACTTGAGTTTCAGCCCATCATGCAGGTAGAGCCGCCCAAGTTCATACAGTCGAACACTCCTGATCCGCGGTGATAGTTGCGAAGCAGAGAAGCTATCAGCCCAGGCACCAACGACGTCCGCATCACCTCAGTTTCAAGCGACAGGGGGTTCCTTATCCGGACCGGCGACACCGAGCTGAACTTCTCGTTCTCAAGCGCGGCAACGAAGGCATAGGTCAGGCTCTCGGCGTATCCCAAGCCCAACAGGCTGGTCTTGAGGGTTCGCTCCTTGATGGAGTCGGCCGACCGTTTTGACCCGCCGGTCCAGGGCGGAAGCGTCGAAGCAAATTTGTCGTATCCATAGTGTCGGGCAATCTCTTCGATCAGGTCGATCTCACGCTCAACATCGAGCCGTGATGCAGGCAACTGGACCTGCCAACCGCTGGCGTCGCGCTCGACGACCTCAAAATTCAACGCTCCAAGAATTCGTTCAATGGAAGACTCATCAATCTCTGTTCCCATCACCTGGAGAATACGTGAACGGCGCAAAGCAATGCGAGGCCGGGGCGTTGGACGAGGATAAGCATCCACAACCCCTGACAGAATTTCGCCTCCAGCCAACTGCTGGATCAAAACAGCGGCCCGGTTGATAGCAGCGACTGCCGCCTCCACGTCAGCGCCACGCTCGAACCGATGAGAAGCCTCGGTGTGCAAGCCCAAAGCTTTCGCTGTCCGGCGAATGGAAATGGGGTTGAACCAGGCGCTTTCGAGAAGAACGTCGTTGGATGTGAATCCAATCTCACTCTCAGCGCCACCCATCACACCGGCCAACGCCAACGCACGATCGCGGTCGGCGATGACCAGCATTCCGGTCCCGAGCTCTCTCGTCTCTCCGTCAAGAGTCAGTAGCTTCTCCTGTGGGCGAGCTTCCCGGACAATGATTTGCCTACCTTGTACGCGGGACAAATCAAAAGCGTGCAGCGGATGGCCAAGCTCCAGCAACACATAGTTCGTCACGTCCACAACATTGTTGATGGAACGCACCGCCAGACTCTCGAGCCGCTGGGCGAGCCAGACAGGCGATGGCGCTACCTTGACATTGCGAATCACCCGCGCACAGTAGCGCGCGCAGAGTGCAGGCGACTCAATCGTTACGGAGATCTGAGATGCAGCCGCTTCGGTCGATTCCTGAACCGATGTGGTCACAGGCCTCAGCGCCTTGTGGTAGCGTGTGGCCACTTCGCGGGCAACGCCGAAATGACTGAGACAATCCGGCCGATTCGAGGCGATTTCGAGATCGAGAATGGAATCTGCGCCGGCTTGCTCCAACCCCTCTGCCACGACGCCCACCATGGAAAGGTCGTCCGCAAGCTGTCGAGGACTGACATCAACGTCAACGAATTCCTTTAGCCAGAGATAGCTGATCTTCATTCGTACGATCTCAACTCCAAGAAGCAAACCGCCAAGACGCCAAGGGCGCGAAGAAAAATCCTAAAAAGCAGACTTCGGGGAAGCGAGGAAGGCTGAGCGATATGAACCCAAATTTGCGAAGAGGTTGAACCTGGGTTAGCAGCCCAAAGAATTTTCAAAACTCAATTGCAGACAGCTATTCTGACTTCAATCTCCGCGTCTCTGCGATTTGCTTTTGGGCAGTGCATCCTTCGCGCTCTTGGCGGTTTGCACCTCACCCGAAATCAAAACTGTTCCAGAAACCGCAGGTCGCTTTCATAGAAATGCTGGACGTTGTTGACCGAGTATTTGAGCATCGCGAAACGTTCGATACCCAATCCGAACGCAAAGCCCGTGTATTTCTCGGGGTCGTAATTCACATGTTGGAACACGGCAGGGTCCACCATCCCGGCTCCCAGCACCTCGACCCAGCCCGACGACTTGCATACGCGGCAACCTGCGCCGCCACAGAAGATGCAGGAAATATCGACCTCGGCGCTCGGCTCTGTGAAGGCGAAATAGCTGGGCCGGAACCGCACGCGCGTCTTCTGGCTGAAGAATGACTTCAGAAAATATTCAAGAGTGCCTTTGAAATCGCGAAACGTGAGACCTTCATCCACGGCCAGTCCCTCGATCTGCTGGAACGCCGGAGAGTGCGTCGCGTCTGGATTGTCACGCCGGTAAACCTTTCCCGGGCAGATGATGCGCAGCGGCGGACGCTGTTTCTGCATCGTGCGAATCTGCACGGGCGAGGTATGGGTGCGCAACAGAAGCGTGTCCGAAATGTAGAAGGTGTCCTGAGAATCCCGGGCCGGATGGTGTTCGGGAATGTTGAGAGCCTCAAAGTTGTAGAAGGTGGTCTCAATTTCAGGGCCGTCTTCGATGGAATAGCCCATGAAACTGAAAATCTCTTCGACTTCGCTTCGCACCAGGGTTAGTGGATGAGAATGCCCCGCCGAGCGGCGGTTTCCAGGTAGCGTTACGTCCACACGCTCGGATTTCAGCCGTGCCGAAAGGGCCTGTGTTGCCGCTTCCGGCTTCCAAGCGGCTTAGTCCTGACTCCAACTCCAGCTTGAGTTCATTGATCTGTTTTCCGGCTGCCGGTTTCTCAGCCGCCGGAACCCGCTGAAGTTCCTTCATCAACAGGGTGACGACGCCGTTCTTGCGGCCGAGATACTTGTTGCGGAGCTCCTGGGGAGAAGGCGCTCCCTCGGTATCAGTCCGAAACGCTTCCAGGATCTGCTTGATTTGCTCTTCCAGCATTTTCCCACCGCGACATAAAAAAAATGGGGCTCGATGCCCCATTTGTGCTGCCTTCTGCTGTCACAAAAGATCTGTAGCGCAGACCCACGCTTTCGGGTCTGCGGCTTTTGGCCGCGTTCCGTCTCAAACTGACCCCTCACCCGGCCTTCGCGACCGCCGTCGCTTCGGCCACCCTCTCCCAATGGGAGAGGGGTCGAGGGTGAGGGGTCTGCGCCACAGGAACACTGATCAAGCCGCCATGGCATGCTTGGCGGTCTCAGCCAACTTGGCAAAGGCTTCGGGTTCTTTCACGGCCAGATCGGCCAGAATCTTGCGATCGAGATCGACGCCCGATTTCTTCAGGCCATGAATCAGGTGGCTATAGGAAATTCCATTCAGCTTCGCGGCGGCGCCGATTCGTACAATCCACAAACGGCGAAAGTCGCGCTTACGAACACGACGGTCGCGCATCGAATACTTCAGTGCTTTCTGAACGGATTCTTTGGCGGACCGATGCAGTTTGCTTTTGGTGCCTCGGAATCCCGAGGCCAACTTCAAAATCTTCTTACGGCGATCCCGCCGGGTTGTTCCTCTTTTTACTCTAGGCACCGCACATTCTCCTTAATTAAAAAATGAAGGCTGTCTTGCTGAAGACCAGAGCCACTGCGCAGTTCATGCATAAGGCAACATCGCCTTGACCTTCGGAGCATCAGCCGCGCTCACCATAATATTTTGATCCAGCTTGCGTTTCCGCTTGGCGGTCTTCTTGGTCAGGATGTGGCGCGCATGAGAATGGCCCCGCTTCACTTTTCCTGAAGCGGTTACATGAAAGCGTTTCTTGGCACCCTTGTGGGTCTTAAGCTTTGGCACAAATTATCTCCTTTGAAAATCCCCTCTCGAGGAGGGGTGGCGCGCAGCGCCGGGCTGGGTTTCTGGATCAACAACCCACACGAGGTTGTCGGTTGCGGCCCCAACCCCCCTGAAGTCCCCCCTTGTCCAAGGGGGACGCTGTTTTCATCGAACGTGGCGCCGCCACCGCGACGTAAAATCCGTGGCCACGCACCTACTTCTTTGGCCCGAAGATAACGAACATATTATTCCCTTCCATCTTTGGAAAGCCCTCAACAACTCCGGCGTCTCCAACATCCTGCATGAGCCGCGTAATAAGTTGCCGTCCAATCTCACGGTGGGAATTCTCGCGTCCGCGAAACATCACGCCCGCCTTCACTTTGTCACCTTCACCGAGGAAGCGAATGATGTTGTTCTTTTTGAAATCATAGTCGTGATCGTCGGTCATGGGTCGGAACTTGATCTCCTTGACCTGGATCACTTTCTGATGCTTTTTGGCCTCGTGAGCCTTCTTGTTCAGCTGGTAAAGATATTTGCCATAATTCATGATCCGGCAAACCGGCGGCTGGGCAGTGGGCGAGATCTCTACGAGATCCATGTCCTTTTCCTTGGCCAGCTTGATTGCATCGAAGGGAGCGAGAATACCAACCTGATTGCCCTCATCGTCAATCACGCGTACTTCTTTTGCCCGAATCCGCTCGTTGATTCTGATGTTGTGTCGAATACGCGCACCTCCTGCGCCGATAACCGTCGCCTCGTTGGTTCCTCAGGGTCGAACCGCCCGCGTAGACTTCAGATGCTGAATCAACTCCAAAAACTTTTCAAACGAAAAAGTTCCCATGTCGCCGTCGAAGCGATTGCGCACCGACAGCATTCCGCTTTCGACTTCTTTGTCCCCAATCACCACCATGAACGGAATTTTCTCCAATTGTGCCCGGCGAATCTTCAAATTGATCTTCTCGTTGCGTAAATCCGCCTTGGCACGAAACTGCGCCGAGACCAACTTTTCGCAAAGCTGTTGCACCGCCTGAGTATGCTTTTCGCTGATGGGCAGTAGCGCAACTTGTACCGGGGAGAGCCAGAACGGAAACGCTCCAGCATAGTGCTCAATGAGCACCCCGAAAAACCGCTCCATGGATCCCAGCAGAGCGCGATGCACCATGTATGGCCGGCGCGCTTTGCCATCCTCAGCAATAAAGGAAATATCGAATCGTTCAGGCAGATTGAAATCGAACTGGATGGTCGAGCATTGCCAGGAACGCCCGATGGCATCTTTGATCTTCACATCGATCTTCGGGCCGTAGAAGGCGCCGCCACCTTCGTCCACGCTGTAAGCCAGACCCTTCGCTTCGATCGCGCGTCGCAGAGCCGCTTCCGCCGTCTTCCAGTCTTCCGGTGAACCCACGTACTTGTCGGGACGCGTCGAGAGAAAAATCTCAAACTGTTCAAAGCCAAAGCTGCGAAGAATGTGCAGGGTGAAGTCGATGACACCTAAAATTTCCTCTTCGATCTTCGATGGCTGGCAAAAAATGTGGGCATCATCTTGTGTGAAGCCCCGCACCCGAAACAGCCCGGCCAGCACACCCGAACGCTCATAGCGATAGACGGTTCCCGTCTCTGCCCAGCGCAGCGGCAGATCGCGGTAACTTCGCAGATCATTCTTATAAATCAAAATGTGAAACGGACAGTTCATTGGCTTGAGCTGATAGTCCGTTTCGTCGATCTTCATCGGGGCATACATGCTGTCCTTGTAGAAATCCACGTGACCGCTCGTGCGCCACAAGTCCAGTTTCGCGATATGCGGAGTGCAGACGAAATCGTATCCTCCGCGCAAATGCTCCGTCCGCCAGAAATCTTCAATCTCCGTGCGAATCAATGCGCCTTTAGGATGCCAAAACACCAGACCTGGCCCAGCCTCCTCCTGCAAGCTGAAGAGATCGAGCTCCTTACCGATCCTTCGATGGTCGCGCTTCTTGGCCTCCTCCAACTGCTTCAGGTAGTCGTCCAGTTCCTTCCTGGAGAAGAAGGCCGTGCCATAAATCCGCTGAAGCTGCTTGTTGTGCTCGTCACCCTTCCAGTAGGCGCCCGCGATCGACAGCAGCTTGACGGCCTTGATCTTTCCGGTTGAAGGGACGTGCGGCCCGAGACAGAAGTCCACCAGCGTGCCGACTGTGTAACAGGAAAACTGCTTGTCGGCCTTCTCCTGGATGAGCTCGCACTTCAGCTCAGCGCCTTGCTTGCGAAACCATTCCAGTCCTTCGCTCTTCTCGTGGATGGATCGGCTAAAGGGCAGATCCTGCTGAACGAACTCCAGCATCTTCTGTTCGATTTTTTCCAGGTCTTCTTGCGTGAAGGCATTCTTTCGGTAGAAATCGTAGTAGAAGCCGTTTTCAACCGGAGGTCCGATGCCCAGTTGGGTTTCTGGAAAGAGAGTTGCCACAGCCAAGGCGAGGAGGTGGGCCGAACTGTGGCGGTAAACTTCGAGCGCCTCCAGGTTCTTGTCCGTCAGAATTGCTACCGAGGAATCCTTCTCGATTGGCCGGGAAAGATCGGTCAGCTGACCGTCCACTTTCGCCACAATGGCCGCGTCCGCCAGCCGTTTCCCAATTGAATTGGCAACTTCTAGAGGAGTGACACCCGATTCGTACGACTTCGTGCTCCCGTCGGGAAGCGTAATGCTGACTTGTCCCATATTCTCCAACAACTCGACTGAAGTCTGTCCTGACAGACAATTCAGCCCAAAACGAAACCGGTAATCTAACAGACAGCCCTAGGCCGGTCAACCAGTTTCAGGAGATTTGTCTCAAGACACAGCGACAGGTTACGGCACTCTAGGCGCTGGCGCCCTGAAGTTCCCCTGCTGGGACGCGGGAGCTCTGCTCAAACATTCTGGTATCTCGCAGTCGTGATCAAGCTTGAGCTCCTTTCTAACAATGTAGGAGAGTGGTGATACTCGACGCACCAGCCTGACACGCACTAATAACTAAACATTGGAGGGAAAACCCGTTACTACTTGGAGTCGTCGCAACCGAGGAAAGAAAGCGAAAGAAAAGACAAACTCGCTTTCATAACAGGATCCAGAGCAATTCAGAATCTTGACTACTTCTGTGTAATCGCATAGGATCACTGGAAGCTTCCCTTGATCTTGGAATCCGTATTTTGAATCTGAGTTTTCGTATCGAACGGGTCTCTTGTCTAGACACCTCGTCCAATCTCGAAATTTTTTAGTTTCAAAATCAATAAGTTAGAATGTATTAACCTCGTCAAGGAGCTTTGGAGAACAATCTGCTTTCCTTGTTTTCTCTTGTGATTGCCGTGTTTGGTCTTAAGGATAAGGAGTCTGTCAATGAAACTCAGTTACCTCGCTCGGGTTCTTGTCATAGCCTTGGCGGTACTTTTGAGTGTGCCTTCATCGTTCGCTCAAAGCGGACGCGGTACGATGACAGGCACAGTCACAGACGCTAGTGGTGCTATTGTGCCCGACGCTGAAATCACGTTGATCAATAAGGCTAATGGCGAACAAACGAAAGCAAAGACCACCAGCACTGGACTTTTCGCGCACCTTATGTGGAACCTGGGACCTACACTGTCTCGGCTTCTGTAAAGGGTTTCAAGACAGCGGTGCGCGACAATGTTCAAGTTCTTTTGGCCCAAACTGTGACTTTAGACTTTGCTTTGGAACTGGGCGAGATCACTGAGAACGTAACGGTTTCATCCGAAAGTCCTCTATTGGAGGCGTCAACTGCTAAATTGGAACCAACGCCACTGATCGGGATGTCCACAACTGGCCGATTTTCGTTGGTGACGGCACCCGTCAGCTTCAAGACTTCATCTTCAATACAATGCCGGGAACCACTGGCAACGGATTTGAAGGGGCCATCAATGGCGGTCAAGCTTACAGCCATGAGATTTTGATCGACGGAATCTCAATCGGCCGGTTTGATTTGAATGGCGGCAGCAACAATGAATTTACTCCTACCGTGGACGCGGTTAGCGAGTTCAAGCTTCAGACCGGCGCACTTTCCAGTCAGTATGGCAACACACAGACAGCACTGACCAACTTTGGCTTGAAAGGTGGTACCAATGAGTTTCACGGGACGGCTTTCTGGTTCAATCAGAACAAAACGCTGAATGCGAACTCTTGGAACAACAATCGGTTTGGCCTTCCTCGGTCTGCCACGAACTTAAACAACTTTGGAGCCTCATTGGGAGGACCAATCAAGAAGGACAAGGTTCACTTCTATTTCTCCTATGAAGCGAATCGCCAGGGTGACTTCCGCACGGTGGTCAAGACAGCCTGCCAGTGGCCGCATTCAAGAAAGGTGATTTTTCCCAGCTTTTTGATCCGGCATTCACTCAAGATGTGCGCAGCGGAACCGTCATTGGCAAGGACGCCTTAGGACGCGATGTTCGCTTCGGACAGATCTTTCGATCCGGCATCAACTCGGCAGCTGGCTGATGGGACATGGATTCGTGATCCCTTCCTAGGCAATATCATCCCTCAGAATAGGTTTAGTTCGGTGACGACTAACGTTTTGAAGCATGATCTTCCGAACCCGCTCTTTGATCGGCTAAGGAACAATGTCCCTCGTCTTTCGAGCTGCTGTCCGGTGTTGAATATCGATAACATCAGCAATAAGATTGATTATGTCTTGAGCGAAAAACACAAGCTCAACGGGTCATTTGTTTACAATGACCGTTATCGATATCGTTCGGGCGGTGGAGGCGCAGGTTCTTACCAACTTCCCGGAGTCCCCATTCCGGGGCCAGCCATCAGCGGCGATAAGACACAGCTAACGCCTGGATGGATTATCCGACTGTCCGAGGACTGGACGATCAGCTCCACGAAGCTGAATCACATGGCCCTGGGTTATAATCGTTTCCGGAACGCCAATCAGTCCAATGCTCTGCTGTCGGGAACCCTGGGCCCAAGAACTTGGTCTCAGAGGTGTCGGCACTCACGCCTTCCCGGTCATTCAGTTTCGCGGAAACAACAACACCGTTCGAGGTCTGAACCGCGACTATGGACATGGTGGAGGCGACAACACGCCCAACGGAAGCACGATTTTTCAGAATGACTTTACCTGGTTGCGGGGCGGCCAGGCTTTCGCATGGGTGGTGAGATTCGCCGTTATTATCTGAACTCGCAGGTTGTCCAAAATACCGGAACTTATGTCTATCACAACGAGCAAACCGGGCTGCCGAACTCCGGCGCACTGGGTGGCACGCTGAATGCAACTGGTTTTTCCTATGCAAGTTTCCTGCTGGGGACCGCCCAAAGTTTTAGCTGGGAATTCCGCTTGCCTTCTCACCCCAGGCGAGCGCTCACAAACCGTCGCTTTCTATTTCCAGGACGATTGGAAGGTTTCTCCGAAACTGACCTTGAATCTAGGCCTCCGCTGGGATATCCCAACCCCCATCCACGAAGTCGCCAGCCGTATGTCAGGTCTCGATCCAACCAAACCGAATCCAGGCGCAGACGGTTATCCAGGAGCCTTTGTCGTCTTGGGTGATGGTCCAGGCCGGACTGGAGCCGACAGTTTCGCCAAAACCTATTACAAACAATTCGGCCCTCGCTTAGGATTCGCGTATGCCGCCAGCAGTAAGGTCGTCGTGCGCGGTGGCTATAAGAATCAACTATAGTCCGCCAATCCAGGACGGTTTTAATTTCCCTTACTTCGAAGGTTTCAACGGATCCAATCCCATCATCCGGAGAACACTCCCCATTTGCTGGCAAAACCCGTGGCTTTCAATTGGGACACACCCTATCCCGACTTTAAAGCGAGCCTCCCGAACACGGATCCAACTCTGCTAAATTGATCAGGATATCGCTTACTATAGTCCCGAGATTCAGAAACTGCCCTACGTTCAGAACTGGAACTTGGGCGTGCAGTATGAGCTTCCCTGGCAGAGCCGCGAGTTGAAGCCAACTACATCGGAAATAAGGGAACACGGTTGAATGATGCTAAATATATCAACTCACTGAACCAAGTTTCTTCCCCGCTACCTGTCTCTGGGCGACACGCTCCTTTCGATGATATCGCGGACCATCCTGAAGTTCGCAAAGCCTTACCCAAGTTTTCAGGCACCGTTTCGCAAGACCTACGACCTTTCCCGCAGTACAGGGGACGAGAACGTCATCACTCACCGGACCAATAACGGCTGGTCCAGCTACCACTCGCTGCAAAAGCAACATTCACGAAGCGATCAATATGGAGTCTGCGTTTCCTAACGGCTTATACCTTCTCCAAGTCCCTCGCCACCAGTTGATTCAGCCGGCGCCGGCGACTACTATTACAATGCTCAGGATTTCTACAACCTAACGGCTGACTACACAGTGACGCAGTTCCATCGGCCTCACGATTTCAAATTCACCTGGATTTACGATTTTTCCGTTCGGGAAAGATGGGAAGTGGCTCCGTTCGGGTGTTGGGCACTTACGTGCTGGGTGGTTGGACGGTCAGTGCAATTCAGAGGTATACATCGGGGACGACCTCTAAACGTCACAGACGGGAACTTCGACAGCCAATGCTCTCTTTAACCCAGGTCTGAGAGCCGAGGTTGTCCTACCTCGTGATCAATGGGTGACTTTGGCAGCAAACCGGATAATCCGGGGATACTTGATAACGGAACGCCGTATCTAAACCCAGCTGCATTCAGACCCGTTCCAGACGGACCTCAATGTCCCGCTCAGGTTACGCAACGCTTCCCGATATTTGCCGCAGTTGCGAGGATTCGCCAGCTTCAGTGGAATTCTCCCTTATCAAACGCACGGATCTCGGGATTCGCGAGGGCATGAACCTTGAGTTCCGCATTGATGCAATCAACCTGTTTAACCGAATTGGCATCTGTGACCCCGCCACCGACGTCAATGACGACTTCAGGTTTCGGTAAGGTCTTTGGTAAGTGCGGTGGCCCGCGCAACATTCAGTTCGGTGCCCGCATCACATTCTATCGAAATTTTCTTTCGACCGCACGCCCTGGAGACTATTCAGTCTCCAGGGCTTTTTTTGGCTGTTCTCCGCGTGTTTTCGGAATCGCGCGAAGAAGGTTACCATTGTTAAGCGTGCGCCTCTCAGGAATAAGGGGGCACTTTCTAAGAGGAAGGTCTGCTGTTTCGTTCTATGAAAATATCACGTCAGGGATCGCATCACTGCCGGGCAGGCCATATTGGAATCCTGCTTTTTGTCTTCTC
This sequence comes from uncultured Acidimicrobiia bacterium, assembly GCA_963791795.1. Lineage (GTDB taxonomy): Bacteria > Acidobacteriota > Terriglobia > Versatilivoradales > Versatilivoraceae > VFZK01. The sequence continues at coordinate 162,582 of CAWBTP010000022.1, forward strand.
GTGTCTCTCATGCTCAGGCAAGACCAATCCTGAGACGGAACCAGCCCGCTCTCGCACTTCCAGTCCTCGCCCTGAAGTCAACGTTCTGCTGATCACTGTCGACACTTTACGAGCTGACCACTTGGGCTGTTATGGCCGACAAAAAACGCAGCAACGCCCAACATCGATGCGTTAGTGCGCCGCGGGACAAGGTTTTCCAAAGCCTTCGCGCAAGTGCCGCTGACGACCCCTTCTCACGCGTGCATCCTCACCGGTGCCTACCCGCAGGTCCACAAACTGCGCGACAACGGAGGGTTTATTCTTGATGAGAGCATCCCTACGTTGGCAAGCGTGACACAACAAGCTGGCTTCGACACCGCCGCCTTTGTGGGATCAGCAGTTCTGCATCACCAGTATGGGTTGAACCGAGGTTTTAAGACTTATCTGGACAACATGCGGGCACCACGTCAAGAGGGCTTTGCCCGGCGTCGTGGCTGAAGTGAGAGCTGATGTAGTAACTCAGCGGGTTTTAGATTGGCTGGAGAAGGAACGCAAGCCCATGGAGAAGACGAATTTTTTTGTATGGGTTCACTATTACGATCCCCACTTCCCTTACGACCCTCCCGAGCCTTTCGCTCGCAATTTCGAAAGACAAGTATTCGGGAGAAATTGCTTACACGGACGAGCAGATAGGAAAGCTCTTCAAGGGACTCTCTGACTTAGGATTGCAAGACAACACGCTCATTGCCCTGATGGCCGATCATGGCGAAGGTTAGGAGACCACGGTGAGTTTACGCATGGAGTCTTTCTCTATGATGCGACCATCCAGATCCCTCTCATTCTCGCGGGTCCGGACGTGCTTGCCGGGCGCATGGTCGAGGAACAGGTTGCCTCGATTGATGTCATGCCCACCTCTTGACTATCTGGGCTTGCCGCCAGGCAGCCAGGTGCGAGGTCAGAGTGTCTTGCCTGCTTTGAGCGAGGGCAAGCCGGTGCCGAGTCGATTTGCTTACATGGAGACGCTCTATCCAAAGACAGGTCACGGCTGGTCCGAGCTTCGCGCAGTCCGGCTCGAGGGCTGGAAACTCGTCATGCGCGCCGGCGATCGAGCTTTATGACCTCAGGGCTGACCCAGGCGAAGCACGCAACGTACAAACCCGATACAATGCCAAGGCCACCGAGTTGGAGAAGTACGTCTGGGAGATCGCTGGGCCCGCGAGAAAACCTGGGCAGGCTAGATCGCAAGCCGCTTAATGATCAGACTCTATCGCGAACTCCAGTCATCTAGGGTATGCCAGCGGTGGGCACGCCGGGATCTCAGGATTGACATGTCTGGTCCTGACCCCAAAGAGAGAATCCAGATCCTAGAAATTCTCGATCGAGCCTCAGTTCAGATGAACCACGACCGTTTTGGCGCCGCAGTCCCGTTGCTCGAAGCGGCCGCAATCGAAGATCCAACAAATCCTGCCGTTTACAGCCACTGGGGGTGTGTACCAAAAGCTCGGACAGTTTCAAAAGGCCGCCGGTTTACCACAGGCCATTCAGAACAAGGCGGACACTGATCGAGACCCATGCAGAGCTGGGAGAATTCTATGTCCGGCTTGGTGAACTGCCGGCGGCAGCCAATGCGATGGAAACAGCAGCGGAGATGAATCTAAGCAATCTTCAGAACCTAACGAACCTGGTACGCTTATCTTCAGATGGGCCGTTTGCCTGAAGTCAGCGAAGGCGGCGAAGGCCATACTGGCCCAGAACTCCAGCACGGTAGCGCTACAATTTTAGGGCATTATCGAAATTCAGCGCGGACAGGGAAGCCTGGCGCGTGGCTACTTCGAGAAGGCTGTCGAATACGATCCGGAGCTGACGAGCCCTATTTGAATCCTGGGTTGCTGGCCCAACAAGCCGGACAGTCGCAGGTTGCCATCGACTACTACAAAAATTCCTGGAGCGTGCACGGCCGAGAGAACACGGCCAGTACGTTCCTAAAGTCAGAGCTGCGATCACCGAACTTGGCGGTAAACTGTGATTGGTGGCAGCGTTTTCCTACATGGGCGGGAACACCCGTGATTGGCCAGTTTTTCCAATCTGATCTTCCCCCGTAAGTCCCTTCGCGGAACACAGTCAGTGCTTGTGCGGTGCTGTTGCTGAAGAGTGGTGAGGTCGTGAGTACGCTTCCGACTGGAGCTTCAGACTCGTTGCCATGCGGCACAGCCGCGAAAGCTTCCCCATTCGAATTCCCGGGCGGAATCGCCAAGGAAAGCAGAGAGCTGTTATTTGCGGCAGCTGAAACTGGAGAGCTGCTCCTTGTAGACTCAGTCTGTCTGCTCGATAGAGGCAAGGCTAGTGAGATCGGGGAGAAGCTTGCGAGTGGTTCACAGTCAAGCCTTCGCTGATGAACTGTAGAATGATCTCTCACCCACACAACCTCATCAGGTGCATTGGGGCGATCGCGGCAGTCCTTTGCCACGTCTTCATCGCTCTGCCCGTCCTGGGACTTCAACAGAAGCCAATAGTCGAATCACTGCGTTCGCTGGATCCAAACGTCCTTACAGAAGCCGCGCGGAAGGAACACGCACAAAAGGCAGCCGCCGATGTTCGAAGCCGCATCACGGCCGCCAATCGCCGATCCTCAGACGAATGGCGTCAGATCTCCAATCGCGCTCAATGGGAACAATTCGCGAAAGGAAAGCTGCAGCTGCTGGAAGCCTCCCTTGGAACGTTTCCGTCACCTTCCAAAAAGATGGCTGTCCATCGGAGCGGAACTGTTCCAGGCGACGGATTCACGATCGAGAACCTTGTTTTCGAGAGCCGGCCCGGGCTGTGGGTCAGCGCGAATTTGTACTCCCCTGAACCCGTGCGGGAGCGCATGCCGGGAATCCTGCTTTGTCACAGCCACCACAATCCCAAGACCCAGGGCGAACTCCAGGACATGGGAATGACTTGGGCGCGGCAAGGCTATCTGGTTCTGGTCATGGACCAGCTTGGCCACGGTGAACGCCGGCAGCACCCGTTCCGTTCAGCGGCGGACTACGCCGGCCCGTTTGAGGTGAATCGGCAGGACTATCACTTTCGGTACAACGTCGGAATCCAGCTGCAGCTCATCGGAGACAGTCTGATGGGCTGGATGGTGTGGGATCTGCGGCGCGGCGTGGATCTGCTGCTTTCACGCCCTGGAATTGATCCTGGCAACATCATTCTGATGGGCGCGGTTGCTGGAGGAGGGGATCCGGCGGCTGTGACTGCGGCACTGGACAAGCGGATCACGGCCGTCGTGCCGTTTAATTTCGGCGGCCCCCAGCCTGAAGATCCCTTCCCATTGCTTCCAAATCCAGAAGAGTCGTTCAACTTCGCAGGCAATGGCAGTTGGGAGTCGACACGAAACTTGAGGCTCTCCTGCCAGGATGGATTTCTGCCCTGGGTCATTGTCGGAGCGATCGCTCCGCGTCGGCTCGTTTATGCGCACGAGTTCAGCTGGGACCAGGCAAACGATCCGGTTTGGAAGAGACTGCATAAGATTTACGACGAGTTCTATCAGGCGCCGGATCGCCTCGACTACGCGCAGGGTTACGGCATCTTGAAGGGCCGGCCTCCCCAAGCGTCGCACTGCAACAACATCGGTCCGCCGCATCGCGAGAGGATTCACGCGGCTCTCAGCCGCTGGTGTCAAGTGCCGGTGAGTCCCGCGCATGAGTACAGCAACCGGCGGAAGCCCGAAGAATTAGAGGCACTGACAGCAGAAACAGTGCGCAAGATTCAACCCCGCCCTGTGCACGACATCGCTGCCGAGCTGGGCCAGGAACGAGCGACGGCCGCGTGGGCTCAGTTGGAAAAGCTTGACTCAGCCCAGCGGATCAGTTGGCTTCGGAGCAAGTGGCAGTCGCTGCTGGGAAGCATCGTTCCAGCCGGCAAGCCCCGCGTGCTCTCCATCAACCAGACCAATGAACCTGCGAGCAGTCTTCGAAGCGAACGAGTTCTCCTCGAAACAGAACCCGAAGTTGTTATACCGCTGATCATTTTGAGCGATCGCCTTCCCAGGAACGCAAGACCTGTAGTGATTGGGCTTGCTCAGGAAGGTAAGGCCGGATTTCTGAAGCACCACGCTGAGCTGATCGCCCAGTTGTTGAACGAAGGCGTCGCAGTGTGTCTGCCGGATGTGCGAGGCACGGGTGAGACCCGCTTGGGTCTTTCGCGAGGGCGCACGAGTGAGGATACTTCGTTGTCCTCAGGCAAACTCATGCTGGGCGGGACGATGGTGGGCGCTCGACTGCGCGATCTGCGCAGCGTGCTTCACTACCTGCGAACCCGCCGCGACCTGGATGCACGTCGCCTGGCTGTCTGGGGCGACTCGTTTGCTGCGCCGAACGCTCCCGAACGGGACCTCAAGCTGCCGATTGGCATTCGCGATGAGGCCGCTTCTTCCGAGCCGCTCGGAAGCTTGCTGGCGCTCCTGCTCGCACTTTATGAACAGGATGTGCGCGGTGTGTATGCTCGGGGCGGACTGGTGGGATTTCAATCGGCGCTGGCCAGCCCGTTTCTGTACTTGCCGCACGACGTTGTCATCCCCGGCGCCCTGACGGCGGGAGATCTCAGCGCCCTCGCGGCGGGCCTGGCGCCCCGGTCGCTTGCGTTGGTTGGGATGGTGGATGGATTGAATCGAGCAGCAGAGGCCAAAGCCGTGGAGGCAACCTACGCGCGAACTCGCCAGGCATACAAGCGGCAAGAGCAAGCGACCGGCTCGTGGTCGGCGCAGTGGAAGCCGCGCCAACTCCGGGTCCGTGGCTCATCGAAGCGCTGAAGGAAAGGTGATGTGTCCCCACGAAGTTCAGGGTCTGCGCTGATGGTAGAGCGCGAGCGGTACAAATGCCAGAAGCGCAGTCGCGAAAATTCCCCCTTATAAAAGGGGGAAGCGCCAAAGGCGCGGGGGTTGTTTGGCTAGGAAAACAGGCTTTCTCAGTCGAAAGACAACCCCCTTGCCCCTGAAGCTGTGAAAAAATTCGCCCGGTGAGAGCACCGGGCCTCCAACAGGGCTCACAACTCCTTGCGAATTATTGGAGGCGGCGTGCCCTCACGCCGCGTTTTCCGAGGATTTTGCATTTTTTTTCACAGCCCCCCTTTGTCAAGGGGGAATAGGTCACGGCTTCACTTCGATAACTTCCGCCCGCAGAATCTCAATTCGCTTCTTAGGCTGATCGTTCTTACCCAACGGCACTGCGGCAATCTTCTTCACCACATCCATTCCTGAAAGCACCTTGCCAAAAATCGTGTACTTCTCATCGAGGGACTTTTGACGCCCCAGGCAGATGAAGAAAGACGTTTCGGCGCTGTCCTCCGCCGCGGCACGCGCCATCGACACCGTGCCTTCTTCATGCACCAGACGATTGAATTCCGGCTTCAGACGATGCACGAACTGGGCGCGGTCCTGAGGCGAGACAGGTGGCAGCCGAGTGTCTATCGCGCCGCCCTGAATGACAAACCCGGGAACAATGCGATGCCAGGCGGTGCCGCCGTAAAGGCCCAGCTTCGACAAGTTCAGAAAGTTCCGCACATGCCCCTGGGCGAAATGGGGGAAGAGATCGATCTCAATGTCGCCAAACGATGTCACCAGGCGCACACGATAGTTGTTCAGCTCTACCTTTGAAATCTTGTCAAACGGCAACTCGGCCGATGTTGACGGAGTCTGGCCATAGCTGGGCGCAGCCAACGCTAGGCTCAAAGAGGAGAATGATCGAACCAAGATTCCGGGACATGAGAGCCTCAATGGCTGAGATTCACGTCATTCCCGCGAAAGCGGGAATCCAGGGGTTCTAACAAAAAGGAGATACCGTATCCTGCCGCCCTCACCTCTTCCGACGCTGCTGCCGCTCCAACAGGGCAGCCAAACCTAGGTGCTTCTCCTGAATCTCTCGTTGCAGGTGTGTCGCGCGTTGTTTGTCGGTGCATGAATTCAGTTCCTGCTTGGCTGCGGCGATCTCCTGCATCAATCGCACTTCCTCCGGCACAAACTCCGCGCTCTTCAACATTGAGTAGGCCATGCGCAGAGGCTCTGGCGTTTGGAAGTAGCTCTCCAGCTCCAGAGCTCTTCCCTTGCCACGCAAGTTCTCAAACTCACCATCAGCGATTGCCTTACGAATCTGCTCTTCCACAATCTTTTCGAATGACATTCCTGACTCCTGAAACCTCTGGCACCCAACACCTGACACCCAACACCTACTAGAGCTGCCCTCGATAGATCACTTCTTCATGCAGCGTACGATTCTCCACCCAACGTTGGACTGCCACCGTTTCGACCGGCTGAAGCGCTCCCAGCAGCCCGCCCAGGTTCCCTGAGAAGTAAGGCGGCGGAGCGCCTGGATGAGGTGGCACTGCCTGGTAGTCCAGCCACTGAAACAAGGCAAGGTAGTGGGGTCGCAGCTGCTTTACATCAAGGCGGGCATAATAGTGCAGCGCCCGGCCGGATTCTCGAGAGTCGGCAGGAGAACTCAACAGGCTACGCACAAAAGCAGCCGAGCTTCCAATGGCCAACAAGGGGCCGCGGGTTTCCAGAGCTATTGGAGACAGGGTGCCCAAGACTTCGGCGCTACCCTCCCGAGCCCACACGGCAGGTCGGCCCCCGTGATAGAGCCGGTTGTATTGGCTCTGAATGACCTGCTTCAGGCGATCTAAATTCGTGCTGCCGGTTTTCAGCACGAAGCCATCTTGGGCGCGCGCGTATCCCTCCTTGTCGAGCTGCGACGACCGGCATTGAACGATGGAGGCTGTCCCAAGCGACTGAAGCTCAGTTTCAAGTTCGCCTAGCATCAGCTGAATTTCACGCCTTTGGGCTTCTTGCCGATTCTCCACGGCGGGAGCTGGCTCGTCGATCTGCAAGAAGTACCGGTTGTCCGTCTTCAACAGGGGCGCCGTTTCGTAGGGGTCTTCCCGTCGCGTCAACGACAGTGTTTGATCTCGTTGCCGTCAGTGGATTCAGAAGAGCTTCGTGCAATGCTGCCGCAATTGCTTTCGGTGTGGCGGTCTCCGCACGCACGAGTTCGAGATTGCCGGGAAGGCCCTGCAAAAGTACCGGGTCGATGGCGGCCGGTCCCGTCACATCCTCCTTCAGCAGGAACTGTCGCTCTTCCTTATACTGGCCTGCCTGCATTCCCAACCGCACCGCACCGGCCCGGTATCGGCCCGTTTCGTCCAGATTCCTGTACAGCCATTCATTTCGAAAATATCGCGACTCTTGAACCAGTCCCATGTTCAGGTACATCCAGACGTCGCCGCTCCGAGCCAGCGCCGTTTGGCTTTCCTGAAACAGCGGCTCGGTGCTCAGTCGTTCCCGCGACGAGGCCACGCCGAAGTTGTGCAACGCCGTTCGCAGCAAGCTTTCCCGGGTGGCGAGAAAGAAATAGCCCCGTCGAACGGCGAAGGCAATGGCTCCATTGGGCCCTGAGCGGGCAAAGTAGGCTCCGCCTTCAGCGGATCTCTGCTCGTAACGCGCGCGTTGCTGGAAAAAGGGACCTTGTTCAAACGAGCTGGTCGGGATCTTCGTCACAAAAACAAATTCCAGATCCCGAACACCGTAGAGGCCCAACCCGGCTTGTTTTCCAGCGAGCGAACGGATCAGCGGCAGGTCGGTACTGAGTCCCGCCAGCGAATTGAACTCCTGCAACCGGTCTTTCAGCCTCAGATAGAGACGCGATTTTTCAAACTCAGAAAAGTTCGCACTCGCAAGCCAGCGCTGTTTCACACCAGAGTCGCTCCAGCGCTGCAACTGGCCGAGAAAATCTTGCGACTCCAAATAAATCATCGCCCCCGGTGGCAGCAAAGTCGCGATGTCGATGTCAGAGCTGGTCGTCTGCAGCCATGGCAGGGCAAAGAGAACACTTCCGATTGCGACGATTGCAAGCGCAGTGAGCAACCAACACCCGTGGAACCAAAACCTCTTCCGGAGCACTCTGCAATATTCCCCCTTATCAAAGGGGGTTACGGGGTTGTCTTTCATCCTTTCACTCCACATCGATCGTCCTCAGTCTCAATTTCAATGTCGGTATCAAATCAAAGCCAGAGCCGCCGACCAGTGACACGGACTGTCCCTTGTTAAGGCCTCCGACAATTCCCCCTTATCAAAGGGGGCGGAGGCGGGCCGACAGTGGTCGCACAGCGACGAAACGTCGCCCGCCTCCTGGGGGTTGTGTTTGAGAATTCGGGAAAGTCCCCACTCAGATTCTCCGATTTAGGAGTGCAGCATGTTTCTATTCTCTAAGGGACTGTTAAACAACCCCCTAGCCCCCTTTCCTAAGGGGGAATCAGTCGGCCCTCAATGCAATGCTGACTTCGCTTCATTCTGTCGAATCCACCCTTCAATCGAAGTCAGCACATTGCCAATATCCTGCTTCACATCCAAGTCGTTAAATCGCAAGACATGAATTCCCATCTGCTCCAAACACCTTTGTCGATACAAATCCTCACGCAACCGAAGCCGATGACTTTCACCATCAATCTCAATCGCTAACTTCAACTTCGAGCATAGAAATCGACAATGAAGTGATGGATCGGCTTCTGTCGCATGAATTGATAGCCAAGCATTTTTCGCCGCTTCAAGTGGTTCCAAAGCAAAACCTCTGCGAGTGTGCTGTTGTTTCTGAGATCCCGGGAGCGTTCCTTCAGACCTCCGCTGTAGAGGATTTTCAAGAACAACCCCCTAACCCCCTTTTCTAAAGGGGAATATTGCATCGAACTCGACAAGCGTTTCGCCACCCGAAGATACTCCCTTGGTACTCAACCGCCGCGGGTGGGTTCCCGCCTTTCGACGCAGGCTGGAACCCTGACCCGCCACCGGTGAACCATTCCCCCTTAACAAAGGGGGCGGAGGCGGGGCGACAGCAGTCACACAGCGACGAAACGTCGCCCGCCTCCTGGGGGTTGTGCTGACAAATTTCAGAAGCGTGATCTCAGCACAGTACCCCAAATGGCGGCCCGTTCTTTTATTTGCCTTCTGGCCTTGCTGGACAACCCCCTAACCCCCTTTGCTAAGGGGGAATGGAATCAACTCCTCACCCTTTCGCGCCTTGGACGACTTACCGGTTTGCGCCGGCTGAACTCTTCGCCCAACGTATCGTTCACCGAAAAACGCGCGGCCAGGGTCTCGGCCGATCGCTGAGCTTTGTCTTCCAGCTGTTTTGCCTGGGCAAGAAATGCTTGCCGGCTGGATGCCAGCAAAGCTGCCGAGTTCCGCGCCTGCTGGGCCGCCAGGTCGTCGGCTTGCAACGTGCTATACGCTGCGATCACGAGCTTCATCAGCCCCACCTTCTCAGCGGCGCTGGTGGATATAGAGGTGAGGGGCGGAGGCCCACTCACCTCTTCGGGGTCAGGCTCTTCGAGCGGATTCCCCGTGTCCGTCTGGTTCTCTCGACGCGCATCCCGATGGTCGAAGAGTCGCGGCCCATACCCGCCTCCGTACTGCTCGAACAGGTCCACCAGCAATCCCGGGCGCTTGGCTCTATCGAACGCCCGAATCAAGGCTGCAAAGAAGCGCGACTGCAGCGCATCCTGTTGACTCCCACTCGGCGGATGCAAGTAGAGAGCGCGTCGCAGGCCGTCCAGAGAGGAAAGGGCAGTCCCGCCGCTCGTCGTGCCTGCAGCGTAGATTGGAGCATAGTAGGCGGCCGGCAGCGCTGGCAGTGGAGGAGCAGAAGTCGTTGGCTTCGGAACGCTTCGCCAGCTTTCCAACGCCGCGACAAACCGCAGCTCAGTCGATGCGAGATTCAATCCCAGCGCTCCAGTCCTTCCCGCAATCCGCGCTGCCTCCACCTGCTGTGCATAGGTGCTGGCCCGCGATTCGAGGACGGATTTCAGCAATACTTGCCCCTCCGCCCGCTCCTGGCTTTCCCAAGCGCCTCTGCCAGTTGCAGCCGGTCGTCTGTGGCATAAGGATTAATCTTGAGCAGATCGCGCCAAACTTCTCGGGCCTTATCTCCCAGCGTTGCTGGGCTGGCACCTTCGAGCTTCGTGGAGCGATACTTCCACAGAAGCTGGGCCGCGAGTCGATGACCTTCTTCGCTGGCACCCAAGTGCCGCATCCCCTCCAGGACAGCTACAGCCCTGGCCGGCTGCTTGCCTTCCAGATGCACTTCCGCCAATCCAACGTAGTGAGTGTTCGCTGAAGCATCCTGCCGGATCAGTTCCTCATACATCTCCTGCCGCACGGCTCGCGCAGCCACAGGCAAGCGCGCTTTGGCCAGAAGGTCGGCTGCTTTCAAATAGTCTTCCCTGCGAGACGTGATGGGCTCTTCCCTCTGATAGAGCGATTGCAGTAAGCCCTTGGCCAGGTCCACGCGGTTCGTCTGCAAGTAGAGCTGTGCTTTCAAAAACTGGATCCGCCTGAAGACCGGATCACTCACCGGCACCATCTCGTTCTGGGCAGGAGGCGCGTACTCGCGTTCCATTTCGGTGAGCAATGTCTCGGCGCGTGACGTCGCTGGCCCCCCTCACCTGGCCTTCGGCCACCCTCTCCCTGAGGGAGAGGGGCCGGGGGGTGAGGGGGCCGCATTGTTGCACGGCCTTCTCGGCGCAGGCTGAGTTCTCGCGGCCGATTGAAGCAAATACTCCGCAAACCTGAATTCAAACTCCCTGAGCTGGTTCATCTGAAAGCTTTGATCCTCGCCCCCGAGAGAAGCAACGCGCGTGCGCTGCCACGCGATGGCCGCCTCGTACAGCGGCTGAAGCGGCAGCCGGCTGGCGCTCAATGACTGGCAGCCGCAGCAACCGCTCCACGAATGGAAATGCTTCCGTCTGGGCGGCCAGCCGCGTCAAGAGAGCCACTTTTTCTTCGGCGGAACCAAACAGCTCCAGCGCCGGCGGCAGCACCACGCCAATGCCGTAGGTCTGATTGCGCTTTACATAAGTCTTCAGAAACTTCTCGACAGGTTCACGAAAAGTGGCTTCCAGCTTGAATTCCCGAACCCGTTCCAGGACACGCTGCAGCTTCGCGAACGAGAACATCTCATCCTGGCTTGCCAGCAGCTTCAGCCAGTTAGCCGTTGCCTTCTCGGTTTGCCCTTGCTTCATCCAGACTACGGCCTGCCCGTCCAACCCTTGCAGGTTGGCGGGCTCCAGCTCCACGGTCTGCTCAAAATATGCGAGCGCTGGCGATAGTTCGTTGTTCTGCAGGCGGAACTCTCCCACCTGCGCCTGCCGGGAGGCACTGACAGGAGCGAACTCAATCTGAGCTGGCAAGTAGGCTTCCGCTAACGGATCCTTCAACCGGTGCAGATGCATTCCGTAGCTTCGCGCGTAGAAGTACCATTCGGCGCCATAGAGCAACCGGCTGGCATCGGCGGGCATGCCAACCAGCTCGCCAATGGGTTTCAAATTCAGAACTGTGCTGAATGCTGCCGATACCTGCGGTGTGGAATCCTTCAGCTCGGCGCCCGTCATGGCCAGTTGCGTGGTGGTCCAGACGGGTGTCTTGCGTCGGCCGTAGTTCTGCAGCACTGTCCGCGCCAACGTCAGGTTGTTCCGATCGATCAGCGAGTTCACCAGCGATGGAATCATCCGCCGGTCGGCTTGGCTGATCTGAAGAATCTTGGCCTCTTGATTCAGCTCGGCCAACAATTCGTAGTAGCGGCCGAGAACCGCCGGGTTGTACAACCCACCGCTAGCCTCGGCGTACTTCTCCAGGACCGCGGCTTCCTGTGCCGGATTGCCCAGCTTGCGGGCCGCCAGCGCCGGCTCCACCAGGTCGGCAAACAAGCGCCGCCGTTGCGGATTCTGCTCCCAAAGCGAAACCAGCGACGCCACAGCTTTCTCGTAAGCCTGGCGACGCCGGTAGAAGTCAACTAACTGCTGCCTGTGCCGCCGGTAAACGGCTTCATTCTCGTCGCTGCTGCCGGTCAGTCGCCGGGCAGCCGCCTCCACCATTGAAAGTCGTAGCGACTCCTCATAATCGGGCAGCCCGGCCGCTTCAGCCATCTGCACCAGCCAGGCTTTCCTTTTCGCTGGGTGAGAAGGGCGGCTGGATCTGTTGCAAGAATGTCTGGAAGCCCAGCTTCTCTTCGGGAGTGAAATAGGTGTGAATGCCCTTCCCCAGATCGAGGAGCGCTTGTTGAACGATTTCCAGGTTGGCGTATGCCTGTGTTCCGCCAGGCTGGTCCTTGGCGCGGTCCAGCCGCTGATACTCGGTGCGCAGCGCATGCAGGGTGTTCTGCGCGTCGCGGCGTTTCACGCTCACTTCGACGGCCGACCGCAGCAAGTTCCGGTTACCCATGGCATCGGTGGCACTGCGTTCGGTGAATCGCTTCCAGCCTTCATCGATCAGCGGCTTGGCTTCGTCCAGAAACCCCCAGCGATTCAAGGTGTCCACCATCGCAAAGTACTGCGGCGCAGGCAGTCCACCTTCGGCGTTGTAGGCTCTCTTCAGGGCATCCACAGCTTCGGCCTTGCGACCCAGCCGCGCTTCCAGGTCGGCAATCTTCAACAGGTGCGCAGGATTTTTGTACGAGAGTTCATACAAACGCTGATGGGTTTGCACGGCTGAGGCGAAGTCGAGCAAGCGCTCCTGCAGTCCGGCTTTGGCTTCGTACAGGTCCAGCCGCTCCGGACGAATGCGGATGGCAGCATCGACCTGCGTCAGGCTATCAGCCAGGCGACCCCAGCGGTCTTCCAATCGCGCCAGCACCAGCGGCCAGCGATGGTCTTTGGGAGAACGCTGCGCCGTGTCCAGGTAGTAGCGACGCAGACGCGGCTCCAGCTGATGCTCCTCCGCAAAGCCGCCAGCTTCATTCACCAGAGCGGCATCTTCGGCGCTGCTGTTGATCATCTCGATATACTGGTCCAGCGCGGCGGTAAAGTCCTTCAGGGCTACTTGTGCCTCCACCATGCCGCGCCGCAAGATCAGAATGCGGCTCTTTTTGTCTTCCGGGCTGAGCGTCGACTGCCGCACCGCCTGCAACTGCTCGGTGAAGAACGGCGGCAGCTCGCTGTGCCGGCCGGCCTGCACCAACGTTGCCGCCAGGAAATTTGAGTAGCCCGTGTCGAGTGGGTTCTCCTTCAAGAGTTGCTGCCCGAGCCGGACAGCCCTGTCGTACTCTTTCAACGTGCGCAGCTTCTGGGCCTGGTCGAACAGGAACTGTTTCCTATAATTGACATTGGCGAGCGGAATGGATTGCTCCAGCAAGGCAATCGCGCGGTCGCGCAGTTGATGGCGCCAGTAAAAAGCTTCCAGATCCTGAATCAGCCCCAGGCTTTTTGGATTGGCGGTGTGCAACTGCTCCAGCAGTGCCCGGGCATCGTTGACGCGGTTGCGGTTCTCGAAAAAGCGCACCAGCTCGATTTGCAGAGGGAGTTTCTGGTCAGGGACGGTCGCTAACGCAATCTGCCGCTTCAGCCCGGCCTCGTGCACTTCATAGAAGCCATGCTGCTGAATGAGCGGCTGCACCCGATTCAGAAAGTCTCGATCCGTCGCTGCCGAAACCCGTTCCAGCAAGAACTTGCGCAAGTCGTCCAGCCGCTTCAGGTTTCCCAGATGACGGCTGTAGGCCAGCGCAAAGGGATGCGGCGACACATCCGACAGCACACGCTTGCGGAACTCGGCATCGATCGCATCTCCTAGATTCCGCCGCAGCGCCAGAAACCGCAGCCGCTGGTAGGCACGCTCGTCCCCGCCAACCGAAAGACTCCCCTCCTCAGATGAGGAGGGGAACGTGAGAAGCGTTCACGAGCCAGGCTCCGACAGGGGTGGTTGACGTCCCCTGTGCCGACGCTTGGACATACTCGGCAAGCACCTTCTCCATCTGCTTGCCATCCTCGTAGATCGCCCCCATCTCATAGGCCATGGCCGCCGGCTCGTTGGCCAACCGCCGATACTCCTGAATGGCTTTCAGAGAGTCATCAAACAGGTAGTAGTCCCAGAAGACCGTGGCAGCTTCCAGATGCAGGCTGCGGTCGGAAACATTGCTCGCAGGGCAGCCGCAGCCAGACGTCGCGTGCGGCGCCGTAGGCTTCGATGTCGGCGTAGGTTTCGCCGATGCGAGTCAGCGTCTCGCGATCCGCCGGATTCCATTGCGCCAGGTTCTGGCGCAATGTGGCGGAGGCCGCAGTATGCCGGACATCGAAGGCGCCCAGCGACCGCAACAGGTCGCTGGTGGTGTTTACGATTTCCGGCTCGGTGGGATAGCGCGCTGCCAGCGTCTGGTAATGCGGCACGGCCCGCTCAAACTGCGAACCCCAGGCCACCGCGTCCGCCAGAAAGCGCGTCTGGGCCAGGTTGCGATCCGGCGCGGCAGCCAGTTCTGCCAGCATGGGCTGCAGCCGCTTCAGCCGGCTCAGATAGCTGTAGTAACGCTCGCGGATGGACCTGTCTTCGAAGAAGTATCTTTGCGCAATGGCTTCCCATTGCGGATAGGTGCGGCTGCTGCTGAGGTAAACGTCGGCCAGGTTGCGGGCAAACACCGGGTTGTGCGGAAAGCGCCGGTTGGCGTAGACGTTCAGCTCTTCGTAGAACGCATTGGGGCGAACCTGCGTCACCACGTCTGAGAAATAGGCTTCCAGCTCCGTTCCTGCAAAGGCATCCACAAACCGCTTCGAGAGCGCCGCAAAGTCCGCCTGCCGCTTCTGCCGCAAATACCATCGCGCCAGCTTGTCGTACCAACTCGGCTTTGTTGAAGCGGTTGATGGCCTGCTGGTAAGTTTCCATCTCTTCGTTGAAGAAGCGATGCTGGTTCAAATACTCGGCGAACCGCGCATAGAGGTTTTCTTCATTGGCGTTGCGTTCCAGTTCCTTGCGGAACAGCGCCACCACGTCGAGATAGCGCTTGGCCGCTGTCAGTCGCGCGACGGTGCGTTCCAGAACATGCGAGTAATCCACGGCCCGCAACCGCGCCGTCTCCGCCTCCACCCGATCCCTCACCGCCGAGGAAGAAGTCGCAGCAGTGAGACTCCCCTCCTCAGATGAGGAGGGGATGGCGAGGCTGTCAGCCTCGCCAGGGGTGGTTGAGGCGTCGACGGGGGTGGTTGAAGACGGATCTCTCTGCCCTCGGCTCACCGTCTTCGGTCCCGCCACAAACCGGTGTGGCTGCGCATTCAGCAGATCCAACAACCGGCTATAGACCTTGAACTCCTCCGCCTCGTTTTTCAGGTTCGCGTACGCATCCGCCACCAGAATCCCGGCCGAAGGCGTCTCGAGAGCCCGGGGATGCCGGTCCATGAACGCCGTGCCGCGCTGCGCCAGAGTTTCCCAGCGCCCGTAGGCCTTCAGAGCTTCCAACGCCTGAAACTGCATCCGGGGCAAGTGCGCTGAGTTGGGGTACGTCTTCTCAAAGAATTCCAGCAGTTCGGCCGCCTTGGCGCGATTGAAGTAAGACACCGCCCGTTCTTCGGCGGCGTCATAGTGGAGCCGTGGATTCGAGTGATTGAGCAGCAGCGACAACATCCCGTTCAGCAGACCGGGGCTCGTGTCCACGGTGGCCACGCTTCGGAAGTAGTCCAGACTGCCGCCGCCCAACTGCGTCGGGCGGTTCAGGGCCGCCATCATCACCTGGTAGAGCTGGTAGAGGCTCTGTTCCTTCCTGGTGTTATCGCGGGTGTGCAAAGCCAGCGTGGAAAAATAGCGGGCCGCTTCGTTGAAGTGGTTCAGCGAATCGAAGTAGTGGGCGAGGGTTTCGAGCTCGTCGTCTGAAAAGGGCTGGTTGCGGTTCTCCTTCTCGGTGCGGAAGTGAAACAGCGCATTGCGCGCCGCTTCCAGGTTCCCCTGGCTCAGCGTGGCGCGAAACAGCAGGGTGACGCTGGGAAAGTCCAGCGGGTTTTGTTTCAGCTTTTGTCCGAGCGATTGGACGAAGGGCTCAAATCGCCTGGCGCGGCGCAGCAGCCCCAGATAACCCTGCACCAGCGAGTCGCTCCAGCGCGGCTGGTAGTTCCGGGAATAGACCTCCAGCGCGCCATCGAGATTGCCCTGCGCTTCCAGCAGCCGCGCCTGCGTGTGCAGCGCATACTCCGGGTCGCGCGGAAACTTTTCGCGGTAACGCTCCAGCAACGCCAGCGCTTCGGGATGCTGCTTGCGCTGGAGCAGCGCGGTCAACAACTCCTGGTAAGCCAGCGGCTCTTCCGGATACCACTCCAGCAGCCTGCGTCGCAGCGCCAAAGCATCCGGCGCCGACAGCCGTCGCGACTCAATCAGCCCAATCGCCCGCTGCACCGCCCGATACCGCACCCGCCTCGAGAGCGGAGCCTCGCCATCCGGCCCCGATCCCCGAACCCTGTCCTGCCCCCGCCCCGAAACCCGACACCTGACACCTGAAACCTGTCTGCCGCTTCCGCTTGCTTGACCAGCGCCGCCACCGCATCCCCGAACCGCAGACGCCCCTCGTAAAAGTCCGCCAGCACCCCATACGCCGCCGGTTTGTCGTTGGACCGTTCCACAAACCGCTGCAGATTGGCCTCAGCGGCAGCAAAGTCCAGCACGCGTTCGTCCTGCTCGGCCAGCAAGCGGTAGAGATTCGCCTCCGCCTCACCCTGCACGGCAGCTCCCGGCGGCGTGGTACTCTGCGGTCTCTGGCCGGGAGGCAGAGCAACATACTTCTGCAGCTCTGTGCGTGCCTCCTGCGTCGGCCGAGGGACGTCGATCGAAACGCCAAAGAAGGAAACGGTTGTGTAGAAGACCTGATTGAGGGGATCACTGGCAGTCAAATCCTGCACAAAGCGCGGCATCAGCCGCGCGCCGGCGAGAAGCAGAAACGCAGCCGCCAGAAGGGCGAGAGTCGGAGTCCTGAAAGCAGAGTGGAGTAAGGCGAAACAGCGGAACCCTTCATAGGGTTCTAAGTCAGCGCAACGTGAGACTCAGTACTCGTCACATGTCTGCGTGACTGCGATCCACCACTGAGTCATCTCTTGCGCATTCTGCTATTGCCGGTTAAAAAGGAGCACTTATAATCCGGATCGCTTTCCCCACTATCCTACTGAATCGCACGGTCGGCAAGCAATGTCCGGCTGATGAGACGTGAGACAAGATCCATCAAACTCTGCCGTTCTTATCCGAGTTACCTGTTGTCAGGTCAAAAGCGTGAAATCTCACTCGGTAAATCATGCAAGCTCGATTTTTTCCCTCTTCATCCTATTTCTTGGACTAGAGGTTTTCTTATTAAGGCGCGGGCGGCAGATCAAGGAAAGGCGCCGTTCCGACTCCGTCGTCAGAGCCCTCGCCTTCCTCTAAAGCCCTGTCGCGTACCCGGCACCGATGAGATGGTCCTTTGCGGCAAGTACGAGGCTTACGAGGACCGGCAACTTCGAGTCGGACGAAAAATCGCGCTCAACATTGTCGTGCTCCCCGCATTGTCCGCGACCCCGGCTCCAGATCCTTTGTTCATCTTCGCCGGCGGCCCAGGCACAGCAGCAACGG
Organism: uncultured Acidimicrobiia bacterium; assembly: GCA_963791795.1. Classification (GTDB taxonomy): domain Bacteria; phylum Acidobacteriota; class Terriglobia; order Versatilivoradales; family Versatilivoraceae; genus VFZK01. Next base: position 179,932 of record CAWBTP010000022.1, read on the forward strand.
AGATCGCGAGTGGGTATGCAGAGTTTTTTGACGACAAACGCCGCGACCGGGACATCGTGTTCGTAGACCAGCGAGGAACCGGACTTTCGAATCCCCTGGACTGCAAGCTGGATGCGAATGAGACCATTCAGATCTTCCTGGCAGGACAATTTCCGGCCGAAAGGTTTAAGGATTGCCGGACACACCTGGAGCAAAAGGCAGATCTCAGGTTCTATACGACGCCCATTGCGATGGAGGACCTCGACGAGGTGCGACGATGGCTGGGCTATCGCCGCATCAATCTATTTGGAGGCTCTTATGGCACCCGTGCGGCGATGGTGTATCTTCGTCTCTACCCGAATCATGTGCGCACGGTAACTTTGCAAGGGGCGCTATCACTCTCGCAACGAAACCCGCTTTACAGCCCGCGCGATGCTCAGCGTTCACTGGACCATCTCTTGGACGACTGCGCTGCAGAGGCAGCCTGTGCCAAGGCGTTTCCCAACCTGCGGCAAGACTTGCAGACTGTACTCGGTCGACTGGCAAAAACGCCGGCCAGGATCAGAGTTTCCCACCCTCCGACAGGTGACGGTATGGAAGTTGAAATCTCGCGTGAGGTCTTTGCGGGTGGGCTGCGGCGCTTACTCTACAACTCCAACTCTCGGCCCGCCGTGCCGTTGATGATCAACAGGGCTCTTGCCGGTGACTTCAAGCTCTTTGAATCGGTCATCTCGCAAGCCCTTGAGAGTGAGAAGATGCTCAGCCTGGGTATGTACCTGAGTGTCACTTGCGCTGAAGATGTTTCTCTCATCCAGCGGAGCGATATTGTGCGTGCGACCAGGGGAAGCTTCCTAGGTACGACCGTTATTGAGAGCCTGGTGCGAGTTTGCGAGGAATGGCCTCGTGGAAGACTTCCCGTTGCTTATAACAGCCCGGTAGCGTCCAATGCACCGGTTCTGATTTTTTCCGGAGAACTCGACCCGCAAACTCCCCCACTCTGGGGCGCTGAGATAGCTCGACATCTTCCGAACAGCTTGCATATCGTGATGAGAGGAATAGCTCATGCGCCTTTCCCCGACTGCGGGGTGGAGATCATGAGCCAGTTCATTTCGAAGGGCTCCACGAAGGGCTTGGATACGTCATGTGTGCAGGAATTGCACCGCCCTCCTTTCACTCGTTCCTGCCAGGGAGTAGTGTGGCTTGGAACGGATGGGTGCGGATGCCTACGGAACCCGATGTCTCATCTTAGATCGTGAGACGAGAATTGACGATCGACCTATGCCCGCCATCATAACGCCGGAACGTCCTGACACTCCCGACGCCACGGCCTTGATTGCCGAGCTTGAGACTTACCTTGAGCCGCTGTATCCGCGTGAAAGCCGTCATGGCTACAGTGTGGAGAAGTTGATTGCCGAAGGCGTGGCCTTCTTTCTCATCCGAGATGGCGGCGTTCCCGTTGGCTGTGGTGGCATCAAGTTGTTTGGCACCGAGTATGGAGAGATCAAGCGGATGTACGTGCGTCCCGAGTGTCGCGGCAAAGGGTTCGCCAAGTCGATGATGAACCATCTGGCCGAGTATGCTCAGAGCCACGGAGTCGGGACACTGCGCCTGGAGACTGGCATCCACCAGCACGCCGCCATCGCTTTGTATGAGCAGATGGGTTTTCAGCAGATTCCACCGTTTGGCGATTACAAGTACGACCCGCTCAGCAGATGCTACGAGAAACGGATTCCGTGAATCTGGAGCCTTGAAAGGCGTTGTTCCGGGGCGACGCCAGAAAGCTCCTTGAAAATAGGCTCCCCTCCTCAGCCGAGGAGGGAGTGCCGGGGCCAGCGGCCACGGCGGGGGTGGTTGGTGTGGCCGTGTTCGTCGGCGACGGATCGAACCACCCCGACAGCGGCCGCGCCGCTGCTCCCCTCCTTATCCAAGGAGGGGACTCTTCCCTCGCATCGAGCGTGGCACCGCCAAGGTGACCTGATAATCTTCATTGAGAAGGGAGACGATCATGCGAACCACGAAGCTCATCTTTTGCGTTCTCAGCATGCTTGACGTCTGCGTGACCGCGCATCAGGTTTTTTCACAGACGCCTGCTTTGGATAAACGCATCGTGATTGCCACGAGCGCTCTATTCGATGGCAAGGGCCGCGTACTGCGCGACACGCGCATCGTGATCGTGGGCTCAAAGATAGTGGCGATTGACGCAAAGGCCGCTCCGGTGGACTACGATTTGCGTGGCTTCACGGTGTTGCCGGGATGGATCGATGCGCATGTTCATCTGACCTGGAGCTTCGGCAAAGATGGGAAAAATGTTGGCGGAGGAGAAACAACGCAGGACGCTGCCTATCGAACCGCCTCGAATGCCTGGTTGACTCTGATGGGAGGCTTTACGACGGTGCAAAGCGTGGGTTCGCCTCTGGACGTTCCCTTGCGTGATGTCATCGCACAAGGTTTGCTCCCCGGCCCACGCGTCCTGACGTCCGTTGAAGGGCTATCAGGGCGAGGCGAGCAAACGGGGACGCCGGACGAAATCCGTGCGTACGTGCGGAAGCAAAAGGCAGCGGGTGCGGACGTGATCAAAATCATGGCGTCGGGCGGCATGCTGCAAGGCTCGAAGACGCTTTCAGAGGAACAGTTGAATGCGGTTTGCGACGAAGCGAAGAAGCTAGGGTTGCGTACGCTTGTGCACGCCTATCGAGATGCGGTTCCTGCTGCAACGCTGGCGGGATGCACGCAGATCGAGCACGGCCTGGGTGCGACCGACGACGACCTGAAATTGATGGCGGAAAGAGGGACGTATCTGGATCCGCAGGCGGGGGCGGTACTTGAGAACTACACCCTGAACAAGGCCAGGTTCGCTGGCAGTCCCTACTTTCCAAAAACTGAAGCGGAAATTGTCGCCCTGAATGAGAAGATCCTGCCGCTGAATCGTGACTTGATGCGACGTGCGGCGAAGGTCAAGGGACTGAAGATCGTTTTTGGTTCCGACGGCTTGGCAGGCATCCACGAGCGCAATGCAGAGGAATTCATCGATCGAGTGCGCGCTTGCGGCGTGGACGCGATGGCGGCGCTGGTCTCTGCGAATGCGCTGGGGGCAGAAGCGATGGGCATGGCCGATCAGATCGGCTCCATTGCGCCGGGGCTGCAGGCGGACATCATTGCGCTCAACGGAGACCCGTTGAAAGACATCACTTCAGTTCGGCGAGTCGTCTTTGTGATGAAGGGCGGCACTATTTACAAAAACATCGCGCAGAGTGAAAAATCGATTCTCGATATGGAAACTCATAAGGATTTGAGGCGACGTTCCGGCTAAAAAGTTTTCTTGGCAATGATACTGAAGAGCGTGCTTAGGTGCTCTGGGAATCCAAAGGAATTAGGGCGGCAGAAACCACGTTGGACGGGGATTCAGCAACCTCCTGTCGCTTGGAACAGTAGAAAATTCCCCTTTGCAAAAGCGGGCGATGGTGGTCGCATAGCGACGGCGGTCGCGCAACCGTCCGGGGGTTGTCTTACAAAAGGGGAAGAACTGAACATCAGCGGAAGCACTATGCCAAGTGCCATCAGGCTTTCGTGTCCGCTTCTGCTCCGTTTACTTGACAACCCCCGCGCCGCTGGCGCTGCCCCCTTTTTAAGGGGGAATTGCAGCCCCGTTTGCATGAAGAAGAAGCGACTTCCCTGCCGTTTCGACAATTCCAGTCTCCTGGCTGGAATAGGTGTGCGAATCTATGAATGAAAATCCTGTGAAGCGAAAAGGCGGACTGGCCGCCGTGTTCCTATCGATCTTTGTCGCGATGATATCCGGCGAGTCTCTGGCGGCTCCTGCATCCTGCGACAGCCTGAAGTCGTTGTCGCTCGCTCGGACTAGCATAACCTCTGCCCAGGTCGTGGCCGCTGGTGCATTCGCGCCTCCGCGAGGGGTCAGGGGAGCGCCGATTCGAGAGTTCCGTGGCGCTAAGTCGCTTCCAGAATTCTGCCGAGTGCAAGGTGTGAGCAAACCCTCAACCGACTCGCACATCGAATTCGAAGTCTGGCTGCCCGTGAGTGGCTGGAATGGCAAGTATCAGGGCGCAGGCAACGGCGGCTTTGGCGGTGAGATCAACTATGCAGAGATGGCCGCGGCGCTGAGCGTAGGGTTTGCGACCTCGTCGACCGATACCGGCCACCAGGGCGGTCCGACCGATGCGAAGTGGGCGTTTGGTCATAGGGAGAAAATCATTGACTACGGATACCGAGCTATCCATGAAACGGCGGTGAACGCCAAAGCCATCATCCGGGCATTCTATGGCGAGGCTCCCAAGCGTTCGTATTTCAGCAGCTGTTCGAACGGCGGACGCCAGGGGCTGATGGAGGCGCAACGGTATCCGGCCGACTACGATGGCATCATTGCCGGAGCGCCTGCGGCGCACTTCACGCGGATCACGTCCGCCTTCGATTGGGACCTTCAGGCAATGGCCGGCGATCCGGCGAGCCATATTCATGCTGGGAAGATGCCAGCCATTGAAGCTGCGACACTGGCTGCCTGCGACGACCTGGACGGAGTAAAGGATGGAGTGATTGACGATCCAACCCGGTGCCCCTTCTCGCCGGCTGTGTTGCGGTGCGCCGGAACCGAATCGGACACTTGTCTGACAGAACCCCAAATTGCCACGCTGCAGAAGCTCTATGCCGGACCGCGGACTTCCCGAGGTGAACCGGTTTTCCCCGGTTTGACGCCGGGTGGTGAGACCGCGCCGGGCGGATGGGGTCGCTGGGTGGCCGGGCCTGCGCCAGACAGCAGCCTGCAGTTCGCGTTCGCCTCCCAGGCCGGTCCCTACCTGCTTCATCAGGACCCCGCTTACAGCTTCAGGACCTTTAATGTCGACCGTGATGTGCGTTTCCGCGATGAGCGCGTCGGTCCTCTGCTCAACGCCGTCAATCCGGACCTCAGCGCCTTCAAGCGTCGCGGCGGCAAGCTCATTCTGTACCACGGGTGGAACGACGCAGCACTTCCTCCGCTAGGGACCGTCAACTATTACCAAAGCGTTGTCGCGAAAATGGGCGAGAAGAGTGTGACTGATTTCGTCCGCCTATATATGATGCCCGGCGTGCAGCATTGCGCCGGAGGTCCGGGGCCAAGCGAGGTTGGGACACTGCCCGCGAAGCAAGCGGATCCACGTTTGAGTCTGTCGGCAGCTCTCGAGCGTTGGGTGGAGAATGGCGTCGCCCCAGACGCGATCATTGCCACTAAGTACAAAACCGATGGAATGCCCGCCGATGGCGTTCTACGCACACGCCCGTTGTGCCCGTATCCACAGACCGCGCAGTACAAAGGAAGCGGCAGCACGGACGAGGCGTCCAACTTCGCGTGCAAGTCGCCGTAAAAAATGATCAAGGCGCGCGGCTCAGTGCTTCACCGAGCTAGGGTCCTTTTTGGCACCCTCTTTCATGGCAACTCTCCGCTTTAGATCGGTGATCAATAACCATGATGGCAACCCATACGTGCTGGTGAGCGCCGCGCGGGCTACAGCGCTGAAGAAAGGTTGGCGAAAGCCGCTACCGGTGTTGGTGCGCATCAATGGAAAACCTGAACCGTTCTGGCGCATCAACATGATGCCGATTGGCGATGGTAGCTTCTACCTCTATCTGCACGGCGATGTGCGCAGAGCCTCCGGCACGAAAGTGGGCGACCGCGTCGAAGCCGAAGTTCGTTTTGACGTTGCCTATCGTGGTGGCCCGATGCACCCGATGCCGTCTTGGTTTCACGTCGCTTTAAAGAAGAACCCGAAGGCGAAGACGGGTTGGGAAGCCCTGATGTCGAGCCGGAAAAAGGAAATCCTTCGCTATTTCTCCTGGCTCAAATCTCCCGAAGCTCGTCTTCGTAACGTTCAACGGGCCTTGCACGTTCTAGCTGGTGGGAAGGGCCGCTTCATGGCGCGATCGTGGAACGAGAGCGCTGGTGATTTGAGGTCAAAATGAGCAAGGATCGGTTGGAAGCATTCAGCGACGGTGTGATCGCTATACTGATCACCATCATGGTGCTGGAACTGCACGCACCGGAACACGCCACCTGGGCTGCGTTGCTTCCTCTGTGGCCGGTGTTTCTGAGCTATCTGCTCAGCTTTGTCTTTCTGGCGATCTACTGGAACAACCACCATCATCTGCTGCAGGCCATCAAGCACGTGGATGGACGCGTGCTGTGGGCGAACATGCATCTGCTATTCTGGCTATCGCTCATTCCTTTCGCCACAGCATGGATGGGGCAGAATCGATTTGAGGCTCAGCCCGTAGCTCTTTATGGGGTGGTACTGTTATTGTCGGCGGTGGCTTATTTCGTTTTGACCAGGGCTCTCCTCGCTCTTCACGGAAGTGACTCTGTGTTGGCGACAGCGTTGGGCGGAGACTTTAAGACCAAGATCTCGCTGGCAGGCTATTTGGTGGCTATCCCACTTTCTTTCTTGGTCGCATGGATCGCTTGTACTCTGTATGTTCTGGTTACGATCATGTGGCTAGTGCCCGACCGCCGCATTGAGAAGACTCTAGTCTCGTGAACAGCGGCTCGACCAGGTTCGCCATCGGTTTCCGAGTGAAGTCAGGCTGGGCCGTAGCAGTGTTGCTTGCCGGCCGATCGAGAGCCCCTCGCGCTCTCGATCGGCGCGTTGTTGATCTGTCGGATGAGAGCGTCCCTGAATCGAAGCAGCCCTATCATGCTGCCATGGGAAAGCTGGAGGAGGACGGCGCCAAGATCCGCCAGCGCACCAAAGTCGTGCAACGTGTGGCCGCGCACTCGCTTGCGGTGTTGCTCGATGAGTTTCGAGCTGCAGGCTATGCGGTGGATAAGGCGGGCTTGGTCGTGGGCAGCCAAATCGATCCGAGAAGGATCTCGAACCCACATATCCGTGCCCACGCGCTGGAGGGCCAACTGTTCCGAAAGGTGCTTGAAGATGAACTCGAAAACACAGGGACTGTCTTGCTCGGTGGTGGTGGAGCGCGACGCCTACACCCGCGCGGCTGAGGTTCTGAAAAGGTCGGAAGGTGACCTGAAGCGCGCACTATCTGGTTTAGGTGGCCAACTCGATGGACCATGGCGCGCCGAGGAGAAGTTGGCGGCGCTGGTGGCGTGGATGGCCCTCGCCTGACCACTTGAGAATTCCGCTTTCGGCTGTGTCCCGCAGGCATGAGGAGATCAATGATGTCTATGTCCCATCTTGTCACGATGCTTGCGCTCTTCGTCTTTCTAATGCCGTGGCAGGAAAGGCTCCCGAAGGTGCTTTTCTACGCCGATCCGCAGCGGTCCGACAACGACATCGTCCGGCGAATAGAGCCGGAGGTGCCGTCGGCGGCGGAAAGGCACTTCGTCGAAATAACGAAGGGAATTTTCGAGGTCACAGCCACCCAAAACCCTGCCGAAGTCAGCCGGGAGAAGCTGAAACAATATCGTGCCGTGGTATTCTTCACTGCCATCAATCCACCCGCGGACAAGGAAGCGCTCGTCGAGTGGGTGAGAGAGGGTGGAGCGTTTACCGGGATTCATTCCACGGCGAATACCTTTCAGAGTTACTCACCCTTCGGCGAGATGCTCGGGGCGTACTACGAGAGTCGTCCCTGGCGAACCAAGGACAAGCCGCTTGAGAAGGTGCGAGTCCAGGTAGAGGATACGAAGCATCCGGCAACCCGGCATCTGGGCAAGTCATTCGAGATTGAAGACGACCTGTACCTCTTCAAGAATTGGGACCGCAGCAAGGTGCATGTCCTGCTCAGCATGGATCCGACGAGTCTGGATATGACGAAGGTCAAGCGCCCGGACCCGGACATGGCAATTGCCTGGACAAAGACCTACGGCAAGGGACGCGTCTTCTATACAGCTCTGGGTGATGCCGAGCATGTATGGCAGGACGCTCGCTACCAGAAGCACCTGATCGAAGGCGTGAAGTGGACGATGGGGAAGTGACTGCGACCCTGATGGAATGGTGCAGACGTCAGGACAACCCCCGCGCCTTCGGCGGCGCCCCTTTTCTGAGGGGGAATGGCAAGTACTCGTTTCGTGCGCGTTTCTCGTTGTCGAATAAAAGATTGGTTCCCATGTTCTGGCTCTTGGTGATGAATGAAATTCTGTCAAAGTCTTTTTCTGGAGGCACTATGTTTCGAACGGTTCTCGCGTTGATGTTCCTGTTGTTGGCGACCCTTGCTGGATGGGCTCAGAGCCCTAGACCCAAGTTGCCCGGGGAAGATTGGGTGTCACTGTTTAACGGTAAGGACCTGACAGGATGGGTCAAAGTAGGCAACGAGAAGTGGGACGTGGAGAACGGGACGATCCATGGCCAGGGAATCACGAAGGAGTATGGGTACTTGAGAACCGAAAACACCTACAAGGACTTTCATTTGTCGTTGCGATTCAAGTGCGAAGCCGATGGCAACAGTGGAGTGTTTTTTCATTCAGACTTCAAGCCTGGGACCGCAGATGTTTCCAAGGGACTTCAGTTCGAGATTGACCGCGTGGTTGGGCATCACAGTGGAGGGCTTTACGGGGACGGCAGAGCCTGGATCGTTTGGCCAGCGCCGGAGAACGAGCTAGTGATCCGGCCTGATGACTGGAATGAGTTTCTTTTGAAGGTTGAGGGGAACCGCTACGTCTCGCGCTTGAACGGTGTGCCGATGGTGGACTTCACCGATCCCACGCCCAAGTCTTTCGACGGCTATATCTCCCTTCAGCTTCATTCCGGCGGGTTGGGGAACATGCGCTTCAAGGACATCTACATTCGGGATCTGACCAAACGATAGCGAACGGTCTTCGCGTAGCTAAGAGGGAAATCGTGATGACCGGAGCCTGGGGTTGTGAGCATTCCCCCTTAACAAAGGGGGTTAGGGGGTTGTGCGACGCGGCTGCAGGACCTTCGAGAGGAATACATTTCTTGAGATACGATGCGCTGAGGTGAGGCTTTCCCGAACTCTCAAGACAACCCCCTGCGCGGCTACCCGACTACCGTCGTGTAGCCGCCGCCCCCTTGACAAAGGGGGAATTGAGAACGAAGTACCCTTTTCAACCGAACTGAAAGAGTTGAGGAGGTTCCACCCACGCAGGGGAACAATCATGACGGCCCATGAGTTCCGGACAATGGCTCTTAGCTTTCCAGCCACACTGGAGGGCGCGCACATGGACCATCCAGACTTCCGGGTTCGCGGAAAGATCTTTGCGTCGCTCGGCCCGCACGAGGCTTGGGGCATGGTGAAGTTGACGCCTGAGCAGCAACAGGAGTTTGTTCGCGAGGAGCCCAAGGTCTTTCAACCCTTCAATGGCGCGTGGGGAGCGCGCGGCTGCACAAAGGTTCATCTGCTGGCGGCAAAGAAACAGACCCTGCGGCGGGCGCTCGTGGCTGCGTGGCGCAACACAGCTCCCAAACGTCTTTCCGAACAGTTTCAGGACGAGTAGTTTTGAGATCTTGTGGCAGAACTCGGTAGACTCAGCTTGCTGCGTTAGGCTGGATATCCGGATCTAGGTCTAACCACTTCCGAAACTCGGCTCTGATGATGAGTTCCGGATCCCTACGTGAACTCCAGCTTTGCGCGCCCCCTCACCCCTGACCCCCCCCACGTTGGGGCGAGGGGAACGGAACTTGATTGAGTTTGTCAGGGGCGGGTCTCATCATCCTTCATCTCTGATCCTTGGATAGGGGAGCTGTCCATCCCAATTCAAGGACTGCGCAGCGGGGCGCGATTGCGAGGTGTGTATGTCATCGATAGCCAACGAATCCGTCAACGAATCTGTCGTACGAGAATGGTTCCGGCGAGTTTGGAATGAACTGGATACCGAAGCGATCGACGAGCTTTTTGCCCCGCATGGTGTGGCTCACTGGCTCGATGCTGAACCCGTACGCGGTCCGGCGGCGTTTCGAGAGTTCCACCGCGCGCTGAGTTCAAGTTTTCGCGATATTCAAGTCGAGATCGTCAGAGAACTTCAGGTCGGAGACATGGTCGCGTTTCAGGCGGAGGTACGCCTCGTGCCGGTTGGGCAGGAGGCGCCGGTCGTGTTCAACGGAGGTGGTTTCGCCCGAGTGCAGGGTCGGCAGATCGTCGAGACCTGGGACAGCTGGAATTTCCTGGGGTTGTTGGAAGGGATGGGTGCACTCCCGCAGGGCACCTTGCGGTTGGCACTGGCCGGCGAGCTGAAGGTGGCGCGTGGCATGGCTTAGCTGCCGCTCAGCTTTGCGCAGGACCTTATCGAAAGTATTGCTTGACGGTGTATCACCCGATGGCTTATCGGCAATCATGCTGGTTCGATGCGGAAGGGCAAGTATGTGTTTAAAGGCCTGGTGGTCCCCCTCACCCCCAACCCCTCTCCCACTTGTGTTTTGTTCGGGGACATGGGTTGGGGCGAGGGGAGCTGAGTGTTTGGTAGTTCCCTCTGTTTTGAAGAGATTTCAAAGGACATTCTTTGTGACGACAGCTGCGACCGGTCTCGACCGCAGACTCGGGACTTTGGGTGCCACGGCACTGGTCGTGTCCAACATGATCGGTGTGGGCATCTTCACCACCACCGGGTTTCTCGCGTCAGACCTGGGACAGCCGAAACTCGTGATTGGAATCTGGTTTGTCGGAGCAGCATTGGCGCTGGCCGGAGCGTTGTGCTATTCGGAGTTGGGAACGAACTTTCCTCGCTCCGGCGGTGAGTTCGTATATCTCTCCGAAGCGTGGGGGCCAGCGTGGGGTTTCATTGACGGATGGATAAGCTTCTTTGCAGGGTTTTCTGCTCCGATCGCAGCTGCGGCGTTGGCCGTTTCTGCTTACCTCGCGCATTTCTTTCCGGCCTTGGCCGCGGATAGCTCTGCAGGCAGTGTCGTGCCCTTGGGTTTTGCACAGCTCCGTCTGGGCGGTGCCCAGGGAGTGGCGTGCGTTGTCGTCTTGGCCTTCACAGCAGTCAACGTATTCAATGTTTCCCGAGTTGAAAAGCTGCAAATCGCACTCACCGGTACAAAGCTGGTCGTCATTGCCGCTTTCCTGGTGCTGGGCTTTAGTGTTGGGAGCGGTGACTGGGTGCACTTCACGCAACCTGCGGAGCGCACGGCCACCAGTTCCCTGACTTCACAGTTTGCCGTGAGCCTGATCTTCGTTTTTTACGGATATAGTGGCTGGAACGCGGCGGTGTATGTGGCCGAGGAGATTCGGAATCCCGAGCGCACTCTTCCTATCGCTCTCGGTGCGGGCACACTTCTGGTTGCGACACTCTATGGTGCTTTGAACGTGCTTTACGTCTATGCCAACTCGCTCGACGACATGAAGGGCGTCGTGGCCGTAGGGGCTCTGGCTGCGAGGTCGCTGTTTGGCGATCGAGCCGGCCGGTTGTTCAGCGGCGCCATGGCTCTCTCGTTGCTGGCCACGATCAACGCGATGTGCATGATTGGACCACGCGTCTACTACGCCATGGCGCGCAACGGAGCCTTCTTCGGTGTAGCTGCCAGGGTGCACCCGCGTTGGAACAGCCCATGGGTCGCGATCCTCGCACAAGGAGCCTGTTGTTGCCTCCTGATCGTGACGGGAACTTTCGAGAGTCTTGGTTACTACATCGGGTTCATGCTGTTTCTCTTCACTGCGCTGTCGGTGCTCGCGCTGTTCAAGTTCCGCAAGCGGCCTGGGTGGAAACAGTCGCGTTGGGTAAATTGCGGCTATCCGCTCATTCCAGTGACGTATGTTTTGATGAATGCCTGGGTGTTCGTGTATTTTGCTCGCCTGCGGGGCTGGGAGGCGATGTGGAGTTTGCTCACCGTAGCTGGAGGTGCGTTGAGCTACCACATCTACTTTAAGCGCCGCAACGCAGCGAGCCTGGAACAGTTCTGATTGGTGGTCGGTCGATGCATGAGCGGACGATGAGCGAATGGCAGACCCCGACTCAAAGGCGTGGAGTTTGGGCGACTTCCGCGCCTTCGGCGCCTTTGGAAGTCGATCTACCAGAGAGGTATCCCCCTCACCCCCAGCCCCTCTCCCGCGCCGGGGCGAGGGGAGCCGATTTTCGTAACCAAAACGGACTGCAGGCGCAAGAGCGTATCGCAGCGAGGAGCATACCTCCCACTTTCAGGCATGGCATTCGAACAGTAGTCTAAATCTTACAGTCAGGAGAAAATCGATGAAACGCTTTGGATCTCTATTCTTGATAGCAGTTTCGGTTTTCGTGGGGCTTGGAAGCGAAAGCACCGCCGCCGATTGGATTTCGCTGTTTGACGGGAAATCGCTTGACGGATGGAAGGCCAGCGAAAGCCAGTCCACGTTTAGTGTGAAAGACGGGGCCATTGTGGTTTTTGGCCCACGTTCGCATCTCTTCTACGTTGGACCGGTAGGAAACCACGACTTCAAGAACTTCGAATTCCAGGCGGATGTGATGACGACACCGGGGTCGAACTCAGGGATTTACTTCCATACGGCGTATCAAGAAACAGGATTTCCCGACAAAGGTTTTGAGGTCCAGGTGAACAACAGCCATACCGATTGGAAGCGAACGGGTGGCCTGTACGATATCCAGGATGTCCGGGAAGTTCCAGCCTCCGACAACCAGTGGTTCACGGAACGCGTTGTGGTGGAGGGGAAGCGGATTCGAACCTATGTGAACGACAAACTGATCGTAGACTATACCGAGCGGGAGAACGTCAAGCCGCCGGCGAACCACCTCGAACGAAAACTCGCACGCGGAACGTTTGCATTCCAGGGGCACGATCCGAAAAGCAAGGTTCTCTACAAGAACGTCAAAGTGAAGCAGCTGCCGGACTGATTGAATAGGTTCCAGGTGTCAGGTGTCAGTTGCCAGGTGCCAAGGCAGCTAATCGCCAAAAAACCTGAAACCTGACACCTATGCATACAGCGCGCGAGCTGCGAACAGAGCGCTTGTATCTCCGCCGGTGGCGTGCAACGGATCGCCCACCATTTGCCGCTTTGAACGCTGACCCGCGTGTGATGGAGCACTTTCCGGCGCCGCTGTCGCCGGAGGAAAGCGAAGCGCTGATTTTGCGGATCGAGAGCCACTTTGAGCAACACGGGTTCGGAGTGTGGGCCATGGAGATCACGGGGACTGTGCCGTTTGCGGGGTTCATCGGGATCTCCATCCCACGTTTCGAAGCGCATTTTACTCCCCGTGTTGAGATCGGCTGGCGTTTGGCTTCGGCACACTGGGGCTGCGGTTACGCCACTGAGGGTGCGCGTGCGGTGCTAGCTTTCGGCTTTGAGCAACTGGGCCTCGCCGAGGTCGTGTCGTTCACAGTGCCCCGCAACCTGCGCTCGCGCCGGGTGATGGAACGGCTTGGCATGACCCGCAATCCGGCAGACGACTTTGAGCATCCAGCACTCCCCGAAGGGCACCCTCTGCGGCGGCATGTTCTGTATCGCCTTGTCCGGCCAGTTTTGGGAAACACAGTTTAAACAACCGCAGAGACGCGGAAGCGCAAAGAGAGCAAACGTTCAGCCACTCGCCGGGAATTGAGGTTGCGCATCGGGTGATTAGTGAAGCGGACGGCGAATACGGTGAAGCAACCCTATCGATGGATCCCGGCCAACTGTTCAATAAGCGTGAAGATGACGGAGTGATCCTTCTGCCCTTTGCCTTGGGCGCTGCAGGCACCAAACAACTCGTGAATGAGCCCAGTGGACGGCAGTGGCACGCCCAGTGCTTTGCCCGCCTGCAGGGCATTTTTCAGGTCCTTGATATGAAGGTCCATCTTGAAGCCGGGTTCAAAGTTGCGCTCTGCTATTTTGGGAGCCTTCATGTCTAGCGTGCGTCCTCCTGCCATTCCTCCCTTGATAGCTTCGTAAACGAGCAACAGATCAACGCCCGCTTTTTCGGCCAGCACCAGGGCTTCCGAAATGGCTTGCAGCGCGGCAGCGACGATGATCTGGTTGGAGAGCTTTGTGAAGCCGCCGGCTCCGACAGTGCCGACGCGTACGACGCTCTTGCCCATTTTTTCAAAGACGGGCTTCACCTCATTGAAAACGGCTTCGTCTCCCCCCACCATGATCGAAAGCGTCGCTTGAACGGCTCCCACTTCACCGCCGCTGACCGGCGCATCCAGCATCGCCACATTCTTGTTTGCCAGTGCAGCAGCGATTCTTTGGGTGACAATGGGAGAAATGGAACTCATGTCGACAACGACGCTGCCAGGTTTGGCTCCTTCAATCACACCCCCAGGACCCAGAATCACGAGCTCCACTTCGGGCGAATCGGCGACCATCGTGATGATGATCTCCGAAGCCTCGGCGACTTCCTTCGGTGATTTGACCTGGCGCGCTCCCATGGCCACCAGTTCCTGGGCCTTGCTCGCTGTACGGTTGTAGACCACCAAAGGATAGCCGGCGCTGATGAGATGCTTGGCCATGGGCTTTCCCATAATGCCAAGTCCAATGAATCCGATTGTCTTGGGCATGTGAACCGCTCCTGTTGATCGGCTTTTCTAAAGATGGTGATGCGTACGGTCCCCCTTGGACAAGGGGGACCACAGGGGGGTTGGAGTTGAGCAGCGCAGCTATAACTCGACAAGAGTCTTTTCACGCGCTGAGCGGTAGATGGCCAACACGAGCTCCAGAGCCTTCAATCCTTCGGTGCCATCGATCATGGGTGGCCGATCTTCCCGAATGGCTGCAATGAGATCTTCCATCTGCCGCCGATGTCCGCCGATGTCCAACGCCATCGGATCAGAAGCCCCATTGGAGAGGTCGCGCTCCTTGAGGCGGGAAAGTGCTTCCTCCTCTTCCCCCGTGTCGGTCAGTTTCCAGGCAGTGATATCGTTTCCGTCGAGCGTCACGCTACCTTTCTCCCCATGAATCTCGACCCGGCGTGAAAAACCGGGAGAAATCGAAGTTGCGCCTTCAACTACTCCCAACGCTCCATTCTTGAATTTCAATACAGCCACGGCGGTATCTTCGGCTTCGATGTAGGGGTGCAGCTTCTTCTCGGCAAACCCGAAAACCGAAGCAACCGGACCGACGAAATACTGGAGAAGGTCAATGGTGTGGATCGACTGGTTGATCAGCGCACCACCCCCATCAAGCGCCAATGTGCCCCGCCACCGGGCGGCCTCATAGTATTCGCGTGTGCGATACCATTTCACATAGGCATCTCCCATGATGATGCGTCCCAGCCGGTTGCGGTCGATGGCTGATTTCAGGATCTGGACGGCCGGTAGAAATCGGGCCTGAAAGATCACGGCCAGCTTCACGCGAGCCTTGTGACAAGCATCAATCAGCATTCGGGCTTTCTCCAGCGTGACGTCGACGGGCTTCTCCACCACAACGTGCTTGCCGGCTGCAGCCGCTTTGATCCCCAGCTCAGCGTGAGTTCCGCTAGGCGTGCAAATACTTACGATCTGAATGTCGGTCCGCTCCAGAAAGCGGTCGAGACTAGGTTCAGAGTCCACGCCGTACTGCTGTCCCATCTTTTCAGCTTTGGGTTGGTTGTGGCTGTGAAAAGCTCGCAGCCGCGCTTGTGGAATCGCTTGGATGGCTTTCGCGTGGATGGTGGAGATGTTGCCACAGCCAATGATGCCAAATCCGATTTCAGACATAGTTCAATTCACAAATCTGAGTATTTTCGAGTTCCTCGTCATTCCGGCGAACGCCGGAATCCAGGGAATGTTCCAGCTATCCGTTGCTCCTCGGCACACTCGCGAACGTGACGACCTTCCCTTCACGAGCCGCGTGGTAAGCGGCTTCGAGAAGAACCGAGGCTTTCATTCCCTCGACGCCTGAAATCCTTGGCTCATGATTTCCTCGAATCGCCTGGTTGAAGTCTTCAATGAGCGGCAGGTGCACATTGTCTGCCTTGGGAAGTTGAAAGGCTTCATCGGTGTTGCCGAACAATTTCAGTTCACTGTCATTGAGCGGACTGACCCGCAGGCTTCCCCGAGTACCAAAGATCTCAAAGCCGTCCATCTCGGCATGAATACAGTGGCTGGCAAATACGGCGGCGTGGACGCCACCCGCAAACTGAATCAAAAGGCTCCCAGTGTCTTCCACAGGGATGCTCAATTCCCGTGTCGCGGTGAGTGCTGACACCGAAAGCGGCTCGCCAAAGAGCATGCACAAGAGATCGAGCCGATGGCTGACCATGTCCATCAGCAACCCGCCGCCTCCCTGGTCAGGCACGAACCTCCAGGCGGCAGGCTCCAGGGAAGTCGGTGAAACCAGCGTAGTCCGAACCAGGACTACTTTTCCCAAGGCTCCGGCCCGCAATAGCTCCTGAATCCTCTGAACCACCGGGTAGAACCGGCGGTAATAGGCTATTCCGAGTTTTACTCCGTGGCTGCGGCAGGCATCCACCATGCGCTGGCATTCCTCGGTGTCCATGGCCATGGGCTTCTCACAGAGCACGTGTTTGCCGTGCTCAGCCGCTTCGATGGTGTGAAGGCAATGCAGAAAGACCGGCGTGGCAAGATAGATAGCGTCTATTTCGGGATCGGCAAAGATTTCAGCTGGATCCGCACATCCCTTGGGTATGCCATGGCGCTGCTGAAATTCTAAAAGTCGCGCAGGTTGCTTTCGGGAGCAGGCCAGGAGCTTCGAGCCGACTGCATGTTGAAGGGCCGGAGCGACGCGCTTCTCGGCGATATCACCACACCCCACGAGTCCCCAGCGTATCGGCTTCTCCATTGCAGTTGTCCCGCGGGTTACGCTAGTCCAGGGTGGCAATACAGTCGATTTCAACACCGATGCCGCCAAAGATATCGCCGGCCTGAACCGTGGTGCGGGCGGGCGGGTTCTCTTTGAAGTAAGTCTTGTAGACTTCGTTCATGGCAGCAAAGTCGTTGATGTCGCGGAGAAACACACTGCACTTTACGGCCTTGTCGAGCGATGAACCGGCGGCTTCCAGA
This sequence comes from uncultured Acidimicrobiia bacterium, assembly GCA_963791795.1. GTDB lineage: Bacteria > Acidobacteriota > Terriglobia > Versatilivoradales > Versatilivoraceae > VFZK01. The sequence continues at coordinate 196,725 of CAWBTP010000022.1, forward strand.
ATCACTTTGATGTTGTCGAGCACGAGCCGTGTCTGGCCTTTAATCTCTCCGAGAACCAGTTTGCCGGACTGCGGATCGATGGGACCCTGGCCGGACACGAAAACGAAACCGTTGGCAATGATGGCTTGGGAATACGGCGCTTGCGGTGCAGGGCCTTGGGCGGTTTTCACGACTTTCTTCATGGTAACTCTCCCTCGTCGAGATGACAAAGACGGGCAAACTACCATTTGTGATGGCAGAAAGCAACGCATCGGGTACCGGCTGGAAGGTGCCAACAGGAGGGGTCGGACTTTCCCAGCATCAAACACAAAAGCCTGCCTGGTTTTCGGCCGGGCAGGCTTTTGTGGCTTTCTGTACTTCGAGAGCCGACTATTTCTTCTTCGCTTTCTTCTTCGCTGGCTTCGCTTTGCTTTTGGCTGACTTCTTCGCAGCCTTCTTGGCAACCTTCTTCTTACCCGCGGTTTTCCTGGCAGTCTTCGCCTTCGAGCTTACCTTGGCCTTCTTTGCGGCTGGCTTGGATTTCTTTGCGGGTTTGGCCTTCTTTGCAGGCTTCGCTTTCTTGGCGGGCTTGGCCTTTTTTGCCACGCGTTTCGCAGCACTAACCTTTGCAGCCTTCGGCTTGGCTTTTGCCTTGGGTTTAGACTTCGCGGCAGGAGCACGCGAAGGAGCCGCTGGTACCGGCGCAGGAGCGGGCGGAACAATCACGGGATCCACAGGAGCTGCGACTGGTTCTGGAAGCGGCAGGTCATTCATCAAGGATTCTTCCTCGTCATCCTGATGAACGTCGTTATCCGTTTCCTCGGGGTCAACTGGAAAGTCGGGATCGTCACTATTCACTCTCAATCCTCCTTTTCGCTCTGAAAGTTTGAACGGCAGGACGCCGCGCTAGCCGAATACGCTTTGGAAACCTAGTGAAACCATCGGTCAAAAAGATGCAGCTATCTAAAATCCAACGACAACAAATGTCAAGGTGAAAATTGGCTGGAATGCCACACGGGAAGCGTCATTCGTGGCTCAGACGGTTTTCAGAGGATTCCGAACTGACGGAAAATAAGACTTGAGGGTCGGCCGAATCGCCAACCACACCGAACCATCGACAGCTCATGAAGACACGCCGATATTTGCCTGAAATCGATGGCAAGGCCGCTGCGGGAGCGCTATTCGCCTCGGGAGGGTGGCAGGATTCCTAGCTTGATGGCCGAAGGCAGAGAGGGTGAGCGATAGACCCGTTGCTGAGCCTTCTGGAAATCGGCCTCCGTTGCCTCGTTGATATTAAGGAACTTGTGCGGGTTGAGATTAGTGACAGGGAACCAACTGCTTTGGATCTGCACCATGATGCGATGCCCGCGGCGAAAGGTGTGAAACGCATCGGGGACTGTAAACTGGACGCGGGTTGGCTGCCCTGGGACGAACGGTTCAGGCCGGTCGAGACTGTTGCGAAACTTGCCGCGCATGACTTCACCCCTCACCAACTGCTGATAGCCACCCAGCGTGTTCTTTACATCGCCTTTCCTGTCGGGAAAAAGATCTGGGTAGACGTCAATGAGCTTGCAAACCCAGTCCGAGTCGGTGCCGCTGGTGGAAACATTCAGACTGGGAATGATCGGTCCAGCCACGGTGATGTCTTCTTCGAGCACGGGCGTCTGGTAAACCAGGACGTCGGTCCGGCGGGCGGCGAAGCGTTGGTCGTCAACCATGTACCGTTGCGCCATTCCGGGAGCAAGGCCCGGAGTTGAGGGCACGGGCTTGGCGGGATCGCTGATGTACTCGTCGAATCCTCCCGGGCTGGCCGGAGGTTGGTCGAAGACGAGCTTTCCTCCCGGATGGAGATAGAGCGATCGTGCGATAGTGTTTTTCGGAGGCCAGAGGTCAAACTTGCGCCATTGGTTGGTTCCAGTTTCGAACAGATAGGCCTCGGGCAATTCCTGTTTTCCCTTGTCCTTCAAGAAGTGGTTGAAGAACGGCAATTCGATCTGCTCTCGGTAGAAACTCCCGGTTAGCGCATCGAATTGGACGTCTCCCAACGAGTCGCCTTTCTTCTCGGCCTCCCAGCCCCCGTGGACCCATGGCCCCATCACGAGAATGTTGAAGGTGCTCGGGTTTTGCGTTTCAATGGCGCGGTAAACTTCCAGAGCGCCGAACAGATTCTCCGCATCGAACCAGCCGCCCACGGTCATCATCGCTGGTTTAATGTTTTTCAGGTGGGCGCGGATGTTGCGGGCTCGCCACCATTCGTCCCGCGCTTCGCGCTTCATCATTTCATCCCAAAAGGGAATCTCGTTCTTCAGATACCTCTCGTTGGCGTTCCGCAGGGGGCCCAGGCGAAGAAAGAACTCGTAGCCGTCTTCAAGATCTCGCACGAGCGGTTTTCCAGGAGCCACGGTTGAAGGCTTAGAAAAGGGCCATCCGGCGCCCGAAAACCACCCAAACGCGTGGGCGAGTAGAAAGGCGCCGTTGTGATGCCAGTCGTCCGAGGAGAACCAGTCAGACACTGGAGCCTGAGGCGACACGGCCTTCAGCGCAGGATGGGCGTCAATGGAACCAGCCGCGGCATAAAACCCAGGATACGAAATCCCCCAGATACCCACCCGCCCATTGTGGTTGGGAATGTTCGTAAGCAGCCATTGGATCGTGTCGTAAGTATCGGTGCTTTCGTCGATCTCTTTGGCCGTCTTCACTGGACGGTGGGGACGAACATGCTCGAATTCACCCTCCGACATCCAACGTCCACGCACATCCTGGTAGACGAAGATGTAGCCCTCCTTGGCGATTACGTGGGACGGCCCGAGATTCTCGGCGTAACGATCAGAGCCGTAGGGCCCGACGTTATAGGGCGTCCGCTTGAGAAGGATGGGATAGGTCGTGGAACGATCCTTTGGGACATAGACGGCTGTGAACAGCCGAACGCCATCTCGCATCGGGATGGTGTGCTCGTGCTTGGTGTAGTGTCCCTTGATGTATTCGAGCCCTTGAGGAAAAACATCGCCAGCGAGTATCAACAGAACCAGCCCAACGAGGCTGAATTGGGAGATCATGCGGGCTTTCATGAACGCTCCTCGAGTCGCGCGACGCGCTGTGGTTTCATCCAGCTTTTCGCAACTCGGACATGCGCAGCCGAATTGCTGGTGGAAGGGACTTTGCGAGCTAGAATCTAACGGATTGGAGGGATGAATCTGTCGTTCAAAAGACTGCTAAACCTTCATTTTTCCGACGACTGCCTCGATCTCTTCTGTGGGAACCATTTCTATCGCGTCCCAGGGACAACCGTCCAGGAATGCGCCATCGGGTCCTTTGCTGGTGCATTTCTTGCACCCGATGCAGAGAAAGGGGTCAACTTCAATGTGCCCAAAGGGCGGGTGCTCTTCGTCTGGAACCCAAAACATACAGTCGAACACGGGACAATAGGGGACGCAGGCTGGGGAGCCCGCGCAGCCGGTGCAGCACTCAGTGATCACTGCAATTTCTTTGGGTTTCTTTTTTCGTGGTGTATCGATTCCCTCAGATTTCGGTTCGCATTTTTCCAGCGTTGCAATGGTGTCCAGTGGGAGCATCCACCCTCCTTAGGAATCGTCGTCTCTCTTCGGCTCACGGTTTAGAGATCGGCGAACAGAAAGCCGAAAAGATGCGGCAATATAGCATAACTGCAGCCACGCGGGTCAATGCTTCCCACCTGGGACAATAGCTCTGGAAGAGCGTTGCTGATCGTGGCGGTCATGTTTCCGGGGTGCACGTGATACGGAAGTCACTCGAGGCGGGATTGCCATCCGCGCTCTTTGAGACATAGACTCTCGGTATGATCCCCCCGAATCCAGATTCTCTTGCGGAACGCAACAGCCCACGCCGAGTGATTTGCCAGATGTGCGGCGCTGCTTTGGAGGTGATCGTGAATTTTTCGGGGAAGATTGTATGGGCTGTCGATCCGAGTAATCCTGACTTTGGAACTCAAACTCCCAGCCTGCGTGGCGATACGAAAAACGTTCGGGTTGTGTGCAGTGCGGATGTCATGCACTCGTGTGGCTATGCTTGCCAGGATGGAATCTTGGTTGAATCAAGGAAGAAGCGTTAAATTCCCCCACACCTCACCTGAGCGTCTGCCACTGCAGGCCTGATTCTAGTCAAAGCGGGCAGCAACTAGTCGCTTGCCACCGCCAGTTGGTCTTCCGAAGCGAACCACTTTTGCTTTCAGAAGGGACTTTGGCCCCAAAGAAGGGCTTGACCTAACTTCCAGGTCGAGATGTGCATCCATCCATACCGAAGTCTGCATGTAAAACGCGATCCCGGTCTCGCTGACGTCGATGGTGTTTGATTCCTCCTGGAATTTTTCTCCCTTCACATCTATCCCCGAGATCATTACCGCAGAAGATTCTGGTTCCCTCTCAGCCCTCTGACTGCCATACCGTGACATGCACACACCTCCAAGTAAATTTGCCGTGATTGTAACTCAAAAAATCCTTGATATGTCTGTATGAGGTTCCGGATTAGGCGGCTCAACCTGCGACTTAGTAAGCCAAACATTCACGGGGCCACCCACCGGAAGGCTGGCCCCGTAAACGCGAAGGAGAGAAGGCGCTGCGAGACGCCTTTGACCTACTGCCTTCCTATTGGCATGTTCCATTCCAACATCGAGGTTGAGCAAGGGCACGTAGAATCAACACGATGAACTGACGTTGAGTCCTATCGTTGGAAAATGTTTACCTCTAAGTGCCAGACACCTCCCAAAGTAGTATTCAGGCCGAAGCCCGCCGGGGACTGAGTCTCAGGCGCTTCAACCTCAGCGCACCCGTAGAACGGAAACTCTCCAGCACCCGCCACTCATGGTCGTTGGCAGTTTGCTTCAGCCAGGGTTCAAAGTAATCAAAGAACTCTTGTGTTGCGAGCAAAGTGAAGTCCCGCTGCACCAGCAGGCGGGAACGAAGTTTCGCCTTAAAATCCTGATGGGCTGGGTTCTCAATCCACCAATGCACCGGCAGAATCACGAACGGCTGCACCGGATCTTTGATGTAAAAGCTATGTAATGGTGCGGCCAGATATCGAGCCAAGAATGGGTTGTCTGAGAAATTCAGTTGATTCGATTCGATAAACGGTGATTGAAAGAGAAATAGGGAAGATTGGACCTTTGATTCAGTCAATTTCCCCAATACCTCGCGCCACTCGTTGCCTCCGGGCACTCCCTGAGAAAACTGGCCCTTTTGCTGCGAAGTAGGTGGCTGGCACGGCGTACACATAAGCAAGCAAATAGACCGACAGGACACACCGCCCAGCCCACTTCGGTCCAGCCACTAGCGCGAGTGCAGGCAGAGCCAGAAACACAGGCAACGATGCCAGGATCAGATATCGCTCGACAAAAAGATTCAACCCGTTCCCATACGCCAGTCCAAGAAACAGGCCTACGGGGACCAGATACCACAATCCCAGAAGAAGGAACGCCTGGAATCCAGCGGCTGTTGTTTGGAGTTGCGCTCCGCACTGGAAAGAGTCCGAACACCTTCTGCATAACCCTGCTGAAGGAGACAAGCCCAAGCCACGCACCTGCGCTCCACAACAGGAGGCGCACATCAAAAAAGACGAGCAGATCTTTTGCAGCGGGATACTTGCTTTCCCAATTCAGGCTGTGTCGTGCGTGAACGATGCTCCATAGCTGCGGGGCTAGCGGCAACAGTAGAACGGCAATTCCGGCCTGAAGGGCCAGCCACGATTTCCACCGCACAGGATTGCTGTTCGTTTCCGCCGGCCAGACATGACCAACCGCCAGAAAGAGCCATTGGATCAGCAGTAGCGGAAAGAAGATGTAGTGGGTGTGGAGCAGCAGCGCTGTCGAAACAACATAACCCAGAGCCCAGGCCCGGGAAGGTTGGTGCTTCCATTTGAGGAAGCAAAACATGGAGGCCGAACTCAGCATTAGACACACGGCATAGGGGCGTGCGTTTTGTGCGTACACAATCTGGGTCGAATTCACCGCGAACAGCATGAGTCCCCAGAGCCCTATTTCGGCATTGAAGAGCGCCCGACCGGTCGCAAACAAGAGAATGCCGGCCAGGACGCTTCCAACGGCAGAGAGAGCCCTCAGGCCAATCTCGCCGGGCGCAAAGAAGCCATACATCCATTTGTTCGCAAGGAAATAGAGAGGCGGCATCGGCTGTGGAACATCGAAGCAGGTTTGGACAAGTTCTTGGAACGAGCTCGAAGAGACGATCAGCAGCGTCACGAACTCGTCTGACCAGAGACCATAACCATCCAAGTGATAGAACCGCAGGAATGCGCAAAGCGCCAGCGTCAACAACAGGAGCAAGCGAGTTCTCATTCGGGTGGCTGGGAGTGCCGCATCTGAAAGTAGAGGACTGCCGAGAATCCGGGAGGGTGTTGTTTCGCGGCCCGGTGCGCCAGTATAGCATCGTGGCGCCAGTGCGAAAATTTCGTTTGACAATAGTCAGTATTTCTATAATATTCGAAATATGAAGACGCGACGTACGGCCGACAAACGCAACGAGTATTTTGCCGGGATGTTGAAAGCCCTGGGCTCCGATCCGCGGCTGAAAGTGATTCGTTTGCTGATCCAGCATGGCGAAGGGGGATGCTGCGTGACCGATATTCAGAAAGAAATTGGCTGCGCGGCTTCAACTCTGTCCCATCATCTGGAGACGCTGTCACGGTTCGGGCTCATCAACTCCCGCAAAGACGCCCAATGGATCTTTTACTCGGTGAATTTTGAAGTGCTCAAGGAGCTATTCAATTTCCTGTGGCAGGATTGTTGCAGCCGCAGCTCCCAGCTCGTCACGATTCAGACAGGCCACTAAGCGACGCTTGCCATCGGGCGTCGCTTTTTCCTGGTTTAGTAATTCGATAACTATAGAAATAAAGGAGACGTCATGAACACAGTGGACTTGAAAGACGAAATCAAAAGCAAGTACGGAGAAGCGGCCCGACGGGTTGCTTCGGGCTCGGCTGGCAGCTGTTGCGCTCCAACCTGCTGTGGCGGAGACGCGAAGTCTGCATCGACGGATGTCGTTACGTCAGACCTCTACGAGCAGGAGCAGAAATCCGAGTTGCCTGCGGAGGCGGTACTCGCTTCTCTGGGCTGTGGCAATCCGACGGCACTGGCTCAACTCAATCCGGGTGAGGTGGTGTTGGACCTGGGTTCCGGAGGTGGAATCGATGTGTTGTTGTCAGCTCGGCGAGTCGGACCTTCCGGAAAGGCATACGGCTTGGACATGACCGACGAAATGTTGGCGCTGGCCCGCGAGAATCAGCGCGAATCGGGACTGCAGAATGTCGAGTTTCTGAAAGGGGAGATTGAGCAGATTCCGCTGCCAGACGCTTCGGTCGATGTCGTCATTTCCAACTGCGTGATTAATCTTTCCGCCGACAAGGACCGAGTCCTGGCCGAAGCTTTTCGAGTGCTCCGTCCTGGAGGACGGTTTGCTGTCTCAGACATCGTGGTTCGGGGCGACGTGCCGGCCGATCTTCGGAAGAACATCGAGCTTTGGATTGGCTGCGTGGCCGGTGCACTGGAGGAGTCAGAGTATCGACAGAAACTGGCCAGCGCTGGATTTGAGGCGATTGATCTTGAGCCGACGCGGGTCTATCGGGCAGCTGATGCAGTTGCGCTCTTGACCGGTTCAGGTGTTGATGCAGAAGCCGTGGCTCGACAGGTTGACGGGAAATTCATGAGCGCCTTCGTCCGCGCCCGGAAGCCGAGGGAGTGCAGGAACTCGCCTGATCATCGGAGAGGTGCACGCAAAACGGATCGCAAGCAGTTCTCCTCACGCACTGATGTTGCTTTCCAGGCGCTTGTGGGCATAGTATTTCACCACATTTGCAGCAACACACAGAGGAGCTTGCCATGAAGGTCACACGGAGGTCTTGGATCGGTATGACGCTCTCGCTGGCGACAACCCCCACCTGGTTGAGTGCCAAGCCGCGACCTGGATATTCTCTCGGCGAAGTAGAGAAGCGGCTGCATTCAGGCAAAGGAATCGAAGGAATGACCAAAGATGACCTGCCGACGCCGAGTCTGCTGGTCGATCTGGACCTGCTCGAATCGAACATTGAGAAGATGTGTCAGCACGCGAAAGCGTCTTCGATTCAACTGCGGCCACACGCCAAAACCCACAAGTGTCCGGAAATTGCCCGGCTTCAGTTGAAGGCCGGAGCTCTGGGAGTTTGCACTTCAACGATTCACGAAGCCGAAGTGATGGCAGCGGCAGGAATCAAGGAGCTGCTCATTACGTCAGAATTGGTCGGAAAGAATAAGGTGGAGAGGTTGCTGCGGCTGGCGCGCAAGCAACCTGGGACGATGAGCGTTGTGGACAATGCTCAACAGGCTGAACATCTCAACGAAGCGGCGTCGGCGGCCAAACTGACTTTGAACGTCCTCATTGACATTGACCCGATAGGCCGTCGCACTGGAATTTTGCCGGGAGACGATGCTTTTGGCCTGGCGGAAAAGATCATGAAGCTGCCGCAGCTCAAGCTCCGCGGCGTGCATTCGTACTCGGGTGCGTCCTCTCATGTCACCGGCTTTGAAGCGCGTCACGAGCACTCACACAAAGTCATGCAGGCGCCTCTGGAAACCTTCTTTCGGATGCAAAAAGCCGGCATGGCGTGTGGAGATCATGTCTGGAGGCAGCACGGGAACCTACAACATCGATACCGGGTTGAAGGGCATGACCGAGCTGCAGACGGGTTCCTATGTTTTCATGGATGTGGACTATCGCCGTGTCGGAGGCAAGAGCGGTGCCGTGTACGAAGACTTCGCGCCGGCGCTGAGCGTGCTGGCGACCGTGAGCAGCAAGAACCACATGGATCGCGCCACGGTGGACGCAGGATTCAAAGCCTTCGCCACGGATCGCAAATTCGGTCCGGAAATCAAGGGTGTGACCGGAGTCGAGTACCAGTTCAACGGCGACGAACACGGGGCCTTGCTCCTCAACAATGCGAGCCGTGAAATCCGGCTGGGTGACCGTCTGGAGTTCATCGTTCCCCACTGCGATCCAAACGTAAATCTGTACGATCGTTTCTTCTGCGTGCGCGGAGAGAAAGTCGTAGCCGTCTGGCCCGTTGCGGGACGCGGATATTCATGAGCGGTCGGTTGCAGTCCTGCACCACTCGGCCAGCTTTCGAAAACACCCGCAGCGGCAGGAGCCGCTGCTACTTTTCGCGCGCCTATTCTTCCAATCGAAAACCAGGCGTTCGTCTCACCTGACAGTGCCGCTGTCCTTTGTCCAACTGAGCGAGTGAGCCTGAGTGCGTCCGAACTGGCCCTCCCGGGAACGCAGGATGGTCTTAGTACTCCAGCCGAGTGCATTAGAAACCCAATCCAATCGAGGTGAACCGACGATGGCCCGAAAGTTCAGAACAACAACCTTCTTCTTGATCATGGCACTGGTGCTCTCCCCATCGGTGTCGCTCCATGGCAACGGCGCAAAGGCAGGAATGGATCCAGAGCGGCTGACGAGGATTCCGGTTCGTATGAAAGCCTTCGTGGACCAGGGTACGGTTGCAGGAGTCGTGACGCTGGTGGCGAGGCACGGGGTTGTCGCCAGCATGGAGGCTGTTGGGTATCAGGAACTGGAAACCAAGAAGCCTATGAAGACGGACTCGATTTTCCAGATCATGTCAATGACCAAGCCGGTTGTTGCAATCGCAATCATGATGCTGGTGGAGGAGGGAAAAGTTGGCGTCAGCGATCCTGTGGAAAGGCATTTGCCGGAGTTTCGCGGGCTGTGGATGAATACAACCAAGCCGGGCGAGAAGGAACGCCGCCAAGTTCGCCCACCGCGTGCTATTACGCTTCGTGATTTGTTAACGCACACCTCGGGCATGATTAGCAGTCTTCCGGAAGGCATCGGTGAACTCTACACGAAGATGCATCTGAGCCTGGCTGAGGCAGTGGCCATTTACTCGCAACAGGCACTCGATTTCGAACCAGGCGCGAGGTGGCAATACAGCAACCCCGGTATCGCGACACTGGGCCGGGTCATTGAGGTGGCCTCCGGCCAGTCATTTGAGAGGTTTCTTTCCGAAAGGATTTTCCAGCCTTTGGGCATGAAGGACAGCTTCCTGTTTGTGCCTCCTGACAAGATCGATCGCATCGCGATGGTCTACAAGCGAGTCGATGGGAAGCTGCAGCGTTCGGGAGGAGACATCCTGGGAGGAGATCCGTCGCAGTACCGGAAGGGTTCGAAATACTCAGCCCCTGAGTTCGGCATGTATTCGACGGCTTCGGATCTGGCGGCGCTCTATCAGATGATGCTCAATGGAGGGACCTACAACACGAAACGATTGCTCTCAAAGGCTTCGGTTAACCTGATGACGGCGCTGCACACGGGCAGCATTGAGCCGGCCGGGCATTCCACTGGCATGGGCTACGGCCTGGCTTGGACGGTTGTGAGAGATCCCCTGGGGACGATGCAGCTTCAGTCAGAAGGCACTTATGGTCACGGTGGCGCCTTTGGCACGCAGGGCTGGGTTGATCCGCACAAGGATCTGGTCGGCGTGTTCCTGATTCAGCGAAGCGGCGGTGGTAGCTCGGACGAAAGCAATGCATTCAAAGCCCTGGCTGCGGCGGCGATTGTGGAGTAGGGAGCCTGGGACGAACCGATAGGTGAAGTCTATGCCGGACACGACGGCTTGGGAGCAAAAGGCAAACGAGATTTCCCAGCAGATCCAGAAGCGGCACACCCCATTCAAGACCATTCTCGACCCACAGTATGAAGGCCCAACCTCCACGGTGCTCCAGCACTACGCCCGGGCGGGAGATTCGGCGATCTGGAGTGGGCATTACCTGGCAGCCGAAGCTTTCCGCTACAAGGTGACGGCTTCCAGTGCTGCGTTTGAAAATCTGCAGAGGACGCTGGAGGGGTTGCAGTCGCTGGTGAGCATCACGGGTACGGGTCTCCTTGCGCGCTGTCTGTTTCCAGACAGCTGGGAGTTTGCCTCTGCCGCAATCAAGGAGGAATGCCGGCACGGCATTCGCCCTGGAACCGTCAATGGAGAAAAGTACCTTTGGGTGGGAAACACGTCGCGCGATCAGTATTCAGGCGTCTTCTTCGGCTTGGGCGTTGCGTATGACCTGGTTGACGATGAGGCTTTCCGTGCGTCGATTCGAACACTAGTTACTCAGCTTCTTGAATTCCTACTGAAGCATCTCTGGACAGTTGTCATGCCTGACGGCGCACCTTCCGAATGCCCGGGAAGAGCGATCAGCACCACGTTCATTGGCCGGCCCGAACAACAATTGAACTTCCTGCAGATAGGCCGGCATATCAATCCGCAACGTTTTGAAGGCAAGTACAAGAAATTTCGAACGTTTTTCGCCGCCTTCGCTTTCTCGCAGCTGCCGCTCGAAGCCCTCGACACCCACGGTTCTTACTTCAAGTTCAATCTCGCCGCGATTAATCTGTATAACCTCCTGCGTCTTGAGGAGCCGCGGTCCCACTCCCTGCGACACTACCGCCATGCTTATGGCATTTTGCGCAATGCCGTGCGTTCTCACGGGAACGCGCACTTCAACATGATTGATCGGGTGCTCAACGGCGCTGACCCGGTTCGCGATCAGGAAACCATCACGTTGTTGGATGACTGGCTCAAGCGCCCCGACGACGATCAGTTTGTTGACCTGCGCCAACCGCCCGGGAACTATCCCGCCTGCCCTCCTCCTGACGACCGGGGTTGCAGCATCGTTCCAGTGGCTGAACGCGTCCGCACAGACTTCCTCTGGCAACGCAGTCCTTTCCTGCTCTTCGGTGGTGGCGCTGGAACCATCAAAGGTGCTGGCATCGACTTCATCCTGCCTTACTGGATGGCACGCTATTACGGAGTCTTGTGAGTCATGAAGTAGCACCAAGCCCGCCAACCGGGGAAAGTCCCTAACGAACAAAGAACAGCACGGCAGCTCCTCCACCGGCTACATATGCAAGGTATTGGGATCCCTTTTTGTGATGAGCTTTCATCCAGCTCCAGGCGGAGGCCATCGCGCACATCAGGCCCATCAGAAAAAGGGTGACGGCCGTGCACTCCCAGAGTGACAACGATTTGCCGTAGATGCGCGCGACGCTCGCGTTACCCAGCGGGAGATGATAGAGAAAGACAATGTGAGCCACGTAGACCAACAGCGATTCCCGGCTTAAGGTCATGATCCAGCCCGACGGAATTGTCGGATGTTTCTGTAACTGCCAGCAGATCCAGAACCACAGAAAAACGTAGCCAACACGCAGAGCAAAAAAGACAGGATGAGCTCGAACGCTACTGGTGCCGTAAAGCCACGGAAAGCCGTAGTGGGCGAACACGTAGCCCAGAGCGATCAACACGATGCCCAGCAGCGCCGTTCGGCGCACAAAACTCAGCTTCCCTTCGGCTTCATCTGCCTTGCCGAAGGTGATGCCGCAGGCGGCCCCGAGCATCAAGAATCCCAGCCAGGGGAAGAGCGGAAAGAGCGAATACGGATGCTCCCTAAGGTAGCCGGAAATCGCTGTGGGAAGCCGTTCGAGACTCTCGCTTGCCCAGATCCAAGGGCTGGCAAGAACGACCGCAAATACACCCAGCCAGAGCACCTGTTCGAGTCTGGCCTCGGTCTTCACGAGCATTCTGATAGCGAACACTACCAATAGCCCCGCTGTGATGCAGTGCAGAATATCTACCTGGAGCAGACTCTTCCAGGCAGCTTCGTTGCCGGGCGCCCGCAACGCGCTATAGGCAAAACCCGGCAGGTGGAGCGCATGGCCCAGAAGCCAGACCAAACCAATGCGTTTCAATTGCTGCCAGAAAGCCGGTCCGAAGTGGCGGAAGTCCTCAAGTTTCCGAGCACTCGCAACGACGAAAGCCCAACCCGACACAAACAGAAACGAGGGTGCCACCAGACCATTAAAAAAATTCAACAGGTGAAACCAGCCTTCTTCTTTCAGAAACGGTTTGAGCAGTGAGTTGAAGACATGGGTCTCGATCATGAACAAGATCGAGAATCCGCGCAGCCAGTCGATAAAGACGAGCCGTGACGAGCGGGCTGGATTCATAAATGAGGGTCGCAGCAAGGTGGGTGCATTGTATCATGGCCCTCGCCACGGCTCAGGGCAGTGCCCCGGATCAAGGACGGAGCTCATCCGAGAGAAGGGCCGGTACCAATCCATGACTTCATTGAAACGAATCCCATGCTCTCCTGGACGTGCTCGGCTTTTGACGAGCTATCCAACAAGGTTCTCTACGCCATTCTGAAGGCCCGGCAACAGGTTTTTGTCGTAGAGCAGAATTGTCCTTTTCTGGATGCTGACGATGTTGACCAACATTGTCTGCACCTGCTGGCCTGGAAGGTTCAGGGTGCCAACCACTCCCTGGCAGCTTATGCGCGACTTGTCCCTCCTGGAATTAAGTATGTTGAACCCTCAATCGGAAGGGTGATCACTGCGGCAGAGTTCAGGGGGCAGGGTTTGGGGAAGGAATTGATGCAGCGCGCTGTCCAGGCGATGGACCAACTTTACCCGGGCCTTGCGATTCGCATCGGTGCTCAACAGCATCTGGAGAAGTTTTACTCCGGATTTGGTTTTGTGACCGCCTCTCCGACATATATTGAAGATGGGATTCCGCACGTTGAGATGGTGCGAAAGAGCAGCACGCGCGCGAGCTGAACCATGGCCTGCTTGAGGTTAGTTCATTCAGATAGATGGAAGAAGTTTTCTCTTGTCCCGTGAAGAAGTTCCAGCGGTTTTCAGTGTCTGATACGAGGCTAACTCCTTCACTCGCAAAGTGTTTCTCGCATTGCCCTTCTCTACTCTGAACAAGTTCAAGTGAGGCAGCCTGATTGCAATACAATCCGCATTACCCGATGGTCTGATCGAGAGACTAGAGACAACAATAGTGGTGAAGAGATGAACACCGGTCGGCCTTGCGCCGCAAAACTCGCCCGGATTCGGGCCGTCGTGTTGGTTGGATTGATGGCAATTCCGCACGGGCTGCAAGCCGCGCCACCCAGCGACGGACCTGTGGGCTTTCTAAAGAGCCGTATGGCCAATTCCGGCCTCCTTGATTCGTTTGTCGAAGACAGAACCGACTATTCCTACACTTACGACAATGCTCTTGCCTCGATGGCCTTTCTTTCAGCGGGAGACCGTCCGTCGGCGCAGCGTGTTCTCGATGGCTTGGTCGGGATTGGCCCGGCTCCCAATGGCGGTTTTCTCCACCGCTACCGAACGACAGGCGCCAACGCAGGTGGCATCTTGGCAGCAGGGCACAATGCCTATCTGCTTCAGGCAATGAATCTGTTTTCGTGGCGAACGGGTGACCGCCGTTATGACAACATTGCGCGGCGGATTGCTGACTTTCTCCTCACGCTGCAAGACGGCACAGACGGGGGACTCTTTGGCCGGCAGGGCGTAACCTGGAAGAGCACGGAAAACAATCTGGCTGCTTACTCGGCCCTCGCCAATCTCGCCCTCGTCCAGAATTTGCCAGCCTATGGAATTCAGGCCGCGCAAATTGGAGACTTTGTGGTTCGAGAATGTTGGGATGGAACGCGGTTCCTGACAGGCAAGAACGATCCGATTATTGTGACCGACGTTCAGGCGCTCGGCACGCAGATACTAGGGGAAGGTTTTTCGAACGGCAGTTTTTGGGTGGAGTCTTACACCAGAGCTACACAGCGCTATTCAGGCAAAAAACAAGTTACGGGATTCGATCTGAATAGCGATCGCGACACCGTCTGGACAGAAGGCACGTTGCAGCAAGCTCTGGCGTTCTGGCTTGCGGGGGACAATTCGCGTTTTGCTTTCTATCGCACCGAATCGGAGAAGCTCCAGGCTTCAGGCGCCTTTTGGGCGGCTAGCAACCGCGGCACGACTGGATTCGGCGAGTCTTTTGAACGCTGGCAGGCTGTGGCGCCGACGGCCTGGTACTTGTTTGTCATCCACCAGGACAACGTCTTGCGACTGCTGCCGTAGTTGGATTGGCATCGAAGGGAACCCGAATCGTTCACCCCAAGAAACCGTACCAGCCCGCCCGCGAAAGTGGGAATCCAGATCAATGATAGTTCCGAAACAACTGGATTCCGGCTCGCGCTTCGCTTGGCCGGAATGACGAAATCCGAATTGTCCTTACTATCAGGGCCAACCAATAAAAAAGCCCGCTGAGATTCAGCGGGCTTTTTGCTTTTCTGACTGTCTGGTTCAGTGCACAGCCACGGTCGTCTGCGTTGCGAGCTTGGCGAGTTGTTCGGCTTTATCGGTTTTTTCCCAACTGAACGTGCCGTTGTTGGATGGCTGGCGTCCGAAGTGTCCGTAAGCGGCGGTCGCCTGGTAGATCGGGCGTTTCAGGTTGAGCATGTCGATGATGCCTTTGGGGCGCAGATCGAAGGCTTGGCGAATGATTCGTACGAGTTCGTCGGAACTTACTTTGCCGGTACCAAACGTGTCCACCAAAACTGAAACAGGTTGAGCAACGCCGATGGCGTAGGCCAGTTGAACTTCACATTTCCGGGCGAGGCCGGCCGCAATGATATTCTTGGCGACGTACCGTGCGGCATAGGCAGCGCTCCGATCCACCTTCGAAGGGTCCTTGCCCGAAAATGCCCCGCCACCATGACGGGCCCACCCACCGTAGCTGTCCACAATAATCTTCCGGCCCGTCAGACCGGTGTCACCATTGGGTCCTCCGACGATGAACAGTCCCGTGGGGTTCACGTAGATCTTCGTGCTGGCATCCAGCAACCCAGCCGGCAGGACGACTTCGATCACCTTCTCCCGCATGTCCTTCTCGATCTGTGCCAGGCTGGCCGATTCCTGGTGCTGCGTTGAAATCACGACGGCATCGATCCTTGAAGGCTTGCCGTTTACATATTCGACAGTGACCTGGCTCTTGCTGTCGGGGCGAACATACGGCAGTGTCTTGTTCTTTCGCAGCTCAGCCAGCTTTTCAACAAGCTGATGAGAAAGCACAATAGGTGTTGGCATCAACTCCGCTGTCTCGTCACAGGCATACCCGAACATCAACCCCTGATCGCCAGCACCCTGCTCTTTGTGCAGACCCTCACCTTCTGTCACTCCCTGCGAAATGTCAGGCGATTGCGGGTGGATCTTAACGTCAACCTGACAGCTTTTCTGGTCGAAGCCGATTCCTGGTTCGACGTAACCAATCTGCTCAATGGTTCGGCGAACGACCTTCTCAATATCCACCGCCGTCTTCGACGTCACTTCTCCGGCAACAATGCAGTAGTTTGTCGTCACCAGAGTTTCACATGCCACGCGGGAGTTCGGATCGCCGGCCAGAAAAGCATCCAGGACGGCATCCGAAATCTGATCCGCTACCTTGTCAGGATGGCCCTCGGAAACAGACTCGCTGGTGAATAACATTCTTTCAGAATTCATTTTCAATAAGGCTCCTTCGATAGAATTTCACAATGACATATCGACGAATTGCAGGGAACGACTTAGGGATGGTTTCAGAACAATAGGTTGAGAGCTGCGACGCGTCAAGCGCGCCTCAGCTCATCGTCGCTCAAGCGTTCCTTGGCGAGAGGCTTCACTGTGCCTAAACCGTTGAAAGATAGAATTCCAAGGGAGGGTTGTCAAGCGAATTGAGGCTGTACCGGCAGGCCGACAGGTGTTAGAACAATCGCATCTGCATGAGTTCAGCGGTTTCACGTTCTTCAAAGATGTCCAGTTGTCCCCATACGCCGTCATAGCCAGGTGTGATCTTGAAGTAACCCTCGCGCACTCGAAGGATGCCTTCGGCAACCTGCTGGCCAACCAACCCCAGCAAGTCGGCCTCGTTGAGCTCAAACAAGATTTGACGCTCGGTCGCATCACCGCAGAGGGCCTTTTCATAGAGACTTTGCACTGTGCGGCTCTCGCGCCCTTTGACACCGTAGGTAGCAGCGATGATCCTCTGCAGGGGAATGGACTTGCGAAACGGCGGAGTGTTGAGCCGGCGGCTCCGGATCCAGCTCTGTTCGACGACAATGTCGAGCTCCTCTGGTGTGCGTGTGGCGAGCTCCAGGGTCCTCTGAAAGGCGCCGATGGTCAGCTCCTTACGGCAGGCGGGGCATCGCCGCCCTTCGAAATGGGTTTCGATGGGCGATTTGGCAATTTGGCACTCACGGTGGCCGTTAAAAAAGTGCGGGCCCAGTTCCGATACCTTTTCGATCGTTCCCTGAATAGAAGTTCCCGGAAGCCCCTTGAGTGCGTGAGTCAACCCCGTATAGGACAAATCACCGCTGAGAAGAGTGCATTCCCGGCCAAGGTTGCGGAGTGAATTTGCCGCTGAGGCACTCACAATCTGCTTCCCATCGAGATCTGAGAAGCGCCAGCACATGCCCGGATCTCCGGAGAGGCCCGTTTCGACCCACGTGATCTCGTCGGCAAAACCTCCAAAACACTCTGCCAGAGACGAAAACCCATTCTTTGAGCCATAAACGGAAGAGCACGGGCTCCAGATATGAGCGGCCGCGATCAAAGCATCGGGGCTGGCGTTCAGAATCCTCTCCACCAATTCTGCGGGTGTCATTTTAAGGCACGGCATTGCTTCCGCGCCCAAGTCGGAGCACGGACTCAGACTGCTTCGCAACTGCTCCACGGCGCCAAATCCTGGCAAGGCAACCAACAGATGAACGCGCGGCTCCTGCTCTCCAACCTGGAAGGCGGCCTCCACCTCAACCGTCAGAACAAAACGCAGGGCTCCACCCTGTTTCGGTCGCAGCAGACCGGAGCCATCTTCTTCGAGAGAATCCAGAAGTTCTTCAAGCCATCCCGGATGCAAGCAGTCGCCGGTTCCGAGCAAATTGATGCCCTTGCGTGGTGCCCACTGCAGCAGGTTCTGAACCGACATCTGCAGCGATGCGTCTCCGCAAAAGCGCGAGTGGATGTGAAGATCGGCAGCAAACTCAGGCATGCGCTCAATTCGAAATGAGGTTCACGTAACAGGAGTGGAGTGCATCATATCGAATTCAACACTCGGCTTCTACGAAAAAATATTGCGGGAAGTCCGGATTTCGGCGGAGTCACCGGGCGAGCGGGACGAATTGAGTGCCTTCAAACACCCCGTCCGCTCTGGCGGCGTTTGAGTTCGCGATAATGCTCGCGTGCGACGCGCACGTCACCCGTGTGCACCAGCCAAACGTTTTTCGGCATGGAAAGGGATGCGTTCGGAATCAATTCAACCGGGCCGGGAACCTCGAAATCCAGTTCGACCTTCTGGTCTGGCGCTGCACCGACGGTAGCAACGAGCTTGCGGTTTCCAACCGACAGGTCGCCGATGGCCATGCCCATTCGACTTGTCCAGAGATCCACCAGCATCCGGCTGCCATCATGGTCATCGCGAAGCGTGCGGGAATACTTCAGGTCGATCTTGGTGGGCGGCTCGCCATCGGACTCTCCGAACGCAATCCAAAAGTCATAGGAAGGGGAGCCGGCGTTACCACGCGCTGCGTCCATACGGAAGAAGCTGCTGGGGCATCGCGTTACAACGATAGAAGCTTTTTGATCCGTGTTGCGGTAGGTGGCCGAGACCAGTGCCGCATTAGGGAAGTCTTGATACAGCTCGACGGCCAGCGTCTTCTCGATGATCACACCCTGAGAGGTCTTGGCGTAGCCCGTGAGGTTCAACTTCCTGCCAGCGCCAAACTGAGTCCGGATCTCTGAAGCACCCACATTCTTGTAGTCGATCTGGAAGTCTCTAATCTCTTCTCCACCAACCGCGATGAAATGCGGCGGCTTGGCCTTTGCGGGATCCGGCGGGATGTCATTCATCGAATGAAGGCTGCCGTTTTGGTACAGGTAAACCCGGCAGTACATCTCGCTGTCGAAGCGAAGCTGAATTTGCGAATTACGGAACCAGATCTCGCCATCGGGAATCGAGTGAAATGTAATCGCCGACGGCGTAGGGCCAGAGCTCGTCGTTGCTGGCTGTCCGCCACACGCCGCCAACGAGAGCACCGAAAACACGATCGTGATCTTCAAAAGGATCGTGCCCGACTGAAACGGCCAAAAGCGGCCCTTTCGCGCCATGATCAGGTAAGCGATAACCCCGAGCACCATCGTCACCATTCCATAGGCAATATAGCGTCCTCCCGAATTCAGGAAAATGGCCATCCAACCAAAGAAGGCGACAGCACTGGGCAAAGGATAAAGCCACATGCGAAAGGGCCGGATCACATCTCGACGAAACCGCCGCAGAAACTCCAGAGCTGCGATTTGGCCGCAGAACTGGACGAGAATGCGGGCCGTCAGCAGCGCGGTGATGACATCCGCCAGATCGAAGAAACCCGCCAGCGCGGACAGGCCGCCGATCAACAGCAGCGAGTACTTAGGGAAGTCCTTGCTGGGGTGCAACCTCGCAAACACACGAAAGAAATTGCCGTCCTCGGCAGCGGCAAAAGGCACTCGAGAGTATGTCAGGATCAGAGCGTAAACGGATGCAAAAGCGGTCCACACGATCATCAACGTCATCAAAACTCCTGCCCAGTTACCATAGATTCTCTGCATCACCACAGAGGCGACGAATGGCGAGCCAATGACTTCCCGCCATGGGATGACGCCAATGATGCTCAGGCTCACGAGAAAATTGATGGCCAGCACACCCAGGATGGAAATCACGATGGCGCGGGGAATCGTACGCGCCGGGGTTTTCACTTCATCGCCGAGATAGCACACACCGTAGTAACCCAGGTAGCAATACATGACGAAGAGCGTGGACGAGCTCAACCCCAGAAAGAACCCCCGGGTGAAAGTGAAGGCTTGAGGGGGAAAATCGAACGCGAGGCTCGCATTGAAATGGAACAGGCCCGACACGATCAGCCAGCCGACTGTGACGAGCATTCCAATCCAAAGGGCGACCATCAGCCGCGCGATGGAAGTGATCTTTCGATAAAGCAGGAACGTGGCTAACACGCCGACACCCACGGCGGCCATCTTCACTTGCCAGGGTGTCATCCCCGGAAGCAGATAACCGAGGTATTGCGCGATCGCAATGTTTCCGGAAGCAATCTCCAAAGGGCCGCTGCAGATCAATTGAAAGACAAACAGGAAGGCCCACAGCCGTCCCCAAGTTTTGCGGTTGAACGAATCGCGCAGGTAGACGTACGACCCGCCCGAACCCGGGAGCGCTGCGGCCAACTCGCTCCAGACCATGCCGTCAGCTATTGCGATGACGGCGCCCACCAGCCAGCCCAATAGTGCCTGCGGGCCGCCCATAACGCCTATCATGAGGGGCAGCGTGATGAACGGTCCAGTGCCCACCATGTTGGACATGTTGATGGCCGTGGCATTCAAGAGGCCCAGGCGGCGCTCGAGGGAGGATGGCTGGTTGAATCCTGACGAGTCCCTCTGGGTTTGGGAGTCTAGCGTCACTTGTTTGCGATGAGCTTCAAACTTTCAATCAAACAAGAATAGCTCCCTCTCCCGTTCGTGGGGAGAGGGTGGCTGAAGGCCGGGTGAGGGGCAGCGGCCAACGGATGCTGACCATGCGTTGTCTGCCAAGTGTGTCTCAAGACATAAGTGCTTCAATCGGACCGCGAGGGCAGGCAAACTTGTCCATCGCTCTCTTCATCTGCGAAATCTGCGTCCCGTTCCCTTTGTGCTTCTCCGTGACTCTGTGCCTCGGTGGCAGCCTCTCATCTTTTATTCGACGACGAGCACGAGGACGACGACGAGGACGATCCTCAGTCGAGCTACTTTCCCTTGAACTCGGCTTTGCGCTTCTCAAGAAAGGCCCTCATGCCTTCCTTTTGATCTTCAGAGCCAAAGAGTAGGTAGAAGCACTTTCTTTCGAAGTCCAGCCCATCCTGCAGGCTGGTCTCAAACGCCTTGAGAATGGCCTCCTTGGCCATTTTTGCTGCTAGGGGGGAACGCTGACAGATGTCTCCGGCCAGCTTGCGTGCTTCGTCCAGATAGGCTTCCGGCGGCACGACACGGCAAACCAGCCCAGCAGCCAGTGCCTCCTGCGCCAGCATGGTTCGTCCCGTCAAGATGAATTCCATGGCTCTGTGCTTGCCCAGTGCCCGAGCCAGGCGCTGCGTGCCGCCAGCTCCTGGAATCACTCCAATGTTGATTTCAGGCTGCGAGAAGCGCGCGGTTTCGGAAGCAACGATGAGATCGCAGAGCAACGCCAGTTCGCAACCGCCTCCTACGGCGTAGCCGCTGACAGCCGCAATGATGGGTTTTGAAATCCTTTGAATCTGGTCCCACAGGCCGATGGTGTTTCGTTCCAGCATTTCAATCGGCCCGGCTTCGGCCATTTCCCGGATGTCCGCCCCTGCCGCAAAGGCCTTCTGGTCCCCGGTGACGATCAGGCAACGAATCGCTTCGTCTTGATCCAACTGCTGCAACGCTTCCACCAGCTCCTGCATGAGGGCGCGATTCAGCGCATTCAGCACCTTGGGCCGGTTGAGCTGCACGATCGCGATGGGGTCCTCGCGGAGCACCAGCAAATTTTGGTAGCTCATGAAGCAACAGTCCTTCTAACGCTGGCGAGCGTTCCCAAATGATCGAGGCAGAATTGGGACCAAGTTTCTAGTTGCTCCCGGCGGTTTCGCAGCTCCTGCAAGGGTAGAAAGCGCAACTCCGTCAGGCTGGCTTCGCCCCGGGAGACATTCTCATCGCTGAGCTCGCACACGTGGACTACACCCAAGTGCACCTGGCCTACCGGTGTGGAATCGTCGTTCAGCAACGCCACGATGCGCGTGCGAAACTCGCCGTCCGTACGCAATTCTTCGTGCAGCTCGCGTTGTACGGCGCGGTTGTAGAAGTCACGACCCGAATCGAAAAGACTCTGATCCTCCGGATTGATATGCCCTCCGACACCAATCGAACCCTTGGCGACCAGACGTTTCTCTCCGGAAGCTTTGCCGCGAACATAATGGAGCCAGCATTCTCCCTGGCGAATGAGGACGTAAGGAATGATTTGTTTGAACTCCGGATTTTCTTCGGCTTGGGAGCGCGGCATAAACCGCGTTTGGCCGCCATCGAGGATGGCATTGACGTATCGGCTTGCCTCGAGTTGAATGCCTTGGAAGTCTCCCAGCTCAACCAGCAACTGCCTGGGAAAAACCAATACCGTTTCTTCTGCCATGGTTTGTTTTGGGCCTCGTGCGGAGAATCGTCTGGGGTTCGGACTGCCACAGCACGAGCGTTGCCGTGCTCTAAAGCCTCAACAGGCTAAGTGGGAAAGCTGCCAAATGCAACGCGGAACTGTAGGGCCGGACGCGTTTCTGGTCCGGCCGAAACCTTCCTTTTCCGGGCGTTTCACCCCAGGCGCTCCAGGCATTTCACCAGATCGATCGTGGCGCTCAGAACGGGTGCCCACAAGTCACCTGTTTTTTTCAGGCGCTTGCCGATCGTCCGAATCGTGAACTGCGATGGATCCAGCCCCGGCTTGACTTCCTCCCAGCGCAAAGGCGTCGACACAGTCGCACCTGGATGGGGCCGAACCGAGTAGGGCGCGGCGAGGGTCTGGCCGCGCCGGTTCTGGAGAAAATCCAAATAAACCTTCTTTTGCCGCCTGGCTGGGTTTCTCTCCAAGCTAGTGACCTTTGGCAGCTCGCGATGAGACAGGCGCGCGATGATCTCGGCAAACTGGCGTGCCTGGTCGTAGTCGCAACTGCCTCCTAGCGGAACATAAATGTGCAGGCCGGTTTTCCCGGAGGTCTTGCAGTAGTGCTGGGTCCCCGCTTTATCCAGAACTTTCTTTACAGCCAGGGCCGATTCAACGACGGCATCAAAAACAATGTCCTCCGGGTCCAAATCGATAACCAGATAGTCGGGCCGGTCCAGCATGCCCAGACGCGAGCTCCAGGGATTGATCTCAATGCAGCCCAAATTGGCCATGTACACGAGAGTTGCTGCATCCTGGCAAAGCAGAAACTGAATCTCTTTGTCCTGGGATTCGGAACGTACCTTCACCGTTTTCACCCAGGCCGGGTGATGTTCGATGTCTTTCTGATAGAAACTCTCACCGCGAATCCCGTTCGGGTGGCGGTTCATCGATTGGGGACGATCCTTCAAGTAGGGCATCAGGAAGGGCGCCATGTTGTGATAGTAGGTAACCAGGTCGCGCTTCTTGAAGCCTTCGACTGGAAAGTAGACCTTGTTCAGGTGGGTTAGCTTCACGGAGTTGCTGTCGAGGATGATCGTACCCTCGACCCTGGTGGATCCTGGAGCGATTGGACTTTCCCTTACCGGTTCCGCGAGTGGTTTGCTGGGACTGCTGCCGGACTTGGGTTGAGCATTCTCCTGTGATTGCTCACTCTTCGATGGAAGTTGGTTTGATTCGTCCGGCACAGCCTCCTTTGGTGACGCCTCGGCGACTTCCATCTGAACTGATTCAGCGTCGCGGTCATCGCGCATGCCCAGGAACACTGGGTGACGCATGACACCGTCCTTTGTCCATTCTCGAAAGCTCACTTCGCAGACCCGTTCCGGTTTCACCCAGTGCACCGGAGCATTGGAAGGAGGTTTGGGCTTGAAAGGACAGGCGGATTGAACAAGCGGTTCCAACGCCGTGTGAATCTCACGAAGCCGCTTTTCGCTGAAGCCCGTACCCACATGGCCGACGTAAACCAGCCGTTTGTCCTTGTAGACGCCCAACAACAAGGCTCCAAAGTACTTTCGGCCGCCACCAGGATCCGTAAACCCTCCGATGACTGCCTCCTGGCGCTGCTCGCTTTTGATCTTGAGCCAGGAGGCACTTCTCCGTCCCGTCTGATAAGGGCTCGAAGCATCTTTCGCCAGCATGCCTTCGAGCCCCTGGAGAGTCACCAGATTGAAAAACTCCTTTCCATGCTCCTCCACATGGTCACTGAATATCAGCTGCGGATCAGACGGCAGCACCTGCTTCAGAATTTCCTTTCGGCGTCTCAGCGGCAGCCTGCGCAAGTCGTACCCGGCTAAGTAGAGCAGGTCAAACACACAGTAGACTAGTTGACCTCCTCGACTCTTCTGATAGTCCTGCAGAAGTTGGAACCTCGGCTTGCCGGATTCATCAAGCACCGAGACTTCACCGTCGACAACTGCGTCATGACCAAAGCGTTGAAGCGCGGGAAGAAGCGGCGCAAAGCGACTCTCCAATGAAAGCTGGTTGCGAGAATACAGCCGCACCTGGTTGGCCTCGATTTCGGCCACAGCGCGGTAGCCATCCCACTTGATCTCGAAGAGCCATCCCGCGCGATCGAACGGGCGGCTGGTGGGAGTGGCCAGCATGGGTTCCACATTGTGCGGCATCGCCGATTTGGGGCATCGCCGAGGTCAGGCAAAGGCGCTTTGGGTTTGCTGTACCACACCTCCTGCAGCCCGGGCGCCTGTTTCGCAATCTCATCAAGGTTCCGGTTTGAAAGCACCGAGAGGTCGAGCTCCAGAATGTCTTTGCTGCTGGCAAACGCGTCCCCTTTCTTCAACAACAGCCAGGCATTCTCTTCGCCGTGCTTTATTTTCGCCAGAGCGAACTCGCCTCTCAGTTTCTTGCCTTCGAGAATGAAAGTGATATGCCCTTTCTCCAGTCCCTCAAGCAAAACTCTCTCGCTTTGTTCGCGGTCCGGAGTTTGGCGGGAATAGTAAGTTCCGTTGTCCCAGACCATCACGGTTCCAGCGCCGTAGTTGCCTTTGGGAATGATGCCTTCAAACAACTCATACTCCAGGGGATGGTCTTCCACCATGACTGCCAGCCGTCGTTCCTGCGGATCGAGCGACGGGCCTTTGGGCACAGCCCAACTCTTGAGTGTGCCATCCAGCTCCAGTCGGAAATCGAAATGGAGCCGGGTGGCCCGGTGCAACTGCACCACAAAGCGCAGCGGACCCCGGCTTTTGTCCTGGCCGCCTTCGGGTTCAGGTGTCTCTTGGAATTTGCGTTTTTCGCGGTATTTTTTGAGGGTCACGGGCAGAACGTGCGGGCGTTTGACTAGCCGCGACAAATACTACCATGCAGCGTCCAATCTGGGAGAGCGATGCTCCTGCGACCGGCTCTTGACAAAGGGTTTGCCAGATGGCTTAGCAGGAGCTTTCCCATCCAAACCGGGCTTGTTGATCTTCCTCCACATAAGGCAGCCGCATGATTCCGCGCGAGTTCTGCAGGCCGTCCAGCGTGTGTTATTATCTGTCGGCGCCCGAGTTAGCACGAGACGGTTCTGGATTCAATCCCTTGACCATAGCTATAAGCAAGATGACAGCGAGAATCATCGATGGTGCAAGGATCGGAAAAGAGATCCGGGAGGAAGTGCGTCTCGATGTCGAAGAGCTTAAACGCGGGGGTGTTCAGCCGGGACTTGCGGCGGTTCTGGTCGGCGACAATCCAGCTTCCCAGGTTTATGTCCGAAACAAGATCAAAGCTTGTCAGAGTCTGGGCATCTACAGTCGAGAGATTCGCCTGCCACGTGAGACGACGACGCAGGAACTGCGCAGCACGGTTGAGGCCCTGAACCAGGATGATGCCATCGACGGGATTTTGGTTCAGCTTCCGCTGCCGCGCCAGATCGATGAGCCAGCCATTCTGCTTGCGGTGAGCCCGCAGAAGGATGTAGACGGGCTGCATCCGATGAATGCCGGTAACCTGGCTTTGGGCCGGAAGACGTTGACTCCGTGCACACCGACGGGCGTCGTCGAGATTCTTCGCCGTGAGAAGATCCCTCTTGAGGGCAGCCGGGTGGTTATTGTGGGGCGCAGCAACCTCGTGGGCAAACCACAACTCTTTCTGTTGCTCCAGGAGCACGCCACCGTCACGATTTGCCACTCGCGGACTCGGCACCTGCCTCAGGTATGCCGGGAGGCCGACATTTTGGTGGCTGCCATCGGAAGGCCCGGCTTCATCACCGCCGATTTCGTCAAACCCGGGTGCCGTGGTGATCGACGTCGGGATCAACAAGGATTGCGGGAGACTCGTTGAAAGGTATCCTGGCAGCGGACTCTTCATTGGTCGCGCAGTACGAAAAGAACCATGCTGAGAAAAAGGAATATGTTCTCACCGGCGATGTAAACTTCTCCAGCGTTGCTGCAGTTGCCTCGGCAATCACTCCGGTTCCCGGTGGCGTGGGTCCGCTGACTATCGCCATGCTGATGAAGAATACCGTTCAGGCGGCACGCATGCGGCGGAATCCATAGTGGGCTTCGGCCATGATACATGTTGGGCTCACGGGAGGAATCGCCAGTGGAAAGACAACGGTTTGCCGTCTGCTGCAGGCGAAAGGCTGTACGATCATTGATGCCGATGTAGTGGCACATCACCTCTTGCTCCGGGGCGAGCAGGCGTATGAGCGCGTGGTCAAAGCCTTCGGACGAGGTATCCTGGGGGATGCAGGTGAGATTGATCGCCGTAAACTCGGAGCCCAGGTGTTTGGGAATCCAGTGCTACTGCAAAGACTCAACAGTCTGGTGCACCCGGAAGTGATTCGGGACATTGCTGCAAGGCTGGAGACCTTCGAGCGGCTGGCTCGGGTGCGGGTGATTGTAGACGCATCCCTGATGATTGAATCGGACATGCACAAGAGCTTTCAGCGGCTCATTCTAGTGATTTGCAGGGTTGAACAGCAGTTGGAGCGCTTGATGGATCGGAACGGTCTTTCCCTAGAGGAGGCCAGGCAGCGGATCGCGTCACAGATGCCGCTGGAAGATAAGCGGGCGTTTGCGACGGACATCATCGATAATTCAGGGACCCTGGAGAATACCCAGCGGCAGGTGGATGCCCTGTTTAAGGATTTGGAACGGACTGCATGGACAACGTCACACTAATTTCTGCCTTTGTTGCGGGCGTCGCTTCCTTTGTTTCACCATGCGTGCTACCGCTGGTGCCGGCGTACATCTCATTCATTTCTGGCGTTTCGCTGGAACAGTTGCGAGAAAGCGGCAGCGAAGCCTCACGCAAAAACGTCATGCTGACGTCTTTGATCTTCATTGCCGGATTTTCGACTATTTTCATTCTGCTGGGCGCTTCGGCGACATACGCCAGTCAGTTCCTGTTGAAAAACAAGATCCTTTTCAACCGGATCGCCGGAGCGATCATCATCATTTTTGGACTGCATGTCGCAGGGCTCTTTCAAATCAAGTTTCTCAATTACGAGAAGCGGTTTAACATGAACCAGAGGAAGGGTGGCATCGTGAGCACCTACCTGGTGGGACTGGCTTTTGCCGCGGGTTGGACGCCCTGCATTGGCCCGATCCTGGCGGCGATCCTGGTCGTAGCCAGCAATCAGCAAAGCAGCGGGCAGGGAGTCGTATTGTTAACCAGCTATTCGCTCGGGTTGGGCATCCCATTCTTTTTGACGGCGATTGCGCTGAATACGTTCTTTAACTTTTTTGGTTGGGTGAAGCGCCACTATCGTCAGATTGAATATGCGAGTGCCGCCTTGCTGATCGTTCTGGGTTTGATGGTGATGACGAACCAATTTACGCGATTGGCCAGCTACTTCAACACTTACTAGTGGCCTGCGGAATAGGCGCTACATTGCAACGCCAACGGAGAGGTTCATAAACAATGCAGAATTGGAAAATGGTGGGTTTGGGTGCCGGTCTATTCGCTGTTGCGATTCTTGCGGGGTGCTCCACACCCCCGAGCAAGGCCCCGGATGTCCCGCAGTTCTCTTTTACCAGCCTCGAAGGTAAGACTGTGGCCATGAAAGACCTTAGCAACAAGGTGTTGATTGTTGATTTCTGGGCGACTTGGTGCGGTCCTTGTCGTGAGGAGATTCCTCATCTCAACGAACTCTATTCAGAGCTGAAGGGCAAGGGCCTGGAGATCGTGGGTATTTCGATGGACACGGACGGGACTGACGGAGTCAAGGACTTTGCCCGTGAATTTCGGATCCAATACCCCATCGTCATGGGGGACGAGAAGGTGGCCGAGAGTTTTGGAGGCATTATTGGATTGCCAACAACCTTCATCTTCGACCGCGACGGGAAAACAGCCAAGAAGTACATTGGCCTGCCTCCAGCTGACGACATGACGAAAATAGTGAAAGATCTGGTGGCAGGCGTGGCAGGTAGCGGCTTCCGCGACTGACACCGAGGTCACAACGCGGCGATCCAATGATGGGCTCTTTGCTTCCAAGGACAGACTCCCCAGTAGTCCCCGGCCACACTTCTACTCTTAACTTTCGATTCGAAACTCACTGATCTGGAAAGGCGAATCCTCGCTCAAGAGGGCACCATGATTACTCTGCGCTTGCGTACCCTTCTATTGATGCTTGCTCTAGTTGGCTTATCGACGTGGGTTGCAGGTCGTCTGCTGATGCGCCACTTCAAACCGGAGCCGTACTTCACGGAAGGCCCATCGGCAGCAGCGGCTGACAAACCATACCTGCCAGCGACACAGGACGAAGCTAACAGCATTGAGATTTACCAGCGAGTCAGCCCGGCTGTCGTGAACATTACTTCCACGACCGTGGATTTCGATTTTTTCTTCAATGCCATGCCCAAACAGGGTTCTGGCTCTGGCGCCATCATCGACAAACAAGGGCACATCCTGACGAATTATCACGTTATCGAAGGGGCTCGCACGCTGGAAGTCACGCTTTCCGACAAACGCAAGCTCAAAGCGAGGATCATTGGGGCTGACCCGTCCAACGATCTGGCCGTCATTCGTGTGGATCCGGCCGGCAAGCCACTCAGCGTCGTTCAACTGGGCAGCTCGTCGAACCTGCAAGTGGGCCAGAAGGTGCTGGCCATTGGGAATCCTTTTGGATTGGAGGGCACGCTCACAACCGGAGTGATCAGTTCGTTGCGGCGCTCCATTCGTGCTGAGAATGGCAAGTTGATCGACGATGTCATTCAAACGGACGCCGCGATCAATCCTGGCAACTCGGGCGGCCCGCTTCTGAACTCGCAGGGAGAATTGATTGGCATCAACAGTCAGATTTTTTCCACCAGTGGTGGGAACATAGGGATCGGTTTCTCAGTTCCAGTCAATACAGCCAAGACCATCATTCCGGATCTGATCTCTGAGGGTCGTGTCCGGCGCGCCTATGCCCGACTCGCTGGCTACGAGTTGACACCGGACCTTGCTCAGGCGCTGGAGTTGCCGGTGGATCACGGAATTCTCGTGGCACGCACCCAGTCGGACGACTCCTTCGCTCAGGCCGGGATTCGTGGAGGGCGGCAGACCTATCTGGTGGGAAATTCGCTGATGATTCTTGGCGGGGACATCATTGCTGAAGCGGATGGGCAGTCCATCAACTCGATGGCGGAACTCGATCGTGTGATCGACAAGAAACGACCGGGGGACACCGTGAACCTCAAGATCTATCGACAGGGGCGGGAGATGGCTGTCCGAGTGGCGCTTATCGAAAGAACCCGGCCCGGACAGTTTCTGTAGGGTTATCTCTTAGGATCAGTCGGACCCCCTCTTCATCTCCCCCTTATGCGCTTCGCAAGGGGGAGAGAATATTGCTACGGCCGCTGTTGAACCTCCTACGGCTTTTGGACCTTTGAAGCCATCTCCTTCACCTTGCCCACGATCAATTCTTCCACGCGCTCGGCAAATGGTCCGGGCATTCCATAGTAGATTCCTGAACTCAAGGCCTCGTAACCGCCTTCCTTCAAAATCCGCACGGACGGAATGTAAGCGAACACATCGTTGGCGTAGCCTATGGGCCACAAGGTTTTTCCTTTGAGCTCCTGCCGAAGACGAATGGCATAGTCCACGACAACCTCACCTGCCAGTGCCACCACCGTCAAGTCCGGGCCGAGTTGACACAGTTGAATCGGATAAGAATAAAACGCCGGGATCTTTCCTTGCTGCTCCAATCGCTGCAGCATGTGACGGGCGTGCCTTTGACGAAAGATATCCTTGTCCTGGCTCCGCGTCTGAAACTCCTCGCGGGAAGGTACTACCAAGGGAAGATTGATGAACTCTAATCTCGTTTTCAATCCGCCCTCCACAGGTTGCAATGGTTTGCCAAGTACCTGAGATACGGCTTCAGCCAGCGCTTTCCCGTGGCGCTCTGCCAGCTCAAGCGTGCTCCTCGGGTTTGGATTTGCGTCGGCGCCGCATCCCGTGACGAACAGTGCCATAGCGCCAGGATAGCGTTCTTCAAGCGCATACTGAGCGAAACCAGAGTAGTCTCCGCTCAGCTGGTAGAACTCGCCAGTCAACGTCGTGTTGTGGCAGGCGTAGCCCATCACCACAGCGCGCAAATTGCCACGCCTGTCGTCAATCCGTAGCACCGGGACACTGTGGTCCACTGGACCTTCCCCATTGACTCCAATCCTGAATCCAGTAGGAGATGCCACACGGCGGTTGATTGCGAAGTCTGCCTGCCCGGCTCCGTAAGAAATGCTCGCTGAGGACAGGTCCTGCAAAGCCCGTTCTACCAACTCGATCAGCTGTCCAGCCAACTTGTCGCTATATTGCTTCACCACTTCCGCCTGCTCCGGGTTCAGGTCGTACATTGTGATCAAGGAGTCGCGAATCACAGGACCGGTGTGAGTGTGCGATGAAGTCAACAACAGCCGCTCCCGTGGAAGTCCCGAGTTCTTTTTGACACCTGCAGACACTTGTTCCGCAAGGCTGCGGCTGAAACCGATCAAATCGGTTGTAACCAGCACCATTCGCTTGCCGGAGGGGTCCTCCAAAGCAAGAGCCTTGGCGTAAAGATCATGAACCTTCCCCTCGGACGGCTTGTTCCGGTTGGCATAGCCCGACATCCAGATGGGCTTCTCGGGCGTGATCGCCACTTTGGCCAATCCGGCTTTCCAGGTCTTGAGGGTTTTGGGACCGGCAGGCACGGAGTTGAGACCTGCGAAAAAAACACAAAGCACCAACACCAAAGACGCCAACGACGAACGGATCTTCCGGATCATGGTTCCTCCTTCGAAATTGAATGCCGGCACACACCATAGAGCGTTCTGCATTTTTCAACGGCCGATCGTGTTGCAACCTTTGTTGTTGAAGCACATCTGGTTGGGAGAACACTCAGCTAGCGGTTCCCGCCTGCCACGAAGAAGACCTCGCTGAACACCAAGGTCCAGGCAGCCGGAGCAACGATGGCTGTCACGGCCGCCAGGACGAGCGCAAGTTTGATTTTGGGGTCTCTCTTGCTGCCCTCAACTAGTACCTGCCGTCGCCGGAGCACCCACACGAACACGAGTGTACCAATCCCCAGGAACGGCGAGGCGATGCCAGTTGAGAGGAATATCCAAAAGAACACTTCTGGAAGTCTGTAGCGCAGCCATCCGGCAGACTCGTTGGCCATCGCCAAAATGAGACTTGCAACCACGATCATACCCGGTACCAGCACGACGCCGATCAGTATCACGAGCAGGCCATGGAGATGTGAAGATTTGAGAGGCACCAGTTGCTCCCTTAAGACGGAATCCGGAGCACTGAAACCGCCGGCCGAATCTCGCTGGGAGCCGAATCTCCTGGATAGACCACTCGCTCCAGAAAAAGTCCGGCGGCTGGTGCTGTCCACTGCCCCACTTCCGCCGGGGGCTTTTTGAGAAACTGATTCACGGTGTCGACCTGTAGTGTTCCCATCCCTACCTGGACCAACACACCGACAACACGCCGCACCATCTTCCACAGGAAATGAGAAGCTGCAAAGCGTACCAGGATGAGATCCTCCACCGCCTTCAGTCGAAGGTCTTCCACCACGACCAGCGTCGATCCTTGCTCACCGGGCCTTTCAGTAAAATTGTGAAAGTCATGCTTCCCAACAAAGAGTCGGGCACATTGCTCCATCCTGGCCAAATCCAATTGGGACTTCACCCACCAGACATAGTCTTTCGAAAACGCCGTGCGGCGCCTGGAGATCTGGTAAAGATACTGTCGGGAGACCGCAGAATGCCTGGCGTGGAAGCGCTCGGGCACCGATTCGACGTTCAGCACGTGAATGTCTGCGGGAAGCCGTTCGTTCAGTGCGGCCTGAATCGGCTCTGCGGGTCGCTTCTTCAACGCACGGAGATGAGCGACCTGTGCCAGCGCGTGAACGCCGGCGTCGGTGCGCCCCGATCCGCCCAGGTCGATCTTCTCGCCCAGGTAATCTTCCGCGGCTGCCCGAAGCGAGCCCTGAACCGTTCTCCCCTGCTTCTGCTCCTGCCAGCCTAGATAGCGGGTTCCTTTGTATTCGATGGTCAGTTTCCACGTTGGCATCGGCGCGCAGTGTAACACACCAGGAAGTTCGAAGGACGAACGTCGAAGTGCGAGGTTCGAGTGTAGAAATAGAAGGCAGTCTTCCCCAGTTGCTGTCGAGCGTGCGTAGTGTCAGAGGAACCATGCAGTACAAACCGTGCATGTGCGTAGTCTGTCGTTTTTCGCATCCGGATCGTCCGAAAGCCGCAGATCTCCTTAAAAGGCAGGAGGTCCGCGCTACACGCACGCTTCACTTCGACGTTCGTACTTCGCACGTTCGCAAGGGCATGAAATCATCTATAATCTCCAGTCATGAAGTCGGTGCCTTCGCTTGAAGATCGTTTTCAAGGCTGTTTCCTCGGGCTCGCCATCGGAGACGCCTTGGGATACCCGACTGAGTTCCTCTCACTTCCCCAGATCCAGCAACGCTACGGCCCCAGCGGCATCCAGGACCTTTCCGGCAGCCCTGCCCTGCATTCCGACGACACCCAGACGTCTATGGCCGTTGCCCGCTCATTGATCAGCGCTGGCCAGGACGGCGTCGAGAATTGGATGGAAGCACTGGTGCAGGAGTTTCTAGTCTGGCTGCGCAGCCCTGAGAATGATCGTGCTCCTGGAAATACGACGATCAAAGGATGCCAGAACTTGGAATCGGGCGTTTCCTGGACGGAGTCGGGTTTGCTGGAATCCAAGAGTTGTGGCGCGATCATGCGGGTTGCTCCCATTGGGCTGTATTACCACAGCGATCCTTCGGAACTTCGACTGGCTGCTTGGGCGTCGTCTTTGGTCACTCACGCGCACCCGACCGCACTGGTGAGCGCCGAGGTCACGGCCTTCTGTATTTCATGGGCGGTGGCTGGCATTGCTCCCGGCGAGTATTGGGACCGAATCAAAGCGCTGCAGGCTCGACTCGGTGCAAGCATGGGAACCTACGCTTGGGAGAAGCTGGGAGAGGGCGGGCTATGCCAACCCTAAGGCCTACCTGGCGCAAGGCTGGAAGGAGTTGCTGTTTGAGTTCGACAAGATTCCTCAGGCAATGGCGAAAGACTCAAGTGATATCTGCGACGTTCTGGGCGGCGGCTGGGGTTCCGACGAGGCGCTGGCGTGCGCGCTTGCTTGCGTGCTCCGGTTTCCGAAAGACTATGCTGCGGCGATCAAACGCGGCGCCAATACGGGAGGCGATTCGGATTCGATAGCGTCCATAGCCGGGGCTATCAGCGGTGCCTACCTGGGACACAATGCGGTGCCCAAGGACTGGCGCAAGCGCATCGAAAACCGCCAGCTTCTGATAGACCTCTCCAAGCAGCTTTGCCAACGGCATGCCCGCTAGTTCTCCCTCCAACCTCCAGTCGTATTGCTCAACCCGATGAACAGTGTTAGATTTCCGTTGTCATCCAACCGTCGAATTAGCAGTTAAAGGAGTGGTCCGATGGGCATCCCGCTTCGGTCACGGCGTCGATTCATGAAAAGCAGCGCGCGAGCCACAGCAGCGACGTGGCTGGGTGCCGCATCCTACGCGCAAGGTGCTTGGTGCGAACGAGCGAGTGCGGGCCGGACTGATCGGAATCGGCTTGATCGGCAAGCGGCACCTGCTCGACTTCATGGCCCAACCCGACGTCGATATTGCAGCGATTTGCGAAACTTACGAACCGCGCCTGGAAGAGGGCGTTTCAACCAGCGGCGGCAAGGCCGAACGCTTCAAAGACTTTCGGCGAATGCTGGATCGCAAGGACATCGATGCTGTGGTGGTGTCGACTCCTGACCACTGGCATGCGTTGATGACGATTATGGCGTGTGCCGCCGGCAAGGATGTGTACGTTGAAAAGCCGCTCACGTTGTTCGTCAAAGAGGGCCGCTGGATGGTTGAAGCGGCCCGTCACTATAAGCGGGTCGTGCAGGTGGGCACGCAACAACGCTCCGGCTCGCCGTATCAGAAATGCCTGGAACTCATTCGGTCCGGCCACATCGGTGACCTGCGCAGTGTTCGCATGCATTCCTTCCGCAACATCATGCCCGGTTTTGCCTCAGCTGCGGCCGACGGAAACCTGAGTGAAGAAGACTGGAAGATGTGGCTGGGGCCGGCACCCTACGTGCCTTTCGACAAGAAAAGGTGCATCTATCATTTCCGCTGGTTCTGGGACTACTCGGGCGGGCAAACGACAAATTTGATGGCGCACGAGATCGATATTGTTCAGTGGGTGACCCAACAGTTGCCGCAGTTGGCTGCCGCCATGGGTGGGCGCTACTCGCTCACTGGCATTGGTGAGACGCCTGATATTTTTGAAGCACTCTTTCAATACAAGCAATTCCTGGCCAGTTGGTCGTGCCGGGAGCTGGCAGGCCGAGTGACGGCGCGCTTTGGCACGGAGTTTGTCGGAACATCGGGAACGCTGGTCGTCAGCCGCTCCGGGTTGGAAGTGTTTCCAGACACGGTGATTCCTCCCGATGATCAGATCCCACAGTTCACCCGGCCGCGCCCCAGACAGGAAGGGCCACCGGTGTTGAGAACTAAAGCAGTGAAACTGGAAGGCATCGAACAAGTGAAGGACCAGTTCCAGCCACATGTCCGCAACTTTGTGGATTGCATCAAGTCGCGGCAACAGCCGGTGTCTGACGTGGAGAGCGGACACCGCACGGCCACCACGTGCCACCTCGCAAACATCGCGATGAAGATTGGACGGACGATTCGCTACGACTGGGATCGCGAGGAAATCCTGGGCGATCCTGAGGCCGCCAAACTCCTGGTCCGACCGTACCGCTCACCTTGGGATCGTGAGTTGAAAGCGGCGTTGCCAAAGCATTCGTGAAGTACGAGTGTTGAAGCAGGAATGAGAGTTTGTGAAGTGGAGGCGGCTTCCAGCCGCCTCCGGGTTTGCACTCTCGGTGCAGGCAAGACGCCCGCACCACCACGGGAAGCAACAACAGCAGTATTGTAGTGCAGGCTCCTGGCCTGCATTCCAGCGGCAGGATGC
Source organism: uncultured Acidimicrobiia bacterium (assembly GCA_963791795.1). Lineage (GTDB taxonomy): Bacteria > Acidobacteriota > Terriglobia > Versatilivoradales > Versatilivoraceae > VFZK01. The sequence goes on from CAWBTP010000022.1 coordinate 231,722, forward strand.
CGCTGCTACCTTCTTCGACAGTTCGTACTTCATATTCTTGAGGATCAACGAGCATGAATCCTTTTTCTCTTGAACAACCGACAGGCACTCGCCGTGAGTTTCTCCATTCCGTGTCGGCGCTAGCACTCGTCCAGACTGTCAAACCGGCTATACCCTCGGTCCTGAAGACTCTCGGAATTGCCTACACCTCCTTTCCCATCCGTTCCCGTCAAGCCGGTCAAGGCGGTGAAGGACCGGCGATTCCGGCAGAGAAGTTCATCGATCTGTGCAAATCCTTTGGCAGTGATGGCTGCCAGATGGCCTTTTCACAGTTGGTATCTACCGACGAGGATTATCTAAAGCGGCTGCGTCGTGCCGTGGAAGACAAGGGTATGTTTTTGGAGTTATCGCTGGGAGGGAAAGTTCTGGCTGATGCCGAAGAATTCGCACGCGTCGCCTCGGTCGCGGGGCAGTTGGGTGTTACCCGAGCGCGCGTGGCCATAAACGGACGCCGATACGAGGAGTTCTCGGATCTGCAGAAGTGGAAGGAGTTTGCAAAACATTGGCAGCAGGTGCTGCTTCAAGCAGAACCCATGCTCAAGCAGCATAAACTGGCCATCGGAATTGAAAATCACAAAGAGTGGCTGGTGGATGAACTTGTTGAAATGCTGAAGAAGGCGAGTAGTCCTTATCTTGGCGCTTGTGTAGATTTTGGGAACAATCTCGCCCTTCTGGAGGACTCGTTACAGGTGGCCGAAAAGCTTGCGCCGTACGCTGTGACTACCCACTTGAAGGACATGGCTGTGGCGCCCTCCGAAGAAGGGTTTCTGCTTTCAGAAGTGCCACTGGGTCAAGGCATCACCCCGCTCGCCAAGATCATGGAGGTCGTGAGGCGCGGTCGGCAGGACATTCGATTCTGTCTGGAGATGATTACTCGCGATCCCCTCAAGGTTCCTTACCTGGATGACAAATACTGGGCGAGCTACGAAAAGCGCGACACCGCAAAGATCGAGAGATTCAAAACATCGGTTTTGTCCAAGGCATGGGCGAAGCCGCTGCCCAAAATTAGCGGCATGAGCAGCCAGCGAATGCTGGCAGTGGAAGACGACAACATCCGCCGCTGCGTGGCCTACGCGAAACGAACTCTAGGCCTATAGAGAAATGTGAACACAGAAGAGTTGGCGTCGCTCGAGCGATATTCTTCAGTTGTTCATCCCAGACTAATCATTTTCCCGCTGCCTGCCGATTCCACATTTGTACTTAGAACTTCGAGCTTCACTCTTCGCCCTCACTTATGAAGTATCCGATCGCTGTCCTGGCTTCGATGCTTTCGGCCTGGATGTTCTACTTTCTGGTGGCTGCTTTCTTCGTTCAGGTTGAGTCCCTTCCTGTGGTCCTCGTCTGGCTGGCCAACCTGATCCTATTCCTTTTCAGCATCAATGCGGCTCATGTCATTTCCCGTTTGTTTTCCTTGCTGGCCATTGAAACCATGGTGGTGCCATTGTCGGCCTTCCTCCATACGCTTGCCAGCGACCAAGAGTTTCTGGCCTCGCTCCAGAAAGAAGGACAAAACCCCGCGCTCATTCAGTATTTGATTAGCAGCGGCTGGGATACTCAACACCTCATTCTTACCTCCCTCGGTTTTACCCTTATTTTTGCTGTTTTCTCCTTCTTCACTTCGCCAGAACGCTTTGCCTTCAAGTAGCGCGTCCAACCCCCTCTCCTGATCTCCCGCCTTAAGGCGCTCCCGTTGGTCGCAAGGGGGAGGGTTAAGCTCGCCCTAAAGCGAGGCATCCACAGGCGCGGCCACGGTGGCGTGTACGCGTTCCATGAGAGCGTTGACCTCCGCTCTCGGAATGTCCTTGGTCTCAATGGTGTCATGCAGGTGTACCGTGATCGTGGATGGCCGCAGCAGCCAGCTTCCTTTCCGATTGAATTGATAAGACCCGCAAATGCTCATAGGAACAATGGGAGCGCCGATCTGGTGTGCCATCACGAACGCACCCTTCTGAAAAGGGCCCACGCGGCCATCCAAGGTGCGCGTCCCCTCGGCAAAGATGATGACGCTGATGCCATTCGCGAGGTGAGAACGGACTTGTTCGAGAGTTTTTTTGAACTGGGACGGTCCGCCACCGCGGCTCACGGGGATGTTGCCAAAGCGCTTCATCATCCAGCCATAAGCCGGAATCTTGAAATGGCTATCGAGCTCCAATCCCCTCACGAACTGTGGAATCGCGGAGTAGATGACGAAGGCATCAAACAGATTCACATGATTGCAGATAAAGATGCTGGTGCGTTCCGCGTCAAAGCCGGGAGCGCGCTTCACTTCAAAACCGACACCCGCAACCCGGAGGATGTTGCGAAAAAACCAGCGTTGCGGCCAATCGTTCCAGCGCGGGATCGAAGAAGATCCCGAGAAGCACCAGAAACGTGCACACCGTGAAAAAGTGCACCGCGCTGGCGGTCCAAATGACGATGCTGCGGAGGATGAGGTAGAGATGCTTCATAGTCAGGACGAGATAACGTGATTCGTGATACGTGGTGCGTGGTACGTGAATCGATATCGGTGATTCAAGTATCCAAACTAGCCTCTAGCGAATCACGTATCACGTATCCCGTATCACGTTTCACGAACTAAACCATCACATCCAAAGCCAGCGGCAGCACTTCAAGCGTCTGCGGCTGGCAACGAACAATCTCACCATCGATCATCACGTTCACTGCATCGGCCAATTGAAAATCGACACGTCGAGCTGCGACTCTGGAGATGAGTGGATGCTGCATGTGCGTCTCCGCTGAAGATCTTGGGAAACGTCAGCGCAAAGTCCCAGCGTCCGATGGGACCGACACGGGTCACTTCGATCAACCCGTCCGCCGTGTCGGCAAACGGAGCAATCATCAGCTTGCCGCCCGTGAACCGGCTATTTGAAAACGTCAGGTAAGTGCAGGCGCGCTGGTCCAGTTCCGCCGCCCCATCAAGCGTGAGAGGAAAGACTGGGAAATGCAGACGCATCCAGGTGAGCAACGTTGCCGCCAGATAGCCGGCTTCTCCCAGGCGCTTGAATTGACGATTGGTCAACTCGCCAGCCTCTGCCGTGAATCCAACGCTCATCAGGTTGATGTAGTGCAGAACCCCGTCCCGGTGTTTCAGTCGAATCACATCGCATCCGCGGGCATGGCCGGCAACGATTGCCTTGATGGCGTATTCCGCTCCCGTGTCCGCAAAATCGCGCAGGAAGGAATTGCCGGTGCCGAGAGGCAGAAAGCCCAATGACACACGCTCTTCCGCAGGGTCACGAGGAAACAAGCCATTGACGATTTCGTAGCTGGTTCCGTCGCCGCCACCGGCCAGAAAGCGGCGGAACCCTTGCGCGTAACGTTCGCGCGCGATCCGCGTGGCATCACCGGGTTGACGGGTCTCGACTGCCTCGACGGCCAACCCATGGGAGCGTAGCCGCTGCAACGTCTCGGCAGCGAGCTTGCCGCAACGCCCACCTCCGGCTGCGGGATTGATGATGGCTAGATAAGGTTTCATGGCTGCCGAAGTAGCAGGGCTCGCTGCTTTTCAAGCGCATTCTGGAGTTTCCACATTTGTCCCCTTTTCCAAGGGAATCGAAGCTTTGAGAAAGCTTCGCCGCGTCCTTTGCGGCAGGGGGTCCTCGGTAGTTCGTAGCACACCCCCTGTAGTCCCCCTTGCCAAGGGGGACAAACTCGGCCTGCGGTTGCGTCGGTGCGCATGAGAAGCAACGTGCCCCACTAACTACAATTCCTTCACTGCAGTGTCCCTGCTGAGACGCACGGCAATCTGTTCGGCCAAGACATTGCGTTTGATCTTCATCGATGCGGTGCGTGGAAAATCGTCTTCCCAGAGCAGGTATCCGCTCAGACGTTTGAAGTCGGCTAGCGAACGGTTTCGCGACTGCAGGTCTTCCAACAAGCCTTGTCGTCATTTCAGCGCCCGGATCGAGTCGCAACACAATCATCAATTGTTCGCCAGCCAGCGGACGCTGTTTCCAGACGTAGTTGACCGCAAAAACGCAGAACTCCTTCACCGCCAATCCAGCAAACGCGGCTTCAATGTCTTCGGGGTAGATATTCTTGCCGCCTTCGGTGACGATCATGTTCTTCAATCGTCCCGAAAGCAGCAGGTGTCCGCTGGAATCCAGACGGCCCAAGTCGCCTGTCAGGAGCCAGCCGTCCACGAGGACCTCTGCCGTCTGCTCTGGATCGTTCCAGTAACCCTGCATCACAGTCGGGCCGCGCACCACCACCTGCCCAATGCCTTCCTCGTTCGCATCGAGAATTTTCAGCTCGACACCGGGTAACGGTTTGCCGACCGTGTCGGCGCGAAACGGTTTGAGATCGTTAACGGTGACCGCCGTTCCGGCTTCCGTCAATCCGTATCCATTGGCGACCGGAATCCCCAAATCGTAAAAGAACTGCAACGTTGCCGGCTCGGCGAAGGCGCCACCCGTGATCAAGGCACGCAATTCACCGCCCAAGGCTTGATGAATTTGCGGAAACAGCCGGCGGCTCAGGTCCAGGCGGGGCGCCCTGCGCGTTAGGAGGCGGTTAATGGTAATGAGACGGTCGAGAACCCAGCGGCGAAAAGGCGGCAGCTCATTGAACCGCGTTCTCAAGCCAGATTCAATGGCCTTCAAGACCATGGGAACGACGCTCGCATAGGTGATCTTGAAGCGAGCAAAGGCTTCCTTCAGATACTCCGGCCGCAGCGTTCGCAAGTGCACTACCGTGGCTCCGCAAACGAACGGACCAATGAAGCCGACCATGAAATCGATGGCATGGTTTGTCGGCAAAATGCTCAGGTAACGCACACCCGGCCAGAACGGGTACCAGGTCATGAGCGACTGGCACTGCTCGAGGTAGTTGCTGATGCGTCAGCATGCATCCCTTCGGTCGGCCACCAGTACCGGACGAATAGACGACGCACGCCAGATCAGCACGTCGGCGCGGGACGAAGCGGGGCGGGTAGTGCACTCACATTCTTCCCAGCGTTGGGCTCCCTTCAAGTCAACGTTCTTGGGAGCCTCAGTGACCAGAACTTGCACAGCAGACAGGTTGGAAAATCCCGGGCTTTGAGTGAGCGCTCGCCAAATAGGGAATTCAACGATCAGCGATCTGACCCCGGCGTGGGCGAGCAAGGCTAGATGCTCCGCGAGCGGTTAGTTTGAAGTCGATTGGAACCAGAACGCCACCAGAGTAGAACACCGCATAGGCCGCGATGAGCCACTTCGACTGGTTGGACATGATGATGGCGGCGCGATCAGCTTCGGCAAAGCCAGCAGACTGCAAAGCCGAAGCGATGATCTGTGCAGCCCCTTTGAAGTCACTGTAACTGAGCCGGCAATTCTCGCGGTCGCGCTCGGCCTCAATGAGACAGAGATGTTCCTGCCACTTGTCCAAAGCGGCACGAAGCGCATCGCCAAGGGATGAGTACGGAGACAGGTCGGGAGCCTGATGGCTGGTCACAGTCGCGCTTGGATCCGATCGGCGAGGGTTCGAAAATCGGTCACGCCTTGCAGTTCGTAATCGGGGAGTTCGACGTTGAAGTGACTCTCCAACTTCGTCAGGAGATCCAGCGCCTGAAGGCTGTTGATCTTCAACTTCTTGAAGAAGTCATCGTCCGGATTCAGTTCCGAGGCCGGAACCTGAAAATGGCTGGCGGCAAGAGCAATCAACTGCAGCAGCGTTTGATCAGGTGTTGACATACTTAGCTCAGTATTCTTCCGTTCATTTGCACCAGCTATTTGAAGCTACTCCCTCTCCCGTTTCATGGGGAGAGGTGAAGCTGAGAAGAAGGCCGGGTGAGGGGGCAGCGGCCAACGAAGTCGTGATACTCGGAGGTCTGAGGTCCCTCGCTAGTCCTCACGGCAGATACGGCTGCGGCCCACTGTCTTCCACAAACTTGCGCAAGGCCGCTTCGACGGCGGGTCTCCCCATCAGATCGCAGAAGATGCGGATCTCTTCCTGAAACTCCGTGTACGGAATCGGCTTGATGAACTGCTTGGCTGCTGTCGCCGCAGCACGATCAAACTTGGCAGCTTGTGCGGCAATGCCGCGTGCCACGCGGAGAGCTTCTCCAGGTGCCACCAGTTGGCTCACCAGACCCACGGCTGCAGCTTTGTTGGCGTTGATGCTGCGCCCCGTCATCAGCAGATCTCGCACCAGGCCGTTGCCGAGATCTCGTTTCAGTCGAGGAATGCCTCCAAAACCAGGGATCAGTCCCAAACGCAACTCCGGAAAGCAAAACCGGGCAGTTCGGTCAGCGACGATCATATCGCAGGTTACTGCCAGTTCGAAGCCTCCTCCAAACACGACGCCATGCACCGCTGCCACCGTGACCAACGGAGCCGCATCGATCTGGTTGAACACGCGATGAATCCCCAGCAAGAAATCCCGGACGCGATCCTGTCTGGCAGCCGTTTCCAAAGGCTGCATGCCAAGGTACAACTCCCGGAGGTCGGCGCCCGCGCAGAAACCCTGAGGTTGCTCGCTGTAAATGATCAGGGCACGCGGCGAAGCCACAGTTTGGTCAAGGAACTTCCCGAAAAGCTCCAGTTCGCCGAGCGTAGCCGAGCCAATCTCGTTGCAGGGCTCGCGATGCAGTCGCAGCTCAATCGTTTCGCCTGTGTGTGACCACGACAGAGTTTTTCCAGAGTAGGGTTCCATGAATGATCAGGCTTCCGACAAGTTTAGAGTCATTTTCACGTGGAAGAGCAAAGATGAGCGTCGAAGCGCTGTACTGAGCGTGGGAGCCGCTCTCCGAGCGGCGATTGGATGTTGCGATAGTCTCCGGTCGTCGTCCGGAGGCCGACTCCCACACTCAAGATGCCTGGCCTCGTGCCCTTCGGTCCTGGCTCAGTACACAAAGGGAATCAACTTCCGCGTTTGCCGCGCATAGCTGGCTGAACTCGACTCCGAACTCTTCCAACAGCAACTTCTCTTCATCGTGGATTCTGGTTTCCATCCAGATCCAAACGAGTCCCGTCGCAACTGCCGCCACAACAGGATTTGCGAAAACCAGAGACATGCCCCCGATAGTCCCGATGACACCGGTGTAAGCCGGGTGTCGCATCCAACGATACGGTCCGCTCGTGGTCAACTGGTGATGGTCCTGAATCGAAACAGCGCAGCTAAACTGCGACCCTTGAGCTCGGATGGACTCGATGCGTAACCAATAAGCAACTCCAAAGATTGCCAACCCAAGCCATCGCAAAAAGGAGGAGCTTGTCGTCGCGATTTGATTGCGATCGGCATAGGGGAGGTAAACAAACCATGCGATCAGCGCGGGTAGTAGAAACCCAAAAACCTGACGATGTTTCCGAATCTCATTTTTCCCGCAAGCATTGCTGGTGCGCGTGTTGGCTAGAGCGCCATACCAGCAGAGTCCCAACCATACCAATAGCAATGCGGGCCGGGCGGCATCTCCGGTGAACCCTGCAAGATCGTCCCAGCCCCAACCAGCCCAGAGAACCAAGGCGATTACCAGCCAGATGATTGTTGCGTGCACTAAACGATTTGCCAGCGATTGCGGCATTGGTTCTCGAGTCCATTTACTGTAGGACGCGTTCTCTTTCAAGGTCGCTGGAGGTCGCATAGAGGGATTCGATCTCGGTTCTGAAGTGTGCTTCGATCAAAGTCCGTTTCAGTTTGCGATTTGCCGTCAGCAACCCATTCTCGACCGTAAACGGCTCCGCACTGTGGAGGAACCGCCTGATCTGTTTGTAATGAGGCAACGCCTGGTTCACGTTGCTCAACGCAGCCTCGATCTGCGCGGCCGAAAGGTTACTACCAGTCACAATCACGGAAAGGAACTTGCGGCCATTGCCGACAGCCATGACGTGTTCGGCTCCCGGGAGTGCGGTCAAGACCATCTGCTCGATGGGTTCAGGGCTGATGTTATGGCCGGAGCTGGGAATGATGAGGTCTTTGAGCCGCCCGATGATTCTCCAGTTTCCCTTCTCATCGGATTCACCCTGATCGCCTGTGCAAAACCAGCCATCCTTTAGGACGTTGGCCGTGGTTTCAGGACGATTCCAGTAGCCGGGAAAAACATTTGGGCCGCAAACCAGGATTTCATGATTCTCGCCCAGCCTCATTTCAATGCCGGAGATCGCTGGGCCGACTCGTCCCGGGGTGTAATCATGAACGTCGTCCATGGTGCAGATCGCCGTAGTCTCCGTAAGACCGTACACCTGCAGCACTGGAATTCCCAACATCATGAAGAATAGCTGCGTCTCCTCTGACAGCGGCGCCGAGCCGCAAATCAGCGCCACCAGATTTGGCCCGATGCGCTGCCTGATCTTGGGGAGGACGAGCCGGTTAGCGAGAATCAGCCAAAGGGCATCGGCAACTCCGCTTTTCCCATCGCGCCGCGCGAGCCAGGCTGACTGTCCTTTCTCAAATAGGGCAAGCGCCAAGCCACCTTTTTTCTTCAACTGCCCCAGGATGCCATTGCGGATTCGGTCGAGAAGCGCTGGCACATTTAGCAGGTAGTGTGGCGTCGCGACCTTCAACTCGTCGGCCAGCCGGTTCAAATCCATCGACATCATCAACGCATTGTTTCGATAGAGGCACGTCAGCAGCAGAATCCAGGAGCCCGCGAAGCAGAAGGGAAGGTAGTGGAATACGCGATCGTCACCGTCCTTAGAAACGCCAGCCATGAGTTCCTCAAGCCGGCTCGTGGTGCGCTGGATCATAAAGCTGAGATTCCCAACGGTAAGGACCACGCCCTTGGCGTCGCCTGAGGTTCCAGAGGTATAGATGATGGCGATAGGTGAATCAGGTGAGAGAGGCACAGAGCTTCTGACACTGAGCTGTTTGCCGGCATTGGAAGGAAACATTTCACTATACAGCAGTGTCTTTGGAGCATCAGGCCAAACAGAAAAGATCGACTGTTTCAATTCCGCATCCGCGCAAACCAAGAGCTTGGGTGCGCAATCCTGCATCATCGAAACCAGTTCGGCCGGTGCTTGGCGAGCATAAAGCGGCACCACAATCCCACCTTCAGCCATGATGGCCAGATCCAAGGCAACCCATCGGCTGCTATTGGGCGCCAGCAATGCGCAGCGATCACCGTGCTGTAGGCCGGCTTCCTGCAAAGCCGAACGGATCTGTGCGATGGCGGTCCGCAACTGCCCGCAGGAAGTCGAGACCAGACCGCTCTCATGAATTTCCGAGAGAATCACCTTCTCGGGCGTTCTTTCCAGGTTGCCAAGGATGACTTCAAGAAAGTTCATGCGGCTTTTGCTCCGCCCGTTTTCCTATCAGCGGTGATTCCCCGCAGGTCCAACCCGGATTCATTTCGCAGTAACGGCTGAGTCGTACACTCCAACCAGACGATTCAGTCCCGAGCTCAATGGCGGCAAATAGTCTTCCCAGGATAAATGCCCGGTGCGGATGGGAAACTCCGGATAGCGCTCCTGGACATGTTGCTGGAAATAGACTCCCATGCGGGCCATAACCTTCAGATTGCGAACCACAGTGCGGCCAATGCCCTCACGGATGGACTCGGCATCTTTGAGTAGCTTATTGAGGATGATCACCAGCTTGCTTGCCAGTTGGGAATCGTCAACCTCCAACAACAGGTCGTGATGGCCGCGCTCGCGCATGAGATTGCGAATGCGCTCGTCCATCGTGACACCCGCCGACGGTACAAGCGCTGGCATGCAGGTAACGATACCGTGGTAGCGCGAAGAGACCAGCAGATGGCAGCGGCGCAAGATGCTGACGAGTTGATACATGTTGTACTGGTCGGAGACAAACAGGGGCACTCCCCCGAGGCGCTCTCCCATGATTTCGCACGCGCGCCGGTCCAGAGCTTCCATGCCAATCATCACCGGAAAAACTTGATGGTCGCGGCGGAACGCCTCCACTCCCTCCGCGAAGGCATTCAAGTAGCGATGAAAAACGTCGGTCACCCCAGCTCCGTTCCTGAAGAAGTAGATGGACCGATAGTGGCTGTCCTGATAGAGCCCCAGCGACGACCGTAAGCCCAGCTTGATCAGAGAAGGCCGCACGGGCCACCAGAATGGGTTGATGGGGCAGAGTCCCAGCACTGGAGTGCGGCCGTCCCAGCCAGCCAGCCGCAACACCTTCTCGCCGTAGTCCGATCCTAACGGTTCAAAGGTCCAGGCCGTGTCGGTGCCCAGCTCCGTGGGAATACCCAACCGGCCCAAAACGCTCTGCGATTCTTCATTTCTAGTGATCACTAGAGAGTCGGCGCAATAGCGCCGACTCATTCTCTGAATCAAGGGATCCATATGCCCGGCTTCAGCGCCATAACCCACCGAAAGTTTGTTTTCGGCCGCTGCGATCCCAAGCGAACCGATCATCATCGATGTCAGCGCATTGGCAAACTTGCTCTTGAACATTGAGCCTTCGCACGCCAGAACGCCATGGTACTGGCTGATCTCCCGGAACAGGAACGGCGGAAACACGTCAGGCAGCTTCACCTGGCGAGTTCGGTCGAAGTAGCCTTCGGAAAGAGCAAGATTGTGTGACAGGACGCTGAGATCGAGATGCTCGTCTCCCAAGATGCGCCGCACCTGGCGGATCATCTCTTCCACGCGAACGTCGGCGCCCGTGTTGCGGTTGCCGTTGTATCCCGCGAACAGCAACTTCAGAGACGTTCCTGGCTGCCAAGCCTCGCCGGTACCCAGCATCCATCGCAGTTTGGAGAGTTCAATGAGTCCGCTGACCCACATGCCCAGGGCGAAGTCCATCATTAGACGGACCTCCCGACAGCTTCTTCAGGCCACTCGCGGTAGGGATAAGTGAAGTGATGTTTTCTTGAGAACTCAAAGAGAGGAAAGCCGTACTGAGTGAAGTTGGCGGGTGATTTCCCTGTCTCCTCGACCACGCGCTGGTTATCGAAGACTGTGTTCCACAGCAGATAGGGCAAGAAGACTTTGAGCAACGATGCCATTTGCCCAACCGACGTGCCGCGGCGGTTGGAAAGCCAGTTCACGATTCCCTCGAACGGCCCGGCCAGCGCAGGAGCATAAAGTGGACCGCTTCGGCCGCGGGCTTTGGCAAGCGCGTCGGTAATCTGCCTGCAGGTGGGCGCACCCAAGCCGGAAGAAAGATGATAGACGTCGTACAGCGGCTTTTCCTTCTGATGCAGGGTCACAATCGAGTCCGCAACGAAATCGACGTTGACTATGTCCAGCCGGTCATCAGGACGCAGTGGCAGCACACGCCTCTTTGCCAGGAAAACAAACGCCTTCACCATGTCGAACTGTGTGGTCTCGCCATGGCGGCTGTCGCCCAGCACAATGCTCGGCCGAAAAATGGTGAGCGGCACACTGGGTAGGAGTTCCCGGGCCATATGCTCGCAAAACTTCTTCGTCCGCGCATAGGGATCATAGTCTGACCGCTCCCAATCGATGGAGGCAGCCTCTGTGACGACTTCGTTACTGCGCATTCCCGCGACCGCCACGGTACTCACGTGACTGTAACGCCGGAGTCCATGCTGGGCCAGGACACGACCGGCAAACTTCAGCACTTCCAGCGTCCCTCGCAAATTCACGTTCAAACAGGCCTTTTCAGATTTCCGGTTTAGCGAAGCAGCGATGTGCAAGACGGAATTCGTCGTTCTGATCAGCGTGGCATAATCGCCCTTGTGCAAACCGAAGTCTGGCTGAGTAATGTCGCCCAGAAAGATCCTGACGTTGGAATAGAGCCAATGGTGGAAGCGTGGAAAATCCAGATGCAGCTGCAGGGCGCGCCAGAGCTTGAGCTCGGCGGACCGTTGGTCTTGGGCTCGGACCAAGAGATTCAGTTTCTGGCCGTGCCCTTCAAGCAAGCCGGCGGCAACATGAGAGCCGAGGTATCCTGTGGAACCCGTGATGAATATTGCCATGGTGCCTGAGTCTAGAATCCCTCTCGCAAAAACTCCCCCTTTAACAAAAGGGGCAGTGAAAAAATTCCCCCTTAGTCAAAGGGGGAGGCGGCGAAGGTGAAGTCTTGAGAAGACTTCACGCGGTCGCGAAGCCGCCCAGGGGGTTGTCCTGCAAACTGCGGAAAGCTTACCCTCAGAGCATCCTGTCTCGAATGGCGCGCGCCGCTTTTCTTGGCTTTCCGACCGCGCCAGACAACCCCCGTGCCTTTGGCGCCGCCCCTTCTTTTAAGGGGGAATATCTCGCAACTACAGGCTCCTACAATTCATTCACGGTGCCGTTGCCAAAGGAGGTCTACTCCCCAACCGCCCGGATGACAGGCTGAAGGTCTGCGGCAGTAGTGGCTACGCGGGAATCTACAACGAGCGCTCCTTCCGGCTGGTTGGTCTTCGAGTGTAACTTGAAACTTCTCGGCAGCAGGCCGGTTTCCGGCCGCCGACCTTCAATCAGGGGATAGGTCCAACGTCGGAGCGCAGGAACGTGCAGGTTGATCCAATAGTCGTACCAGTCAATGCTTTCTGCGTCATAGCCGAAGCGGTCTTCTTCTTCGTCTGGGAGCGACTGAGCCAGGATCTTGATGTGATCTGCAGCGAAGAAGTACTCGTTGTCCAGAATGAATGGTTCATAAAGATCGATGACTTTCTGAACCTTTTCCAAAGCGCGCTGCTGGCGCGCCAGAGGTTCTCCCTTGAACGACAAAGGGGAAAGCAAGCGTTGTGCGCCTTCAATCAGCCGTCGAAAGCGCGGGAGGGACACATTCGTGTAACGTGTTTTCGAAACGGAAATCGTATCGAAGCGCGCACGCAACCAGTGCTCCAGTCCTTCCAACGAGCGGTAGTGCTTGCGATGAGCCAATCCGGTCAACTCAATGGTACGACGCATGTCGGCCGGATTGGTCGCTGAAGTAGCCAGCTGATAAACCCTTTCGTGGCATCGTTGGACTACCGCCGCAGAAATGAGTGTTAGCCCGCGGCAGACCAGATCGACAGGGATCACATCCAACCGTTTTCGCTTGTTCGACGGCAGTTGCCGGAAGTAAGTGCCCAGCAGGTATGACAGCGGCGCTGTCGTGTTGACACCCTCATTCCAGCCGCGAAATGGCTGCGCAATAGACGACTCCACAATCGACGGCCGGGCGATGCTCACTGGCAGATCGCGGGCTTCTGCAGCGAGCAGCGATTCCCCAAGGCTCTTTGTGAAGGTGTAAATATTGGGCCATCCCCAGCGCTGGGCGCGTGCAATGCCAATGTCGATCAAGCGGTCTCGAACCCAGCGGGTGCCGATCTTGCGGATTTGGTTCTTGACGGCTTTTCCATCACCGCCGCTGCTCTTCACCTTCGCCAGCGCTTCAGCTTCGAACTGCGACTGCGAAGCGGGACTCGCCGCCTCCTGTTCGATCCGGTCGACTTCAGCGTGCAGGAATTCCCATTCGCGGCGAGCACTGAAGTCGGAGGCACTACGGGGTGTATAGTTCGATTGCAGTTCTTCAGGAACCCGCCCGTCGGTTCTCCCATTGACGAAACAGGTCGAGACATGCACCAGCCCAGCACGCCTGCATCGGCGCAAGAACTCCACCAGGTGCAATACGCTGTCAGCGTTGGTAGACAGGGCGAGGCGAAGGTCCGGATTGAAATCGGTCAAGCCGGCCGAGTTCACAACCAGATCGAGGTCCTCGAATAGACTTTCGGCGGTTGCACTGTCCAGCCCCAGTCCTGGTTCGGCAACATCCCCTTCCAGAACCTCGATGCGGTCTGACAGCCAACGTCCCAGCTCGTCCCCATGCCGGTCGTGGAGGGTTTTGAACGTTGGCGATTCGGCTACGATACGTTCAAAGCGCTGCAGCGCAGAACGTGAGCCTTGGCGCCGAATTAACAAATAGATTCGGCCAACTTCCGGTAGGTCTTCGAGCAACATCGCCAGCCACACTTTGCCAATGAAACCGGTCGTCCCGATGACCAGCAGCTTTTTCCCTGCCAGGGCCTTGCGAACAGAGAGCTGTTCGATACGAAGCGGCTGACTGCCGAAGTCGACGACCGCATGCTTGGGGACGAAATGCTGGCGGGCCGATGGAAAGACCGTACGGTTCGCAGCAACGTTCTGCCAGCGTGTTGGAAGCCGAAGGCGGACGCTGTCCCACTCGGCAGCTTCTCCTCGTTCTTCAGGCGTCAGTCGTCCGGCGCCCTCCAGCGCTCCGACCACGGGATTGAGAAGCCGGCCGGTTGCTCTCCCATCCCGGAACTCCAGGCGATTGGTTAACAGGTGCTCGACCTTCAGCTCATGCGCCAAAGGCCTGATCAGGTGATCCAGTTCCTGGCTCACCAGCACCACAGGCCGGCCTGTTTGTTGAAATTGCCTGAGCCGTCGCAGCCCTTCCGGGCGAAGCCGGGGACGTACTACGTAGTTGAAGTACTCCTCGCCCAACAGGTCCAACCGGTCGCGACTCATGCGACGCAACGGCAAATGCATCAGCCGGGCGGCAAACTCTGGGTCTTCCAGAGACACCAAGGATCGAAGCAACCCCAAAGAAGCCACTCCGCCGAGACGATACACCCGCTCGGTGAACGCCTGGGCGTTGCGCGCATAGTGGGCCGGCAAACTGAACGGCCTTAACGAGAAAAGCAGCCCTTCGGCACGCAGAAAAACAAATCTAGCTTCAGCCGGTTGGTTCTCCCGTGTCATGCTTCGATTGTTCAAATTGGAATCACCCGGGGGTTCGATTTCAATGCACTGCAATGAATATGCGTAGTGAGAAAGCCAGCAGAGGTATTGCGCCCGTCGCGGCTTCAAAAAGCCGTCCAGACGCCGTTTGCAAGGCAAAGAATACGCAAGGCTTGGTGGATTTTCAAGACAAAAGGGGGAGCCCCTTTTGTCGTTGTAGGCCGTCTCGTGCCAGTCGTCCCAGCGCCCTCAGGCATAGATCATGAGCCAACGAAGCACGGCTTTCTGGTCTTCTGTCGTGCCATGCGAAGTCTCGGACCACGAGAGGACCAAGGTGAGGAAACGAGAGTTCCACGCGAAATCTGGCTTCGCTCAGACGACTTGCTCGCCCCTCGGTTCACTTCCCAGCCTGAACGAGCCTGAGCTCTCTCTTCCCAAAGAAAACAGAAACTGCTAGCATTGCGCTTCTTTTTTTGCCACCAAAGTCTTGAAGATCCGAAGCTGATCCGAACTACAAGGAGGAGTCATGCAAAACACTCGTTGTCCTCGATCCTTCCCCTTGGTGTTCTCCGGGCTAGGACTGATGCTCTGCCTGTTGCTCGCTGGCTGCACTCAGCAGCCACCTGCGCCCGTAGCTCCACCGTTTGAGGCGGAGATTCTTCCGCTGCCCAAACAGCTTGCCAGCTACGAAGAAATGCAAATTCCTGCTGACAACCCGATGACACCTGAGAAAGTCGCATTGGGCCGCCAGCTTTTCTTCGACAAACGGCTAAGTGTAGATGGCACGCGCTCCTGTTACTCGTGCCATGTCTGCGAAAAGGGTCTGACCGATGGACTTCCCAAAGCCGTGGGTGCCCTGAACAAGGCGCTGCCGCGCAGCAGCCCGACGCTGTGGAATATTGGCTATCACAAGGAATTCTACTGGGACGGGCGCAGCGGATCGCTCGAGAAGCAGGGCATGGCGGCCTGGACCGGCGGGAATATGGGCGCCAAAGCCGACGAAATTGCTGCGAAACTGAACGGAATTTCGGGCTATAAGAGCCAGTTCCAAAAAGTGTTTGGTGGTGATGCGACACCCGACAACATCATCAAAGCGATTTGCGCGTTTGAGCGCACGATCATCAGCGGCGACACAGCCTATGATCGCTGGAAGGCTGGCGATGAATCTGTAATCAGTGGCGAGGCCAAGCGCGGTTACAAGTTGTTCCAGGATCTTAAGTGCACCAACTGTCACGATGGCGTTCTGTTCACCGACCAGCAGTACCACAACGTCGGCATCGGAATGGATGCCAAAGAGCCGGATGTGGGGCGGTTCAAAGTAAGCAACAAGCCGGAAGACACGGGGGCTTTCAAAACACCGACTTTGCGCGACATCTCGAAGTCGGCGCCCTACTTCCATGATGGCAGCACTGCGACTCTTGAGGAGGCCGTGGATTTAATGCTCGGTGGCGGAAAGCCAAACAAGTACCTGGACAAGAAGAATATCCAGAAGAAAAAGGTCACCCCGCAGCAGAAACAGGATCTTTTGGCCTTTTTGAAAACACTCGATGTTGAGTGTACCTTAAGTGAGCCGAAGCTGCCGTAAGCCGGGAAGCTGTGACTCAGAATCAACCGCGAAGACGCGAAGAGCGCGAAGTCAGGAGAATAGAGTCGACTCCGTCGCCCCGGCGGATTGTTAGCCGGGGTCCAGGTGGATTCCGGCTTCCGCCGGAATGACGACTCGGTGCCTCCAGCAGTGATCAATGAAAGCTGCCTTTCTTCGTGCCTTCGCGGTTTGTTGTTTGAGGAGGCTTGATACGCCTAAAACTGCCGAGGTTGAACTCGTCAAAGGACTGGGTCTCTTCGATGCCACGATGTTGATCGTCGGTTCGATGATCGGGTCTGGCATTTTCATTGTTTCGGCAGACATTGCCCGGCAGCTTGGGTCGGCAGGCTGGCTTCTCTTGGCATGGATAGTTACGGGCCTGCTGACTGTGGCAGCAGCGCTGTCTTACGGCGAGCTCGCCGCCATGATGCCAAAGGCGGGCGGCCAGTACGTCTATTTGCGGGAAGCCTTTTCACCTCTTTGGGGATTCCTCTACGGTTGGACGCTATTTCTGGTGATCCAAACGGGCACGATCGCAGCTGTGGCCGTTGGGTTTAGCCGCTTCCTGGGTGTCGTCGTTCCTGCCATCTCACCGACGGCTTGGATCATTAAGCCCATCAACCTCTCGACTGACTACGCGATCAGTCTTTCACTCCAGCAACTGCTGGCGATTCTGCTGATCGTGTTTCTTACGTTGATTAATTCCCGGGGGTTGAGCATCGGAAAGTGGATTCAGAACATCTTTACTTCAGCCAAAACGATCTCGCTGTTGGCCTTGATTATCCTTGGCATTTTGCTTGGCCGTAATGCCGAAGCGGTCTCGGCGAATTTTTCTGATTTCTGGGCGGTTCGAGGCGCGAGCCTCATCCATCCTGACTTTTCCTGGTTGCCCTCTGTTTCGGCTACGGATGGACTCTTCGGTCTCCTGGTGGCGTTTTGCGTGGCTCAAGTGGGGTCACTGTTTTCTAGCGATGCCTGGAACAACATTACTTTCACTGCCGGCGAGGTACGGGAGCCGCAACACAACATTCCGCTCGCGCTGGCCTTGGGGACCGGCACGGTGGTGGTGCTATATCTGCTGGCCAACGTGGCCTACCTGAGTACGTTGCCACTGGAGAAAATTCAGCAGGCGCCGGATGACCGTGTCGCAACGGCCATGTTGTCGGTTATCTTCGGTGACAGCGGTGCCGTCATCATGGCGGTGGCCATCATCATTTCCACCTTTGGTTGTAACAATGGCATCGTCCTGGCTGGTGCGCGCGTCTACTATGCGATGGCCCGCGACGGACTGTTCTTCAGGGCGACAGGAACTCTGAACAATCACCACGTGCCGGCTCTCGGGCTCGCGTTGCAGTGCATTTGGGCTTGTTTGTTGGTTCTGCCGCGCACGAGGCTGCGCGATGCGTCGGGAAAGCCGATTTTGGATAACGCCACCGGAATGGAGCTTTATGGGAATCTCTACAGCAATCTTTTGGACTATGTCGTCTTTGCAGTCTTGTTCTTCTATGTGCTCACTATTGCTGGGCTTTTTCGCTTGCGGCACACGCGACCGGAGGCTGAACGACCGTACCGCGCAGTCGGCTATCCTATAGTGCCAGCTTTGTATCTGGGAACGGCGACGATCATCATGGCGGTTTTGTTGCTTTACAAAACCCAGACGACTTGGCCCGGTCTGATGATTGTACTGAGCGGTATTCCTGTGTATTTTACGTGGCGACGGACTGTTCCGGGGCGTTGAACACTGCTCGGATGTGACTTGCGTTGTCGTGAAAGATCAGTCAAGAAACGTGTTCGCCCCCTCACCCCTGGCCCCTCTCCCACGTTGGGGCGAGGGGAACCGAAGTCGATTGAGTTCTCGGGGAACGGAGTTTCGTCACTATTTTGAGATCCTCAATAGGAGGAGAGCGATTGATGGACTCGAATCTTCTTGCAACCAAGTCAATTGAAAAGCTGGTGGGGGACGTTGAGCACGGCGCCAAGGCATTGAAGCGCTCATTGAGCGCACTAGATCTCACGCTACTGGGGATTGGCGCGATTATCGGCACGGGCATCTTCGTGCTGACGGGAACCGCCGCCGCCAACCAGGCTGGCCCGGCCATTGTCATTTCCTACGTAGCGGCAGGATTGGCATGTGCGTTTGCCGGGCTCTGTTATGCCGAATTTGCGGCCATGATTCCTATTGCGGGCAGTGCCTACACCTATGCCTATGCGACACTTGGCGAGGTGTTCGCCTGGATGATCGGTTGGGACTTGATCCTGGAGTATGCCGTGGGTTCCATGACCGTGGCGATCGGCTGGAGCGGTTACTTTCAGCGCATTCTCGCTGGGTTTGGCATTTACCTGCCTGTCTGGATGAGTGCGGCCCCGACAGCAGCGCCAGGCGCCGTGATCAACCTGCCGGCTATCGTGATTGTTTTGCTCATCACAGCAATCCTGGTGATCGGCGTCCGTGAGAGTGCCCGCTTCAATGCCATCATGGTCAGTATCAAACTTGCGGCCATTCTGTTTTTTATCGTCGTTGGAGCGCACTACGTGAAGCCAGAGAACTGGGCGCCGTTCGCTCCTTACGGCTGGTCGGGCATCATGGCCGCGGCGGCGGTTGTCTTTTTTGCCTACATCGGGTTCGACGCAGTTTCCACAACGGCTGAAGAAGCCAGGAATCCGAAGCGAGACCTCCCGATCGGCATCATCGCTTCACTGTTGATCTGCACGGCGCTCTATCTCGCGGTGGCGGGCATTCTCTGCGGCATCATTCCCGTTACCGAGCTGAAAAGCGACGCCAAGTTTCTGAATGCTCCTGTGGCCTACGCGCTTTCCGTGATTCACCAGGACTGGGCTGCGGGTCTGGTCTCAGCGGGAGCCGTGGCCGGTATTACCAGTGTGCTGTTAGTGATGTTAATGAGCCAGCCACGCATTTTCTTTTCGATGAGCCGTGACCATCTGCTGCCGGCTGGCGTCAGCAAGGTGCATCCCCGTTTCGGCACCCCCTACATCACGACCATCATCACTGGCTTGGTTGTGGCCGTGTTTGCCGGTCTCTTGCGCATCGACGTGGTTGGGGAGATGACCAGCATCGGAACCTTGTTCGCTTTCGTGGTCGTTTGCCTGGCGGTGATGGTGTTACGAATCAAACGCCCCGACGCACATCGTCCGTTCAAGGTTGCCGGAGGCTTCGTTGTTCCGATTCTGGGGACGCTATCCTGTGTCTACCTGATGGCCAGTCTGCCGGTGATCACTTGGGTGCGTTTCCTGGTGTGGCTGGACCTGGGTATGCTCATTTACTGGGTCTACGGGCGCACCCACAGCCCTTTGGTGAACAAGTTCGAGGCTCAAGCACGCAGCAATTCTGAGGGTCTTGGAAACTTTGTCTCCTTCGCCTCCTACCTTATCCTCTTCAATGGATTCTGCATTACGGTGTTGGCCTACCTCACCGAATTTGGTGTGACCACCGAAAACTCAGCCAAGTGGCATGAAATTTCTGTGACCGCGGAGCAGGCAGACACCGTGGGATGGACGATTCTCGGAATTGGAATCGCCGTTCTTGTCGCCGGTCTGATGCTTAGAAAGATGTCTTCCAAACCAAAAGCAGCGTGACACAATGATGCGTGAGGCTTGAGGGTCCATTCAGAGCCCTCAAGGAGACGACGGATCATGCTGCTGGGCCTGATTGGGCTTGTCATTTTCATCGTGTCGTTTGTGGCAACCACGGGACTTACCGTCTGGTTTCTGGTGAAGTTGCCCGCTGACTATTTCGCCAGCGATGGCCAGCGGAAATCTGAGCAGCGAGCTTCGGTTTCAGGTTGGGTTCGATTCTTGTTGCGCAATCTTCTTGCGGTCGCTTTGGTGGGTCTCGGTATTATCCTTTCACTTCCCGGGATTCCTGGACAAGGTGTGTTGACCATCCTCCTCGGCGTCATGATTTCTGATTTTCCAGGCAAGGAACGCCTGGAGCGCAAGATTGTGAGCTATCCAAAAGTGCTTGAGGCTCTCAACCGGTTGCGCGAACGCTTTGGCAAGCCGCCGCTAATAACCTAAGTTCATTTTGTTTGAACCCGACAGACGTTGCGGCTATCGTCATTCCGGCCAAGCGCAGCGCGAGCCGGAATCCAGCCTGCTTTGCGGCAACGACGTGAACTTGGCCGGAAACACGGTCGGGATTCCAGCACCCACCTGGGCTTCACTTCGACCCACTGCTATCCCAGCCGAGGACGAGAACGACGACGAGGACGAACCGCACGATGATTTCTGATTCTGCCAAAAGAGTGCTTCGCATCGAGGCCGAAGCGATCACTGGTCTGATCGACCGGATCGACGAGCGGTTTGAACAAGCCGTTGAGGTTCTTGATGCCTGCCGCGGTCGCGTTGTTGTCACGGGCATGGGAAAGTCCGGCATCATTTGCCGCAAGATCGCGGCGACGTTTGCGAGCACAGGGATGCCCTCGCTGTTCCTGCATCCAGCCGAGGCAAATCACGGCGACATCGGGATGATTGTGAAGGGCGACATTGTGCTGGCCGTTTCCAACAGCGGAGAAACTGACGAGTTGCTGCGCCTGGCCGAAGCTCTGAAGCGTTTGGGAATTTTCTTGATCAGTCTGGTTGGCAATCCTACTGCCTCGCTGGCTCGGGCCAGCGACATTGTGTTGGATGTGAGCATCCGGCGCGAGGCTTGCCCGCTGGGGTTGGCCCCGACAGCCAGCACAACAGCCGCCCTCGCAATGGGAGACGCCCTGGCCATTGCGCTTTCCGAAAAGCGCGGCTTCAAAGCCGAGGATTTTGCTCATTTGCATCCCGGCGGCAAGCTTGGCAAGCGATTTCAGCGCGTCGAGAGCTTGATGCACAGCGGAAACCAGCTTCCTGCTGTTCACACAGAAACCCCGATGCGCGATGTGATTTATGAGATCTCCAAGAAAGGCTTAGGGGTCACGGCAGTGGTCGGACCAGATGGGAAGGTTGCAGGTGTGATTACCGACGGAGACTTGAGGCGTTTGCTTCAGCAGGACGAGAGCATGGTGAAGCGCACCGCCGGTGCGTGCATGCATCCAAATCCCCTCACCATCTCCCGCGACGAATTGGCTGCTGTGGCGCTTCGAATGATGGAAGAGAAAAAGGTGACGTCCCTATTGGTGGCATCGCCCGAAGGGACTCTGGAAGGCGTTATCCACATCCACGATCTGTGGCAGACACAGATGTTTTAGTCCCCCTTAAGAAAGTGGGCGGATGTCGAAGCCATCGGGGGTTAATCTCCCCCTTGCGAAGCGCATAAGGGGGAGATTAAAGAGGGGTCGCCTCTCCGACCCCCTGCCGCAACAAGCGCGGCGTCCCCCTTGCAAGGGGGACAAATGTATCCCCCGACAGCCTTCGGCTGCCACCCCCTTTGATAAGGGGGACTTCACACTTCCCGTTTACAGAAACGGCAAACTTTGGCGTCGGCTTTGATGGTCTCGGCGCAGTGCGGACACTTGCGAGTACCTGTCAGATCGCTGAACGCACCTTCCTTGAACGTGCGTTGGTGGTCTTCAACCATCTGCTTGATGCGTTGCGCATCCCGCTTGGTGTGACCGTGGCTGTAAATTTGGTTGGTCCCGCCTGAAGATTCAATCCAGATGTCAGACCAGAGGACTCCCGTTTTGATACGGACCGAAGAGATGTGCCGGATATTGATGGACTCTTCGTCTGATGAGAACCAGGACCGCTTGGTCTTGATGACCTGCACCGGGCTCACCGAAATCTTGGTTCGAAAAATCCGGTTGCCCTTCGTCCAGCGACTGGCTGTAAAGGTCTGAGTAGTTTTCAGTTGAGCTCACGCCATCGCCTCTCAATCCCTGCTCGAGCCTGTTTCTTGACCGCTTCCCCGCAGCAAAGCTACGGCATAATCACGGTTGAGCCTCGCAATGAATTCAACCGAGATCTCCTTCGGACAAACCGCCTCGCAGGAGTTCGTATTTGTGCAACTGCCAAAACCTGCCTCGTCCATTGCCTTTACCATGTTAAACGCTCGACGGTAGCGTTCTGCCTGACCCTGTGGCAGCAAACCCAAATGAGCGTTTTTGGCGGCGACGAACAGCATCGCGGAAGCGTTCTTGCAGGCTGCGACACAAGCACCGCAACCGATGCAGGCAGCTGCATCCATGGCGCGGTCGGCTTCCACCTTTGGAACTGGAATTGAGTTCGCCTCAACTGCCTGGCCGGTGGAGACAGAAATGAATCCACCGGCTTGGATGACACGATCAAACGCTGATCGATCCACGACCAGATCCCTGATGACAGGAAATGCGCTGGCACGCCAAGGCTCAATCACAATACGATCGCCGTCGCTGAAGTGGCGCATGTGGAGCTGGCACACCGTCGTCCCCTTGTGTCCGCCATGGGGAATGCCATTGATGACAGCCGAGCACGTTCCGCAGATGCCTTCGCGACAATCGGACTCGAACGCGATGGGTTCCTCGCCGAGGTTGATCAGGTCCTCGTTCACCACGTCCAGCATCTCCAGGAAGGACATGTCGGGAATGATGTTCTTCGCTTGGTACTCGACAAAGCGCCCAGGTGCTTTCGAGTTCTTCTGTCGCCAGACTTTCAGGGTGAGGTTCATGCGTGCGGGATCCTTGATCTGACAGGCCTCCCCAGATTACGAGTGGGGGTACTGCACACAGTGGCTATTTTGCTATCAACGGCGAGGGTGCTTGCTCGATGGGAAAACACAAGCATCCGGTAACAGCGCGGCGGTCCCCTCACCCCCAGCCCCTCTCCCGCATTGGGGCGAGGGGAGCCGAAGTTTCTTTTTGAGTTTCAATTCTCCAACACCTCGTTCCGGGGAGACTACTTGTAGCTGCGCTGCGCCATCTTGACTTCTTCGTAAGCAAGCGACTCCTTGTGCAGCAGGGGTGGCTTGTCGGGACCCTGGTACTCCCAAGCCGCGACAAATGAGAACTGGTCATCGTTTCTCAGGGCCTCTCCGTCCTCGGTTTGATACTCTTCGCGGAAGTGCCCTCCACACGACTCCTCCCGGGTCCGCGCATCGAGGCAAAGCAATTCACCGAACTCCAAAAAATCCGCCACTCGTCCAGCGTGTTCCAGAGACTGGTTCAATTCCGCGCCATCCCCCAAAACGTTGACGTTCTCCCAGAACTCCTGGCGCAGCGCCGGGATCCGTTGCAACGCCTCACTCAGGCCGTTCCTGTTGCGTGCCATGCCGCACTTCTCCCACATCAATTTGCCGAGCTCTCGATGAAAGGAACTGACGGTCCGCTTCCCTCGGATCGACAGGAGCTTGCGAAGACGTGCCGTCACTTCCTCTTCCGTCTTCCGAAACTCCGGATGGCTGGTTGAAACCTTCGACTGTTTCGACGAAGCGAAGAAGTTTCCGAGGGTGTTGGGGAGAACGAAATACCCGTCAGCCAAGCCCTGCATCAGAGCACTGGCGCCGAGGCGATTGGCCCCATGGTCGGAAAAATTGGCTTCTCCGATAACGAACAAACAAGGCAGCGTGCTCATGAGGTTGTAATCCACCCAGCTTCCGCCCATGGTGTAATGGACAGCCGGGTAGATCCGCATAGGAGACTGGTAGGCATTTTCTCCGGTGATTCGTTCGTACATCTCGAACAGATTGCCGTAGCGTTCGCGAATAGCTTTCTCGCCAAGTCGCTTGATGGAATCGGCAAAGTCCAGGTAAACCCCCTTGCCTCCCGGGCCAACACCTCGTTCATCGTCGCAAGCTTCTTTGGCTGCGCGGGAAGCAATGTCGCGAGGCGCGAGGTTCCCGTAACTCGGATACTTGCGTTCCAAATAGTAGTCGCGCTCATTCTCTGGAATCTGTGAAGGCTGCCGGTGGTCACCCTTCTTCTTAGGTACCCAAACGCGCCCATCGTTGCGCAAGGACTCCGACATGAGGGTTAGCTTTGACTGATGGTCGCCGCTTACTGGAATGCAGGTTGGATGGATTTGGGTGTAGCAGGGATTCGCGAACGCGGCCCCTTTCTTGAAGGCCCGGAACGTGGCCGTGACGTTGCAGCCCTTCGCGTTGGTGGACAGATAGAACACGTTACCGTATCCGCCCGTTGCCAGCACCACCGCGTCCGCCGCGTGTGACGCGATCTCGCCCGTGGACAGATTTCTGGTCACGATACCCTTCGCCTGACCGTCAATGACGACCAGGTCCAGCATCTCCGTCATTGGAAACATCTGGCAGCGGCCAAGTCCGACTTGCCGTTCCAAAGCCTGATAAGCGCCGATGAGAAGCTGTTGCCCGGTTTGTCCTCGCGCATAGAAGGTTCGCGAGACCTGAGCGCCGCCGAAGGAACGATTGGCCAGCAAACCTCCGTACTCCCGCGCAAACGGCACGCCCTGTGCGACACACTGGTCGATGATGTTGACGCTGACCTGCGCAAGCCGGTAGACGTTCGCTTCGCGCGCCCTAAAATCTCCGCCCTTGATGGTGTCGTAGAACAGGCGATAAACGCTGTCTCCGTCGTTCTGATAGTTCTTTGCGGCGTTGATTCCGCCTTGAGCTGCGATGCTGTGTGCTCGGCGTGGCGAATCCTGGAAACAGAAGCACTTGACGTTGTAGCCCAGTTCGGCCAACGAAGCCGCGGCAGAAGCACCCGCCAGCCCGGAACCAACAACAATGACGTCGAACTTCCGCTTGTTGGCCGGATTCACCAGCTTCATCTCGAGCCGGTAGCGTTCCCATTTCTGCTGCACCGGGCCTGAAGGAATTTTGGAATCCAGTTTCATGGTTAAGTGACGAGATGACGAGTGACAAGTAAGAAGGCGGAGTCTGAGTGCATCTCCCGTCACTTGTCACTCGTCACTGATCACTTCAATATTCCTGCCAGCACTGCCAGCGGCATGGAGGAGTTACCGAGAAAAACGATGACTGCCAGCAGCTTCGAAACTCGATCAATCCACACCGCGCTGTGCTTGTTCTTGAGCCCGATGGATTGGAAGGTACTTCCCACGCCGTGGCTCAAGTGAAGGCACAGCAGCGCCATGGAGGCGATATAGAACGCCGACACGCCTGGATGCGAAAAACCCAAGATGGTCATGCGGTACACATCATGGCGATCGGCTGCATCCCGCAATTGCAAGTAGGCCGGATCCACGAGCCCCACCGTGAAGTGCATCAAGTGGTAAACGATAAAAGCGAACAGGGCCGCGCCGCTGAGGACAATGGTTCGCGAGGCAAAACTGGCTTTGTAGGGTTTGTTGCGATCGTACTTCTCCGGCCGCGCCGCGCGGTTACGGAGAGTCAGCTGCACGGCAGTCAGAATGTGCAAGAAAACGATCGCGAGCAGCCCGAGCCGCATTCCCCAGAGCAGCGCGGGTTTCGACTTTAGGAAAACGGCATAAGCATTCAGCGCCTCGGGCCCGAGGAAGACCTGCAGGTTTCCCAACATGTGAGCGACGACGAAGGCGAAAAGGCCTACGCCGCTCAGCGCCATGATGTACTTCTTTCCGAGGGTGGAATGGTAGAGATTCGAAAGAGTGGTCATACCTCAGCTATTGATTTGGACACGAGAGCGACTCAATCATCGCATTTGTCAGTGGTCATTGGTCATCTATCATTTTTCATTTTTGAGCCGCTGATCGTGTCTTTGCCGTGCTGATAGATGAAGTAACGATTCGACAAAGCTGCGAGTTCTCATCGACAATATCAACCAATAGCGCGGGAGTGATCAATTCACTTTTCCTGATCATTCGGAGCCATACCAACGTTTCATTGAGCTCCTTCAGGACAACTCTCAATTTGTGGACAAAGTCCGCGTGACTTTCAGCTGCCCTCGCCTCGCTATAGTTTGGAGCCGGAGACGTTCCACACCGCAGAATTTGTCCCGCAACATGTCTTCCAGCAGGTGTCTTCGGAAGTCGTGCCGAGAGATGAATCACTCGGACCGCAAAGTCGATGAGCCTCTCCTCAAGCTGATCTGCTCTCTCTTGCTTTTCGCTAGCGCCCATGCGGGTCCTGTCATCCACAGAAAAATGACAAATGACCGCTGACCAATGACAAATTTGCTTTGCTCTTCAGTCGTAGTACTCCAACCCCAGATGCGTGATCAGATCCTCGCCTCGCAAGTAACGCAGCGTGTTTTTGAGCTTCATCAACTGGATGAAGAGATCATGTTCCGGGTAGAGTTGGGGTGCACACTGCGGGCTCTTGAAGTAGAACGATAGCCATTCCTGAATCCCTGACATCCCGGCTCGCTTCGCGAGATCGAGAAACAAGACGAGGTCGAGACAGAGCGGCGCAGCCAGAATGCTGTCGCGGCATAGGAAGTTGACTTTGATCTGCATCGGATAGCCGAGCCAGCCGAAGATGTCGATGTTGTCCCAACCTTCTTTGTTGTCTCCGCTCGGCGGGTAGTAATTGATTCGAACCTGATGATGAAAATCTTTGTAGAGCTCCGGATAAACGTCGGGCTGGAGGATATGATCGAGCACGGAAAGCTTGGATTCCTCTTTGGTCTTGAAAGATTGAGGTTCATCCAGAACTTCACCGTCGCGATTGCCCAGGATGTTAGTCGAAAACCATCCTTTCAGGCCCAGCATCCGGGACTTCAGGCCGGGCGCGATGATGGTCTTCATGAAGGTTTGACCCGTCTTAAAATCCTTCCCGCAGATGGGAGCTTTGTTCTTCTGAGCCAACTCCACCATGGCTGGAAAGTCTGCAGACAAATTGGGTGCGCCGTTGGCGTAGGGGATCCCGAGCTGCAGAGCGGCGTACGCGTAGATCATGCTGGGCGAAATACCTGGGTCGTTCTTCTTCAATCCTTTTTCAAACTCGTCCAGTGAAGAATGCACCTTACCCGGCTTGAGAAAGACCTCCGTGCTGCCGCACCAAATCATCGCGAGCCGATCCAAGTCTTGCGCTTTCTTGAAGGCCTGGATGTCGCCGATGATCTGCAGAGCCAGGTCGTACTTGGTCTTACCCTTCTTTACCGTTTTGCCATTAAGGCGCTTCACATATTTCTTCTCAAACACACCGCTCCAAGGCTTGAGACCTTGAAGTTGGGGTTTCAGTGAGTCCAACAAGGTTCGCTCGAGCACACCCGAACGGAGAGTGGTTTCGTAACAATTCTCGCCATGAATGTCCCAGCCTCCGAAGACGAGATCGTTGACGCCCGCCAGGGGTACAAAGTCCTTGATCATTGGGACCCGTTTGTCGGTGCGCTTTCCGAGACGGATCGTGCCCATCTGCGTCAGCGATCCGAAGGGCCTCGCGCCCTGGGTCCGGATGGCTTCGACTCCAGCGATAAACGTCGTGGCAACCGCTCCCATCCCTGGAATGAGCACACCGAGCTTCCCCTTGGGCGAGGCGATCTTCGTGCCTTTCTTGATCACTGTAATTAGTTCTCCAGTCTTAGGAATGTATGCAGAGCGGGGCCGACCGAGCAAAACAGTCGTGAATGATGCAATGAACGTCTGTGATTTGCAACTTCAAATTCGGTCGGGAAGGGCGACAGAGACACAGAGAAGCGGGGACAGAAAAGCGCAGGACGCAGATTGCGCAAATGAACGCAGATTCCGGGAAACGGCGGTCAAACGAACGCCGAACATGCAGAGAAAGACACAGAAATCTCGACGCTCCTCCATTTTCCTCCAGCCAAAAATGGTAAGCGACACAATTTAGCCTTCAGCGCGGCCGACCACGATGATACCGATGGGAAGATCCGCAGCCGGTTTCGACTGCGACTTGACCTTCAAGACCCAGTGGTCCATCTCATCTTTCTCCAGTGTGGCATTGCCTGTTGCAGCAGGCGGGGAAGCCAGGTTGATGACGGCAGGGTGGTTCGTGCCGGAGGCTTTTCGGCTCAGTGCCACCACTTCTTCGGTGGTCATGACAGCATCGGGATCCTTTGTGTCTTGGGAGGCGGGAACGAGCAACACAAAATCCAAGATCGGGGCGGCACCGAGGTGATTACCGTCTTGCAGGATGAGGCAATAGCGCAACGTGTAAAGACCGGGCTTGATAGCCTGTCCACGATAATCAGCTCCGGCAGCGCTAAATTTCATGACTCCCAGGAGCTGTCCCAAGTGTAATGCTGGATACTTTGCGTCGGGCGAAGCCGGCTTCCCGAGGTTGGCCATTTCCTTGCGAATCCAAACCTCGCACCAGGGCGAACCCTGTTCGTTCACCACTTTGTAGCCTTGGCTTTGGAGCACAGCTTGGAAGGTGGAGCTAAGGCCCTCAGGAGCTGCGGGAATGGGTTCGAGTTTATAAGACGCAGCAACGGCATCCCAGGCAGCGCCGGTACAAAGAAACACAGTCATCAAAGCAGCAAATCTAAGTTTCATTGATCTCTCCTGACATAGTCATCGCCGCCAAAGGGGGACTGGATTCCGACTCTCGCTACGCTTCGCCGGAATGACGGCTTGGGCCTCCCCAAACAACAGAACGTCGAATTTCACAATACTATCGGCGACAAACCCTACGCGCCGACTTTCCTGGCCAACAAAAACAAACGGAAGCCGATGGCTTCCGTTTGTCGATTTGTCCAAATTGTGAGATGCAAGAAAGGGCCAATTTACTTCATGGAAATTACTGGCGCGGGTGTTGGGTAGGAAAAATTGCCCACGAAGGAGCTTCGCTTACCATTCAGTTTCCAGGTTACTCCAAGGCCGCGGCCGGTAAATTCATCATTCAGCGTAAACGCCGGCATCGCATGCATCAGCTCGGTCAGCGGCTGATAATAAACATCTTCGTTGCCACAAAGATGGTCCTTGCCATGCAGCGACCGGGTTTCGATCTGTGCCAGCGATCCGGCTGTGAGCTTTGCATAGCCGTGCCGGTCACCTTCGCCAACTTCAACCTGAATGGGAGTGGATTCCACTTTGACAATGTTTTTCAACAGATCCCCAGCCATTGACTGTGCGAAGGACTTCAGCGCTGTTTGCTGTTCGGCGGTTGCGCGGCTATCGACAATCAAAACCGACTTTGCCGGGTAGGGGCTCGTGAACGGATCACCCAAGGTCGCATTTGCTTTGACTACGCCAACCACTCCCAGTCCATTCAGGGCAACGCCATTCCAGCTTCCCTCTTTAATGTGCCAGGCAAGAATCGCCTCGGTGCCGGTAAGATTCACTTCACTGTTGGCTACACAAGTTCCGGTATAGACATCGGCACTGCGTGTCTCGATATAGTCTCCGCGAATCTTTCCGGCCGATGCGGCCATAACAGGGGCGGCACTCGCAACCACCAAGGCAAAGAGCCAAACCGGCGATCATCAGTCTTTTCATAACAGAACCTCCTGAGGCTTATGTTTCAAGATTCCATTCCACTTGACGCCCCCGATTATAACTTGGCTTGGGCGTTAGGTGAAGACAGAACCTTACTGCTAACCAGAATTACCGAAATGCTCCGGATCGGCAGCGCAATCTGGAGACGGAAACCTTCAGTGCGTCGAGAAGCATGCCGGAAGTTTTCTGGCTGCCCTCAGAATGCTTCTTTGAAACAGGCCCGTCCGGGCTTGCAGCTTTGGGGTTCAACCAATTGTCCGTCAGGTCCTAAAACTCGCTGGGTGAGTGCACACCAGTAGCTGTCGTCGTTGGAAGGGGGAACGGAAGGATCCCGTTCCGATTCATAGAATTGGCTCTTCCAGCGAACGCAGTTGCAAACTTCGTGGCCAAGATTCTGTAGGCGATGATACATGGCTTAAGCTCCTCCTTGAGCCGCTTGCAGGAGAGCCCGCTTAGCAGCCACGCGTGCGAGTTGAACTTTATAACCATTCTTGCTCAGGGGTTTGGCCCCGCTGACAGCAGCACTGCCAGCCTCAGCGGCAAGGCTCTCGCTGATCGTCTTGCCTGCCAGGGCCTTTTCAGCGTCCTGAGCCCTCCACGGAACTGGAGCCACATGCCCCAAGACGACGCGAGCACTTTGCACCGTCTTGCCACTCATTTTGAGAGCCACAGCCGCGGCAGCAAGCGGCCAATCGAGAGCTTCCTTCTGTCGAACTTCATAGGTCGCATTTCGAATACCCTTTGCCGAAGGGACAATGATCTCACCTACAATCTCGTTCGACTTCAAAGCGGTTTCGCGATCGCCGTCATTCTTTGGTGTCACGAAAAACGCCTCGGCACTCACGTCTCTCCAGCCTGCGGAGCCGAAGATTCGAACCTTTGCTTCCAGCGCGATCAGAGCTGGCGCCAAGCTTGATGGATGGACAAAATATGCGGGCCCGGAATTTCCGAGGATGGCATGGTGCTCGTTCTGGCCATCAGCGATCAAATCCTTGCCGGCATCATCTTTTGGGAAATAGCCTAACCCACTTCGGAAATACCAGCACCGGGGGCGCTGGCACAAATCACCACCAACCGTCCCGGTGTTGCGGATCTGAGGACTGGAGACTCCTTCCGCGGCTTGGGCCAAGGCAGGATACTCCTTCTTCACAGTTGCATTTCCCAGCAACTCTTCCAGAGTAACCAATGCGCCAATCCGCAATCCAGTGGAAGCGTTGTATTTGATTCCTTGCAGTTCCTTGATGTCCTTGATGTTGACGACCCGCTTCGGCGTCGTCAAATGGTCTTTCATCAGGCTCAACAAGTCCGTGCCTCCGGCCAGGATCTCAGTTTCGCCCCACTGCGCGTTTAAGAGGCTCACCGCTTGTTCTTTGGTGGTGGGGGCGGCGTACTCAAATGCATTCATGAAGAGAGCCCTCCTTTCTTTTCCAGTGCTGCCAGGATCCGAGCGGGCGTAAATGGCGCTTGGGGCACTCGAACTCCGATGGCGTTGGCGATGGCATTGCCGATGGCGGCTGCGGGCGAATTGGCAGGCGGCTCACCCAGACCGATCACTCCGCGAGCATCCTGCTCGGGATCGTCCTTCCACATGTGGACGACCAAATCACCGATGTCGCCAAGGCCTGCCAGTTTGTAGAACTCCATGTTGGCATTGAGGGGTCTTCCGGTTGCGTCGTCCATCACTCGCTCTTCAAACAATGAGAAACAAACCCCCATGATCATGGCGCCGAAGACTTGGCTTGCGGCGGTTTTCTCGTTCAAGATCAAACCACAATCCTGCACGGCCACGAACTTGTTCATCTTCACAATGCCCGTCTCGATGTCCACGGTCACGTCGGCCATCTGCACTCCCCCGACGCCCTGATCGGTGAGCTTGCCGTCGGTTGCGGACGGCGTCTGAACATTCTTTCCGGAAACCACCAGTGGAGTAACCCCAAGCTTGGCTGTTGCTTGTTTCCAGGTGAGACTCTTCGCTGGGTTGCCCTTGACTTGGATCTTGCCGCCCACCGCTTCCAACTCCGCGGGTTGGGCAGACAGCGCTGGAGCCACCTTGGCGAAGAGCTCTTCGAGAGCGTTTTGTCCAGCACGCCGCGTGGCTGCGCTCACACCACCGACCGTTGTGCTTCCACCCGAAGCTCCGGAAGCCGGATACTCGGGTGCACGGCCGATGTTGATTTTGATGGCATCCACCGGCAGCCCTAAGGTCTCTGCAGCCACCATAGCCAGGATAGTGCGAGTACCGGTGCCCAAATCCTGGGTTCCCATGTGCAGCGCTACTGAACCGTCCGGATTGATCGTCAGCCGCGCCTCACTGGCGTGGCCGCGTCCGCCCCAAGTGTGGAATCCCAGTCCGAGGCCTCTCTTGAGGTGTCCAGCTGTCTTGTCTCCGCGGGGATGCCACTTTTTCTTCCAGTCAATAAGCTCGGCGCCCTTCTGCAGTTCTCGGCGATAGAGGTCCGCACGTTCGCCGGCCAAGCTGAGGTTTTTCAGGTAGAAATCGAGCGAGTCCATGTTCAACTTTGCCGCCATGTCGTCTAGAGCGGCAAAGGTGAGCCAGCAGGCCTGAGGATGATTTGGCGCCCTCCAGGCTCTCTGGGGACCGGTGTTGGTTGCGATGGCCGAATGCCTCTTCCGATTGTTCGGAATGTTAAGCACGTAAGGAAGCGGCGACATCCCTCCTCCGCCCGGGCCGCCTGTGGACCAAGACTGATGCTCCCATGCCGTCAGCGTTCCATCTTTCTTCGCGCCAACCTTGATCCGCGCGAAGTGGGAGGGCCGAACACCGGCGACAAACAGTTCAGCGTCGCGTTCAAGGAAGATTTTTACCGGCTTCCCTCCTGACTGTTTTGAGAGGTGCGCGCCCTCAAGCCCCCACGAATCGGCGCCGAATTTGCTGCCGAATCCGCCCCCAATATGGTCCATGCTGACTTTGATATTGCTTGCCGGGATCTGCAGCGGCTGCGCGAACTGACCCACTATGCCGCTGACATTCTGGGTGGAAGGATGCACCGTAAGATTGTTTCCTTCCCACTCCGTGATCTGTCCATGAGGCTCCAGGCAGCAGTGGGTGATTACCGGAATGCCGTATTCTCCCTCAATCACAACTTCCGCTTCCTGAAACGCTTTATCTGGATCACCTGCCACCTGTTCCGCGGCAGGCTTGGCGCGGTCACCTGCTTTGCTCAGATCCCGCTCGTTGACCAGGTGTGGCAACTTCTCATACTTGACTACAATCTTGCGCAACGCATCTTCGGCCGTGTGCTCATCCACTGCGACCACGCCGACGACTTCATCCAAGGCCCACATGATTTCACTCCCGGGGCCTTTCTTTTCACAAATTTTGACCGCTTTCACACCAGGCATTTTCTCGGCCGCACTGATATCGATGCTAACCACCTTCGCGTGTGCGTACGGACAACGCAGGAATTTGGCATAAAGCTGGCCGGGGCGCTTAATATCGGAAGCATACTTGGCTCGACCCGAAACCTTGTCAGGGCTGTCCAACTTAGAGATGCCCTTTCCAAGGATTGCTCGTTTGGATTTTTCAGGCCACTCGTACTTAGGCATTGGCGCGCCCTCCTTTCTTCTTGGCTGTCTGCAGGACGGCTTCGGTGATACCCACATAGGTGCCGCACCGACAGAGATTGCCGCCCAGTCCCTTGCGCACCTGCTCGATGCTCGGATTGGGATTCTTGTCCAAGAACGCCTTGCACGCCATCACAAAACCCGGGGTGCAGTAGCCACACTGCTGAGCGTCGTTATCGACGAAGGCTTGCTGAAGAGGATGAAGAGTGTTGCCCTTGGCCAAGCCTTCAACAGTTTGAATGTCTTTGCCTTGCGCCTCGATGGCGAGCATCGAACAGGAATAGACTGATTTCCCGTTCACGATCACCGTGCACGCACCGCACGTGGTTCGATCGCAAACGCGCTTGGCGCCCGTAAGTTCCAATTCGTCGCGCAATGCGTCCAAAAGGGTCAAGCGAGGCTCGACATTCAAGGCCTTGTTGACTCCGTTGATCTTCAACGTAACGGGCGCCTTGCCCGGTCCGATGAGCTTGGCACTCTCGGTGTTAGCAGCCTCCAAAGCCTCAGCGCCCGCCACGATGCCGGAAGAGAGAACGGCGCTTGCTCCCTTGAGGAATCCACGACGAGATACTTCCACTTTGGATGGCGGTTCAGGATGATCACGTTTTGGCATTCAGCCCTCCAGTGACAATTGAGAACCTATGGGATGTTTTCTTCGATTGAAACCATGCTTCCAAAGTTTAAGGTGAACTTGGAAGCCTATTTGAGCAAGAGAACAATTGAAAAACCCAGACTCAATTAAGTTGATTTTCATGCGGCAATTGCTTGCAGATCGACAGTACGTTTAGTCCGAAGCCTGCATCATAGAAACTGGCTTTTCCTATTGTCAACACAAAACAAGATGCTGCTGTGACTGGAAGTTTTCCCCCGGCTACTTGGGTTTCAGATTTAACGGGAACGTCACACCACCGTAACATTCACGTCACAGGGTCTGCATAAGCTGGCACCACAAATGAGCGTAGTCGCTACTCATGTCCCACCTGTCTGAGCCGCAGGAGAAAGGTGTTGACCCAATGAATAAGCGCATCCTCATCATTGAAGACGAGAAGGACATCGTTGAAGCGTTGCGGTACAACCTCGAAAAGGAGAAGGGCTTTTCGGTTTTGTCGGCGAACACCGGTGACGAAGGGGTGAACCTCGCCTTTCAGGTGAAGCCCAACCTCATCATCCTGGACATCGGCCTGCCGGGCCTGAATGGCTACGAGGTTTGCCGAATGCTTCGCCGCGACGTCGAAACTCGCGATATCCCCATACTGATGGTCACGGCTCGCGTGGCCGAATCAGACAAGGTTCTGGGTCTGGAGTTGGGAGCCGACGACTACATCACCAAGCCATTTGGAATCAGGGAACTCATCGCGAGGGTGCGAAACGCCATTCGGCGGCGTGAAAATGAGCACGATTCTGTGGAGGTTTTTGACGATGGGCGACTCCACATTCATTTCGGGGACTACATCATCCGGTTTAATGGGCAGGAACCCAAGCTGACGTTCAAGGAGTTCCATCTTCTGAAACTTCTGGTGCAGAACGCAGGCCGCGTTCTGTCGCGCGACAAGATTCTCGATTCCGTTTGGGGCTACAACTACTACGGCGAGTCGCGAACAGTCGATGTCCACATCCGTCGGATCCGCAAGAAACTGGGACCCGGGGTCGACGACTACCTCGACACCGTCATCGGCGTCGGTTATCGCTTTAAGGCACTGAAGTCGACCGTCGAACCCATGGCCCTGGCGGCTCGGGCGTAACGTTGCCGGGAAACTTCCTGGGGCGAGTCTAGTTTGCCCACCTGTCTACAGCCGGCGCAGCAATAGCAAAGTCATATCATCCTGCTGCTCCGCGCCATTTCCCCAGGATGAGGCTGCTTCGGTGACTACGGCCACCACTTCCTCGAGCGGTCGTCGGGCATTGCGAATCAGAAGCTCGGTCAAGCGTCGTTCTCCAAACTCCTCGCCATACTCATTCTCCGGTTCCGTGATTCCATCCGTATAGGCTGCCAAGAGATCACCGGGTTGCAACTCAACGCGGCCGCGTCCATAAGGCTGATCTGGGAACGCACCCAGCACCATTCCATTAACCTCCAGCAGTTCAGCACGGCCCTTACGAATCAGGATGGGAGGGAGATGACCAGCATTGGTGTAGTGGAGGTGGCCGGCCTCTTCTTCGTAGATTGCGCAGAAGAACGTCGCAAATTTCTCTGGAGAAGTACTCTCATAAAGCTGAGTGTTCAGCAGGCCTGCCAATTCGGATGTTGAAAAACCCTTGCCATTGCCTGGAGATTCGGGAGCGCGCGAGTTCGCGCTGAGTTGTGCACGCAGCGATGACTGGATGCTCGCCATCAGCAGCGCCGCTGAAATTCCCTTGCCGGCGATGTCACCAATCGCTAGGACCGTCCAATCGGGTCCCATCTGAATGAAGTCGTAGTAGTCGCCACTAACCATGCGGGCCGGACGACAGGCGCCCGCTAGCTCCAAGCGCTTCATCTGCGGGGCGGACTTCGGAAAAAGCTGCGACTGAACCTCGCGTGCGATCTCGAGCTCGGACTCGAGTCGTTCCTTTTCTTTTGATTCGATGATGAGCTTTTCGACGTTAGCCGTCATTCGGTTGAAGGAGGAAGCCAATTCGCTCAGCTGGTCGTTGGAGCGAATTGGAATCCGATTCGAAAAATCACCGGAGTTCACCTTCAGGGTTCCCTCATACAAGTCCTCGACTGAACGAGTCATGGTACGCGTTAGATTGATGCCAAATATCAGGGACGCCCCTTCGACCAGCAAGAGCAACCCGCCAAAGATGTACAGTGCAAACCGGAGAGCACCGGTTAACGGCCCGAGTGTGCTGAACAATTTTTGGATGATGAGCGACGGACGCGAAACCACGCGCACCAGCACCTGACTTGGCTCGGCGGTGTCGCCTTCCCAGGCTTGCACTGGGAAGAGAGTACCCCAGCGGACGGCAATATCCCACCAGGACCGGGGCGCTTGCAGGGCGACTGCCTTTTCCTCACGATCCTCACCAACTGTGCGAAAGTGAACTTTCGGGTCAGACTGCTCCGGGGATTGTTTCTTTATCTTCCCAAGGCCATTTGGAGAATCCTCGTCGATGGATAACAGGGTGATCGAAGCTATTCCGGGAAGAAGGTTGCTCAGCAAAGAAACATCCACAGGTTCGTAGGTGAACACTTCAACCAAGTGAGGTGGCTGTTGAACTCGAACGTCCGCGGCCAAGGCGTGCTCCTTGCCCGAGGCAACAAGCCCAAGAAAGCCATGCTGAGTCCATTGAGGGTATTCAGACAAGCCCCCGTTGCTTGGGACTTGAAAGGTCTTGCCATCCACTCGTACGACCGCTTGCAAACCAGCGAGGCGTCTGCGCAAGGGCTGAATGAATTGATGTGCGGCCGCCTCACCCTGGTCCCGTCCCAAGTGGTCCGCGATGTGCCAAGCCAGTGCATAAGCGCAATCGCGTACGACTTCGTTGCGCCGATTGAACTCGGCAGTCATCAGGTAGGTTGCCACTTGGCCCATAAAAATGTACAGGCCAAGGCCATTCATCACCAGGATGAGCGTGATTGGGACTACACCGATGAACACATAAGCAAGAATCAGCCGATTGCGCAGCCGCCAAACCGTCCGGCGGAATAACCTAAACAAATATTTGATGACAATGAGGAAAGCTAGCACGAAGAAAACCAGGTTGAGCAAGCCCTCCAAAGGTAATGCGATTCCCGAGAACCACTCAAACGCCCGGTACACGACCTGCTGGACGACTAGAACCAGCAGTATCTTCTCAGCGAAGGTTCGCTGCCGCAGGAACCCCAACAATTGGTCAGAGAGCTTTGGCATCTTTGTGTGGGATGAATGCAAAGACAAAGGACAGACGCAGCAACATCGGCCGGTGCGGAGGGATTATATGTCAGTTTGCAGAGCGGCAGCGAACATCGAGCCAGAGGCGGCGCGGGGGGTCGAATGCCGGGCTGGTCTACTCCGCAGTGCCAGCAGGCACGATGTTGACATGAG
Source organism: uncultured Acidimicrobiia bacterium (assembly GCA_963791795.1). GTDB lineage: Bacteria > Acidobacteriota > Terriglobia > Versatilivoradales > Versatilivoraceae > VFZK01. Next base: position 268,687 of record CAWBTP010000022.1, read on the forward strand.
CTTCGAACTTCCGGTAGTTGGCGAAGTCACTCACGAATTTCAGATTGAATCCCTTAAATACAAGCATGCGGCCGTTCGCAACCACTTCGCTGTGATAGGGGAACCAGGCTTCGTCGTTCACCTTGCGTTGCCAGACCTTCAGCGTGCTCCCGCGATTCACCTTAGCTAGAAAGCCTGCTCCGAGTTTGAAGTCCTCGATGAACTCGATCTCGGCTCTATGGATCTGTGCCTCCGATTCATCCACCCAGATTTTCCCTTTGATGATTTTCAGGATTTTTAGATCGGAATCTTTCGGAACGTAGTCCGCACGGGGAGTCACGGTGAATATCAGTGCTTTTCGCCCTTCCAGTTTTTCTTCTCCGGAAAGCGCAAGGTCAAAGGCCTTTAGCCCCTCGTCCCAGAGTTGCTCTTCCTTGCGGCGGCGCTCACTTCTCTTCTTTTCAAGTTTTTCGCGTTCCGACTTTGAGAGCAGTGAATGCTTTTGGATGCTCTGGTCCAATTTCTCCTGTTCTTTTCTGGCTTCCTTCTCAGATAGCGGTTTTCCGTCTTTCTTCACGAGTCTGCGATAATCGCCTTCCTCGAGAGGAGTCACTTCGAAGGTGTGCGATTCGGACTCCAGCACCTGCGAGTTTTTGCCCAGAGAGATTTTCTGCCGAGTCACTTCATAGACGTAAGACATCTCCAGCAGCCGGTTTCGTTTTTCATTCTGCGCCACGCGCTGCACCAGCGATTTGAATCGCAAGTTATCGTCCGCATCAAGGTGAAATCCCTGAAGCAGCAGGAGAACCGTCAGATGGAGGCGAAACCTAAGTGGTGTGTTTCCGATCCGCATAAGAAACAATACAGAGGACAATCGAAGTCTGAACTGTGATGCCAGAGCATCGTCATGGTTTGCACGGGCGCCGATGGAACGCGGAAAATAGCGCAGATGAAAAAAGCAGGATTGACCGGGAGATGTCGACGGCTATTGCAAGTTTGAACGGGGCAACCGTGAATTTGGGATCCTCAAATGTAGACTCGCTCAGCTTTCCGCAACGTGCGGTATCGCTCGAAAACCTGGCGTTCACCCTCTATTCCTAAAAACGATTTCCAACTGTTGCCCCGATAGGTGTGTCCCAACATCTTTGCGGCATTGCGAAGAACGAAGCCTGGACTGTGAAAGAGCGCGGCCGGCATATGCTTTGCTTTCATTTTGCGTTCGGCCCGCCATCTCATGAACTCGATCTCCTCGGCACTGAGATGTTTGCTCCGAACCACAGCCGTCGTACCGTCGTATTCCTCCAAACGTTCGTTGATAATCAGCCCCTGCTCCTGGAACTCTTTAGTCATCGGAGTACGCGGATAAGGTGTTGGGTGTTGGATGTAGGGCCAATCGATGTGGCGCCTGGCAAAGTCCAGATTCGCCTGAATTGATTCGGGCGTATCGTCGGGGTTTCCTACAATCAGCCCACCCACCACGTACATCTTGTTCCGGTGAATATGCTCAATTGCTTTCAAAGTCGCGTTGCCCACAATGCGGCCATGGTCGCGCTCTTCGTTCTTGGATTTCGCGCGAAGAAACTTCAGATCATCCTCCAGGATATTCTCGATCCCTAAAAAGACATACCGGAAGCCCGCCTTGTGCATGAGGGGTGCAAGGGACTCGCCGTGGTTTGCAATCGCAGACGTCATGGCTTGCACGGTGTAGTCCAGTTTGTTGAGTCCTGCCTTGACGATGGCCTCGCACAATGCTTCGAAGCGGCGGACATCCAGAGTAATGTTGTCGTCGATGATGAAAATCGCTTGGGCTCCGTGGTTTTGGGCATCTCGAATGTCTGCAATGACCCGATCCAGACTGTAGGTAAAGAAATTGCGCCCTCGCATTTCGATAATCGAGCAGAAACTACAGTCGAAGGTGCAGCCACGCGAGGTCTCGATGACGTCCACCTGGCGACCGATGAGCGTATAGCCCTTTAGCACTCTTGCAGCCCGGTTTGGAGGCCGAATCTCGTCGCGCTCCAGGCGGCTAACATGACGGTCCGGGTTGTGAACAAACTCACTTCCCTGGCGAAAAGACAGCCCATGAATCGAAGCAAAGTCACTTCCGCTTTCAATAGCGCGGAGCAGCGATGAGAAAGTGAATTCACCTTCTCCACGGACCACAAAGTCGACGCCACTGTCTTCGTGCGTGTAGGCGTCAGTCGCCAAGCTCGCGTCGTAGCCACCCACAACGATGTGAACATTCGGCTTCAAGGAACGGATCAACGCCGCGATCTTGAGTGCTGTCTTGCGCTGAAAGGTCATTACAGACAGACCCACCACCCCCGGATCTGTCGTGCGGACGAGTTGGGCAACGGTTTCCCGCACGCGCTTCGGCACCAGGATCAAATCGGCAACGGCTACCTTATGGTGGGGGTCAATATTTCCTGCCAGTGAGGTCAGCGCTCCGTTTGGCATGCGAATCGCGACGGTGGGCATGTGCTCGAAGGAATCTGGCATCGAAAGGAGGAGGATGTTCATGTTGGCTCCTCAAGTCAATCTGGATGGATTCGATTGGAAATGAATCTATGTCGTGCCGATGGGGAAGTCAAGAATCCAGCGACGATCTAGCCTTGCGACCGCTCGTGTGCAGGAAGGGAAAGTTGGCATTGCCGTTATCCCGCAGCACTCTGCGGCTGAGTTCGGTTAGAATACGCGGAACTTGCCAGCAGGGATCCTCGTAAACAAAGCTGGACTGGTTCTGTTCTGGATTTGGAAGTCTGCAGTCGCCGGGACGGCGTCACATCGAATGATTCTTAAGGAGACTGATTCATGAGCTACTGGTACTTGGCGATCAATAACAAGTCGGAAGGCCCGTTTACGGTTGACGAAGTTGGCACCCGGATTCGCAGTGGCCAGGTGACACCCCAGACTTTGGCGTTCACACAGGGAATGGCTGACTGGACGCCCCTCAACCAGGTTCCACAGTTTCATTCCATGTTCCGCACCGAAGCTCTTACCATGCCGCCTGTTCCCAGTCGACCCGCCGCGCGGCTGCGAAGCCACGAAATCGACTATGAAGTCTTTGGCGACGACATGCAGTTTGTCGAAATCACCCTCGACCCTCAGGAAGCGGTCATTGCCGAAGCGGGTGGCATGATGTACATGACACAAGGGATTCAAATGGCGACCCAGTTTGGAGACGGCAGCCAACCGGCGGCTGGATTCTTTGACAAAGTGCTCAGTGCTGGCAAGCGTGTGCTGACGGGTGAGAGCTTGTTCATGACGGTGTTTTCCTGCGGCTCTTCCAAGCGGGAGAAAGTGGCGTTCGCCGCCCCCTACCCGGGAAAGATTGTGCCGATCGATCTAGCCCAGTTTGGCGGTACCATGATCTGCCAGAAGGACTCCTTTCTTTGCGCGGCCAAAGGAACGGCTATCGGCATTTCGTTCAGTCGTAAGATCGGACGAGGGCTTTTCGGCGGCGAGGGTTTCATTCTCCAAAAGCTCGAAGGCGATGGCATGGCCTTTATGCACTCGGGTGGAACGATTACCAGCATGGACTTGGCTGCAGGTGAAACGCTGCGGGTGGATACAGGGTGTCTGGTAGCCTTCCAACCCAGCGTGAACTATGACATTCAGTTCACCGGTGGCATCAAGAACACTTTGTTTGGTGGAGAAGGGTTGTTCCTGGCTACGCTCACGGGCCCAGGAAAAGTCTTCTTGCAGTCGTTGCCCTTCAGCCGGCTGGCAGACCGCATCTACGCAGCTTCGCGTGCCGGAGGAGGCCGTCGTGAGGAAGGTTCGCTTCTGGGCGGTTTGGGCGGTTTGCTGGACGGGGACAACTCTTAATGAGCGGCCGCGTCGGATGAAGACTCAGCTGGGGTTGTCGTTGCGGGCTTGATTGCGGGAGTCTTGATCGAGTCGGGGCTGATCGAAAGGATCAGCTTTCGTTTCCGACGGTCCAGGTGCCACGCCAGCAGAGGCAGGAGCAGCATACCGCCAGGAAGGGTGAAGACGGCGAGCATCGGAAGCGAAGCGGCGACGGTTTTTAGATGGAGGCGAATCGCAGCTTTGTCTTCAGCCGTCCAAGGCATCCCGTTTCGTGGCTTCATCAGCACGTTCATGAATCCCTGGATGTGATATAGGTCTCTTAAACCTATCGCTTTGAGTTCAACCAGGAACGCCGGAGTTGTCATTGGGGCCTCGCCAGACCGCCATCCAAATTTTGGGGTACGCAACTGCTATCGTCGTTATCGGCAGTTGCAGACAGGTCCGTAGAGCAATCGTCAAAGGTTTACTAATTTTTTCACAGCACAAACGTTGACTCCCACCTCGCGGATTCAGCGATCCAGATAGGGACCGACTTTCACCGGTCGAGAACGCATTTTTCTCTCTTCACTCAAGTGACTCAGCAAGCGATTAAACTTCGCACGCCGCCGGACTTCAGCTTTTGGCGTACGGCCTTCAGCCATGGTTGGTGCGCATTGGAGCCGTTCGCTCTAGACAGGCAGCAGCGGCGCTTGAGCCGCGTGCTAAGGAGTACTCAAGGCCCGGTGCTGGTGGATATGACCAGTGAGGAGCCAGATGTGCTTCAACTGATCGTCCGTTCGCGCCAGCCCCTCGCCAAACCGGATGTCGCTGCCCTCAAGAAACAGGTGGCTGTCATGTTGCGGCTCGACGAGTCACTCGAATCGTTTTACGCGACGCTGGAGAGTGTGTCTGCTAACGGAGAGTTGGGCTGGATTCGTCAGGAACGCGCGGGGAGGCTGCTGCGCAGTCCGGATCTCTTTGAAGACGTAGTCAAGATGATCTGCACGACCAACTGCGCTTGGAGTGCCACGGAACGAATGGTGATTAACCTAGTGAACAAGCTGGGAACCCGTTTCGACGAAGAACACGCCGATTTTCCAACGGCTGAACAACTTTCCAAGGCCAGTGAAGAGTTTCTGGTACGGGAAATCAGAACGGGCTATCGCAGCCGCTACCTGCTGGAGCTGGCGCAGCGAGTCGCCGGTGGCGAGCTGGATCTCAACCGATGGTTCAACCTTCCTGAGGATGAGCTTTACAAACAGATTGTCTCCATCAAGGGTGTTGGGCCGTACGCGGCCGGAAACTTGATGCGACTGTTGGGCCACTATCGACATCTGGCCCTGGACAGTTGGTGCCGGCCACAGTACTCAAAGATTTATCGAAATGGTCGCAAAGTTAGTGACAGAACCATCGCCCAGCACTATAGGAAGTACGGCGAGTGGAGCGGGCTGGTCTTGTGGCTCGATCTGACCAGGGATTGGTTCGGGGACAGTCCGGAACGGCCGTTTTGAGGAAAGTATTCAACAACCGTTTCAGCGCCTCCGTGGTGAGGTTTGTTCACACTCTATTCAGGACGATTGCTCGAAGAACAAAATAGTCCTTGCCATTTTGGGTTTTGCCGCTATACTCCCCGCTGGGGTTGCATCAGCGTAGTCAGTTCCTCTGGAATCGCCAGATTCCGCTTCCTTCGCCGAATGTGCCGCCGTTTGAATGTGCTTGCTCACCCTTCTGACATGAGCAATCTCTCCTCAGCCGCGCTTGGCCGCTAACCTCACATACACAATTTACCAGATGACCGGTCGTTGTGCCGTACGCTTCATTTCCTGACGGTCTTGTATTTTGCCCAGCATTCTGGGAGGACCACTCAGTGACTGGCGGTAGCAGGCGGTTGTCTGAAACTTCGGACGGTTTCCGTCCATTCAAGGAGAATTCATGTCGTTTCGTAAACTAGGTCTTACCGAAGAGCTGGCGCGCGCCGTCGAGAAGTTGGGCTTTGAAACCCCGACTCCAATCCAGGCAGAGGCTATTCCTTCTATTTTGGAAGGCCGTGATGTCGTAGGGACAGCGCAGACTGGCACCGGCAAGACAGCGGCGTTCGTTTTGCCGCTACTTCAAAGGCTGGGCCATCCGGGGGGCAAGGTGCGAGCTTTGATCCTGACTCCGACCCGCGAGTTGGCTCAACAGGTGGAGGCTGCTTTGCAAGAGCTTGGGCGCTTTGCAAAGCTGCGCTCTTGCACGATTTTCGGTGGGGTTTCGCAGCGCGGCCAGGAAGATGCATTGCGGCGCGGCGTTGACATCGTTGTCGCAACCCCGGGCCGTCTGCTGGATCTGCTGGAGCAAAAGGTTGTTTCCCTCTCTTCCATCGAAATGCTGGTGTTAGACGAGGCCGACCGCATGATGGACATGGGGTTCTTGCCAGACGTTCGCCGCATCGTGCGACTCGTTCCCGCTCAGCGTCAGACCTTGTTGTTTTCTGCAACGCTGCCGCCTGAGATTCGTGAACTGACGAGAACGCTCCAACGTGATCCAAAGTTCGTGGAGGTGGGGGGCAGCGGCACGCCTGTTGTGGGAGTTGAGCAGCGCTTGTTTCCTGTGCCGCCACATTTGAAATGCGATCTGCTCCTGCATCTCTTAGGTCGGGAGACGATGCGCCCGCTGCTCGTGTTTACTCGCACGAAGCATGGTGCTGACCGGCTTCATCGCATGTTGGAGCAGAAGCGGCACAAAGTAGCCCGCATTCATTCAGGCCGAACACAAGGCCAGCGTCAGGAGGCTCTCGAAGGGTTCAAGCGCAATCATTATCAGATCTTGATTGCCACCGACATCGCAGCCCGCGGCATCGACGTCAGGAACATTTCCCACGTCGTCAATTTCGACATTCCAAACAACGCAGACGACTATATCCACCGCATCGGACGGACAGCCCGCGCTACCGCGACCGGCTTGGCCTACAGCTTCATCACGCCGGACGAAGAGGATCAAGTGCGTTCCATTGAACGCAGCTTGCGGCGCAAGCTGAACCGCATTCGCTTGGAAGACTTTGCTTACGATGCGCCGCCTCAACCGAAATCGGGGCCTCAGCCATCAAACCAGATGGTGGATCGTCGCGCGTTTCGCGCAACGCCGGCTGGACCAGCTCGAGTTTTCGATCGGTTCGCGCATTCAGGCAATTCGCGACGTCCCTCTGCCGGACAGAAGCCCCGCACCGGATTTGGAGCAGGCAAGCGTTCGTCGAGCAGAGGAGACCGGCAGGAGTATCGCGGCAGATCCAATTCCTGGTCTGAAGGTTCGATTGGGGCTCCTTCCTCGGAGGAACAAGCGGAGCTGAAACGGCTGCAGCGGAAGCTGTTTGGTTCTGGCCGCACGCGGCATCGGCACGTGCTTTCGTAAGAACGGCTTGATGAGGCGGACAGACGTCCGCCTCGTTTTCCAGACAGTCCCCACCGCAGCGCATGCGTTCTCCTGAAACACCCGCAAACCTCGTCGAGAACTGCGCGAAAAGTTACTGCCATGCTATCCTTCGACTTGCCTGACTGAGGCACGTTGGCGACACGGGCATCCCGAATCCGCCCCTAAATATTTCTCGTCGTTCATGACCCAACACCACGAAGAAGAGGCCATCGACAAGGCCTACGACGCGCATTTGATGCGCCGATTGCTGCGGTACCTGTCGCCTTACAAGCTTCAGGTGTTATCTTCCATGGCCGTCATTGGCGTTGTATCCCTGCTTCAAGTGAGCAGTCCCTACCTCACAAAGGTTGGCATCGATAACTATATTGCTCATGGTGATCTGGCGGGCCTGAACAAAGTAGTCCTGGTTTATCTCGCCATCATTCTGTTTGGGTTTCTCCTGGGATACCTACAGACCTACATCATGCAGCTCACCGGGCAGCGCATCATGTTCGACTTGCGGCTGGAAATCTTCACCCATCTGCAGAGACTCCCGCTGTCTTTCTTTGACAAGAACCCTGTCGGCCGGCTCATGACGCGGGTCACAACGGACGTAGATGTCCTGAACGAGCTGTTCACGGCGGGCGTGGTCACTCTGTTGGGAGATCTCTTGGTCTTGCTCGGTATCGTAGCCGTACTTTTCGTGCTGAACGCCAAATTGGCGCTGGTTGCCTTCTCGGTGGTTCCGCTCCTGTTTCTGATCACCATCGTTTTCAAGATAAAAGCCAGAGACTCCTATCGGCGCGTGAGGACAGCCATCGCCCGCATCAATGCGTTCTTGCAGGAACAAATCAGTGGCATGTCCATTGTTCAGCTCTTTAATCACGAGCCCAAGAGCTTTCGACGATTCGAACAGATCAATCGGGTCCATCTCAAGGCCAATCTGGATTCGGTTATGGCCTATTCGCTTTTTTATCCGGCCGTTGAAGTCGTCAGCGCCCTGGCGATCGCCTTGATCATCTGGCACGGAGGAGGACAGGTGCTCCAAAAGGAGCTGACGTTTGGGGCTCTGGTAGCGTTTATTCAGTATTCCGAGAAATTCTTTCGGCCAATCGCGGACCTTAGCGAAAAGTACAATATCCTGCAGGCAGCCATGGCGAGTTCGGAACGGATTTTCAAGCTGCTAGACACGCCCGTAGATATTCGTCAGCCGGAAAAACCGGTGCGGCTGAGCGAGATTCGTGGAGAGATTGAATTCCGCAATGTCTGGTTTGCCTACAACAAGCTGGAGGCGAAGCCTTCCGGTGCTGCCCGCGAGCCTTCGTCTACAAATGGAGACGATGCCGCCTGGGATTGGGTGTTGCGCGATGTCTCATTTCGAGTGAGGCCCGGAGAGTCAGTAGCCATCGTGGGACACACCGGAGCGGGCAAGACGACTCTCACCAGTTTGCTCATGCGCTTTTACGATGTCCAGCGAGGACAGATTCTTCTGGATGGGCATGACATTCGGCAGCTTGAGCTGCAGCAGTTGCGTAATGCCTTCGGGTTTGTCCTCCAGGATGTCTTTCTGTTTTCGGGCAGCATCGCGAGTAACATTCGTCTCGGGACGCCCTGGATTACTGAAGAGACTATTCATCGTGCGGCTCAGGATGTGAACCTGGATGAGTTTGTGGAAAGTCTGAGCAATGGGTTGGCCGAGGAAGTCAAAGAGCGCGGAAGTACCCTGTCAACGGGTCAAAAGCAGTTGATTGCATTTGCGCGCGCCCTGGCGCACGATCCCAAGAACCTCATTCTCGACGAAGCAACTTCGAGTGTGGATACCGACACCGAGCTGAAGATTCGCGAAGCCATCGCCAGGCTGATGAAAGGACGCACCTCGATCATCATTGCTCACCGGCTGTCGACGATTCAGAATGCAGACAAGATCCTTGTCATGCACAAAGGACAGGTTCGAGAGATGGGAAGTCATCAAGAACTCCTTGCCAAACGCGGTATCTACTACAAGCTGTATCAACTACAGTACAAAGACCAAGCGCTCCAGGTTTGATCATTCAGTCAAAGTGAATTCGGGAGGGCGAGGCTCCCCGTGCCGCCCGCGGCAGCTGCGGCCCGTGAGAGAAAGTTGTTCCTCACGGGAAGCATAATTTCTGGCATCATCCTTTCACTCTTTCCTATTCCTATCCGCATTGAATCGATCTTTCAGCTTCGATTGGTGCCAGGGAGCGAGAATATGAAACCAAGAAATCGACGCTTCTTTCTCCTGCACTCCAGGTTGTTGTAGTTTCCGAGTTTGGATTTTGGCGCTTACGAGCCTTGCAATAGTGTGCCTGATCGCTTCCTTTTCTATGAGGGTGGCAGGTAATACGAAGACCGTCTCTCCAAATGTTCTATCTGCCAAGGAAAAGGCTGATGGCTGGAAATTGCTGTTCGACGGCAAGACCACATCAGGCTGGCGCGGCTTTCGCAAGTCCGACTTTCCCTCGGAATGCTGGGCAGTTGCGGACGGCATTTTGAAGCGTGTGAAGCAGGTGGATAAAAGTCGCGACGAATGCGGGGACATTGTCACGGCTCAGCAGTATGACAATTTCGAGTTTCAGTTGGAGTGGAAGATCGAACCGGGCGGGAACAGCGGAATCAAGTATTTGGTTCTGGAAGATCGGCCTGAGAATTGGGAGCAAGCTTATCTGGACTATCATCTTCTGAGCCTCAAGAAATCCGGGAAGACAGAGCCGCCGGAGAAACTGAAACCCGAAAGGTGGAAGTACATGTCGATGAGCTTCGAGCTGCAGCTCATTGATGACACCAAGAACGCCGATGCTCGTAGCAGCCCCGATCGCATTACCGGAGCGCTCTACGACCTGATGGCTCCGAGCCAAAGATCAGTGGTCTCTCTGACAGATTTCAACACCGCGCGAATTGTGGTCCACGGTAAGCATGTTGAGCATTGGATTAATGGCGCTAAAGTGATCCAATTCGAGCGCGAAAGCCCCGATCTGCATAAGCTGATTGCTGCCAGCAAATTCAAGCATCTTGAGAAGTTCGGCACATTCTCCAAGGGTCACGTTGCGTTGCAGGACCACAACAGCGAAGTTTGGTTCCGAAACATCAAGATTCGCGAGCTGAATGGACAGTGACATCCGACGGGTTGTAAAACAGGCGCCAATGCTTTTAGGAGGAAAGATGTGACCCCATTCCCACGCCGCAGATGAACCGATTTCTTTCAGTAATGATCGCCGCGTCGCTCTCGTGGCTAATTGCGACGGCTGTCTATCTCATTCTGACGTTGCCCATGGAATGGTCCGAGTGGGGTGCTTTCACGAACGCTGCCAACAAAGTGATCTCCGCTGCCTTCGGCCACGGCATTTATGCCGGTGTCATCTTCATTGTTGGGCTGTGCATGAGCTTCCGCCGCCTCGGTGTTCGATTGGCTATGGGCGGTGCTTGCATTGCGCTCTGCATGCTGATTTTTGGCGTTACGAGTGCAAGCAACTCGCTCGACTGGCTACGAGCCTTAGCCCACTGGATAACCGCCGCAAGTACGCCTTTCATCTTCTACGCCGTTTATTCGTTTCGCTCCGCGTAACTGGCAGCACGCTAATCCCCCGTAACGCTGGCCATCCTGGGACCGCCGCGGGAACCCCGCTAGCATCGCCGCAGGTCGTGCCGCTGGAAGTGCATCACTAGCAATGAAGCGCGCCGTGCAGAATCTCCTCGGCACGATGCGCGTGAAAGTCAAACGCGCGGTCACATCTTTCCTATTTCGAAAAAAACGCTTGCCTGATCTTCGCGCAGGGATAAGGTCCGAGAATCATACGTCGACCATTGCGGATTGATCCAGCCGGCTGCTATTTCTACGTCACCGCCCATCGAATCCTCGCGGCTTAAACTCCTTTACAAGCCTTTCCGGCTTATGCTAGATTTCTCCTCGCTTTTTGAAGGGATTTGACTTAGAGGAGCTCAGTGGCATGGTTTTCACCAGTGAATTCAAGACTTCTGTGATCAGCCAGTATCGGGTCCATCCCACAGATACAGGTTCGCCGGAAGTTCAGATCGCTCTGCTCAGTGAACGGATCAACTATCTCACCGAACATTTCAAGACTCACAAGAAGGATCATGCCTCCCGGCGGGGCCTCCTCAAGATGGTGGGCCACAGGCGCCGGCTTCTGGACTATGTTAAGGCGAAGGACGCTGAGCGCTACCGCGGTATCATTCAGCGGCTTGGAATAAGAAAATAGATCCTTCAATCTTTAGTCACAACCCAGTTTCTAAAACCAAAGCGACCTGGGTGGTTTCCGGAGAAACAGCGGTTTCCCGGGGAAACCGAAGGGTCGCTATTTTTATTGCTGCCTGAATTGACGATGCAGGAGGGTTCGCGAATACCCTTTGTTGACTGCATTTCTGGGTGGCGGTTGCCCGTATTTCGCGAACAAGGAAGGTTCACAATGATACACAAAGCCAGCACAACCATCGGAAACCGGGAGCTCACCATTGAGACCGGGAAACTCGCCAAGCAGGCGCATGGGTCGGTTCAGATTCGATACGGAGACACCGTTGTTCTTGTCTCTGCCTGCTCGAACAAGAAGCCACGTGAGAATGCGAGTTTTTTTCCGCTGACCGTGGATTACCGTGAGAACTATTACGCTGCAGGACGAATTCCGGGAGGCTTCTTCAAGCGTGAGGGCAAACCCAGCGAGAAGGAAGTCCTGACGAGTCGCTTGATTGATCGTCCGATCCGGCCGCTGTTTCCGGCGGGTTTTGTTTGCGACACCCAGGTGATTGCGTTAGTGCTTTCCGCAGATGGGGAAAATGACCCCGACACTTTGAGCATCACAGGCGCTTCTGCCGCGCTGACGCTTTCGAACATTCCCTTCCACACGCCGATTGCCGGCGTGCGCGTCGGACTCGTCGAGGACAAACTGGTTGTCAATCCAAGCAACGCCGACCTTAAGAAGAGCCGGTTGAACCTGATCGTTGCTGGAAGCGCAGACGCCATTGTCATGGTCGAGGCGGGTGCCCAGGAAGTGTCTGAGAAAACGATGGTCGAAGCTCTTAGCTTGGGCCATGCCGAGATCAAAAAGTTGGTGGCTCTGCAGAAAGAGCTGGCAGCCCAGTTGAAAATTCAGAAACGTGAGTTTGTCGCTCCGACCTCAGACGAGAAGCTGGCCGCGGACATCGCGGGAAAGATTTCGGCTGACTTGCGCGATGCCCTTGACACGCAAAAACACGAAAAGATCGAAAGTTACGAGCTTGTCGATGCTCTGAAGGAAAAACTGGTTAGCTCCTATCCTGAGGAGCCGGCAAACGTTCGGTCGGACGTTGAAGACATCTTTGACGCCCTCAAGGAAAAGATCTTCCGCGAAGACATTCTGGACAAGCGGCGGCGGCCTGACGGGCGGGCTTTCGACCAGATCCGGCCGATTGCCTGCGAAGTGGGCTTGCTGCCGCGTACGCACGGCTCAGCGTTGTTCCAGCGCGGTGAGACCCAAGCTCTGGTTGCAACCACTCTTGGGACTGCCGACGATGCGCAACGAATCGACATCATGGAAGGTGAGTCGTCCAAGCGATTCCTTCTACACTACAATTTCCCGCCCTTCAGTGTCGGTGAAGTCGGGTTTATGCGAGGCCCTGGCAGGCGCGAGGTGGGGCACGGTGCTCTTGCAGAGCGCGCCATCCTGCCCATCATTCCGGCGGAAGACAAGTTTCCCTACACGATTCGAGTGGTCTCAGACATCCTGGAATCCAATGGATCTTCCTCGATGGCGTCGGTTTGCGGTGGAGTGCTGTCCCTGATGGACGCTGGTGTGCCGATCAAGTCACCCGTGGCCGGTGTCGCCATGGGCTTGGTGAAGGAAGGCGACAAGTACGCCATTCTTACGGATATTGCCGGTGCCGAGGATCATTATGGCGACATGGATTTCAAGGTCGCAGGCACCCGCGAGGGAATCACTGCCTTGCAAATGGACATCAAGATTGGCGGGCTGACGATGGGGATCATGACCGAAGCCCTCGATCAAGCACTTCGCGGCAGGCTTTTTATCCTCGATAAAATGCTTGAAGCCATCCCCGCTGCGCGCACCAACACTTCCCGTTACGCGCCTCGAATTCATACTCTCAAGATCAGTACAGACAAGATCCGCGACGTCATCGGACCCGGCGGCAAAGTGATCCGCTCGATCATTGAGCAGACTGGCGTCAAGATCGATGTCTCCGACGATGGCAAGGTGAATGTGGCCTCAGCGGACGAAGCCTCGGCCAACAAAGCCATCCAGATGATCAAGGACATAACGGCCGAGGCCGAAATGGGCAAGATCTATCTGGGCAAAGTGGTGCGACTGGCAGATTTCGGCGCTTTCGTTGAGATCTTTCCCGGCACGGATGGCCTGCTGCACATCAGCGAGGTTGCTGAGCACCGCATCCGCGACGTTAGGGATGAGCTGAAAGAAGGCGATCAACTGCTCGTCAAAGTCATTGGCATTGATGGGCAGAAGGTAAAGCTCAGCCGCAAAGCAGTCCTCCGCGAACAGCGCGAAAAGAAAGAGACAGCCCACTCCTAACGCTGGCTCAATACAGCCATGACAGTGAGAACAAGGTGCGAGTGCTGAAACGTCACTCGTACTTTGTTCGAGCCACTTGTCTCTTCCTTGACGCTTCGAAGTCCAGGGTTTCTTCCTCTCACCGTCTCTCCCCTTAAAAATCTGTAGTTTAACTGTCAAGATTTCCTGAACATTTACGATAAGTACAAGTGTATGAACGACTCGGGCGTTTACCTTGAGATTGGAAAACGGGCCCTTATCACGTTTCAATGAACTTACCTAAGCTGCTCAAACAAGCCGAGAAACTGGTTTCCTACGGAAAGATTGGCGAAGCCATCGAAGTCTACCAGGAGATTCTGTCGGAAGACTTTCAGAACAATCAGGTTCACAGCCTGATTGCCGATCTCTACGTCGAAAAGAAGGACATGCAGCGTGCCAGCCGCCACTTTTTCAAGATTGCTTCCGATTGGACGACTCAGGGCAACACGGTGGAGGCAGCAGCAAGTTATCGCCGCATTATCAAGATTCTTCCCAAGAACACACTTGCGCGTGAGAAGCTTCTGGAAATCTTTACGAGGAACGGCGCCAAAGCGGAAGTTGTCAACCTAATGATGGAGCTCTGCTCAGTTGCAGAGAGTGAAGGGAATACACCGAAAACCATCGAGTACCTGGAAAAACTGATTTCGCTGGATCCCACCAACCGCAGCCATTCCACCAAGCTGGCGCTTTTTCTGAATGACCGCGGTTTGAAGGACAAAGCCATCGAGGTTTTCTATCAACTGGCCCGCGACTACTTTCGCGAGGAACGCTTCGAAGAAAGCCTGGCTGCGCTGGAAAAGATTCGAGCCATTGACCCACGGGACCGCAACCTTCCCACCCGGGTCAGTGAGGTCTTCGAGAAGCAGGGAAAGATTGAGAAAGCCATCGAAACGCTTCTTACTTCGCTTGCCGAAGAGCCGGCCCAGCCAAATATCATGGTGTTCCTGGCCCGGCTGTGTATTAAAGGTGGCCGGATCGAAGAAGCGGAGCGTATCTACGACAAGCTCGTCAAGATCAACAAGAGCTTCCTGGCCCAGACGATTCCGTTTATCGAGGTACTGCTGGCCGAGCGCAAGCTCGACCGCGCTCTGACACACATTGAGCGATTGACCAAGGAAGTACAGGAATCTGCGACTCGCCAGAAATGTGTGGAATTGCTCGAGGAGATTCTGAAGCTTGACCCGCAGAAATTGGATGCGTACCGGCTGCTGGAATCGCTGTACGGAGCGGCGTTTCAATACGACCAACTCGCCGTGACGTTGCTCTCGCACGCCGACGCTTATATCTCGAAATGCGACTACGCGAAGGCGCTTGATCTGGCGCGCCAGCTGATTGATCTGGAGCCGTACAACGAGGAATACCGCAGAAAGCTCCAGGTAGTTGAGAAGTTGTTGTCTGGTGGTGGCCGGGCCCCGGCGCCCGGAAAGCCTGCATCCGGAGGGCCGCCCGAAGAGGATGATGAGGAGGCGCGCTACGCGAGCACCAAAGTCGATTCGCACTTCGACAAGACGGTGTCGATCGTCACGGATGAAGACGTGGAAAATTTCATTGTGGACATCGAGCTCCTCGAGAAATTCGGGCAGCACGCCAGTGCCATCGGTCGCCTCGAACATGTTCTCAAGCAATACCCAAACGAGATCAGACTGCGGCAGAAACTGAAGGGCATCTATTTTGACCGCAAAATGCCGAAGCGGGCTGCTCAAGAGTGCCTTGAAATCGCCAAGACGCTGCAACAGCAGAACCAAAAGGAAGAAGCCAACAAGTACCTGCGTGAGGCCCAGCGGCTAAATCCGGTCCTTTCCAGCGCTCGGCGCGAGGCGGCACCTGCCACGACAGCGCAAACTTCCGCCGTTACGACCAGTTCAGGTATTGCCGTTGCCCTCAAGGGAGACCTTTCCGAAATTGGCTTGCTGGATGTCATTCAGATCCTCGACAACTGCCAAAAGACCGGTCAGTTGCACGTGAGTTCTGAGGGTCAGGCAGGAACGATTTTCTTCAATGTTGGGCGAATCGTAAACGCGGTCTATCAGGAGAAAGCGGGCGAACAGGCCATGTATTCGCTTGTGGCGGTGAAGGGGGGTACATTTGAATACAAACCTTCGACCACAGCCTTCGACGTGGTGATTCACAACAGCAACACCAACCTCTTGCTCGAGGGACTGCGGCTACTGGACGAAGCCAACCGGGACTTGAACGAAGCGGAAGCTCTTCCCCTGGATGAACCCGAAAAGCCGGTCCAAGCCAAGTCCCACGAGCCTCTCGAAAGCCAAGCTCACCCGGCGGTCGCCGTCATGCCCTCAATGACGACCGTCCCAGTTCTCCAGGCAATCGACGACCAGAACCCTCTAGAAGAAATCTGACTACATTACGAAATCGGCCTTGGCGTTCGCAGTGACTCAGATTGTGGATTCTGCCGAGACGTGCTTTCCGGCATGAGTCCTAAAAAAAGGAAGGACGAAATCTGAAGAAGCTGTCAAGGCTGATACCGGCGAACGGTTGGCGAGCCAACGATTCGTCGAACCATCCCTCTGTTTCCTTTCTGGTCATTCGCTGAGTGATTCGTGCTGCGAGGCTTGAGGGTTTTCTAATCGGTAGATCTTCTTCCAGAGAGAGTCATAGATTTTCGAATCGAGGGGAGACTTCAAATCAAAGGTGAAAGTCTCGTTGTAGGTCGTCACACGCAGGTGGTAGGGGTCAGGAGAGCCTATAGTTTCAATGTCGCGCAGCTTCCAGGCTCGATTGTCGCTGGCGTGATCGGTCAGATAGATCAAGCGGTCTCCTTCGACGGACAGCTGACCTTCACAGCCCCCGAGGCTGTGGCGATGCCGGACTGGCAGCAAGGTCGCGGTTTCTCCCTTCTCGACGAGACGTGCCACCATCGGTCGGCTGAGTTTCGCGCGCAGAAACTCCTGCTGTTCTGGGGTGACCTTGCCTTCGATCAGGGAGAAATCAAATACCTTGTCTTTCTCAAGCTTCTTCCAACTCTGGCTCTCGAAGGTCTTCAAGACCAGTCGGGTGGGCGAGGCGACATCAAGCTTCTGAATGTCGATGTAGGCCCACGTCCGAGAGTGTTTCCCGTCAGTGGCTTCGTATTGAATCTCCCGTTCGGTGGCGCTAAGCCTGCCTTCACAGCTTCCCAGGATATGATCGTGCTTGACACGGAAGTCAGATGACACCGCCTGAGCCGCACTTGTCAGGACGAAGGAGAGAGCGAGAGATTGAACAAAACTGAATCGCATAGCTGGTTTACTCGTTAGATTTTCAAAAAGTTCTGAACACTCTTCTCGCCTGTTGGTATCAAGCTACGGGCTCGGCTCTGGCCAATCGTTTGACCTCAACACCTTTCCAGATTTCATAAATCGCCGGATAGACCAGCAATTCCAAGAGGAACGACGTGAAGATCCCGCCGATCATGGGGGCGGCAATACGGCGCATTACGTCGGAGCCGGCGCCCGTTGACCACATGATGGGGACAAGACCCATGAACATCACGCCTACCGTCATTACTTTCGGACGCAGCCGTTTGACAGCGCCTTCAATGATGGCTTCCTTGAGGTCAGCAATCGACCTCATTGTTCCTTTGGCTTTCCTTTCCTCGTAGGCTAGATCGAGATACAAGAGCATGAACACAGCCGTTTCTGCATCAACGCCAAGCAAAGCGATCAGACCCACCCAGACCGCGATGCTCATGTTGTAATCGAGCAAGTAAAGGAACCAAATAGCGCCGATCGCGGAGAAAGGTACTGCCAGCAGAATGATGCTCGTTTTGATGAGCGACCCGGTGTTGAAGTAGAGCAACAGAAAGACAATGAACAGGGTGATCGGAACCACTACCCAAAGCCGCTCGACGACGCGCTGCAGGTATTCGTATTGCCCGCTCCACGCGAGTTGATAACCGGCCGGCAGCTGAATCTTCTCAGCCACGATGCGCTTGGCTTCGTCCACATAGCGTCCCATGTCACGGCCGGTCACATCCACGTAGACAAACCCGGCCAGGAATCCCTCTTCGTTCTTGATCATGGCCGGGCCCGTCCGCAGCCGGATGCTCGCCAGCTGGCCAATAGGCACTTGAGCGCCGCTCGCGGTAGGCACCAGCACCCTCTTCAGGCTGGAGAAGTTGTCGCGCATATCCCGTGCGTAACGGACGTTGATGGGATAGCGCTCCCGTCCCTCAATCGTCGTGGCGATGCTCATGCCGCCGATGGCCGATTCGATGAGATCGTTGACTTCATTGACGCTCAGTTCGTAACGAGCCGCTTCCTCCCGATTCACTTCGAAGTCAAGATAGTAACCTCCAGTCACGCGTTCAAAAAAAGCGCTGCGCGTTCCTGGCACATCTTGAAGCACTCGCTCCAGCTGCAGCCCGATCTTCTCGATCGTGTTAAGGTCCGTTCCCAGAACTTTGATTCCGACCGGAGTTCGAATGCCAGTCGTAATCATGTCGATCCGGGTACGGATGGGAAATAGCCAGGCATTGGCGTAAGAGGGAATCTGGACTGTGCGGTCCATTTCATCGATGAGGTCTTCCCACCTTATCGGACCTTGCTCGGGCCAGATGCTCCGCAGCGGCTGTTTCACGAACTCGGGTGCCCACTTGGAGTACCAGCGGTCGCGATGCATCATTCGCCATTCCTTCTCTGGCTTCAGAACGACTGTTGTTTCTACCATGCTGAACGGAGCAGGGTCTGTGGAAGTCTCGGCTTTGCCCACCTTCCCGAAGACACTTTGCACTTCTGGAAACTGCCGGAGCAGCTTGTCCTGGATCTGGAGATACTTCGTCGGCTTCAGTCACCGAGATGCCAGGCAGGGTGATGGGCATATAGAGAATGCTGCCCTCGTTGAGCGGAGGCATGAATTCAGAACCAAGCTTTTCGAACACTGGTACGGTAAGCGCGACCATCAACACGGCCAGCATAATGACCAGCCACTTGTGGTTGAGTACAAACCGCACGGCGGGATGATAGAGCCGCATCAGCGGACGGCTGATGGGGTGCTTCTCTTCGCTATGGATCTTGCCCACTGCAATCGCGTTGACGATGCGTGCCACCCACCGCGGGCGGAAACGAAACTCATCGGTTCGCATGAACAGCAGCCGCAGTGCCGGGTCCAAGGTGATGGCCAGAACTGCCGCGATAGCCATCGAGAAGTTCTTGGTGAAGGCCAGGGGCTTGAACAGACGCCCTTCCTGATACTGGAGGGCGAAGATGGGCATGAACGAGACCGCTATCACAAGCAGCGAAAAGAAGCTCGGGCCACCGACTTCCTTGACGGCGTCGATGACAACGCGGGTCGAACTGCCGGGGCGCCCTTGCGCCTCCCATTGCTCCAGCTTCTTGTGAGTCTGCTCGACGACCACAATGGCTGCATCGACCATCGCGCCGATGGCGATGGCGATTCCACCCAGGGACATGATGTTCGACGTTACCCCGATCGCCTGCATCGGAATGAACGACAGGATCACGGCAATGGGAATGGTGATGATCGGGATAATGGCGCTGGGGAAATGCCAGAGGAAGATGAGGATTACCACACTGACAATGATGAGTTCTTCGATGAGGGTGTGTGTCAGGGTATCAATCGAACGTTGGATCAGGTCCGAACGGTCATAGGTTGTCACCACCTCGACGCCCTTCTGGCAGAGAGGCTTCACTCTCTTTGAGTTTGGCTTTGATGCGCTGGATGACATCCATGACGTTCTGGCCATAGCGCACCACGACGATCCCGCCAGTCACTTCTCCTTCACCGTTGAGCTCGGCCGCCCCACGTCGCATCTCTGGCCCCAGCTCGACTTTGGCCACATGCTTGACCAGAACCGGCGTCCCCATTTCGTTCGAACTCACCGCCAGATTCTCAATGTCTTCCAGCGATTGGACGTAGCCTCTGCCTCGCACGAGGTATTCTTTGCCGGTGAATTCCACGACCCGGCCACCCACTTCCTTGTTGCTGTTGCGGATGACTTCCATCACCTTGTGAAGCGGCAAATTGTAGGCCAGGAGCTTATTGGGATCGACGTTCACCTGGTACTGCTTCACAAACCCGCCCACGGTGGCCACTTCAGCCACACCGGGAACGCTTTCCAGCCAGTAGCGCAAGTACCAGTCGTTGAACGAGCGCAATTGAGCCAGGTTGTGTTTGCCCGACTTGTCGACTAGCGCATATTCAAAGGCCCACCCGACGCCCGTGGCGTCTGGCCCCAAGGTAGGGGCCACACCTTCGGGGAGTTTTCCCGTGATCTTGTTCAGGTACTCCAGCACTCGGCTGCGACCCCAGTAGATGTCCGTGCCTTCGTCGAAGATCACGTAGACGTAGGAGAACCCATAGTCCGAACCGCCTCGCACCACGCTGACACGCGGCGCCGCCAGCATGGCCGAGACAATCGGATAAGTGATCTGTGCTTCCACCAGATCGGGACTGCGGCCTGGCCATTCGGTGTAGATGATGACCTGCGGATCGGAAAGGTCCGGGATGGCATCCAGCGGAATATTCCTGATCGACCAGACGCCGATGACGACCAGCGACATCACCAGGATGATGACCAGGCCGCGATTCGTCGCTGAGTACTCGATAATCCTGTTGATCATGCGTCTTCCCTCAGCGCGCCGTCAGTGTCGTCTGGACTGACCCCATCGGTTTGCCGTCCTTCTTCACCGACACGGTGGTTTGCCACGTCCAGGCCATGGGAATATCGACCGTGCCCTGATACTCACCCGGCTTCATCGGTTTGAGACTTGCTTTAGAAGTCATGGGGGCCATGCTTCCCATCTGCGGCATGAACAGCGAGACATCCACGTCAGCATCCGTTATTGGATCGCCGGCTGCATCGCTGACCATCAGACGGATGGAGTTCTGCCCCACCTTGGCCACTTTCGGTTCCATAATCTCAACTCTCAGGTTTTGAGCCGGACCTGATGCACTGGAAATCTGTTTCTGGTCCGGCGTTCCCATATTGGCGAAAGCGCCTTTCAACCGGCTTTCGGAGTCGAGGATGAAGTTGGCGGCCGTCACTACGCGCTCGCCGGCACTGAGGCCGGACTGGATCGCGACGTAGCCCATCGCTTCGCCGCCCACTTTCACCGCTCGCGGTTCCAGATAACCCTCGCCTTTGTCAACAAACACATACTGCTCAGTGCCGGTGTCTAGAACAGCGTCTTCCGGAACCGCCAGACTGGCCCCTAGATTGACCTTGATCTTCACGTTCACAAACATGTCGGGCTTAAGTTGAAAGGCAGGATTTCGAAACTCCATGCGGACCTGAGCCGTGCGGGTCTTCGGATCCAGGTAGGGATAGAGATAGGTCAACTTGCCACGCAGCGATTTCGTTTCCGAGGCGTAGGGGAACTCAATCTCGACGGATTGACCGTTTTTGACGTAGGGCAGCTCGTATTCGTAGATGTCGCCGAGGATCCACACCGTAGAAAGATCCACGAGCTTGTAAAGATCCATCTCCGGATTGACGAATTTTCCATGATGAAATGCGGCTCGCTCGGTGACCAGGCCGTTCACTGGAGAATAGATGGTCAATGTGCGCCGTACCTTGCCTTCCTTCTCCAATCTCTCGATGTCTTCTTCCCGGATGTCCCACAGGCGCAGGCGTTGCCGAGCGGCTTCCAGCAGGTTCTGTGAGCCAGTTGACACCCATTCGAACGAACTGTTCTTCAGAGTGTTCCGCGAACGCAAAGCCAGCAGGTATTCCTCTTGAGTTGAAACCAGGTCTGGGCTGTAAATGGTAAACAGCGGGTCGCCCCGCTTGACGACCTGTCCCATGAAGTCGACAAAGACTTCCTCAATGTAGCCAGTCACCTTGGTGTGAATGTGAGTGATCTTGGTCTCGTCGAAGGCAACCTTGCCCACGGCCCGGATCTCTTTGGTGAGCGGCACAACATTGGCCAACACCGTTTGTACGCCAATCATTTGCTGACGCTGGGGCGAGATGAAAATGCTGTTGCCAGTCGGGGAGCCGGTTCCATTGCTTGCCGCCGGGTTCGACTCCATCCCGCCCATCGCGTGCTCGTGGCCTGGCTTGCCTTCCGTCCCCGGTGCCGTCTCCATCTTGACCAGCTTCATGCTGCAGACCGGGCAGTTGTCGGGCTTGTCGGATTTGTAGCTGGGGTGCATGGGACAGTAATACGTGTCCTTCCCAGCCTGCTCGGAGCTCGCTTTGCCCAGTGGCAGCTTGGCCGCCTGATCCTTTCCACTTCCAGAAATAGAGCCCAGCTCCTGTCAGCAAGACCAGAAGTCCAAGGCCCACCCCGACTTTTCTCCATCGTGGCCGATTCTCAAGATTCATTGCCTGTCCTCCAACCGAGGATCTTGGTTACCCAACGACCCAGTTCACGAGCAGGTACCACTCGCCACTGACCACGTGTCACTGCAGTTTCACTCCGACAAACTCTTCCAATCGAGCCACCGCTTTCTGCTGGTTGCTGAGCTCGCGGTAGTAATCCATCTCGAAGTTCAGCAGCACCGTGAGGTTGTTAATCAGCGTGAGAAAGTCAACCTTGCCCGTTTGGTAGCCAGCCAGCGCGGATTCCAGACTGGTAGCGGCCTGCGGGATTACCCCTTGTTCGTACATCGCCAGCAGCCGTTCTGAAGTCTTGGCCATGAGGAACTGATCCTTCACGCCAAACGAAATCTCTTGCGAAGTCATCTGGTACTCATGCCGGGTTTGCACCAGGCGTGTGGCGGCTTCTTCAACGCCCAGCCGCTGTTTGCGCCAGAAGTAGAGCGGCACCTTCACTTCAAAGGTGGCCATGTAGTAGTCGGGGTAAAACGATCCGGTCTTCTGGTACTGGAAGCTCGCGCCAAAGTCGGGCATGTAGTCCTTGCGCGCCAGATTCAGGGCGAAAGCGTTGCTGTCCAGCATCTCCTGGCGGCCTCGAATGCGTGGAGCATTCTCCTGCGCCAGCCGCAAGAGCTCGTCCAGCGTGCGGTTCAGTTCCAGTTTTTTCACTTGGGCCGGCTTCCCCAGCTCCATGGAGACAGGACGGTTCAAGAGACTGTTGATAAAAGCCTCCAAGCTTCCTCTTTGCTGACCCAGCATCTCAAGCCGCTGCATCAGCGTCGAGATTTCAACTTGAGCCTTCAGCACATCCTGCTGAATCCCACTCCCCACACGGTATTTGGCTTCAGCGATCTTGGTGAACTTGTCCAACAGGTCCCGATTCTTCTCCACGATCTCGATCGCCCTGTAGCTGTAGGAAAGGTCGTAATAGGCTTGCTTCAGCCGTGAGATAACGCGCAGCTCGGCGTCGAGAACCATCTGCCGCTCGCTGTCGGCCTCTTTCCGCGCCATCGCCTTCATCAGAGACAGCTTCCCCGGCAGTGGGAACTCCTGCGAAACTCCGATACCCAGGTAGGCAAAGTCACTGCCGTTCAGGGCCGAAGCCGGATGTCCCACTCCAAGGTTCGTGAAGCTGAACTTGGGTTCCGGAAGCGTGCTGACTTGGGAAGGCCGCTTCGTCGCCGCATCGAACTTTCTG
This sequence comes from uncultured Acidimicrobiia bacterium, assembly GCA_963791795.1. Lineage (GTDB taxonomy): Bacteria > Acidobacteriota > Terriglobia > Versatilivoradales > Versatilivoraceae > VFZK01. The sequence continues at coordinate 291,896 of CAWBTP010000022.1, forward strand.
CGGGCAGCAAGGATTTCAGGACTACGGTCCAAAGCCTCCGTCACCAGTTCGTCCAGAGTGACGACACGGCCTTCTGCCGCTTGCGGCTGCGGCAGTTGTGGCGAAATGGCAGCTGTACGGGCACCCAGAGCGCCCGGTGGTGAACTCCCTAGCTTTGATAACGCAGCGATTGAGAGGTCAGAAGGTTTCTCTTGCGCCCAAAAGACACTCTTTGCATTCATCAGAATGATCACAAGACCGCAGATCCTTGTCGTAAGGCTCATGTCAACGTCCTTCCTCATCAAGTTGTGAATCTCTAGCAGGCGCCGCTACCTCTGAATCGACGCAAGCCACAAGTCGCGGCGCGCCCACGTTTCTCCTGTTGATGGTTGAAAGATGATTTGACGTACGGCTGCGAACAGCCTGAAGAGATCGCGTGCCAGCACGAAAGGGTCATCACAGCCCGAAGAACGGGCGAACGAAGACGCAACAAGGCGTTCGACGACGGGTACAAGAAACCTCGCCGTGGCTCGCGATCGAAGATATGAAGGGACTAAATCAGAAACGCGGAGGTGAGCTTGTAGATTTCCTGCTGAGGAAACTTCAGGATTTTAGCAGGGGGAGCAGAAGCTCTGCTCGACCAGCACCCCATCAAACAAACGGTCTAAAGGGTGAGTGTCGATGAAAAGGGCAGAGTCAAAGAGTTTCTTTGCGAGAGTGATATCGGCAAGAGGAACGCCAATCGAAGGCTTCGTCTGCTTATTCTGCTGGCAGCATTTTTTCGCGTCTTTCGCGTCGCCCGCATGCTGGCACATGGTCTTGCAGCAGTCCTTCGGATCGAGATCGACCGCGCTGCCGCAACCCAAGCCAATGGTGAGCGACAACAAGGCGCCCACCAGGATGCTACTGAGCCATTTTCCTGTTGTTTTCAGTGCCGGCATACAATTCTCTTACTGACATTATTATGCCAAACTAGCACTCGGGCTTTCAGGCAGTCAACCAGAAACTCCCTTCTGCCGCCTACTTCGTAGATCCCGTGGACAATCAGTTCGCATAAACGCCGCACTGTTTACGAAATCACTTGGACGGATTAAGGGCAAGTCGTAGAAGTCCAGTTCGGCGCAGGTCACGATTGTGGGCGGTTGACGGGCAAACCGGAAGTTGGCTTCCCCGAGAGTTTCACCAGGTCTTTCGCCTGACTCCAGTCCTCGTCCGTGTTGTACAGCTCCCAGTTGTCGTCGAGGCCCGCCACCTTGACCTGTCCGGTCTCCGACCGCGTCCGGTGCTTGGTCACCGACGCCCAGCCTTTGTGAAAAATGCCGTAGTTTGCCGAACACCTCGAAGTACTGCGTCTCGTGCCGCTCCGCGGCTTCCGCGTCGTCGAACGAATAAGCCATCGAAACGCCCTCAATCGGCTTTTGCGCGACGCCGTTGACAGTAGCCCGCACCTTTGGTGCGAACTCTTGACCGGGTGTCATCTTGGCAGCCTACCCTACGTTTCCCACGACGCATTAGTCACGCCGCTGAGTTCCCGCTGAAGGAGATTGAACAAGGAAATGATTCCTTCTGAGGAACGCCACCCCCAAGGAAGGTGCTGGTTCCATTCCCCACTCGCAAAACTCGGGTAGGCTTTCGAAAATCGCTGAAAAGTAATTGGACTACGGGAGAGCCATCCGGTTTGAACTTCCGTCTCCGGTGATCTATTTCTCAAACTTTTTCTGAGGTTCCTACGATCTGCGGGGCACTTATATAATGAGGGGGAACTCTGGTCGACCAAGCTTCTTGCAATCTCATTTGGCTAAAGAATCGGCATGGATCTCTTCGCGCACGGATGGCACCTCCCTTTTGGGGATTTTGAAGTCGCCGTACGCATCGCAGATGCGGGCGTATGAAGTGTCACGGGAGGTGAATCGCGCGTCTGTTGATTCCCCACTCTTGATTGAGCCGGTGGAGAGCGGCGCCGCTGCGGCCGATTGAAGGCCTTGCTTATTAAATGAAAAGACCGCCGGGAGGCGGTCTTTTTTTCTCTATGAACTTTAAGATCGCCTCACTCATCGTGCAGGTCCGCAAGTTCGGCGAGCGATTCGACCATCCGCTCCTTGAGTGCTGCCCTTGAATCGCTTGCGGGCACGCGCCTGGAATCCCTCTTCCTACATGCTCCACATTAGCCTTCAGAGTGCGTGACGCTTGATTGCGGCAGACTGCTATGGGCGGCTGATGACGCAGTAGCAATGTTCAACGAGAGTGCCATCAGCTAACCGATGCAGTATATCCGCCATCTTGTTATGACCACCGAGAAAAGACTGATAAACGCCGGTCGCCTCCGTTATGTTTAGGTCGAAGGTTCCAACAAGGAACGTCCCACCCTGCCCGTCGGGGACCTGTGTAAGATTGTTGCCCGTGAAAACCATCGTCAACGCGCCCCCAGGGAGGTCGTAGGCAACAGGCTTACCCATACCTGGCGCCACGTAAAAGTTGCCGATCACCTGTTCCCTGTCTTCTTCGTCCTCTTCCAAAAGCCCGCTGTCGGAGTAGATCTTTACTGTCAAGTACGAACCGTCACAGATGTTCACCAGGGACAGTCCAAGGTCGGGACAACGCTTCACGGGTTTATATGTGCCCCGCAGCAGGATGACGAAAGGGTTGGCGGGTAGCTCGCCTTGTTTCAGCGGTGAACGCGCCAACTCGGGTAGGGTCAGGGCCGGAGCAAGAGCTGGAAGAGAAACCAAAGCTGCTGATCCGATTCCAGCCTTTCTGAAAAAATCTCTTCTTTTCATTTTCTGCCTCCATGGGAACGAGTTGCAGGATAGATAGGATCTTTCGGATCTTTCCGTTATCAACCAGGATTCCCGATTTGGTTGTCTGATTCGTGTGGTATTATACTACCAAACCGCCCGCATGCTGGCACATGCTCTTGCAGCAGTCTTTCGCATCCAAAACAGCCGCGCTGCCACAACCCAAGCCAATGCTTAGCGACAATAACGCACTCACCAGAATGCCACCCAGCCATTTCGGTTTCAGTGCCTGCATACGATCTCTTGATGTAAGGATGCCAAACTAGCACTCGGGTTGGCAGCCAGTCAATTGGAAATTCCCGCAGGTCCTGATCTCTGGCTCCCAGGCGGCCGAGGGCAAGCGTGAACTTGGCCCCAAACCAAGGAAGATTTGTCTGGAGACCGCCCAATGATCCTCCTTCGAACAATCCTGGGGAAAGGTGCCAACAGATCGCTTGACACTGCTGGCTCGTCTTCATACGATCAAAAAAGGTATGAGCGTGAGACGATGCCTGCTATTGACGCTTGCTGCGGGGTTCCTGGCGAGCTGTGGGGCTTCGCGAAAACTGAGCGAAGACACTGCCAAAGAGAAGATTCTGGAATTGGGGCTGCTCGACCTCAAGGATAAGCAGATCCAGGTGCAACGCATCGTTCACGCCGGAGAAGATCAGGCTGTCGCCGAAGCTAACGTCCAAATGGCCTTCCGGCTTTCGAAGGGCAAGGGAAAGGACTGGCAGGTGAATGCTGTGCGCCTGGGCGATCGCGACTGGATTGACACCCAAGCCTTTTTGGAAGCGCTCAACGAAGTTCGCGTAAGGCAAACCCGCCATAGCCTTGAAAGGATTCAGGAAGGTATTCGCAGGTACCAGGCGAAACAAGGTGCTTTGCCAGCCATTTCAGACATTGTGAAATTGACCGATCTACTTTTTCCAGAATACATGTCGGAAGTCGTTCGTTACGATGCTTGGAACAATGAACTTAAGGTGAATTCCGCAGGAAACAATTTCCAGCTTAGCTCGGCGGGCCCGGACGGAATTACCGGCAACGCGGACGATATTCTCCTCGACATCAGACCCATCTAAGGAGTTCTTGAGCCGCATGAATCGTTCAAATGACAAGAAGCCAGGTTCCTCAGGAAGAAAGCCATCCGAGACAGCGAGCCGTTCTTTAGCCAAGCCCCTGACTGCCTTGGCAGCGCTCATTGTTATGGCCGCGGCTGTTGCGATGTTCTTGGTGAACCGGACCGGTTCAGAAAGCTCTCCAGCCGCTGCGTCGCCGACTCCTTCTTCGAATGTGGCGTCGACTGACAAGCCAGTGATTACTCCTGAGGGCTGGGCGAAGGGCAATCTTTCAGCCAAGACAGTGCTGGTCGAGTTTGGAGATTTTCAGTGCCCGTCATGCGCCGTCGCTCGTGTGAAAGTCGACAATCTCCTGAAGAAGTTCGAAAAGGACATCAAAGTTGTGTTCAAGCAGTACCCGATGCCAAACATTCACCGGAACGCCATGGTGGCTGCCCAGGCCTCCGAGGCAGCGGGCAAGCAGCTCAAGTTTTGGGAGATGTACGAAGTGCTGTTTGCGCGACAAAGTGAATGGGTGAATGTTCCGGACGCGCTGACGTTCTTCCTGAAATACGCCGCTGAGCTTCACCTGGATGTGGAGAAGTTTCGCCAAGACATGATGGACGGTGAAATCCGTAACAAGATTTTCCGTGACCTGCTGGAGGGCCAAGTGGCTCAGGTGCGCTCTGTTCCATCATTTTTTCTCAACGGCAGAATGATGCAATCCGTCAAGAGTGACGCGGAGTTCGAAGAGTTGATTGCTCAGGCGATCCGGACCGCCCAATGAGGAAGGCCACCTCGATCAGCGCAGGCATTGCGGCGCTGGCGTTTGTGGGAATGGTGGACGCAGCATACGTTGCCCTTCATAGCAGCCGTGGCTTCCTTTTGCCTTGCGGAATCGCGGGCGGCTGCGATCAGGTTCTTAATAGTCCCTACTCTGCGGTTTTTGGAATCCCGGTGGCTTGGTTTGGACTCGCATTTTATCTGACCACCGCCGGATGTGCTCTCTTCGCATTTTTCGGATTTGAGCGAGCGCTCAGTCTGTCGTTTGTTTTGGTGAGCGCTGCTCTCGGGTTCACGTTGTATTTGGTTTATCTGCAGGCGATCGTCATCCAGGCTTTCTGCGATTACTGTCTGTTGTCTGCCCTTCTCGTCACACTGATTTTTGTCGCTCATCTTTGGTCGAGACGCCACTTCCGAGGTGAAGAGAAATCCCAACCATGAAACAGTTCTTGCAGGCATTAACACTCCTGCTATTCGTGGCCGGTTCCATCGTCGCCGAACAAGGCGCCGGTGTTGAATTTGCCGTACCAGGAACGTCCGCGCAGCAGCCTCAAATGGCTGCCGCACCCGATGGAACGCTCTATCTCGTGTATGGAGCGGGGCACACCATCTATTGTGCCGCGTCCCGGGATGGTGGCAAATCGTTTGGCGTGCCCACAGCTCTTGAGGCCGGTGGAATGCTCATGCTGGGCCGGCATCGTGGACCCCGCGTCGGTGCAACGAAGGACGCAGTAACGATCACCGCAATCGCAGGAAAGCGAGGGGGCGGACAGGATGGCGACGTGTTGTCGTGGCGCTCGACGGACCGTGGAATCACGTGGATGTCAGCCCGTCGTTCTGAATGATGTGAAGGACGCCGCGAGAGAAGGTCTCCACGGCTTTGCAGCCGGACCAGGCAATGTGCTGTTCGCGGTCTGGCTCGATCTTCGAAAGGATGAGTCCTCGGAAGGCGGCACAAAACTCTATGGAACGATTTCCCGAGATGGCGGGAAGACCTGGGAAAAGAACCAGCGCGTATATGCGTCTCCCGAAGGCACCATCTGTCAATGTTGCCACCCATCCGTCGCCATTGACGCCAAGGGTTTCTTGTATGTGATGTGGCGCAACGCCCTGAAGGGCTCGCGAGATCTCTATTACACAGCCTCGATGGATGGCGGCAAAACTTTCGCGCCAGCCCAGAAACTGGGCCATGGGACTTGGACTCTCAATGCTTGCCCGATGGATGGCGGGGAAATGACGACGGTTGCGACCGGCCAAATCCACTCGGTTTGGCGGCGCCAAGGTGAAATTTATGCTGCCGTCCCAGGCAAGCAGGAGGAAGAGCTGGGAAAGGGCCGAAATCCGGTGATTGCCTACGGAAGACATGGGCGGTATGTCGCTTGGGACGATACCGAAAGCAAGCAGGCTGTTTTCCTCAGTCCGGGGATGTTAAAGCCGGCACCGCTAGGCGTTCAAAGCCAGTTTGTCGACCTCGTTACCAGTTCGGCAGGCAAAGTAGTCGCTGCTTGGGAGGAAACTCGAGGGGAACAAAAGGTTGTCCGAGTGCAGGTCTTGAACTAGCTCAAGTGACTGCCGCGGTTGGGTCTCGCTGTTTCAATTGAACGTTGCCATCATTCTTGCAAGTTCCACCTGTGCTGTGTGATGAGGCTGATGGATCCTCTGCTGGGCCTCAGGGTAATCACCACGTCGATTGAGCATCCCTCGAAATTTCCCGATCGCTGGATCCTGAGCTCCACTGGCTGACATGGCTCTCGAGACGAGGTGCCGTACGTTCTATGATCGAAACAATCACGGTTGAGGCCACAGGTCAGGGTTTGCATGAGTTCACCCCAGAAGTTGAGAGGGTGGTTCATAAAGCCCGAACGCAGGAAGGTTTGTGCACGCTGTTCATCCGACACACTTCTGCCAGTCTCGTGATTCAAGAGAATGCCGATCCCGACGTGCAGCGAGATCTCGAAGCGTGGCTGAATCGGCTCGTGAGGGAAGACGATCCGCTGTACACCCACACCATTGAGGGTCCGGACGACATGCCGGCTCACATCAAAGGGGCTCTAACCGCTACTTCCCTTTCGATTCCCATAATCAATGGGCGCTTGGGGCTTGGAACTTGGCAAGGCATCTACCTCTGGGAGCATCGCCGTCATCGCGGTCAGCGGCAAGTGATTGTCCACGTGGGTCCGTAGACGAGAACTGCAAATCATGAGGCTCTCCCTTTGAGTGCGCTATTAAGGAATGTTGTCGCAGGACAATGAAGTGCCCGTCACTGTTGGTCTTGTATCATCCCTGGATTCCGAAATTGCTGGATAAGTTCGCCGCAGTCAGTCGCTCCCTTCAATGAATCTGGTTGACCTTTTTCACTCATCACTCGCAGGCCGGCGAGACAACACTGGCCTCGAATGGCGCAAGACAGACTCCAGGCTTGAAACCTGGACGTTTGGGGAACTCGATATCCGCAGCAATCGACTTGCACATCTGCTTAAACAGCGTGGCCTGCGCCGGGGCGACAGGCTGGCGGTTTATCTTGCCAACCGTGTAGAGTTGATCGACCTCTACCTCGCTTGCATCAAGGCTGGCATCCTTTTCGTGCCCATCAATGTCCTGTACAGAGAACGAGAGGTCGGGCACGTGATTCGGGATGCGGAGCCAAAGGCTGTCGTCGCCGCAGGGGATTTCCCCCACGCATTTCAGACCTGGCACTGCGAAGATCTGAGTCGCGCGTCCCTGAGTTGCTCAACTGATCCCCTCGATTGTGTTCTCGACGGCGACAGTCCTGCGGCACTGGTCTACACATCCGGAACCACAGGGACCTCCAAGGGCGCTGTCCTCTCCCACAACAATTTTGCCAGCAACGCGCTCAACCTGCTATCTGCGTGGCAGATCATCCAGGACGACCGGCTGTTGCTCTCGCTACCGCTGTTTCATGTCCACGGTTTGGGAAACGGACTTCACTGCTGGCTTGCCAGTGGCTGCCGGATGCGGCTGCAGGAACGCTTTGAAAGTTCGATGGCCGCGGAAACGTTTCTCGACTTCCGCCCCACGCTGTTCTTTGGGGTTCCAACGATGTATGTTCGACTATTGGAGGTGTCCGAGGAGAACGCCCAAGCCATCGGGCAGTTCATGCGACTGTTCGTTAGCGGGTCGGCGCCGCTTCCTGCGCACGTGCTCGACGCATTTCAGAACCGATTCGGCCACACCATTCTCGAACGGTACGGAATGACCGAGACGTTAATGAATCTCAGCAACCCTTATGCTGGTGAGCGGCGTCCCGGCAGCGTGGGCATGCCGCTGCCCGGTGTGCAGGTGCGAGTACTGGACTCGGATGGAAATCATGTTCCCGATGGGCAGACAGGAGAACTCTACGTTCGCGGCCCGAACGTTTTTCGTGAATATTGGAAGAACCGCGAGGCCACAGATCAGGCGTTCGTCCAAGGATACTTCCGGACAGGCGACCTGGCAACACGCTCAGATGACGGGTACTTCACCTTGCAAGGTCGCCGATGCGATCTGATCATTTCAGGAGGCTTCAATATCTATCCGCGCGAAATCGAAGACTTCCTCACCGAACAGCCCGAAGTGGCCGAGGCGGCGGTCATTGGCAGTCCTGATAACCTGCGGGGCGAGGTACCCGTGGCTTACCTGGTCGTCCGATCGACGGTTGACCCCTCACAAATCGAACAGCGTTGCCGCAAGGTCCTGGCATCTTTTAAAGTTCCCCGTGCGTTTCATGTTGTCGAGAACCTGCCGCGGAATGCCTTGGGCAAGGTTCAAAAACACCTTCTTCCCGGAGTCAATCGTTGAGACCTCGGAACAGGAGGTTTTGTTTTCATGCTGTTGTGTTGTGCTCGTCCTCTGATCTTCAAAAGGAGTTTTATTTATGCCAGACGAGATTGACCTTGGCCAAGCGCAAATCGGACAGATTTCCATCAACGTGCACGACCTGAACCGAGCGGTGGTGTTCTACAAGGAAAAACTTGGTCTCAAGCATTTGTTCACGGTCCCCAAGCTGAGTTTCTTCGACTCTGGCGGCATTCGCTTGATGTTGGCCGTGCCTGAGAGGCCCGAGTTCGACCACCCCAGCTCAGTGCTTTATTTCAGCGTCGCCGATATCCAAACAGTTTTCACCAGCCTGTCTGAGCGTGGAGTTCGATTTGAAGGACCGCCACATTTGATTGCCAAGATGGACACCTATGATCTGTGGATGGCCTTTTTCAGAGACTCCGAGAACAACCTGTTGGGTTTGATGTCCAACCTCCCCAGATCACAGTAGCCAGAGGATCACTTCGATTCAGAGGGCAGTCATGCCATCATTCAAGGTTGAGCAAATCGACCACGTAGAGTTGTTCGTTCCGGATCGATACGCTGCGGCCCGCTGGTATGAAGAGACACTCGGGTTGCGAATTCTTCCGGACTACGAGCACTGGGCCGGACCCGGCGGGCCACTTATGATCTCAAGCGATGGCGGAGATACCAAGCTGGCCTTGTTCGAGGGGGAAGCTCGCCGTCAACGCCGCACGGCGGGGCATCATCGGGTCGCTTTCCGTGTAAGCGGTCCGGGGTTTCTTCAATTCCTGGAACATGTGCAGAAAACCAGAGTGTACGGCGAGTCCGGAGAGGCAGTCAGTCAGTTGAGTCCCGTGGATCACGGGAAGGCGTTCTCCGTCTACTTCTGCGATCCCTATGGGAATCGCTTCGAGGTCACGAGCTACGAGTACGAGCACATCAAGGGTGGACTGGCCTCAACGTGACAAGCAGAGTAAGTCCCGCTACAACGTGGGCAGCAACGCCGCAGGTTTTTGGAGCCTGTTTGGCAGATTCGCTCGCCCGCGCATGGTGACCCTCGCTCCGCTTCCGTGAAGCTACATCCCTTTGTATCAAAGAAACTCTGGCAGAACTCGCAGGATCCGGCTCTGTCTTGCCGAGCATAGCCGATTACGCTAAATTAACACGCTCTTGAGAGAGGACGATTTCACAATGCCATTCACCAATGCTGATGCCCAACTCAAAGTGTTGATCGACGAGCGTCAGATTCAGCAGCGGGTCAGAGAGCTGGGTGAACAGATCTCCCTCGACTATCAAGGAAAGCACCTTCACTTGATTTGCATTCTCAAAGGAGCCTGTGTATTCCTGTCCGATCTCATCCGGCACCTGCCTTTGGACATCAGCATCGATTTCATGGCCGTCTCAAGCTACGCTAACAGCCTGCACACTTCCGGGGAAGTCAAGATTATCAAAGACCTCGATTCCATCATTCAGGGCCGCGAGGTGATGATTGTCGAGGATATTCTGGATACTGGCTTGACTCTGGACTATTTGACGCGCAGCCTGCGCACCCGCGGTCCGAGCTCGCTAAATATTTGTGCTCTGCTCAGCAAACCCTCCCGTCGCATCAAGGAAGTGAACGCCGCTTACGTGGGGTTCGACATTCCCGATGAGTTTGTTGTGGGCTATGGCTTGGACTTCGCCGAGCGATATCGAAACTTGCCGACGATTTCAGTGATGAAAAAAGATGAATAAGCCGGTCCTCACTGAGGCAGAAGTCAGGCAGCTGGAACCGGGCAGCCCCTGTTATGTCTTGAAGGGAACGCTGATCACAGCTTTGGCGCGAGACCTAGCCGCATCGCGTCAGAACGAGATCATCGAGTGCAGCGACAAGGAAGATGTGGAGCGTTTCAGAGCGATCAACCGGCGGATTGCACTGGGTGCAGATCACGGTGGATTTACGCTCAAGGAACACTTGAAGATCTTTCTCAGTGATGCAGGTTACCAAGTGCTGGATTGCGGCACTCACAGCCAGGAAGCTGTGGATTATCCTGACCTGGCTCTGAAGGTAGCGATTGCCGTCAAGACTGGCCAGGCACCGCGGGGCATTATGGTCGATGGAGTGGGAACCGGTTCGTGCATGGTAGCGAACAAAGTGCCTGGCATCCGAGCCGCCCATTGTTATGACCGGCTGACGGCCCGCAACAGCCGAGAGCATAACGATGCAAACGTGTTGACGTTGGGCGGACAGGTGATATTGCCTGACCAGGCGACTCTCATTGTCAGCACCTGGCTGAATACCGCGTTCGCCGGTGGACGCCATCAGCGGCGCGTTGCGAAGATCGAACAGGCCGAGCAACAGTTTCTCAAGGACACAGTGGCTGCAGTGGACGGAGACTGCACTTGTGCGCTGTAACTTCAAGCAATGAGCAAAGACCCGCTGGAAAATCTAGTGCGTGTCGTCAGCGAAGAGATCCGTCGCGGCTTGAATCAAGCTGCCCAGGCTCGCGACGGAACGATCTGCCCGTGGTGTGCCCAGACCTGTGGCGGGCATTGCAACACGGAAGTGAATAGGCTGGTGGAGGAGGGCGCCAGTCGCGTTTCGGCACTGGCACCGGATGCATCGATTGACCACTCCATCGCGTCGCTCATTGACCATACGCTGCTCAAGCCCGATGCCGTGTACGAAGACATCCGAAAGATTTGTGATGAAGCCAAGCGTTTCGGATTTGCCTCAGTCTGCATCAACCCGTCCATGGTTGCACTCGCGAGTCGCTTCCTGGCAGGTTCACCCGTTAAGGTCTGCACGGTAGTGGGCTTTCCGCTGGGAGCGACGCTCGCACAAGCGAAAGCCTTTGAAGCCGAGGCTTGCATCGTCAATGGTGCCCAAGAAATTGACATGGTCCTAAACATTGGGGCGTTGAAGTCGAAGGATCTGGCTACAGTGGGCCAGGACATTCAGTTGGTGGCCCAGGCCTGCCATGCTCGCGAAGCCATCTGCAAGGTCATCATTGAAACTGCGTACCTCACCGACGAGGAAAAGATCTCGGCTTGCAGCGTTGCCAAGGCCAGCGGTGCAGATTTTGTGAAGACTTCGACTGGATTCGGCCCAGGTGGGGCCTCTGCCAAAGATGTGGCCCTGATGCGCAGTGTGGTTGGTGACGACGTGGGTGTGAAGGCTTCGGGCGGCATTCGCGACTGGAAAATGCTACAGGAAATGGTTCAGTCCGGGGCCACACGCATCGGTGCCAGCGCCAGCGTCAAGATTCTTCAGGAAGCGAAAAGCCTTCAAAAAACACCCTCGAGCTTGCCAGTCCCAGTCGGCGAAGGACGCACTGGGAACGACTACTATTGAGCGCTGCACAACGCATCCGGCAAAGTTCTGCCAACCGGACGTCTCAGCCCGCCGATCAAGCGTATCGACATAGTCGGCGTCAGAGAATGTCACAGCTTGTTCGATGGTTGGCAGGGCGTGGCTATCCATTGTGAGGGCTCACAAGGATCTTCATGAATTTGAATCCCGCCAAAGCTGAACGGATCGAAAACTATAGCCAGGAACAGATTCTGGCGCTCATGGCGGAGATCAGCCGCGAAATTAACGGCATTCATTCGTTGGATGAATTGCTCGAAAAGATCGCAGAACTCTGCCGCCAGTTTATCGACTACCAGATCTTTGCCATCCTACTCGTGGACGACTCCAAACAAGATTTATATTGGCGGTTCACAATTGGCTATCCCGAAGTGATTCAGGGGAAGCACATCCAGTTTGGCGAAGGGCTTGTGGGTACTGCGGCTCAACGGCGCGAACCGGTGCTGGTGCCCGACGTCACCAAGGATCAGCGCTACATCGATCTCGTGGCGGGTGTGCGGTCGGAACTGGCCATCCCGCTGATCTCACGCAATCGTTTGGTCGGAGTGCTGGACATCGAGAGTCCACAGGCGAACTATTTTCAGGCGTCTCATCAAAAAGTTCTGATGCTTTTGGCCGCCCAGCTGGCGGTTGCCATTGACAATGCGAATCTCTACGAGAACCTCGTTGCCAAGACGGAGATGCTCGAGACGCTAAACGAAATTGGACGCGAGTTATCGTCCATTCTGGATCTGGAGCAACTGTTGAAGAAAGTAGCAGAGCTGCTGCAGCGAGTGTTCCGCTACCACGTCTTCGCGATCATGCTGGTGGACGAGGAAGAGCAGGTGTTGCGTTCCCGGCTGGCCGTCAAGTTCAACCGGGATGCGGTCGAGAAATCGAAGATCCCTTTAGGTAAGGGATTGGTAGGGTCAGCTGTCACGAAGAAGAAGTCCCTGCGAATCAACGACGTTTCCAAAGATCCTCGCTACATCGGTGTTCTTCCAGAGACACGATCGGAACTGGTGGTGCCGCTCATTTATAAGGACAAGGCCATTGGGGTGTTTGACCTTCAGAGCCCGTTTCTCAACTACTTCACTCAGGCGCACGAAGAGACCCTGTCGGCGCTCGCCAGCCATGTGGCTGTTGCCATCGAAAACGCGCGCCTCTATGAGCGGGTCGTGGCAGCAGAAGCTCGGCTCGACCGCGAATTGAAGTTTGCCAGGGAGATCCAGTCGTCGCTAATCCCAGACCGGTTTCCAGAAGTTCCAAGCACTTCCTTCTGGGCGGAGTTCCGGCCGGCGCGCACGTTGGGTGGTGACCTCTACGATTTCTTCCCGTACGACGACGGCAAAGTGGCGATTGCCATTGGAGACGTCTCGGGGAAAGGAGCGCCTGCGGCGCTCTACGCAGCTTTAGCCAGCGGTATTTTGCGCACGCGTGCTGGACGGAAATACCCACCCGCTGAAATGCTGAGGCTGGTGAACGTCTCACTGCGGCAGCGCACGATCGAGGGGCGCTTCATGAGCTTGTGTTTCGCAGTCTACGATGCCAGCACCCGAGTGCTGCGGTTCGCCAATTCCGGAGCTCCGCCTCCCATCGTTTGCAAGAACGGAAAGACGGAAGTCCTCTCCATCGCCGGGTTTCCGCTGGGAATGTTCGATAAGGCTGAGTATCAGGAATTGGAACTGCAGTTGGAGCCGGGCGACTTGGTGGTCTTCTACACCGATGGATTATCAGAAGCCCGGGATCTGCGAGGTGAGGAATTTGGGATGGAGCGACTTCAAGAAGTGATCGAAAAGAACTGCAACTTGCCGGTAAAAAAGCTAATCGAGAAGACCTTTAGTCAAATTGAAAAATTCACACTCGATACCCGAAGATACGACGATCAAACTGCCGTGGCGTTGAGAGTGACCACGGATTGACCCAACTTCGCTGCCCTACTCTTTGTCCCCTCGTTTCATGGCGCCCTTGAAATTCTTGATCCCCTCGCCAATGCCCTTTCCAATCTCAGGCAAGCGCTTGGCTCCAAAAAGAAAGAACACAATCGCCAGAAGGATCAATAGCTCAGGAAGTCCAATCTTGCCACCCAACATACAGCCTCCCAAATCCTAAAATGCCGCGCCCAGTCTTGCTTGCGAATGCCCGTAGAGTGTATTGAATTCCCAAGGGAAGGGCAACGAATTAATCCCAGGGGCATCGGCTGCCAATCCGTGCCCCCCGGATTTCGATCTAACGCGGTTGTTTGACGCAGAACTCGTCAAATGCCTGGGTGAGCGATTTGGCGATCTCCATCGCATCCCGGTTCTCAATTTGGTGACGATGCAACATGAACACGGGCTTCCCGTCGCGGAACAATGCAACGGATGGAGATGACGGGGGGTAGTCTTTCAAGTATTCCCGTACCCGTGCAGTTGCCTCAATGTCTCCACCGGCAAAAACAGTCGCTACTTTGTCTGGTAAGACCGAGTGCTTAAGCGACAATGCAATTCCGGGGCGTGCACGTCCGGCGGCGCAACCACACATGGAGTTCACCACCATCATGACTGTGCCGCTCTCCGGACCCAGAGTTGCGTCCACATCCCCGGGTGTACGTGTCTCCTTAACTCCGAGACGGGTCAACTCCTGGCGCATGGGTCCTATGAATTCCTCTGGATATCTCATTGCTAAACTATTCCTCCTTTAGATAATTCATCGTTAAGGTCTTTGATTCTCAGGCGCAGAAACAACGGAAGTAGGCTAGACGACTAGCATTCTAACAGCCGAGGCCAGTTTTGCCAAACTCGGCTTGCGAAAGCCGCGTTTACGCAGTTGTTCCGCCGTCCTGTGTCGTGATCCTACCAAGGCCAAGCTGCCACCGGCTTGGGACGACCTTCCTTGCCCGTGCTATACTCGCCGCTCTCTATCACCACGGAGATTGCAGGTATTTGATGACCGTCTCGAAACCTCGCCGCCGATTTCTCCGACAGTCGTTAACAGGCACAGCCTTGGCTGGGACCGCTGGTGCGTCGTTGTTTGGTGCCGATCCGACTCAGGAATCGAAGAAACGGTTTCGATTTGAAATTTCCCTTGCGGAATGGTCACTGCACAGGGCGATTCAACGAAATCTTGTGAAGACGCTCGACTTTCCACGGATTGCCCGTCGAACGTTTGGGATTGGCGCTATCGAATTGGTCAATACTCTGCTTGAAGTTCCCACCGCAGAATACATTACCCGCCTGAAAAACAATGCAAAGGAAGAAGGGGTTCGCATTCTCCTGATCATGTGCGATGCCGAGGGTGCTCTGGCCCACAAGGACAAGGCACAACGCATGAAGTCCGTGCAGAACCACACGAAATGGATCGACATTGCTTCCGAGTTGGGGTGCCATTCCATTCGCGTGAATATGCGCGGCGAGGAAAAGGGAACCGCAAGCGACAAGACCGTGGTCGACGATTTCGTTTTCCGCTCAGTGGACGCTTTTTCGGCTCTTTGCCAAATTGCTGCAAAAAATCAGATCAACGTGATCATCGAAAACCATGGAGGTCTTTCATCCAATGCGGACGTGCTAACGCGCTTGATGAAATCAGTGAATCTTCCAAACCTGGGCACACTGCCCGACTTCGGCAATTTTGATCGCGGCATGGATCGCTACGAAGGAGTTCGCAAACTCATGCCATTTGCCAAAGGAGTCAGTGCCAAGTCTCGTGACTTTGATATTCAGGGCAATGAGACCGAAATCGACTATGGCCGAATGATGAAGATAGTCTTGGACGAGGCGGGCTTTGGCGGCTACGTCGGGATTGAATTTGAGGGTGACAAGGTCGGGGAGTATGAAGGAATCTGGGCAACCAGGCGACTGTTGGAGAGATTTCAGTAGCGATGCACTTTTGGAGCGTACGGAACGAGAACGCGGCGCATCGCATTCAAAGACCCAACCATGACAAAGTTGGAAAAACTGAAAGAGAGTCTGGCTGTTGTTAGCGACCTGAACGGTGCGGCCTCGGTTCTCGGCTGGGATCAGCAAACCTATATGCCCCCGGGCGGAGCCGCCGCACGTGCAGAACAACTGGCAACGCTTGGGAGGTTGGCGCACGAAGCCCTGATCTCAGATGAGATTGGCGAGCTGTTGGAAGCTGCTTCTGCCGAATCAACGGGCAGCGCCGTCGATTCTGACGAGAGGTGCCTGTTGCGCGTGGTACGCCGTGACTACGAAAAGGCGCGCAAAGTTCCATCTTCGTTGGTGGCCGAGATTGCGCGGGCTACCTCGCTGGGAATGGAGGTCTGGGTTCAGGCCAGGAAGGAGTCTAACTTTGCGCTATTCCAGCCCGCGCTGCAGCGGATTCTGGATTTG
Organism: uncultured Acidimicrobiia bacterium; assembly: GCA_963791795.1. Taxonomy (GTDB): domain Bacteria; phylum Acidobacteriota; class Terriglobia; order Versatilivoradales; family Versatilivoraceae; genus VFZK01. Next base: position 307,929 of record CAWBTP010000022.1, read on the forward strand.
CAACGGGATCTGGCGAAGTGTCTTGGATTTGAAGAGAGTCCGTACGACGCACTGCTCGACCAGTATGAGCCGGGCATGACGAAGGCAGAGCTGGTGCGGATCTTTTCCGAACTGAAGGCTGGGCTTGTCCCCTTGGTCCATAAGATCTCGGAAAGATTGGGGCAAGTGGACGATGAGGTGCTGCGCCGAACCTATGCGGAGCCGGCCCAGTGGGAGCTGAGCCTTGAGGCAGCGCGGCGTCTGGGCTATGACTTCCAGCGTGGCCGGCAGGATAAGTCCGTGCATCCCTTCACCACGTCATTTTCAGTCAACGACGTCCGCATCACCACGCGGGTTGATGAGCAGTTTTTGCCGACCGCTTTGTTCGGAACGCTGCATGAGTGCGGCCACGCCCTCTACGAACAAGGTATCAGCCAGAGCCTGGAGCGGTCGCCTTTGGCTGGTGGCGCGTCCTTGGGTGTGCACGAGTCTCAATCTCGGCTCTGGGAGAACCTGGTAGGCAGAAGCCGTAGCTTCTGGAAGTTCTTCTTTGTTCACCTGCGGCAGGCGTTTCCACAGAATCTTCGTGACTGTCACACTGGAATCCTTTTATCGCTCAATCAACCGTGTGGAACCGTCTCTAATTCGAGTTGAGGCCGATGAGGTCACCTACAATTTACATATTCTTTTGCGATTCGAACTCGAGAGCGACCTTGTCGAGGGCCGGCTCGCCTTGGCCGACCTGCCAGAGGCTTGGAATGTCGGCATGAGGGCGTCTCTCGGAGTTGTTCCTTCAGACGATGCGCAGGGAGTGCTGCAGGACGTGCATTGGTCCAATGGTCTGATTGGCTACTTTCCCACCTATTCCCTGGGAAACCTGCTCTCCGTCCAGCTCTTTGAGAAGGCCCAGTCAGATATCCCATCGTTGGCGGCTCAAATCGAAGGCGGCAACTTCCAGGCTTTGCTCAACTGGCTAAGGGAGAACATCCATCAGCACGGACGCAAATTTCTTCCGTCTCAATTGATCAACCGTGCCACCGACAAACCCCTGCAAGCCTCGCCCTACCTCCGCTACCTAAACCAAAAGTACTCAGAGATCTATTCCTGAAGGCTCTTCCCGGGCCGTAGTGCTCTTGAGTCTTGCTCTCGAAAAGCCGCTGGAAGCAGCTTCGAGATGCGACGGCCGGGTTGGCACAGGTCACGAATTTGACCAGATCAGCCGGTTTTCCTGCAATGACACATCGCTAGAGTCACGTCCCAAAAGCATTTGTCATTTAAAACCTCTGTGGCTATACTTACGCGCTGTCGCAGCCTTCGCCCTGAAATGCCCGCTCAATGCCGCCGGTGCAGACTGTCGTGCCGGATTCTGTTCTGGAAACAGGAACGCTCATGAACATCAAGGAAATCAAAGAGCTTATTGAGGTCGTCTCGCAGCACGGGATTACTGATCTTGAAGTGGAGCGCTCCGGGGTAAAAGTCAGAATCAGGAAGGAAGGGCAACAACCGATGGTCGTCAGTTCGGGACCAGCCCATTCAACCTATGCTTTCCCAACAGGGTATCCACCACCTGCAGCAGCGGCCACGGCTGGCAGCAGTGCGGGGGTTCCAGCCGTACCTGCACCCTCAAACGAAGACGAAGGTCTGCTGCACGTGAGGTCTCCAATCGTCGGGACTTTCTACCGCTCGCCAAATCCGGACGCCGAGCCTTTCGTCAAGGCCGGAGACACGGTCGAGCCGGGCCGCGTCCTGTGCATCATTGAGGCCATGAAGTTGATGAATGAAATCGAAGCTGAGGTCAGCGGCGAAGTTGTCAAGATCTACGTAGAGAACGGAGAACCCGTCGAGTTTGGCCAGGCGTTGTTTGGCATTCGACTTTCCAAGAAAGCCTGAGCCCGGAATTCAGGGTTCCAGCGTCCCGGTTCCTCATGCCGGATAGCTCTTCACACGGTTAACCTCCACTCATGTTCAAAAAGATTCTCGTAGCTAATCGCGGCGAGATTGCCCTGCGTGTTATCTGCGCCTGCAAAGAGCTTGGCATTCAGACAGTCGCCGTCTTTTCGGAAGCAGACCGCAATTCATTGCACGTTCGCTTTGCTGATGAAGCGGTCTGCATCGGCTCGGCCAAGAGCTCTGAAAGCTACCTCAAGGTCCCCAGCGTCATCAGTGCGGCCGAAATCACCAATGCCGACGCCATTCATCCGGGTTATGGGTTTCTTTCCGAGAACGCCTATTTCGCAGAGGTCTGTGAAGCTTGCCATATCAAGTTCATTGGCCCGCCTCCGAACGTCATTCGTTTGATGGGTGACAAGGCTCGTGCGCTGGCCGCCATGTCGAAGGCAGGACTCCCTGTGCTTCCTGGGAGCAACGGCATCGTGCCTTCGATTGACGAGGCTTACGAGATTGCTCAAGGCATCGGCTATCCGGTGATCATCAAAGCCTCAGCTGGCGGCGGAGGGCGCGGCATGCGGATTGTCCGGAGCCGCGAGGAGCTCGCAACGGCCTTCGCCACAGCGCAGCATGAGGCCGGGCTGGCCTTCAGTGTGCCGGACGTTTACATCGAGCGCTATGTCGAACGGCCCCGCCATATTGAGTTTCAGGTGATGGGTGACAATTTCGGAAGGGTGATTCACTTCGGAGAACGCGAGTGCAGCATTCAACGGCGCCATCAGAAACTGCTGGAAGAATCGCCTTCGGTCGCTCTCACCAGCGCGATCAGGAACCAGATGGGCGCGAAAGTGGAAGCTGCCCTGTCCAACATTGGCTATTCCAACGCAGGGACTGTTGAGTTTCTGATGGATGAGGGGATGAATTTCTATTTCATGGAAATGAACACGCGCATCCAAGTGGAGCACCCGGTAACAGAGTTGGTGACCGGAGTTGATCTGGTGAAACTCCAGATCCTGATTGCGGGCGGTTCCAAGCTTCATTTCGAAGACCACCTCAAGCCACGCGGGCATGCCATCGAATGCCGCATCAACGCGGAAGACCCTTTCACTCACGTCCCGTCACCCGGAAAGATCACCTCGTTCAACGTACCTGGCGGCATCGGGGTCAGGGTGGACACCGCAGCACATACCGAGTGCACCATTTCGCCACACTATGATTCGCTGATTGCCAAGTTGATCGTTCACGCGAACACACGGTCAGAAGCCATACGGAAGATGGAGCGCTCGCTGGAGATGTTCGTCATTGAAGGCATCAAGACCACCATTCCCCTTCACCAACGCATCATGCGTGACGCGGATTTTGCCGCAGGCCGCTTCGACACCAAGTTCATGGAGCGGTATTCGGAGTAGATTGCTGTCCGTTGTCCCAACCCCAACAGACGACAAGTAGGCGCCCATGCAGATTCCTCGCCTTTATCCCATCATCGACCTTGAGGTTAGCCGGCATCCTCTGGAGGGTCTGCTCGAGGCATTTGCTGCTGCAGGGTTGCCGTGGATCCAATTACGCGACAAGAAATCAAATTCCAGGCAACTGTTTGCCAACGCCCAGCGCGTGGTCGACCTTGGGCAGCGACTCGGGCTGACGGTGATTGTGAATGATCGCGCGGATATTGCTTCGATGAGCGGCGCCGATGGAGTTCATATTGGTCAGGAGGACCTGCCGGTTGAACACGCCCGAAGGATTGTGGGTCCCGAGAAAATCGTGGGGTACTCGACCCACAATCTGGCACAGGCCTTGGAGGCAGAACAGAGCAGCGCCGACTACCTTGCCATTGGACCCGTGTTCGCAACGACCAGCAAGGCGAATCCTGATCCTATCGTTTCGTGGCAAGAGCTTCAGGAGATTCGAAGCCGAGTCCAGAAGCCGATGGTTGCCATTGGCGGCATCACGTCCCAGAATGCTGCACGGTTGTTTGAGATCGGGTTAGACTCGGTGGCGGTGATACGTGATCTCATCAGCGCCCCCGACATTCGTGAAAAGATCAGCCAGTTTCTCAAGGTAGCAGGGACTGGTTTGTCAGAAGCACGCTAAACCGCAGTCAGAGGAGAGTCTATGACACCGAAGAACGTGCTCAGAGCAATGTCACTGTTTCCACCCAGACCAATCTCGTCCTCAGCCAGTCTTTGGGCTTTGGCGTTGCTGGCGGCGGCTCTGCTTTCACCAACGCCCCTTACGGCTCAGAGAGCGGCCCAGGACGGTAAGCTTCGCATCATCGCTTTCGGCGCGCACCCTGATGACTGCGAACTGCAGGCCTCCGGAACGGGCGCTTTGTGGGCCGCCAAGGGACACCACGTCAAGTTCGTTTCGGTGACCAACGGAGACATAGGTCACTGGCGCGAAGCGGGCGGACCGCTGGCTCTGCGACGCAAACAGGAGGTGGAGAAAGCCAACGGGATGCTCGGGATTACCGTTGAAGTTTTGGACATTCACGATGGCGAACTGTTGCCGACGCTGGAAGCCCGACAAAAGTTGATTCGTCTGATTCGCCAGTGGAATGCCGACCTGGTGATCGGCCCGCGACCAAACGATTACCACCCCGATCATCGCTATACGGGCATCCTTGTCCAAGATGCCGCTTATATGGTGACCGTGCCTTTCATCTGCCCCGATGTACCGCCACTCCAGAAGAATCCGGTGTTCATGTACTACACCGATCGGTTTCAGAAACCGAATCCATCTCAGCCGGACATAGCTATCTCAATTGATTCCGTGGTCGAGAAGAAGCTCGATGCTCTGGCAGTGATGGAGTCGCAGTTTCTGGAAGGCGGAGCCAACGGGCATGCCGGTCTCATTCCGAAGACTCCGGCAGAGCGAGTGAAGCGAGTGAAGGAAGTGCGGGATCAGCAGGCTGCCCGGTTCACGGGATTGGCGGATCGCTACCGTGCGCAGTTGAAGGATTGGTATGGGCCGGAGCAAGGAATGAAGGTGCGGCATGCCGAGGCCTTCGAAATCTGCGAATATGGCCAGCAACCCGACAAAGCTGAGCTGAAAAGACTCTTCCCGTTCTTCGAGAAGTGACGTGGTCTTCAAGGCGGCAGGAAGATGCCAAGTCTCTTCCGGCGGGAAACGCCTGACCGGTGATGCTTTTTGAAAATCCCCTCCGTCGGAGGGGTGGCGCGAAGCGCCGGGGTGGGTTGCCCGATCGACAACCCACACCAAGTTGTGAGTTACGCCCCAAACCCCCCTGAAGTCCCCTCTTGTCCAAGGAGGGACGCTCTTTTCATCGAACGTGGCGCCGCCTAGGCCGCCTGATTGGTTGCGTGTCAGCGATGCAACTTCGAGAACCAGCCGATTCAACCTCCATTTCCAAGAAAGCTCCTCGTATTGTCTTCCTGCCACAAGCAAGGTTTTTTTGCCTGGCACTAGTGGTCCTCTTTTTCCTAAGTACTACTGCGCTATGGATTTCACTCGACAAATCTCCTGGGCACTGGGATGACGCCTGGTATCTAACGAATAGTCTTACCCTCTATGACGCCCTCTTGAACCACGGATTCATTGGCTATTGGAAGAAGTTTTTAGCCACGCTGGAGTTTAAAGCGCCGCTGATTGCCGTCCTCCCAACGCCACTGTATGGACTGTTCGGCCGACATTCGCGCGTGGCCTATGGAGTGAATCTCGTTTTCATGGCGTTATTGTTGGGCGCCGTATACCGCTTCGCCACGCGCTATGGCAGCCCTCGGGCCGGCCTTGTCGCTGCGTATGTCTCCGCCACGATGCCACTGCTTTACGGGCTCTCGCGCCAGTATTTGGTGGAGTACGCGTTGACAGCGCTGGTGGCCGTGACGGTCTGTTGTCTGGTGGAATCACGCTGGCTCGGAGAGACGCGCTGGGCCTGTTGCCTGGGTGCCCTCTGCGGGTTCGGCCTCATGCTGAAGATCACATTTCCGGTTTACGTCTTCCTGCCGTTCTGTTTCGCCTGCCTCCAATCTCTCCCACCCCAACCAACCCCCGCCTCGCCTTCCAAGGCTCATCCTGCGACGGCACGGCTTTTGCTCATGCGGCTGCTTGCTTTCGTTGCGCCACTAGGTCTCATTGCTCTGCCGTGGTACGGGCGGAACTGGAGCAAGACTTTTGATCATGCTTTCAGGAGCGGCTTCTCGCCGATGGCGGACCTGTACGGGATGGGAGATCCTTTTACTGTTGTTGTCGTCTGGCGGTATCTCGTCCACTGGGTGAACGACGGGATTTCTGGAGGATACTTTCTGTTGTTGGTGGCAATGACCGGAATTGCGCTCTGGCATAGAGCTCGAACAGGTCGCTCAGCGCTGCCTTCTGAAGGCCGAATCTTCGTTCTTCTATGGTTTCTACCGTTCCTCGTGTTCCTGTTTGGACGCAACAAAGACATTCGTTTTACGGCGCCTTTGTTGCCGGCAGTCGCTATCGCGCTTGCCTGGGTGGCCGACTCCTTATTGAGCGCTCTGAAGCGGTGGGGACGGCTCGCCTTTAGTCTCCTTCTCGCGTTTCCGCTGCTGGCCTACCTACACACCTCCTTTGGGCTTCTTGGAAGCACACGTCTGACGTGGGGAGACATTGTCCTGCTGGCGCCGCGTTTGAGCCACGCGCGGCCACCGAATCCTGAGGTTTGGCCGCACCGGGAGATTCTGGAAGTCTTGCGACGGCTGCCCATCCGGTTTAGCGGGGAAAAAAGAGTGATGCTCGGGAGTGATACTGCTCATTTCAACGCGAACAACTTTGAGCTGGCTGCCGCTGACGGTCTGTACTCGTTCCAGATAGCGACGTCGGCCTACGAAGACGATCTCCCATCGTTGCTGAATGCAGCGAATTCAACAACATTTTTCCTCTATAAAGAAGGTGGGGAGCCGGGGCCGCAATACACCAACCGGCTCTCCAAACCGCTTTTGGAAGATGTGCAGAACAGCGGCAAATTTTTTGATTTGTCGACTTACCCTATCCTGCCCCGGCTTCCGACCCTGCCCGATGGAGGCAGGGTGCTTGTCTACCAAAACCACTGGCCAAACTCTTTAATGATCGATGGATACCTTTTCGATTCTGCCGTCGAGGTGCCCACCTGTGAGGTCAATTTTAGCAATCTCATGAAATTGACCGGCTTGGCGTTCACGATCGAAAAACAGTGGTTGAAAGTTAGCTATCGCTGGCGTTGCATTGGGAAATTGGATGATGACCTTTTTTGCTTCACGCACGTTCTCGATGATCAAGGACGTGTCCTTGGGTTTCTGGATCACGCCATTTTGGGGGAACCAGTGATGGGGTGGAGAGAGGGTTTGAGTGGCTGTGAGATTCTTCGTTACCGACTGCCCGAGAGTGTTAACCAAGTGCAACTACGGTTGGGGTTATTTCGTAAAGCTCCGGGTGAACGTGTCAGGATTCAGGAGGCACACGGTCTCGAGGGGCCGACGCTGGCCATTACTGATGAGGGGACAGCTATCCTGGCCACGGGCATGACTCCCTTGCCTCCGATGCCTGACCCTGCGTTTGCAGATGGAACGAAGTGAATCGACTACAGGTCCCCAATCTTCATCTGCTCCACCGCGTAGTTAGCGGCGCGAGCCGTAAAGGCCATGTAAGTAATCGAAGGGTTCTGACAGCCTGAAGAGGTCATGAAGGATCCGTCGGTGATAAACAGATTCTTGATGTCGTGCGACTGGTTCCATTTGTTGAGCACTGAGTTCTTTGGATCGTTTCCCATGCGTGCCGTTCCCATCTCATGGATGCCTTTTCCCGGCGGCGCGGGCTTGGACTCACCGAAGGTTCGCACATTCTTGCAGCCCGACACTTCCAGCATCTCAGCCGCAACTTCCCGGATCTCGTCATACATGGTCTGGTCGTTCTCATACCAATCGGCGGTGATATGCAGTGCCGGGATGCCCCACTTGTCAGTCAGATTCTTGTTGATTTCGACTTTGTTGCGCTTGTCGGGCAGGCACTCGCCAAAGCCGGACAACGACATGGACCAGCCGCCTGGCTCTCCCATCTTTTCCTTCAAGCTGGCACCAAAGCCGGGAGGCAGCGAGCTTCCCAGGCTGGGCAGTTGGAATCCTCCCAGATAGCCAGCGCGGTGGCTGCCCCCCTGAAAGCCATAGCCCCGCAGATACTTTGCGTCTTTGCCTTTCAAGTTCTGGAAGCGCGGAATGTAGATACCGTTGGGACGACGCCCCAAGTCTGGATACTCTTCCAGTCCAGGATACTCGGCTGAGGCGCCCGAACCGTAGAGGTGATCCATCAAGTAATGTCCCAGCACGCCGCTCGAGTTGGCCAAGCCATTTGCGTAACGAGGGTTTGCCGAGTTCAGCAGGATTCGCGTGGATTCCAGCGTTGAAGCACAAAGGAAGACGATCTTTCCTTTCACTTCCAATTCCTGCTTGCTGAGACCATCCACCACATAAGCGCCGGTCACGCGGTTACTGTCCTTGTCATAAATCAGCCCACGCACCACGCTGTGCGGCCGCAGCGTGAGCCGGCCGGTGGCCTGCGCCGCGGGCAGCGTCGAATTCAGCGTGCTGAAGTAAGATCGCGTGATGCATCCTTGCTCACAGGGTCCACAGTAGTGACAGGCTGCCCTGCCCTTGTGGTCTTCGGTCAAAATGGCGGTTCGTCCAATCGTAACGATCCGCTGGCCACGCCATTTTTCTCCAATCTTTTGACGCATGATCCGCTCGCCGCAGCTCATGGCCATCGGCTTGAGAAACTTGCCATCGGGCAGTTGTGGGAGGCCCTCCTTCATTCCGCTGATCCCGACAAAGGTCTCCACATAGTCATACCAAGGCTCGATGTCTTTGTAAGCGACGGGCCAGGGAATCTCGATGCCGTCTTTTTCGTTGGCGAGGAAATCGAGGTCACTCCATCGATACACTTGGCGACCCCACATGATCGAGCGACCGCCGACGTGGCGTCCGCGGAGGAAAAGATAGGGTTTGTCGGCCGGTGTGGTGTAGGGGTTTTCCTTGTCGTTTACAAAGAGGTGATGGTTGTATTCCCGACAGGCGTAGCATTGGCGCTGGATGGGATAGTTTTCCTCCATGAACTTCATGTCCGTCAGCCCGCGATACTTCACATCGTAGGGCATCTGGTGCTCGGAATAGTCCTTGTTGGGATCAATGTTCCTTCCGGCCTCCAGGAGCAACACCTCCAGGCCTTTCTCGGTGAGCTCCTTGGCTGCCCAGCCGCCCGTGATTCCAGATCCGATAACAATTGCATCGTAGGTTTTGGTCGCCATGTTTTTGCTAACCTCAATCAACAAGAAAGTTGAACCGCGAAGACGCGAGGAGCGCAAAGCAGCCAGCGAGTGCCAGCAGCCGAAATCCTGATGATTCCTGAGTTGCGAGAGAGCGTCTCAACGGGTCGGTTCGATTCTGCCTTGAGTCTTTCCTTGGCGACCTTCGCGCCTTGGCGGTTATGGTTCTGTTTAACCTAGGTGCTCTGGATGGGTACATCCCTTGTACTCAATCCATCCATCAAATTTGAGATCTTCCTCGATGCCCACTTTCGAAGTGTAGTAACCAAACACCGTCAGACTCTTGATGAGTTTGAAGAAATTTTGTCCGCTGGTCGTTTCGGTCGAATTGGGTACGCTCAGTCGGGTGAGTAACTCAGTTTGCTGTTCGGCGGTTGCCTTCACAAATGGGGCCCGAAAAAGCTGCTGGCTTCGCATGTCAATCCACTGCAGCCCTTCCAGAAATTCCTGCCGTTTCGAGTCATTCACCGAACTTAAGAAAATGTCGATAAATGCATTGACCTTGGCTGCCTTGGCGCCAGGTGTCGTGGTTTGAGGAATGATGAGCTCGCTGAGAACAATGACGGTCTGGTTTTGATGAGGGTTGAAAACCTTCAGAGCGGCCGGGTTGGCCACTCCCTTCGCAGACACATGCTGATGGATGGTCTGGCCCTGCGCCAAGAGAGCCTCAGCAGAAAGTCCAGGCAACAATGGGACAGAAGAAGCGGCACCCAAAACCATCGACATGTTCCTTAGAGCCTTGCGGCGATTCATGGTTTCTGGAGCAGATTGATCTGCCATAAGACAAACCTCCAATGATCTGCACACCCGGTCTGTCAGCGAGCCAATAGCGATTGGTGCACGCGGGATTGACAGAAGCTCAGGCAGGTGAGAAGCAAAGCTTGGTGCCGAATGAGAGTTGTGGGGGAAAATCAGGCATTCGGAACTTGTTTGAGACTCGTCAGAAAGAGTAGCAGATGTGCCTTGAAATACAAAAACTTTTTGGGCCGGGACGCGGGTTTTGGTGCTCAAGGTGCTTCACGGCCGCTCCTGGTTCGGGCCACTTCCGGCGGTTGACAAAAAACAGAATCCTACGGGATACTCCGAATCTGATGATGTGTCTGTCTAGCCTACCGAAGTCTTCCACCCACTCTCAGCAGTCGCTCTTTCCGCGCTGGTTTTGTTGCTGGGGTCTCCTTGTGCTTACAGGGGTTGGTTCAGCCTTGGGGTTTGCTGCGGGGCGGGCCAAATCATTCCAGGAGCAGCACACCCCCGCAAAGACTGAAGAAAAGGCTCCGGAAGGTAAGTCCGCAGAGGCACCGCTAGCTGGTCAAGCCACCACCAGCTCTATTCAGAAGGAATTAGAGAAGGCGTTGCAGGAATTCCGTGTGCAGGCAGAAAGAATGTCTTCCACGGCAACGGGCCCGGGCAATGGCAACGGTTCTCGTCCCAAAACCCGCGACTACCGTGGCAACGTCTATGAGTACCTTCGCAACGATGCTCTGGATGCGCTTCCGCACCAGGTGAGACAAGCCAACGGGACGAAGTCCATCTTGCGGCGCAACCAGTTTGGATTCAATCTCACCGGACCGGTGCGCATTCCATGGCTTTATAACAATCGAGACAATACCTTTTTCTCAGCAACCTATGAGGGGACGAGGGAAAAAATTGCTCGCCCTTATCTGGCAAACATTCCCACCGTCCAGCAACGAGCCGGCGACTTCTCAGATTTGGTAGACAATGCCGGAGAGCCCATTGCCATTTACGATCCGTTGACCACGCGGCCAAATCCGGATTTCAACCCCGCCGAACCGGTATCCACTTCGAACCTTCAGTACTTGCGCGACGCGTTTCCTGGAAATCGAATCCCATTCGAACGCATGGATCCGGTTGCCCTGCGTACCATTGGTTACTACCCGAATCCGAACACCAACGTGGGACCGTTTCTGCGCAACAATTTTTTCGTCAACGCCGCTGAGACTAACACTCCCAACGGGACCGTCTGGAAACTGGACCACAACTTCGGCTCACGGCACAAGCTTACCTTCAATGGGCGCCTTTCGAGCGGGTTGGATGGTGCTGCGCCGGTCTTCGAGAATGCCGCCAATCCAGGGGCGCCCCGACGTGAGGTGCGATCGCGCAGCGGTAGTTTCAGCGAAACGTTCAACATTTCACCAACTCTTGTTAATCAATTCAGCCTCTCGGCCAGTTACAGCGCGCTTGCTCCGGATTCCTCCGTCATCAACTCCAATACCGACTTTGCAGGAGACTTGGGTCTCACGGGCTTGCAGCCCGGGGCGTTTCCCCGCTTTGATCTTGGGCAATACGTAGACATCGGCAGTTCGCCCGGGTCCCTGGTCCGTTACCAGATTGCCAGCTATGCGCTTTCGGACGGACTCAGTGTGCGCCTGCGCAAAAACAACGTGAAGTTGAACTTTTACGCGAGTCGAGGGCAGGTGAACAGCTTCCGTCCGCGCAATCCTTCCGGGCGGTTCGCTTTCAACGGCAAGCTGACCAGTTTGCCGGGGATCAACAACACCGGAGATCCGTTTGCGCAGTTCTTGCTCGGGCTTTCCAATCGTGCCGAGCAATCTATTGTCGTTCATCCATCTTACTTCCGTTCCGAACAGTATCAGTTGACGGCCAGCGACGAGTATCAGATGACCCCGAATTTCAACGCAACGGTGAGTCTTGGCCTGCAAATCGACACACCTCGAAGGGACAAGTACGATCGGCAGTCGTCCCTGGACTTGAGTTTGATCAACCCGGCCAACAACCGCCCAGGTGCACTGGTGTTCGCCGCACGAGACGGACGGCCCAGAACGTTTTCGCCTTCGCAGATGAATTGGGAACCTTCCATAGGATGGGCCTGGAACCCCTGGGGTAGCCGGCGTATGGTGATTCGTGGTGGATTCTCCCTGTCGTATTCCACGTTTCCCCTTTACCCGACAGAATTCGGTACGCTGGGCTTCAACGCCTCTCCATTGCTCGTGTCTGAGAACGATCAATTGGTTCCCGTGGTGACCCTGCAGAGCGGGTTTCCGGCGAGCTTTGTCCCTCCGCCCGATCTCCGCCCAACAGCGGCCAACGACTTGCGAGCCGAATACTTCGAACCGGAAGGCATTCTGCCCTACGATCAGAATTGGCGCCTCGAGATTGAGCGCGATTTGCCAGCGGATTTCGTTGTGCGCGTCTCCTACCTGGGTGAAAAGGGAGTGCATCAATACACCGGTGAAGGAGTCGACCTCAATCCACTGAACCCATCTGCCCTTGCTTTTCGTGACCGGCTGAACGATCTGGCCTTCAACCAATCCCTGCGTCCGTACCCGCAGTTTCGTTCGATCACGCCAGGCTACGGCTATCCCATCGGATCCAATTCATTGCATCGTGGCCAGCTCCGCTTGGAGAAGAAGCTCTCTTACGGACTGAACTTTACCGGGTCGTATTTCTTCTCCAAGCAAATCGAGGATGTGCTCGGGGGAAACAACCCTCAGAATAACCTGGATTTGAAATCGGAGAAGTCCATCTCTCCAAATGACGTCACTCACCAGTTTTCTCTCAACTATCTCTACGAGTTGCCTTTTGGAGAAGGACGCGCGTTCTTGAATCAGAGCAGTTGGCTGGAACGGATGATCGGAGGCTGGAGCCTGAGCGGCGTGACCAGCCTGCGAACCGGTACGCCTGTCATGCTGCGAGCCTTGTTCAACAACACCGGCGGCTTTACGCAGGATTTGCGGGTGAATCTCGTGTCTGGTGTCAATCCTCACGTGGATGCACCGACAGCTTTTCAGTGGTTCAATGCTGCCGCTTTTCTCCAGCCTCCTGATTTCTCGTTAGGGGATGGGCCGCGCACCCATCCGAGTTTACGTAATCCAGGGTTTCAGAACTTCGACATGTCTCTGACAAAGCGGGTGCCGGTGACGGATGAGTGGACGTTGGAGCTCATTATGGAAGCATTCAATGCGCTCAACTATGGCAATCTCAATCTCCCGGACCGGATGATTGGTTCGCTGGCCGATCCCAACCTCAACGCTGGAAAGATTGTAGGAACGAGCGGCGGCCGCGTGGTGCAGTTGGGGCTGCGGTTCAGCTTCTGATGCGGGAGCGACGATCGCTGAATGCTCGTCGCAGAAACAGTGAAGGTCGTCGTGAGGATCCGGAAGGTTTGAATCAGCAATGCCGTTCGACGAACCCCTGCTTTCCCTTTCCTAACTAACTAGCAAAGACACCCTGAGACAATTGAGATTCAACTTCCAGGCAGGTCACAAATGCCGATGCGCAGGACCGCAACTTAGGCTGACGGCAGCGTTGCGTAAGGTACTCGGTGGGGCGAGCCTTCGGGAGCTTTCCTTGGTTTCAAAACACTGCCTCAGAACTCTCGCCGCCGTTCTCGGAGCAATCCTGATCCTGGGGTCTTTCCAGCCAGCTGTTTGCGGCAAGGGCAAGCCGACAAAAAAGCAAAGAACTGCGCAATTCAAGCTACCCATATGGCTTGGCGCGCCAGACGAGGGAACTGAAGCAACTCTTGCGGCGTCGGAGCTTAAAATCATCGCCGACAAATACCCTGTCACGGTCTCATCTCTGAAAGGACCCGACAGTCCGGCACTGTTGTTTGTGGCGTTCGACACCGTGGGCGACATCGCGAACATCAACCAGGCACGCAAAACCATCATCGAAGAAGTGAAGGCGCTAGGTTCCCAGTTCTGGATTGGTCTGATTTCCGCCCAGGAACACATGGAAGTAATGCAGGAACCGACATCCGACCAGTCTCTCCTGGAACAGAAGATCGAAGAACTGACACAAATCGGAAAGGCGGGACTGCTCGAATCCATCCAGCCAATCTCGGATCTGGCAACGGGGGTTCTTTTGAATAGCGAGGTGCGGGTAGCAATCATCTTCATTACTGACAGCGACATTGGGAACTATCGGGCCGACTATCTAAACCCCCCAGTCAATGCAAGTGACAGCCGCGACTTGAGCCGCCGATTCGCCGGCCGGGCTCTCCAGGAGAAGATTTCGCGAATGGCCGGGCTCATGGCCCGCACTCAGGTTCCCGTGTTTGTCGTGCATATCGATCCCGGACTTGATCCTCTAAACCGGTCTTACCACAATGGTTTGAAACAGCTCGCCGAAGGAACCGGCGGCCAGTGTTTCCTCTCGAAAACCGCAGGAGACATACCATTGAACATCCATGAGGCCTTCCAGTGGGCGAGGAGCTTTTATCTGACCGAGTTCACTCTGCAGAGCGAAAAGAGCGGATATCTTCGCATTCAAGTTGCACCCTTGGCCGCCGAGGCCGGGAAAATTCTGGCGCCTCGTTTGATTCATCCTGCCAGAATCTTTTTTCCGTAGTCGAAGGGCTCTTAACGCAGGTGTCCGATGTAGCCGTGTCGAGTGTTTGACAGCCTCCGCACGGTTTCTGCGAAACCGCTGTCCCCATTCTTTAAGGGTGACTTCCTTTATCCATTCCGGGTTTTGGCTGACGTTTGGGCTGAACGTCGTTTTGTGCGGTGGGTGATCATGAGCTGGTTGATAACCTACGGAGATCTTTCTTTTGCGGCCGACGTCGTCGTATTCGGCTTTGGTTCGACGACGAGAACGAGCACTGAGGCGGTTTTCAGAAGAGCGTTTCCTGCGAGATGCGAGACTGGCACTCGCATGCTCCTTTTCTCTGCTGTTTGCCGGCTTAGTCGGCCCCAGGCCTTCAGGCTGCCGAGGAAAAACTGCCCCCTGCAGTCGAAGTCAAAGATCGATTTCGTGCGCGATGTCGAACCCATCCTGCACACGAAATGCTACGAGTGCCACGGGTCTGGTATGCAGATGAATGGGCTGCGCTTCGACCAGAAGGAAGCGGCGCTCAAGGGTGGGTATTCCGGGCCGGCAATCGTTGTTGGGGGCAGTGACAAGAGCCCGCTGATTCTGCGTGTGGCCAGTGCTAAGGATGGGTTCAAGATGCCTCCGGCTGGTCCGGCTTTGACTGCTCGGGAAATCGGAGTGTTGCGTGCCTGGATCGATCAGGGTGCGCCGTGGCCCGATGTGCCTCAGGCTGCCGCCGGGCAGAAGCTGTCGCAGTCGGAACGGCGATCCCATTGGTCCTTCCAACCCGTCAAGCGTCCTGACGAGCCCGCTGTTCGCCAGCGCTCCTGGGGGCGCAACTCGATTGACAGTTTCATTCTAGCCAGGCTGGAGTCGGAAGCTATTGCCACCTCTCTCGAGGCGGACAAAGCCACGCTGCTGCGACGTCTTAGCCTGGACCTTACCGGACTTCCCCCGACCCCGCGCGACGTGGCTGCCTTCCTGATGAACAACAGCCCCGACGCCTACGAGCAGCAAGTGGATCGGTTGCTGGCTTCACCACACTACGGCGAAAAGTGGGCCAGACAATGGCTGGACCTGGCGCGTTACGCAGACAGCGACGGCTATGAGAAGGATCTTCCTCGCCGCTACGCCTGGCGCTGGCGCCAATGGGTGATTGAAGCACTGAATGCCGACATGCCGTTCGACCAGTTCACGTTGGAGCAAGTGGCTGGAGACCTCCTGCCCGGCGCCACGTTAAACCAGAAGACGGCCACTGGCTTTCATCGCAACGGGCTGAAAAACCGGGAAGCCGGCGTGAAGCGTGAGGAGGCTCGATTCGAAGAGTTGGTAGACCGGACGAGCACGCTCGGAACGACTTGGCTGGGACTGACCGTCGGTTGCGCTCAATGTCATGACCACAAGTATGATCCCACCAGCCAAAGGGACTTTTACCAACTGATGGCTTACTTCAACAACACCGAAGACACGCTGATCGATGCGCCGCTACCGGGTGAACTTGGTGTCCACCTGCAGTCCCAGCCCGGCTACTATGCAAAGCGAAACGAACTTCTGAAGAAGTACCGCGTCCCTGAGCTCGAACCACAGTGGGAGGCGCACATGCGCCAGGCCATGGATACTCCCGGAAAGAATTTGGACTGGGATTTCCAAGTGACCGCGATCCGAGCCATGCTGGATGGCGCTGAGAAATTGCTCCGCAAGGACGAGAAACTCCGCACGCAGCGGGAGCAAGACCAGGTTGTCAATTACTTCGTTCGCAACACAGGGCCGGAAATCGCCAAGGACAAAGAAACCGCGGAAAAATTCAAAGAACTCGTCAAACAGCTGCAAGAGCTGGACAAGACGTTTCCATCCGTAAGCCAGTCGTATGTGCTCATGGAGAGTCCTGAGCCTGTGAAGACCTATGTCGCAGTGCGCGGCGACTATCGGCAGGCCGGGTGTTGAGGTGCAGGCGACCGCACCTCAATTTCTGCCGTTGTTACCTGAGGATCCAAAGCCCGGCAGAGTGCGGCTGGCGGAGTGGCTGGTCAGCCGCCAAAACCCGCTCACGGCCCGAGTGACAGTCAACCGGATGTGGCAGGAGTTTTTCGGGCGGGGGTTGGTCCGCACCTCAGAGGACTTCGGGATTCAGGGTGAGAAGCCGACTCATCCGGCGTTGCTCGATTGGCTGGCCACCGAGTTCATGGAGGGTGGCTGGCGCGTGAAGCGGATGCACAAACTCATCGTGATGTCTGCAACCTACCGGCAAGCGTCGAGCGCACGGCCAGATCTCAAGGAACGCGATCCGGGAAACACATTGCTGGCCCGGCAGAACCGCCTGCGGCTCCGTGCCGAGCTCGTGCGTGATGCTGCTTTGCAGGCGAGCGGGTTGCTCTACCCGGCCATCGGAGGCGAAAGCATCCGCCCGCCGCAACCGGAAAGTGTTTCCAAGCTGACGTATGGAAGCTCGAAGTGGGAAGACAGTCATGGGCGTGAACGATATCGGCGTGGACTGTACATCCACTATCAGCGGACCTCGCCATACCCGCAGATGGTGAACTTCGATGCCCCTGACGCTAATGTCTCCGCTGCTCAGCGACGCCGCTCGAATACTCCGTTGCAGGCATTGAATCTGTTGAACGATCCAGTGTTCTTCGAAGCCGCGCAAACCTTGGCGGTGCGGGTACTCCAGGAATCTGCGCCAGGGTGGAACGAGCGTTTGGACACGGCCTTTCAACTTTGCTTAAGCCGTAAGCCAAGCCGATCGGAAAGGGACCGGCTCGCCAACTACTATGAAGAGCAAAAGAAGTTGAATGAAAAAGACAGCGAAGCGTTGAAGCAATTGGCGCCCAATCCTTTGCCTGGTGTTCAAGCAGCAGAAGTGGCGACTTGGACTGGACTGAGCCGCGTGCTGATGAACCTGGATGAGTTCATCACTAGAGAGTGATGAGTACTGAGTGCTGAGTGCTGAGTACTGAGGGTTTCTCCCCCTTGCGAAGCGCATAAGGGGGATAGATGAAGAGGGGGTCGGTGAGTCCTCTGAGCCGGAAAGCCTGGATTCCGGCTTAAGCCGGAATGACTCCTGTAACCTGTAACCTGTAACCTAAAACAATGAACTGGCAACAATTCAAACTCATTCAAACTCGACGCGACTTCTTTCGCAATTGTGCCGCAGGGGTTGGCATGGCTGCGCTTGGAGATCTGCTTACGGCGGATGGACTGACCGCAGCTAGCGGCGTGCCGCTGGTAAATCCCCTGGCTCCGAAAATGCCTCATTTCGCGCCGAAGGCGAAGCACGTCATCTTCATGTTCATGGAAGGGGGTCCCAGCCAGTACGAACTGTTCGATCCCAAGCCGGCACTCGAAAAGTATCACGGCTCAGCGCTGCCGCCGTCGTTGACGAAGGACTTGAAGCTCGCTTTCATCAAACCCACCGCTGCGATCATGGCCAGCAAGTTCAAGTTTCAGCGGTATGGCCAGAGCGGCATGGAGCTGTCCGAGCTGCTGCCCCATTTGGGCTCAGGTGCCGATGACCTTTGCCTGGTGCGTTCGATGCACACCGACGCGTTCAATCATCATCCCGGGCAACTTCAATTGTTCACCGGGACCCCCCAGTTCGGCCGGCCAACGATGGGAGCATGGGCAGTCTATGGGCTTGGCAGCGAATCACAGAACCTGCCGGGGTTTGTGGTGCTGACTTCCGGAGTTGGCACCAGTGGCGGCACGAGCAACTTCTCCAGTGGGTTCCTGCCGTCCCACTATCAGGGAACGGTTTTCCGCAACAGCGGAGACCCGATTCTTTACCTGTCGAATCCGCCTGGCATAGGCCGCGACTCGCAAAAGGCTGCGCTGAATGCAATCCGCGACTTGAACGAGGAACACTACGCAAGTACCGGCGATCTCGAGATTGCTTCGCGCATTTCTTCCTATGAACTCGCGTTCCGCATGCAGGCTGACGGGCCAGACCTGCTCAGTTTCAAAGACGAGCCACAAAGCATCCTGGAAATGTACGGCGTCAACAGCGACGATGAGGATTTGAAGCAGTATGCCACCAACTGCCTCCTGGCGCGCCGGATGATTGAACGCGGCGTTCGGTTTATCTTGATGATGGATGCCAGTTGGGACGACCATGCGGAGCTGAACAAGAAGCTGCCCAAGCGCTGCCGCAAGATTGACCAGCCAACAGCAGCACTCATCAAGGACCTCAAGCAACGCGGCCTGCTCGATGAGACCCTGCTCGTGTGGGGTGGAGAGTTTGGCCGCACGCCCATGGTCGAGATTCGCAAGCCCGAAGATGCCGACAACGCCGGACGCGACCACCATCCCAATGCCTACAGTATGTGGATGGCCGGCGGCGGGCTCAAAGGCCGGCCAAGTCGTCGGCAAGACCGATGACCTCTGCCTGAACATCGTCGAGGATCCGATCCACGTCAACGACCTCCAGGCCACGATATTGCACTGTCTCGGCTTTGACCACACACGCCTCACCTACAAGCATATGGGCCGCGAGTTTCGGCTAACGGACGTCGCCGGCAATGTGGTGAAGAAAATGCTGGCGTAGCCGGGATCCGCGGTTTAGAGAATCGAAGACTTGATCCTGTGTAGCGCGGCCAAGGTGCATGAGAAACCACAGGCTTTCAGCTGGAGGCTTGGATAGCACTTGGCCATTCTTGAAAATTCTTACTCGCAGTAACTGCTACAGAGTTACACTGAACCCATGAACACTCGGGCCGCCATAAACGTTGAGGAGTATCTGCAGACTGTTTTCGAGCAAGCAGACTGTGAGTATCTGGATGGCGAAATTGTGGAGCGGAATATGGGGGAACTGCCGCACGCGTTGTTGCAAGGAAAGCTTCTGCTGCTCCTGAGTGAACTCGGTCGCGGCGCTGGCCTGCAGGTAGTTCCGGAGATTCGGCTGCAGATAAGTCCGACGCGCTATCGGGTCGCCGACATCGCAGCCTGGCGATCAGGCCCCATTGGCACTCGAATTCCCACAGTGAGCCCGTTTCTGATAGTCGAAATTCTCTCGCCCGAAGACCGTATGGTCCGCATGCAGCCCAAGATTCAAGAGTACTTGGCCATCGGCGTTGACCACATTTGGTTGATCGATTCCTATGACAGAAAGGCCTTGTCCTACACGAAGGAAGACCCGGTCGGGAAACTGGCAGATGTGCTGAAGACCGTAGGTCCTCACCTCGAGATCCCTCTGGAAACACTCTGGCAGTGCCTGCCCGGATCGTGATTGAGAACCACCGTGGATGCCCCAACTGCAGCACCTCACAAGCGGCCTAGATCTGCTGGATGGAGTTGAATCCTTCGGTGGATCCTTCGCAGTAATCATTTTTCCCGCCAACTCCATCCAAGCTGTTACAATGCCGCCCATTCAAAAAGATAGTGGGATCGAGCTCTGAACTGTTGCGCCTCAGAAGTTGCGTCAATTTGCAGCTTCCAGCAATCGATCCACGCGCTTTTCGTAATCCAACTCAATTCAGGAGATACCTGGCCATGCCTTGGTCGCAAATCTACACCCCGTTGGGAAATCTGTTGCTTTCAGCTCTGGTGGCGTCACTTCCAGTAGTGGTGCTCCTCGGACTGCTCGCTTTCTGGCACGTGCGTGCCCACCTTGCGGCTATGGCTGGTTTGGCCTCGGCTCTGTTGGTGGCGATTGTCGTTTACGGCATGCCGGTTCCGTTGGCTTTGGCGGCGGCGGGCAATGGATTGGCCTACGGGCTGTTTCCGATTGGTTGGATTGTGCTGAGCGCCATCTTCATGTACGACCTTACCGTGATGACGGGGAAGTTTGAGGTCATCAAACAAACGATTGCCGGATTGGCCAGCGATCGCCGTGTTCAAGCGTTGCTCATCGGATTCAGCTTTGGCGCCTTCATTGAGGGGGCTGCCGGGTTCGGCACTCCCGTTGCCATTTGTGCAGCCATGCTAATCGGTTTGGGTTTCAAACCGTTGCCGGCTGCTGGCCTCTCGCTCATCGGCAACACGGCGCCCGTGGCCTTCGGGGCGTTGGGCACGCCGATCATTGCACTGGCAGGCGTGACGGGCCTTCCCTTGATGGACCTGAGCGCCATGGTCGGGCGGCAACTTCCGATCTTTTCCGTCATTGTCCCCTTCTGGCTGGTGTGGGCCATGGCGGGGCGCAAGGGCATGTTGGAAGTGTGGCCGGCCTGTCTGGTGTCGGGGCTGGCGTTTGCCATTCCGCAGTTTGTTGTCAGCAACTTCTACGGCCCTTCGCTGGTGGACATTGCCTCTGCCATTTCCTCCATCTTCTTTCTCGTCCTCTTTCTCCGTTTCTGGCAGCCCCGCCAGACCTGGCGCTTCAGCCATGATTTAAGCAATGGTCCTGTCGGGTCGGAAGGAACCGCTACCTGCTCAGCTCGAGTTCCTCCGCGCGGTCCGCAAACCTCTGTGGCGGAAACGCCTCATCCTTCGCCCAAGGAAGCCTGGATTGCCTGGATGCCGTGGATCATTCTTTCCATTCTGCTTTTTTTCTGGGGCGTGCCGCAGTTCAAGAACTATTTGAACAGCCTTTCGCTCGTGAAGATTTCCGTGCCCTATCTCGACAAAGCAGTTCTCCGTACGCCACCCGTTGTGTCGGTTCCGAAAGCTGAGGATGCTGTGTTCACTTTCAACTGGCTCTCGGCCTCAGGAACGGGGCTGTTGCTTTCGGGAATCCTTTCCGGCCTGCTGCTGGGCGTAAAGCCGCTCGTGCTGCGTTCAGACCTTTATCAAGACCTTTATGCGCGTTCGCGTTTCACTGCTGACGATCGCTGCCATGATGGCGCTGGGTTTACAACACGCTATGGCGGGCTGGACGCCAGCATGGGATTGGCTTTTGCCAGCACCGGCTTCCTGTTCCCGTTCTTTTCGCCTATGCTTGGATGGCTGGGCGTGGCGCTGACGGGTAGCGACACTTCGTCAAACGTTCTTTTTGGAAACCTGCAGCAGATCTCCGCACAACAACTGGGTATCTCGCCGCTGCTCGCCGCTGCCTCCAACAGTTCTGGCGGTGTCATGGGTAAGATGATCGATGCGCAGAGCATCGTCGTCGCGGGCGTCGCGACCGGTCAGGAAGGCGGAGAGGGTGAGATTCTGAGGTATGTTTTCTTCCACAGCATCGTTTTGGCGGCCTTAGTGGGTGTTCTCGTGATGCTGCAAGCCTACGTATTCCCCTGGATGGTGCCGGGATCTTGATAAGTGGCGAGTGGCGAGTTTTTTCTCCCCCTTGCGAAGCGCAGGGGGATGTCATCCCGGCGGATAGTAAGCCGGGATCAAGGGGGTAGGAGTACTGAGTCCAGAGTACTGAGTACTGAGTACTGAGTGAGTAGAGTGGTGACTATGCATCGACGTGAATTCATCAAGATCGGGACGGCCGGGGCTGCGGGGTTACTTATTGGGCAGGTTTCACCGCAAGTGCTGAAGGCCGCCGCTGACTTCCGTAGTCTGAAGATCACAGCCGTCGATGTCTTCCCTCTGAAGACGGGCTCTATTTTTGTGCTTATTCGCACCAATGAAGGCATCACCGGTCTCGGAGAGTGCAGCCCGATGAATGCCCGAGTCATTGTCTCGATGCTGAGGGACGCTCTGGTGCCGATCGTTCTTGGCAAGAATCCGCTCGACATCGACCGACTCTGGGACGAGATGTATCACCGCACCTACAAGCTGGGTGTGATGGGTGCTCAGCCCGAGGCCATGTCGGGAATTGACATCGCATTGTGGGACATTTTGGGAAAAGTTACCGGTCTTCCGCTTTGGCAATTGTTTGGCGGCAAGCGCAAGGATCGCATGCGAATGTATTCCAGCATCGGAGGCGGCGCGCAGGCGACAGTTGTGGAACAGGTCCGCAAGGCAGTAACCAGTGTGAGTCAGGGGTTTACGGCTTTGAAGATGCGGATGGATTGGAGTTCACGAGCGGTGGATGTGAATCCAGCCAAGGATTGGGAGATTGTCAGCACGGTGCGGAAAGAGGTGGGCGACAAGATCGATCTGCAGTACGACGCCAACAATGGTCTATCGGTCAGCACAGCCATCCGCCTGGGCCGCCGTTTTCAGGATGAGCTTAACGTGATTCACTATGAAGAGCCGATCGCTCAGCACGACTACGCTGGGTATGCCGAAGTTTGTGCCGCCTTAGACATGGCAGTCGCGGCGGGTGAGCACGAGTACACGCGCTGGCAGTTCCGCGATCTCATCGAAAAGGCCAAGGTCGATATTCTTCAGCCGGACCTCGTGAAATGTGCCGGTCTTTCCGAAGGTATCCGCATCGCGCACCTGGCCCAAACCCACGGCAAGTTTCTGGTGCCGCACCAGACGCAGCCGACCATTGGTGGCGCCGCCAATCTCCATTTTCTGGCCTGCTTCGACAATTCTTCCCGAGCGCAGGAATACAACTACTCGCCACAAAACGCCGAATTACTATGGGGACTGTTCAAGACCAGCCTCGCACCGAAGAACGGCTATTGTACCATTCCCGATGGACTAGGGCTTGGGTTGGAGTTGGATGAGAAGGCGATGCGGGCGGTTAGTTTGTAGACTTTGATTTGGCGGGTGAGAGTGGCAGCGGCATCCTGCCGCTGCCACGGGCATAGGGTTAAAACCCACCCTGCGTCATTTACTTCGCAAACTTCTGCACCCGCCAGTTCTTGATCTCCACCACGTAGATCGAGCCTTCGCTGTCCACGGCGATGTTGTGAACAAAATCAAACTTTCCTGGAATGCGGCCGTGGCTTCCAAGCACACCCTGAACCTGGCCGTCCAGTCCCAGCTTGATCACCCGGTTGTTCAGGCCATCGCACATGTAGATCACGTTTTCTTTGGTTGAGTAAATGAGTCCCCAGGGAGCCCCAATCCCTGTCCATTTGCCCAGGAACTTGCCGCTGGCATCGAAAATCTGAACCCGCTGATTGGTTCGGTCGGCCACATAGATCTTGCCGGCCGAGTCAATCGTCACATCATGGACGAGGTTGAACTGGCCATCGCCTTCACCCTTGCTACCCCAATGAGAGATGTAATCTCCCTCTTTGCTGAACTTGATAACGCGGGAGTTAACGTAGCCGTCCGAAATGAACAGGTCGCCGTTTGAGGCAAATGCGATCCCGGTCGGTTCGTTGAACGCATCTTTGCTGTCGTTGTTTCCCGGGCTTCGTCCGATCACCATCTGCACCTTGCCGGCTGGGCTGAACTTCAACACGAGGTGTCCTTTCACATCGATTGCCCAGATATTGCCCTCGGCATCGAGGCGAATGCCGTGGGATGACTTGAACAGCCCTTCACCCCAGGATTGAAGCATGTTCCCGTTCTTATCGAACTGCACCACCGGGTGAGCGCCTCGATTGAACACCCAGACATTGTCCTGCTTGTCCACGGCCACGCCGGAGCTCTCCCCGAGGTTCCATCCCTTCGGGAGCTTGGCCCAGTCTTTCACCAGCTTATGCGGCAGCGGCGGTCCGGACTTCAGACCGTTGCTGAAAGCCTCGATAGAGAACGGGGCCAGCAACGCTGCTAATGCCCACACGATTGATTGTTTGGCTTTCATGGGTGTTCTCCTTTCCTGATTGGTAGAAAGCTTTGACGATCCGACACCGACCCCCTCTTCATCTCCCCCTTATACGCTTCGCAAGGGGGAGAAACATCACTCAGTACTCATCGCTCATGACTTTTTCCCGGCCCTGCCGAGTCTTTCCTCCAACCTGCTAACGAGCGTCTGCAACGTCTTGATTCTTCCCCAATACTTGTCTTCGGCTTCGACAATGGTCCACGGGCTGTAGCTGGTGGAGGTACGCTCGATCATCTCAACAACGGCTTCGCGATAGGCCTCCCAGCGCGCACGATTGCGCCAGTCATCCCCTGTGATCTTATGGCGTTTGTGTGGCACTGTCTCACGTTCTTCGAACCGCCGCAACTGCTCTTCAGGGCTGATGTGCATCCAGAATTTCACCAACACGGTCCCCGCTTCCGTTTGGTGACGCTCAAACTCGTTGATCTCCTGGTAAGCACGGCGCCATTCGGGCTCTGCGGCAAACCCTTCGACGCGTTCGACCAGCACACGGCCATACCAGCTGCGATCGAAAATAGCGATATGCCCTGCCTTGGGAAGCTGCCTCCAAAAACGCCAGAGGTAATGATGCGCCTTTTCAGTAGCGTCCGGCGCAGCGATCGGAATCACCTCGTAACCACGGGGATCAAGCTCCTGCGTAAGCCGCTTGATGTTTCCTCCTTTACCCGCTGCGTCCCACCCCTCATAGACCACGACTACCGGCAGGCGATGGTGATAACACTTGAGCTCCAATTCCTGCAGCCGCCGTTGCAGCGGATCCAACTGCGTTTCGTACTCCGTTCGATCGAGCCGCCGCGTAAGGTCCACTCGATCCAGGATGGTTGGGCGGACAGGAGCGGGGATCTGAACGCGTGCAGTATCCGGTAGCCGCATAGGCTCGGCGCGCACTGACTCACTATGGGATGCAACAGGAAGCGGCAGGTTTCGCGCAACCAGAGTGTGACGTAGCGCCGCAATCACTTTGTGGAGAATATCGACGCGGCGGAAATAGCGGCTCTCAGCCGCGACAAGCGTCCAAGGTGCGTTTGCTGTGCTGGTGAGGGCCAGCATCTCTTCCGCTACTTCTATCGAACGCCGGTAGCTCAACTGCTTTCGCCGGCCGGGCTGCTGGAGGCGCCAACGTTCGTAGCGGTCGTTGGCGATATCTTCCAAACGCCGCTTCTGCTCCTTCTTGGACGTTTGCAGCCAGAATTTGATGAGCACTGTGCCATCATCCGTCAGCTGGCGCTCAAACTCCCGGATCTCACCCGCGTCGACCTTTAGACCCTGCCGGTCGAGCTCGCCATCAATCCGGTTTTCGAGCATGCGGCGATGCCAGCCTCGGTCGAAGAAGGTAAAGTTTCCACGCGCTGGCATGCGGGTCCAGAAGCGATAAAGGTACGGACGAAAGCGGTCGTCTTCGGTCGGCGCATGCGTGGTGCAGACTTTGAATCCGCGCGGATCCAGAGGGTAAACCAAGGTGCCAATCGCGTCGCCTTTCCCGGCTGCATCCCAACCTTCGAGTAATACGACGACCGGGATCCCGGCAGCCAGAATCGCCTGCTGCAGATCGCGTAGTTCTGCCCTCAGCGCCGGCATCACGGCCGCATATTCAGATTTCTGTAGCGTTTGGGTCAGTTCTAGTAGCTCAAGCATGGGTGATTAGTTGTTCTCATTCCACCGGTTTCCCGGCATTTGGATTGTGTTCGCTATAGTCGATGCCTAGAAACCGGCACAGCGTCGCTGCGATCTGGTTCTGATGAACCGTTGGGGCGTTCGCTTGCTCGCCCCGCTTCGGCGAATCGGGGCTGACAATTCCCAGCCAGATGTACTGTGCGCCCTCCACATCCTTTCCATGGTCCTTCCAGTCCGCTGGACCGTTGCCCCTTCCATGATCGGTGCTGATCACAATGGAAGTCTTGCCGCGATACTGGCCGTCGGTTTCCAGAAATTCCCACAGACGGCGAAGGCGTTCGTCGGTTTGGTGCAGTGCTTCCAGCACCCGCTCGTATTCTCCGTCGTGTGCCCAGTCGTCGGTCTCACCCAATGAAAGGTACAGGACGCGCGGTTTGAATCTTTTCAGATGGGCCATGGCGAAGCGAAACGTGTAGATGTCGTGCCGAACGCTACCCCAGGGCGTGAGAGTTTCAAACTGCAGCTGACTGAGTTCACGGATAACGGCATCCGGGTGCTGATAAGCTTCAAACCCGGCATTGATGGGAATGGCGCCCTCTTTGTGTTCTGCAATCCAGTTCATCGTCTCCCAGGAAGAGAATGCCGCAACCCGTTCGGAAGGCAACCCTAGTTTACCTTTCAGAAATTCCAGGACCGACGGGTAGGGATTGCGTTTGCTGTCGTTGCTGTTAATCACATCGTCATGGGCCTGCCCGGTCAGAATCTCAGAATAGCCAGGATAGGAAAAGCGATGCATGTTGGTAATCGTTGCGGTGCTGCCCAGCGAGCGGTTTCCATAGAGGTGGCCGTGCTTCTTCATCCAGGTACCCCAGAAAAACGGCATCAGCTTCTCACGACGCTCTTGGGCTGTGGCTGCCCAGTAGGAGCCGTAAACAGGCCGATCTTCCACTCTGCCTTGCTTCACAACACTTTTGAGTATATCGAGATCCAGGCCGCCAAAAATCTCCTGGGTGCGTGCGCCATCAAGAGTGATCAAAATGACATTCTGCGTACTGCGCTCGGCAGCACCAAGACCGCCGGCAAGAATCAACTCGAGGAACAGTGCGATGAAGAAACGGGGCTTTTTCAAGAGTCCTCCTGGTCTTTGTTCGCAGTTCAGCACGCCGGAGCAGTGCCTGGGCACGTCATGAAGAAACCGCAAGGGAGCACACCTTCCGAGAGATGGATTCGAGAATATTGAGTGAGAGGGCAACACGCTGAGCTTCTTGGAGCAGACGGGATAATACGCGGGGAACCGTCCAGGATCAAGCGAACGCTCGGGATCGATGCGAGGGCCCACCCAGGCATTGACGGAATACCTGAAAGCGCACCCAAGCCGCCGAGAGTGAGGTGTTTTCAAAGGGATCGATTCTAATACGCTTGAAGTCGCGGCGAGAAAATGAGTATCCTTTCCGCGCTCGATCAAATCATTCTGGTGTGAACGCTATAAGAAGCTCTCGTGGGCTGGAGAAAGCCCCGCACCAGGTTCTTCATGGATGGAGGCGATATGACCCCCGCACGTTGCTTGTTACTGTCCAGTCTCCTGTGTTTTCTCTTTCTGCCTGCGGCTCTGGGGGCAGAGGAAGCCCAAATGTTGGACGGCGAAGCACTGAGCCGCGTGATGCCTGGAAGCTTTTACTTCGAGGGACGAAGCGGGCCCACCCAAATGCGCAATGCTGCCGCTGTGCGATTCGGAGAAAAGCGCCATGTCATCGCAGCTCTGGTTGACACTGCCGGATACTCATCAGATATCCGGGCCAAATACGAAGGCTTCTTCATCACCGATTCACGGGTTGCGTTTGGTGACAAGGAATTGGCCGCAGGTGCGTACGGTTTCGGCGTGACCAAGGAAAGCAAGTTCAACGTCTTTGACGTTGGAGGTAACTTGGTTCTGTCCGTCGATGGGGCCAAGGACTCGGCGACGCGCACGCCAAGACCCCTCGCGCTGCTGAAGGAAAACGGCGGCGTCCGATTTTATCGCGGCCGGAGCTTTGTGGTTGTGACCGCGAAATGATCGTTTGACGC
Source organism: uncultured Acidimicrobiia bacterium (assembly GCA_963791795.1). GTDB lineage: Bacteria > Acidobacteriota > Terriglobia > Versatilivoradales > Versatilivoraceae > VFZK01. The sequence goes on from CAWBTP010000022.1 coordinate 335,588, forward strand.
GCGTTGCCGACCTCTTCCGGGAGCCCATCTGTCGGCGTCACCAAGGGGCGAGGCCAGCCTTGTCCCTTGGCGAGATCTGCCCTCACCGTCTAGTCCTCGTTGATCCTTCCTTACTCTTACACAAGTATTACAAACCTCACGAAGCCCAATTGTTATGATCCCGCCTGCAAATCCGATAGGTGTGGAGTATCGGTTGCCCGCTCTGTGAGCGGCGAGCTCTTGTGATGTCAGCGGAGTGTTTTCGTGTCCGGATGGCGTCGCCGCGGTGGATGGGAGCATTCCCGCTTTGGCTATAAATTCCTAGAGGAGACCTCATGTCTCAAGACGGCAAGCAGCAAGACCAGCCAATTAACTGGCTGGTGGTGGTAGTTTTTGGTCTGTTTCATATCGGTGCAGTGGCTTCCTTGTTCATGTTCAGCTGGCAGGCCCTCGTTGTGGCTGTGGTTCTCTACTGGGTTGCGGGCAGTCTGGGCATTGGCATGGGATACCACCGGCTCTTGACGCATCGCGGTTATAAGACACCCAAACTCGTGGAATATTTCTTGTCCCTCTGCGGCACACTTGCGGTGGAGGGCGGTCCTGCCAACTGGGTGGTTACCCACCGCATCCACCATCGCTTTTCGGACCAGGACGGAGATCCGCACAGTCCGCGCGATGGCGGCTGGTGGGCCCACATGGGTTGGATCCTGGTGGGACGGGCGCAGGAGCATCCTCCAGCGGTCTTGCGTCACTATGCTCCCGATTTGATGCGTGACCCGATTCAGTGCTGGATCAACCGCCTTTACATATGGCCCGTCATTTTTCTGGGGCTGGGACTCTATGCACTCGGTGGGTGGCCGTTCGTGACGTGGGGGCTTTGCCTGCGAGTGGTTCTCGGCCTTCACGCCACCTGGCTTGTGAACTCGGCGACTCACATGTGGGGAAGCCGCCGTTTTGCCACCCGCGACGATTCCCGTAACAATTGGTGGGTCGCCTGTCTGACCTTTGGAGAGGGCTGGCACAACAACCACCACGCGCATCCGACGTCGGCTCGACACGGACTGGCGTGGTATGAAATCGACATGAATTGGTGGGGCATTAGCACGCTGAGATGGCTTGGTTTGGCAAAGAGTATCCGCCAGGTTCGCCTCAAGGATCCCATTCCCTCTGCGGCCCTGCCCGTCGAAGCCACCGACAGCCTTTTCGCTGAAGCACCCTAGCCAAAGTCCCCCCTACCAAAGGGGGAAAGGCCGCAGGCCTTGGGGGTTGTCTGGCAGACTGCTCCTCGACTTACCATATCCCCCGCGCGATTCTTGCGAAACCGCCTCCAACTGGACTCTGCAGCAAGGAACCCCAGTCCGGCTCCGCGACTCTGGCGTCCTGCTCCGGCTTTCCCTACAATAACAGCCATGCGCGTTTCCACCCGCAACACCAAAGTGGTGTTCTTTGTCACATTGGGAGCCTGCCTGGTGGCCTTGGCGGCGGCGTTGAACGTTGGATGGATTATCCTCAACTGGCGCGAGGTGGCCGTCCTGATTTTGGGGATTGTTTTCTTTCTGGCCATCATCGCTGGCTTGATCCTGAACACCATTTTTCTGGTGCGTGAGATCCGTCGGAATGAGCAGCACGACAGCTTCATCAATGCTGTGACTCACGAGCTGAAGACCCCTATTGCATCCATTCGCCTCTACCTCGAAACCCTCAAGGCGCGTGAGGTACCACCAGAACGGCGGCGCGAGTTCTATGACATCATGCTGGCCGACAATGACCAACTGCTGCACACTGTTGAACAGGTGCTGCGGGCAGGGAGCCTGGACCACCGCCACGGCTATCTGCATAAGGACCGCCTCGACCTGGCTGAACTCATCCGGCAATGCACGCAGCTTGCGCGCTCGCGGTATCATCTCGACGAGCACTCGCTTCGTTATGAGGAGAACCTGACTGGCGAGCGCCCGATGGTTCTGGGAGACGCTGAAGAATTGCGGGCCGTGATGGCGAATCTGCTCGACAATGCCATCAAGTATTCGTTTCAGGACGTCAAGGTGATTGTGGAAGTTTCCGCCACGGACTCTCGCGAAGTCTTGGTCAAGGTCCGCGACTCCGGTCTGGGGATTCCAGGCGACCAGCTGAAGCGGGTGTTTAAGAGATTTTACCGCGTGCCGGGGCGCGACCTGACGCGTGTCAAAGGCACAGGCCTTGGCCTGTTCATTGTTCGGTCTGTCATCAAGAAACACGGAGGCCGAGTGCGGGCCGAGAGTGCCGGGGAAGGACAAGGAAGCGCCTTCATCATCGAGCTTCCCACAACCTGAGTGCGATGAGCTCTGTTTTGATTGTTGAGGACGAGCAGCATCTGGCCGATGGCCTGCGCTTCAATCTTGAAGCGGAAGGCTATGACGCCGAAGTGGTCGGCGATGGGGAGACCGCACTGGAGCACCTCATCACCCAGCCAACCCGCTTTGACGCGGTCGTGTTGGATGTCATGCTTCCCGGAATCGACGGATTTACAGTTGCGGCCGAACTGCGCAAGGCGGGGCAGTTCGTTCCCGTCTTAATGCTCACGGCCATGGGGCGTGCCGAGGACGTTCTGCGCGGATTTGCAGCGGGCGCCGATGACTACCTGCCCAAACCCTTCGAACTGGCGATTCTGCTAGCCCGCTTGAGCGGGCTGCTTCGGCGAACGAGATGGCTGCTGAACGACCAGGCCAACGGCGTGCCGTCAGCAGCGGAGGGGCTTTCGGGGAGAGTGGCGCGCAACGGACGTCGTGCGGAGGATGTGTTTCACTTCAAGAGCAAGACCATTGATTTTGCCGCTCTGCAGATCCGCGTGGCAGATCGGGTAGTGCAGTTGACGCTGATGGAAGCCAATCTTCTTCGCCATCTGGTCGAGCACAACGGCAAGAACGTTTCACGCAAGTCGTTGCTGGAAGACGTATGGGACTTGCATGAAGACACAGACACGCGCGCCATCGATAATTTCATCGTAAGGCTCCGACGGTACATTGAGGATGAGCCTTCTCAACCAAAACACCTGCTGACCGTGCGCGGAATCGGTTACCGTTTTGTCGCTGAACCGGAAGACTAGGGGGTGAAAAATGGTTCTCCCCCTTGCGTAGCGCCTAAGGGGGAGCCAGAGGGGGTCCGCTCCTCAGCCACCTCCAAAGCCTCTTGCGCCCGGATCTGAAATCGTCGAATCGTGTTCCCGGAAAAGAGCATGACGCATTCGTCCAAATCGAATTCCGCCACTCGTTTACTTCGGAAGCGCCTGCTGTATGTCGCCGCTGCTGCCGGTGCGTTTCTCATACTTGGGTTCTTCCTGTGGAAGGCGGTGGGTTTCAAAACGCAGAGACCGGATAGCGCTACTGAAGCCATGATCTGGATTCCCGGGGGCGCCTTCTGGATGGGTTCGGAGGATGGCCAGACCGACGAGAAGCCCGTGCATCGGGTCAGCGTCGAGGGTTTCTGGATGGACAAGACTGAGGTCACCAACGAACAGTTTGCGCGCTTTGTGCAGGAAACGGGTTACACAACCACTGCGGAGCAACGACCTGATCCGAAGGATTTCCCGGGTGTTCCCCTCGAAAACCTTGTGGCCGGGGCCATTGTTTTTGCGCCTCCGCCAGGCGACGTGCCGTTGGACAATCACTATGCCTGGTGGCGGTATCAGTCCGGCGCAAGCTGGCGCCAACCGGAAGGACCCGGCTCAACTCTGGAGGGAAGAGAAAAACATCCGGTCGTTCAAGTCAGTTGGGATGACGCCATGGCCTATGCTCGCTGGGCCAACAAACGTCTACCCACGGAAGCTGAATGGGAGTTTGCGGCTCGCGGCGGAATGGATCGTCAGCCCTACGTTTGGGGCAAGGATCAAGTTCCGGCTGGCAAGTGGCAGACAAATATCTGGCAGGGAAAATTTCCCAGTCAAAACGCACTCTCGGACGGATTTCGCGGAACGGCACCCGTGGCATCATTTCGAGCCAACGGATACGGGCTTTATGACATGTCCGGGAACGTGTGGGAGTGGTGTGCGGACTGGTACTTGCCAAATTACTATGCCACGAGTCCTGAACGGAACCCGCCGGGTCCCGATCACAGCTTCGACCCGAATGAACCCGGAGCCAAAAAACGCGTGCAGCGCGGCGGTTCCTATCTTTGCAATGACTCGTATTGCAGCGGCTACCGCCCGAGTGCGCGGATGAAGTCCACTCCGGATACTGGCCTCAATCACACGGGCTTCCGCTGCGTGAAACAGGCTGCCGGAACTGCCGCCGCTAGCCAATAGACCTGTCACTTTTCTCGAGACCAGGGCTCTCCCCCTTGTAGAAGCCGAGCTGTGAAAGAAAAAGTGGTAGGGACGTGCTGCTGCGCGACGCGACGGTAAACCCAACACGGACGCGCGGCACCGCGTCCCTACCGGATCATGCCGGTACGCCCGACTAATTCTTTCACAACCCCAGCGCGTAAGGGACCGTCAATTCTCATTCCTGCTCGGTGGAATGAAGCTGCCGTCGTTAGTCTGATTGTCCACCACTATCGCGAAGCAGTTGGGCGAAAAGCCAGACTGGAGTCGCCAGATGAGATAGCCGCCCGAGACGTCTTGGAGCACTCCATTCTGTGCCCAGCCGCTGCCCGGAACGGTCAGGAAATGGGTCGTTAACAGCCCGCCTGAGCTGCTATACACATCAACATTCACAATGGCCTGGGTTGTTGCGGTATTCAAACATCCAACATTGGTTCGCGCGGACCCATCCACAAATATTCCAGGAGAAATCGATGGATCCGTCAACGAGAGACCGTCTGAGGGATCTGAAATGTTCACGACAGTTTTGTAGACTCCATTGGCGCCGTCGTTGATCACCTCGGCGAACACCGCAAACTTGTTCAGGTCGCTGCCTCCGGGCGGGGCAATAACGGCATCCAACTCAACGCCCGCCGCCCCACTATAGCTGAACACCTCTTCCAGAAAGTTGTCGTAGTTCCGCGCCTGCCGCGATCCCATGGCGATCTGCCGAACGACGGTTCCGCCACCGCTGCGGTAGAGGGTTGCGTTGATTGTGTAGGTGCGCGTAGTCACGTTCGCGATCGAAACCCTGGTCTTGAACACTGCCCCAAATTGTCCAGGATTGTTGGCTGCGGTGGGAATCAGCACGCGCGCGCTTGTAGGAATTGCCTGGCGCTGTGCGCTTTCTCCCAGTTCAACGACGCTTACGTAAAGAAGTAACGTCAGGCAGACCACGACTGTTCGGGCAACACGCATCGCTACCTCCATCGCAGGATGAAGTCAAGAACGGAAAGTCTCGTGCATGAGACGACAGTAGCATGAGCCGCCCGGGAAATGGAACCTGAGTTGGCGCGAAAGACGTGAGCTGCAGAGCTGCGAGTGTGGATCTTATGGAATATCGGCAGCCCGCACCCCCCACTGCTTATGGAAACTGGAAACAGCTGGGCCCGCCGTCACTTCTTTTCTTTTGGCTCCTTTTCTTTTACTTCCTCTTTCTGCTCCCACCCGGTCACGATTTCGAGATTAGGCAAAGCCTTTTTCAACTTGCCTACGCCTGCCTCGGTCACTTTGGTTTGCCAGAGATACAGACTCTTCAATTTAGATAAGCCTGCCAGTTCTTCCAGCCCGAGATCTGTGATTTCGGTACCGTAGAGATTCAGGTATTCCAGATTGACGAGACCTTTGAGGTTCGCCAGTCCCTTGTCGGTAATCTTGGTCTGTTCCAGATGAAGCCGCGTTAGGGAAGTCATCCCCTTGATCTGGGCTAGACCCGCGTCGGTGATACCTGTCTTGCCGAGGTTCAGTTGAACCACGTCCTTCAATCCGGCGACTGCGGCCAATGCTGCATCAGTCACTGACGCTCCCTGCAAATGAAAGTCGACCTCAAGCCGGGGATCGTTTTGGGCAATCGCAGCCACGCGTCCGCCAGCCTTTTCGATTAGAGCCGTCTTCTGCTGGTCCGGACTGGCTGGCTGCCCCTTGACCTGGGCGCCCCCTTGAGGGGTAAACAGGGCGGAAATTAAACTGTTCATGGGTTCCTCCTCACAAGAGTTATTGACGTTCTGCAGATATTTTCATCAATAAGATCACTCTCAGAATTGTCAAACACTCCTCAAGCGTCGCATTTTCTGTGAACGGATACTAGTGTTGCACGGTTACCATCGGCTCGGCCGCTTACAGAAGACAGAGGTTATTAAAGCAGAATGTCATGGGGGACTCGGAGGCGATACTGAACTTATCCTATGGTGGTGGTGGTGTTTTCTGCGTCCCGCAGCCAAGCTAAGGAACATTGCTGCACAAAGCATGTGAGCTACTTTACTCTGGCTGTCGGTGAACCTGAGTCCGATCGGAAAATGATCGAATCAGCGTTGGGATTGCTCCTTGTCGAGCGCGATGCGAAACTGTCGTTCCGAATTCTCAACAAAGCGGGGAAGCTCGATCGCGTCAACGAATGGATTGGAAGCCGCCTCCGTCATCCTCTTCCGTTTCTCTTCCAAACCGAAAAAGAAGGGATGTGGCGCCAGGAATACGTCGCTAGACAGCGCGCGCAGTTTCCTGAAGGTATGCTCGTAATCTCTTGCGATTTGCGGGTACTGGGTATTGCCGACGAGGCGATCGACGACCGAGGTGCTGCAATAGAAGACAACGGAATGAGCACGGCCCTTTTCAGTCACATTCGTTGTCCACGTCGTGCAACCCTTGGTGTGACCGGGCGTGATGTGGGCTGTCAGGGTTGTGTCGCCCAGCCGCAAAGCGTCGCCGTCTGCGATGATGCGATCCACAACGATGGCCGGCATCGCCGGGCCGCCCGTCCGCAATGCTGGCGCGTCACCGCTGCTGGCGACCATCGCACCCCCTGACAACCTCTTAAGTTCGGCCAACCCTCCAGCGTGATCGAAATGCGCGTGGCTGTTCAGGAGGTATTTGACGTCCGTCAAACGAAAACCCAACTTGGTAATGTTCCCGGCGATTTGGGATGCTGTTTCCGGCAAGCCACCGTCCAGAAGAATGGAACCCGCCGGCGTTACGATCAGGAACGCGCTGACGCCGGCAGCTCCAACGTAGTAGATGTTTCCGATCAGATGAAACGGTTGGAAGGGCCGATTCCAAGCACTTCGCTCATCCGACGTTTGTTGAGCCATCGGCATGACAATCAGGACGCCAAGCAAGAGGACCAGAGTAATTGTGCGCATTAGAGTTTTGACCATCGTGTATGAATTGTCAGAGGTGCAACTGTTGAGAATTACAGAATATAGTGACGACACTCTTTGTCTGTCGAGATACTCGATAGATTTCGGTTCCCCTCGCCCCAGCGTGGGAGAGGGGTGAGGGGAGCCGATCTTGTGACCGTCCTGCTCTCAAGTGAGCTTCGTGAAGTGTCACTTCAAAAATCACAAGAATCCGCTCCCTTCACCGCAACCTCCTGGGTCCTTCAGGGTTGAAGATGATGAATATGATCCTGAGCAAGGAGACAAACCTATGAAAACGCGGATACTCACAGCATTAGTCGGCGGCCTGGCGATTTTTCTGACGCTTGGAAACCAGTCTTCGGCTGCAACCATTAATCAGAGGGAATGGCAGCAGCAGAGCGCGAATCTGGCGTGGTTTCCGAACCGGCGATCTGACACCACGGGAATTTCGCCAACTTGAAAGGCAGCAAGGCCTCATCCAGCGCAGCGAGGCACGAGCACGGCGTGACGGTGATTTCACGGCAAAAGAACGGTTTAGAATTCAACGCCAGCAAAACCGAGCCAGCCGGAGTATCTTCCGCCAGAGCCACGACCGTCAGTCTTGGAGATAACCTCGCAGATTCCAATCCGTGAGGACGAACCAACGCGAGTGGCCACAAGAGCGTTGACGCAGGGGCACTCGGCGAACTACATCTTGACTGTCGAGGCCGAGTGGCCTTGGTCAACGCTCAACTCATCTTTTGAAATCTTGTGGACGCTCTTGGGATTGAAGGTCTGGGTCGTCTGGAACCTTAGCGCCACTTCAATCCTGCCACCTTTCAGCACGAAAAACTGAAGCAGATAACCCCCTCCTTCCATCACCTCTAATTGATACTCCTCCTTCGGCGTTGAACCGACCGCCCGATGAAACCGTTCCTGAAATCCCTCACCCTGCACAACCTCGCGCGGCAACGCAATAATCAGGGTGCCAGGGGTTTCCTTCAAGAGTCCGGCGATGGTTTCGCGAACTTGAGCCATTCTGTGGATCAGAGACTCTGCCAGATCCTCAGATCCCAGATTGTTTGGCAGTGCTATGCCCCAGGTAATATGGTGAATGAAAGGATTGCCATACCCCTGCTCCATCATTCGTGTATGGGCATCTTCATCAACCGGATGGACGATGGCCACGTGATCGGGCCATCCCTTCTCTCTCGCGGGTGACGGATGGGGAAGGGACGCGGCGACGTTGATGTAGTCGCAACCATCCACCGGAGACGGATAGCATCGATTATCAGAACCGACGACGTAACCAACTTGTTTCAACGGACCAGCTAGCAGCCGAGGCGGATCACTGAAGATGGCAAAGTGATCAGGATTGGCCTTAAGTGCGATGCCACCTTCCAGCAATTTTCTGGAAACATCTCGAGCCTCTTCGAAGCGCTCGCGGGTGTTCTGAATTTTCAGGCAGTGGTCAAACCCTTCAGGCATGAGAACAGCAGTTTTCATTCTTTGCCTCCATCCCAATAGATCCTCTACTTGACGCTCCTGAAAATCCCCTCCGTCAGAGGGGTGGGCGAAGGTGGAGTCTTGAGAAGACTCCACGCAGTCGCGGTGCGCCGGGTTGGGTCCCGCCAAGGAAAAGCCACAACCCACCCCGGGGCCGTCCGACCACTGGCGGCACGCGACCGAATCGCCGCGGTGTTTGCCCCTCCCTGGAGGGGATTCACCTTCATCAAACGCGGTGCGCTGGATGCATGGCTCCCAAAGCCACCCCGCGTTAACGGGGTGTTTGGAAATGCTATGCAGATCGGGAGCCGGGCGCAACCGCCAAGTGCAGCCTGATTTTGCCCGTTCGAGAGTACCGCTGCTATTGTGAGTCAAAGGCAGGGAAGAACTGGTCCCGCTTCAGGGCCCACCCACAGAAGAAAACTTCACCATCTAGCGGATGAAGCTAAAAGCAGGATCCCCAGATCAGACTGACGACTAGGATAGTGTTCGCTCTAATGGGGTTATTCTTTGCCGCAATCGGAGCAGAACACTTAGATAACGCCGGGCAGCCGTTGGTTCAATTTTGACCAGCCCGGTTTCCGAACCGTGCGAGAATTTGCCTTGCAGTGAGTGGAACAGATGAACGCTGGTCGAAAGACAGGAAGCCGTTCAGATACAACTGCTCTGCTCACTGCATACACACCCAATCTGGGCGGCACCCATGCCCTTCACACGTCTCCACTCCAACGGCCTCGAAGTCGTCATCTGCCTGGAATCGACTCACCGTGAATGGTGGTTAGTTCGGGTCAAGTCGGGATCGAACGAACGCTCGACAATACTGGGACTGAAAACCAGTCTCACTATGGCGCAGGCTCTAGGGGATAGTGCCGCGAGGGTTGATCACCTCTGCAACGATCAGTGCGGGGATTGGAAAGCGATCGCGGCATCTCCATGAGCTACGATAGAGCCAATATAAAGCTTTCTGAAGCAATAGAAGCAATGGCCACCAGTGCTCAACCCAGCATTCAACAGCGTCTCGCAATAGCGTATATGTTTCACCTTAGATCCGTGGAGCCGGACGAACTACCTCCAGAAGTTGAATCCCAGTTCAAAGAACTCAAAGACAAACTCACGCGGATTCCAGGACAGGACGGAACAGGAGCAATAGTCGCAACCACAAGCGCAATGTCATTGCAGGATGCTGTTGGGATTGCCAAGGAACTCGTCCGCATCTCTCACATAGTCGCTGCTGAGCATCATCGGGTTGAGTTGTTACATCAACCACCAGCCGTGCGTCGCCACAGCGGCAGTTTGTGAAATCCCAAGGGCTGAGGTGCGCTTAGGATTTTCGTGAAGGTGTACCGTCATTGTTTGATTCAAAAGAAAGTGTCATTAATTCCCATCTGTGACCGCCATGAATCCGCAGCGTAACTGAGATTGCGTGCCACTTGGCTCATCCAGAGCCGCCCGCTTGACCAGTCCGGCTATCTCCATCCGTCGAGTGGTCGTGGTCATGCGGACGACCCACTGCTAAATCTCATCTTGCGTGC